>NZ_JARXUZ010000001.1:0-1200000 GCF_029893365.1 Cryobacterium sp. CG_9.6 | reverse complement strand
CGCCGCTGCTTCTGCCTTACGCAGCCGGTCCTCGGCTGATGAGACCGCCAGGCGATCCTCGGCGGCCTCGATCTCGGATGTGCCGAGTGCCGCTCTCGCGTTCTGATAGCCCTTCCCTGCCGACTCGGCCCGTTCCCCGGCGGTCGATGCCGCAGCATCCGCCCGCTCGAGGAGCACTTCACTCTGGGCGTGCTCGCTGTCGCGCAGCGCCTCCTGCTCGGCGGCCAACATGCCACGTTCGGTGAGGAGCTCGGCACTGGTCAGGGCGACGTCGGCCAATGATTCCCGCAGCCGGTCCAACTCTGCGGTCACCTCGAGAATGGCGCGTCCGTACTTGTCGTGCTCGGACTGTTCGCGGCGCGGACCGGCAGCCTGCCGTTTGAGCATCACCTGCGCATAGCCGCGGTAGTGCTGCAAGAAACCCTGCACGGCTTTTTGGGCCGCCGCGAGGCGTTGCACCTCGTCACGTTCTTCATCGAGCGACCGTAATCCGTCGGCGACCGATTTGATGACGTCGTCGCTCACCGGAGTCAGCGCGCGCGTCAAGGCCTCAGACAGCGCGGCTTCGCTCGGTTTCTTTGACAGCTGGGGTGCCCGAATCTGGAGTAGCAGTTCAATCAGCTCCCCATAGCGCCGTTCGCCGAGGCCGAACAGCTTTGTGTCTACCGCGTGCCTATACTCCGCCTTGGTGTCGTACACACGCCCAGTGTCGTCTAACGCCAGGGCGAGGCGGTCCCGACCGAGAGCGAGTCGACTCCCATCGATCAGGTCGAGAGTCTCCCCCACTCGCTGCTCGGTGACGAAGAACCAGTGCCGGGTGATGCCCCGACCCCGCGCAGCCTTGAGACCGGCGCCGATGGTCACAAAGTGCGGCTCGCCGGCAGCGTCGATGCGGCCGAATTCCAGCCAGCTGTAGCCGAGGCGTTCGCTGTTTGGATGCTCGTCGCCGAGCAGCAGGTTCCACTCCATGCGTTTCTGCCGGTCGCCGTCGGGTTCCACCCGTTGCGGCGAAAGGTCGCCGTCAAGCAGGAACGGCAGGGTCAGGGCGAGCACTTTGGATTTGCCGGCGCCATTGTTACCGCGGAGGAGCAACCGGCCGTCGACGAACGGGAACTCCTCGTTGTCGTAGTAGAACAGGTCGACCAGACCGAGTCGCTGCGGCTGCCACCGGGCACTGGTCGGAATCGGCAGCAACGTGGTTGTGCGCTCTGGGCCGCCGTCACCGACGCTGAGGGGTGTTGCGATGTCGAGGGTCACTGCTTACGGGCTCCAATTATCGTTGGTGCAGCAAGGGTAAAGCGGGCGAGGGCGGGGAGCACGCGGATGACGTCACCGTCACGTGCCACGAGGCGAAGAGCCATGAGCCGACCGAGGGCCGTCTCGACCAGTTCGGGCGCAGCTTCCGCCGCACCCTTCCGCCAGTACTTGACGTAGTCGGGGGCAATGGAACGAACATGCACCACGAGCGTTACGAAAAGGAACTCCGGTTCCCCCGATTGCGCCAGGAACTCGGCCAGCAACAGGGTGACGTGGCCTTCGGTGCCTTTCTCCGGCATCCGTACGTCACTGAAATCGTCATCGAAGTCGACCATGGCGATCCCCTCCTGACGGATCTCGGCGACCAGGCCCGTGCATTCGGTGATGCGGCGGCAGATCAACGCACGTTGGCTGCGCAGATAGGCCGTCTCATCCTCGGTGAGCTCGTCGAGGTACAGAACGGGATCGTCGAGCAGGCGGCGGGTCAGGGTGTGTCGCAGGCGCAGGTTGCGCAGCTCGGCGGTCGGAGCCGTTCCCCGATCGCGCATGCCCGCGGTGCGTTCGTTGAATGTCGTTGCGGCGATGGTCGACGGGCCCCGCCTGCTGACCAGCAGCTGCGACAGCACTCGCCTGGACACGTCATAGAGCGCATCCCCGACATTACGCACGAATTCCTCTTCGTCGCCGGCGACCCGGGCCAGAACGCCCCACTCCAGGAGCAGCTGCACAGCGGAGACAAGGTCGCTGCGCTCCTCCCGGGTTCTTAGGTCAAACGTGAAGCCAGCGGCCACGAGTTCAGGAGCGGTTGCAATCACCATCACCTGTTCCGCGAGGCGGCCAAGCGCTATCTGGGTGTCACTGCGTTCGAGCACGGACAGGCTGAGCATGAGCAGCACGTACCGACGACGTGAGAATGGCGTGCTTCCGCGGTGGGCGGTGAACGGATGCGTCGCGTCCTCCATCGATGCCGGCTCGCGTTCCAGCCGCACCACCTCGCTGTCGACATGCAGCGCCCAGCCGGTGTTGATCTCGAACCATTCCGTGAGGTCGCCGGCATGCCGGCGCACCAAGCGATACCGTTCCTCGTCGGCGGACCTGATGAGCGGATGGCGCAACAGGAGGCGTGCCGCCCTTTGCCGGTCGTCGACGGCCGAAACGCTCACGACAGCTCCGACAACACTGCTGTGGCGTGCGCACCTCGGGCAGGCTCAGCGCTCTTCGGATCGACATCGGATGTCACCTGGACATCGTCCGCCATAAGGTCGGTGATGCGCACCAGGTGGTCCGGCCCCCACAGAGTGCCGCGCTCGGTCTCGAGTGCGACGAAACCGGCATCCGGCAGCGCTGTCAGTTCGATGCGCATGGTGCCGTCACTCGAGGCGGTGTGAATCGGCCCACTATCCGGCGGCCGAGCCACGAGCGCGTCGCCCAGCAGGGAGAGGAAGAGTCCGAACGCCGTGCTGTCCAATCCGGCGAGCGCGCTCAGCTCCACCGTGCCGTGGGTCGCGAGCCGCCGCCGAGCGGCCTCGATCTGTTCGGCCTGCTGCCGAACCTGGAGCGCGATCAGGGCCCGCGCAGCCGAACGGTCGACGACCTGGTTCGGGCGTCCCTTCCGTTCATAGCTGCCGGTCTTGCGCAGTTGCGGCGAAATTTCGATCGGCGGGGCATCCGCCCAGGGAGCGCCGACGAGCGCGGAGTTGTCGCTCCAGTGCTGCCAGGTTTCGGAATCGACGGTCAGGTGCCGCGCGGAGTAGAGCCCGAAAGCTGCCCGGGCCAGCCGGTGTCGGTGGTCGTCTGTGGGTGCCTCCTGAAACCACTGCGCAAGCCGCAGGTAGTCGGTGGACCGGTCTGAGCGCCCGGAGCGCCGGGCATTGACCGCTCGCACGGCGTCGAGGAGCGCGGGGATAGCGGCGAGGGCCGCCATCCGCAGCAGCTTCGCCTGACTATCGCGGCCGTTGCCCGAGAGAAACCATGACCGCAGGCCTTCCCAGCGATTGGTCCAGAACGCGTAGTGGCGGGCTGCTTCGATCAGCGAGTTCGGATCGTCGGGGTCGGGGGCTTCGGCCGTCGCGTCCCGGTCAGCCAAGGCCCGGAGAGCACGATCCACGTGCTCATTGTCAGCCCCATTCAGTTGTTTTGCGATTTGTGGACCGCGCACCGTGAGGTCCCGGATGAATCGCTCGAGGTAGTCGACCAAGCGCGATTTGTAGGCAACGAAGGCGTCCTCGTCGGTCTCGGTCAGGTCGATGGTGCGTTGCAGCGACGCCATGAAAGCGCTCGCGTTGTCGGCAAGTTCGGTGAACCGCATGGTGAGCGCGGCCAGGGTCTGCTGCAGCATTCCCAGGTCGAGTGCCTCTGCCCCGATCAGGGTCACGAACTGGCGCAGCGTCACCGCGATGTCCTCCAGGGCGACGCTCTGCAGGGCTCCCCGCCGCCCGAGGGTCTCCTCGAATCGTTCCAGAGCGCGCTCGGCGGCCTCGCCGGCCTGGCTGAGTTGGTAGAGGTGGCGCTTGCGATAGAAGTCCTCGACATGCACGACTCGACCAGTGTCCGGGGACGCCACTAAATTTCCCCAGTCAGCCAAAGAGTCGAGGGCCGCGGTAACGGCTTCGAGTGTCAGCGCTTCACTTGGATCAGCGGCGTGCGCTGCGGCGTCTCGCTGAAGCTGGTTGACTACGTCGTCTGGACGCAGGTGCACCTGGAAGCGCTCCTTGGCTGTCACGAATGCACCGAGCACTCGGCGATAGACGTCGCTGTTCTGCGCGTTCAGATGGCTGAACACGCTGAAGGCCGACGTGGTCTGGCCCTGAGCGGACACGTTACTCACCTCCCCTTGACTCGGCAATGATCAGAGCAGTTCCAAGCCCGTAACTCGTCGCAGGCAATGCCCCCAAAGACATCATGCAGCATGCCACCGACATGAAGGCCCCGAACGCTAACCTGCGAGCGGGAGCACCTCCGGCCGCGGCTTCTGCTTCTCGTTCCACAGGTCGTGCGCTGTCTGCATGCCCAGCCAGAGTTCGGCGCTCGTACCAAGAAGCAAACTCAGGCGCACTGCCATGTCCGCGGTCACGGCAGAATGTCCATGGCGGATGCGAGACAGCGTCGCCCGAGTCACGCCAAGGCGTCGCGCGGCCTCAGCAAGGCTGACGTCCCCGAGATAATCCTCGAGGACCAGGCCTGGGTGCGGAGGGTTATGCATTCCGGTCATACTCGCTCAGTCCTTGCGATCTGATTCGTCTTCCCCGTGCAGCACATGCGGTCGCCAGGAGGACGGAATGTCACAGCATAAGCGTATCGTCGGGCTATACGCCTAGCAAGAGGGCGCGGCTATGACGCTTACGCCGCCGACACGTCGATCAGAACCTTGCCCACCACTTCGCTCTCCACGGCGGCATGGGCATCCGCTGTGTGAGCGAGGTCGAAGCGGTGCAGGGGCAGCCCAGCTTCTTCGCCCACGGCGAGCGCACCGTCGGCGAGTGCGATGTTGATGGCCTCAGCCGCGGCCCGAATGACGTCGGCGCCCATCGTGTAAAGCAACAGGAACTGGTAGCGCACATTGAGGCTGAAGTGCTTGCGCACGTCGAGCGTCATCTGGTCGCCACCGTTGTTGGCGTACACCGCAATTGACCCGCGATTGCGAATGACGGCGAGATCGAGCGCGGAGTTCTGGGCGGGAGCCACCTCCACAATGAGATCCACACCGTTGGGCGCAATCTGTCGAATCTGACCCACAATGTCGGAGTCGGTGTATGTGAACGCGTGCTGCGCGCCGGCCGCCGTAGCGAGCGCGGCCTTCGCCGGTGAGCTCACGGTAGTGATAACGGATGCCCCGGCCCACCGCGCGAGCTGAATGGCCGCGTGTCCCACGGCACCGGCACCGCCGGCCACGAGCACGGTCTTGCCGGCGAGCGCCCCCGGATGCAGGGCGCTCGGTCCGTCTTCGGCCACGGTCAGGGCGCGGTACGCCGTAATGGCGGGCACTCCGAGGCTCGCACCCTGGTCAAAGCTGGCCTCGGCGGGCAGAGTAAACACGTGGTCGGCGGGCAGCACGGAGTACTCCTGCGCAGAACCGCCGTGCGCCAGCTGATACGCGGCAACCGCGAGCCACACGCGGTCACCCACGGCCACGTTCTGTACGCCGTCGCCAATCGCATCCACGATGCCGGCACCGTCCTGGCCGGGCACAACCTCATCAAACGCCAGCGCTTCGCCCGCGGTGTCGCCGTGCCGCGACTTCCAGTCGGTGGGGTTCACCCCGCTCACCACAATGCGCACGCGCACCTCGCCCGCGGCGGGTTCAAGCACCGGCCGATCCACATACTGAAGCACGGAGGGAGCACCGGTCTGGTTGTACACAATTGCCTTCATACAGAAGGCAACGTCTGCGGGGGTGGGAATGATTCCCGCCCGGGGTGCAGCACCCACACCGAGTGCGGCTAGCGTGGGCAGATGACCTACATCGGCGTCGACCTCGCGTGGGGCGAAGGAACCGCCCTCAAGCCGGCCAACGAAACCGGCCTCGTGCACCTCGACGACGACGGCACTGTTCTCGATGCGGGCTGGGCCCGAGGCATCGATGCGGTCACCGACTGGATTCTCGCCCGCGCCACCCCCGGCGACGTGATCGCGATCGACGGGCCCCTCGTGATCGAAAATCCCACCGGCATCCGCGAATGTGAACGCGAAGTCGCCCAGCGCTACAGCCAATGGCGGGTCGCTGCCAACCCCTCCAATCTCAGCCGCCCCATTCTCGGCGGTGTCACCCTGCGCCGACGACTCGAAGCAGCGGGGTTCTTCTACACGCACGGCAGCGCCGCCCCGCTCCCCCACCGGGTGGAGTTCTTCGAGTGCTACCCCTACACAACGCTGGTGGGGGCATCCGTTTTCGGCTACGAAATTGAGCGACCCCGCTACAAGCGATTCAACGCGTCCCTCCCCACCCCGGCGGAGCGACGCGCCTTTCGCATCGCCGAGTGCGACGAACTTCTCCAGCGGATGCTGCGCCTCACCGACGCGCGCCCGGCCCTCGACCTGCGCTCCCACCCGCTCACTGCCGCACTCGTCGATGAACCCTCCCCGCTCAATATTGCCGCGTACAAACACCGCGAGGATCTGCTCGACGCCGCCCTTTGCGCCTGGACGGCCGCGCTCTGGACGCAGTTCGGCCGGGAACGCTGTCAGGTGCTCGGCGAGACGGATGCCCCCGACGCCGAGGGTCGCATTCCCGTGATCATCGCGCCGGCCCGCCCCGAGCAGCGCCTCGGCGGAAAGGTCGCGCGCCCCAAACAGCCGCGCGTCCGCGCTCCCCGGCCGGTCTGAACCCTAAAATCTTCACCGCCAAGGTGTTCTGGTAGCAAGTGCGATTGCCTGCTGTATATGGCGCATGCCCCTGCTGTGCTCAATTGCGCGGCACTACGGTCTCGCCCTTTGGACTTCACACTTCCAAGGGCAGCACCGTCTTGCACCGCGGGAACCGTCCGCAGCCGAGAAATTCTCCCCGTTTGCTTCACCCCAGGATCGATAAGCCACAGCCACGGTTCGGGCAGGCGAATCGAAAACCGTGTAAGCGGTCCTAGCTAAGCTGGCTTTACGCATCGACGGTAAAACTACGGAGAACACCAGTGAAGAAGAGAATCAACGTCGTCGGCGCAGTGCTCACCAGAGGTCAGACAGTTCTCGCAGCTCGGCGCAGCTCGACGATGTCCCTACCCGGAATGTGGGAGTTCCCCGGTGGGAAAATTGAGGCCGACGAGTCACCGGAACAGGCGCTGCTCCGCGAGCTCGAAGAAGAGCTCCTTTGCTCGGCAGAGATCGGCGCTCATGTCGAGACGACAGAGCACGAGTATGAATTCGGTATCGTCATCCTGACGACCTACTACTGCTCGCTCGTCGGAGCAGAACCCCGACTGACAGAGCACTCAGAAATTCGTTGGGTGCACTCCGCAGACCTCGACCAACTCGACTGGGCTCCTGCTGATATTCCCGCGGTAAAGCGGGTAATGAAGGACTTTGAGGCATGAGCTCGACGAGCCGTCAGCTCACTCTCGACAACAACTTCGGGTTTCTCGACTCACACGTCAAAGCCGACCAGGTCTTTCACCCGACGCTCGTCTCAAATACTGACGGCAACACTATGCTCCGTGCCATTAGAGAGGAGCTGAAACGCTCGCGTCGCTTCGTCTTCTCGGTCGCGTTCATCACACCGAGCGCAGTCGCCATGCTCAAGCAGGCGTTCCTCGATTTTCGAGGCTCCGGCACGATCATCACCTCCACATACCTGGGATTTAACTCGCCGGCGGCGTTTCGCGAACTCCTCAACCTCGATGACATCGATGTCTATGTTCATCCGGATTCCGATGTTGGGTTTCATGCGAAGGGGTACATCTTCGAGCAGGTGGAGAGCACAACCGCCATCGTTGGCAGCTCCAATCTGACAGAACGCGCCCTGCTGCGAAACCATGAATGGAATCTGCGTTTTTCAGCACTTCCCGATGGTGACATCGTGCAGCAGTTAAACCTCGCTGCGCAGGCGCATATTGACGCATCAGTTCCCCTCACCCGGGCATGGATCGATGAATATGAGCTGACGTGGTCAGTTCAGCCCCGGCAGAGTTCACCCGATTCCAAACCGACTCTGTCGATGGTCGATCTACCACCTTCCGGGTTGATACTTCCAAACGTTGTGCAGATCGAAGCACTCGGTGAGATCGCCGCATTAAGGGAATCCGGGGAAACCCGCGCGGTGGTCATTTCCGCCACAGGTACAGGAAAGACCATTCTTTCCGCACTCGACGTGCGGGCGTATGCACCGAAGCGGATGTTGTTTGTTGTGCATCGTGAGCAAATCCTCGACCGGGCGATCGCTGAGTTCAAACGCGTGCTCAACGCGCCGGAGAGTGATTTCGGCAAGTTCGTGGGAGCAAAGAAAGAGCTTGATCGTCGCTACGTTTTCGCCTCGATTCAATCACTGTCGCGACCGGAGAATCTTGCGGCGATTGAGACCGATGCTTTTGACTATGTGCTGATCGACGAAGTGCACCGAGCGGGTGCTGCAAGCTACCGCAGGGTGATCGACTATCTCAAGCCGGCATTCTTGCTTGGAATGACAGCGACTCCAGAGCGCACAGACGACTTCAACGTGTTCGAGCTGTTTGGCTACAACGTTCCCTACGAAATCCGTCTGCAGAAGGCACTCGAGGCAGACATGCTGGCGCCGTTTCACTACTACGGTGTGACAGATTTCACCAAGAATGACGGTGAGGTCATTGACCAGCTCTCAGATCTCAGCCGGCTTGTTGCCTCCGAGCGCGTCGATCATCTTGTATCGACGATCGAAAAGTATGGTCATGCGGGCGTACCGGTCCGAGGGTTGATCTTCTGCAGTCGTAACGCTGAGGCTGCTGAACTCGCGGAGATTCTCAATAGCCGCACTGTTCATGGCAAGCGGCTCCGAACTCAAGCGCTCAGCGGGGAAGACTCGGTCGAGGAACGCGAGTCAGCCGTGCAGATGCTGGAGCGCGGCGACCTTGATTATCTAGCCACCGTCGATATCTTCAACGAGGGCATCGACATCCCCTCGGTTAATCAGGTAATCATGCTCCGGCAGACGCTCTCGAGCATCGTGTTCACGCAGCAGCTAGGACGCGGGCTTCGCAAGGCGGCGGGTAAAGATCACCTCGTGGTGATCGACTTCATCGGGAACTACGACAACAACTATCTAATCCCTATCGCGCTTTTCGGTGACAGCACGCTCAACAAGGATTCGATCCGGAAAAAGATCATTGATGCGCAGGAAGCTGGAGCAATCGCGGGGTTGTCGAGCGTGAACTTTGACGCGATTTCGAGGGAGCGAATCTTCGCTTCCTTGGCGACTACGAAGCTTGACAGCATGACGAACTTGAAGAAAGCCTTCCTCGAGCTCAAGAACAGGCTGGGTCACGCTCCGCGACTCATCGACTTCGCCCGCTTCGATCTGGTCGATCCAACAGTCATCGCCACCAAGCACAGAAATTACTGGAGATTCCTTGAGAAGGTAGGAGCACTTGAACTGCCTGCCGGGGCTTACGAGGATTCCGTGCTCTCGTTTCTCTCCGAAGAACTGCTCAACGGCAAGCGACCCCATGAGCTTCTGCTTCTAGACGCACTTCTGTCGGGCAGAGGCCCCGTAACGGAGAGGAACGCCAGCGATACGTTTTCGGATAACGGCGTAGCTCATGACCCGGAGACGCTTGCTTCCGTGATCGGCATTCTGAGCCTGACCTTCTTCACGGATGCAGAGGCCGCAAAATATGGATCGACGCCGATCATCTCACTTCAAGACGGGGTATATGAGCTCGGTGAGAAATTCGCGACAGCATGGAAGACTGGCTCGCGGTTCCAAGAGCATGTGCGTGACGTCATTGACACAGGGCTCTATGTTGCCAGGCACCGATACAACTGGGCCGGAAAGCTTGAGGTGGGCCAACGTTACTCGCGCAAAGACGTTTGCCGTTTGCTCAACTGGAAGTCGAACGAGCAAAGCACAATGTACGGATACAAGGTCGATTACTTTTCGAACAGTTGCCCTATTTTTGTGACGTACCACAAGGGTTCAGATGTGTCCGAGAGCACTAAATATGAAGACGAGTTTCTCAACCCGTCAACCTTGACCTGGTTCACACGGAGCAGGCGGACACTCGCAAGCCTCGAGGTCAAAGCGATCGTAGAGAATAGCCTGCCGCTCCACGTGTTCGCCAAGAAGGACGACGCAGAAGGAACCGGCTTCTACTACCTCGGTCAAGCGAAATCGCAGGATGCACGCGAAACCAAGATGGCAGGGTCCCCCGGAAGCACGGAGAAAAAGCTCGACGTTGTCTCCATGAGGCTTGATCTCGCGAGCCCAATTGAGTCCAGTCTGTACGATTATTTCTCGGCGCGAGCATCCGGGGTCTAGCCGACGTGAAAGCCGCCTTGAACTAGTGACGAGGGATACGCACAATTCCTGGCATGGCCGTTGACCAGACGTCCCAGCCTGGACGATCCCGTGGTGACTTCGGCGTCGTGATCGTCGGTCTGCAAGGTCCTGTGGCATGTCTAGTCGAGCACGCCCGGAGGTCAGAACCGCTCCAGGTGCCCACTGCCACCCACGCCTTCTGCACCACACGAAAGAGTTCCGCTGAGCCGCCGGTGTCGGGATGACTGGTGCGCTGCTTGCGGCGATAGGCGCGTTTTAGCTCACCAGGGTCTCCGGACGATGCGACACCGAGGAGGTCGTGGAGGTCGATCGCCGTCACCGAAGTCCAGACGTCATCATGTCGAGCAGCGCAGCTGATACTTGCGGACCCACCAGAACGAACCCGCCCAGGATCCCCACGAAGGCTGCCACTTTCCACCCGGTGCGTCGAACACGCGCAGAGCGCACCTGCCGGTCGAGAGTCGCAAAACGACCCATGAGGTTCTCGGTTGGCGGCACGGGTGGCGGCGGCCAGGTGCTCGGATCGTCGATGATTGCGGCAAGCTCAACCAGCTCGGTCGGATTCAATACCACGGGGAGTTTGACGAGCCACCGCCGCAAGCCCGTGGCGACAAGAACCTTCACCCTCACGGGATGCTGCTTGACGGTAACGGACTTGGGGCTGACCAAGGCGATCGCCGGGTTAACGGCCGGGAGCTGCGGCATCCGCTGTCGAAGCAGTGAGGTGACGCGATCGGCTTCATATTCTGCGTTGCGAATGTAGGGCTGCTTCTGGCCCGAGACCATCACGATTCGCTCGCCCACCCAGATGCGCTTACCCGAGTGGTTCTTGGTGTTGATCGTGACGATGCCGCCGGGGCCGATCACGAGGTGGTCAATGTCGGAGCCCTTGGTGCCGATGGGGAGAGCATGGAAGACCGTCCACTCCGGTGGGAGCATCGCGAGAAGTCGACCGACCTCGATCTCACCTTTGGCCCCCACGTACCAGCTGGCGCTGTCCGGACCGAGCGGCGAGTAGCCGAAGAGTCGGGCGAATGCCGTGCGGTCGGGCGTGACGGCCTGATGGCGAAAGAGTTCCTCGATCACCGATTGCGCAGCGACTTGCGCCCCCATGCGTGGTGCATCCAACATCATCGTTCCCCTATCCCCCGGGTTAAACCTAGTGGCCGGGGCGAACGGATGCGCGCGTATGATCCAGTCAACAGGAGGCGGTGACCTGCTTCCGCACCGTTCCAGACGAGAGGAACCCCGTGACCTACGACTTCCAAGTGACCACCGTCGTGGCAGCACGTGCGGAGTTGGTTTATGAGACCTGGATCAGCAGCGCCGGCCACACGGCCATGACCGGAGCGGATGCCAACATCGACGCCAGCGTCGGCGGCCGCTACGACGCCTGCGACGGGTACATAACCGGGCACACAGTAGCCCTCGACCCGGGGCACCGTATTAGACAGAGTTGGCGCACGACGGACTTCTCCGACGACGACCTCGACTCCGAGATCGATGTGCTGCTCGAGGCCGTTGACGGGGGCACACGTGTGACGATCGCGCACAGCTTTGTCCCGGCCGGGCAGCGGCATTACGAAGAGGGCGGCTGGGAAGACAGCTACTTTGAGCCGATGCGGGCGTACTTTGCGTCACTCTAGGCTGGCGGGGCTGATGCTCGGTGCTCGATGCTCGGAGCTGCGGTTCTAGCTAAGCGCCGAACTGGCCCGTAAGGCGCTCGTGAAAACCGGTACTGCGTGCGTCAAGACCTTGGGTGGTGACGGTTGCGTGGTGGGCGCGATATGCGGTCTCGATAGGGTCAAGAGCAGCCAGCGATGCCGCCGAAGAAGGCCGTGAGAATGGTGGAGACGCCGAGCGCCCACAGCTCGCCTACCTTGTGGAAAGGTGCCGTCAACGGCGGGCAGTTTTGAGCCCGAGCAGGGCGCAACAGTCCGAATCGCAGGTATCGCAGCATCGTGGTGATCGGACTCCTAGCTCTGGCGCACGTCATTCTCCTGCGGGACTGCCGGCGGGGATAGTTCTGGTCACTCTGCGGATACCCGCATCTTGTAGGCTCTGCGCCAATGGACGAGCATGGAGGCAACATGGGTGAAACAGCGACCAACCCGCAAAGCGCACGGAGTGCGGCGGGCGTGATGGCCCGGTTAAGAACTGCCCTGCCGGCGCTTGGACCGAGCGAGCAGCGCGTGCTGCAAGTCATCGTGACTCAACCGGCTTCGGTGATGGAGTACTCGACCGTTGATTTGGCCGCGGCAGCCCACACCTCGCCCGCAACGGTGATCCGAGCCTGCCAAAATGCGGGTTTTCGGGGATTCCAGGATCTGCGGCTGGAGCTGGCTCGCTCACCGCAGGAGGAGCCTGCCGGGCAACATGTGCTGGACGACGTCTTTGCCGGAGCGGAAGACGCTATTCGCGTCAGCCGCGACAAGGTCGACCATGATCGCTTCGATCGTGCGGTGCATGCTCTCTCAACCGGCGCACGAATCGTGATGGTGGGTACCGGGTTCTCGTCACCGCCGATTCAGGATGCGGCACTGCGATTTCTCACCTCGGGGCGCCCGGTCGAAGCGCCAGTCGATGTCCTCGCTCAGCAGTTTGCTGCTCGCTTGCTCGGAGTCGGTGATGTGTGCGTTGCTGTGAGCTACTCCGGAGCTAACCGGCACACCCTCGCGGCCTGCTCGGCAGCCCAAGAAGGCGGCGCCACGATCATTGCCGTGACGAGTTTCTCGCGCTCACCTCTGGTCACCCTCAGCGATATTGCCCTAATAACCGGTCCCGTGGCTCGCTCCCACGATGTTGACCCTTTCCTCAGCAGACTGAGCCATTCCATCGTTTTGCACGCCCTACACTTCGCGGTTCTCCAACAGATGAATGGTGACGGGCTCGTCAGTCGCATGCGTGGTGCCGTGGCCGAGGTGCTCAGTGACGATACTCGTGGCTATGAGACGTCAGGTCTTGATTCCTCCCCACCCCAGTAGGCGTCAGGGTGCAGTCGACGTGGACCGCCCCTTCGGCCGCTAGTTCTTCTCCTTGGCTCCACGTTCTCGTCGCTTTCTTGTTACCCCCCGTTCACGGGGGCCACCGAGAGTAGCCGACGGAGGTTGTTTCATGACTTATGAAACGACGGAACGTGCGGGAGAAAAAATGACGACTCTGGCCATAGAGGGAACATTCAATGTTCGAGCCAGTGAGGCTGGAGCGGACGGAACCGTCTGGTTGTTTCGATCCGCCACCCTAGACGGGCTCAGCGCTCGCGGCGAGCGCGACCTCCTGGAACTGGGTGTGGGGATCGTGATTGATTTTCGCGACGACGTGGAACGCACACACACGTCTGCACACCACCTGCCGGTTGAGCACGTCCCGATCTACGGGTCGATCGATGGGCCTCCCCGTGTCGGTTCTCTTCATTCGGTCTATCGCCTCATTCTGAGTACCCGCGGCGATCGGGTCACCCAAGCCGTTATCGCCATCGCTCGCTCTGAGCACCCCGTGCTCGTGCACTGCACGGCAGGAAAGGATCGAACCGGCCTCGTGGTGGCTCTGGCACTGCTGGCTGCTGGCCGAAGCAGAGCGGAGGCGGTCACCGACTATTCACAATCGGGAGCGCAGGTTTCACCCCATCGGCGCAGCATTGTCGAGTCACAGCTCGCCCTGCTTGGCCTGACCGATGCTGAGTATGCGGATGCCCGAGAGCTTCACCTCGATAGCCCCGCCAGCGCCCTGGAACACGCACTCGACTACCTGGATGAGGACTTCGGCGGGGTCCAGAGCTATTTGACCCAGCACGGTGCGACCGACAGCGACTTTGCCCTGCTGCAGCACCGCCTGGGCGGCGGGCTTCAGTGACTACCGAACGGCACACTATCCTGCACATCAGCGATATCCACGCGACCGATGGTGAGCTGCTGTACGGGCAAGTCGATGGCATCGGTCGACTGTACCGAGTGGCTCAGTACGTGGCCGAAGCCGGTCTGACACCGGAAGCCATCGTGATTACCGGCGACCTTGCGCAGTCGGGCCACGGAAATGCCTATCCACGGCTGCGAAATGCATTTGCCGAGGTCTCCTCGTTGCTCGGCGCTCCCCTGTTCTCGACCCTGGGGAATCACGACGAGCCCGCACAGGCACGGGTACTGGACGGTCACGCGATCCAGCACTACCGCGTGATTGAACTCGACCGGCTGCGCATTGTGACCCTCGACACCAGCACAGGAAGCATCCCGAGCGATCAGCTGGACTGGTTACGTGCGGTTCTCGCTGTTCCCTACGGCTGGGGCACAGTATTGGCGATGCACCATGCGCCCGTCCCCTCACCACTGCCGGCACTGGCGAGACGCGGGCTCGGCAACAGCGCTGAACTGGCCGCGGCGATCAAAAACAGCGATGTGCGCCTGATTCTGGCCGGCCACTATCACCACACCATGAGCGCGGAGATCGCCGGTATTCCGGTGTGGGTGGGCCCATCTCTGGCCTATGAACAAATTATGAACGCTGGGCCACACGAAGTCGCCGGCCAAGACTCTGCCATGTTCTCAATAATTCAACTGACCGAAACCGGGTTCAGCGCGGCACCCGTTTCCCTGCTTTCGAGCACCCCACTTTTTACGATTCCCATCGGCCAGGCGACCGTCGCCGGCCGGCTCCCCTCAACACACTAAGGAAAAAGAATGCGTCAACGCACCCTGGTCGGGCTCGCCATTGTCACGGCGGCTGGATTCGCTTTGGTCGGCTGCTCACCCGCAGCTGATACCACCACATCAGCACCTGAAGCCTCCTCGATGGCCGCCGAGGCGGCGACCATCACCCTGTACACCTCGGAGCCTCAGGAAAAGATCGACCAGATCATCGCCGCCTTCAATGAGGAACAGCCCAACATCACCGTCGAGGTGTTTCGGGCTGGAACCGGCGATCTCACGGCCCGAATCGAAGCTGAGCGCACCGGCGCCGAGATCCAGGCAGACATTCTCCTCGCGGCCGACTCGGCAA
This sequence comes from Cryobacterium sp. CG_9.6, assembly GCF_029893365.1. Taxonomy (NCBI): domain Bacteria; kingdom Bacillati; phylum Actinomycetota; class Actinomycetes; order Micrococcales; family Microbacteriaceae; genus Cryobacterium; species Cryobacterium sp. CG_9.6. Next base: position 1,184,795 of record NZ_JARXUZ010000001.1, on the reverse strand, counting down.
CGTTCGAGCAGTACAAGGCAGACGAGCTCCTCCTCAACTACACACCGACAGACATCGAGTCGGTCAACCCCGACGTCATCGATTCTGACGGCTTCTATGTGGGCACCCGAATCATCCCCACCGTCATCGCCTACAACACCACGGCAGTGGATGCACCGCCGACATCATGGCAAGACCTGACCGACTCGGAGTATTCGGGCAAGATCACCATGCCGAACCCCGACGTATCCGGGGCCGCCGCTTACAATGCTGCCGTCTGGTACACCGACGATGCCCTGGGCGAAAGCTGGCTCACCGACCTTGCCGCCAACACGCCGGTGATTGCGGAGAGCAACGGGCCCGTCGCTCAGGCAGTTGCTGCGGGAACGCAACCGATCGGTGTTGTCGTGGACTACCTGGTGCGCGACCTGCGCGACGCGGGATCGCCCATCGACCTCATCTACCCCTCCGATGGCGTGCCGTACGTGTCCCAGCCGGTGGGAATCTTCGCCAATACCGATGAAGCTGAGGCTTCAGGCCTCTTCGTCGACTTTCTGATCAGTGAAGCTGGGCAGACCATCGCCGTTGAACAGTCCTACCTCCCGATTCGTAACGACGTCGGCACCCCCGAGGGTGCCCCCGCCATGGACGACATCAACATTGTGACGCCCGACCTCGACACGATTGCGCAGAACAAGGCAACCGCCGTTGCCCTGTTCTCCTCGCTCTTTGGATAACCTTCCGGCCGAAGCTCCCGCCCACCAGGGCGGGACGCTTCGGCGTGCGCGCGCACGGAACCGTCGCATGACCCCGGTGAAGCCCGACGGCGTGACCTGGCTGGGACTGACACTCTGGCTCGTGGTCGGTGCGGTTGTTCTGGTTCCCCTCGCTGCCGTTGTTTTTCTCGGTCTGAGCGACAACCATGTGCAGGTGCTGCTCGACGGCGGAGTGCTGGAAGCCGGACGCAACAGTCTGGTCTCGGCGGGAGTATCGGCCGTTCTGGCAGTGGCTGTCGGAACCATTCTGGCAATTCTGCTCGATCACACCGACTTGCCCGGACGGTTCGTCCTTCGTCTCTTTCTGTTGAGCCCGCTCCTGGTGCCGCCCTTTGTCGGGGCAATCGCCTGGCTGGGAATCTTCGGCCCCTCCAGCGCGCTAAACCTGGCCTGGGCATCCGCTTTCGGTGGGCCGCTGTGGAATCTTTACGGGGGTGATGGCGTGATCTTTCTGCTGACCGTGCACTCCTATCCCATCGCCTACCTCATCGTGGGTGCCGCCCTGCGGCGCATACCCTCGGATCTCGAGCAGGCTGCCCGCATCGGGGGAGCCAGCACCTGGCGGGCCATGCGTGATGTGACGCTTCCGCTCCTGCGACCGGCGCTCCTGTCCGCGTTCACCCTGACGGCAGTGTCCAACCTGGCCGATTTCGGTATCCCCTCGATCGTGGGCCTGCCCGAACGTTTCGTCACCCTATCGACGCTCGTCTACCGCTACATCCAATCGGGAACCGTGGATAAACCGCTGGAAGTCGTGGGAACGATCGGCATACTTCTTCTGATCATTGCCATCGTCGCCCTTGTGATCAATGCCCGGCTTGCCCGGCGCGGCAACGAGCTTGATGATGCCGCAGCCCCACGCACCCCGTTTGCGCTCGGACAGGCCCGCTGGGGCGTGGGCATCACCGCATGGGTTTTAGGGCTCGCTGTCACACTGCTGCCGTTGCTCGCATTGGCCAGTCAATCGCTCTTGCCGGCCCCGGGGGTACCTTTCACCTGGGAGAACCTCACACTGTCGAGTATTAAACGGGCTCTCACTGCGCCGAGCACGCTGATCGGTGCAGTCAACTCCGTCGGTCTCGCGGTAGCGGCCGGGCTGATCTGCACGATTCTGGGCCTTGCCGTCGCCACGGTCGCCACCCGAACGAACGCCCGGGGCAACCGGGCTCTCGGCGCGCTGGCCATGCTGCCGCAAGCGATTCCAGGATTGGTCATCGCGGTGGGCTGGCTCATCCTGGCTCCGCAGATCGGACTCTTCAACACCCGTGGGCTCATTCTGTGTGCCTATGTCATGTCGTTCTTGGCGCTGGTCGTGCAGGCGGTCGACGCCCCGCTGCGGTCAACCCCGACGGCATTCGAAGAGGCTGCACGGGTATCCGGGGCTAGCCGACTGCGGTCGCTGTTCGACATTTCCTGGCGTATGTCCTTCCCCGCAGCAGTGACGGGTGGGGTGCTGGTCATGTTGACTGCGGTGCGCGAACTCACGATTTCGGTACTTCTCCTCGCCCCCGGCAACCACACGCTGGGTGTCTCCATCTTTAATCTGCAGCAGGCTGGTGCCTATAACGCGGCATCCGCTCTGGCTCTGGTCGTAACGATCGTCGGTCTGGCCGGCCTCGGGCTTCTCGGCCGCCGCTCACGCGGCTGAAAACGAAAGGATATTGTGTCTTCTCTCACCATCGAGGGCCTTGGTCTCACCTACCCGAACGGAACCGCTGGCCTCACTGACGTCGACCTCAACGTGGCCGACGGAGAGTTCGTGGCGCTAGTCGGGCCATCGGGCTCGGGCAAGACAACGCTCTTGCGGGCGATCGCCGGGTTTATTTCACCAAGCTCCGGCAGCATCACCATCGGTGATCAGATTGTTGCCGACGCGAACCGGGGCGTACCACCGGAACGCCGACAGCTGGGCATGGTCTTTCAGCAACATGCCATCTGGCCGCACCTGTCTGTGGCGCAGAATGTGGGGTATCCGCTCAAGCTGAGCCGCCTACCCCGGCGGGAACGGGAGGCGCGCGTCGCCGAGGTGCTGCAACTGGTGGGTCTACCGGGTTATGAGAACCGTAACCCAGCAACCCTGTCTGGCGGGCAGCGACAACGCATCGCCTTGGCTCGGGCGCTGGCCGGATCTCCGAAACTACTTCTGCTTGACGAGGCGCTTTCGGCTCTCGACGAGCCGTTGCGTGCGGCCTTGCGACTCGAGCTCCGAAGCCTCGCTACGGCCATTGGGCTCACCGTTGTGCACGTGACTCACGATCGTGACGAGGCGCTGGCTATCGCTGACCGCGTGGTGGTGCTCAACGAAGGCCGAATTCTGCAGGTAGCTTCGCCAGACGAGCTCCTCAAACGCCCCGCGTCAGCCTTCGTGGCGAGTTTTCTCTCGGATGCCACACTGTTGCCCGGCACGCTGGGACCTGATGCATTCACCGCCCTGGGTCACCCGTGCCGCGTGCACCAAAAGCACGTCGACACCCGCAGTGTGGGGATGACCGGACCAGGAACGCTCGCGGTGCTGCCCGCGGATATTGTTCTTCACCCGGCTCTTGAGGGCGCTGAAGCCGGCGTTGTGGTCTCGTCCCTGTTCGGACGCACTGCTTCAGATGTTGTCGTCACCTGGCGTGGCGTCAACATGCGGTGCTCGGTCGCGGATCGACGGCCACGAGTCGGGGAGCGCGTCACGATAGAGATCCTGCGGGGACTGTTCTACTCTGCATCAGAAGATGGTGTGGGCCAGAGCACCGCCACGGCTGCCCACGCGCCGGTCGCTGGCTTGGTGCGGTCGTAATGCGACTGGCACTGGTTCGCCACGGCCAGACTGCGTGGAACCACACCGGCCGGCTGCAGGGCAGTTCGGATATCCCCCTGAATGACACCGGCCGAGCGGATGCCCTCGGGGCGGCAGAAGCGCTCGCTCACGGTGGCTGGGAGACCGTTGTGAGCTCGCCCCTGATTCGCGCGTCGGAGACGGCCGATATTATTGCTCAACGCCTCGGCATCCGGCGGTGGGGTAATTTCCCGCAATTGGCTGAGCGTAGCTTTGGCAGCGCCGAGGGACTAACCTCGGGCGAGGCTGCGCAGCGGTGGCCGGCCGCGGGAATTTCAGACATTGCCGCGGATGCCATCGGACTTCGGTTCCCCACTCACGGGGTCCCCGGAGTCGAGTCCATCGAGTCCGTGCGCACACGCGGCCTAGCCGCGATCGCACAGATAGCTCGCGAAAGTGGAGACAGACCGACTGTCGTCGTGTGCCATGGAACACTCATGCGTGTGGTCTTGTCAGCTCTGGCCGGTTTCGAAGTTCCGCGAGTTGCCAATGGTGCCGTTCACGAAATTGAATTCAGCATCAGTCACGTGAGAGATGAGACCCTCCGTGGCACCGCGTGAGTCTGGCGACCCCATCGGTACAGCTGATCCTTCCCATTCATAACCCGCCACGCACACACCTCGGCAAGAAGACGCCCACAATGATTGGTTTACGCGGTCGAAGAGAACCAGATCGTGATTATTGCCGCACGGCACCATTACTGATTGGTTCGGGCGGCCCGGCTAATGCGGCCGGCATCCGCTCGGCACGACAACGCCAAAGCACGAGCGGCTCATCACGCATCTACTGCCGCTCAGGCCGCGGCAAATGTGCGTAGGCCACCGAGCGATTGAAAGATGACATCCGCGGTCACGAGAGTCAGAGACTCCAGCTGAGACTGGGCCGCAAGAATCCGGTCAAAAGGATCGCGGTGACTCCACTCAAGTTGACCTGCCACGAGCGCGTGCCGTGCCGTGATCTCGAGCTCAACGGCGCCGAGCTGGAGCAGAAATTCGGAATACGACGACACAATCGGCGCGGCATCGGGTAACTTTCCGATGCGATACTTGGTCGCAATCTCCCATGCAGTTGCCGCAGAGACAACGAGTTCGTGAGCCGGGTCGCGAAGAAGCGCGGCAGCCTCAATCGATAGGCGCGCCGGATCTCGGAGCGCCCAAAGAAAGACGTGAGTATCGAGGAGGAGCCTCACTCTTCGCCCCATAAAGCAAGCTCGTCAGGCGACAACGGTTCAAAAAAGGACGCCGGGATCGGTCCTCCGGGCACGAAGCCTAGCTCCCGCAGAGGTGCTGGCCGCAACGCAGACAGCCGAGCTACCGGATTGCCCCCGCGCGCAATGATGAACTCCTCGCCGCGTTCGACACGCGCCAACAACTCCGAAAGCCGCGTTTTGGCATCCTGAACATTCACCTGCTCGCTCATGTTGACCAAGTTTAGTTGACCAACCCCCTCCGAGATAGGCCTCGAGCTAAATTTGGGCGGCTACGCGAGATGCGTAAACGTAAACTCGGGGATTGTCGGGATACGCTGCGAGGTGGTGAAGCCCACGCGGCGCGCCGCGAAAACCTCCGAGGTTGCACACCCCGGAGGACGAGGCGCCGCCCGTGCGGGCTTACGGGAGGCGACGAGTGCCGAAGAGGGCCACCGCAAGCGGCACGATCGAGCCCACCATGAGCGCGGTGCCGAGCACCGGAGCGCTGCCGTACAGCACAGCGCCAGCGATCAGCACCACACCGAAGAGAATCGCCGCGAGCAACTGCCGCGCCGTACCCTCGAGGCGCGAGAGGCGCCGTTCAACACCGGGGGTCGTAACCGACACGGTCCCCTCGTCGAAGTTGGTGATGAGGGAGTCGAGGCGCTTCGGCAGACGGACAGCGAGACCCACAGCGGCGAGAGCCTGCTTTGCCACATCTTGAACAACGTTGCCACGTTCGTCTTTAATGAGCTGCGCCGCGTAGGGCTCCACCGAGTCCCACAGGTTGAACGCGGGATCCAGTGCACTACACACACCCGAGGTGAGCGACATGGCACGGATGATGAGCAGAAAGTTCTCGGGAAGCTGGAACGGCAAGGCGCGCACCACGTCGGCGAACTGTCGACCGAAGTCGCGGAACTCCCGCGGATCCACTTCCCGCAACTCGGCGAACCCCATGCCACCGAAGCGAGCGAAGAGTTGCACCATCGCGCGTTCCAGCTCGGTCGTATCGGCCGAAGGCAGCAGCACACCCACATCACGGATGCCTGCCACAAGCGCCTTGCCATCCCGCGACGCGGTAGCAATCAGCAGTTGACGCAGGCTCTTGCGGGTACTGGCCGGCACCTCGCCCATCATGCCGAAGTCGATGAACGTGAGCTTCCAGGGCGCACCGGATTCTCCATCGGGCAGCGGGGTGACGAAGATGTTGCCCGGGTGCGGGTCGGCGTGGAAGAAACCGTGCGTGAACAGCTGGTCGAACATGACCGATGCGAATACCGGAGCTACTTCTTTCGGGTCAATGCCCGCCTCGAGTAGCGCCTTGGTGTCGGTGATCTTGATCGCCGTCACGTCTTCCAGGGTGAGCACGCGCCGCGTGGTGCGCTCCCACACAATGCCTGGCACGCTGACGCGGTCGTCTTCAGCGAAGTTCGCCGCGAAGCGCTCGGAGTTCGTGGCTTCCTTGAGGTAGTCAATCTCGTCGAGGCTCGTCTGTGCGAACTCTTCGACGAGAGCGCGGGCATCCACTCGATCAGAGACGAGCCGCACGTGCGTGAGCCAACCGGCTACGCGCCGCAGGGCCGCCAAGTCGATGTCGATGATCTCGTCGATCCCGGGCCGCTGCACCTTGAGCACCACGGCACCAAGCCCGGTGTCAGCTTCAGCCAGCGGGCCAAGGTAAGCCCGGTGCGCCTGACCGAGGGAGGCTGCGGCAACGGGCGTCTTGGCGAGAGTCGTGAAGACCTCCCGCAACGTCGTGCCCAGCTCCGCCTCGGCGAGGGTACGAATCTCGGGGAACGGAACGGCCGGGACCTCGTCTTGTAGTCCCTCGAGTTCCTTGGTGATCTCGGGCGGCAGCACGTCAAGGCGCGACGACAGGAACTGTCCCACCTTGATCATCAGTCCACCGAGGTCAACCGCCAGCACGCGAAAGCGCTGGGCGAAGCGCAACATGCGCTTCGACCGGGTGCGCTCCGCGATTTTTGCAAGCCCGATTCGAGGAAGGAGCAACTCGAAGAACCAGGTTACGGCCAGATTCCAGCCGGCAAAACGCACGATGCGGCGATAGCGGGTACGCGTGTCGCCGGCTCCGGACGTCGATGGTTCTCGATCCAGAGAAGCCGACGACACCCGCGTCAGTCCTGAGCGAGGATCGAGTACAGCCGACGACGAGCCTCTTCGAGCACCGTCACGGCTTCCTTGACCTGCTCCGGCGAACCGGAACGGCCCACCTGCGCTGCTGCCTGAGCGAGGTCCACGCCAGCCTTGGGCAGAGCGGTGTAGCGCTTCGAGTTATCAGAGGAGCCCGTGGTCTCCCACGGAGCTGATGCAACGGCATCCGCTGCCGCTTCACGCCCCGTGTCGGTGAGGGTGTAGGTCTTGCGACCGTTGGACTCTTCGGCCGTGATGAGGCCCTCGTCGGCCAGGAGCTGCAGCGTGGGGTACACGGAGCCGGCACTCGGCTTCCAGTTTCCACCGCTGCGCTCCTCGATCTCGTGAATGATCTGGTAGCCGTGCATGGACTGCTCGGCGAGAAGTGCGAGCACCGCTGCGCGCACGTCTCCTCGACCCATGCGGGAGCCGGTGCGCTTCTCGAATGAGGAGCGCATCTGCTCCATTGCCTGCCACATGCCTTCGGCAGCGTTACCGTAACCGTAACCACCTGATGTGTTTGAACCAGCCATGATGACCTCCTAAGTCACTAACGAACGATACTCAACGATATATCGCTGTAGGCCATAACCCGAAGTGAATTGTGGGTGCTGGAGGTGATTCTCAGCAACGAAGCAGCGCACACACAGCGTTCCTCTTTAGGCGCTGAGAAGTGGCTGTATCTTGCCGAGTTCCTGCTCGAGTCGGGCACCCTGCACCTCGAGATCGTAGCGATTTTGTAGGTTTAGCCAGAACCTGTCGGAGGTTCCGAATGCCCGCGCCAAACGAAGGGCCGTATCGGGGGTAATGCTGCGCTTACCGTGGACGATCTCATTGATGCGCCGCGGCGGCACCGAAATGACCTGCGCAAGCCGATATTGGCTGATATCGAGCGGGCGCAGAAACTCCTCCAGGAGAATTTCTCCCGGGTGAATCGGTTCGTGCACCGTAGTCATCTGGTCTCCTTTCAGTGGTAATCGGTAATTTCAACGTTGCTGGGCCCCGAGGTTGTCCAGATGAAACAGATGCGCCATTGATCGTTGACGCGAATGCTGTGCTGTCCCTCACGGTCGCGATGGAGCCGCTCGAGCCGGTTACCGGGAGGAATGCGAAGGTCGTTAATATTTTCGGCCGCATCAATCATGAGCAGCTTGCGATGTGCCATCCTCTGCACGTCGGGCCCTAAACGCGGAGCGTGCTTTCGTCGCCACACCAGTTCGGTTTCCGTGTTGGTGAACGACTGAATCACGTTAAAATAATAACGCCGCGCGTTACTAGAGTCAAGCGCTCTTGGCCTCGGCACGGGAAGCCACTCACCACGGCCCCTCGTAGGATGGCGACATGCGCGCCATCCTTGTTACCGCCCCGGGCGGACCCGACAGCCTGTCCCTCCACACCGTCGCCGATCTGCCCATCGGGCCCCGTGACATCCGCATTGAGGTGGCCGCAGCCGGCGTGAATAGAGCGGATGTCGCCCAGCGCCAGGGCAGTTACCCCTCGCCCGTGGGCGCTCCCCAGTGGCCCGGCCTCGAGGTGTCGGGAATCGTGACCGAACGGGGCTCCGACGCCACCCTCTTCGCGCTCGGGGACCGGGTCTGCGCACTGCTACCCGGCGGCGGCTACGCCACCGAGGCCGTGGTGCACGAAGAACTCGCACTGCCCGTACCTGACTCGGTTGACCTCATCGACGCAGCCGCCCTGCCCGAGGCACTGGCCACCGTGTGGTCAAACGTGTTTCTGAGCGCGGGCCTGCAACCCGGAGAGACGTTTCTCGTGCACGGCGGCGCAAGCGGAATCGGCACCACCGCCATTCAGCTGGCCCACCTGGCCGGCGCGCGGGTGGCCGTGACGGCCGGTTCGGCGGAGAAACTCGCCGTGTGCGCGAGCCTCGGCGCTGACATTCTCATCAACTATCGTTCGCAGGACTTCGTGACCGAGCTGAAAGCGGCCACCGATGGCCACGGCGCCAACGTGATCCTCGACATCATGGGCGGCTCCTACGCGGCCCGCAACGTGGCCGCCCTCGCGCTCGACGGTCGCATCATGGTGATCGCCAACCAGAGCGGCGAGGACGCCGTGTTCAACCCTTTCCATCTCATGCAGAAGCGCGGCCGCTACTGGGGCACCACGCTGCGCGCCCGGCCGTTCGCCGAGAAAGCCGCCATCATGCGGGCCATTCGAGCGGATGCGTGGCCGTGGGTCGAATCCGGTGCCTTCCGCCCCCTGATCGACAGTCGGTTCTCCTTCGCGGAGGCCGCCGCGGCGCACAGCCGACTGGAGGCATCCGCTCACACCGGAAAAATCGTGCTCATTCCCTGAGTAGAAGCGGATGCCGACGGCGCGGCCTGAGCGAACCCTGCGACGGAGATGCGAATTGGCCGTATTATCTTCTCATCTGCTTATCTCGTTTGAAGGAGTTCCCGATGGCACGCGCCGTTCGCACCGTTGATCAGAACATTTCCCGGCTGCGGGTGTACAACATCGTTGCCGGATCCCTGCACCTCGTGCAGGCTCTGGGCTTCGCCTACGTGCTCACTCTGCTCTCCACCCAGGTGACGTTCGCCGTCACCGCCGACTACCTTGCGGGGCCTCCCGGCTTTCCGGTGCCGCCGGAGCGCGTAACACTGTTCGACGTGAACGTGGGCATCGGCGTTGTCGCGTTCCTGGCGCTATCGGCGCTCTTCCACTTCCTCATCTCATCGCCGTGGTTCTTTGCCCGCTACAAGTCCGGGCTGGAGCAGAACCGCAACTACTTCCGCTGGGTGGAGTACTCCCTCAGCTCGTCGATCATGATCTGGCTGATCGCGCAGATCACCGGCGTCACCGACATTGGTGCGCTGTTCTCGATCTTCGCCGTGAACGCCGCCATGATTATGTTTGGTGCCCTGCAGGAGAAGTACGAGACCCCCGGAAACGGCAAGTTCCTGCCGTTCATCTTCGGCTCCATGGTGGGCGTGGTGCCGTGGATCGTCATCATGATCTACTTCATCGCCCCGGGCTCCACCAGCGAGGCCGAACCGCCGGCCTTCGTGTACGGAATCATCATCTCGCTCTTCCTGTTCTTCAACACCTTCGCCGTGAACCAGGTGCTGCAGTACCGCCAGATCGGTGGCTGGCGCGACTACCTCCGCGGCGAGCGCGCATACATCACGCTGAGCCTCGTGGCCAAGACCGTGCTGGCCTGGCAGGTGTTCTCCGGAGCGATCATCCCGGCCCTCACCGCCTAGCGCCGCGTCGTCCGGCTCGTCTCGGGGCCAGAGGTACCAGCCGCAGATGAGCCAGAGCAGGATCGACGCGATGGTGAGCGGGTTGCGCAGAAACACAACGAAGAACCCGAGAGCGGGCGGCGATGCAATGACGCCACCGACAACATCCGCTCGGGTAACGGTGGAGGTGTCGATGGATTCGTTGGCGTCGCCCTTGGTGGTGAGGGAGCCGTCGGCATTGACGGCCATGAGGCGGTGCGTCACCAGGTCGGTGCCCTTATGGAAGGTGATGACCTGACCCACGTCGTAGCGCCCCACCTCCACCACAACCAGGCTGCGCGGCGGGATGGTGGGCATCATGGAGCCGGTGCGCACGGCGTAGGCCTCATAGGGGAGAACGCCGCTCGTGACCAGGGCCACGGGAACAAGGATGAGTGCCAGCGCAACGACGGCACCGAGGATGCGGATGATGCGGTTCTTCATGAAAGGGCCTTCCCTGAACGCAGCAAAGACCCGAACCACGCCTTCGGGGAGCGTGGTTCGGGTCGCTGAGCGATGTTACGGAGTCTGACCAACCTGCGTTGCAACGATCTGGTAGGGCAGACCGTTACCCACAATGGTGGGAGCGGGAACCGGCACCGTGGGCACCGGGTAGCTGTTCCACACGCCACCACCGGCCGGGGACTGACCCTGGAGCCGCGGGGTGTACCCGAAGGTGAACGACACGTTTCCGGCAGTGTTCGGTGCGAGGCTCGACGCAACCTTAATCATGCCCGGAACAGGCCAGCAACCGGTGGGCGCCAGAGTGCCACAGCTCGGGTTGGCCGGGTCGTCCAAGTCATCACTGAGGTTGGCCGAGTCGAACAGAGCGGCCCCGTTTGCGGCCACGTGGAACTCGCCGTACCGGCCGAGGTCATTCAGGGCGTGCAGGGCGTCCGCGTTGTTAAAGACCACCCACACATCCTGGGTGTTAAGACCAGTGTTGCGATAGGTGGCGGTCTTCGTCTGGGTCTCGCCGGGCAGCAGATTACTGTACTGCAGGTCCAGGCCGTTGGCGCCGTTGCCGCCGCTACCCGTCACCTTGATGGATCCGACGGTGCCGGTGACGCTACCCGCCTTGGTGTCGCTGAAGTAGGCGCCGGTTGCGCCCAAGCTGGCAAATGACAACGTCAATGCGACGCCCACACCTGCTGCCCCCAGAATAAATTTCTTACGATTTGCGTGACTGCTCACGGTAACTCTTCTCTACTGGTGTTCGGCTCGGGTCCGAAACGACAGCGGAAATCCCCCTGCCCCCCACACCGAACGTAGAACCCTGAGAGCAAGCCCGGTACCTCCCTTTCGGGGAAACAGCTAACGCTCACGCTGCTGCAGCCGATAGTGAAGGCACGACATATTCTGCCCCGGTACGCGGGCAGAAAGAGCTGTCTGCCGGCGGGGCCTGACGGCCTAAAAAAGGGGTGGGATTCGACGCCGTACGTCGAACCCCACCCCCTTGTTTAGCGTGTGAAGTGAGACTCCTGCAGCTCGAACACCGGCGTCTCAAGGCCCTCCATGCGAGCCTTAATCTGCAACGCCAGATAGTTCGAATAGTGCCGACTCTGGTGCAGGTTGCCACCGTGAATCCACAGCTGCTCCACATTGGTGGGCTTCCACATGTTGCGCAGCTCCCCCTCCCACGGGCCCGGATCCTTGGGCGTATCGGAGCCATAGCCCCAGCAGCGACCCACCTGATCCGCAACCTCCGGCGACACCAGATCGGCGAGCCATCCGTTCATGGAGCCGTAACCGGTGGCGTACACAATGAGGTCGGCTTCCAGCTCAGAACCGTCCGCCATCACCACGGAGTGCGTGTCAATGTGGTCGAGCTGCCCCGACTTCACCTTCACCCGACCGTCAATGAGCAGCTGGGATGCACCCACATCAATGTAGTAACCCGACCCACGGCGCAGGTACTTGAGAAACAGGCCCGAACCGTCGGTACCAAAGTCCAGATCGAACCCCACCGCGGCGAGGCTGGCATAGAACTCGGCGTCACGTTCCGCCATCTTCTCGTACACCGGAATCTGGGCCGCCGGCAGAATGCGGTACGGCAGCGAGGCAAACAGCAGGTCGGCTTTCTCCGTGGTCACCCCGCTGGCCAGGGCTCGCTCGGAGTACAGGTCGCCGAGCGCGAGGTCCATCAGAGCGTCACTGCGCGCAATGTGGGTAGACGACCGCTGCACCATCGTCACATCGGCACCGTTCTCCCACAGGTCGGCGCAGATGTCGTGGGCCGAGTTGTTGGAACCAATCACCACGGCCTTCTTGCCGGCCCAGTCCCCGCCGCCCTCGTGCTTCGACGAGTGGTGCTGCTGCCCGGCAAAGGCATCCGCTCCCGCAAACTCCGGCGTGTTCGGGTACCCCGACACCCCCAGAGCGAAAATCAGCTGCGTGGGACGCAACGTCACCTTTTTGCCCTCACGCAACACCTCGACCACCCACTGCTGGGCAGCCTCATCAAAGGTGGCCTTGGTGCATTCCGTGCTCGACCAGTAATTGAGCTCCATGATGCGCGTGTAGTACTCCAGCCAGTCCCCGATCTTGTCTTTGGAGGCAAACACGGGCCAGTCCTCGGGAAACTGCAGGTAAGGCATGTGGTCATACCAGACCGGGTCGTGCAGGTGCAGCGACTTGTAGCGGTTGCGCCAGGAGTCACCGGGCCGCGCATTTTTCTCGATCACAATGGTGGGAACGCCGAGCCGACGCATCCGCGCTGCGAGGCCGATACCACCCTGTCCACCCCCCACAATGAGGCAGTACGGCTGTTCGTCATAACCGAGTGCGGCCTCCCGAGCCGATTTCTTCTCCAGCCACGACTGACGACCCTTCTCGATCGTGTGACTGACGCCCTGGTCGCGGTTGGTGCCCTTCTTCTCCTCGAAGCCTTTGAGCTCCTGCATGGTGGTGAGGAGGGTCCAGCATGCGCCGTCTCGAAGACGCAGGTGCGCGTAACCACGAGCCTGTCCGGTCTCAAATTTCACCCACGCCTCGGTGGCCTCCGCGTCGCCGGTGGCGTCTTCGCTCCGCGCCCAGTGGCTGGGTTGCACGTGCTCGAGCTGCGTCTGGAGCATGCGCCGAATATCCTCCTTCCCCTCAAGCGTTTTGAGGTTCCAGGTAAACGACACGAAGTCGCGCCAATAACAGTCCTCGGCAAACAGGCCCAGTGCGGCATCAATATCGCCGGCTTGCAGAGCACCATCTAACGCGGCAAGCCACCGGTCAACAATGTCATTGGGGGTTTCAGGCATTTCACTCCTTTGTGTGCGCTGAGTGAGGTCATCCCTAGGGCAGCGCACTAGTGTGTGCACATACTCATGTGGGAGTGATCTCACGTTCCAGTAAAAACCCGCGGGGGTTACAACGGCGTTACACCCACTGCGACTGTTGCACGCACGTCAACGGAAGGAGAGCGGATGCCCCGGGCACAGCAATTCCCATCGCTCCCCGCCCCGCCCGACCTGCGCTTCTCCTCGCCCACCGAATACGCCACCCTCCTGCGTCGTGCGCACGATCAGGCCCTGTCCGGCGCCACGCGGCCGAACGTTGACCCGGAGATCTGGGCCTCCTGGCAGCGGTCCTTGGCCAGCGGCATCGACCCCGACGCGCATCTGCCCCGGCATGTGCACAATGTCGCCGACGCGGTCGAGCTGCGCCGGGAACACGTTCTCGCAGCAGTCATGCCGGCCCTGAGCGAACTGCTCGCCGACGAGTCGGCCGCGGGGCGACATCTGCTCGTGCTCACCAATGCCCACGGCGAAATTATGTGGCGGGTGGGCAGCCCCGCCGTGCTGCGGCAGGCCGAGGAGCTGGAGTTCGTGGAGGGTGCGGACTGGTCCGAAGCCGGGATCGGTACGAACGCCATCAGCGCGGTGGTGATGAGTGGACGCTCCGCCCAGCTGTTCTCAGCCCAGCACCTGGTGCGCACGCACCACACCTGGGCCTGCACCGCGTCGCCCATTCGGAACCCGCTCACCGGGGAGATTCTGGGTGTGTTGAATGTGTCTGGTCCGCTCGACACCGTCACCGCCGACAGTCTGCGCATGGTGAAGACCGGAGTGCGGCTGGCCGAAGAGCTGCTGCGTGGGCGCGCCCTGACCGCACCCGCTGCGCTCCCCCGGCAGCGCTTGGAGCCGCAGGTTCCGTGGCCGCGCTCGGAGCTGCTCTTGCCTGGGGTCTCCCGGCAGGTCACGGAGACGTCTGCGCTGGAGGTTCCCCGGCTGTCGTCGGAGCCGGGGGCGCCGGGGGTCCCTCGGCAACGCACGGACCTGCCCGCGACCGCGTCGGATCTTACCCGGCCGCCGCCCGATGACCTCACGGTGACCGCGCTGCAACTGCTCGGCGACAATCCGGCCGTGATCTTCGCCACCGGTCGCCGGGTTGCACTGTCGCTGCGCCGAGCCGAGATCCTCGCGCTTCTGGACTCTCGGCAGCGTGGCTGGAGCGCAGAGCAACTGGCCTATGAGGTGCACGGGGAAACCGGTGCCGCCGCCACGATCCGCATCGAAATGCACCGTATCCGCGCGCTCGCACCCGGCCTGATCGAGTCCACCCCATACCGTCTTGCGGGCGCCGCGCGCGGCACGTCCGACGTGAGCCAGGTGCTCCTGAAGCTCCGCAACCGCCAGCCGGCCGAGGCGCTCGACGCCTACGTGGGGGTTCTGGTGAGCCGGTCGGCGGCATCCGCTCTGGAATTGCTGCGCAGCGAACTGAACGCCGCGATGGGCGCCGCCGTGCGCGCGAGTGGCAGCGCCGAACTGATTAAGCGCTGGTGCGAGACCGACATGGGATCAACCGACGTCGCCGCCGTGCACGAGCTCGGCCGGCTGCTGGGCGAAACGGATGCCGCCTACCTCGCCTTTCGAGCTCACTCGGAGCGACTGGACCGAGAGCTCGGAGCGTAGGAGTGTGTCAAAATTGAGGCGAGCCGATGACCTTTTCGTCGCGGACAGCCGCACCCGATTGGATACCGAACCCGCGTGAAAAACTGGTCTTTCAACACCTGTGCCATTGGCGGGTTCGCGCTTAGTGCGTTTGCGGTGGCGCTGCTCATTGCCAATGCGCTCACCGGCAACGTGTACCTGACCGCGTTCATCAGCACGGCCGCCGTGGCTCTGATTCTGGGCGGCGCCTTCTCTGTGCGGGCGCACGTGCTCTGGTCGCACGACACCAAGCGCTAGGTCGCCGGTCGCTGGCTGGCTCGTGTTTTAGCTCGGTGCCGGCAGGCCTCCGCGTCGGTGTTGACAGGTCGCTGAGCCGAACTTTCGCACGGTCGCGGGCTTGCTCGGGGGACAGATTTCTCGCGAGATAGTGGCGACGTCGCCGGTTCGCGCTGTGGCGACGTCACCGGTTCGCGCTGTGGCGAGGTTCAGCCCTTGCCTCCGAACCACGTGGTGACACCGGGCGAGTAGAGCACCGAGTCCGGCGCGAGATCGATGAGTCCGGGGAAGCCGGCCACGGCCAGCAGGGTGTCGTCGAGGGACACCAGTTCGGCCTCGAACAGCTCCCAGGGTTCGTGGTGGTTGCGCAGGTGAATCGTGCGACCGCGGGTGTACGTAAACAGTGCCCAGCGTGCCGTGAGAAAGTCGCCGAGCGGGTTGTCGATAACGCGCCGCGTGGTGGATCGCGCCACGATGGTGGAGTGCGCCGCTCTGGCGAGGTGCCGCTTCGAGGTGTAGTGAAAGAGGGATCCGGCATCCGCTTCGGTGGCTGGTGTTGGGGAGATGGTAAGGCGCGTGCTCGACCACATATAGGGGATGGCGAACAGCGCCCGGGCTGCCAGCACGGCCGCCAGCCGCGACGCTTCGAGGGAGACGAAGACCACTCCGCGGTGCCCGCGCGAATCCACGGCGTAGAGGCGCACGTTCACTTCGACGAACGTGCCAAAGTATGGGATGGGCGGGCTGCCGAACACGGTGGCGCGGTCCAGCACGAAGGGGATCAGGCCTACCCAGCTGGTGCCGTCGTGCTCGTCGGGAACGAGGCCGGCGGGCAGGAGCGGCGCGACCAGCGCGGCATCCACTCGCCAATGGAGAAAGACCAAATTTGACCAGCGCTGACTGGCAACAGCACGCCCGGCCAGTGGGGGTGCGACCGATGAGATCGGGTCAAGGGCGGAGTCTGTCATCAGGTGGGTGCTCCCGGTTCTACTGTGTGATTCCACGCTAGCCGCAGTGGGGACATCCGCTTCACCTACCCGTGAGAACGCTGTGACCGTGCTGCTGCGTTACGGCGTGTGACCGACCCTCTGGGCAGAAGTCACGATGCTGCATACGCTTTCTTCAATCCAGCGCAGTGCCTCGCCTCTCTGACCGAAGGAACCCCATGACACTCATCGAAACCTCCGCCCCGCCCGTGACCGACGACGAGCGCGCCCGCCGCCTCGTCGACGCCGGAACCTTCTGGTCGTCGCGAATTGCCGCCCGGGTAGAGAGCGCACAGTTGAGCTACAGCGTCACCGGCGAGAACGTGGGGTCGGTCGCCACTCGCGTCACCGCGGGCAAGCAGATTTTCTTCGTGGACGAGCCCGCAGCCCTTGCTGGCGATGACACGGCAGCCAGCCCCGTGGAGATTGCACTCGGAGCGCTCGTGTCCTGCCAGATCGTGGTCTACCGCCTCTTCGCGCAGAACCTCGGAATTCGCGTGGACTCCATCTCGGCCACAGCCGAAGGCGACCTCGACGTGCGCGGCCTCTTCGGCATCGATGAGTCCGTGCGGCCCGGTTTCTCGGCCGTACGCGTGATCGTCTCCGTCACCGGTCCCGAGTCGGACGAGCGCTACAACGAACTGCAGGCCGCCGTCGACGCGCACTGCCCCGTTCTCGACCTGTTCTCCAACGCCACTCCCGTCACTGTCACGCTGCTGGCCAACTGAGCGGCACACATGCGTGGCTGAGTTGCCACCTTCGGCCCCTTGCTGAGCTGCCAAGGGGCCCTTGTTGGCATCTCGGCGGCTGCCACGCCTGCCTCGGGCCGCTGACCTGCCAACAAAGTCCCCTTCGCGAGCCCCCAAGGGGCCCTTCTTGGCATCTGGGCGCCGACGAGGCCCCCAGAGCAGATGTCGCTAGCGAGCTGCCAACAAAGGCCCCTTCGCGAGCCTCCAGGAGCAGATGTCGCCAGCGAGCCGCCAACAAAGGCCCCTTCGCTACCCTCCGGGAGCAGATGGCCCCACTGAGCTGTCAAGAAAGGCCCCTTCGCGAGCATCCAAGGGGCCATTGCTGGCACCTGGGCGCCGACAAGGCCCTCAGAGCAGATGTCGCTAGCGAGCCGCCAACAAAGGCCCCTTCGCGAGACGTGCCCGCAGTGAGCTGTAAAGAAAGGCCCCTTCGTCAGACCTCAAAGGTCCAGTGTTGGCAATTGGGCGCTAGCAACCCCTGCGAGAGCTGACGCCGCCACTGACTTGCCAAGTTTGGCCCTTACGACATCCCTAAGGCGCACATTTTTGGCACTTGTGCGCCAGCCGCCCCTCCTCAAGCGGATGCCTCCACTGAGCTGCCAAGAACAGCCCCTTCGCGCGCCCACAAGGGGCAGTTGTTGGCAACTGAGCACCGACCAGCCCTGAGACAGCAGATGTAGCCAGCGAGCTACCAACAAAGCCCCCTTCGGGAGCCCCCAAGAGGCCAATGCTGGCAACTGGGCACCTGCCGAGGGCGACGCCGGCGGGCCCCAGCGTGCGCTTGGCCCGCACACGGCCTCCGCGGCGCCGCGCCATCAGACCAACGGCCAAGCTCCCGGTGAGGCTCTCCGCGAGCGGCCCCGGGTTAAATTTGCCATAACCAAACGGCGTCGCAGCGCTTCCTGACGAAAGCTGAGGCATCCGCTGCGCCGGGAGCCGTGAGGGGGTGATGTCGCGGCTCGTCGGGCTCGTTTTGACGCCAAATTCGACTGTCTACCCCGTGTTAGGCTCGCAATACTTAGGGGGCCTCTTATTTCTATCTCAACGGCTTTTAATTTCTCCCGTTCTTCGCTACTTCGACGATCTGCTGCGGTAGTCCTGGGCCTCGTGCTCGCTGGCTTTGCACTGACAGCTGCTCCTGTGACGGCAGTTTCGGCTGCGCCAGCGCCGGCATCCGTAAATCAGTGCAACGGCACGGACAACCAGGGCGGGCAGGCTGTGGTGTGCGACACCACCATCGTCAATAATCTCGATCTCAGCACGAACACGAGCAGCTCAAGCGTGACCACGAAAGACTGTCACGGCGCTGCCGGCGTCCCGCCGACAATCACGTGCGAGATCCTCACTGAGGATTATCCCTTCCTCACCACCTCTGTCACCCAATGCAATGGCTCCGGCAACGGTGCTGGTGCAAACGTCATCTGCAACGTGAACATCGTGAATAACATCACCGGATCGTTCACAGCAACGGCAGCTACAGTCAATCAGTGCATTGCCAGCGGAACGGGCGGCGGCACCCAGCCAACCGTAGTCTGTGACCTTCTTCAGGCCACGAATCCCGCGACCGCAACAATCATCCAGTGCAACGAAGCAGGAACCGGTGGCGGCGGAACCGATCGCGTGAACTGCTCGGTCGGAGATTCCACTGAGACTTCGGCGCTTCCGATCACCGTCAATCAGTGTGTCGGGTCAGGAAATGGTGGTGGTTCGACCGTTGACTGCTCGACCCGCTTGACCAACAATGTGGTTACAGCGGCCGTCAGCTCAACACCTATTCCTTCGGCAGCGCCCGTGCAGGTCGCTCCCGTGCAGGCCGCGCCCGACACCACGCGGCAGGAGCTCGCCGAGACCGGCGTCAACTCCGGACCGTTCCTCATCTCGGCGGCCTCCGTACTGCTCCTTGGCGGACTCGTCGTTGTGTTTCTCTCCCGACGCACCGCGCGCGCATTGGCCCTCCGGGACTAACCCAACGGTCGCACTCCCCTCAATCTCAACGTGCCGGTCACTCCTTTCGTGACCGGCACGTTCTGTTGAGGCCCGTCACTCGGCCAGCTCAGGCTTGGCTCTTTCTCGTCAGCAACTAGGTACGTTCGCATCGTCGACATCCGCTTCTCGCATGCCCCTCCGAGAGCGGATGTTGTCGCTGAGCTACCAAGAAGTGAGCACTGACGAGCCTCCAAGGGGCCAGAGTTGGCAACTGGTAGGTGGCCAGCCCTGCGTCGGGCTGCTGTCGCCACTCACCTGCCAACAAATGCCCCTTCGCGAGCATCCAAGGGGCCCTTGTTGACAACTGAGCACCAACGAGGCCCCCAGAGCAGATGTCGCCAGCGAGCTGCCAACAAAGGCCCCTTCGCCAGCCTCCGAGAGCAGATGCCCCCACTGAGTTGACAACAAATGCCCCTTCGCGAGCATCCAAGAGGCGCTTGTTGACAACTGAGCACCAGTGAGGCCCCCAGAGCAGATGTCGTCAGCGAGCTGCCAACAAAAGCCCCACCGCGAGTCGTGCCCTCAGCGTGCCGCCAACAAAGGCCCCCTCGTTAGACCTCAAGGGTCCACAGTGTTGGCACCTGGGCGCCAACCACCCCTGGGACAGCTGGTGACACCACTGACTTGCCAAGAATGGCCCCTTCGCTAGCCTCCGAGAGTAGATGTCGCCATGAGCGAGCAAGAAGAGCCCCTTTGCGAGCATCCAAGGGGCCATTGTTGACATCTGGGTGACTGCGAGGCCCCCCCAGAGCAGATGTCGTCAGCGAGCTGCCAACAAAAGCCCCTTCGCCAGCCTCCGAGAGCAGATGCCCCCACTGAGGTGCCAACAATTGCCCCTTGAAGAGGCGACCACGCGCATACATAGCCACTTGGCAACATCCGCTTCACAGCTGAGCCTGCGAGACCGGATGCCTGTGAGAGTACCCTCGCGAGCTCTCATGGGCATTATCTGGGCAATGACGAGATGTCACCACAGAGATGCCAAGTAAAGCCCCTTCGTCAGTCTCTGTGGGGCCACTGTTGGCACCTCGACGCCCGCTAGAAGAAACGCCTGTTGCCAAGCCGTCAGAGGGCCATTCGTGGCAACTCAGCGCAAGGAACCCCTGCGAGAGCGTCTGCCGTCGCTGCCTTGCCAGAAATTACTACTCTGCACACCCTCGAGGAATCAGAATTGGTAGCGGGGCACCCAACCACTCCCTCGAGAGCAGATGTTCCACAACTGAGCTGCCCAGTAAGGCCCCTTGGTGAGACCCTATGGGGGACTTGTTAGCAGCTGGGCGCGAAAGAGGCCGCAGAGAGCAGATGTTGCCACTCAGCTGCCAAGAAGAGCCCCTTCGCCAGCCACCAAGGGGCCAGCGTTGGCAGCTCGGCGCCTGCAGGGACACAGACAGCAGATGTTGCCAGCGAGCGTCCAAGGGGCCCAGGTTGGCACTTGGCAGCTTGGCACGCCTGCGCGCCGCAGGCGAAATACCACAAAGGGCCCCTTCGCGAGCAGCCAAGGGGCCCAGGTTGGCAACTGGCCGCCGGGCCAGGCCGATCGGCGGGCTAGAGCGTGCGCTGAGCCCGGGAGAGAGCCTCCGTGGTGCCAGCGACATCGGCTGCAACGCCATAGGCCGGACGGTCACGCTCAATGCGCCAGCTCTCCGCGAGCGGTCCGGCATTGACCGTGTCGTAGCCGAACTCGTCGTAGAGCTTCGTGACGAAGGCGGCGGCATCCGTGTGGTCGGACGCCGTGACCAGGGCGCGACGGCCCGGGGTTCCGGCCGCGCGGGACTCGGGCAGGTGCGCCTGCAGGTAGCCCGTCACCGTGGTGTTGCCCTCGTCAAGGTCGCTGATGCGGCCGTCGCGCTCCCAGTAATAGTTGTTGGTGTCCAGCACGATCTTTCCGGCGAGGGGCTCCACCGGCACCGCGGCGAGGGCGTTGAACGGAATCGATACGACCACCACGTCTCCGGCACCAGCCGCCTCGGTTGCCGTTGCGGCGCGGGCACGCGGGCCGAGCTCGGCCACCAGATCTGCGAGGGTTTCCGGGCCACGAGAGTTGCTCACCACAACGTCATAACCGTTCTCCACAGCCTTGCGCGCAACCTGGCTGCCAATGTTTCCTGAACCGATAAATCCAATAGTTGTCATGGTTGCCGTAACGATGCGGGTGCTCGGAATGTTCCCCGCGGCGTGGCGCCACCCTCGTTCCGAACAAAATGAGAGCGCTCTCTTGACAAGAAACCATGCGGCCCATAGCGTAAACATCATCGTCCTGAGAGCGCTCTCACAGCACCGAGAGTGCGCTCCTGGGAAGTTCCTATTCGCACGCACACAAGGGAGTGACCGTGAAGCGTTTCCCACGCAGCACACTTGCACTAACAGTCGCCGGAGCAGCATCCTTCGCACTGATTCTGTCCGGCTGTTCCGCCGACGCCGGCTCCGGCTCCGGCTCCGAGCAGTCGACCGACGAGAACGTCAAACTAACAGTCGCCACATTCAACGAGTTCGGCTACGACGACCTCTTCGCCGAGTACGAGACCGCCAACCCGAACGTCACCATCACCCACAAAAAAGCGGCCACCACAAACGAGGCCCGCGACAACCTCACCACACGCCTCGCCGCCGGGAGCGGTCTCAGCGACGTCGAAGCCATCGAAGTGGACTGGCTCCCCGAGCTCCTGCAGTACTCGGACCAGTTCGTCGACCTGTCCTCGGACGACGTTGCCGACCGCTGGCTCGATTGGAAGTCCGAAGCAGCAACGGATGCCGATGGCCGCCTCATCGCGTACGGCACTGACATCGGCCCCGAGGGCGTGTGCTACCGCTCCGACCTCTTCGCGGCCGCCGGCTTGCCCACGGACCGTGCTGAAGTGGCGAAACTCCTCGGCACCAGCTGGGAGAGCTACTACGCCGCCGGCGAGAAGTTCGCTGCTGCCGGCACGAACGTGCCGTGGTTCGACTCGGCCGGAGCCACCTGGCAGGGCGTCGTCAACCAGATGCCCAACCCCTACGAAGAAAAAGACGGCACCGTCATCGCCACCGAGAACCCGGAGGTCAAAGCGGCCTACACCAGCGTTCTCGATGCCAGCAGCACCCTGTCGGCACACCTGAGCCAGTGGAGTGATGACTGGACAGCCAGCTTCCAGAACGATGGCTTCGCCACCATGCTCTGCCCCGGTTGGATGCTCGGCGTGATCTCCGGTAACGCAGCCGGCGTGACCGGCTGGGACATCGCCGACACGTTCCCCGGCGGCGGCGGCAACTGGGGCGGTTCGTACCTGACCGTTCCCACCCAGTCCAAGAACCAGGTCGAAGCCACGAAGCTGGCTGCCTGGCTGACCGCGCCGGAGCAGCAGCTCAAGGCATTCGCCTCCAAGGGCACTTTCCCCAGCCAAGTCGATGCGCTCTCGAGCGATGAGCTGCTGGGAGCGACGAATGAATTCTTCAACAACGCTCCCACGGGTCAGATCCTGGCCAACCGTGCTGCTGCCGTTGATGTCACGCCGTTCAAGGGCACGAGCTACTTCCCGATCAACGATGCGATGCAGCAGGCGCTCACCCGGGTCGAGGATGGCACGATGACCGCCGACGAGTCCTGGGACCAGTGGGTCGCCGACGTGAACGCTCTCGGCTAACGAGTCACCACCAGATCTCAGGCTGCCGGGCATCCGTTCTCGGCAGCCTGAGACCACCCCCCGTGAACGAGTCTGCGACCTGATGCGGCTCGACCAGCGAACACACAAGGGATAGCCATGACCACCGCAGCCGCTGTCGAGCTGAATGCCCGCAGCATCCGTCGTATTGCTCTCAGCCATAAGCTCAGCCGCTGGGACGTGCGCTTCTCGCCCTACCTGTATGTCTCCCCATTCTTCATTCTCTTCGGGATTGTGGGGCTCTTCCCGTTGCTCTACACGGCGTGGGTGTCGGTGCACGACTGGAATCTCATCGGCGGCCAGGGTGATTTCGTGGGTCTGGAGAACTTTGCAACCGTTCTTGCGCAGCCCTACTTCTGGACGTCACTGCGGAACACCTTCAGCATTTTTCTGCTCTCCAGCGTTCCGCAAGTTGTGGCGGCGATCGCCATCGCCGCCGTACTTGACTTCAATTTGCGCGGCAAAACGTTCTGGCGCATGGGCGTTCTGCTTCCCTACGTGGTGGCGCCCGTAGCGGTTGCGCTCATCTTCAACGACCTCTTTGGTGACCGGTATGGCCTCATCAATAGCGGAATCATGAGCCTCGGACTGGAGCCGATTCGGTGGCACGTGGATGTGCTTCCGAGCCACATCGCAATTGCCACCATGGTGAATTTTCGCTGGACCGGTTACAACGCCCTCATTTTTCTGGCCGCCATGCAGGCGGTTCCCCGCGACTACTACGAAGCGGCCATCATCGACGGTGCGAATCGACTGCGCACGTTCTGGTCCATCACCGTGCCGCTGCTGCGCCCGATCATTATCTTTGTCATTTTGACCTCGACGATCGGCGGGCTGCAGATCTTCGATGAGGCACGCATGTTCGATCAGGCAGGCCAGGGCGGCGCGAATCGTCAGTGGCAAACGCTCACGCTCTACATCTACGAGCTCGGCTGGGGTCAGCGCAACTTTGGACGGGCATCCGCTGTGGCATGGCTGCTCTTTTTGATCATCATCCTGATCGCGGTCGTCAACTTTTTGATCACCCGGCGCATCGCGGGTTCGGCCGACCGCAAGCTGCGCATCCGCGCGAAAGGCGTCTCATGAGAAAGACCATCATCGGCGGCCACGACCGACGTCCGGGAATCTGGGTCTACGGCATTCTGATCGCCGTGCTGCTGGGCTCGGCGTTTCCGATCTGGTGGTCGTTTCTGATCGGCAGCCAGGACGCCACCGCACTGAACCAAAACGGTGTGATGTGGATTCCCGGCGGAAATTTTATTGCCAACGCCGCCACCGTCATCGACAGCATCCCCTTCTGGAAGGCCCTCGGAAACAGCATCATCGTCTCCACGTCGGTGTCGCTCAGCGTCGTGTTCTTCTCAACGCTGGCCGGCTACGCCTTCGCCAAGCTCAAGTTTCGTGGGCGGGAGGGACTGCTCATCTTCGTGATTGCCACGATGGCCGTTCCCACCCAGCTGGGCATCGTGCCGCTCTTCATCATCATGGCGAAGCTCGGATGGACGGGCAGCCTCTGGGCGGTCATCGCTCCCGCCATGGTGACGGCTTTTGGCGTGTTCTGGATGACCCAGTATCTGCGGGATGCCCTCCCCGACGAGCTGATCGAAGCCGTACGCATGGATGGTGCGTCCATGCTGGGCAGTTTCTGGCATGTTGGTCTGCCCGCCGCTCGCCCGGCCGCGGCCATGCTGGCGCTGTTCACGTTCATTGGCACCTGGACCAACTTCTTCTGGCCGTTCATCGTGCTCGGCCCGGGAAACCCCACACTGCCCGTGGCGCTGCAACAACTGCAGGCCGCCTTTTATGTTGACTACTCTCTCGTCCTCGCCGGCGTCGTGCTCTCGATCATTCCGCTCATTCTGGTCTTCGTTGTTCTCGGTCGGCAACTGGTGGCCGGAATCATGCAGG
This sequence comes from Cryobacterium sp. CG_9.6, assembly GCF_029893365.1. Taxonomy (NCBI): domain Bacteria; kingdom Bacillati; phylum Actinomycetota; class Actinomycetes; order Micrococcales; family Microbacteriaceae; genus Cryobacterium; species Cryobacterium sp. CG_9.6. The sequence continues at coordinate 1,160,202 of NZ_JARXUZ010000001.1, read as the reverse complement.
GCGCGGTCAAGGGATGACCCCGCACTCCCACTCCCTCTCCTCCTCCACCGAAAGAAATATCACCATGACATCCACGGATTCACGCGCCTTCCCCGCAGACTTCCTCTTTGGCGCGGCAACTGCCGCGTACCAGATTGAAGGGGCCGCTCACGAGGATGGGCGTACCGACTCAATCTGGGACACGTTCAGCCGGGTTCCCGGCGCGGTCATCAACGCCGACAACGGCGACACCGCCTGCGACCACTACCACCGGTACCGGAGCGACGTTGCTCTCATGAAAGACCTGGGCCTGCAGACCTACCGCTTCTCCACATCCTGGTCGCGGGTGCAACCAGACGGCGGCCCGGTCAACCCGAAAGGCCTCGACTTCTACTCCCGCCTCGTGGACGAGCTGCTCGGTGCCGACATCAAACCCTGGCTCACGCTGTACCACTGGGATCTTCCGCAGGCGCTCGAAGACACGGGCGGCTGGACCAATCGGGACACCGCGTTGCGGTTTCGGGACTATGCCCTCAACGTGCACGACGCCCTCGGCGATCGCGTGGGTGTGTGGACCACACTCAACGAACCGTGGTGCTCGTCCTTCCTCAGCTACACGGCCGGCGTGCACGCACCGGGCCGACAGAGCAAGCGCGATGGTCTGGCTGCGGGGCACCATCTGCTGCTTGGTCATGGACTCGCCACCGAAGCACTGCGCGCCCGCGATGCAGATCTTGAGCTGGGCATCACCCTCAACCTCACCGTTGCCAAGCCAGTGGATGTCGACAGCGCGGGTGATCGCGATGCCGCCCGCCGCCTGGACGGTCAGTTCAACCGCTTCTTCCTGGACCCTATCTTTCGCGGAAGCTACCCGAGCGACCTGCTCGCCGACGTGGCTGGCCTCGGCTTGGAGGATCACATCAAGGATGGCGACCTGGCCCAGATCAGTCAGCGGATCGATTCCCTCGGCGTGAATTATTACCACGGCGAGCTGGTCAGCGATCAGCCGGCGGCGCATCCGCTACTGGCTCAGGCTCCGACCAACCGACCAACCGGTTCACCGTTTCCCGCAGCCGACGGCGTCTTTCACCACCCTCAGGGACTCCCCCTCACTGCCATGCAGTGGGAGGTTCAGCCCGACGGGCTGCGGGAGCTGCTCACCCGCGTGAACACCGACTATGCCGCGAGCGCCGGAACGAGCCTGTACGTGACCGAAAACGGCGCGGCCTACGACGATGTCGTGACCCCCGACGGCCGCGTGCACGACCCGGAACGCACCGACTTTCTGACGAGCCATCTGGGTGCGGTCCTCGACGCGATCGACGACGGCGCGCCGGTCAAAGGCTATTTCTACTGGTCACTGATGGACAACTACGAGTGGGCGTGGGGCTACGAGAAGCGCTTTGGCATTGTGCGGGTCGACTATGACACTCAGGAACGCACCGTGAAGGACAGCGGCGCGGCCTACGCCAGCGTGATTCGCTCCCGCGCCCTCCCCCGTGGCTAAATCTCCAGCAGCGAGTGCGGAATATAATGACGAGATGAACATAGGTGTGCGCCAGACCCGTCCTGCGCAGCCCACCCTGGAGATGGTGGCCGAGGTGGCCGGGGTTTCCCGTGCCACGGTGAGCCGTGTGGTGAATGGGTCGCCCAAGGTTCGTCCGCACATCATCGAGGGCGTTCAGGCGGCTATCGCGCAGCTGAACTACGTCCCGAATCGGGCGGCGCGCTCCCTCGCCAGCCAGCAGACCCACGCCGTGGCGCTCGTGGTGCCCGAAGACATGACGCGCTTCTTCGGCGACCCGTACTTCGCCGCCATCGTGCAGGGCATTACCCGACGCCTCGAGGAGAGCGACTACACGCTCAACCTGCTCGTGGCATCGAGCGACCCCCGTCACAAGACCATGCGCTACCTGCGCTCGGGCATCGTGGACGGGGCCCTCGTCATCTCGCACCACACCGGCGACGAGTTCGTGGCCGAGCTCGAGACCACCATGCCGGTTGTCTTCGGTGGTCAGCCAGCGAGCGACGAGAACACCTACTTCGTCGACGTGGACAACGCCGCCGGTGCCGAAACGGGCACCCAGCACCTGATCGACATCGGGCGACGCCGCATCGGCTCGATCACCGGCCCGGCCGACATGCCCGCCGCTATCGACAGACTGAGCGGCTTTCTTCGCACTCTTGAGCGTGCCCACCTTCCAACGGATGCCGTGGAGCACGCCGATTTCACGGCCGCCGGTGCCGCCGCAGCCACCCGGAGGCTGCTGGAGCGGTGCCCCGACCTTGACGGACTCTTTGTGGCCAGCGATCTGATGGCCACCGGTGCTCTGGATGTGCTGCGGCAACTCGCACGGTCGGTGCCCGGCGATATTGCCGTTGTCTCGTTCGACGACAGCCCGGCCGCCACCTCCGGCGCCGTTCAGATGACCACGGTGAGCCAGCCCTCAGAAGACATGGGCTTTGCCATGGCGGACATTTTGCTCCGCCGGCTCGCCGGGCAGGACGGCCTCCCACACCGCACCATCATGCCCACGCGTTTGGTGCTGCGGGACTCCGCCTAAGCGCACGGGTCACGCGTGCGTAGGCATCCGCTGCCAGGGCGCTCAGTCGAGCGGCAGCGCCCAGTCCGTATGCACGGTCGCTAAGCCCTGCACGAGGGCATCGGTCAGTGCGGCGACCGACCCGGGCACACCCTCGGCGGCGACGGATCCAAAGGTGGCCGGGTCCCAGTCCAAACCCATAATTGCGTAGACGTCGTTGACAACCTCGCGCAGTGGTTCGGCCTGATCCAGCACGATGGATGCCGTCACGAGTCGTGCCCCGCGCACCACGCGCTGCGCGATTCCCACCAGCTTCACCGTGCCGCGGGCGTTGACGCTGTGATCTCCGGCACAGTATTCGCCCGGAACGGCGCCCACGCGGGCATCCACTCCCAGGTCGCGCAGGGTGTCTCGAAAACAGGCCGCGGCAACTTCGAATGCTCGGGTGTGTTCGAGACGAGCGCTCGCCGGCGTGAGCAGGTCGATGACGACACAGGCGGTGTCATAGGCCACGGCTCGGCCGCCGGCGAGGCGAATCACGGGTGCATATCCGTGATTCCGCGCGCAGATCTCGGCCTCAGCGAATCCGGGCAGAAGTGACTCGCGCCTGCTGAACGCCACGGTGGGAAGCGGCGCATACGCCCGCAGCGTCGCCACGGGGCGCGGGCTCACCTGCATCTCGCGCAGCAGCCGAAGCGTCTCGTCAATGTCCTGCTGCGCCGTGGTGCCCACCCGCCCCCGCATCACGATGGGCGTCGAGTTCACCGCGCTGGAATCGACATCATTCACACTGTGCCATTCTCGAGCGGATGTCCCGGGCAACGACCCGCGGACGGACCGAGCTGGTTACTCAGCCAGCACATCTGCCCCCCGCTGACGGAGCCAGAGGTCGAGCTGCTCAGCCGGCACGGGCTTCGACATATGGAAACCCTGGGCCTGATCGCAGCCGAATCGAGCCAGTTCTTCGAAGGCCTTGGCGTTTTCCACGCCCTCGGCCACCATGGTGAGCCCAAGACTGTGAGCAAGCTCGATGGTGGACGCAACCAGCGCGGAGGCACGGGAATCCTCGAGCATGGGTAAAACAAACGATCGGTCGAGCTTGAGTTCGTCGAGTGGAAGTTCACGAAGATAGGCCAGCGAGCTGTAGCCGGTGCCAAAGTCGTCGACGGACACACGAACCCCGCCGGCCCGCAATCTGGTCAAAATGTCTTTGGCCCGGGCACGATCAGACATCAAGAAATCTTCGGTGATCTCCACCATGAGGGTAGAGGATGCCAGTCCTCGGGCCGCAATCATCGCGCCCACCCGTTCCGGCAGGTCAAGGTCAACCAGTGAACTGGCCGAGAGGTTCACGGCAACGGTCAGGAAGAGGCCCCGCTGCTGCCACACAACTGCCTGATCAAGCGCGAGCCGGAGCACCACGTCGGTGAGCTTCCCCATGAGTCCCGCCTCTTCGGCCAGGGCGAGGAACGACACCGGATAGAGCAGGCCGCGCACGGGATGTTTCCATCGAACGAGTGCCTCAACACCATGGACCTCATTGGTGACCATGCTGATCTTCGGTTGATAATGCAGCAGAAGCTGGTCGTTGGCAATGGCAACATGCAGCTCCTCCAACGACCGGAGCCGGTCTTCGCCATGACTGTCGTCTTCCGCAACGAACACGTGGTGGCCGCTCCGCGATGCTTTGGCGCGGTACATGGCCATGTCAGCCCTGCGCATGAGAGCCTTCAAATCGTGTCCCTGCTCGGGGAAAACGGCAATACCCACACTGGCGCTGGAATGCAGCGATATTCCCTCTACTGGGAAGGATTGGGCCAGGGCCGCGCGTAATTTCACAGCCACGGCGATGGCATCGTCACGGTCAGCATCGTTCAGGAAGATGGCGAATTCGTCGCCGCCGAGCCTCGTGAGCAGGTCTTCGTCGCGCAGGTTCGCCGCCAAACGAGCTCCCACCTCAATGAGGAGCAGGTCGCCCGCATCGTGACCGAGGCTGTCATTGACCTCCTTGAACCCGTCGAGGTCGAGCAGCAGCAGCGCGCTCGGACCGTTTACGCGCTTTACGAGCCGCGCGGGAACATCGGCGTAGAGCGCTCGTCGGTTGGGCAATCCGGTGAGGTCGTCGGTATGAGCGATGTGACGTATGTCAGCCAGCTTCACGAGTCGCCGGAACGCTAGTTGGGTGCGAACACCGGCGATGACCAGTGTGACACCCGCCAAAACGACGGCCAGCATCGATACCTGCGAGTAAATAGCCAGGAAGAGGGTTCCCAAAGCCGCAAACATCGATGAGATCAACACCGTGAGTGCGCCCGTGGCTACGGCTCCGACCACAGGGCGCTGTGTTTGGCGGCCCATTCCATAAACCCACATCGCTATGAGGGCGAGTCCGAGCGACCACACGGTCTCCAGCAGCGTGCCATCTGACCAGTAGCCGGGCGTTATCAGCAGGGCGTAGCTAGGGCGTGTCTCCCAACGCCTTGGCCCAGATGATTATGGCTCTAAGGACAACCCCGCCGCGGTAGGTGAGGGCGAGCTTGTCGTAGCGGGTGGCGATGCCACGCCACTGCTTGAGTGCCTCGAAACACCGCTCGATGACGTTGCGGCGTTTGTAGGACACCTTGTCAAAAGTGGGAGGGCGGCCGCCGGCTTGGCCACGTCGTTTCCGGTTGGCGACCTGGTTCGATCGTTCCGGGATCACGGCTTGAATGCCGCGGTCCCGGAGCATCTTCCGATTGGCTTTGGACGAATACGCTTTGTCACCCATCGCTCGATCCGGCGTCGTGCGGGGCCGACCCCCGGCGAGCCGAGGCACTCGCAGGCTCCCTAAGACTTCGGGGAACATCGGTGAGTCACCGCCCTGCCCCGGTCCCAGCAGAATTACCAACGGTCGAAGATTCGCGTCGCACAACGCGTGAATCTTCGTCGTCAATCCGCCGCGTGACCGGCCAATTGCGTGGTCAGCAGGCTCGGTGAGCAGATTCGTGTAGTTCTGAAGTTCCCCCTGTGGTGCGCGGGAGATTGGTGCCGTGCTGGTGGGCGCGGTTGACCGTGGAGTCCACGGACACCTCCCAATCAATCAGTCCAGCAGCGTCAGCCTGCGAGAGTAGCCGGGTCATAATGGCGTCCCACGTACCGTCGCCACTGAAACGTCGGTGGCGTTTCCAGACGGTCTGCCACGGACCGAACGATTCCGGCAGATCTCGCCAGGGAATTCCCGCCCGATACCGATAGATGATGCCTTCCAGAATGCGGCGGTGGTCTTGGAATGGACGACCCGGGCAATTCTTCGACGACGGCATCAACGGCTCGAGGCGAGCCCACTCACTGTCAGACAACACGGCAGCACGAGACATGGATTAAGTCTGTCAGACAGGCCCGGCAGCATTAAGAGACACGCCCTAACGTCTGCGGCCGCAAAAGCCACGAAGGCGCCAACAAGCGGAGCCCAGCCACGCCCGAGACGAACTCCCAGAACCGTCGCGAGGCCGGCCACAATAGCAACAAGTATGAGGTCGAACAGAGGATAGGCGACGCTGATGGCTGTGCCGAGCGATATTGGTTCCCCGATGGCCGAGTTCAGGGTGGGGTTCAGCACCACCGCCAAGAACGTGGCTGCACCGAAAGCGCCAACCCACCCGTCCAGCAGAACGTGCCGTGCCAGCGTGCGGATCTCCCGGTAAATAACCGTGACAACAGCCGCAACGATCAGCACATAGAACAAAAGGTAGCCCGCATCGGCTGCCGAGGGGAATGGCAGCTCTCCACCTGCTGTCATGGCGAGCAGGTAGTAGGAGTCACCCAACGCAAAAGATGTGACGGCTGCCGTGGCCAGGAGAACAGCGAGGTGTCGTCCTCGGGTTCGGAATACAGCCACGCCGCACACTGCAACGGGTAGCCAATCCGTGATCGTGTACAGCCAACCTTCCGCCGCACGGGCGGAGGCCTGATCTGGAAGAAGAAGAACGACCGTGTAGGCGACGAGAAAGGCCCACATGGCCCCGATCAACCAGCCCATTTTTCGTGGCTGAGATACAGCGATAACCCGGCGTCTGCGCGTGTTCATGTTTGCCCCCGGGTTCAAGCTACAAACTACACGACTGCGGAGCACAAACGAGTAACAAGCCACGGTCTCAGCCCACAAAAAAGGCCCGAACCGCGTTTGCACGCTGATCGGGCCTTAAAGAGGCTACGAGCGACGCGCGGCGAGGCTCTCGAGCAGGCGCTCCTCGGAATCGTGGCCGGGCTTGATGCCCGCCGGGATGCGCAGGTAGAAGAAGAGGCCACCAACCCACCACAGACCAAACAAGACCCAGGGCTCGAGTGACAGGCCAGCCGGCATGCCGGGCAGGTAGAGGCTGAGCAGGGCGAGGCAGAGAGAGGCTGCCGCGACACCGATGACGATTCCACCGTTGCCCGTGCCGCCGATGCGCAGGGGGCGGTCCATTGTGGGCTCCCGACGGCGAAGCACCAGAAATGCGACGGCCACCAAGATGTAGGCAATGACGATGCTCGGGGCACCGGAATCCACGAGCCAGCCCAGCATCTGCGTGCCGAAGAACGGGGCAAGGAAAGACAGTGCGCCGATGAAATAGAGCGCATTGATGGGAGTACGGAACGTGGGGTGCAGCGTGCCAAACCAGGCCGGCAGCATGCCGGAACGCGCCATCGAGTACATGAGACGCGAGGCACCGAGTAGCAGTGAGTTCCATGAGGTGAGAATTCCCGCAATGCCACCGGCAATAAGCACCTTGGCCATGACATCACTACCGAAGAGGGCACCCATGGCATCCGCTGTGGCGATATCGGCCTGCCCGATGGCCGCAGCGGACATGGACGACGACGTGGTGAGCACGATCATGACGTACCAGATGGTGGCCAGAACCACAGCGATAACAACCAGCTTGCCGATCTGGCGCGGTGCCACGTTGACCTCTTCGGCGGACTGAGGAATAACGTCGAAGCCCACAAACAGGAACGGCACGACCACCAGAACGGCGAAGAAGCCGCCCATGCCTCCGGTGAAGAACGGCTGCATATTGACCGTCGAACCGCCGGTGAAGGCCCCAAATACGAGCATGGCTCCAATGATGAGCAGAAAGAGTACGACGAAGGTCTGCACAACCCCGGCCAGCTTCACCCCACGGATATTGATTCCCGTGATCACCACAGCCGCGATAGCTCCGACCAAGGCCCAGGTTAAATACACCTGCTCACCAGCTATTTGCCAGAGTGGAATCTGGCTCAGGTTGGGAAAGAGATACCCGGCCGTGCGCGGCAGGGCAACCGCCTCGAACGCCACGATCGTGACGTAGCCACCGGTGATCGCCCACGATCCCACGAACGACCAGCGCGGCCCCATGGCCCGCAGCAGAAAGTTGTGTTCACCGCCCGCTTTGGGCATGGCGGCGGTCAATTCCGCATAGGTGAGGCCGACGATGCCCATGATGATGCCGCCGGCGATCATGGCCGTGACGGCACCCATCGTGCCGGCGTCGTTGATCCATCCGCCGGTGAGCACAACCCAGCCGAAGCCGATCATGGCCCCAAAACCGAGGGCAAGGGCATCTCTATTTCCGAGAACTTTGAGCAGTGACGGCGTGTGGTGCTGCTTGATATTAATGAAATCCTCGTTTGTTTCGACCTGCGTCAACACTGATGCACGCCCGGTGCTGGTTTTATCTGAGTCTCTCATCTCACGGAGTCCCCTCGTGACCGGCGCCGGAGTGAGCTCAGAGGAAAAGCAAAAGCCCGAACCGCGTTTTCACGCCGATCGGGCCGGGGCCCAGACAGCCAGCGGTTGAACTTCACTATCGAGAAATCTTCGTCGCCATAGCTGAAGACCCGCCGGCCCTCTGCCATTGACGCATCTCGCAACTTGCACCTCGCACCTCGCCGCGGCCGAGGGAGAGGAGTAAAGTACTTCTTGAAAAATGCACATTGGGTGCAGAAAGGGAAAGCTCATGTTAAGCCAATTAGAAACCTATTCGGTACTTCCCGCGCGTGATCTGGCCCGTGCGCGGCGCTTCTACAAGGAAGTGCTCGGCATGGAGCCCGATGAGGAGCGCGCAGAGGGGCTGCGGTACCACACCCCAAATGGCGCCGTAATACTGATCTATGAAACCGATAATGCTGGCACCGCGGCCAACACCGCGATCGGATTCGTCGCCGACGACATCGACGCTGAGGTCGCGGTCCTGCGCGGTCGTGGCGTCACGTTCCAGGAATACGATTTTCCCGGATTGAAAACCGAAGATGGCATCGCGACGATGAACGATGAACGTGCGGCGTGGTTCACAGACTCGGAGGGCAATATTCTGTGCGTCTCGCAGACCGTGTCGTCCGATGTTCGCGCCACGCGCCAGCGTGAAGAGTCACAGTCGGTTCCTTGAACCGGCCCAGCGGGTGGGCGACGGCGGCAGCCAGCTCGCGTTACGGTGACGACCGCGGAGATCAGTCGCCGGCGAACCTCTGGCGCAGCTGGCGACAGATTCGCGAGCAGGATGACCTCGAAGACCTAGAGCAAATTACCCGCATGCACTTCGCCGCATATGGGGAACGCCTCTGGAGAAAGAAGTCAGCCCCGAGTCCGCCGCAAAGTACCGAGTCGAGCGCGGCCATGATGCCCTCGGTGAGTAACCGATGAATTCATTACTTTGACGTGGGTTCACGTCAGGAAATCGAAGACTGGATCCTTGGCCATAAGACCTATTTGGTGCACCCCCCCGGACTTGAACCGGGAACCCACTGTGCTAGAGTCCCTTTTTCGTGAGTGTCCCGGAACGTCCCGATTTACAGTTTCACCAGCTATTTAGCTGCCTTCGCCGTATCAAATATGGAACCAGTGTCCCGGTGAGCCCCCGCTTTGAATGGGGCATTCGCGTGACCATGCGGTGAGTAACTCACTAAGCTCGGCGACCCGCTACCATCTGTTATGAAGATGATCTGTTGCTCAGAAACGATCCTGAGCGCACCTGCGGCACCCACCGCCCTAGCACGTTCGATATTTTGGCGCAACTAGATCCCTTCGGGCATAAAGAAACCGCCACGCGTTCCCCAGGATTGATCCTAAGAGTGTGGCGGCGGTAATGGTGCAGCCTAGTAGGTCACAAATTCCAGCTCATAGCCTTCTGGAAATACCCCACCGAGTATGTAGGCACTGAATATGGCCTGAGCATCAGCTACCAGCAAAACCTGATGTTCGCGCAACTCGACATTATGTTCGGTGCCGATGAGACTCACATAGCTACGGCCACCACCCGGCCGGCCCATCACCCCCATGGCATTGCTGTCAGCCGCGGCGCCGCCAAGCTCAACCATGAGCCCGGCCGCAGAACCCCAAGCCTGCATCCACCTGGGTCCGCGAGCATCACCGATCACCACGAAAGGAAATCCGCTCGGCTCGTCGATGCACGCAAAAAGATCCATGGCAAAAGCAACAGACCACACAGGCAGCCGCGGCTGAGTCTCCCACCCCTCCCACCACAGCTCCGGCTCGCGCGGCGTGACGGAGACCTGCTCGTGGAGTTCGAGGTCAAACTCGGCTTCGAGGTGCAGGAGCGGATCGTAGGTCGGAGTGAGGGTCATACCAACCACATGCGCGGCAACGTTGCCGCGCATGTTAGGAGTATGGAACATGACGGAAGCGAATTGGATCTCTACTCGGTGCAAACCACGCGCGGAATCATCATGCATGCCGTCCACCGTGAGAACGGGCGGTCGATGACGAGCATTCCGGAGACAGATCCGTATGCGACCTCGGCCGGCGTCCGATTCGAGGTCGGCAGCCCGGCAATCGTGCAGTACGCAGACGGGACTGGTTTTGTTGGCGGCACAGTCCTCAGCGATCCGGTGCTGCACTTAGACGCCAGGCTCGGTTACTCAAAATGATCGAGGAATCAGTCATCTGGGGCGGGTCGCGGGTTGGTGAGTACATAGTGCAAGCCGACCGAACGTTTCGCGTGCAGATCATGCCCGGTCGGATGATCCGTGCCTGGCCAGAACCGCAGGTGCATCCGTTGCCTGCCTGGGCTGGGCAGTGGGTCGGCGGAATGCGGCGTGTGGTCGTCGATGAACGGTGGATCCTGGTTACTGAGGTCAGTAACACCTACGTCCGTGTCGACCTCGGCGTCGTCAGTCATATCGAATCGGTAGAGCTCTGGATTGACGGCCCGGTTACCAGGGCCAGCCCACCCGGTCGCTATGAGGTTTACACGCACAGTGAAAAGGTGGTTTTGCTTATAGGCGAAACAAGCTGCCGAGCGGCACACGGTCGGTTGATCAACGGGCTCGGTTCCGGGTATGAGGGCGACTGCCGGATGCACGACGTCGACGGTGACTTCATATTTCATCGCGGTCACCGGGGTACTCTCGCCTGGAACGCCAGGATCGAGCTGAAAGAAGACATCGGCTTCTCGACCACCGAGGTTTTTCGTATCGAGTGGCGTGCGCGCGACCGCCGCCGCAGCAAATAGCATCCAAGTTGGTGTTCGAGCCGAACACCGGGATGCACAACAAAGCCCGGCAACCGTGTGTGGGTTGCCGGGCCTTGTTGTGCGATTCGACCAGCTCACCGGCCGCCGCGCATGATGCTTGAGATCAGGAGGTGTGACCATGAAAGACGTCGAGTACGAGCTAGGTCAGCTGGTGGCATGCATGCGAGCTATCGGGCATCCGATTGACGACGACGACGCGATCGACCGCTGCAGGAGGATTCTCACTGGTGAGCTCAGTGAAGAGAGCGCGGCGGCCGAAATCTGGGCGAAGTACGAGGAGAACTAGCGCTTGCGAGGGTTTCCGAGCAATGTGACGGACAGAGTTTTCAAATCCAGGAGAGCCAGATTTCCGGCGCTGTTCTCGCAATCCAAGGAGACCACACGCTGCCCACTAGGCAACGTCACGGAATCTTGGACGTGGAAGTGGCCGTGGAACAGCAAGTCGGGACGAACGCTGGCGAACGCTCGGTCAAGGCGACGCTCACCGATACGCGCGTACTCTCGGATCTCGTCGCCGTACGGGAACGCCGCGTCCTCCCGAATGCGGCGGACCGCTTCCGTTCCTTTCGTCGGAGCGTCATGCGTGATCATGATCTCAGCGGGACCGCCGGCGCCAACTCGGTCGACGTCAGCTTCGGTGATGATTTCGGTCGGCCACCACGTCTTCATTGGCGATCGGTAGTGCACGTCGACAGAGGGCGCACCTCCCAGCGCAACGAAACTCCGGCCGGCATGCGTCCACCTGTACCCCCTCGGTAGCATCCACAGATGAAGTTCTAGTCTGATCGGCTGGCCGGGACCTTCCGCAAAAAGCTCGTCTAGCGCAGCCCAATTCTCGTGGTTGCCGGGTGTACAGAACAGGTTGATGTCAGCTGCGGCCAGCCAGTACTCAAGGCTGCCCCTGAGCATTGTGCCTTCCGGCTCTCCCCAGAATCCCAGATCGCCCACGTGATAGATCGTGCGCACACCGGCTCGGCGTAGGAATGGGATTGCGACCTGGATCCAGCCGGTGTTCGAATGCCAGTCCCCGGCGATCGCAACGATCGAATCGCCAACCGCATCATTGATACGGGTCAGATCGTTTTCGGTATCCATACCAACATCATGCGCGGCACACGCCAAAAAGCCGGCCAGATATTCTGGCCGACTTACTATTTGGTTAGAAGACGGTTATGTTCAGGTTGCCGTCCGCATCCGTTTCCGAGCCGCAGATGTCCAGCCCGAGATCACGGAGCTGAACCCTCAGCAGGTCCTCGATGCGGATGTGAATGTTGAGTTCAAAATCCCATGCAGCCGCACTAGGCCGGTCGTAGACATGATCATCGCCATAGCCGCCCGCCGGCCGAGCGTGTAGGTGGGCGATTGAGACCTGCTTAAGGCTTTTGGCTCCACTGCTAAGCGTCACCGTGGACTGGTTGTTGATCCAGCTGCGGCCGGAGGCGTGGCGTGCAAGGTCGGAGAATGTTGCGGTGAGTTTGGCGCGCCCCTTGGCAAAGAAAGCAGCGCGAAGCTCGACGATCATCGTTTCGGTCAGGGTGAGCGGGTTCGTAAGTGTTGCGGTCATGGTGTTTCCGTCTGTTTGGTCGTGCTGAAAGTTTGTGTTCGTGCTTGAAAAATCCGCCGAGGCGCTCATGCGTCCACCGGCCGGTACCAGCCAACACCAGCGAGCTGCGCAGCGTACTGCCGCTCACCGGAACCGCCCAGGGCCGCACTCGCCCGGTAAGGGGCGCCGGCCTCCCAGCCGTCGTGAAGCTCGGAGATCTGGATAGCGGTGAGGCCGAGATCTGAATCGGCGGGTGGAATTTCGAGTTCTGGCATTCGTTAGAAATCCCCCGTCGGGTCAGTGTCATAATGTTGGATCTCGGTCTGGACATGTCGACGGGGTTCCCTTTCAAAGTCCCACGTCGTCTGGTCAACTCCGCCGGACGCTGTCGGATAGCCATTGAGGCGAAACACAGAAGCAAGCTCATCGGCGAAGTCGGGGCTAAGTACCGAGATTGAAGCTTCAAACGCAAGAGGGCTTCCGTCAACGGATAGCGACATCGATGACGCTGTATAGGTGAGCCGAAGCGTGGCGGTCCTTCCTTTCCGCGTGCGGTCATACACATCCATTTCGATGTCGTCGAGAGTAACTGCTGGCGTCATGTCCTGCTCCTTGAATGAGTGGAAGAGGTTCTTCCTGAGTATTAGGTGGTGCTCAATCAGGAGAAAGTTGACGGGCGCCGTGCGATTCATTCCTGCAGTTGCGCGAATGCTGCTTTGATGGCGGCGAACGTCCGGGCTTTGAGCTTGGAAACGCCGGCAGGCGTGATACCCATATGCTCCGCAACCTGCCCGTTCGTCAAATCCTCCGTAAACATCAAATGGACGAGCTGCTGCTGTGGCTGCGTCAGTCCCCGAACTACTGAACGCAGCTCATCGGATTCGTCGAATCTCATGTCGTCATTGCGCCAGTCGACTTCAAAATCGCCAAGCTCGCCTGCGTCAGCACCCGACCCGATTGGGTCCTGGAATGAGGGTGTGTCGGCCCAACCGAGGCCGAGTTCATGCAGGTGCGCCTTCCCCTCGCGCCCTTTGAAGGCGCCGACTTCTACAGCCACGGCGTAGGCATTTTCCGCCGTGTAGGCGACGAGCGCGGCGAGAATGTATTTTTCGGCGTAAGCGATGAAGCTCGACCCAGCGGCTGGGTTGAAGTGAATGGCGGCGGTGTGCGCACCGAGCAGTCCTTCTTCGACCATTTCTTCTAGTTGGTGCTCGCCGAAGTTGTACTGGCGGAAGCGCCACATCAGGATGTTTACTTTCGCTCGCGCGTAGGCTGCCAGCTCGAATGCGGCCGCGCTGTCGCGACCGGGGTATGCCTGCCCGCCGGCGATAGCCGCTGCGTTCTTCAGGATTCTTACGTGCAATGCGACCTGAATATCCCGACTGAGGTCCGTAGGCCGAGCAGTGCGCGTGGTAATAGCGGTGTTTTTCGTCATTTTGTCTCTCTGGGCTGCGGGGCCCGAGGAGCGGGCCTGCCGTATATGTGTGCGGCGGCGTTGGAGAGCCGGTCGCGACGCCCGGGAGGGCGTCCAACAGAGAGACATGCGGCGAAAGCGGAGGAGACAAGAGGCAAATCGAGAAATTGGCAGGCAGGTTTCCCGGATCAGCCTGTTAACGACAAAAAGCCCGAACCGCGGCAGCTGTTCGGCTGGCGATTCGGGCTTTCGGTGCGGTGCGGGTTAGGAGATGTCGCTACCCAGGTCGAAGAGAGCGGCAGGGAGCGCGTAGCCGCGCGACCGATTCAGACCCAGCTCACGTGGGGATCGCCCACCGGGCTCGGACCCTGCCATGACGAGGGACGCAAACCCTGCGTTCAGCTGCCCGGCGGGGAGACCACCAAGACCGATTCGCTTCTTGATCTCGGCGACAGCGTTGCTCTTGAGGACAACCCACCGTCCGTCTTTAGTGAGCGTGCCGATCGTGAAACGGGTGGGCTCGACCAGGTGCTCTCCGAAGTTATTCGTGTGCCCACGGACCCATCCGAGGGTCATCGCTTGATCACGAAGCGGCGTGGTGCCGTTGTGGAGTTCGATGTGCCCCGAGCTGGCGGCGACCATGTCGCGCGCTGCGCGAATAATCGACACGGCGGGGTTTGATTCGCGAACCAGCTCCGCATTCGCACCGGACAGCGTCTCGACGATTTCTGTCACGGAGTCTTCACCGGGCAAAATGTCATCGAAGCCGTTCTCGACGGCAAATTCCTTGAATATTGCCCATCCGATCGCGAGAACCGATGCGGTCTGTGCGCTGCGTCCGGATGACGGTGTCAGCTCTAAGCGGGCCTTCGCATTTTCTTCCCTGAACACCTTCAGGCTGCCCGCACGCGCGACGCGGGCCGCGAGCCACTGGATGTAAGCACCGTAGATAAAGCGTGCCGAGGCGGCCTGCTGTAGCCGGAACACGTCGAGCGGGCTCGTGCCCAGGGGCATCAGTTTGATATCACCAACGGCGATTTCAACAGAGATAGCCCGGGACAAGATTCCCTCCTCCTCAGGCAACGCTTCGCCCGTCATAATGGACGATGTCTCACCGACCCGGACCTGGAGCAGCCCGCCGTCAACAGTGGATTTCATGCCGGAGTCGGTGCCACCGTACGCTGCCTGCAGCACCGTCGTCACGACTCCGCGCATTTGCGCTGCCTTGCCCATGTCGTCCTTCGGCACCCGGTAGTCGTCCCAGAAGCTGACCCCGTGCCGCGCCCACCGAGCGCTGATCGCAGCTCCCTTCACCGTGGCGGATCCGATATCGCCGCCGGTCCATGAGGAGCCGAACGCATCACCTGTTAGAAAGGCCTGCCCGGCCGCGGTCAGGTTTGATTTTCCCGATCCGGGAAGCGCCGCAAGAAACACGGTGCAGCGGGAGCCAAGCGCAAGTGGCGCCGCAAACATCAGGCCGAGGATGGCGAATGCGGCCGGGTTGTCGGGCGTGATTGCGAGAAACGCTGGCACTGCTTCCGCAGCTTGGCGAATAGCTGAGGCGTCCTGCGGGATCTCAGGCCATCCGATTGACCGCTGCATTGGGGTGAGTGCTCCATCCTCCGACCGAGGCGGGGCACCGACGGTAAATTCCGGTGCCGGTCCACTCGCCGAGACCGATCCGGCGGGGCTCAGATAGACCCACTCGCCGGTTTCGGGCGCTTTCAACCACCCGAGCGTGCCGTACTGCCCAATCGTCTCCGTCCCCTGGTCATCGGCGCCGAGCGTGCGCAAGCTGTTGCCCACGTGCCCCTTGGCAGTAGCTGAAATCGGCAGACTCACGCCCATATTCAACGCGTCGACGACTATTTTTGGATCGTGCGCCTGAGCAAGAGTGAAGCCGGGCATGGTTTTAGTCCGCCCGGTCGACGTCGCCATCGTTACGGAAACCTTCGGCTCGGTCACCACAACCTCGACGCCGTCAGGATCCACCGATAGCTGCAAAATCTCGAAACTCTTGAACGCGACCCACGAAGTCAACTGCTCCTCCGGCCAGGTGACTTTGCCGGAAGCATCCTGAACACGGGTGATTTTGTACACGCCGTGCCTTTTCGGCATACCCTCCTTCGAAGGCGTCCAAACATAGGCGACCATCCCACCATCGAGCGGGAACCGGCCGGGGGTCTTGGTCTCAAGTGCCGAAGCAATGGTCTGGGCCACGACAGCAACCTCGTGTCTCGTAGCCGGCAACACTGTCGTAGCTTTCAGGGCGGGTGTAGTTGCGAGCAGCGCGGCGAGTGCGCTGTCGTTGCCAGCATCCGTATCCGGGTAGATCACGCGCGGCATTTCCGCGACCACAACGACATCAGCCGGCGGCAGATACTCCAGCAGGCCATCGCCGCCCGGCGGCTGCTGATCGAAGTAAAAATATCCGTCGGGCGCATCCTGCTCGATACCGAAAGCGTCAGCCATCGAGCCGAGCATCGCGGCGCGGATCGTTTCGAAGAAGTTGGCGGGCCAGGTTCCGGCCTGCTCATGGCGGCCAGCAAGGCGGGCGGCAGCTCGGAAGCCGTCATCACCGGAGCCCAGGCATGCCGCGAGGAGATGGAACGACGTCCAGCTGTGTTCGTTGCTATCTAAACCGAACACATCCTGGACACAGGTGTCGAAGATAGTGACTTTTGTCGGCTCGCCTGTATCTCGGTAGGCACGGGCGGTGTCATAAGGTGACAATTCGCCGTCGGGACCAGGAAGGGAGAAACCGTCTTGGGCCCGCTCCTCACCTCCGAGCACCTCAATCAGAAACTGGTCGGCCGGCACGGCTATAGCGAAACGGTCACCGACACGCTCACCAGACTGAGGGCTTGACCTTGATGCAGCACGGATGCGCGGCTCCGAAGCGGCGCGGGCGCGACGAGACACCTCTACCGGCACGTCGGGGTAGGCGGCGGTTAGGTCCTTCACTGTGTAGGTCGGCCCGTCGGTCGACAACAATTTGGCCGGGGCTCCTTGATTGCTGTTCCACGTTCCTGCAGGGCGGAGAATGCGGGCCGGGTCAGCCAGAACAGCCTTATCGATACTCAAGCCGTCAGCTTCGGCAAGTTGCGTCCAGAACGCCTTGTGACGAGCCAGAAGCCCGACCGTGTTTTGCGAGTCCGGGTCAGCAAACTCATCCAGCACGTAGTACAGGTGGAAGCCGCCACCGGAATGAAGAATCACTGTCGGCCGCGGTGCTGCAGCGATCCATCGCTTAGCGTCCTCCTCCAGTGGATTGCGGTCGCCGACAGCGTGGACGCCGGAGCGGAAATCAATGTCAACGATGACTGCCGGAAGACCGACAACATCCGAACGCTTGCCACGGCCCACCCTGCCCCGAAGCGAAGCATCAAGCCCACCGACGCTCATCCAGGTGTTGTGGCCTCGGCCAGCGTCGCGATCGATCATCGCCCACGCTGCCTCAGCATCATTGACGGGCACGTATCCGACCGTTTTGAACAGTCCGCGGGTCGTCTTGTCCGGCCCGCCGGGCTGGGAGTTGATGCTCATGAGCGTGCCCTCAGCCCATGTGTGGCGGCCCCAGACCGCCGCGTGCTGCTCCAACCACTGCGCTTTGTTGAGAATAATTTCGTTCATTGTGACCCCCAAGGACCAATACATTGCCCGTCTTACCGGGGCGCCTACCGGCTACGAGGGCTAGGTGGTGCTGCGGAGACCGAAAACTGACGTGGAACACGAGAAACATTTAGAAGCCGGCCGGCGTCCGGGGCGGGACACGCACCTGGTCACTCAAAATCGGCTGAATCACTGGGATGCCGGAGGTTGGGACAGCGGGACAGCTGTGGAGAAATACATAGTGCCTTCTCTGAGATCCCCTAGCCCTCTAGCTCCTATAAGGGGTAGGTAATATCTCTTGTCCCAAGTGATAAGTAAGTAAATACAGCGTTACAGGCCAGTGATTCAGGGAAATTGACGCTGTCCCAAGTCCTGTCCCAGTGCCGTCCCAGCTATCCCAAGGCCTTGGCTTAACCGGTCCACCCTCTTTGCGGTGGAGAGTTTGTGGCCACGTCAACTTTCGGTCGAACAAGCACCACCTAGTCATCGAGCCGATCTCGGCTTCTCAACTTGGAGGCCCATCGTGACCCTGGAAACATCGACGAATCGCATAATTCCACCTGCGCCATACGGGGTAATAATCTCTGCAGATGAGCATGCCCGGCTGATCATCCGAATGGGTCACGGCTTGCGTTCCACCGCCACAGACGACGAGCACAGGTCGGCCGTTAACGCCCGCGCCGCCCTACTCGCGGCCTACGCTCCCTGGATCCGAAAGCGCGCAATTGCGACGTCACCATCACGCCAGGCTTCCGAAGACCGCGCCGCCGAGGCCTACGTCCGCAGCCTCGAAGCCATGGGCAGCTACGATTTGACCTCGGGCGTGCCGCTCGGCGCCTTCTTGATCGCAAAGCGCGCGACTGCCGGCGAACGCGTGGCACTCGCCGGCATGCCTCTCGATCAGCTCACGCAAAAGCAGCGTCGGACGGCAGCACACACCTGCCATACAATTTCTCGCCCAGCCTCGCTGAGCACGCCGATCGGCGAAGGTGACGGGCGCACCCTTGACGATCTGGTGCCAAGCCACGCCGAAGGGCCCGAGGAACTGGCTGAGCGATCTGAGCTCAGGGCGGCGATAGCCGAAGCGTTGGCCGACCTGACGACAAGACAGAGAACCTTAGTAATTGACCGTTTTGGACTGGACGGTGGCACACCAAAGGGACTGAAGGAAATCGCTGGTTCTAGAGGAACGACGATTCCGAATATGTCAAAAGCAGTAGGCCATGTTCTGACAAAGATCCGCAACGGGAACCCGCTCCTACGCGCACACTTGACCGGCAATAACGTAACCGTCGGTGTGGCAATAATCGGCATGGCCAAACCGTCATGAATGCGGGTCGGCCTGGCGCCCCACTGACCACCGCGCGGCGACCCGAGCACGATGCTCACGACGGATCGCCTAGCATGCCCGTGCAGCCAGGGATGGCATCACCACGCAACGAGTTGGGGCTCTGACGAGGGACCTGTTTGACAGCGATCACCGCTATGTGGCTTCCACTATGCACGTTTGCCACGTGGTGAATCAGGGTATGTCCACCCGGTATTCGCTGCGTCCCGAAACGAGATCGGTCCACCCCGATGCGGTGATGCGGAGGTCTACCTCGTCGGCGCGGCACACCCTCGTCCGACGCTATCGGTTTGGCGCATCGGGTCGAGGCTAGAGCGCTGGCTTTAGAGCGAATAGTGGTATGCACGTTCGCCCGGCCGTGCTTGCACTGAAACAGAGAGGGAGTACGGGCACCGTTTCCGTTTCTATTCCGGCCGTTTCTCGTGCCGCACTCGCCCCGATCGTGTGACCATGCGCGGCACGAGATTTTTCAATGAACATTTCGTTCGGAAGGCAACTTTCCCAGGCTTCAACGCATCGTTATGGCACGCTGCATCAACACGCTCCATGAGCCCACCGCAGTTGATGTTCTGAGGAGGACTAATGTACGAACATATTGCGAGTGCCCCGGGAACAGTCGGCAAACTCCAGCGATACCTGGACACTCTAGACCCCAAGTCGCGAGCCAACCTCGAAGGCCACATCGGCAACCCCAACATCTCGGTCCTGGCCATTGTTCGCCAAATCTCAGCGGAGGAAGACGCGACCGGCTTCACTATCGGCGGGACCGCAATCTACCACCGTCGCGTCGCGCTCTTGGCAGAAACGCAGTCAGGAAAACCAGATCGCTTGACATCATCAGCAGCACGAAAAAACGTTGCCCCAGCCCGAGAGCACGTAGGAAATGCGTCGACGCTGACCATCGCATCCGCCCAACGCCGAGACCTAGCACACCGCACTTGGACTACGTCTAGGCCTTAATTGTCAAGGGCCAGTGATAACGGCCCACTGCGCCGGTGCACCACCGGGAACCCACTGCTTGCGTCGGATCCCGGTGATCGCAGGTACCTCTATTTTTTGTAGGAGCGTATGCGCTCGGTCCACCTCTGAAACCGCTTGAGTTCAGCTTCAAGCTCGTCTGACTCGGCTGGAATATAGTTCGTTTCAGGCGCCTGATCGTGGCGTGGTGCCCATTCGGATGCTCTGGCGTATCCAGCCTGGAAATCACTATCATCCTTGTCAGTGATGGCTGCGAGCATACGGAACATTCGGGGCTTGACCTCGTTCGTGCCACGGTTGACGATCTCCCCTACCACTTCGAGATTCACAGCCCGTTCCCAAGCCTGGGACAGCATGCCGCCCCATTCCTGCGCCCGCTTCTGATATTGGTCCGAGTCAAGTTGCGGCCTATCCTTTTGAAGACGTGCCAGCCCGGTCTCCAGTTCACCGATGCGAGCCCTCGTATCCCTGACGCTCCAGGGGTGCTTGTCGGTCGCCTTGCCTGGCCGATCACCCTCGCGAACAATGGCGCGTTCGGCCACTTCGACCCCTTGGTCGCGAGCTTCCTTGTTCAGCGCGTTGACAAACGTCGCTTCATGCGTGAAAACTATGACCTGGCGGGATTGCGCGAGCTCAACGAGACGCTTGGCAACTCGTGAACGACGACCTGCATCGAGCGATGAGACCGGGTCATCGAGCACAATTGCTGACTTCGAACCGTCAAACTCCACCTCAGTAAGGAAACCCGCGAGGCCGAGCGCAGTCTGCTCGCCTTCGCTGAGCACGCTATCAATACGTGCTTTGACGGTCGCGCCAAGTAACTTTGGTTTGTGTTCAAGCGTGACGTTCTTCCTTCCTCCTGTTGGATCGAGCGTGACACGGCGAAGGCGCAATCGCTCGGTCTCGCGCGTGAACTGATCCCTTACGATGCTCGTGACATGCACAGTCGTGAGGTCGGTGGCTTTGCGCGTAATTCCGGTGGTGTCGGTCAGGCGCTTTGCGGCTTCAATCTTGGCGCGAGACTTGAGGCGGTCGACCTCGGTCACTAATGCGACTCTGGCATCGGCCAGCGCCGTCCTCGCCTGGAGTTCGCGCACGTCGGCGCTGAGCGCATCCAAGGTGGCACGGAAAGTTGAATCGTCAATGGCTGCGCTCTGGTCCCCGAACGTCTTGATCATTGATTGAATAGCGGTGGTGAAACCGTCAACCACTCCGACGGGAAAGATGTCGACAGTGCCATCAATCCAGTTGACTGTGGACTTGCCGACTGTGTATGCCTCGGTGAACCACTTCTCGACCGATGCAACGTCTTGGCCGGCAGCCTGTAGTTGGCTAAGCGCCGTCGTGAGTGGAGCCGGTTGCGTCGTGAGTTGTACGAGCGACTCCCGAGTTATCGAGATCGTCCGTTCGGCAGCCGAGGCATCGCGCTCGGTCGTATCTTTCATGAACGCCTGAAACCGCGCTAGCCGATCGCTTGCCTCGCCCCTGAGGGGTTGTTGGCAGAGCACGCAGACCGCGTCCTCGCCTACCAAAGGGAAGGTGTGATCGTGGTACGCCTCCGACAAGGAGTACGCACGGGCAGCTTCCCAGAGGAATCTCCACGTTTCGGAACCAACGCCGGGCAGGGGCTCCGCGTCGAAGCCCGTCGCGGACGCGATCGTAGCTGCCTCTCGAAGTTCGGCGGCCTTGGCGTGGTCCGTCTGCACGCCGGCAAGGGCCTCGTCGCTCAGCGCGGCCTCCTGGCGGACGACATGGTCTCTTACTGTCGTCCAGTGGGCTGCGAGACTCGACAGCCGGGCCTTCTCTTTGCTCGGGTCAGTGCCCTTAAGGCGAGCCTCCTCTGTCAGATTCTTCGCAAGCTTCGTGCCGTGGTCGTCCGCCAGCTTTGTGGCCTCGTCGATCTCGGGCAATGCCGTATCGGCGCTGAGACTCGACAGAAATGTCGCCGCCACCGTTCCTTCGGCGAGCAGCGGCATCTCGGACCGCTGCTGCTGGTTCGCGGAGAGGCGAGAATTCAGTTCTTGCTGGAGCGCATCACAAGCGCTGGAGACCCTATCCAGAACGGTTAGCGCGGACGGTCTGTAGTGGATCTCCGATGCCGAGGTGACGTATGCGTCGCCACATTCCTCATCATAGAAGCGCACCGACGAGAGCGACAGGCTGCTGACGTCGCCGAGCTTCCAGGTGTGCTGAGCATCAGCGACCGTGAATTCGAATGTGGCTTGCTGATCCTGGCGCTGCTGCGCGAACACGTCGCCTAGCAAGGCGGCCTTTACGCGGGCTGTAACGGCCTGCCGAATCAGCCGGGCGTACCCCGATTTACCACTGGCGTTGTCACCGTAGACGATCGTGAGGCCAGACTTAGCAAAAGTCAGTCGCTGATCGGGCAGAAGCGCATTGACGCCGAGGATATCGAGCACTGCTCCTATACGGACCGGCTCACCCGTGGCAGACGACCCTGGAATATCGGCGGCGGTGATCCCCACGGCCACCGGGTAGGTTTCGGCGACCAGGCGATCTGCAATGGCTGCAACGTCCTCAACACTTAGCGACTCGTTCCGGCAGAACCGGGCGGCGACATCCTTCTGCCAATCAGGGCGATCTGCCAACCACGACACAATGTCATCTTCGAGGGTCATGTCACTCACTCTCCCTCGCGGATGTAAGTCACGCCAAACGCCTTGACCTGGCGATACTCCTGGAGCTTGGTGGCGAGATCGAAGGCATCGCCGGTGACGAACTGGAAGATGTCGAGCCCGCGGCCGAGCAAAATCTTCCAGCCCGTGTCGGTGACAATCGAGCGGTCGTGGATCGTGTCGTCAAATGCGACGTCGAGATTGATGCCCGCGACTGCTGCGCCCTGCTTGACCTTCAGAAGAAGCTCAAGCTGTTTGCGAGCCTTGTCCACGTCCTCGATGCTCTCCGAGGTGATGAGTATTATGCGAACCTCGTCCGCGGCGTCCTTGGTGGTGGCAATTCCCTCGATGAGTTCCATTAGGTTACGGGCCTGGTGGAACTGCCGGATGTACGGGTCGGTGATGGTAATCTGCGTGGCGCCTCGCAGGTAAGGGACGAGTACTGAATCGTACGAGACTCCTCGCTGGTTCTCCTGGAACTCCCGATGCCCTTCGAACAGCCGTGTCTCGTCGGCCCGCTCTGGCAACGGTACATAAGCCTCTGATTTTGGCAGCACACCGCCTGACTTAGCCGGTTCTGCAGCGTCCGCTGGTTCAGCGCTGTGGCGGCGCTCCCGGTGGTAATACGCCGGGTATTCGCCCTCCTCCAGTGTCGACACCGGATGCCACACCCCGGCCCTGTCCGAGTAGCCGAACTTGACGTCGGCCATTGTCGAGTCAATGCGTAGGATCTGATCCTTCACTCGCTTGCGTCCTTCGATCGCAAACCGCAGGATCTCCTCGATCTCCTCGCGGGTCGCCTCACCGTGCGGATACATGATCTTCATTAGGCCGGAGAATGTCTTGTGGATGCCGTCTCTGTCTCGGGTCGAGATATCCGACGAAAGAGTGAACTGCTGCTGATAGCGGTCAGAGTAATCCGCTGAGCGCATGGACTTGAGAACCTCGGCGATGTAGTCGACGACGAAACCATACCCGTCTGAGAACATTTCTCCGCGAATGGTGTCGATCTCCCAGCCGGAGATGTAGTGGTGCAATCGATCGAGGAAGGCCGAGTCGTGGTAACTCTCTGGCAGCTCATCGAATAGGTCAGAGTTCTTGAGCATGTAGGGCACGGTGTGTGAGGTGTTACCGACGAAGACCATCGACGCGTCCGCGCCGAGAGTCTCAACGCCGCGGGAAAATGACTTATTCGCCATGTAGTTCTTCATAATGTCGACGAGTGCTCTGTCCACGCGCTTCTTCTTGCCAGCAAACTCATCGAACGCGACGACATCCCAGTAACCGACGAGGCCAATGCGCCCGTTGGCGTTGTTCACGAACAGTTTCGGGACGGTGACCTCGCCGCCGGAGATGAGCATGCCGTGAGGTGAGAATTCCGAGAAGATGTGTGATTTTCCGGTGCCCTTGGGGCCTAGCTCGACGAGGTTGTAGTTGCGCTCCACGAACGGGATGAGCCGTACAAGCTGAATGAGCTTGGCTCTGCGGCCAAACAACTCAGGGTTAAACCCGATGGACTGCACGAGCAGGTCGATCCACTCGTCGGTGGTGAACTCGCGCCGGGCTGTGAGGTAGGCCTCGAAGTCGAAGTTCGACATCTGAATGGGCTTGATCGATCCGAGAATCCACGGCACAACGCGTGAGTCTTCGCTGTGGAAGTACTCGATGTCGCAGATGCACCACACCCCGCCGACGAGCAGCTTCGGGTGTGCTTTGATCGTCGCGGGCTCGACGAGCACGCCCTTGATTCCGAGGTTGGCGAACTCTGCCTGGTAGACGTCGTCTTTCTCGTTGAGGGTGACCGTGACCTTGTCGATGATCTTGTGTCTGCCGCTCTCGCGAATCGTTGACTTGATCAACTCAGACTGATTTCGGTGCACGTAGTGGTCGGTGAGGATCTTCCGCACCGTGCCGATACCCGCCTGAATGGTGGCCTCATTATCGGACGCCGCATACTGCCCGAGTAGGTATTCCAGCACATATGTTGGCACGATCGCGTTGCCCTTGACCGCCTTAACCAGATCTTTGCGCACCACGACCCCTGGGAAATACCGATTGATCTTGCGATCCAGCTCGCTCTGCGGCGGCACGTCGCTCGATCGCACTTCGGTGTCTGGGCCTGCGTGATCTAGCTGTGCAGTTTCATCGGGTGTCATGGTGCACCGTTCTTAGAAGTCGAAGTCCGAGGCGAACGACCGCTTCAGCGTGTACATCGCCTTGGCATACACGCGCCACTGGTTGGTATTCAGGATGCGCTCCACGAGCCGGAACTCGACGGCGCGGTTGTTGAACTCGGTCGAGTCCTGGCTCAACAGCATGTGCGCGCTTTGGTAGCGGTCACGCTTGTCGGTCGACTCCTGGTCGAACGTGAGCTCCTGCTCGTTCGAGATCAACGTTTCACCGACGAAGAGACCTGCGCGCACCGTCCGAGGCCGCACCTTCTCACTCACCGGCTCAGACTGGAACAACTTCACGACGACCTGGCCGGTGGTGATCTTGTCGGACTCCGGCAGCACCTCGACGTTGACCAGTCGGGTGTCGCTCTTCCGCTTCTTGTTGATCGTCAGCACAGGCACTACGATCTCCTGCAAAGCAGCGCCGCCGTGCACGAATCGCGAACCAGCACCAGGTAGGCGCAGCCGGTGGATCGACTTTGGGATCTGCACCTGAAGATCACTGTCCAAGCCGACCTGCTCTGGTTCGAAGGTGCGGAATGCGGGGTCGTCCTTCAGTGCCCGACCGAGCACATATCGACGGTTGGTGACTGTGACCTCATCGCCCTGTGGGAGCGTGGAGAGGTAGAACGCATCGGCGAGTGCGGTGTCCTGGAACAGGAACCCGTGGTCGGCCGTGATGAGGATGTTGGTCGCGTTGGCGTTCGTGAGACGCTTGACGAGATCGACCAGTTCGCGAAGGGTGTCGTCGGCGGCCTCGAAGGCCTGGCGCTCGGTTCGGGCCTTGTCGCCGGTCGCGTCGATGCGATCGTGGTACACGTACAGCACCTGGTGCTGCGCATAGAGCTCACGCAGCTCTTCCCGGGAGAGCGACAGCACGTCTTCTGCCTGGATAGCCTTGCCGTCAACAGCACAGAGCACCTTGTTGCGGTTTGCCGTGCCGTCGGAGCGCTGCCCGTCGACCAGTACCGGATCGCCTTTCTTCGAATGTCCGATCGTCTTATGCGGAAGGAGGGCGGCCATACCGAGCTGGGTATAGCTGGGCAGCACCCCGAGTACGGCGTCTAGTGTCGCGTCGAACCGATCTTCCTGTCGGATGCGCGTGCCGAGTTCTTCGGCGACTTCGTAGCGCAAAGCATCCGAGATGATGACGACGACCTTCTTACGGCCATCGCGGATCAGCGGCGCGACATGCTCCGCATAGAACGCGGTCTGGGGCCGCAGCACCGACGAACGCCACCGATCCACCGCATCGACCTGCTGCTGCCATGCGTTGCCCAGCTCGTAGACAAACTTGTTCGAGTAGAACTTCTCCACCTCGGCACGCAGAGCTTCCAACGGCCCGGAGTGCTCCGCCGTACGGGCGGCGAAAACGAACTGCCGGTAGAGCTGGTCGATGCGGAACCACTCACGCCGGTAGCGATCGAGCCCCTCATCAAACGACGACACCGTAAGCTTCAACGTCGCCAATTCGTTCAGCAGCTCGGACGCACTGCCGATGGCCGCGTACAGCTTGCGGTAACCGTCGATCCAAATGCTGCTCTGGCGACTTCGAATGACGTCGCTGACGTCGCGCGCCGTGACCGTGCGCTCGGCGACGGCATGGGCGAGATCGCTGATGATCTTGCGTTCGACCTCCTCGAAAAGATCGTTGCCCGCGAGGTCACGGAACGTGGCGTCCTCGACACTGCTCGCGTAGTCGAGATCCGACGCCGCGCGCCTGGCGAGTGCCGTGAGTGCGTCCGTGCTGCGACGGTCGTTGCGCATACTCGCGAAGTCAAGCTGGATATTGCGCAGCCCACCCGGGCGATCCGACTTGAATCCGTCGATCGCCCGCCGGAACACCCACAGCACGAAGTCGTCGACACTCGGGCTCGGCGATGCGTAGCCGTAGATCGCATCTGCACCTTTCCAGTGGAACTCGTCGAGCCCGTAGTCGACAAGCGCACGGTACTTCGCGTCACCGCCGGCCGCGTTCTCGATCAGCAGCGTGCGCGTGAGTTCAAGCAGGCTGTGCTCGCGCTGTCCGAGCAGCACGGCCAACATCTTCGCCCGCAGCTTGTCAGCATCGTCGTCTGGGTCGAGCAGCGCCTTGAGGCTCTGCACGCGCTTCGCAGCCCGGAAGAACTTCTCGTGGGTACGCACAACCTCATCGATGCCGTCCGCGGTCAGGCCAAGTTCCTGCTGTAGCAATGACGTGCGGTCGGCGGTGAACACTCCGTAGGCCAGTTCGAGGTCGAGCAGCCAGTTAGAGACCCCCGTCGGGACAGATCCAGAGCGGTAGACGAGAAACTTGGACTTCGGTGCGACATGCAGCAGCCGGTTCTTCACCGCGTACTCGTTGTTCTCAACGCGAACCGGCTCGACGCCATCCAGACCGAGGGCGTCGAGCTCGCTCGCGTAATCGCCCTCTGGATCGTGCCAGAAGACGATGCGCTGCGCCGAGAACCGGCGCGCAAGATGCTCCCGGATGGTCGACGCCTCAGCCATGATCGACTTCGCCCCTCCGCTGGTGTTGAGGCCATGACCACGATTCGACCTCGGCCCGCTTCTTCTCAATTTCGGGGATCGGCGCGAGAGCGCCCCCAAAGCGCAGGTAGTTCACTAGGACGCCATCGTCGAGGTCGATGGCAAGCTGCTGAGTGGCGAGTGGGTAGAGCACGTCGTGCTCGTACTCGTCGAGTTCGAGCAGCACCTTGCGCATGCGATCGACCTCCTTTTGGGCCGCGGCCTTCTCGCGGGGCGCTCCTGTACCTAGTGCGAGGCGCTCCTGATGCTGCCGGCTGGCCTCCAGCTTCGCCTTAAACTCACGCAGATACTCGTTCAGCACCGTCGAGACCGTCGATGGCGTGTAGCGGTGCATGTAGATGAGCGCATTAAACGAGCCCATCGGGCTTGAGAACAGCCAATAGATCGGGCGCTTCTTATACCGCTGGACGTGGTCCTTGTAGAACGACTTCACGAAGTAGTCACGCAGATCCTTCACACCGAGCGACTCGGTAACGAAGCGCAGGTTTTCCTCGAAGTGCTGCTCACCGAACGCGATCCGCAGGAACTGCCGGAACCGCGCCACGATGTCGTCCTCGAACCAGTCGCCGTCCACGATCGGGATGACGTTGTCCTTGTCGGGAAGAAACGACGGGATCGCCACCTTCGCCACATAGTTCCGCAGCGTGTCGCCCTGGTTGGCGAGGATCAGCCCCGGCTCATCGAGGCTGAACCGGCCCAGCATGCAACCGACAGCATACGAGATGAGATCCGATACTCTCGCGGCCGTAGCCAACTCCGAGTACTGGGACTCAGTGCGTCCTGCACCGAAACGGTTGACCGCGTTGCCTCGAAGCGCAATACGGTCGCTCGCGACGTCAGGGGGAACGTCACCGTCGATCCCGTAATCCGTAATAAGCAGTGCGTTGTTCTCTTCTTCGAGCGTTTGGACGACGCTGGTTGTGGCGCGAGACGATTCCTCAGCGATTCGGAAGGCACTGCGTAGCTCTGTCGGCAGCACACCGCCGAGCAGCGAGGGGCGTTCGAATCCCCACGCGGTCTCATCGCTGTCCCAATCAGCCTTCGCGATCGCGACCAATTGGCGAGCGATCTCACGCCTACGCTCTTTGGGGCCGGGAAGCAGCGGGAGGGACGAGATCTGGCCTGACTCGTAATTGAGGGTTGGCGACAGTGCAGCAAGGAAGTGCTGAGCCACGACCGAGTTGCAAAAGCTAAGCGCGTCGAGGAGTTCCACTTCGGGTTCGCGGAACATAGCAGTACCCGCAACATCGAACAGGAATCCGGGTGGATAGTACCGAAAAGATGGGGCACCGCTGCTCACCTTCCCCCAGGAGACCATCGGTCGAAAGTAGTACTTGCGTCCCCGCGTGAAGGCCCGGCCGTTCCCAATGACGTCGCGGCCGTCGTCTTCCCAATTGATCAAATACTCTGCGTTGCCGTACCACTTTCGATAGCCGCCGCCCTTGTTGTAAGGGAACCACCGGACACCACTAACGAGGGCCTCCGCTGCATCCGCCGCATCGAGCATTGTGCGATCGGCCGACACTTCGTACCAGAGGCGAAGGAAGCGCGCGTTCTCGCCGGTCGTCATTCCGTTCATTGCGGAATAGCGATCGCCCAGGAGTACACCTGCCGCAAATGACTCCTGGAGCTTGCCGGGCAACCGGAAGGCCAGTACCGTTCCTGGCAGCGCTTGAAAAATGGATGCGTCGACGTCGTAGCGCCAAGGCACCCCCTGGTCGCGCTGGGCCGCGAGGAGCTTCTGTTTCTTCAACTCTTGGCTCAGGTCGCTCAGGTGGATGAACACAGTGCGTGCCGATGCACGTGCTCCTACGGTGACGACGAATGCGGTGTTCGCGCCGAAGATGTCCGAGTGGTTCGAGACATCGTGGATGTGGACCAATGCCTCGAGTCGTGCCCGAGTTAACAGCCGCACACGGAGACCCTCAAAGCTCTTGATCGACAACCAGGTGTCACCCGTGATCATCCCAACGACGGCACCGCTCGAGGCCAGTGAAATACCAGCGGCGACGAAACAGCCGTACAAGTCCTGACGTTCATCGGGGTAGTTCTGCTTGACCCACGCAGTCAGTTGCTCGCCCATGTTCCCGATGCCCATGTACGGCGGATTGGCGATGACCACGCCATACTGCCGCAATAGGTAGGCGGCTTGTGCAAGCACCTTAGCCGCCTTCGTGACTGTTGGCCCAGTCAGCAGGTCGTCGGAGTCAGCTGTCTCAATCGCGGCGCGCACCTGTCCTTCGAGCGCCCCGTTCGGCCGGATGAGTGACCCAAAAGTATCGGCGTGCTCGAAAGTGAGCCAAAACTCGTCCGCGCCAGCCCGAGAGATGTTTGCACCTCCGGTGAGGGACCAGAGGAAGTCAAGTTCTGCCTGGTCAAAGCGGATCGCCTCCAGCGAGCAGATGTTCGGCTGGGTGCCCTTTGCGAGGAATGTTCGCTGCTTCGCCCGCGCCTTCATCGCGAGCGCGAACGCCGCCAGAGCGCCCGAACGGGGGTCGATCTCGGCCCCATAAAGGTTGTGCCGCAGAATTAGCTCGGGAATGTCGGCGGGCGCGTAGCCCTCTTCCTCATAAATCGCGTAGAGGAGGTCAAATGCATAGGTGAGCATGTGGCCTGACCCTGCTGCAGGGTCGATAATTTTCAGTTCCTCAGGAGTGGCGATCTTGACGAAATCGCTCTCTTCATCAACCGGCTTGATGTAATACACCATCTGCTCAGCGATTCGGGAGCTCGGTCGGTTGAGCAGCCAGAGCCTTCCGACGGTATTCTCAACGAGATAGCGGACGATCCAGTGCGGGGTGAAGAGCTGGGTCGCAGCCGGAATCTCGGCGGCGCCCGCCTTCTTGTTCTTCTTGAACCCAGCGATTACCTCGTCCTTCCGCTCCGAGATGTAGAACTGGTAGAGCCAGCCAATGACCTCGACATCCTGGCAGACGTCCTCGGTAAGAACGGTAACTGCGCGGGCGAGCACGGAGTCGTCGGCGAGGAGGTTGGCGGGGATGAGCAACTCGGTATAGTCGCCTTCGCGCTCGAACATGAACGGCATCGAGCGGTTCCAGTGGCGGCAGTACTCGGCCAGCAGTAGAGCGTATGCCTCGCCTTGCGGGTCGTCGCTGCGCCGCGTGCCGTCGAGCAGCGCCGTGATCGTTTCGATGGTGCGCTTGTTTGTGACGACGGCGGGGTCGATGTTGGCACGCTTCGCGTCGGCCAATACCTCGGTTTGCCCGGTGGTCTGCCCACGTGCGGGCGAGACGATACCGATGCCGGTGTAGCCATTGGCGTCCATGAACCGCAGCGCGATGATGCGGTTGAACCAGGTGTAGGCGACCTTGTCAACGACGGCGGCCCGACCCGTTTCGTCGCCGCCCGCAGCCGCAATGTCGCGTTCGAGTGCGGCGACCGCGCTGGCACTTTCGACTCGATCCTTGGATGCCGGAGCGAGCACCGCGACGATGCGCGCGTTGACTTCACGGATCAGGGCCGTGCGCGCCCAAGTGGCGAAGGATTTGAGGGGTGCGGTTTCCATCACTGTGTCTTTTCCATTACAGGGCGATCCGCTTTCCGTTGTTGAGGGCGTCGATTAGCGACGCTCGAAGTGCTGCGACGTACCGGTCGACGTCCTCGGACGTTTCCAGCACGCCGTGCACGCCGGTGGCCGTGATCGTCTTGACCGAGACGGTCCGCTTAATCGGCAAAGGTGGCGGATCGTCAGTCCCACCGGTAACGCGAGGGGCAGCGGCAAGCTGGTCGAGCAGCGAGGGGTAGACGTCCTCCTCGAAGCCATTCCCCAGTTCGCGGGCGAGCGCGATCTGCCGCTCGCCGCTGATGCGGGCGATCAGCTGGTCGACCGTCCTGATGACGCGCAGTTGCGCGTCGTCAGTTGCGTCGCGGTAGATCGTGCTGCCGCGTAGCGAAGTCCTTCGTGCCTCGATCTCGGCAATAGCCGCTGCACGGTTCGCCGCGAGGACCGCGTCGATGCGAGCTCGGAGGGCGTCGGCTACCTGCTTGAGTTGAGCCATGCGGTTGCCGCGAAACGCCTGAGGGTCACCGAGCAAAGCCGTGACCTCCTCGCCGCTGTCTGCGGGGAGATACCCGAGGTTGCTGACGTTCGACCGCAACAGTTCGGCCGCGTCGTCAAAAATCACTCGCTGCCCACCGCCGAGGAACGCCTGGATGGGATCAATCACGCTCTCCTTGGCGTCGCGGAGCTCATCGCCGAGTGCGAACTCAGACAGGTACCATTCGTCGGGCTTACCGACCACCTGCTCAAGAATCGAGATCGACCCAGCAAGCTGGGACACGAACGGGTACCTGGATCCGGTCACCCGCGCCTTCAGTTCGTCGAGCTTGCCGCGCAACTTATCGCTACCGTGGCGGGCGAGTTCGAGCGAGTCTCTGGGCGCTGTGGCCTCGTCGAAGAAATCGGTGCAAAAGGAGCGGAACGCAGCGACCTTACGCTCGTCGAACGTCTTCTGCGGCCCAACGACGGTGTGCGAGTGCTTCTGCGTGTTGCGAAGCACGCCGGCTGCCTCGCTGCGCTTGAGGGCGTTCGCATCAACGGTGAGAGTGATCTTCGAGGCCCCGACGAGCCAAGCGATCACGACCTCGATCGAGGCGAGATCCCAACCATACGGTTTGGTCTGGAAGGTGTCGACGATCGACTTCACGGTGACCTGCTCGCCGAGTCGGTCGCGTCGAAGTACGTGCGAGAGAACCTCCTCACCGGGCGCGGCGAGCTTCGACAAGGACGGATCATCGATCAGCCCCGACTGGTCGGGGTTGGCGAACCCGCCGACCTGCTGTTCCGTGTAGCACGTGCCGCCGAGCAGACTGAGCTGAGTGTAGGTGCGGGCGATAAGGTTCTGGAACCCATCGGTGACCCGCGCGATCGCGTCCTGCGAGCCCGAGGCAACGTCGGCTGCGTTGATCACAAGGTCGGCCTTGCCTACCGCGCGACGGATGCGCTCGATGAGCTCCTTCTCGCGCTCTACGTTCAGCGCGGCTTTCGAGCGCAGGATCTGGTCTTCGACCGCCGAGAGGGAAGTAGTCTGCTTGCGCTTGGTGTACTTCTCGGTCTTGATGAGCAACCGAAGATCCGAGAGCACCCGTTCATCGGGCTCAAGGATCACGCGGAGCTCATCCTTCCCGGTGCTGTGTGCCCGGATCGTCTGGGCGTCGTACGGATACTCAGGGGTGATGAAGTGCACCGACAGCTCGCGCTGCTGCCCGTATACCTGGTCGTCGAGCTTGTAGCCGAAGGCGAAATCTTGCCCATTCTTTGCGTATCGCAGCTTGCTTGTGCGCACGACATCCTGAGCGAGAATCTTGAACAGGCGACCGGGGACCTCTGAGGCGTCGATCTCGACGTTCTTGATTTCCTCCTCGATCATTTGCTCCTCGTTGGTCAGGTACTCGTAGATGTTGCCACTGCGCTGCACGTACGTCTGGGTCTCCAGCAGCGTCAGAGCATCCTGCACCTGCTTCGCCAGAGCGGGCAGATCCAGGCCGAACCGGTCGTAGACCAGCACGGTGAGGTTGCGCGCGGTGGCCTGGAAGCTCTCGACGTACTTGATCAAGAACAACGCCTTGAGTAGGCGCACGGCCAGCTCGTTGTCGAGGTTGCGCTCGGCAACATCGATCGAACGT
Organism: Cryobacterium sp. CG_9.6; assembly: GCF_029893365.1. NCBI lineage: Bacteria > Bacillati > Actinomycetota > Actinomycetes > Micrococcales > Microbacteriaceae > Cryobacterium > Cryobacterium sp. CG_9.6. The sequence goes on along the minus strand of NZ_JARXUZ010000001.1, from coordinate 1,127,305 downwards.
TGCGCGGCTGACTTTAGCGAGGCGCGGATACCCGCGAACATGTGGTCGAAGGTGGCGAGCGTACCGACCTCGACGTCGCCGATGTCTTTAGCAACCTGCTGCACGACGCCGAGCATCGACCGCTCACCGACTGAGCTGTTGCGACCCTCGAAAACATTGTGATCGGAGATGCCCTCGATCGCCGCCTGGAACAGCGGGAACTGGTAGCTCACGAACGGGTATGTCCCGACGAAGTGGCTTTCATCCGTGTAGTTGCGGTACGTCTTCGCGCCGTCGACAAAATCGAACAGGGTCTTGAAGTTGGCTGACTCCGCCGCGTAAATCGCGCTGAGCGCAATAGCGCCCTGCGTGTTCTTCTCCAGCAGGCGCTTGCGAATTACTTCTTCGACATCGGCGCTCGTCAACTTCACCCGGGTCTTGAATCGGGCCTGGATCTTCGAGAAGTCGTTGCCTTGCTGCTTGGTGCGGTCGCCGACGACCTTGTCCATGTCCTCTTGCGACGTTACGAACACCCACGCCCGACCCTGGCACTTTGTGTTCAGAGATTCCGCAATCGTCTGCAAGTTCAGCATCAGGTGCGTGTTCGACCCGATGAATTGCCCTACCTCGTCGACGTAGAAGTTCAGCCGGTAACCGGGTTCCTGCTTGTCGATCCACGCCTTCACCTCAGCGGCGAAGTCCTCGATCGAGACCGCATAGGTTGCCTGATAGGTCGCAAGGATGTCCGGAGCGCTCGAAATATCCACGCCAGTGACCTGCGCATAGGCCTCATTGACCTGCTTGCGAACCGTCGGGAGCCCGAAGCTTGCTCGACGTTTGATCCAGTCTCGGCCCGAGATGGAATGGAAGGCTTCCTTGAACGCCTCCAGCTGTCCTTCCTCGTCCATCTGGCACTCAAATCGGGCAATGTGCCCTTGGTCGCCGTAGTAACCACGAGACTCATCGAAAACCTTCACGAACACCTTCAGAAGGGCATCCGACTGGTCCTTGCTGATTAGGTTCGCTTTTTGGTCGATGTTGAACAGGAGGCTCTTCGCCGGGATCCGGGCGGCCTTCCCGAGCAGGGCGGGTAAGAACGCTCCATGTGCCTTCACACCGAAGCTCTCAGAAACGCGCTCGCGCGCGAAGTCTTGTCCCTCTACATCACCGAGTAGGTGGGCGAGCATCTTGAGTAGGTGCGACTTGCCCGAGCCAAAGAAACCCGAGATCCACACGCCGTTAGCGTTGGAGTAGTTCGTGTAGGCCTCGAGCAGAAGTTCCAGGCCCTTGGCTGCCTCATTCGTCAAGACGTACTCGTCGACCTCTGTGCTGAGGTGAGCGGTGTCATCAGCCTTAATAACACCCTCAATCGGGCGCTGCACGTCCTTGGCGAAGATCGCGTTGTGATTCATCGAGTCAAGCCTCCTGTTCCAAGATGTTCTTGGCTCGGTAGTACTGGTCGTCCATCAATTGTCCGAACAGGACGAGCGATGACCCGAGGGTGTCGGACTGCTCGTACCGTCCCGGGAAGAACATGAGCATCGGCTTGCCACTGACCACACTCTGCAAGTTGTTCAGCACGTTGTGCGAGCGTATGTACGGAAACACCTCGCCGATGCCCGTGAGGAAGAGTATGTCGAAGGCGCCGTCGGCGATCTTCTCTCGGATCGCCGGAGCCAGATGCTGCTGTGGATTGAGCATCGATTGCAGCATCTCCGTGAATTCGGCCTTGTCCAGCTGCGGCTCGACTTCGAGCACTTCATCCCAGTCTCCGCGCACCTTGAGTATCTCCACCGACAGGTCATAGAGGTTCACCTCGCGAACCTCGATGCCCTTGTTCGCCAACCGCCTCTTGATCCGCTTCTTGGAGTCAGCGACCGCGAGCGCATCCTCGGCGTCGTACGGGTAGATGAAAAACGGAACTTCATTGCTGAGGCCCTCCATCCGCAGGAATCGCTGACCACTGAGCACCGAGAAAAGGTGCTCTTCCTGCTTCGACAAGTTCATATCCTTCACCGTCCACCTCGTGCCATTTCAACCGTCACCGGGAAGAAACGAACATCACTCGGCGTGCGCTTGTCAAACACTCCCGCCAGCCGATGCGAGAGCAAACACCGCAAAATCTCGCCCGAGACCGACAAGAGCCCCGCCTCGCGCAACATTAGATACACGGTCGTGCGCAGCTTGCGCCGCGTCGACTCGGCCAGCGAAGACAATTCTTCATGCCACACAGATTTCCCCCGTAAAAACGACTCGAAATGCTCAGGCTCAAGAGTCGGTGTCAAGACCAAGAACCTTTCGCGGACCACTTCCTCCGCAAACTCCCCAACTAAATCGTACCGTCGACATGTCGCCAACCACATCAGATAGCCACGTTCAGTGGCCGTCCCATCAATCAACAGTTCCAACTCCTCCGGCGTCAGCTCCGCGAGTCGCTGAACAAGTTCGCGACTGCGTCTTCGCCCCGACGAGACAGTACGTGCCTGAAGCAGATTGTCCGCGTCAATTGCTGATCGAACTGCGTGCCAGTCGCCACTCTGAAGGAACAGAGGAGCCGCAATGATCGCCTCTTGGGAGAAGAGCCCGCCCACAGTGAAGGAGAGTCGATAGCGCGAAGCACGCGCAGTCACATCCCCCACTGGCTACCTTCTCTCGATTTCAGGCAAGTCTTTCAGACTACAGTGACTACCGGACACGCCTTTGCGTCACCAGTTGCGCCTCAGCGCTAATCGGATCCACCGGGGATCGCCTGGAGACGAATTGCATCGCAGACTTCCCAGGCGGGCGGCTCAGCTCTGGATCCGAATTGTCGTGAGCTTCCGAAGGTCGACGAGGGCGGTTGAAGCCGCTTGTGAAGCGTCCGCCCGACGCAGGCCTCGCGACCGAAAGACCTTTTCCATCTGGCGTAGGAATTTGTTGTCCCATAACTTTTCCATCCCGGTATGAGGCAACTCGACAAGGACTCTGGGGTCAGAGAAATGGTCGCGGAATCGCTCACCGGGTTTCCCCGCCTGCAGGTACACTGCTTTCGCTTGGAGCATCATGTCGACAAGGATGGCTTGCCGTTCGATTGACAGCGGGATCACCGCGCTTGCTTCGACCGGCCGGAGGAAATCGATTAAGAGCTGTACATTGTCGCCGTTGGCAGCCCACGCAAAGACTATGTCGCCGGCATCGATGTGCTGATGGATGCGGATGAGTTCCGTCAAGTCTGGCCGCACGGACGTATCCAAGACAAGGACCGGCACTAGTGCGCCTTCCACGATGTTCGTCGCCAAAGCAGCATCAGAGACAACTGGGGTGACGTCAGATGGATCAACGCTCTGCCGACGCGGGTTCAAATTACCCAACTGTGCTCCGTAGTGCCCAGATATCCATCGCTTCCACAAGCCCACGACTGTCCACGATCTTGACCTCATAGCGATCAACGGGTGACGGGATGAGGCCGGCTGGGCACGCGAAAGTTATCCAGCCTTTGGCTGCTCCGTTGGCTGGAAGGGCAAGGGGCAGAATCAACGAGTTTCCAAATTTCTCGAAGGTGTCGGTTGTTGTGGTCGGGATTTGTGCAACTATGGGCGCCCCTTCGACACGGTACGTCACCTCCAGTCGGGCGCTCACGAGTGCCCCTGCGCGGTCGCTCCGGTTGACCGCTAGAAGGTGCACACCGATCCAGGCAATTGAACCCACTTGCCGGCGAGAGGTATCGAGTACCGATGTCTCGAGCTTTGCCGTCATCCGGTCGTCCTGTCGCTGGCTGATCCTCAGCGCCAAAGCAGAAGTCCTGCGGTTGAAAACCGCTATCAGCAATGAAACACATGCAATGACGACGGAGACCAAAGGAAGCCATTGAGTGATTGACTCGATCACATAATCCGTTCCTTGTCAGGTCCGGGGTTTCCCGACTCAGTAGGGCAAGGCTACCGGGTGAGTCCTTCGCCACATGGGCTTCGGGGCAAGCGAGATCATCACCACATCGAACGCACATTTCCCATAGGCGCTGCCGCGTGGCCTTGGGCTAGCCAGCCAGGGCCCTGTATATAGATGCCCGGCTCACGCCAAGCTCGTCCGCGATCGCCTGGGCGCCGTGTCCTTCCAAGCGAAGCATCTTCGCAAACTCGATCTTCGCCGACGACAGCGCGCGCGGTCTGCCTCCGACACGGCCGCGCGCCTTCGCCGCAGCCAGGCCAGCGACGGTGCGCTCACGAATCATGTCGCGCTCCAGCTCGGCGAACGCCGCGATGATCGTGATCATGGCGCGTCCCATCGGGCCGGTCGAGTCGAGGCCTTCGGTGAGCGACCGGAAGCCGACACCTCGTTCGGCGAGCGTGGCGAGCAGGGTGAGGGTGTGCCGGGTGTTCCGCCCTAGGCGGTCGAGCTTCCAGACGACCACGACGTCACCATCCCGGACATACTCGAGCAGCGCGTCGAGTTGTGGGCGGCTGGCGAGCGAACCCGATACCCCGAGGTCGGAGTATGTCTTAGTGACGCCAGCAGTGGCCAGCGCGTCAGACTGCAGTGCCGGCGTCTGTTCCGGGGTGCTGACCCGGATGTACCCGATGTTCGCCATTCAATGCTCCAGAAAGGTAGTCCGCAGGTTCTGAGACGAAACGATTTCGGCCACGGGGTCTGAGACAGCATGCGCGGCACCTGTGACACGGGCTCCCGGATTCTCAGAATCGACCGTTTGCGAAACGAGTCGCCACACGTAAAGCCGGGTTGACCAAGCCCTGTGCATCCTCGTAGGGGCACCGCAACTCGGCGTTTGGGTTACGGTCATGACTGTGAGAGATCGAAATGACGACAACGGCCAAGAGCGGATCAAACAAGGGCTTTACTGGGTGGCTGGAGGCGCAGCATTGCTCGGGTTCGCTATTTTGGTCGGAAGCATCCCGGCGTTTGAGGACTTCCCTGCACTGACGAACTGGCCCGCTACCCTTGCGCCGGCAGGGGCATCCCTTCTTGTAGGTGCGCTGGCTGGCAGCGTCGCGCTGACCGCGGTCGTCAGTTGGAGGAAGCAGCGCGAAATCGACAATGCGGCCGAGGCAACCAAGCGCGCAAACGACCGAAATTTCGAAGTCTGGCGGATTCGAGCCACCTACTACGACAAAATCGCCATATCGGCGGTCCAACAGTTCGCACGGATAGGCGACTTGGAGACGATGGCGGCGGATCGCGGCCGAGCTGTCCTCTGGGGTTCGGCCGCGGTTGTCCAAGCACTCGAGGCCTGGGACATCGAAGCCGGTGTGATTCGCGCGGAGCAGGATCAACGTGGCGACGACAGTGAGAACAGTGACGAGCAGAAGGGTCGACTATGGAACGCTTTCAGTCATCTCATACAAACCATGCGTGCCGAGTTGCCTGATGACCAGATGGCGACGCTCACGAACCGTCAGATCCTCCGTGCGATCTTCTCCGACTACCGTCATCTGGACGGAATTGGGAAGCTACCGACAGGGCTGAACTAGCCGCCTTCGGCGTGCATCGCAAGCTCCCTGATCGCGTGCTTACATCATTCTCAAGGGTCGGATGCCCGATCTCCGGATAGGCGGTGACGTCGATCCGACCGTTCAACGAAATTGAACGACCAGGTGCCGTCCGATTCGTTTCCCCGCCTAGTTCTTGATGTCAGTAGTCTGCGCCGAACATGACCGTGACACACATTGTCCCGGTGTGATCGAATGGGGCTGCGACGAGCAAGAGATCGACGGACTCAATTCTCTTCGCCGAACCGCGGCCACGTAGTGCACGGACACGGAACGGAACGTGGCTGCCTGGGTTGCGCAGGGCGTGGAGAGTGGCAGGTCCGGCGATACCGAGCACGTCAAGTGTTCCGTCGGAGCTGGCTGTCGGGTAGTCCCAGTTCTTTATGTCATCAAGGACGCTCCTAGTCAGGAGCACACGGACGGCAAGGTTGCGGGTTTTCTGCTTCATGGCTTTTCGATTCTTGTGAGAGTGGCATCCGCCTCAAGCGACCGGGGTGAACCCCGTTCAGAGGCCCGCCGAGTTGGAAGGTGAGAGAGCCGGTTGGTTTCCTCAAGAAGTACATGCGCGGCACCTGACGGAAACAGACACGACTCTGAGAGTGGCGATTTTCGGTCGAGTCGAGATCCGGGCACCATTTCGCTCACTCGTGCTGAATATGGGCACGTACAGACCGCCACGCCTCACGGCTTCCTCGTGTGGGTCAGTAGGCCGCGCTTTCAACCGCATACCCTTCCGGGTAGGCGCCCCTGAGTACTTAGCTCTCAAGAGCCGCGTGGGCAGCATCTCGCTGCAGCACTTGGTGGAGCTTGCATTCGACGTGCGTGTCACAGCCGTGAACTTTGGTGGGCGTTGCACGACCGCCTACCCTCCCCATGACACCCATCTTCTCCACTCCGCTCATGGCGATCTCCACCACGAAACCTGATTCCGTCGTGCCGAAAACCTGCATCCACCGGCCGCTGCGAGCGTCGCCGATCACGGCGTAGGGAAAACCCGTGGCGGCATCGACTACGGCGATCAGGTCGTGGAGGAAGCCAACCGACCAGGCGGCTTGGCGCGCAACCGTGTGGTCGGCTTCCCACCAGAGAACAGGCCCGAGTGGCATTTCATCCAGTAGCTCCACAAGCCGCGGGTCATAATCGCTGTCGAGCAGGGCGAGGGAGTCGATTGTTGGTGAGAGAGTCATAGTCGATTCATGCGCGGCACCCTGCTATTTTCGGCCGCGCCAAGGCAAACCCTCTCGCCTCCCCCACGTTCAGATCATCTAAGTTCGCTGAGCAGCTCCTCCCAGACCTCGCGCACCCTGCCGGGCAGGATCAGTTCCGGCCACATCTCGACCAGCAGTTCGCGATTCAACAGCTCCTCCAAGCCCTGGTCGCTGACGCTCTCGCGAAGGATTGCGGCGGACCACTCTCTGACTTACTGGCGGTCGTCAAGGTGGACGCGGCGTCGGTTTGACCACTGTATCTGGAGAGCTGGGTTGACGACGCCGGAGCTCGGGCCGCGGAGACGATCGAGGTTGTCGACTACCCAGATCGGCCGCAGGCTCCAGTACGTCGGCCGAGAGCCGGGCGGCACCGGGTGCGTGCGATCGTAGGTGGGCGGGATTCTCATGCTTGGGTCATGCGCGGCACTGGCGGCGCAAAACCGAAAACCGCCGCGCATGATCTGGGTATGCAACCCGACGGCATTCCACCATAATCAAGACAATGGATGCTCAACGAGATAGAGGTTTGCCCCCTGGGGAAAGTCAGGAGCCCGCCAGGCACAACACGGCAGAAGCAGGCGAAAATACAGTAGGGGATGTCGCGCCATCCATACCCGAGCCAAAAGAGGAGGGTCGAACAGAGACGCTTTTCACTCGGATTGGGCTGCCGCGCGTGGAAGCCCACTACAGCAGGAGAGCTCATCTTGTTTTGTACGGCGCAGCGGGCGTCATGTCGTTTACACTACTTTTGCTCTTTGCGGGATGGGCGCTTCCCGATCTAATTCGGACCATCAACCTATTTTTCCTATCGATTGGGGCCGGCCTCCGGTTTCTCGCACATGGCCAGCCAAGCGCCCGATGGAAAATCCTTGACTTGCTCGGCAAGGAGATTGCCTACTATGGGGCTTTCATTGTCCTTCTGACGCTCGCTATTTCGTCGACACCTTCGTAGGGCGCCTAGGGCGTGTCTCTTAATGCTGCCGGGCCTGTCTGACAGACTTAATCCATGTCTCGTGCTGCCGTGTTGTCTGACAGTGAGTGGGCTCGCCTCGAGCCGTTGATGCCGTCGTCGAAGAATTGCCCGGGTCGTCCATTCCAAGACCACCGCCGCATTCTGGAAGGCATCATCTATCGGTATCGGGCGGGAATTCCCTGGCGAGATCTGCCGGAATCGTTCGGTCCGTGGCAGACCGTCTGGAAACGCCACCGACGTTTCAGTGGCGACGGTACGTGGGACGCCATTATGACCCGGCTACTCTCGCAGGCTGACGCTGCTGGACTGATTGATTGGGAGGTGTCCGTGGACTCCACGGTCAACCGCGCCCACCAGCACGGCACCAATCTCCCGCGCACCACAGGGGGAACTTCAGAACTACACGAATCTGCTCACCGAGCCTGCTGACCACGCAATTGGCCGGTCACGCGGCGGATTGACGACGAAGATTCACGCGTTGTGCGACGCGAATCTTCGACCGTTGGTAATTCTGCTGGGACCGGGGCAGGGCGGTGACTCACCGATGTTCCCCGAAGTCTTAGGGAGCCTGCGAGTGCCTCGGCTCGCCGGGGGTCGGCCCCGCACGACGCCGGATCGAGCGATGGGTGACAAAGCGTATTCGTCCAAAGCCAATCGGAAGATGCTCCGGGACCGCGGCATTCAAGCCGTGATCCCGGAACGATCGAACCAGGTCGCCAACCGGAAACGACGTGGCCAAGCCGGCGGCCGCCCTCCCACTTTTGACAAGGTGTCCTACAAACGCCGCAACGTCATCGAGCGGTGTTTCGAGGCACTCAAGCAGTGGCGTGGCATCGCCACCCGCTACGACAAGCTCGCCCTCACCTACCGCGGCGGGGTTGTCCTTAGAGCCATAATCATCTGGGCCAAGGCGTTGGGAGACACGCCCTAGTACACAAGTGGTTGGTGTGCTGTTTTGCCTTCGTGTGTCCAACCCTTAGGCATGGCCGAAGGGTGATGCCGTATGACGCGTATCTAGGCGACTTCAGGCTGCCATCTAGCGGCACGGGAGTGGTACCGCGAGCGTATGCCCCCCGCTGTGGAGTTCTGGTGCCGCTATCCACAGAGATAGGTTTGGCTCGTCCTGTTGGCTGGGCCTGTCAGGATTCGAGCATGGGAGAAACCAAGAAGCTACACCACTACGTACCGCAGGCGTACTTGCGGGGATTCGCAACCGAGAAGGAACGCGTGACGGCCATTAAGCTGCCGGGTGACACAGAGCCCTTCACCACGATTGTTCGCAACGTGGCTGCCCAGAACCATTTCCACCGCATCGAAGGACTTGACCAGCCGGATAAGTTCGAGGATGTCCTGTCCGAAATCGAGGGTGCGGCGTTGACCGTCATCCGCAAGCTTGAGGCAGGGGCCAAGCTCCCACTGTCCGAGGCCGATCGGTGGACGCTGGCATATTTCATCTCCCTGCAGGCCGTGCGTGGCCCGGACACTCGGCGCACTATCGAGATGATTCAAAGGCAAATGGTTCGCCTTGAGGTCGGCGCGGGTGGGCGCAAGAACATCGCGGCGTGGGCGAAGAAGAACCTTGGTTTCGAGCCGAACGAAGCGCAGGCGCAGCGCCTGTGGAATGAGGCAACGCGAGTGGGCGGTCCACCGATCACGCTTTCCAACTGGGCGCATATTCAGCACATGATGGAGATGGCCTTGGAGATGCTGCCATACATCACTGCACGCCCGTGGACGCTGGTCAGTTTCACTAATCGGTCACTCATCACGGGAGATTCACCTGTCACGCTCATCCGGGACGCGAAGGACGCCCCACACGACGGAGTGGGCTTTGCAACGGCTTGGGGAATTGCTTTCCCCCTCACGCGAAAGCTCGGTTTGCTGATGAGTGACCCAATGGTGGCAATCGAAAATCTCTCGCCGGACGACCCTCGCATCGGGAAGATCTGGGATGCAGTCAGTAAGGGCCAGGCCGACCATAGGGAGGTTGGCACGACAGCAATGGAGAAGCTGTTCAACGAGCACACGGCTTTGAATGCGAGCGAGTACCTCTACCGGCACCCGGATGACGCTCGGTTCGTGCCGAAGGACCTGCATGGGCCGCAGCTAGTGAATGTGTCGATGAGCGGTGCCGACATGCAGTTCACTGGTGCCCCGTGGTTCGGGTTGGACTCGGAAGAGGCTGTGATCTGACGGCACGGGAAACGCATAACGAGCGTGTGCACGTGCGTACCCGGTCAGAGCGCTGGTGCCGTGTGGAGGACTATGACGCTGAGTCCGCAGAGGAAGAACCCGACGAGTCAATTCCGAACAGAATGCCAGGGTGGCCCGTCAAAAGGCTGAGAAGTAGCCCTATCGAGCTGGCATCCCTCCGCGGGCAATAGGGACGCGCTCTGGCCACGCGTGGGACGCCTTTATGCAGAGGTCCCGCCGCTAGTCTGACTGGCGGAACCGACCGCTGACACGACCGTACCTGGTCGTTCTGTCAGCAGACGCTTGAAAGGATTGATTCGGGTACCGACGGTTGTGCCGCAATCGACACTCGCGTGAAGTGGCTAGGCGGACCGACGGTTCTGATATTGATCGATCTGGATCACTTCAGCGATCGCCGCGCCCGCTATGTGCTCTTGGACAGCAGATGCTTCAGTGAGGTGGTCGGTGACGGGCCGTGAGGTTGCGAGCGAATCGGCAGCGTCGGCCGCAATAGTCGTATCTCCGCTCTCCTGAGACGACTCGGGAGAGCCCGACTTCGGACGGAAGACACGCTGCGCGAACCGTTTGCCTTCGGGCCTCAACGTGGTGTCCCACCACTTCGCCGCCGCCGGAAGAAGGACGTTGCGCATTAATGGAATCACGATCTCGTCCCTGAGAAACCCGGCCATGACTCTGTTGTCTTCCCGCCGGCGCTCTTCGGCATCATATTCGCGTCTACGCAGCGCGGAGTTCTTACGGCTCGACCGCTCGTCGAATCCGCGGTCGGATTGAGGTTCGCCCGCAGATCCCAGAACCCTCGGGTTGCTGTATTGCATGATGAGGGACCCGTCAGCGTTCCTGGCACCGCCTGAACTCCACGAGTCCGGGGAGATGGCGTTTCCGTCCTTGTCGTTCTTAGGCATGTCGACCTGGACCTGCCAGAACTTGGACTTGTCAGTATTCATCACCCCTCCAATCTGCTCACGCTAATCCTATGGCTTGCCTTGCCGATTACGGCGATTTTTCTTCCAGGCCCGAAGACCGTCGCCCGGCTATCGCCAACCAACTTGATGAACGCCACCCCGACAATGGACTGCTGCACGTCTTTCACATTCGCGGCTTGGTCGTGCACCGAAGGTGAACTTTCAAGACTGTCAGTCCAGCAGTCGCCGGCGACCTCAACGGAACCCCCGCAGCATGGGTACCTGCTCGACACTCCCCCGGTCCGCCGCGCGACTCGATGACCAGGCCGACAGCAACCCAACGTCACCATGGACGGCTTGATACAGGTGGGATACATTTCTGTTCTGAGAGTTGGTGGAGGGGTGCAGATGATGATCGATGAGCTCGGGCTATCTAACGAAGACCTACCTGGTAATGAAGACCCCGAGGTCGTCGCCGGCATGGAGCGTCTTCGGTTGTTGAGGGAGCATGAGCAGGACATCCCTGATCTAGGCAGTTTTCGGACCAGGCCACTCGACGCTGGAGGCTCCGGGCAATTTGATGACCCAAAGACCGACCGATTCCGATGTCGTTTGCGTGCCGCAAGTTCGAGGCGTAACGGTCCGTGGATTGCCCGGTCAGCGCAGTGGGTCTCATCGGCCCGGTCTCACGTAAGCACCACCCCTTGCGGCGGGACTCAGTGCGGTCGCTGCCATGGCCTCTCATAGCTGCACGCGGCATGCACGAATGTGCGTTTCGGCCGGCTGGCCAGTGTTCCGTGCCTGCTGGGCCCGTCAGTGAGCGGCTGCAGCGGCCGGGCAGGGTGTCACTCGGGCAGTAAGCAGATTGTGACGACATATTCTTGACCGAAGTCGATAGCGAGGACGCGACCCTCGACCAGGTCTGCGATCTGCTGGCGGGTGACCCAGGCCTGTGTGAGTCCATACCGTGGCTCCCCGTCCCCCCATTCTGATCCGTCAATGACGCCTTCCGGTGTTTCGGCGGTCACGGTCACGGCTCGATTAGTCGTGTATTTGCCAGGCCGACGCGGCGGGCGTTGCTCGTCATTCATGCAGGATGCATGCGCGGCATCGCTCCGACTATCTGCCGCGCATGACTCCCCCATGAAGACTTCCTCATCCCTGTATTACGCGACAGGCTTACTGACCCACAATGGTGAGCTCTGGATTGCGGACTCGACGGAGAAACTGGTGATGGGGCTCATCCCCGGATACGCAGAGGCCGCCCCTTCATCCCGCGGTGATCGTCGGCATGAGTACCTGCTCGAGGCTGCTACGGCAGCCCAGGCGGGGCTCATCGACGCCGCAGTTGAGACTGGGGATTGGGACGAGGCTACGGCGCCAACGTGGGAGCGGGATCGTCTTCGAGCGAGCAAAGCGGGGCGAGCGCCCAGCGGTGGCGTTTGGGACTGCGTCGTCCCGCTTGTTTTGGTGCAGGCTCCCGGGGCCGCACGTTCCCGTGCCACTCGGATCACCGTAAAAGGAAACGTGCTCGTGCTCCAATCCGGAACGCCAGCTCATTCGCTTTGGCACAGCTAGGAATGCTCGACGCCGGGCATGTGAATGGGGCGAGTCGGGACAACCCTTTGCCCGATCTCAGACACTCTCCCGGCGAGCATCAGGTTGATTGACTCCAAGAGTTCGGGACTGAGTTCGTCGTCTACGACATGATCCACCCTGAGAAATCGCTTCCCGCTGCTCTGCGGCCAAGGACCGCTAAAGCCGCCGCCTGAACTCACTGGCGCTCATCACACTACCGCCGGTCGAACTCGGCCATGAGCTGGTTAGTGATCGTGCCTGAGACGACAATGACGGCTCGCTGTGGAATGAGCGGCAGGTTTCCCCAAAATTGAATCTGTATTTCTGATAATACTGGCGGGCAACCCGTCGCAGCGCGCCGCTGCCGCGCATGACCCACCCGTGAACACCTCTCTGTACCACTGCTCTGGCATGCTGACCGACGGCGCTCTGTGGGTCGGCTCCACAGACGACTTATTGGCCGGATTGATCACCGGTTACGCGGAAGCAACCCAGGCCGCCCGGCACGAACTCCGGGACGGGTTTCTGCATGGAGCGTGCATGGCGACTCAGGCAGGCCTTATCGATGCCGCTATTTTGGCAGGTGATTGGGATGAGGCTTCGGCGCCGGCATGGGAGCGTGACCGGCTCCGTGCAAGCAAGCGCGGGCGGGCGCCGAGCGGCACCGGTGCTTGGACGTGTGCAGTTCCCTTGCTGCTCATACAGTCGGCGGGATCGGCCAGGTCACGCTCGACGCGCATCACTATTACGGGCAACGTCCTCATTTTGGAGGCTGGAGCGACACCGGCGCACCTTCTGATCGCTCTTAAGAGGCTGGGTCAGCTCGACGACGCCGGCAGGATCAATGGGCCGAGCAGGATTCGGGAGCCGTACCTGTGAACAACGACACGCCCGGGATGACATCCAGTCGTGCTTTGCTATTAGTGGACTGATCAGGGCTTTACTCTAAAAATAAATCAGTTTTTCGGAAAGTGCGGCGCGGTCCGCGCAAGTACTAGGCGGAACCAGTAACCCTGCAGGTCCCGGACAAACTGAAAGACAGCTCATGACCATGACCACTACCCCCACACAGGAACTCTCCCCGTTCCTCACCGAGGCTCAGGCAGCCGCCCGATTTGGCCTAAAGCCAAAAACTCTAAGAAACTGGCGATCGGCAGGAACGGGGCCCCAGTCACTCAAGCTCGGCTCGGCCGTTCGATACCACCAGGCAACACTCGACAGCTGGGCACTGAGCTTGGCCGCCAAGATGACCGTTGCGGTGGCCGCATAATGGCCCGCGCGAAGCTGAAGCCCGGTAAGTGGGGGAAAATATCCACGTCTTCCAAAGAGGGCAGCGGCTGGCACGTTTCCAAGGTGAATTACTGCGACGCACGCACGGGGAAAGTTCGCCAGATTACCCGCGGCGGTGAAACGAAAGGCGAGGTTCTCGAGAACCTCAACGCCGTTCTCACTGGCACAGACATTAAGAAAGCACTCGGCACCAGCGTCAAAATTGGCGCGCTCGACACTGTTTCGAAGCTGGCGGAATTGATGATGCGCCGAAAGCGTGCCGAAAAGAAGGCCGGGCCACAGAGCATGGCACGCTACGAAAGCACCATGCGCAACCACATTCTCAATAAGGAGACGGGCCTCGGCGAGCTCGCCGTCGGTGACCTCGAGATTCCTGTAGTCGATGCGTTCCTCATGGAGCTGGCGGAAAAAGCTCCGTCGGAAGCTGACCGCGCCCGCATCCTTCTAAGCGCCATGCTCAAACTCGCCGTCGGGCACCAGGCTGTCCCCGTCAATTTCATGCCCTCAGCATTCGTGCCACCAGCACGCGAGTACGAAATCCTAATTTTGACGATGCCACAGATTGACCGCATGCTCGGCGCGGTTGATGCATGGAACACGGCCCCTGGTCGGCGCGGACCGCGACCCGATGGTCGACTCGGGCGTGTGCTCAGAATCGCGCTCGGTTCCGGTCTCCGTATTGGTGAGGTTGGCGCCCTGCGACGCCGGGACGTGAAACGGCCCCAAGGGGAAGGCGCGCCATGGACTCTTACCGTGCAAGGAACGATTATCGAGCCGGATAAGGGCTCTATCTTCCGTCAGGCGCACCCTAAGACGGAATCTTCCGTTCGCACAGTTCCGATTTCCAACTTCGCCGCGGCAGTCATCGAACAGCTGATGGAAGAAACGGCCGACGGTGGTCCCGACCACCTCCTGCTGACGACGCGCACCGGCGGAATCGTCGGGCCGGCAAACCTTCGACGGTCCTGGCGTCGCATTCGTGGAACCGGTGACGTTGAAGACCTGAACCAAATCACTCCGCACGCTTTGCGACGCACAGTCGGTACGATTCTTGCCGCAGAGGTCTCGCCTGAGTACGCCGCGAAATATTTGGGGCATGGGCACGGAACCGCTGTGCTCTACGCGCACTATGTCAAATACATCAACACTGTCGATGACACCGGCGCAGGCGCACTCAACAACCTCATGCCGAAAGCCATAACGGCTTGATTGCAAAAGGCAAAACAAAAGACCCCCGTCCAATTGGACGGGGGTCTTTCTCTGTTACAGCCTCAAAGCATTCGCGTGAGTAACACGTGAGTTTAGGATATCTACTTGGAGTCAAGTCTCATTTCATGGGCAGTAAACCCCTGATGAGACGGCATTTCTTGGTGCACCCCCCCGGACTTGAACCGGGAACCCACTGATTAAGAGTCAGTTGCTCTGCCAATTGAGCTAGAGGTGCGTAATGTTTCTGCGATGCTATCACTGCATATTTCAGCAGTGCGACCTGCGGGAACGTTCAACCCTAACACCCAGAAAGGACTTGGCGCCAATCGAGGCACCCTCCGCGTGTCCGCGTTCGACATTACTATTCTTGAGAGCGTGACCGACACGCAAAACTCCCCCCATTCCTTCTCCGTAGCGCAGGATCTCGAGCTGGCTCTGGCGCTGGCCGATGCCGCCGACACCATCTCGCGCGCGCGCTTCACCGCGCTCGATCTGGTGGTGACCACAAAGCCTGACCGCACGCCGGTGACGGATGCCGACCAGGCCGTGGAGCGGGAACTTCGCGCGTTGCTCGCCACTCACCGCCCCACCGACGGTATTCTCGGCGAAGAGTTCGGCACCGAGGGTTCCACCGTGCGCCAGTGGATCATCGACCCGATCGACGGCACCGCCGGATTCATGCGCGGCATCCCGATCTGGGCCACACTCATCTCCCTCGCGGTGGACGGCGTTCCCGTGGTCGGAGTGGTGAGCTCCCCCGCGCTCGGCAAACGCTGGTGGGCAAGTCTCGGACACGGCGCGTGGTCCAGCGACGAACGCACGCCGCACGCCGCGCCCACCCGGCTGCGCGTGTCGGGCGTGGATTCGCTCGCCGAGGCATCCGTGAGTTACAACAGCATTCAGCAGTGGGACCAGGCGGGACAGCTCGACGCCCTGGTGAGCCTCACCCGGCAGGTGTGGCGCACGCGGGCCTACGGCGATATGTGGTCCTACATGCTGCTCGCCGAGGGACACCTCGACATTGCGGGAGAATTCGACCTGAAACCGTACGACATGGCAGCGCTCGCGCCGATCGTGCAGGAAGCCGGCGGCGTGTTCACGTCCGTAAGCGGCGAGCCGGGCGTCTGGCACGGCAGCGCACTGGCCACCAACGGCCTGCTGCATGCGGCCACGCTCGCCGTTCTCAACCCGTAGGCGGGCCTACTCGAGGTCGGCGCGCCGCTTGGCGCTCCGGCGGCGTTCCCGCCAGGCCCGCGGGTTGATCAGAAAGATGGGCTTGGGAATTCGGAGCGCATACCCGGTGGGCAGCACCCACCCGTAGCGCCGCGCGAGCAGCGAGAGCGCGGCACCGCTCAGAATAGCCACGGCCGTTCCGAGGGCGACGAAACCGAGCTTGCTCATAATCACCATCTCGGTGCTCGCCAGCACCGCGCTCGTGGCATAGAGCGTGTTGCCGCCGAAGACGGTGGGCACCTTGAGCAGCATCACATCGCGCACCATTCCGCCACCCACAGCGGTGGTGATCCCGAGCAGAATGGCCGGCAGCCAGCCCAAATCCGCTTCGAGAGCTTTCTGCGCACCCACAGCCGACCAGCAGCCCACAGCGAGGGCGTCGAGCAGCAGAAGAGCACGCCGGGACCACCGCCCGTTGAACGTCACGAAGTACGCAATCACGCCACCGACAACGGCCGTGATGAGGTAAGCCGAGTCGGTCAGGGCGGCGGGCGGGCCCTGCTGCAACAGGGTGTCGCGAATAATGCCACCACCGAGGCCCGACATGATGGCCAGAACAACGAATCCCACAATGTCGAGGCGAGCAGACCGTGCCGCCACACCACCAAGAATGGCATTGGCGAGAACTCCGGCGAGGTCGACAAAACGGATTACCTCGAATATCGCCTCTGAGTCCAACGTCACTTAAGTCATTCTCCCGCATTCTCGGGTGCGGTGCGCTCGGTCGTAGTCTGAGGACATGAGAATCACCGCCTTTTCGGATGTCTGCCTGCGGGTGGTCATGCTGCTGGCGACGGAAACCACCCCGCATCTGGTCACGAGCCGAGCCCTCTCGGACGCAATCGGCACCCCGTACAACCACGTGACGAAGGCCATCATCCGCTTGCGCGAACTCGGCCTGATCGAGGTGGTGCGCGGGCGTACCGGCGGTGTTCAGATCAGCGCCCTCGGCAGAACGGCCACCGTGGGTTGGCTGTTGCGCCAACTCGACACTCGCCTCGATCTGGCCAGCTGCGAAACCCACACCGGCCCGTGCCCGCTGATCGTGGGCTGCGGCCTGCGGGGCGCTCTGCGTCGGGCGCGCGAGGCCTTTTATGGGGAGCTCGACGACCTGCTCATTGCCGACGTAGCGCCGCGCCGCGCCTCCGGACCGGTCCCCGTAACCCTCCTGTCCCGACCCACCGGGTCTTAAGACCCTGTTTTCTACAATTTGTAGAACATTGCAATAAATGCGGCATATCAAATGCTATTTTTAGGAACACCCCGGGACAGTGTCCCCACTCAAAGGAGTTCCTATGCTTTCCGTTCAGTCGGTCCCCATCATCGAAGCCACCCTCCCGGTGGTGAGCGAGCGGATGCCCGCCATCGCCAAGAATTTCTACCACCGCATGCTCACGGCGCACCCTGAGCTGTTCGACGGGCTGTTCAGTCGCTCCAATCAGAAGAACGGCACGCAGCAGCAGGCTCTCGCCGCCAGCGTGGCCATGTTCGCCACCCACCTGCTGCAGAACCCCGAGAGCGCCCCCGAGGTCATGCTCTCCCGCATCGCGCACAAGCACGTGTCGCTCGGCATCCGCCCTGAACAGTACGACGTTGTGTATCAGTACCTGTTAGAAGGCATCGCCGACGAGCTGAGCGACGTGATCACCAGCGAGATCGCGGAGGCCTGGACCGAGGTGTACTGGCTCATGGCCCACGCGCTCATCAAGCAAGAAAACGGTCTCTACGCCGGACTCGCGAGCCCGCAGGCGCTTGCCCCGTGGATCGTCACCAGCAAGGAGCCCGCCGGCACGGATGCGATGACGTTTACCCTCGTTCCCGCCGACGATACCCCGGTATCGGCGTCGAAGCCCGGCCAATACGTGGGCGTAACGGTGGTGATGCCCGACGGCATCCGTCAGGTGCGTCAGTACACACTCTCGGCAGGCACCGGCACCGACGTGCGGGTGTTCACGGCCAAACGTGATGCCGATGGCGAGGTCTCCCCCGCCCTGCACCGCGACGTTCAGGTGGGCGACCAGCTCACACTCTCGCACCCCTGCGGCGACGTCACCCTCACCGAGGACGACGGCCCGCTCATTCTCGCCTCTGCCGGCATCGGCTGTACTCCGAGCGCGTCGATTCTGCGCTCACTTGCCGACACGAACTCGACGCGCGAGGTCCTCGTCCTTCACGCCGAGAGCACCCTTGAGCGCTGGGCGCTCCGACACCAGATGAGCACCGATGTTGCGAAGCTGAAAGATGCCACACTGCAGCTCTGGCTCGAGGAACCCACGGCAGGGTCGCACGCCGGATTCATGAGCCTTGATGGAGTAGATATCCCCGCACACGCATCCATGTACCTGTGTGGTCCACTGCCCTTCATGCGCGCGATCCGTTCGCAGGCGCTGGCATCGGGAGTGCCGGCTCAACGCATCCACTACGAAGTCTTTGGACCGGACCTGTGGCTCGCGGGAACCGCTGCGTAGGGAGTGTTCCTGGGTGGGCGCGCCAGCCTTCGTGTGTTCGCAGGCCCGCGCTAAGGTGACGTGTGGACACTTCGACCGGTCGTGAGATTGAACTCAAGTTTGACGTTGACGAGCAATCGAAGCTGCCGCGGCTGCAAGATCTGCCGGGTGTGAAGGGTGTGGAACGCCCGGTGGAGCACCATCTGGAGGCCGTGTACTTCGACACCGACACGTTTGTTTTGGCGGCCCACCACATCACCCTGCGGCGTCGAGCCGGTGGTGACGATGCTGGCTGGCACCTCAAGCTGCCGGTGACCGCCAGTGAACGCCGGGAGATTCACGCTCCGCTCACCGGCTCGTCCACGACCGTTCCCGAGTCTCTCGCCCGACTGGTGCGCGTGCATGTGCGCGATCGCCCCCTCGTGGCGATCGCGCTGCTGCGCACCCGGCGCATCGTGCACCGCCTGCGCGGCGTCGACGGTGAAGCCCTCGCCGACGTCTGCGACGACCGCGTCGAGGCCGACCGGTTGCAGCCCGAACCGCAGCATTCGTCCTGGCGCGAGTGGGAGATCGAACTCGTGGACGGGCCCCTGGCACTGCTCGACGCGAGTCAGGAACTGATGGCGACTGCCGGCATCCGCCCCTCGGGTCACGCCTCCAAGCTGGGGCGAGCCCTCGGGGACCGTTTTCCCGCCGAGCCAACCGCCGCACCCGTGCCAACGCCCTCGGGGGCGGCCGCCAGCGTGCTGCTCGCCTACGTGCATGAGCAGCTGCGCGTGATCGCGGAGCATGACCCCGGAGTGCGACAGAACGACGTCGACGCCGTGCACAAGATGCGGGTGGCCACGCGCCGCCTGCGCTCGGCGTTGGCCACATATTCGCCGCTGCTCTCCGACGAGGCCGATACGGAGCGACTGCGGGATGAGCTGCGTTGGCTCGCCGGTTTGCTCGGTATTGCCCGCGACGAGCATGTGCAGGAGGACCGACTGCTGAAGCTCATTGCGACGGAACCGGCCGAGCTGCTGCTCGGGCCTGTCGTGCAGCGAGTGTCCAGCCAGTTTGACGCCCTCACCGAGAACGCCGAGCACAATCTCGCCGCGGCGCTGGACGGCATCCGCTACTTTCGGCTGCTCGACGATCTCGACACGCTGCTGTCGGCACCGCGCTTCACCAACCTGGCCTACCGCTCGGCCCGCAAGGTGGTGCCAGAACTGCTCGAGCAGGAGTGGAAGCGCGTACGCAGCGCGGTGCGTGTTGCCGCGCAGGCGTCGGAGCCGCACCCCCACGATCTGGCCCTGCACGAGGTGCGGAAGGCCGCCAAGCGCCTGCGCTACGCCGCCGAGACCGCTCTTCCCGTGCAGCGCAAAACTGCCAAGCGCCTCGTGTCCGACGCCCAGAAGGTGCAGATCATTCTGGGTGAGCACCAGGACAGCGTGGTGGCCCGGGAGCTGTTGCTCGAGCGCGTCACCGTGGCGGCCTTTCTCAACGGTGAAAACACCTTCAGCTACGGGCGTTTGCATGCCCGAGAGCAACAGCGGGCAGCGGATGCCGTGGCGCGCTTTCACCTCGCCTGGAAGGCATTTTCCCGCCCCGAGTGAGCCCGGTCGAACGTCCTGTGTATCCTCAGGACGTCTCGTCGTCCCACACCGTGCCATCCAGGTCTCCGCGCAGGGTCCCGGTGAGCTCGTCCACGGCTTCGCCCACCGTGCTCGGGAAGCGGTCCGGAGAAAACCGGCTGCTCAGTCCGTACTCGTGGAGCTTGTCCTTCACCGGGCCCTTCATTTCTGCAAACAGGAGGGTGATGCCGCGGGACGCCAGAAAATCGTCCAGTTCGAGAAGCTCCTCCACGGCGGTCGTGTCAATCTCGGTAATGGGCTCGGCCGCAACGATCACCGAGTGGATGCCGCTCCCCGCCGCGGCGACCGTGGCCCGCACGAAGTCGTCGAACAGACCACCATTCGCGAAGAAGAGCGGGGCATCGAAGCGCACAATCACGATGCCCGGCAGTCGTTCACCCTCCGGATGCCGGGACAGATCGTGGTATCCACGGAGGCCGGTGATGCGTCCGAGTTCGGCCCGGTAGGGCCGCCAGGCGTGGCTGATAAACGCACCGAGGGACAGGACGATGGCCACCACGATGCCCTGAATGACTCCCACGGCGAGAACGCCGGCAAAGGCCGCGAGGGATAATGCGGCATCCATTTTGTTCATTCTGACGAGTGCGATGAAGCCGCGAGCATCAATCAGTCCGGCCGCGGCGACGATCACGACCGCCGCGATGGCCGCCGACGGCAGGTAGGCCGTCACTCCCGGGGCGAGCAGCATGAACGCCACGATGAGGAGCGCCCCGACCACGTTCGTCAGTTGCGAACGCGCCCCGGCCTGTTCGGCCACGGGAGTGCGCGAGGACGAGGCAGAAATGGGAAAGCCGCCCAGCAGCCCACCGGCAATATTGGAGAGGCCGATAGCGGACATTTCCTCGCTGCCGTTCACACTCTCGCCCCGTCGCGCCGCGAAGGTGCGCGAAATCACGGCGGTATCGGCAAAGGCGATGAGGGCGATTCCAAAGGCCGGCACGATGAGGGACACCACGTCGGCCCAGACCAGGCCACCGAGCGCGGGTGCGGCAATGCCCTGCGGCAGAGCGCCCACCACGGGGAGGTCATTTTGCAGGCCCAGAATGGCCGTGATCGCAGTGGCCCCCACAACCGCGACGAGGATACCCGGCACTCGCGACTTGAACCACGACAAGAGCACAATCACCGCCAACGCTCCCACCCCGATGAGCGTCGCCGTGAGATCCACTTCGCCGGACGCGATACCGGAAACGATGCCGACGGCATCACCCATCGGGGAATCGGCCGACACGGAAAACCCCAGAAGCGCGGGCAGCTGAGACATGATCACGAGCAGCGCGAGAGCATTGAGATAGCCCACCCGAATGGGCTTGGAAAGCAGATCGGTCACGAATCCGAGCCGAAAAACCCCGCCCACCAGCAGGATGACGCCCACCATGATGGCGAGCAGTCCCGCCAGGGCCACGGCTTTGTCGCCGTCACCGAGGGCGAGCGGAAGAATGGCCACGGCAATGATCGGCGCCAAGGCGGAATCCGGCCCCAGCACGAGGATGCGCGAGGGACCGAAGATGGCGTAGGCCAGCAGAGGGATGATTGTGGCGTAGAGCCCCGCCGCGGGCGGAAGCCCGGCCACCTCGGCATAGCCGATGCCCACCGGAATAAGGAGTGTCGTGAGCACAACACCGGCACGCAAATCGGGAACCAGCCACGCGCGCCGGTACGTGGATGCCGTGTGGATTCCCGGCAGCCATCGTCGGAGCCGCGTGCTGCCCAACTGGCTCCCTCCCGGCGCGTCACTGCGCCCACCATACCCAAGAGTGGCCGAAACACACAGGCCCTAACCAGCACAGGCCCTAACCAGCACAGGCCCGGAACCAAATGGTTCCGGGCCTGTGTGAACGGCGGTTCTTCAACTGCGTGTGACAACCACCCGGTGGTGGAGATGCGGGGAATTGAACCCCGGTCCACTGTTGTGGTCATATGCCTTCTACGGGTGTATCCAGTGAAATCGCTTTCTCGGCCCCGGAATTTGCCACTGGCATCTACTCCGACAGGCCCAGCCTTCGTTTAAGTCCCTCTACACCCCGTGGCTCAATGTAGAAGCAATCTCTCTAAATGGCGTCAGGATCTGGGTAGAGAGCATTCCCAGTCTGACGGACGCTTAGTGGTTCTACTTAGGCCGCGAGGGCGAAAGCGGAACGCGCGTCAGTGCTGTTTGATTTGGCACTTATTGTTTTGCAGAGGTCGTTTACGAGATAACCCTGCATCCTCGACCCGCTTCTCATAATTGCGCAAACAATGTCGAAACCGATCATCCCCATGATGGGGTGGTTGTCACACGCTGTTGAATTACCAAACTTCTGCCGTAGACATCAGTTTACATCAGGCCCGGCAGGGACACCACCTAGTCACCCAGGTTGCGGCGGGCAGACATGGCGCGATCGGACTCACGTTTGTCCTGACGCTCGCGCAACGTCTGCCGCTTGTCGTACTCTTTCTTACCCTTGGCCACGGCGATCTCCACCTTGGCCCGACCGTTGAGAAAGTAGATGCGCAGCGGAATGAGGGTGTAGCCACCCTCTTTTGTCTTGTGGCTGATCTTCACGATCTCCTGCTTGTGCAGCAGGAGCTTGCGCTTGCGGCGCGGCGGATGGTTTGTCCAGGTGCCCGCCGCGTACTCGGGAATGTGCACAGCATCCAGCCACATCTCGCCGCCCTCAATGAAGGCATAGCCGTCGATGAGCGAGGCTCGACCGGCGCGCAGGGACTTCACCTCGGTGCCACTCAAGACCATTCCGGCCTCGTAGGTGTCACTGATTGCATAGTCGTGGCGCGCCTTGCGGTTAGACGCTACGACCTTCTCGCCACTTTCCCGGGGCACAGTTTCTCCAATACTTAGACCACCCGGCTTTGTGCGGGGCAGCCCATCAGTCTAGCGCGGGCAGGCTGGGGGCTAGACCTTGAGGTAGCGCGTGATGGCAAAGTTGGCCGAGAAGGCCGCCAACACCGCCCCGACCACCAGCAGAATAGGCACGACCAGCACCGCATCCTCCATACCCACCAGGGCAAAGCCGCTGAGCCGCGCCCCGAGGTACCCCTGCACGAAGAAGTGCACGATGCCCACGATGGCGCCGCCGGCCAGCAACGAACCCAGAAGCGCCGCAAAGACGCCTTCAAGAATGAAGGGGGTTTGGATGAACCTGTTGGATGCCCCCACGAGCCGCATGATTCCGAGCTCGCGGCGCCTCGAGAAGGCTGACAAGCGGATGGTGGTGGCAATCAACAGCGCGGCCGCCACCAGCATGAGTCCCGCGATCCCGATGGCGGTGTAACTCGCCACGTTGAGCACCGAGAAGATCTGATCGAGGTACTTGCGCTGATCAGCCACGTTCTCGACGCCGGCCTGCCCTGACAGACTCTCCACGAGCACATCGGACTGCGAGGGATCGATCAGGTTCACCCAGAAGGTTTCGTTCAGCTGGTCAGCGGTGACGTAGTCGGCCACCGGGTTGCCCTTGAACTGCTCCTGGAAATTCTCAAACGCCTGCTCATGGGTTTCGAAGTAGTAGCGATCCACGAACGGGGTCAGGGTGGCCGAGGTGAGCTGGGTCTCCACGGCACTAATCTGCTCCGGCGTGGCTTCGCCACCCGTGCAGGTCTCACCCGACGAGACGTCGGTGCACATGTAGATGCCTACCTGGGCCTTTTCGTACCAGAAGTTTTTCATCTGGCCGATCTGCATCTGCATGAGGATCGCGGCGCCCACGAAGGTGAGCGAAATGAACGTGACGAGCACGACCGAAACCACCATGGAAGCGTTGCGCCGAAGGCCGTTCGCGGCCTCGGAGAGTACGAGTGCAAGTCTCATCGGGTGGGGCCCACGTTCTGCTCGCCAGTTTGGTCGGGTTTCTCACCCGGGGCACGAAGCCCGAGTTTTTCGGCGAGCGTGAGCTGTTCGGGTGCATCGTGCTGGGTGACCGGCAGAATCGGTCGCGTCATGGGGGCAGCGGCATCGTCCTGAGGTTCGGTCGCAGCGGCGGGCGGAGCTGGGAGTGCCGTGGGTGCCGTGGGTGCCGTGGGTGCCGGTGTTACCGGGGGTGCGGGGGGAAAGAACATCGCCTCGCGGGAGGGCACCGGGGCGGCCGCCGTCGGGGCCGAGGGAATCGGTGCCGTCACCTTGGTGGCGCTGGCTGTCGGCGGCAGGGGCTGCGTCACACCGGGAACGATGGGGATGGATGCCGTGGCGTACCCACCCTGACGCTCGTCACGCACGATCGTGCCATTGACAAGTTCAATCACCCGGCGCTGCATCTGGTCGACGATGCCGGCCTCGTGGGTGGCCATGATCACCGTGGTCCCGCCCGCGTTGATGCTCGCGAGCAGTGCCATGATCTCCGCACTCGTGGTGGGGTCGAGGTTTCCGGTGGGCTCATCGGCCAGCAAAATTTGGGGCTTGTTCACGATGGCGCGGGCAATCGCCACCCGCTGCTGTTCACCACCCGACAGTTCGTGCGGAAAACGCTGAGCCTTCTCGGCCAGTCCCACCATCTTGAGCGTGTCGGGAACGGCTTCCTGAATGAAGCCGCGAGACTTCCCAATCACCTGCAGGCTGAACGCCACGTTGTCGAAAACCGTCTTGTTGGGCAGCAGACGGAAGTCCTGAAACACCACACCAAGGTTGCGCCGAAAGTACGGCACCTTGCGATTGGAAATGGAGCGCAGGTCGTGGCCGAGCACATGAATGCTGCCACTCGTAGGCTTTTCTTCCTTCAGCACCAGGCGCAGACAGCTCGATTTACCGGAGCCGGACGCACCCACCAGGAACACGAACTCGCCGCGCAGAATCTCGACGTCAATCGAGTTCAGGGCCGGTCGGGTTGTACCGGGATACTTCTTGGTGATGTGATCAAATCGAATCATAGCCATTTGAGCCTAGGCAGGGCACCGCCGTTTTGCCACAGCGACATACCTATTGCCAGCGATCAGTCCTGCGGAGCCTTCTTACGCCAGCGGATGCCGGCGGAGATAAATCCGTCCAGGTCACCATTGAAAACGTTCGTGGGGTTGTTGACCTCGTGGTTCGTGCGCAGGTCTTTCACCATTTGATACGGCGCGAGCACGTAGCTGCGCATCTGGTCTCCCCAGCTGGCCGTGATGTTACCGGCGAGTTCTTTCTTGGTCGCCGCTTCCTTCTCGCGTTCGAGCAGGAGCAGTCGGGATTGCAACACCCGCATGGCCGCGGCGCGGTTCTGAATCTGGCTCTTCTCGTTCTGACAGCTCACCACGGTTCCGGTAGGAAGGTGGGTGATGCGCACGGCGGAGTCGGTGGTGTTCACCGACTGGCCGCCGGGGCCACTGGACCGGAAGACATCCACTCGAATATCGCCGTCGGGCACCTCGATGGACTCGGTCTGTTCGATCAGCGGAACTACCTCCACCGCGGCGAAGGAGGTCTGTCGCTTGCCGGCCGAGTTGAACGGACTCATCCGCACGAGACGGTGGGTACCCGCCTCGACGCTCAGCGTTCCGAAGGCGTAGGCGCCATCCACTTCAACGATGGCCGACTTGATGCCGGCCTCTTCGGCATAGCTGATGTCGAGCACGCTCGTGCGGTAATCGTGCTGTTCCGCCCAGCGCAGGTACATGCGCAGCAGCATTTCGGCGAAGTCGGCGGCATCCACTCCCCCGGCCCCGGCGCGAATGGTGATGACGGCGTTGCGCTCGTCGAACTCGCCGTTAAGGAGGGTCTGCACCTCGAGGTCGCCGAGCAGCTTCTGCAGGCTGGCCAGTTCGGTTTCGGCCTCATCGGCTGATTCCTGGTCGCCCTGGCCCTCGTTGGCCATCTCCACCAGCAGCTCGAGGTCATCGAGGCGCGCCTCGATGCTCTCGATGCGCTTGAGCGAGCTCTGCCGATGGCTCAGATCACTGGTGACCTTTTGCGCATGCTCGGTGTCGTTCCACAGGTCAGGTTCGCCGGCCTCTTCGCTCAGCTCGGCGATGTCGGCGCGCAGCCGCTCAACGTCGACCACCGAACGAATGTCGCCAAACGTGGTCCGCAGTGCGGCGATCTGCTCCGAAAAATCCAAGTCAATCATGTCAAACCCCAGCCTACTCGGCCCGGTTGCCCCCGCCTCGGCAGAGCCTTCTGCTCCGGCACACAGTCCGGCGGGCGTAGCATCGAAAACGATGACGAATGCCGAGCGCCCCTTCAGCCTGCGGTCGGTCGCGTTAACCGCCTTTCTCCCGACGCTGCTCTTCTCCACCGGTGAGGGCGCCATCATTCCGCTGATACCCCTAGTGGCCAACGATTTGGGCGCCAGTCTCGCCGTGGCCGGTTTCATTGCGGCCATGATCATGCTCGGCGAGCTGGTGGGCGACATCCCGAGCGGTGTGATCGTGTCGCGCATCGGCGAACGCAACGCCATGCTCTGGGCCTCGCTCCTCACGATCATCTCCGTGCTGGTGTGCCTCGTGGCACCCAACCCCTGGGTGCTTGGCATCGGCATCTTTCTCATTGGTATTGCCACCGCCATTTTTGCGCTGGCACGCCATGCCTTCATGGCCACCTATGTTCCCCTCGTCTACCGGGCTCGCGCGCTCTCCACGCTGGGGGGTGTCTTTCGCGCCGGCTGGTTCATCGGGCCCATCGTGGCGGCCGGACTCATTTTTGTGACCGGGTCCACCCAGTCGGCCTTCTGGCTGTTCATTGGCTGCTCGGTGGCTGCCGCGGTCATTCTGCTTCTGTTGCCGGATCCGAGCGCCACCTTTGGCGCCCGTCCCGCGCGCGGCGCATCCGCTTCTCGTCACGACGTCGACTCCGCAGCCGCTCCGGGTCTCTTTGCCACCATCCGCGCCAGTCGAGAGGTGCTGCTGCGTCTCGGTACCGGGGCCGCTCTGGTGGGTGCCATGCGCGCCAGCCGCACAGTCATGCTTCCACTCTGGGCGGTGAGCATCGGCATCAGCGCCCCGCAAACCGCGCTCATCATCGGCATCGCCGGCGGCATCGACTTCGCCCTGTTCTATGTGAGCGGCCAGATCATGGATCGTTTCGGCCGCATGTGGAGCGCCCTCCCATCCATGCTCGGGTTGGCCGCGGGCCACCTGGTGCTGGCGTTCACGCACGACCTGCCGACCAACGTTGAGTGGTTCATTGGAATTGCCATGTTCCTCTCCCTGGCCAACGGTGTGGGCAGTGGGCTGTTGATGACCCTGGGCGCCGACCTGGCCCCCAAAACCGGGCCCGCACCGTTTCTCGGGGCGTGGCGTTTCACAGCGGATGCCGGCAGCGCGGCCGCGCCACTCGCCGTCGCGACCCTCACCGGAATCGCCACTCTCTCAATTGCCAGCGGCGTTATGGGTGCAGTTGGCCTTTTTGGGGCCATACTGCTGTATCGGTACATTCCGCGCTACGCACCACATCGGCCGCGATAGCCCCGTTTCATCAGCGATAGGCACCACCATGCACCTGATCCGCTCATGTTACTGATCCACTCATGCAACTAATCCACACGGAACGGCTTCTCCTTCGGCCCTTTTCGGTGGAGGACGCGGACTTTATCTTCGATGTGTATTCGCGCTGGGATGTGCAGCGTTACCTGGGTGCCGTGCCGGGGGTGATGGCCTCCATCGATGAGGCCCTTGACCGCATCACGGCATGGCACGGCCTCGACGACGGTGTGCACGGCGTGTGGGCGGTGACGGAAGCCGACAGCGGCAAGCTGCTCGGCTCACTCCTGCTCAAGTTCATTCCCGCATCGGGAACGAACCTGGCCGCGGAGCCCGCCGGTGATACCGAGATTGGGTGGCATTTTCATCCAGATGCTCGGGGCAAGGGCTGCGCGAGCGAAGCGGCATCCGCTGTGCTCCGGCACGCCTTTGCGCACGGCCTGCAAAAGATTGTGGCCGTGACCAACCCCGACAACCATGCCTCGCAGCGGGTGTGTGAGCGGATTGGTATGCTCCATCACGGCATTTCGGAGGCCTATTACAACGCGCGGTGCGAGCTGTTTGTGGCCAGCGCCGCGCGGAGTGAACCGAGCATGAGCGGTGTGTGACTGACCATGCCCCTTCCCGGCGAATACGAAGCAAGCGGCTCGCAGTGGGTGCGCACTCCTTCTCGATGGTCGAGCGCGAGGTGGTTTGGGGGACTCGCTCACGAGGTCTCGAGACGCCGACGAAAAACGTGCCGGCTCCTCGACCAGCGAGGAGGGGCCCGCTTCTCTCATGGCCGCCACCCGTATCGGTGGTCGCTACGGTAATCGGCGTAGCGCCCACCGATCTGAGGCGCGGCCATCCGTCATATTAGGCGCGCCCACCGAAAACAGGCGCGCCCACCCTCTCGCTGGTCGAGCGCGAGCTTGCGAGTGGTCGAGACCTCGTGAGCTAGTCTTCGGAACTCGCTCACCAGGTCTCGAGACGCCGACGAAAAGCGTGCCGGCTCCTCGACCAGCGAGGAGGGGCGAGCAGCCCGCGCGCGGCCACCCTTTCGCTGGTCGAGCGCGAGCTTGCGAGTAGTCGAGACCTCGCGAGCCAGTCTTCGGGACTCGCTCACGGGGTCTCGAGACGCCGGCGAAAAGCGTGCCGGCTCCTCGACCAGCGAGGAGGGGCGCGCCGCCCGAGCGCGGCCACCCTCTCGCTGGTCGAGCGCGAGCTTGCGAGTAGTCGAGACCTCGTGAGCTAGTCTTCGGAACTCGCTCACCAGGTCTCGAGACGCCGGCAAAAAGCGTGCCGGCTCCTCGACCAGCGAGGTGGAGCCCGCAGCCCGCGCGCGAGCGCCCTCTCGCTGGTCGAGCGCGAGCTTGCGAGTAGTCGAGACCGGGTGAGTTAGTCTTCGGGGCTCGCTCACGGGGTCTCGAGACGCCGGCGAAAAGCATGCCAGCTCCTCGACCAGCAACAGCCCGCGCGCACCCGGCTCCTCGGCCAGCGAGGAGGGGCGCGGGGGTGGGGCTACGGGATGGCGGTCGCGGTGAGTTCCAGGTCGGACCGGGGACGCTCCCGCTGCGTGGCAATTGCGGCACCGGCAGCGACGCACACCACCACGATGGCGATCTGCTGCTGCAGAGTGAACGTTTCGCCGAGCACCAGCGCACCGAACGCCGCCGCGATGACCGGACCGAAGCTGGTGATGATCGAATAGAGCCGCGGGCTGATGCGGCGCAAAATGTAGGTGTCGACGGTATACGGGAACGCCGAGGACAGCACTCCAATGAGCACGAGCAACCCAATGATGCCCCAGTTGAGCTCACTGAAATCCACCGTCACCAGAGCGAGTGGCACCACGAGTGTCAGGCTCACCAGACTGGCGATAGTGATGCCTTCAAGCCCCGGGAACTCGGTGGCAACCTGCCGGGTGAGAAGAATGTAGGCCGCCCAGGATGCTGCTGCCGTCAGTGCAAGCACGATTCCCAGAACGCTGAGCGTGCCGTCCGACCAGGTCAGCAAGAACACACCGCCAGCCGCCGCCAGGGCACACACAAAGTCCAGCGGACGGCGGGACGTGGCGAGAGCGAGTCCGAAGGGACCGAGGAACTCAATCGTTGCCGCGATTCCCAGTCCAAGCAGCCCGACGGACATATAAAACGTGACGTTCATCACGGCCAGAACGACGCCGAGCGCGAGAGCGGGCCAGACCCGCCGCCAACTGAGCTGCGACAGCTTTGGGCGGTAAAACGGCAAAATCACGCAGACCATGACGATTTGACGCGCCGCAACCACGACCGGAGAGCCGACCACGGGAATGAGCAGGCCAGCCAGACTCGAACCAAAGTTGATGCTTACCTCGGTCGCAAGCTGGGCTCCCGCGCCATTCAATCGGTCCCTCTTGGCACTCACGACGCCTCCTCCCCGGCACCGAGGACGGTGCGCTATCGAGCGTAGCTGCTGGGGGCGCGCCAAGTGGCCGGGCCGAGTGCGGCATCCACTGTGCTAACGGAGACGCTAATCGGGGAGGGGAATGAAGCTGTAATCGCTGGTGAGGTGTTCCTTCTTACAGATGCCGCAGTAGAGCACGCCCGAGGTGCGCATGGCGATAACCCGGGAGGAGCATTGAATAACCTTGGGACCACAGCACGGAGAGATCACCATGTAGCCGCCAGGTTCTGCCGGGTCGTGACCGCTGAGGCCGCGATCGTGGTGAACACCCTCGCAGGGAAAATTTGTGTCGAAGTCGAGCAGCTCGACAAGCTCGGCGTCGAGAACTGCATCCAATAGCGCATCCATGATGGTGAAACGTTCCGTCCAGAGGAATCGAAGCCGCACAGCGGTACGTAACATCCGCTGGCGACTGCACCGGATGAGCGACGAAGAAACGTCGGTACACCAACCGGGGTCCGGGGCTGGACTGGAACTAGGCGCGCGCACTAGGAAAAAGGTTTCTTATTCAATAAAAAACTGTAATCGCCCTCTACGCGTTCTGTGCATCATACACTCGCAACCTGCAAATTGTTACCACACGACCGAACGAGCAACGGATGTCACCGTGATGGGCACACCGCGGGGAATAACCAGGGTCAGGACGGGCGGTCTCCACCACGCGGACAGCGAGACGGTGGCGCTGTGGCTGTCGGTTGAGTAGGCCTGGGTCATGGTGAGGCCCTCGAATTTTTCGTGCGGCAGGGCCAGATAGTCGGTGACCGCTTTCTGCACATCGGCGCCGGTGAGCGCACGCTGTGCCTCGGTGGTTCCCGGGTCGACGGCACCGAAATCGAAGGCTTCGGCTCCGGCGAAGGCGGCTCCGTCCGCGAGTGTGAAGAGCCGCTTGCGCTCGAGGTAGAGCGAGGTGGCGGCAACAATTACAAGGATGAGCACGAGAGAAAGAAACCCGTAGAAAATGGTGAGGAGAAGGGTGGAGCCGTCCTCGCTGCTGGCGGAATTCGAGCGGGCAACAGTGAGGTCGCGAATCCTCACCGGGTTCCCCAGAAACGTGACACGATCTGCGTTGCGGTGGCCTCAATCGGAATGCTCGCGCTGGTTGGAAGCGACAGCACATCGGGGACGAGCGGCAGAGTCACTCGGATTCTGACGCTGACGGTGATGGCGCTCTGACGTTTGAGGCACCCGCCGGCGGGGGCCGGGCAGTAGATGGATACCTCTGCAGCGTTCGCGTCGAGGCCGTAGTCGGCGAGCGCGAACTGCACGGCCCGCAGCGCCCGGGTGTTCGCGGCGGCCTCATCCGGCGAGTCCACGTACACCCGGGCAGCCTGGCGCGCGGCCCCCGCCACGGCGAGTGAGCCGCCCTGCAGCGCGGCCATGGCGACAATGAGGTAGACGAGGGGCCCGAGCAGAATCATTCCGGTCGTAATGAATTCGAGTGCCGCCGAGCCTTCTTCGGAGCGAACATCCTGAGGATCACGGGGGCGACGTCCCGGAGGGCGAACCGCTGCTGCGGCAGAGACCTTATTCCAGTGTTTCGCGAGCCGCATGACCATCAACCTCCAGCCCGCGATCGATGCCGAAGAGACCCAGAAGCGGAAGCGGTGTAACCACCCGCACGTGCACGCACGGGTAGCCCGCGATGGAGTCGTAGCTCGCGGTGACCCCGGTGGCATAGGCCGGCCCCACGGCGGTCTGGATCAGGTCACGCGTGCGCGCCGCGCCTTCGGCCAGACTGCTGTCGGCCAGCGAGGCGTAGCGAGCGCCTTCGGCTGCCGCGTCCAGCACGGTGTTGCGCACGTGCAGTGCCAGGCCCAGCTGCATGACGCCGAGGGTGAGCGCGGTGAGCAGGGCGGCGACCATAACGAACTCGGCCACGGCCGAACCTGTCTCCGCGGAGACAGCGATGCGCGCGCGGGCCGCGCGGAGCATCCGCTTCATGGTCGCCACTGCTCAGATGCCGCTGACCCGAGCGATGGCCTGTTCAAAGACACCGCTCAGGGCAGGACCGGCCAGGCCCCAAATAATAACGACCAGCCCGGCAGTCATCAGCGTGATCAAAACCCAGCCGGGAACGTCGCCGGTTTCGTCACTGAATCGGCGGGCAATGCGGCGGGCGAGTGTCGACATGATGGGCTACTTTCGTGAGGTGTGGGGCGGGGCAGGGTCAGAAGCCGGACTGCAGAACAACGAGCCCGGGAAAGATTGCGAACAGGATTGTCATGGGCAAAATCAAAAAGACGAGCGGCCCGAGCAATGCGTTAAAGTACCTTTATGGATTGCGTCATCTACACCCGCGTTAGCCTCGACCGCACAGGTGAGGCGCTAGCCGTTGCCCGCCAAGAGCAGGAGTGCCGCGCGCTGGCTGAGCGCCTAGGCCTGACAGTTGTCCACACATATACGGACAACGACATCAGCGCCACCACTGGCAAGGTACGGCCCGACTTCGAGGCCATGCTCAAGGCTCAGCCAGAGGCCATCATCGCTTGGCATCAGGACCGGCTGCTGCGCCTGACTAAAGACCTGGAGCGGGTCATTGAGCTGAACGTGCCCGTGTACACCGTGACGGCAGGCACCCTCGACCTGACCACACCGGCAGGGCGTGCCGTAGCCCGCACCGTGGCCGCGTGGAGCCAGTACGAGGGCGAACAGAAGGCCACACGACAGGTCGCCGCTAATGTGCAGCGGGCCGTCAGTGGTGTCCACTCTGGTCGCATGGGCTACGGCTACCGGCGCGAGGGCGCTGCCGCTGTGCTGCACTTTGATGAGGCCACGACCATTCGGTCGGCGGTGGCGCGTGTGCTCGACGGTGAATCGTTACGGGCGATCTGCAAGGACCTGGACACTCAGCAGGCTCCAACCCCAGGCCGAGGCGCACGCTGGAACAGTACGACGCTAAAGCAGTTGCTGCTCCGGCCTAGTCTGGCTGGGCTGACAATCCATAGGGGGCAGGTACTCGGCCATGCCCACGCCGACTCTCCTCGTGTGATCGACGAAGACACTCACGAAAGAATCAAAGCTTTGCTCACTGACCCGAGGCGACGCTCGGGCAACCCCGGCAGGGCACCCAAGTACCTACTCAGTGGCATCGCCCGGTGTGGCCGGTGCGACGGTGTCATGGCGCGGGCCATCGGTAGGATGACAACCACCAAGACAGGCGGGGTCAAGCGCCAGCCACCGAGCTACGTGTGCAGCGAGTGCTACCGCGTGCGCCGTAAGCAGACTGATGTGGACGCGCTGGTGGAGGGCATCGTGGTGGGCCGGTTGCAGATGCCCGACGCCGCGCAGTTGTTCGCCACGGGCGACCCGGCAGCACTGCAAGAGGCACGCGTCACGATCGAGGCGCTAGACGCCCGGCTGTCCAACGCCGCCGACATGTTTGCCACTGGTGGCATCGACGGCGGTCAGTTGACGCGCATCAGCGAGATACTGCGGGCCGACCGAGCTCAGGCTGCCGCTGCCGTAGAAGCCGCCCTACCTGCTGCCGTACCTGCCGAGTTGATGAGCGGGCAGGCTGCCGAGGCCTGGGTCGCACTCAGCATGGACAGTAAGCGTGCCGTGCTGACCTCGCTGGTCACGGTCACGATCCTGCCGAGCGGCAGCGGCAAGGCGTTCAACCCGGACACAGTGCGCGTCACCTGGAAGGGCTAGCGACGCCGAGGCGCTGTGAACGATCAGAAATGCTGCCGAAGCCAGTCAGGCATGGACGGGTCGTCAACGCCCCAGGATTCCGCGATCGTTTCATCCTGCTGCCAAGTGTTCTCCTTGCCATCGAAGAATTTCTGTCTGTGGCACTTGTACTTGACGACGGTGGCACCTTCGAGCCTGTACTCGTTCCAAAAGTAGTTCTGCTTCCCGTAGCCCTGCCACTCGTTAGTGGTGTAGATCGTCATGAAAGCAGAGCATACCGAGCCGTCGCCACCAGAGGGGCGAGGAGGTCCGCTACAGCCTGACTAATCCGCAATCGGGGCAGCGCGAGAACGGGCGCTCGGGACTGCCGGCGATCTGGAGACGCACGAGGCACCGAGCGCAAGACGGATCGCTCAGCGCCTCCAGATCATCCTGCATCGCGCGATCTTATCGAGAGTCACTCGGGCCGCGGGCGAGTTGTCCACAGTGGACGCTCCGGAGTTCTTCCAGCTGACTCACCAGATCATCTTCGCCGCTAAAGAGTCACTGCAAGCTTGTTCCGAAGGTGTACCATCTTCGAATCGATGGCCATACTCTGCCGCGGCCCAGTGAACGCGTTCACATGCGCCATGAGGTCCTGAGCGGGGCGGCTAACCAGCTTCGGAGTCAGTATCGCAATAAGGCGATCGAGCTGCTTCCTGGGAATCTCGGCGAGGTACTTGGATGAGGCATCCGCGCCGGTCGCGTAGAGCAGGGCCAGGTTCGCCTCAGCGGGAGTCATGCTGAGGAGCATCTGCTCGTACAGGCCGTCGGCCGCGAAGGCGATGCCGCTCGAACGTGCAAGGAAGGAATCGACCAAGCCGCTCGCATACTTCGCCCGGACGCCCGGCGGAACAGGCAGCGACCCGATGTAGGTCGCAAGCTCCTTCGCGATCGGCGGCTCGTTGTAGAAGTTGTTCATGCTAAGGTGAGCACCATGGAGGCGATCGAGGAGCACGTCGATCTCAGCTGCGCGGACATCCTCGGGAAGGTATGACGAGCCATCGACTGACTGGAGGAACTCCTTCGCGAGATCAGCCTGCGCAATGTCCAGGCTCGCCTTGAAACGCGCGAAACGCGTGCCGAAGGCGAACTTCATATCCTCAGAGAGGTTGGGCCACAGGTGCGGCAGAAGTAGACGCACGTTGTCACGCATGACAGGCGTGGAGTCAAGAGATACGTAGATGCCAAACAAGCCGTTGGCCAAGGTCTCGGACTGGTCCCTGCGTAGTCCGGCGAACAGAGTCGCGAAACCGGCGGCCTCCTCCTTCGTGACGGTCGCAGTCTTCACATTCGCGAGGAGCCGCCCCGTCTGTACCATCGTCGGGGACTGAGGGAGGGTGATGACCTCCTTGATGCAGGTCTCCATATACCCGAGCAACGAGTATGGCTGCAATTCATGCTGATTGGGGTGAGCGGCACTCGCGTGATTGCGCATGTGCCGCACGAGGTCGAGCTGCTGCTGGCCCAGGGGTGAGATGAATCCGACCTTCTGCGCGGCCCGGACCAGCTCGTCGTCGGTTACCTTCAATAGGTCGTCGGGGCCCTTGAGCTCCTTGCGCTTGTCTGAGGACACCGCGTTGTCGAAGAAGTAGTCGAGGTCGTAGTCGATGATCCGTTTGCGGAGCTCGCCGATCGTCTCGTCCCACAGGTAGTTCAATGCGGCGTCAAACAATCCAGCGCTCACCGCCAGCATGAACTTCGACAGATACATGGACGTCGCGCGCTTCTCGCGTGGGAGCCCCGCCATCGCACCGTCCATGTTCGAGAGAACCTGAACGCGCTGGTGCACCTCGACAAGCACACCCGATGACGGCAAGCCCATAATCTCTGCCTGTGCCAGTAGAGCGTTTTCGAACTGTGTGATGGCCGTGGTCATGTCCATCGCGCCCGCGGCCTGCGCGGGAACCATCGCCATCGGGTCTGTCACTTGATCCTGCTCTCCGTCGAGGACTTCTCGAACAAGTCATTATCTCAGGAGATCAGGCCGCATGGGTTTCTTCAGGCGAGTCAGGGTCTGCCAGAGTTGACTTATGGCTATTCACAACTGGTGGGATGCGGACCCCGAGGAGATCTATTGGCTGGAGATCAGGCAAGAGCCAGTTGGATTGGGGGATTATCTGCGCGCTCCGAAAGCAGCCATCGATGGTAACCCTTCGTGGTCCTACCAGCTGACCTCGTATGTGCAACCGGGCGATCGAGTGTTCCATTGGCACA
The DNA here is from genome assembly GCF_029893365.1 of Cryobacterium sp. CG_9.6. Taxonomy (NCBI): domain Bacteria; kingdom Bacillati; phylum Actinomycetota; class Actinomycetes; order Micrococcales; family Microbacteriaceae; genus Cryobacterium; species Cryobacterium sp. CG_9.6. The sequence goes on along the minus strand of NZ_JARXUZ010000001.1, from coordinate 1,091,456 downwards.
AGACTCCTTCCGGCGAGCCTGGCATCCTCGGGTGGTCGGAAGCGGCTGGCCCGTTGGAGACAATCACCTGGTCTTGGCAGGCGCGCGGCACCAGGGGGCGGGAGCGTGGAGTGCCCACGGTTGGGCCGACGTGGAACATGCCACTGACCGGCTATACGGAGCTTGAGCGTCCTGTCACACGGTCAGCCCTGAACGCTCGTCGTGCCGAGGTATTGGAGGTGATCGCCGGCGTCACCCGCGCCCACGGTAAGCCGATCTATGCGCCCTTCCAGAATTACGGCGGTCGTGAACTGCGCGCTCAACAGGGTTACCTCACCAAGTTCCCCGCCGCCCTCGTAGCGCTCCTTTTCGACCGTCCGGATGTCGATGCGGCCGCAATGGCGAGCGGTCTCCGGGCGACAGCACGTGCTGGGCGCGGTCAGGGGTATATGGCGGATGCGGAGAAGAGGACTGCGCTCGAACAGCACGCCGTCCATATGGCTATTGAGCACTACCTAGCCGGTGGCGCGGCCCAGATTGAGGAGCTGGGCAAGCCTTACGACCTGCGCGTGACGTTGGACGGGATAGAGCGTCATGTCGAGGTCAAGGGCTCGGTCGGTGACGAGGTAGATAGTGTGCAGCTCACGCAAGGTGAGGTTAACCATGCCCGGAACTATCAGCCGACAGACCTTTTTGTTGTCGACGGGATAAGTGCTTCCCGGGGCGCTGATGGTTCCATCGTCACTTCTGGGGGGATAGTGCGCATCTGGTCGGAATGGGTTCCGAGCGACAGCGCCCTTCGTCCGACCCACCTGCGCTACACGCTCCCGGCCTTCTAGCGGGACGCGCGTCCACTGCGTATCAGTGTGCGCGAGCACGCGATGAGACTGCGCTAGTGTACGGATCATGGCGGGGATCAAAGGCGAGGCGGCGCAAGCCAAGGGTGCGGACGGCGCGAAGCGAGCGAAGCGTTGGCTTGAGTCGACTACGCGCGTCAATGCTCATTGGGTTAACCCCAACCCGCCCGCTGTCGATAAATTAACCTTCTTGTGGCCACATGGAGGGCAGACCTTCTCGTTCGACCTCGGTGGCACGCTCAAGTACGGCGAGTTCGACGGCCAGATGTTCTTCGCCGAGTCGAAGAACTATGCGAAGCCCCACGATCTCGGTGAGCACTACTCAAAGTTTCTTGCGCAGTGCTATGTCGCCTACATCGACAAGCCTGGGTTCTGTGACCACTTCATGTGGATCGCTTGGAGCCCCCACGACATCACGAAGTGGCCCGACCTCACGACAACTGCCTACGTGAAGAAGCATGTGCTCGCGAACCGTGAGCGGGTGTTTGGTGAGAAGGATGTTGCAAAGGCTGAGGCCAGCGTCGACGCCGACGCGGTGTCGGCCGTTGCGAGCAGACTGTGGTTCATCATCCTCTCCGAGAAGCAGGAGGCCCTGGTGATCTCCAACGTCCACCGGGGCGTCATCGAGCAGTACGAGGCTGAGAAGGGCTACTAATGGTTGTCGTGTCAGGCTTCGCAGCACTCATCCACGATGGATTGTTCGACCCCTCACCTAACGAATCAATCTTCCGCGTCAAGGACGCGGTAGCTAAGGAGTTAGAAGCACTCGACTCCACCGCCGACATCAAATCCACCAACTACTTCAATCACACGTTCGCACCTGACTTGGTCATGACGTGGCCGGATGCGAGCAGTCGGCGGGTGTACCTGCGACTGGCATACGACCTCGATGCGCTGGTGGACGACGTCGCCCTAATCGACACGACCGATCCCTTGATTTTCGGACTTACGAGTCCTGAATCGGAGCTGGCCCGTCCCGCCGTTGACGCGGTGATCTCCGACACAGACGCGATGTTCACTGAGCCCAACGCTCTGGAACGTTTGATCGACCGGAAGAAGACCGACTCAACCGCCAACATGCTCAGCAATGCGCTGGTCCAGGGCGGGCGCGGCACGTTCGTGGCCAATGAGGCGGTAGATCTGGCTGACGTGGTGGCGCGGGGGTTCGGTGCGGCGGCGCAGGTTGAGTTCGACCCGACAGCCGAGGCCGTGACTGCCATCGACGACCGTCTCGGGGGGCCACAGGCGTGGCGCATGAATCGTGTGCTGCAAGCGGTATGGGAGGGAAGCGAAGGCTCACTCAGCCAGTTCCCCGGCGGCGCGGACACGTCCGGTCGCCTCAACCCGGAGTCTTTGCGGTACCTCGTGAAGTACATGCGCACGGAGGACGATGGATTCTGGAAGCGGGTAGGTCGCAGCCTGAGACTTTCTGACCTAGACACGCTCGACTTCGATGCTGACGATGACAATATTCAGCGACTGATTCGTGCCAACCTAGACGTGCTGGCGGCGCGCGCGGCTGTGGTCAAGAGCGACCCTCTCGGCGTCGACTCCGCAGCCGAGGGTGAGTTGTTTCGCTGGGCTCGTCGTGGTAGACACATTAGCTTCGAGGCACCTCACCTCTTCGCGATCCTCGGCGGCGCGAAGAAGGATCTGGACCACCTGGAGAAGGACACGCCTCAGGCAGTCTCGGTCGAGCGGTTCATCGACCGCTCGGAGGGGTTTGAGTTGGTGGAGGTCAGCGTTCACTCTGGCCCGGAACACATTAGCGCGAAAATTGATGAGGGCGCGATCAGCACGGATCGTCTGCGTGGCCTGTCGGCGACGTTCGAAGGTGCCGGTGAGGTGGCGCAGTCCATCGTTTCCACGCGGTCGGGTCGAGTGAACGTCGACCTCGCGAACCGTACTGGTACAGGTGTAACGCGGAGCAACGTTCTCATGGCCGACCTGCTCGCAGCCACGGTTCCGCTCGTCAGCGATCTGTCAACGGAGCACCGCGAGGCACTCTCGGCCTTTCTCGCCTACGAGGTCGACAACGAGCAGATGCCGCTGGACATGTCAGCGCTCGAAGAGGTCGAGGACGCGGCACTCTCTGATGATCCGACTGTCAACGATGGTTGGTACGTACCGAACGACGACTAGCCGGGTGTGTTCAAGCGGCAAGCAGGCGCGTCTGCACTTTGGCCACCGTGTTAGCGGACCACGGCTCGCCCGTCGCGGTGCGTAGGCCCTCGGCATTGAGCTGCACAGCGGTCTCTGCGAGGGTGTGCGTGGCTCGAAGGGACCGCAGGCGGTCGCCGGTGCTCTGCGGGAGTATAGACACCCGGCCCATGTGCCTGCCCTGACGCTTGGCGGCTTGCATGGCGACAGAAGTCCGCTCGCCGATGACCTCGCGCTCCCACTCAGCCACCGACATCATGACGTTGGCAACGAGCTTGCCGGTCGGCGTGCTGGTGTCCACACCCAGGTCGATTGCCACGACAGACCACTTGCGCACAGCGGCGAGCTTCAAGATGCCCGAGAAGTCGTGCACGCTGCGGCTCAGGCGGTCAAGCTTGGCGACGACAATGCCTGCAACGTCGCGGCGCTTCGGGATGATGTGCAATCGGGCGAGCGCGGCCTGCAACTGGGGGCGGGCCAGCGACTTAGCCGAGAGCCCCTCGTCCAAGTACCAGATCACGTCCCAGCCGTGCGCGTCGGCGTAGCGCTGGATGGTGTCGCGCTGAGCCGCCAGACCGAGTCCGCTGGTGACCTGTTCCTCGGTGGACACCCGCAGGTAGCCGATCATCGTGGTCATCGGTTCTCCGTCTCCGGGCAGCCCTGCTTGCAGGCCTCGCGGGCGGCGGTCCTGGTGGGGAACCCACCGAACGTGATGTTGCACAGTTGCACCTCGCCGTCTACCTCGTACTCGCAGCGGGCGGCGTACCCGCCCTGGCGGGGCACGGTGGTGATGTGGTGTCGTGTCATTGTGGGCATGTTTCGGTCCTCCTTGAGTGGTCGAACATTTGTTCGAACATGAGGAACTATGCCTCAAGGGGACCCTTTGAGCAAACCGCGTGCTCTTGGCCAGGCCCTGCGTGGTCGCGCTCTCCTCCCCCGTTGCTCAGCCGGGATGCCGCGCGGATGTCGGCCCCTCGGCGTGGGCCTCTGAGGCGTCGCTCAAGGACTCGGCAGAACGCGGGGATACCCGGGGCCACCCTGGGACGCCATGGCGTCTGAGAGGGCGTCGCGGCGCACCACAGCGCCCCCCCTGCCGGCCCATGCAGAGGAGCGCAAGCGGTCCCCAGTCAGGAAAATCAAGGTGCCGGATACGTGATGCCGTTGGAGAGGTTGCCTTCTATCCATTGGCCACGAGCGTGGCCCGAGGACCTTGAGGGCGGCCAACGAACGTCGCTAAGGCGAAATCTGCGAGAGATCGACATCCATCTGCTTCTCGAGCGAACGATGGTCACTGCTGGCCGTCACGAAGACCACGGCGCCAGCAATCAGTACGATGCCGACGGTGATCGTCTCGGCTATGAGCCAACCGAGGGGAACCGCAGTGGTGGTGAAAAGGAAACCGAGGCTGCCAAACGTTAGGCCTAGTGTGATGGCGATGACGACCGCGAAGACGTAATAGTTCGCCGGACCACGCATAGCAAGCTTCCCGCCCTGACTTCTCCACAGACCGAGCGATGAACTGGAAGTCGTAGCCAACTTTGCCGCTTGTGCCTCGGCGAAGTCTCGGTACGCGCTGAGAAGCAGATGTTCATGGATCATCCGCCCAGCGATCGCCCACAGGAGAACGCAGATGATCGGAACGAACGCGAACACTTCGTACCGGGAGTACGAGATCGCCACCCCCGATAGCGCAGCGACGGTGGTAAGGCCTATGGCTACTAGTTCGTAGGCCTTCTGCTGGAGCCCTCGCGCTTGGTTGTCATAGTGCTCGAACCTGCTTGCCCAATACGCGCCTTCTGTCATGAAACCAAACTAATGCACAACAGCGCCGCCGTGGCAGCGGGAGGATGCTCATGGCACGCAGAGTACGACCGGTCGGACGTTTGTGATCCACGCTCCCGTGTTTTCACCGTCAGCACCTGCCTTTTGCCAGGTCACGTCACGCACTCGCACCGCTCCGGGCACGCCCGCGTCGATCAGCTGCTGGAACACGCGCTCGCGCACCTCCGCGATGACGCCCTCCGGGGCCTGAGATCCGAGCGCCTCCGGGGCGACCTCGATCCACTGACCGCCCGCGGCCAGCCGGAGCGGGTTCGCCGCGAATATCTCGTCGGACAGCTGCTCGGAGGTGAACAGTTCCAGCCCGTCGCAGGGAGGCGTATAGTCCCGCAGTGAGGCGTTCAGGGCTGCCCACTCGGCGTCAGCATTGCCTGCCATTAGTCGGCCCTCCTAGGTTCGGTGGTTGATGTTAGGTCAAGGGCATCTTCCCGAGGCCAGGGTGGGTTGTCCACACAAGCCGGGGATTTTTTGGTCATGAGGGGCTCCTTCGATCGCTGCCTTGCGGCGCTGCCAAGCGGTACCGGCCAAGCGGTACCAGTACCGCCCCGGGTACCGGTTTTTTCCTATGGGGGCGCGGAAAAGGTGGCGTGGTACTGGCGGTACCCCCCCCTTTTAAAGGGGGTACCGCCGGTACCGCTGCCACCGCCGACATGGGTGGACCCGGCCCGGTACTAGTGGTACCCAGTCATTAGCTCCCTCCTCTCGTGCAGAGCCACGGGCAGGTATCGTCGTGAACGACGATCAGGTGGTGCAAGCCGAATGTGTCCACCTCAAGGCGGGTGCGGGCGTTGCAGTCCGGGCACTGATAGTCGCGAGCAAAGCAGATCGCGCGGGGGCAAGCTCAGGCATCAGCCATCGCCTCCCTGTACTGCCTCAGCGCATCCAGCACACGTGGACCGCCCCACTTCATGCGGGCCATGACGTCACGCTTGGAGATAGGCGGTGGGTTCAGCGCACGAAGCTTGTCCACGTCGGTCTCCACGACCTGTACCTCTAGCGTTCTCGTTGGTGGCTTTACGGGCGCTTCCTCCGGCGCGTAGAACTTCCACTGTGGCTGATCTCGGTTATCCCTGCCCAGCGAGAAGCTCGCTGCCCTGGGGCGCTTGCCCTCGCGCGGGGAGTTGTCGCGGATGTTGCCCGGTCGGTCCTTCACGATCCGCAAGTCGGCACGGCCACCGCCTGACGGCGTGAAGGCGATGACGGTCTGCACTTCGTAATAGGCACCGTTGGAAGCGCGCTTCTTTGCCATCGTCCCCGAGGCCCCATACGCCCGGGAGTCATGCCCTTTCGCAAGGTGATCGATCGTGACGACACAGGCCCCGTGGGTCGCCAGCTTTGCCGCCACCTGACGGTTCACTCCGGTGAAGTCATCAGCCGAGTCGCTGGATGCCCCGAACAAGGGCAGCAGCTCGCCGACGCTGTCAATGACGACGTAATCCGGCCCCCACTCCGCTGCATCGGCTACTGCTCGCATTACGTCTGCTTGGTCATCCAGCACTTCGGAGGCGATGCGGAACCTGGCACGGTTGATGAGCACACTGTTCTGGACGCCGAACCCTGTCAGCAGCAACACCAAGTCACTGCCTCCGTTGTGGTCAAGGTCGAGCCACAGCACGCTTCCCCCCGAGGCCAGCACGTCAGCGGCTACGCAAGCTGCGATCAGCGTCTTGCCTGACTCAGGGTCACCAACCAGCGTGTTTACCTTGCCTCGGTAGAACAGCCCCTGACCATCTGTGCGGAGAGCGACGGTCGCCTTGGGCCTGTGCTGGGAACCGCTCAGCACGGTGGCTACATCGACGTACAGGTCTTGGGAGGAGTCGTCACCGTCCGGCTCCTCACGTGTAGCGGTGGGCTCATATTCGGTTGGCGGCTCTTGCATCACCGCGTCCAAGTCGGACTCCACCCGAGCGGTAGCCTTCATCCACGCCTGATCAAACGCCTCGCCCGTATCGGGGTAGTTGCGGATGTACCGCTCACGGGCGACGTCGTACGCCTGCCGACGCCCATTACCCCACATCAAGTCGTCCACGAGGGGTGTGATCAGACTGAGCAGCTTGGCGTTGCCAACACCTTCGAGCGGCACTGCCTCGGCCAGCTTGCGCGCCTTGGTGCTCGGCTCCGAGCTACGCTCTTCCGCCAGCCACTCCTCCAGCGACACCCTGGACGAGTAGGCGGTCTTTTTGTGGTGCACAATGGCCCACGCTGGGGCCGGGGTGAGGCTCGGGGCCTCAGCGAGCACTGACCCGTTGTAGATCACCATCCCGACGCCCGCACGAATGTCCACACCGGGCATACCGAGGACGTCTGAGGCGATGGTGCAGTCGACACCTGCCGGGGCCGCGAACACGTCGTGCCTGCCGTTGCAGCTGCGGCTGGTGTAGTGCATGGTCGCTGGCAGCCTGATGCCCGCCAGTTCGAGACTCGCAAAGCCGTCACGGCCGTCCTTGTTGTCACGGTCCACCACGAGCAGACCACTGCGCCCACAGTGGACACCGATGCGCTCATCCCGCTGGAACCATCTGTTGATGGTTGCCGGGTCGGTAGTGGCCTCTTCACCCCAGCGGACGCGAGGCTTGCCCTTGGCGGAGCATGGGAACACATACCACCCAACCGCAGCCAGGCTGAGGGCGATGTCGAGGGTGCTCAACTGGTCACCTCGCCGTCTTCCTCGTCCGCTTCAACTACCAGTCGCAGGCGGATAGGCTCATCCGCTGTGAAGTAGAACAGGCCGTGGCACTCGTCGCCGCACCGGGGGTGATCCTCATGCAGGTGCTCCAGGCTCCAGCTGAGTCCCTCCCGGTCCCCGAACAGGTGGACGTCATACTGGTACGGCCCCTCGGTGCCGCCAACAATGTGGACATATCCATACCTGGAGTTGCGCTCGGCCACGCCGGGGAGCAGGACTCCGTGTGATGCCCACGGCTCGAACCACTTAGGGTCAGGGCCGTTGCTCAGCACGCGCATGGCATCAGACCGTGACAGTCCTCGCTTGCTTGGGTAATCGGCTGCGATCCAATGGCGGGTCATCGCTGACCTCCCCGCAGGAGGCCCGACAGGCGCTTGGTCTGGGCAGGGGTGAGCGGGGGCGCGGCGGCTAGCGCACGCTCGATGGCAGCGGCGATCTTGGCTTCGGCCAGGTTGCGCCGGGCAGTAACTTCCCTCTCGGGGTCATGGACTCTCACGGCAACGGCAACATAAGCCGACGCCTGATTCGGGGTAAGGGACACGGAAAAGCTCCTCAGCGAGGTAGCACGCAGGGCGTGCCAAACGTGAGGTTCCCGCTGAGGAGCCTTCTTATAAGCCCCCATCCACGTCAAGCGTGGCGTGAGGACTGCTGTTCAGTTATAAGTCTGTGTGGCGTCAGCCGAGGGGGACTTCCGCGTTACCCCACTTGCGAGCTTCGTCAAGGAGAGGATACAGCTGTTCGGCCGTGTAGACGTCATCACGCGTGCACCGGCCATGGCCGCACTCGAAGCGATGCCGTAGCCGTACGTCCCCGGTCGGCTCCTGCACGGTGTCAAGCTGGCCTTCGCTGCGAACGCGCGCCCATCCGTCTTCGTAGCGGAACTCCGCCACGGTGCGCAGGGGGTGCGTACGCATGGCGGTGCCCCGGCAGCTGAGCTTGACGACGAACGACATGTGTACTATTATGCCGCTCCCCCACCCATCAGCGCCAAACCTATAAGAAAACCCCAGGTCAGGTGGCGAGTTGCACCCAGCAACGGACACGGCTGCGCCCTCCCTGCGTCCCGCTGCCCCCTTAGGCCGCCGGGTTAGCACGGCGGGACCGGGGCGTGCTGCTGGGTCCGAGAGGGAGCGCTCAGGGCCGATGGCGGATGCGACAGGCATGGCTTGCGTTGCGGGCCCTACGCGTGCTCCGCGAACAGGTCAGTGGCGGGCACGTCGAGCGTCTGGGCGAGGCGCTGGATGATGTCCAGCGTCGGATTCCGCCGACCGCGCTCGATACCAGAAACGTAGGTGCGGTCAAGGTTCGCACGGTGGGCGAAGTCCTCCTGTGACCAGCCGTGTCCGACCCTGAGTTCGCGCACGCGCGCACCGAAGACGGCGCGGTGGGTAGGGGCTGGCATGTATCTACGCTGACGCTAAGCTGACAATGAGTCCACGGACTATGAGTCACATAAGTAAAGGAGCGCCCCGTATGCCCGAGCAGTCACCTCAGCCCTCAGCATCCACGCCGAGGAAGCCGTGGTACATGAAATGGTGGGCTTGGCTTATCGCGGCGGCTGTTGTCGTCGGCGGCGTCAACGCTGTTATCAACCCGAGCAGCGACGGATCTCCGTCTGGGACACCCCAGTCAACGCAGGACGTTCCGGCTGAGCCAGCCACGTCCGAGACCGCCGCCCAGCCCGCCCCGCTCGATCTGGAGGCCTTCCTCACCGGGTCAGGCGTTGCCTTGGACAGTGCTCAAATATCCGCGCGGAAGGCGGGGATATACGTGCCGAGAGAGACAACCAATGAGCAGGCGCAGCAGATCGCCAACGAGGCGATGCTGTACATCTGTGACCATGCGACACAGGCTGGCGACAGCTCCCCGGCTGCAAACCGGGTCGAAGTCTCTGACAACGTCAGCATCTACGAGCCGAACTACAACGCTGCCGATCACCCGTCAGGATTCGCTACCGACGAAATTTGCCAGGGCTGAAGCCCACGGAGTATGAGTCACATCCATTCGAAAGGTGCCCTATGTCCAACCACCTCAACATCTACGCCCAGAAGGGTTGTATTGACTGCAAGTCGTGCGAGAAGGGAGGCGCGCACATCGGGCGCATGACTGTCATCTGGACGATTGCGATCTGCACGGCGGGAATCGGGCTCATCTACCTGCCGTTCTACAAGAAGTGCCAATACTGCGCGCACAACATTTGGTGGAACAAGCACTACGGGCCGGACCTGCGCCAGACGGCGCAGACGCCCGCCGTCGTCGCCAACTGAGTTTCGCGACGACTGGCCCAGGCTAGGTCCGCAGTGGATCACTCAAAAACACGCGCAGTTCGTCCTCATGGGCAGTAGTAGTGCGTTTTTACAATTTTGTTGGGCACCAGCATCGCGACCTCTTTTTTACCGGCGATCTCCAGCAGCACACGCTTGGACTGATCTCGGGCGTCTTGAGCCTGCGCTCGCAGCACCTCCGCAAGGGGGGAACCTCGGTCCAGGGCACCTGTGATCTGGTCCACGAGCCGCGTCACCTCGGGCAGACGGATGCCCCGCGCCAGCGACTGCAACGCCACCGAGAGCGGCACCCCCGCATGCACCTCGCCGACGACACCCGCGAACTCGCGGGACAACTCTCCCGAGCTGGTTCCCGACACCCGACGAAGGGAGTCGAGGATGCCCTCGCCTGCCGACAGCGACAGGGTAAGAAATTCGAGAATGGTGGGTAACTCGCTGCGCATGCGTGCGAGGCGGGCGGTCGCGGCTCGCTGCAGCACCCATTCCCGCGTCAGCGCACCGCCGGCCGCGGCGAGGAGCGGCAGGGCAAGCTGAAGGACGAGTGGGAACGATCGAACGGCGGGTAACGCAGCGGTGATCACCACTCCCCCGGCCAGAGAGATGAGCCCCCAGATCACCTGACTCGAACGGAACTCGTCGACGCTCTGGGTGGAACCGGACTGTCGCAGACGCAACGCAATGGTGTCGGCCCCGCCAAGCACGCTCGACAGGCCACGCTTGAGCCAGCTAAACAGCGGCGAGAACAACGTGCCGAGAACCGGAATCGGGTCGACCGAGACCCGACCCACGAAGGCCCGGGCTTCGGCCGACACGTCCAGAATGTACGGGGCAACCCGATCAGCCAAACGAGGCCGACTCAGCCGCGGAGTGAGACTCACGAGTGACCACAGCCCGAGCCCCAGGGTTGTCCCCAGCAACAGGCCCCACCCCACTGTGGTGGTCACTGCCGGCACCCGCGCTGCGCGTGACTCGTGGTGCCAAAATCGGTCATGACTGCATGATGCCCCGGTCCGGCACGTCGACCGCAGTTATCCACAGGCCAGTTGCGGGGGCGCCGCCACTCTAGCGAAACCATCGGCGTTCCTCCGGCAAACGTCCGAGCGCAATCATCACCCGGTAGGCCACAACCGAGATCACCAGCCCGCCGAGGATCACGGCACTGCCAGCGGGCGTGTTGTAGGCAAAGGCTGCCTCCGATCGGGTGGCCAGCAGCAACAGGATGATCCACGGTGCGGCCACCCCCAGCCGAGCGGCGTTCACAATCCACGATTGCCGAGCCTCAACCTCCGAGCGGATGGCCGCATCCTGCCGAATCCACGCCGCCAGGTTTCGCAGCACCAGAGTCACGTCACTGCCACCAACCTCTCGGGCCATGCGCAGCGTCTCGAGAACGCGGTCGGCGATGGGGTCGGCGAGACTTCGTTTCAGTTCGTCGACGCAGTACGTGAAGTTGCCGGTGGCGCGGTACTCACTCTCGAACTGCTCAAACGCACTGCGGGTGGGCGCCGGACCCGAGCGTGCCAGACTGCTCACACTGTCGGGCAGCGCCAACCCCGAGCGCAGCGCCGACACCAGATGATCCACCACATCGGGCCACACCGTACGGTTTGCCCGGCGGCGTGCCCGCGCCCGCCACACCACGACAAGCGCCGGCAGCATGAGGCCGAGAAGTCCGGCAATGACCGCGAGCACCCGGATAGCGAAGAGCCCCTGAACCAGACCGGCCGCGGCGAGTGCGATTACCGCGCAGATGGCGAGGAACACCCCCAGCGGCAGGGCACCCAGTCCCGCCTGCGCCAGCAGCGTGCGCCAATGCCCCGTGAGTGTGGGGCCGCTGGATGCGGTCGATACGCCCGCGGGCCACATCAGTGGTGAGACAACCAGAAGCAGTCCTGCGCCGAGCACAGAGCCGAGCACGAGAATCATGCGGCTCCCTGCCGCAGCACGAGAGCCGGGTCGAGGCCACTCGCACGAAACTTGGCGAGCTTGGTGGGATGCCCGCCGGTAGGCTCCAGATACCCGTTCGGTGACAGGAAGATCGGGCTGGCCTCGATCACGGGCCCGGCCAGCTGCCCGCTCGGCGCAATAATCTCCGTCACCCGACGGCGACCATGCCGATCGATCTCACAGTGCACCACGATGTCGATACAGCCCGCCACGGTGGGCAACACGAAGGACGAATCAATATTGCGTCCGGCCAGCAGGGGCAGCGTCGAGAGTTTGCCGAGCGCATCCCGAGCACTGTTGGCGTGGATACTGCACATCCCCGGCAGCCCGCTGTTTAGCGCAATAAGCAGGTCAAGGCTTTCGGCCTCTCGCACCTCGCCCACAATGAGCCGATCGGGCCGCATCCGCAACGACTCCTTGATCAACCGCCGCAGCGTGATCTCTCCGGTACCTTCGAGGCTCGGCTGCCGGCACTGCATCGACACCACGTCGCGGGCGCTCAGGTCGAGTTCGAAGGTCTCCTCGACCGTGACAATGCGTTCGGTGGGCCGCGTGGCCGAGAGCAGGGCGTTGAGCAGAGTGGTCTTCCCGGCCTGCGTTGCCCCCGACACGAGAATGTTCTGACCCGAGAGCACGCACAGGCGCAGAAACTCGGCGGCCTGCGCAGTGAGTGACCCGAGCGCCACGAGTTGGTTGAGATCGTGAATGCGACGGGTGAACTTGCGAATGTTCACGGCCATGAATTTGCGCGTGATGTCGGGAATCACCACATGCAGCCTCGACCCATCGGGGAGGGACGCATCGACAAACGGAGACGACAGGTCAACTCGACGACCGGATGCCTGCAGCATCCGCTCAACCAGGTCGCGTACCTCCCGTTCGGTGAGAAGCATCGGCGTGAGTTCCGGTACGCCGTCGCGTGCCACGAAGATGCGCGCCGGACCGTTTATCCAAATTTCCTCGATCTCGGGATCGTCAAGGAAGGGCTGCAGCACACCAAACCCGGTGAGCGACGCCACAACCTCCCGGGTGGCCTGGTGCTCATCGGGGAGCAGCGGCAGCGACCCGCCGAGCGCCCGCTCGCTGTAGCGCCGCACCTCGTCGCGCACGTACTGTTCGGCCAGCGCATTATCGGCCGACAGATCAACGCCATCGAGGCGCACTCGCAGGCGCACCTGCTCGGTAATGATGCGAACGGCCTCAGTCATGGGTGCATACTGCCCCACTTCGATACCCGGTTCCGAGTTATCCACAGCCCCGTTCGCGCCACACGAGTCACGCCCCGAGATTGCGCGCGAACACGCGCCGCGCTCGAGCTAGCGGGCCGACCAACCGCCATCCATCGTGTAGCTCGAGCCGGTGACCATGGCAGCGTGATCCGACGCCAGCCAGGCCACGAGGGAACCCACCTCGGCGGGTTCCACCAGGCGCTTGATCGCACTCTCGGTGAGCATGATCCTGCTCAGCACCTCCGACTCCGCAATCCCGTGCGCCCGCGCCTGGTCGGCGATCTGCTTCTGAACGAGCGGCGTGTTCACATACCCCGGACTCACACAGTTGCTGGTCACTCCGTGCTCTCCACCTTCCAGTGCGGTCACCTTCGACAGCCCTTCCAGTCCATGCTTGGCCGACACGTACGCCGCCTTAAACGGCGAGGCCCGCAAACCGTGTACCGACGACACGTTGATGATGCGCCCAAAATTGCGCTCGTACATCTGCGGCAAGGCGGCTCGAATCAGCAGAAACGGTGCCTCCAGCATGAGCGACAGGATGCGCCGAAAATCAGCCGGGTCAAAGTCCTGAATGGGGCTGATCCGCTGAATCCCCGCGTTGTTCACGAGAATATCCACACCGTCCATGGCCGCCGCCAGACCCTGCTCGCGCAGTTCCTCTGTCCGTAGCAGGTTGACGGCCCAGCTGGAGCCGCCGAGCTCCTCGGCGAGCGCGGCGGCCCCCTGAGTGTCCATATCGGCTACGACCACGTGGGCCCCCTGGTCGGAGAGCGACCGGGCAATTGCCGCACCGATGCCGCTCGCTCCCCCGGTAACCAGGGCACGCTTGCCCGCCAGCGGGCCGGAACGGTGGGCCGCGAGTGGGCTCTGCAGTGTGTCAGTCATGAGTCATCTTTCCAATTCGTTCAGCGGATGCGGCGGTCTAGCTCAGCGGCACGGCCGCGGGCAGTCCATGCTTGCGTGCATCAACGGCGTCGATGTCGCGCAGCGAGGCGCCCTTGGTCTCCTTGAGCGTGAGCACCGCGACGACCGTAATGGCGCAGGCAATCATGATGTAGAGGGCCACCGGCACCCACGAGTTGTACTTCTGCAGCAGGGCCGCGGCAATGATGGGCGCCATCGACCCCGCAAGGATGGAGGTGACCTGGTACCCGAGCGACACTCCCGAGTACCGCATGCGGGTCGGAAACATTTCGCTCATGATGGCGGGCTGGCCGGCATACATGAGCGCGTGGAAGCACAGCCCCACGGTGATGGCCAGCACGATCAACGCGGGGTTGAGTGTGTCAAAGAGCGGGAAGGCGAAGAAGGCCCAGGTGGATCCCAGAACGGCACCGGCGAGATACACGGGCTTGCGTCCAATGCGGTCCGAGAGGCGTCCGACCTGCGGGATCACGAGGAAGTGCACAATGTGCGCAATCAGCAGTGCGAGCAGCAGCTGGCTGGTGTCGTACTTGTGCACCACTACGAGGTACACGATCGAGAAGCTCACGATGATGTAGTACAGAATGTTTTCGGCAAAACGCAGGCCCATCGCACCCAGGATTCCGCGCGGGTACTGGCGCACAACCTCGAGCACGCCGGAGCTCACGGCCTTCTCGGCCTCGACCTGGGCGCGGGCCTCGAGGAAGATCGGCGCTTCACTCACGTGGGTGCGAATGTAGTAGCCGATGACCACAATGATGGCCGAGAGCCAGAATGCCACGCGCCAGCCCCAGCTGAGGAACTGGTCGGGCGGAAGCAGCGAGCTCATGGTGAGCAGCACGAGGGTGGCAAGCAGATTTCCCACCGGCACGGCGGCCTGCGGCCAGCTGGACCAGAATCCGCGCGACGCGTTCGGGCTGTGCTCGGCCACGAGCAGCACGGCGCCGCCCCACTCACCACCCACGGCGAAGCCCTGAATGAAGCGCAGCGCCACGAGAAGCGCGGGAGCCCAGTAGCCGATGGTGTCAAAGCCGGGCAGGCAGCCCATGAGGAATGTGGCCACACCCACCATGATGATCGTCACCTGCAGCGTGTGTTTGCGCCCGAGGCGGTCGCCAATCTGACCAAAGACAATTCCCCCGAGTGGGCGTGCAATGAAGCCCACCGCGTAGGTGAGGAATGCGGCGATGATGCCGTCCAGTTCGCTGCCGGCATTCGGGAAGAACAGGGTGCCGAACACCAGGCTCGCAGCGGTGGCGTAAAGGAAAAATTCGTACCATTCCACGACGGTTCCCACCATCGACGCGGCCACAATCTTCTTGAGCCCGGAGGTTTCGGTGCCGTCACCGGCCCCGCTGCCCGTCATACCGGGCTGCGGGCCCCCAGTTTTCTGATTGACGCTCATGTCAGTGTCTCCTTCAGTGTCGTCTCTGACACCTCGTTCACCGGCTCAGAGGCCGGCTCAGGGTGAGTGGTGGCGTTCGCGTTCACAGCGGATGCCTTTCCCGAGTATTCCGGTCGCCCCGGCGTGCAACAAGAACCAACTCGACACACGCCGTGTGCATAATTGCAGATATGACCATTCCTTCCGCGTCACCGTCGACGCCGAACCCCGACGACCTTCTGGTTCTGCTCGCGGTGGCGCGCACCGGAAGATACACTCTGGCGGCCGAGAGCCTGGGCCTGAACCACACCACGGTCTCCCGCCGCATCACCGCCCTTGAGAAGGTGCTCGACGGCCGGGTGCTCTCCAAAACCGTGGGCGGCTGGGAACTCACCGACCTGGGCGCCCGCGCCGCCGCGGCTGCCGAGAATGTGGAATCCGCCGTGCGCCTGCTCGCGTTGCCCCTCGGAGCACCACCCCAGCTGTCCGGCGTGGTGCGGCTCTCCGCCACGGATGGCTTCAGCGCCTACATTGCGGCCCCGGCCGTCGCCGCTCTGCAACGCGCGAATCCCCAGCTGCGGGTGGAGATCGTCACGGTGACCCGCAGGGCGCTGCAGCACCGCTCGGGCCTGGACATTGAGGTGGTCGTGGGCGAACCGCAGGTTCACCGAGCGGAAGCGTTTCGCCTCGGGTATTACATGCTCGGAATGTACGCGTCGAAGGACTATCTAGCCGCGAACGGAAGCCCGCAGAGTGTGGCCGAGCTCTGCACTCATCCGCTCGTCTACTTTGTGGATTCGATGTTGCAGGTGGACGACCTGGACGCACCGCGTCGGCTGGTGCCCGAAATGCGCGACTCACTCAGCTCCACCAATGTCTTCGTGCACGTGGAAGCCACCCGGGCCGGGGCTGGCATCGGCTTTCTACCGTGTTTCATGGGCGACCAGCACGCCGACTTGGTGCGCCTGCTCCCCGATGATTTTCAGGAGCAGCTCCCGTACTGGATGGTCTTGCGACCGGAATCCCTGCGCCAACCCGCGGTCGCCGCCGTGGTGAACGCGCTCCGCCAACAGACGGCCGCCTACGCCCCGGCGCTGATGGGTGCAGCCGTGTCGCAGTGACGGCACCGCAATGAAAGTAGACTGACAGGGTAATTGCGGGAGTGGTGGAATTGGTAGACACGCAGGATTTAGGATCCTGTGCTTTCGAGCGTGGGGGTTCAAGTCCCCTCTCCCGCACAGTAGTGGTTATCGGAGCACACTCTCGCGGTGCACCGCCGCGTTGAGCACTGGTGTGGCCGGAGCGCCGTTGTCGACGCCCTGCCTGCGCCTGCGGATCACCCGCAGGGTGTGCGCGATACGCTGCTGCGCCAGACTGTAGACCCGCCAGGTGATGATGCCGACAATGAGCGAGAGCAGCGTACCGAGCCAGGGTGCCGTCTGCTCAAACGGCGGGTAGACCTGCCAGTGGGTGAGATAGATGAACATGGACGCACCTGCGACCGTGGCGATGACCGGCACCATCCACCGGGGCGCGCGAATCGCCGGTATCCAGATGAGCGTCAGCATGCCTCCGGCGAGTATTGCCTCCCTCGTTGGGTCACCGAAGAATCCCAGCGAACTCAGCACCGCGATCATCGAGACAAGAACTCGTCGGGCCGTGGTGTTGGCACGGGCAACGAGCCAGCCGAGGGCGATGAGCCACACGATGATCGGCCCGCTGTAGAGCTCGACATACTCGGCGTGGATGCCGGTGATCGCGAAGCGCACGATCAGAGCGAGAGCGAGCCCGCCGAGGGCGAAGGCGAACGGTGACCGCCGCTCGACGCGGTCGACGGCACGCACAGCGAACAGGACGGCGAGGCCCACGAGGGTCCACAGTATCGTCTCGAGGAACCAGAACTGCCACTGCTCGTTCCACCGCCCAGTGCCGGGCACGAGGTTGTTCACCAGCAGAACAGTAGTGAACTGGTACTGGCCGTTCAGAAGCGCAACCCCACCAATCCAGAGCACCGCCGGTACCGCGAGCTGCGCGGCGCTGCGCCCGAGCCGGCGGACCCGCGCTTGCCCCGGCACCGATGCGAGCTGGAAGCGTGCCAGGTTGTATCCCGCAACGGCGAGCAGCAGGTGCGCGCCACCCTTCAGAAAGAAAAGATCGGCGTGAGTGCCAACGATGAGCACGATGGCGAGTGCTCGAAGCACGGCGGGAGTCTCCAGGCGCACCAAGTTCGTCAGGCGGGGACGAGGGCGTGGACTCGCGGCCGGGGCGGGATCCTGCGCGGGCCGTGCAGCCGTCCGAGCCGTCGCGTCACCGACCGTGTTGGTGGCGATCGCCGCCAATTCCCGGGCGGTGAGCGTTGGCCAGTCGCGGGGCAGATCACCGAGCATTTCCTCGAGCCGAAGCGACACCTCAATGTAGCTGAGGGAGTCGCCGCCGAGCGTGGCGAATGAATCATTCACGCTGACCTCAGGATGGGACAGCAGCGTGGCGAGCAGGTCGCGAATGTGTTGCGGCGAGACCGCTGCACCACGGTGACCGGTCGCGCCGGGCGCCATGCTCGATGCGGCAGCGGCAGCGGCAGCGGCACGATCCTGCAGCCCGGCAAATCGCACGAGCGCGGCCGTGTCGGGCTTGCCGTTCGAGGTGCGCGGAAACTGCTCCACAGCGTATGCGCGGATGGCGTGGGTGGGCACACCCACGAGCGCAGCGGCGCGCTCGCGTGCCCGCTGCGCGGTGCGATCGGAGGTGGCGAAGAGGAGCAGTCGTTCGTCGGCGGTGGCGACGCGCACCTCAAGTCCCTCGTCGCCAAGAAGCCGCTCAATGCGGTCAAGGTCAACCCGTAATCCAAAAATCTTGACGAAGCGATTCATCCGCCCGACGATCTCATACAGCCCATCGTCCCGGTGGCGCGCAAGGTCTCCCGTGCGTAATTCGTGCACGGTGCGACCGAGTGCGAAATCTGCCGGTGTCTCGGCGTAGCCGAGCATCACGTTCGGCCCGTCGTAGACGAGCTCCCCCATGTTCCCCTTCGGATCGGCGGTGCCGCTGGCATCGATGCGGAAACGGCCACCGGGAATTGGTCGACCGATGGCCCCGGCGGCGGTAGCGATGAGCTCCGGAGGTAAATAGGCCATCCGCGCTGTGGCTTCCGTCTGGCCGTACATCACGAACAGCGTGAATCCGCGCTCATCACCGAGCCGGGCGAAGCGACGCGTCAGCTCCGGAGCAAGTCGTCCACCGGCCTGGGTGAGGTAGCGCAGGCTGGGTACCGAGCGCTCGGCAAAGCCACTGGCCTCGAGCATCTCGAAGGTGTACGGCACACCGGCAAACGACGTGATCTGATGAGCGGATGCCTCCTGCCAGAACGCATCATCCGTCACCGACCGCTCCGTGAGCAGGACGCTCGCACCGGCGAGCAGATGACTGTTGACCACGGACAGCCCGTAGCAATACTGCAGCGGTAGCGTCGTTGCCGCGCGATCGCTCGGTTCGAGTCGCAGGTAGTCACCGATGGACGCGGCGTTGCTGCGCACATTCTCGACGGAGAGGCGCACGAGCTTCGGCGACCCGGTCGACCCCGACGTGCTGGCGAGCATGGCGAGCTGCGGATGGAAGGTGTGTCGACTGCCGGGGTTCTGCTCCTCCATCGTCCACCCATGCGGACCGTGTTGGGCGATCACATCGGGGCGGAACCGCTCGATGAGGGCCGCTTTGTGGGCCAGGCTCGCATCGTCGTCTCCCCCAGAGACGAACAACACCGGGTGCCCGCCCTCCAGTGCGGCCAGATAGGTGACGATCGGCTCGAGCGCGTTCGTCGCGGCAATCATTACCAGGCGACGGGTCTCACCGAGCTGACCCTTGCACTCGCGAATGAGCAGGGACAGTTCGGCGTAGCTGATGCGGACACCGTCAGCAACGAGGGCCGTCGCGTAAGGTCGGCCACGGAGCAGAGCCAGGCCGCGAGCAGAGCCGGTGGAGAGCATAAGGAGGTGATACTTTCAACTAAAAACGGAGTAATCCCGAAAAGAACTTAGGTAAGCATAACCTAAGTGCGGTCAGCGGTCGGCGTCTCCCCTCCGACACGTGCCGGGCATCGCGTCACGACGCCCCGACCGGTGCATCGTGCCCCGAACCGGAGGTCTGGGTTCCGGCATATTGCCGGGCAAACGCGCTATTGTGGCGCAGTATCTTTCATCGTCTCGGCGCCCCGTCGTCAACTGGAGTAATCACCCGTGTTTCCTACCGCTTTGATTCCTTGGTTGGATCCGACCCAGATCATTAACTCGGCCGGACCGTGGGCCCTCCTCGTGGTGTGTGCCATCGTTTTTGCCGAGACGGGCCTGCTGGTGGGATTCCTACTGCCCGGAGACACGCTTCTGGTGATTACCGGCCTTCTGGCTTTTCCGGCGGCCGGAGTCATCACCATTGATATTTGGTGGGTTGCCCTGGCCATTGGCTTTTCCGCCTTTCTTGGTGGCGAAGTGGGATATTTCATTGGTCACAAATTTGGTCCGCACGTGTTTGAGCGCAAGGAATCCGGCCTGTTCAGCATCGCGAATGTGGAGCGCACCAATTCGTTCTTCGTGCGTTTTGGCGGCGTGGCCGTGATCATGGCCCGCTTCGTTCCCGTCGTGCGCACCTTCGCTCCAGTTGCGGCCGGCGTGGGCAAGATGAATTACCGCAAGTACACGTTCTACAACTTGGTTGGCGCCATGATCTGGGGCGCGGGGCTCACTTGCGTGGGCTACCTTTTGGGGTACATACCGCCGGTTGCCGAGTTCGTGACCAGCTACATCGACATCATCCTCATTGGCGCAGTGATCGTTACGCTGATCCCCACCACCTTTCACTACGTTCGGTCCACGGTCAAAGCCCGCCGTGCGGCACGAGGTGCCGCCCCGGTCACGGGGCCACTCGCGCTTGATCCCGATACATTCACCACGAACCACGAGGGTCGTCACGAGGCGTAAGGACCGCACGACGGGGCCAGGTCAGGGATGCAGGTGATCGTGCCCGTGGCTAGCGTGTTCGGCGGGCTCGAGCTGAAATGTGGAATGGTCCACATCGAAGTGCGTGGCGAGACAGGCTGATAACTCATCGAGGAGGGCGCCGGCCCGGCCGTCGGCGAGCACTTCAGGTTCGACCACAATGTGAGCACTGAAGACATGCGCGCCACTCGTGATCGCCCACACGTGCACGTCGTGCACGGCCAGGACGCCCGTGGTTTCCTCGAGGTGCCGACGAATCTCTGCCACATCGGTGTCTGCGGGCGCCGATTCGCTGAAGACGCGCACCACATCGCGCAGCAACACGACGGCACGCGGCACGATCATCGCCGCAATGAGAAGTGAGGCAATCGCATCGGCCGGGGCAAACCCGGTGAGCAGAATGATCGTGGCGGCAATAATGACGGCAACCGAACCGAGAGCGTCGCCCAGCACTTCCAGGTAAGCCCCGCGCATGTTGATCGAGCCAGCGGCGGCGGGGCGCAGCAGAAGCAGCGCCCCAATGTTGGCGACGAGACCGATGATGGCCACGATCAGCATGGGGCCGCCCAGAACCTCCGTGGCAGCCGGGTCGAGCAGACGGCTCACCGCCCCGATCACCACGAACACGGCAACCCCGAGCAGAATAAGCCCGTTGATCAGCGCCCCGAAGACCTCCGCACGCTGATAGCCGAAGGTCTGCCGATCTGTGGCCGGCCGAGCCGCAACGATCGTTGCCGTGAGGGCAACAATCAGGCCGAGCAGGTCAGAGAGCATGTGGCCAGCGTCGGCCAGCAATGCGAGCGAACCGCTGACAACGGCACCCACGATTTCCACGAGCAAAACCACGCCAATAATGCCGATGGCGAGTGTGAGCCGGGTACGATTCGACTCCGAGGAGTGCGCGTGGTCATGACCCATAACTCAACGTTAGGTCCACGCTGACCCAATCGCCAGTCGGGGCGCTAATTGGGAATGAGTGCCGTTCTCAGTGCGCGCTTAGCCTCGATCCACCGGTCGAGTTAGGGTCGTAGCGGCGCGTTAAACAGAGAATGCCACTCGGATCAGGAAAAATAGAACTTACTTAGGGTTCATTTCAACCGATTCGAGAGGCATCTCGTAGATGCAACTTTTCCACAGTTCCAGCCGCTTGTCAGCCACCTTCGACGACACGAATCTCGTGTCGTCCGCGGGGCTTGTCCCCGCGATGGCGTTGGCGGTGAAAACCGGCCTCAGCGACCTCGCCGATGCATGGCTGACCTTGCCGGGGTACTTCGGCGCGAACTCGGGGTTGAAAGTCACCGCGTTGGTCGCGGGGATGCTCGCTGGTGCCGATTCGATTGATGACATGGCGTTGCTGCGGCACGGCGGGATGAAGAAACTCTTCGTCGGGACGTATGCCCCGTCGACGTTGGGGTCGTTCCTGCGGTCGTTCACGTTTGGTCACGTCCGTCAGTTGGACGCCGTCGCTTGGCGGTGGCTGGTCAACGTCGCCGCACACACCCCGATCGTGGCGGGCATCGACGACTATGCCCTTGTGGACATCGACGACACGATCAAGGAAGTCCACGGATATCAGAAGCAAGGCTCCGGTTACGGCTACTCCGGAGTGCGCGGCTTGAACGCTCTGATCGGCATCGTCTCCACACCCCAGGCGGCACCGATCATCGTCGGCTCCCGGCTGCGGAAAGGCGCGGCAGGTTCCCCGCGCGGCGCGGGAAAGTTCGTCGGGGATGTCCTCGCCACCGTGAAACGCCTCCGCAGCCAGACGGCCACCGGCCTCGTGCTGCTGCGCGCGGACAGCGCGTTCTATGGGCACGCGGTCGTCGCCGCCGCGCACCGGGCTGGCGCAAAAGTGTCCATCACGGCACGCATGGACCCGGCCGTTAAGCGCGCCATCGGCACGATCACCGATGACCAATGGACGACCATCAACTACACCGATGCGATCCGGGACGAGGCCACCGGCGCGTGGATATCGTCCGCCGAGGTCGCGGAAGTCGTGTTCACCGCGTTCAGCTCGCGCAAGAAGGCCGAACGCATCGTGGGGCGCCTGGTCGTGCGCCGGATCCCGGAACTGAATCAGAAGGCGACCGAAGGGCAGCCGACCCTGTTTGACACGCATCGGTTTCATGCGTTCTTCACCACCAGCGACCTGGACACTGTCACCGCGGACCAGACCCACCGGCAGCACGCCATCATCGAGCAGATTAACGCCGACCTTAAGGACAGCGCGCTGGCGCACCTGCCATCAGGTGTGTTCACGGCCAACGCGGCCTGGCTCGTGCTGGCCACGATCGCCTTCAACCTTTCGCGCGCCGTTGGTTCGCTGGCCGGCAGCGATCTCGGCAAGGCACGCAGCGGCACCATTCGTCGCAAACTCATCAGCATCCCCGCCCGCATCTCCACCTCGGCACGCAGGATCACCCTGCACCTCCCCGCCAACTGGCCATGGAAACCCGGATGGACGACCGCGTTCGCGGCGGCCTGCGGCCCGCCGCAAACCGCCGCCACCTAACCACCAGCCACCCGGCGAACGAAGACTTGGAACACCACCGGCAGCAAGGTCGGCAGCCTCGCCCTGCCCGCCACCAAAAACCACGATCTGAATTCAGTGACGCCGATCAGTCAAGGCAGACCGGTGGATCGAGGCTTAGGCGCCTAGGACCTCACGCACCACGGGGATGAGCGCTTCGAATGCCATGGCTCGGTGGCTCACCTGATTCTTCACATGCGCCGACAGCTCGGCCGCCGAAATGGCATACCCGTCGGGCAAGAAGATGGGATCGTAACCGAATCCGTTGGTGCCATTGGGCTCGTGCAGCAGCTGCCCCGGCCACTCGGCCACCACAGCGTGCTCGGTGCCGTCCGGTAGGGCGAGGGCTGCCGCACAGGTGAAGTTCGCACCGCGGTGTTCATCAGCCATGTCACTGAGTTGCCAGAGCAGAAGCTGCAGGTTTTGGTCGGAGTCGCGGTCCGGGCCGGCCCAGCGGGCGGAGAAGATCCCCGGCGCACCTCCCAGCACGTCAACGCAGATTCCCGAATCGTCGGCGATCGCCGGCAAGCCCGTGTGTTTTGCGGCCGCCCGTGCTTTGATCAGTGCGTTCGCGGTGAAAGTAGCCCCGTCTTCGACCGGTTCGGGGCCGTCGTAGGCGAGAACCTCAATACCGGGCAGTTGCGGCTCCAGGATGCGGCGCAGCTCCTCCACCTTGTGAGCGTTGTGCGTAGCCAGTACGATCTGCATTGCTCAGCCTTCCAGTGCGCGGTTCTGGAACTCGGTGAGCGTAATGGCACCGGCCAGAGCGAGGTCCAGCAGAGTGTCCAGCTCGGTGCGGTCAAAGGGTGCGGCCTCGGCCGTGCCCTGCACCTCAACAAACTTGCCTCGTCCGGTGACCACCACGTTCATGTCGGTGTCGGCACGGACGTCTTCGGTGTATGCCAGGTCGAGCATAGGCACACCACCGATGATGCCCACGGAGACCGCTGACACACTATCAGTGAGGGGCTGCGCCTTCTGGGCGATGAACTTCTTCTCGCGGCCCCACGCCAGAGCGTCGGCGAGAGCCACGTAGGCACCCGTGATTGCGGCGGTGCGCGTTCCGCCGTCGGCCTGCAAAACATCACAATCAAGAACGATGGTGTTTTCGCCCAGCGCTTTCATGTCCACGACCGCGCGCAGGCTGCGTCCCACCAGACGACTGATCTCATGGGTGCGTCCACCAACCTTGCCCTTGACCGACTCACGGTCCATGCGAGAGTTCGTAGAGCGAGGGAGCATGGAATACTCCGCGGTGACCCAGCCCTTGCCCTTGCCCGACATCCAGCGTGGGACGCCGTTGGTGAAGGACGCGGTGCAGAGCACCTTGGTGCGGCCGTAGGAGATCAGTGCGGAACCTTCCGCCTGCTCGCTCCAGCCGCGCTCGATGGTGATGGGGCGCAGCTGATCATTGGTGCGTCCGTCGATGCGTACAGCGTCGTTCATGGGTTCTCCTTGACAGTGGTTGGGGGGTGCAGTGCGGCGAATTCGTTCAGGTCGGCGAGGCTGAGTGAGCCGGTTTCAATCAAATTAACCCGGGAGATCTCGGGCCCGAGGAGCCGATGTGCCAGCTCGAGAAAATCGTCGGCGCTCGCTCCCGTGGCCTCATATCGGTAGGTTGGGGCCGACCGGCTATGACGTTCGAGGCCCTGGCTCACCAAGACCCGGTACACGTCGTTGGCCGTTTCCGTGTCACTGGATACCAGCGTGACAGCGTCACCCATCACATATGAAATCGCGCCCCGCAGAAACGGATAGTGCGTGCAGCCAAGAACGAGGGTGTCCACGTTGGCCTCTTGCAGGGGGGCAAGATACTCCGCAGCGACGGCAAGCACCTCGGCGCCCGACGTCACACCCGCCTCCACAAATTCCACAAATCGCGGGCAGGCCGCGCTGAACAAGCGGATGTCCGTGGCCGCGGCAAAAGCGTCGTTGTAGGCCCGTGAGTTCACGGTTCCCTCGGTACCGATCACGCCGACTCGCTTGTTACGCGTTGTGCCCACGGCACGGCGCACGGCCGGCTGGATCACCTCGATCACGGGCACGCTGTAGCGCTCGCGGGCATCACGCAGCATCGCTGCGGATGCGGTGTTGCACGCAATGACGATGAGCTTCACGTCTTGAGCCACGAGGTCGTCCAGCACATCAAGAGCGAATCCCCGCACGTCGGCGATCTTCTTGGGCCCATAGGGCGAATGCGCGGTATCACCGATATACAGCAGCGATTCGTTGGGCAACTGGTCTTTGATGGCCCGCGCAACCGTGAGCCCGCCCACTCCGGAGTCGAAGATTCCAATCGGTGCGTCAGTCACTCGGTCAAGCCTAGTCGCCCCAACCTCCCGCCGTCATCGGCCCGGACGGATAGGCTCGTGCCGTGACCTTGTCCCCCGCATTCCGCACAGACCGCTACGAACTCACCATGGTTGACGCCGCGATTCAGAGTGGGCGCGCCGATCTAGAGTGCATGTTTGAGGCCTTTGCCCGCCGCCTCCCCACCGGTCGACGCTACGGAATCGTTGCCGGTACCGGACGACTGATGGAGCTCATCCGTCAGTTCCGGTTCGAGGACGCGGAACTCAGCTGGCTGGAAGAGAACGCGGTTGTGCGTCGACCCACCCTGGATTTTCTCGCCAACTACGCCTTCCGCGGCAGCGTTTGGGGCTATCAGGAGGGCGATGCCTACTTCCCCGGCTCACCCCTGCTGCAGGTGGAGAGCACCTTTGCCGAGGGCGTCATGCTCGAGACCATCATTCTGAGCGTGCTCAACTACGACACGTCGGTGGCCAGCGCCGCCGCCCGGATGGTGTCCGTGAGCCTCGGGCGACCGATCGCGGAGATGGGCTCGCGCCGCACGAGTGAGCATGCCGCTGTGGCCGCCGCCCGAGCCGCGTACATCGCCGGGTTCTCCGCCACCAGCAGCCTCGAAGCCGGCCGCACCTGGGGCATCCCCACGATGGGAACGGCAGCGCACTCTTTTGTCCTGCTTCACGACAGCGAGGAGGAGGCTTTCCGCGCGCAGGTGGCCGCCTTCGGAACGGGAACGACGCTTCTTGTCGACACGTACAACGTGCCTCGTGGCATCGCTCTTGCGGTGGAGGTGGCCGGGCCGCAACTCGGCGCGATTCGCATTGACTCGGGAGACCTGCCAACGGTCGTGGCTGCCGCCCGAGCGCAGCTCGACTCCCTCGGAGCGGTGAACACCACGATCACCGTGACGAGCGATCTCGACGAATTCTCGATCGCAGCCCTCTCAGCGTCACCGGTTGATGCGTTCGGAGTGGGGACATCCGTTGTGACGGGCTCGGGCGAACCCGCCGCCGGCCTGGTCTACAAACTGGTGGCCCATCGCAGTCCGAATGCCGAGTGGATCTCGGTGGCCAAGACATCGGTCTCGAAGACCTCCATTGGTGGCCGGAAGAACGCGATCCGCCGCATTGACGAGCACGGTACGGCACGTGAAGAGGTTGTGCTGCTGGGAGCGGGGCCGGCCGCAGCACCGGCGGATGCAGAAGCGGGCACCGCACGGGACCGCCCACTGCTCGTTCCACTCATCGCAGACGGCGTTCTCACCGAGCGATTCACCGGTGCCGCGGGCACCGAGCTCGCACGAGCACACTGCGCCACAGTGATGAGAGAGTTGCCGATCGAAGCATTCCGACTGGGCCGCGGCGATGCCGTGATTCCTACGACCTACCGGTAACCGCGCAGAGAGCTACTTGTCCTTCATCTTCTCCCAGATGGCCTTACAGGTGGGGCACACCGGAAACTTCTCCGGGTCGCGACCCGGCAGCCACTTCTTGCCACAGAGTGCCTTCACCGGCTTGCCCGTGATGGCCGACTCCAAAATCTTGTCTTTGGGCACGTAGTGCGAGAAGCGCTCGTGGTCGCCCGGCTCAATCTGCTCCTGGTTCAGCAGCTCTTCGAGCTCACGATCAAGGGTGGAGATTCCACCCCCGGGCTGACCGGGTTCGACACTGCTCGCACGGAAGATATCAGTCATGACTCCAGTGTAAACCGCGCGCGCCGACTCAGACCAGATCAGGCACGCTGTGCGGCCGCCAGCATGTCGGGACCACGATGCTCAAAGATACGCCCACCGGCCCAGACACCCACGATCAGTGTCACCAGCCCGATTCCGACGCCCACCAGGAGCGCGGTCAGGTGCCAGCTCAGGTCACTGGTGAAACCAAGGTAGGCACAGAAGGCGGCGGGCAACGCCAGAGCAATCGGACCCAGAAAAGAGACGCTCTGGGTGAGCGCCGATGATGACTCGGATGCCTGTGGCTGAGCGAACGGGCTGTCTCCGGGTTTCGCCACCGGGTAGGGATAACGCGCCGACGTGAAGCTCGACAGGCCAAGACCGCAGAGAAAAATACTCGTGCTCACTCCGAGCATGGATGGCAGCACCGACCAGTCATCGTAAATAGAAATGCTCGCCGCTGATCCCAGACCGATCACCGGAATGCCCAGGGCCAGCGTGGGAATCAACCGTCCCAGGCGGTCGGTGAAACCACGCGTTCCAGACGCCACATGAAGCCAGATGGCGGTGCTGTCAAAAGCCACGTCATTGTGGATCGACCACCCGAGGAAGACACAGACCAGTGGAACCGGCACAAGCGCCAACCACTGCAGGGGAACTCCGGCAAAGGCCAGTGGAAGCACGGCCAGGATGGGTACAAAGGGAATCATGAGGAAGGACACCCCGTAGCGCGAATCCCGTGCCCAGTAGGTAAGGGTGCGTGCGGCAATGGCACCGATGGGATTGTGGGGCAGGCGGTCGAACCACCCGAGCCCCGTGTTCTCGCGAGCCACCGCGTCGCGACCGGGTGTCACCAGCAGGCGAGCGACGACTGCTTGCCACGCCAGCCACAGCACCCAGACGGTGACCGCGGCCAGGAGAAGCTTCAGGATCGCCGTTCCGGCCTGGCCAACAGCAGCGTCACCGGGAACAGACCACGCCGCACCGAACGGTGTCCAGCCGAGAATCGTTGCGAGCCCGCTGAGCACCCCGCGGCCGGTCCGACCCCAATCCGTGTTGAGCAGCAGGAGAATAATCGGCGCGATAACAACGAGCAGAACGACGCCGCCCACACCGGTGAACTCCCGGGATCGGCGCCTGGACAACACCAGCGCACCGATGCCCCTGCCCAGTCGCGACAACAGAACACACGTCACGAGAATCAGGGCGGCCGAAACGATCGCCAGCAGCGTTTCGGCTCCACCACGCGACCAGGTGACAATCGTGCCGATCAGCACAACCGTGAGGGTCACGGAGGGAATGCCGAGCAGACCCGTGACTCCGAGACCAAAGGACAGGTCCCGGGTCGGAAGCCCAAAAAGGCCGAACCGTCTGGGGTCCAGTGCGTCTTCCGTTCCAAACACCAGTGGCAGAAGCAGAAAACCGAGCACGATGACCGAGCCGGTGACCGTGACGGCGTCGCGAATCAGGGCGACGTCACTCACCTGGCGCAGACCAACGAGTGACACAAACAGAGCAACGGTCACCGCGAGCGTATAGAGGAGGCCGGCAACGACGCCGGCAGTCTGCCCGGGGCTGCGCCGGAACAGGTTGGACAGCAGCCGGAGTTTCAGTCCGAGAAGCTGTGCAACCACGCGAGGCCCTCCGATTCCGTGCGACCGCCGGCGAGTTCCACAAAGCGGTCCTCCAGCGATTTCTCACCACGAACCTGATCGATTGTTCCCGCGTCGAGTACCTGCCCGTTGACGATGACGGCCACGTTGTCGCACACACGCTGGATCATGTCGATGCCGTGGCTGGACAGCACCACGGTTCCACCGCCCGCCACGTACTTTTGCAGAATCTCGGTGACGATCACCGCCGAGACCGGGTCCACCGATTCGAAGGGCTCGTCGAGCACGAGCAGGCGCGGGGAGTGGATCATGGCGCACGCGAGCGCAATTTTCTTTGTCATGCCGGCCGAGTAGTCGGACACGAGTCGGTTCAGGGCGTCGGTCAGACCGAAGGCGCTGCTGAGGTCCGCGGACCGGGCTCGCACGGTTTCACCGTCCAGCCCGCGCAGAATTCCGGAGTAGTGGAGTAACTGAGCACCGGTGAGTCGGTCGAACAGCCGAAGCCGATCGGGAAGTACTCCCATGGCCCGCTTTGCATCCTGTGGCTGTTTCCAGACATCGATACCGTGCACGTGCACCGAGCCCTCGTCCGGGCGAAGCAACCCGGTGATCATGGACAGCGTCGTGGTCTTGCCGGCGCCGTTAGGACCAACGATTCCGAAGAACGAACCGGCCCGCACCTCGATGTCAACTCCGGAGACGGCAACGGTGCGACCGAACCGCTTAAGCAGGCCTCGGGCGGAAAGAACGAGGGGGGCGAGCGACTCCACAGCCTTCGGAGTGGTCACGGGCTCGGGCTCGCGTGGCACGGCGACAACAGCTGTGGTCGCCGTTTTCGGGCTAGGTGACGCGCGGTACGTCAGGCTTTCCGATCCGCCGGCCTGCGGGGACAGCAGGGCTGACGACGATTCGAGTAAGACGGTGTCTTGCACAAAGGTGGGCACCACTGTGACGAGCTCAGCCGCTGCCTTGTCAACAGGTTCCCGTCCAACATCCTGCACGGCCGACGTGTCGGCAGCAGCAGCAGCAGCAGCACGTATCGTTGCAGCCTGTCGGGCAGCGGTCTTGCTCGCGGCCGCCCGAGCCGCTGTGGCTTTGGTGGCCGCCGCGGCCTTGGTGGCCGTTGAGTTCGCCGCGGCCGTCTTCACCGCGCTGGATCGGGCGGCCGTTGTCTTGGCGGTGGCCAGAGACCGGGTTGCACTGGTGCTCGCCGTGCCGGTGCGCGGGGAGGCCGGCTTGGCGGTGGCAGGCTTGGCAGCACCGGAACGGACGGAGGCCGGCTTTCGCGGGGTGGTGTCAGATTTGGCGGCGGCAGACGCCGGAGCCGCCGACCCCGCAGGTTTGGGGCGAGGCGATGTTGTGCGGGGCGCGGCGGGTTTGCGCACCGGTGATTTTCGAACCGGCGCCGGCTTAATTGCGGTCGCATCAGAGGGCGCGTCGGCTGAAGGAGCGGCGGATTCAGCCTCGCCAGCGCTGGACTGCACGTCTGACGGCTGCCCGTCGGGCTCGGAGTTCGGCGGTACAGTCGTCACCCCGCTAACCTACCAAGGTCCATCTGGCTGAGAGGTGTTAAGGGCCAGTAACGTGATTTTAGTCGGGACAGAAGAACGGCTCTAGGTCACAAGATGGCCCCAGAATTGGTCACCCGCCCCCATTTTTGTGGTTTGGAGATATGGTGAGAGAGGCATAACGGTGTGTCTTTACAGAAACTTGTGGGTGAATCCTGAGTGAACTCTTATCTTCTTAGAGGTGCGCGGGTCACCCGATCCACTCTTCAGGAGATAATCGTGACTACCCAAATTGTAATTCTTGCGGCCGGAATGGGCAGCCGTCTCGGCCGCTCATTGCCGAAGCCGCTGACCGAACTCAGTGACGGTCGCACCATCATGCAGCAGCAGTTCGACAACATTGACCACGCCTTCGGCAGTGCAGCCCAGGTCACCATCGTTGTGGGCTACAAGCTTGAGCACATCATCGAGGCGTTCCCGCAGGCATCCTTCGTTTATAACGAGGAATACGACCAGACCAACACGTCGAAGAGCCTGCTGCGCGCTCTTCAGGCCTCCACCACTGGTGGGGTGCTGTGGATGAACGGTGACGTCGTCTTCGATCCGGCCATCCTCGACCGCGCGGCCGCCATGATGGCACGGGACCAGTCCTTCGTCACCGTGAACACCGACAAGGTGTCCGATGAAGAGGTGAAGTACACCACCAGCGCCGAGGGCTACATCCAGGAGCTGTCGAAGACCGTGAAGAACGGTCTCGGCGAAGCCGTAGGTATCAACTACGTGTCCAGCGGCGACAAGGCCGTGCTCATGCGTCACCTTGCCAAGGTCGGCGACCAGGACTACTTCGAACGTGGAATTGAACTGGCCATCGAGAAGAACAGCATGCTCGTTGAGCCGGTCAACATCTCCGACTTCTATGCCGTCGAGGTCGACTTCGCTGAAGACCTCGAGCGCGCGAACCTCTTCGTTTAATAACCTTCGGGTGAGTGAGCGGATACGCCGTGAACTCGCGTGCGCATTCGCTCACCTACGATAGATCGCGTGAGTAGTACCTTTGACGATGTGCGTGCGCACCAGCGCACCCCACTGGCGCGTTACTGGCATTCCCTCTGGCTCTTAACCAGACGAGACCTGCGCGTGCGGTATTCGACATCCGTTCTCGGCTACTTCTGGTCGATTCTGGATCCGCTCGTGATGGCGGGCATTTACTGGTTCGTCTTCACGCAGGTCTTCGAGCGGAACGTGGGATCCGAACCCTATATTGTGTTCCTTCTCGCGGCACTGCTGCCGTGGATGTGGTTCAACGGGGCCGTCTCGGACTGCACCCGTGCCTTTCTGCGCGAAGCGAAGCTGATTCGCTCCACCCGCATTCCGCGCACCATCTGGGTCAATCGTCTGGTGCTTTCCAAGGGCATCGAGTTTGTCGCTGCTATCCCCGTGCTCGTGCTCTTTGCCGTGGT
Organism: Cryobacterium sp. CG_9.6; assembly: GCF_029893365.1. Classification (NCBI taxonomy): domain Bacteria; kingdom Bacillati; phylum Actinomycetota; class Actinomycetes; order Micrococcales; family Microbacteriaceae; genus Cryobacterium; species Cryobacterium sp. CG_9.6. The sequence goes on along the minus strand of NZ_JARXUZ010000001.1, from coordinate 1,060,082 downwards.
CTACGGAGCCGAGATCAGTGCTGATGCCCTGCTCTTTCCGCTGGCCATCCTGCTTCAGGTGATCCTCACTGCCGGTGTCGGTCTGCTCGTGGCCCCACTCGTGGTGTTTTTCCGCGACCTCGAACGCGCGGTCAAACTGATCCTGCGCTTTCTGTTCTACGCGTCGCCGATTATCTACAGCACCGCGGATCTTCCGGGCAACCTTCAGTTCTGGGCCGCCTTCAATCCCCTGAGCGGTATTTTCAGCCTTTATCGCGCCGCATTCTTTCCCGACCAGCTCGACTGGTTCGCCGTGGCGATCGGCGCCGCCATGTCCGTGGCTTTCCTGGCGCTCGGCCTCCTCGTCTTCTCGCGCTCCGAACGCTCGGTACTGAAGGAGATCTAGTGGCTATTTCTGCCGCATTGGCACCGAACACACCGCCGGTGATTTCGCTGTCGGGGGTGGGCATCCGCTTTCGCCGCAACCGGCGCGGTCGCCGCAACTTCAAGGACCTCTTTGCGGCCCGCAGCCGTCGCAGCCGACCTGGTGAATTCTGGGCCCTACAGAACGTGTCCTTTACGGTGCAGCGCGGCGAGGCCATCGGTGTCGTGGGACGAAATGGTCAGGGTAAGTCCACCCTGCTCAAGCTCGTGACCGGGGTTGTCCTTCCCGATGCCGGTACTGTGCGGGTGACCGAGGGCGTCGCACCCCTGATCGAGATCACCGGCGGATTCGTGGATGACCTCTCCGTTCGTGACAATGTGTACCTGACCGCTGGGCTGCACGGTATGACGCGGAAGCAGATTGATCTGCGGTTCGACGAGATCATCGAGTTTGCGGAGATCGCCGACTTCATTGACACCCCGTACAAGCACCTCTCGAGCGGAATGAAGGTGCGCATCGCGTTTGCTGTCATCTCGCGACTCGAAGAGCCCATCATCCTCGTGGACGAGGTACTCGCGGTGGGTGACAAGGCCTTTCGCGAAAAGTGTTACCAGCGTATCGAGGAGCTGCTCGCGGGCGGGCGAACCCTCTTCATCGTGTCGCACAACGAACGTGACCTCCGCCGATTCTGCACTCGAGGCCTCTACCTCGACAAGGGCGATCTGGTGCTCGATGGCCCCATCGACGAGGTGCTCGCCCGTTACAACGCCGAGTACGGCGTGAAGCGCGCCTGAGGCACGTAGTCTGAAGGCACCAGCGTCTTGATCCACACAGCGAAAGGAGGGCCCGATGGCCCGCACACCCCCGCCGCTCGCGTCGTCGACGGGAGGAACGCCCCAGGGCGGTCAGCTTCCCGGAGGGTTCGTTCGCGGATTCGACCGCATGCTGTCGATTCACCGTCCGGTGGTGCTGGCCCACATTCGGGCTATCCGTGCTCGCAATCTGCAGGCAACCCCCGCCGAGATCATTCTGATTCTGGAGCGGCGCTACCTCACGGCCGTCACGACCGGCGGTGCTGCCGTGGGTGCCACGGCCGTGATCCCCGGCGTCGGGACCGGGATGACTCTGGCCCTCTCCGGTGTCGAAACCGCAGGCTTTCTGGAGGCCACGGCCCTGTTTGCCCAGTCCGTGAGCGAAGTGCATGGGCTCGCCATCGATGACCCGGACCGTGCCCGCGCGCTCGTAATGACCATGATGCTCGGCACCGAGGGATCAGATCTCGTTCGCCAGCTCGCGGCCCAATTTACCGGCGGTGGCGCACGCACCGCCTACTGGGGCGAACTGATCACCAACAGCCTCCCGCGCACCATCCTCGGGCCACTCACCGACAAGCTCAAGAGCGTGTTCATTCGCCAGTTCGCGGCCAAAGGTGGGGCCAGCCTGCTCGGCAAGGCCCTCCCGTTCGGCGTGGGCGCCGTCATCGGCGGCACCGGCAATCATCTGCTCGGAAAGAAGGTGGTGCGCTCGTCACGGCTAGCGTTCGGGCAGGCCCCGCCCGAGTTTCGTGCCGAACTCTTCCCCACACTGCGTCTGGCGCGCACGGAGCCGGCGCTGCGTTCGGTGCGCACCCTGCCAGGCCTCGGCACTGGGGCGCGCGCGCTCTTTCCGCGGCGCCGCCCACCCGTCCCACCCGAGAACCGCGCTGAATGACCCTATGACTCGGGTACGTCCACCGAGTCAGGGTCGGGAATATCGAACAGTCCGTCACCGGCGTGCAGGACCGCGTGACGGTCCCACTCGGTCATGAGGCCCGCTACCGCAGCGTGGAGGCGTGCCGTCGCCGCGCCCGGCGTCGTGTCGCCAAAGTAGTGCTGAACCCAGGAGTCGAGCCGAGCTGCTGCCGTGGTGTTGTTCTTGAGCGCATCGAGGGCTCCGGCGATTCCCTCGGTAGCGGATGCGTCAAGCCACTCGCAGTCCGACAGGTACCCACTCGTGTCGATCAGAGCGGAGGGGTCAACGGGTCGGGTGATCATGAGCGGCTTACCCGCGGCCAACCGGTCGTACACCATGGCCGAGATGTCAACGATAGCCACGTCGGCGGCCGACAACTGCCAACCCAGGTTAGGACCGGTGTCGTAGATGTGCTGCGCCGCGGGATCTTTGGCATTGGCGGCCTCGATGGCAGCCACAATGCGCTTGTTAGCCGCACCATACTCGTGGTCGACCACGCCACTCCGCGGGTGCGGGCGATAGATCACGCGGTGGGTGCCGGTGCGAAGGAGGGCGGTGACGAGTGCCACGCCGTGGGTGACGATGGAGCCATAGGCCGCGGCCGGGCGGTCGCCCTCCCAGGTGGGTGCGTACAGCACAACCTGGCGAGAATCGGGGGTGTAGGGCAGCGGTCCGCTGAAATGATCGGCCTGTGGGCGGCCAATGGGAATGGCACGCTTGTCGAAGTCGTAGTCCCACAGCACGCGGTTGAGCCGGGAAAGCGCGGCCTGCCCCGCCACGAGGGAGTAGTCATACGCTTTGAACTGGTTCGTGACCATGTACATTTTGTCGCTTTCACCATGATTGATGAAGACGTGCCACATGCGCCCATAACGCATCATTTGGAAGTTGCGGGGATTCTGATTGACGTAGAACACGATATGAATGTTCTGGTCGTGAATCACGTTTTCGAGGTCGCGCACGGAGCGCACATGGGCCACGGGAAGCGGCGACTCTTTCAACAGCTTGAGGGAGCCGCCACCGGTGCGACTCAGCACCAGCACGGGCCACGTCTCGGCCAGCTTCAGGAGCGGTTTATACCACTGGCGCATTTGGTACATGTTCACGGGGCCGTCGGCGAAGTACACGGCAATCGTGAAGTGATTCCTCGGCAGCGGCTCGCGGGAGGCCAGCCGACCGGCGAGAAGAGTCTTCGCTTTGCGTGACGCCATCGCGTCTTTAACTAACTTGAACGCGCGCCCGACGTCTTTCTGAATACCCACTTCTTAAGCCTACCCTCCGCCGAAGCTCAGACGACCGGGGGTCGCCCGGCTCGCGTCATACGCCACACCGTGCGCAGGGCGAGTACGCGCCGCTCCCCCGGGTCGGTGCGCCATCCCTCACGCCAGCCGCCGAACCAGGCGCGCAGTGCCGAGGGATTGCGTGACCAGCGCAGCAGCTGAATGAGTGTCCAGGAGCCTACGTAGAGCGGCACCAGCGCAGCAGGCAGGTTACGTCGGGCGAGCCACACACGATTGCGGGCATTGAGGCGGTAGTACGCAGCATGCCGCGTGGGGTGCATGAACGGGTGATTGGCTTCCAGGTCACCCGCGTACCAGACGCGCAGCCCCTGGTCCCATACTCGCCACGCCAGCTCAATACCCTCATGGGCGTAGAAGAAGGGTTCGGCCCAGCCGCCAGTGGCGTCAAAGACCGCCCGGGGCAGCAGTACCGCGCCCTCCCACACCGAGAACACGGCGCTGGACTCGGTGGCCTCACCCTTGCGAATACGGGGAACCCAGCGCCGCGGCGAGGCAAGCCCTTCTGGGTCCACGACCCGGGGTTGCAGCAGGCCAATCGTCGGGTCGGCTCGAATCTGAGCAATGGCGTTGCGCAGAAAGTTGGGGTCCGGGATGCTCGCGTCGTCATCAAGGAAGAACAGAAATTCGCCGCTCACCCGCGCCACGCCGCGGTTGCGGCCGGCGGGAATGCCCAGATTTGTCGGCAGACCCAGCGCCCGCACTCCTCCCGGCAGGTCAACGGGATCCCAGCCGTTACCCACACAGACCACGTCGAGATGAACGCCCGTCTGTGCCAGCAGGCTCCGGATGCCCCGCTCCAGTTCTACCGGCCTCGTGCCCTGAGTGAGCACCACGACGCCCACGGTCGGAACCGTCGGCGCCAGAGGACTGTCGGCACTCCGCCCCGCGACGCTAGGCACGGACACGCTTCGACGCCATGATCGCCACGAAATGCCCGATCAGTGACAGGAATGCCAGCGGAACCAGCGCAATCAGGAGCACCCGGTCCACCGTCGGTTCACCAAAAACGAGTCCCACCAGAGCCGCGACAAAGATCACCATGGTGAGTTCCACGGAATGGTACAGGCGGTGGAACGGAAGGAACCGGGCCAACCGGCGCGCGCGCTTCAGCAGGCTTGAGGTGGGGGCGCTCTCGCCGTGCGCGTCCGCGAGCTTGGTGAGGCCGGCGTTGGCCCGGGCCACGTGCACCATGTCGTTCAGTGCCTTGTTGAGCACGATGATGAGGGCGAGTAGCAGCGCCAGACTCGTCCACAGAAAGTCTGCCGGTGCCTCGATCGGGTACATTGCAGCGCGAAATCCGAGGGCGATGGGAATGAGCGACTCGGTAGAGTAGTGCCCCACCTTGTCGAGGAACACTCCGGCCGGTGATGACGTCTTGCGCCAGCGCGCCACCTCACCGTCACAGCAGTCAATGAGCATCTGCAACTGCCCGAGCACGAGGGCGAGCAGGGCACCCCCGATACCGGGAATCAGCAGCGCGGCCGCGGTCAACCATCCGGTCAGAATCATGAGCCCAGTGACGCCGTTGGCCGAGATGCGCGTCTTCAGCAGCATCCAGGTGACGTAGGGAGAAATGTCGCGCAGGTACAGGCTGGCCGTCCAGTGCTCCGCGTTGGCACGCAGACGAACCTCCGGTGGCTGGGCCACCCTGCGCAACTCGGCGATCGACGTGGGCCGAGCCGAGCTGGGCGTAGCGTGCATGTGGTTATCTTCCCGTGTGTGCCGTGATGTTGCTGGTGAGCTTGAGGAATCCGAGGACAAAGCCCACGCCCCAACAAAAATGAATGCACGGCAAGACTACGAGAAAGCGGCAGGCGGAACGAAACCCGTCGGGCCGTGCCACGGTGACGGTCGCGGCCACAACGATGAGTGCGTAGCTTGCGGGAACAATCAATCCAAGCAGCAGCCAGGGAGTCACCCCGGCAGTAGCCTGCACCACACCGCCAAGCCCGAGAAGCACGCCGAGTGCCACACCCACCACCATGAGCGGCGGAATGAAATAGCGGATGCCGTTGGCCGCGGGATATCGCCGCGCGAGTTCGCCGCGCCACAGCCCGGTAGAGAGCATCTGCCGGGCAAGCCGGGCCACGCTTGGCCGAGGTCGATAAACCACGCGGAGTTCGGGGGTGAACCAGACGGTTCCCCCGGCTTCGCGCAGGCGACGGTTCAGGTCCCAGTCCTGCCCCCGCTTGACCCCCTCATCGAACAGGCCCACGTTGAGGATGCTCTCGGTGCGAAAACACCCGAGATACACCGTCTCGGCCTTGCCCTGCTTGCCACCCACGTGGTGCGGCGTACCACCGAGTCCAATACGGGTGCCATAGGCACGGGCAACCGCCTTCTCAAACGGGGTGCTCCCCTGAGCATCCATGATTCCGCCCACGTTGTCGGCGCCGGTGCGTTCCAGCGTCTCCACGGCGATGCGCGCATAGTTGGCGGGCAGAACGGAGTGCGCGTCCACGCGAATGACCACGTCATACTTGGAGGCCCGAATGGCGGTGTTCAGTCCTGCCGGGGTGGATCCCACGTCATTAGGCACAATGCGAATACGACCGTCCACGGCCGCCATCTCCTCGACCAGTTCTGTCGTGCCGTCCAGGCTCGGACCGAGGGCCAGCGTCACCTCAAACGGTCCGGCATAGTCCTGGTGCAGAAGACTCATCACGGCCGCACGCACGTGAGTTACCTCGTTGAGCACGGGCATCACGTACGAGACCCCGGGGAGGAGTTGGTCACCACTTTGACGCACGCGGCAGCCCGCTTTCCGGTAGTTGGGTAGGCCGTTGAGCCTATCATTGCCGGTTCCGCGTGTACCGGCCCGGCTCGGTACACACAACTGCGCCGCCGGACCAGCCGGCGGCGCAGTGTTCAATCAGAGCTCGGAAGGAGCGTAGAGGCTAGCTCGAAAGCTCGCCGACGGTCACCGAGATCGTGGTGGACTTACCGTCACGAACGTAGGTGAGATCGGCCGTTCCGCCGGCCGGCAGCACACGAACCTGCGCGGTGAGGTCGTTGGGGTCAGTGATGGGTGAGCCGTTGAAGTTCGTCACCACATCGCCCGCTTCCAGTCCCGCCTTCTCGGCGGCACCACCGGACGACACCTCGGTAATGAGGGCCCCCACCGTGGTGCTCGATGCGCTGGCGGTGACGCCGGTGACGCTCGCTCCGAGCAGACCGTGTGTTGCCTTACCGTTCTTAATGAGCTCCTGCGAGATGCGCTCGGCGAAGTTCGACGGAATGGCGAAGCCGACTCCGATGCTTCCCGCGGCCGACGCTGAGCTTGAGCCGCCCGCGTTGGCGATGGCCACGTTGATGCCGATTAGCTCGCCCTTGCTGTTCAGGAGGGCACCACCGGAGTTACCGGGGTTGATGGCGGCATCCGTTTGAATCACGGGCAAAGAAATGCTGCCCGTGGCCTGCCGTGGCTGCTGCTGGCTGCCGCCCTGCTCGGGAATATCGAAGTTCCAGAAGTCGAACGGGCTGGACGGGTTGTTCTCATCCGGCGTGGTGCTGTCGGGTGTGGACGGCGCTGCCGATGAGGCAACCGTGATGCTGCGGTTGAGCGCGCTCACGATGCCGTTGGTCACGGTTCCCGAGAGCCCCAGGGGCGCACCGATCGCGATGGCGGTGTCGCCCACGTTGATCTGTGAGGAGTCGGCCAGAACGATCGGGGTCAGCCCGGATGCGTCGGTGAGCTTGATGACGGCGAGGTCCGAAATGGGGTCAGTGCCCACGATGGTGGCGGCGTAGAGCTTGCCGTCGCTGCTCTTCACCTGAATCGTGGCGTCACCAACCGCACCGTCCAGAGTCACGACGTGCGTGTTGGTGAGAATGTATCCATCCGTGCTCAGAATGACGCCGGAACCGCTGCCACCCTGCTGGCCACTGCTGACCTCGATGGTGACGACACTGGGTGAGGCCTTGGCGGCAACGGCCGTGATTTCGTTGACGCTGTCTGTGTTGTTGACCACGACGGTTGCGGCACCCTGAGACTGGGTGCTCGACATACTGGAGCTTTGACCGGAGTCAACCAGAGCGTAAATGCCGGCACCGGATGCGCCGCCCACGAGCGCAGCAATGGCGAGCGCGGCGATGAGGCCCACGCTGGTGCGACGCTTCGTCACGTCCGTGGAGATGGTGGGGTTCGACGTGGCCGTGGTGTTCTCGTCCGTCGTCGCCGCGACGGGGCGACCAAAGGCATCCGTGGGGTACGCCGCGGTGGGGTAGGCATCCGTGGGGTAGGCCGCGGTGGGGTGCTCGCCCGTTGTCGGAGACTCGGCCGGGGCGGGAACGACGTTCTCGGTGGGGGTCGAATCCTGATTCACGACGGCAGCCGTCGCGGGCGGCGTGACGTTTTCCGTGGGAGTGACATCCGGTTCGACGACGGGCGGGGTGCTGGCCGCTTCACCGGAGGTGTTCACAGCGAATGATGGTGACTCGTCGTGCGGTTCGGGAGATTCGGGGGTGGTGCCGGAATCCTTGGTGTTATCTGTCATGGGGTGCTCCTTCCAAGCAACGCCAGTTTTGCGCCCAAACCTGAACGTTTTATATGTACAGACTGGGAGCATCCAATGATGACACCGTGACCTTGCTCGGGGCTGGGAAACCGGTCTTCTCAGCATGAATTGAGCTATCAAAAGGGTAGCGCGAAGTGGATGTCGTAGTTTGAATACATGGGACTTTCACGATGAACATCGCTGGAGCATGGCGGCGCACGGCGGCGGGTGCGGGCCTGTTGGCAGCTGACGGCAGCATCAGCGCCAGTATTTTCGCGGAAATGAGCGCGTTGGCTATTCGCACCGGGGCCATCAACCTAGGTCAGGGATTTCCCGACGAGGACGGCCCCGCCGAGGTGGTCGAGGCGGCACGTCAGGCCATTGCGGACGGCATGAATCAGTACCCGCCGGGGCGAGGACTGCCGGTGCTGCGGAACGCGATCGCACGGCATCAGCAGCGTTTCTATGGACTCACTGTCGATCCTGACACGGAGGTTTTGGTGACAGCGGGTGCTACCGAAGCCCTGGCCGCCAGCATTCTCGCCCTCGTGGAACCCGGTGACGAGGTGGTCACCCTCGAGCCCTTCTACGATGCGTACGGCGGATTGATCGCCTTGGCCGGGGGAATTCACCGCACCGTTCCGCTTCGTGGGAGCGATTTTCACCCCGATCTGGATGCCCTCCGGGCCACCGTCAACGACAAGACGCGCCTCATTATTGTCAATGATCCCCACAACCCCACGGGAACGGTGTTGGCGCAGGATGCTCGGGAGCTGATTGTGGAGCTGGCACATCGACACGATGTGCTCATCGTCACCGACGAGGTCTACGAGCACCTCATCTTTGATCGGCGGCATACACCGATCAGCACGCTGCCCGGGGCACGCGAGCGCACCATCGCCATCTCCTCGGGCGGCAAGACATTCAGCCTCACCGGGTGGAAGGTGGGCTGGCTCTCGGCACCGGCGCCACTTGTGACGGCGATTCTCGCGGTCAAGCAGTTTCTCACCTACGTGAACGGTGCACCGTTTCAGCCCGCAATCGCGGTGGGCCTCGACCTGCCCGATTCCTACTTTGTAGCGGCGGCGGCGAGCCTCAAAGCCAAACGAGACATTCTGGGAGCCGGCCTCCGCGCGGCTGGCTTCACCGTGAGCACGCCGGCGGGGGGCTACTTCATCGTGGCGGATGCCACACCACTGGGTTACACGGACGGTGCGGAATTTTGCCGCACACTTCCCCAACTGGCCGGTGTTGTGGCCGTGCCGGTGAGCGCGTTCTGCTCACCCCGTTACCAGGCGGACTACGCCCCGCTCGTGCGCTTCGCCTTCTGTAAGAAGGTCGAGGTGCTCGAGCGGGCCGCGTCGCAGCTGGCCGTTCTGAGTTTGCGCTAGCTACGCACCAAGAAGGGGTAGTCGATGTACCCCTCGGGGCCGTCGCCGTAGAACGTGGCGGCGTCAGCATCGTTCAGCGGCAGGTCCTGCTCCCAGCGGTGTGCCAGGTCAGGGTTAGCGATGGCCGGCCGGCCAACGACAACGCCGTCAGCGTGTCCATCGCTCAGAATGGCGAAGGCCTCGTCACGCGTGGTGATCTGCCCGAATCCGCTGTTGAGCAGAACAGCACTGCCGAAGCGGCTGCGAAGATCCTGCACGAATGCGCCCGTCGGATCGGAGTGCAGAACGCTGAGGTAGGCAATGTTCAGGGGTGCGAGGGCATCCACGAGAGCGCCATAGGTGGCCAGCACGTCGGCGGAATCCGTCTCCAGTGCGTCCTGAATGTTGTGCTCGGGTGAAATACGAATCCCCACCCGGCCGGCACCGATCGCATCCGCTACCGCGGCAACAACCTCGATGACGAAGCGGGCGCGGTTCTCGGGCGAACCGCCATAGAGACCCTCACGCTGGTTCGACGCGGGTGACAAGAATTCGTGCAGCAGGTAGCCGTTGGCGGCGTGAAGCTCCACACCGTCGAAACCAGCCGCGACGGCGCTGCGCGATGCGGTCACGAATTCCTCGTTAATGCCGGGAAGCTCCGCGTCGGTGAGCGCATGGGGAACGGGATACGGCAACTTGCCGTCGTAGGTGTGGGTTTGACCGGCAATGGCAATGGCGCTCGGGCCCACAACCGTGCGGCCACCGGTGGTGGCCTCGTGGGTCACCCGACCGGCGTGCATAACCTGGGCAACGATCTGGCCGCCGGCTGCGTGCACCCCCGCGGTCACCTGACGCCAGCCCTCAAGCTGCTCGGGCTCAACGAGACCGGGCTGCCCGGGGAAACCCTGACCGGCGTGGCTCGGGTAGGTTCCCTCAGACACGATGAGGCCGAGGGTGGCTCGCTGCGCGTAATATTCGGCGACAATCGGGCCCGGAATCCCGGCTTTTCCGGATCGGGTGCGGGTAAGCGGGGCCATGACCAGACGGTTCGTCAGGTTCAGGTCGCCCAGAGTGGTGGGGGAAAACAAGTTCACAGGAGTCTCTTTCTGTTGGTTGTGCCGCCGACCGAGGCTGTGGTGAAAACGTCGGTCACTGCGGAGCACTCGAAACACAACAGCCTGCCGCGCTCACTATTCCTCCCTGAGAATCCCCCGCATTCATCGTGTGGTGTGCCGAGCAATCCGCCCGGCCAGGGGCACCGAATAAGGGTTATGACCTCCGTCCTCTCTCAGCACGCTGCGCGGCACGCCGAACCGACCGCGGTGCGCACCTCGGGCTATGCCCCCTTCGCACTGGCAACAGATGCACGCCGGTTTGGTTTGACGACCAGTGCGATGAGACTGGGTCCCGGCTCGGCATCCGTTTGGGTTCGCCACGGCCGGCGCACAGACAATGACACCGCCACGATTCTGCTTCACGGTGCGGCGGGTTCGTGGACCACCTGGACGCCCCTGCTTCAGGCCGCGAGCGAGGACAGTCGGCGTCTAGGCACCAGTGAGCTCAGAGACCTGATCATCCCGGATCTTCCCGGGTGGGGCGACACCCCACTGCCCGCCGATACTTCCGATCTCACCATTGAGACGATGGCCGCCACGATCGCTGATATTGCCCGGGCTCTGGGCTACCGCCGGTGGAACGTGGTCGGCCACTCCATGGGCGGCCTCATTGCCCTGCAGCTCGCGGCAGCCGAAACGCGCGCCACCGTGTCGGTGGGCCTCGTTTCTGCCACCACCTTCTCGGTGATCGACAGCGTTCGCCACCCTGTCGCCCTGTTCAGGCTTCTGCCCGGATACACGGCGCTGCTGCAGGTGATGCGGCTGCTGCACCTCGCCGGCACTCCGGGCCGCGCACTGGTCACCGGTCTCGATCGGCTGCATCTGCTGCGCGGCGTGGTGTCCCCGCTCTTTCGTCACGCCGGTCGCATCCACCCGAGCGTGATTGCTGCGTTCGCGAGAGAAGTGCGCCCACACGGATTCAGCCTGGCATCGGCGCGAGCCGGCGAATACGACGCCGTGGCGTCGTGGTCGCGCATTGTCTGTCCGGTTCGCGCGAGCGTCGGCGACCGGGACGTCTTTGTCGCGGCGAGTGATGCGCACCGGTTGCGCGCCATCATCACCAATTTCAGCATCGTGACTCTCGCCAACGCCGGTCACTTCGGTCATCTTGAGCGACCCTGTGAGGTGGTGCGTGCGCTCGGCCTGGCGGGGGACAGACAAACTCACAAAAATACTTGATCCTGACCCCCAAAAGAGTCAAACTGTGAACACTACGGCTGTGTGCCTGTGTGAGCGTTGCTTTCACCGTTACCGGCTCCACGCGCGATCACGGAAAGCAACACATGGGTTCCCTCACGTACGACCGAGTTGTGGTCGAATTCGACGATCGCGTTCTCGCCCACCTGCAGGTCGTGATTATTCAGAAGCTGCGCCGGGGAGAGAGTTTCCTCCTCTCGTGGCGTGATGCTGCCGTCGTCGGCGATGGTCGTAGCGCCGCCTGGCTGAATCCTGCCATCCCGCTGTATTTCAAGTTTTCGGGCGGACACGCGCCCAGCATCAATCCGGTCTGGATCGCGCAGCTCACCCGGTCGGCAAACAGTTCGCAGGGCCTGATCGTGACCGGTGAGGAGAGATCCCCGGGCGAACCCGAGAACTTACCGCTACGCACGGAGCCGTCCACCAACATTCGAGCGGCAGCCCCCTCGCGGGCGACCAAGGCCACTTTGGGCTGATGAGCTTCTGCGGGTAACCGGCGCTACAGTGGCGAAACGCGGAACCGGCGTTGGGAGAGCGACGGGTTCACGTGGCGAACATCGGCAACGCGCTCGGGTGCTAACCAGGCCACGGCCACGTCGGCCATGTCACCGAGTGTCACGAGTTCAACGCCCATGGGGTCAACGATCATGCTCTGGCCCACTCCGATTGGTGGTGCCTGATCGGCCGCCACGACATAGACGGTGTTTTCCAGAGCCCGCGCGGTGAGGAGAACCCGCCAGTGCTGCTCCTTGAGCGGCCCGGGCATCCACTCGGCCGGCACGAGAATCACGTTGGCTCCGGCATCCGCGAGCCTCCGGGACACCTCGGGAAAGCGGATGTCATAACACGTTTGCATCCCCACGGTCAGGCCCTGAACCGCGAAGGTCTGGGGGGATTCAATGTCGCCGGCTTGCACCCGATCGGATTCCCGCTGACCAAAGGCATCGTAGAGATGGAGCTTGCGATAGGTCGCCACAACCGCGCCCCGGGGGTCAACGGCCACCAGCGTGTTCGCGACGCGCGCCACGTCGTCAGTTGATTCGATCATGCCCGCCACGATGAACACCGACAACTCGCGTGCAAGGTGGGCGAGACTCCGAACGAAGGGGCCGTCGAGCGACTGCGCCGCAGCGAGTGACGCCGGACCCAGGGGCACCTCGCAAAACGACGAATATTCGGGAAAAACAATGACGGCGGCACCCCGGGTCACGGCGAGCGCGGTAAGACGACGCATCTGACGCAGGTTTGCCGCTTCATCGGTACCCGGCGCAAACTGCGCCACGCCGAACCCGATCCCCGGAGGTGTGCCGGGCGAAGGGGGGATGCTCGAGCGCTCATCAGCCATTTGGCCAGCCTAGCCGTCCGGCCGATGCTGCCGGCAGACGTTCACCGACGTTGCAACCACAGCTCAGCTTTCATTCTGAGGGTCAAGAATCGGGACAAACGGTGGCCCGCGCTCACCCGCGCCGATGCCCCTCACCGCTCGGTGCGCGAAACGCTCGACCTTGGACGAGGTTGGGGAGCGGATGCGCCGCCAGTGGAACACGAACAGGAACCCGACCGCAAGCCATGCGCCACAGCATCCTGACCGACCAGGCAAAAAGCACCGCGAGCAGCGCGTTCCGGCCGGTGAGCAGCGACACGGCAAAGGGATCCCCGGCAATGAGCGGCAGGTAGAAGACAGGAAAAACGAGCGTTGTCAGCACGGCGATGACGGCCATCAGATATGCCGGGATACGCCACAGCCGTAAGTCCTGAGCCACACCCACGGCAACAATCGGCGCAACCCACAGCATGTACTGCGGCGAGCCCACCTTGTTGAACACCACGAACGCACCGACCAACGCGAGTGCCCCCATGAGTAACAGCCCCGAGGAATCCTTCGTGTGGCGCAGGGCGAGCAGCAGCAGCACGAAGATTCCGAGGATAACGAGGAACATGAGCGGCGTCATGATCTGCGCCACGAAGGCCGTTCCGGGTCCGGTCACCTCACGGGTCGAAATATCAAGGTTTTCGTAAATCGTGGTGTGCTGGTGCCCGATCGCGGCTAACCACACCCACGGCGTCGTGACCGGTGCCTCCAGTTGCAGTGCCCGATCCGATTGCATCGTGACGAAGCCGGTAAGAAATTGAGCGCCGCCCAGCAGAGTGACGGATGCCGCCAGCACGGCCGTGACCGCAGCTCCGGTGAGAATGATGGTGAGTCGACGCCGGGATACCGCGACGACGGCCAGCACGACGGCTGCCGGCCACACCTTGATCCATGTGGCCGCACTGAGCAGCACACCGGCGAGCACCGGCCGAGTAGCCAGAAAAACCAGTCCGGCAATGACAAGCGGTGCCGTGAGGCCCTCCAAGCGCAGGAGCCCCACCGGACTCAGGATGAAACTGAAGACCAACCACACCCAGGCCGCCGGATAGCCGCCCGGACGCCGAAGATTTGACGTCAGTGCAGCAACGGCCACGCCGTTGAGGACCACCGTCATGAGGAACCACAACAGTTGGTAGAGGAGCGGTCCGGCAAGTCCGGCCAGAGTGATGGGCACGAGTGCGCCAATGGGATACACCCACTCCACGGTGAGACCCTGCCACACCTCGTGGTTCAGGCCAAGTTCCGCCCAGATGCGATAGAGCGGTAGGTCCCCCAGAACGCGGCCGGTAAGAATCGTGGGAAGAAGCGCAAACAGGAAGATGCTGTGCAGGGCCAGAAACCCGAGCACCAGAGTTCGGGGTTGCTGGAGTCGCTGACGCCGCTCGGGCGTCAGAACATCGAGCACGCGACGGTCAAATTGCTCCACAACAGAATGCATGTGACTCACCTCAGCGTCGTGACGGCACCCTGGTGGGTGATTATTCTGGGCAGTCTAACCAGACGATAATTGCCCCGACGGGGGCTTAGGGTCTGTACAGCATCTGAATACTCTGTGTCACTGCTGATAACTTTCGGCGTCGGTGCCCGCCCCCGACTGGAACCGTTCCCGTCCTGGTTCGCGAAGAATAGATAAAGCGGTTTACGCTCGTCCCATCGGTCCGGCGAATCACGAATCGCCCGTGGGCACACAGATTCAAACCGGGAAAAATCAGGGATTCACAGTTGTAAAGTCCATACTTGTGAATTGCACCACCATTATCGAAATGACGAGGTAACTCATGGGTCACACTCTGGTGATCATTCCGACCTACAACGAGTGCGAAAACATTGGACTCATCGTGGCTCGGATGCGTTCCAGCGTGCCCGCCGCGCACATTCTCGTGGTCGATGACTCGTCACCCGATGGCACCGGTGAGCTCGCCGACGCACTCGCCGATGCGGATGCCAGCGTTCACGTTCTGCATAGAACAGAGAAGACCGGTCTCGGCGCTGCCTACCTCGAAGGTTTCGGCTGGGGCTTATCGCACGGTTATGACCAGCTCGTGCAGTTGGATGCCGACGGGTCACATCTGCCGGAACAGCTCCCCCGCCTGCTGACCGCCGCTGCCGATGCAGATGTCGTCATGGGGTCCCGCTGGATTCGTGGCGGAGCCGTGAAGAACTGGCCCTGGCACCGCCGCGTGCTCTCCCAGGGCGGCTCCATCTACTCGCGCGTGTTGCTGCGTCTGCCGCAGCGCGACGTAACCGGCGGCTACCGGGTGTACTCCGCACACGCCCTCGAGGAGATGCGCTTGTCGAGTGTGGAAAGCCTCGGCTACTGCTTCCAGATCGACATGCTCCTGCACGCCGTGCGGGCACAGCTGAGGGTCGTGGAGGTTCCCATCACCTTTGTGGAGCGCACCCTCGGTTCATCAAAGATGAGCGGACGCATTGTTGTGGAAGCCATGGCGCGGGTGACGCTCTGGGGACTCACCGGCATGGGCGTGCGCCGTTCTCGGCCGGTCACGCAAACCGCACCGCTTCGGTAAAACACGCACCCGGGCATCCGCTGGGAAACATCTGTGCGGTGCCGATGGGACGTTGTTGGGCGATAGGATTGCGTCATCAGTTAGAGTCATTTCGACCTTTACCCCTGGATGTCGCTCATGCCCGCAGTGAATCACGCCACGCTCGCCGTGTCGACGGTGATCTTTGCGCTGCGGCCAGACGACACCTCAACGCCCAAAACACTCTGGCTGCCGCTCGTGCGACGCACCCGCCAGCCGCACGAAGGCCAGTGGGCGCTACCCGGGGGCTGGCTGCCCGACGACGAGCAGCTCTCGGACGCGGCCGCGCGCACACTGCACGAAACCACTGCCCTCGCCCCCACCTATCTCGAACAGCTCTACACCTTCGGTGACGTGGGCCGTTCGCCCGGGCACCGCGTGGTGTCGGTGGTGTACTGGGCACTGGTGCAGTCCGACGAGGCTGCCCGCGCCGCCGAGGGCGAGAACGTGCGCTGGTTTGCCGCCGACCAACTGCCCCGACTGGCCTTTGACCACAACCACATCGTGGAGTACGCCCTGTGGCGACTGCGCACCAAGGTGGAGTATTCCCGCATTGCCCACGCTTTTCTCGGTGAAACCTTCACCCTCACCCAGCTTCGCGAGGTGCACGAGGCGGTGCTGCGCAAACCGCTTGATCCCGCCAATTTTCGTCGAACCATCGAGTCTTCCGGCACCCTCGTCGACACCGGCCACCACGTTGCCGGCGCTCGCCATCGCCCGGCTCGGCTCTACCGCTATGACGACTCCCCCACCCTCACCGAGCACGGTCCGTCGGGGGTACCCGCACCACCGGGTGCATAGCGACGCCCTCACTCCACCCCGCTCTTTACCGTCTTCGCACATCCCTCGCACGAGAAGTCCCCAGTATCCAGGAGAACGCAATGACTATTGCATCGGTTGACCGCACCATCCAGCTCATCAGCACCGGCGCCGTATCGGGCAGCACGTGCAGCCCTGACCTGGCCACCGCACCCTGGGAATTCGACTCCGCCGCACCCTCCTACGGACCCGGTTCATCGATGGGTGACGTCATTCCCACCGGCTCACCACGTCAGGGCGAGCTCCCGGAGGTGTACCGTCGGGCGTCGCAGGAGGAACTGCATGCCCGCATCCGCTCGGCCAAAGCCACGCTCGGCGACCGGGTGGTGATTCTTGGCCACTTCTACCAGCGCGACGAGGTTCTGCAGCACGCCGATTTTATTGGCGACTCGTTCCAGTTGGCCCAGGCCACCAAGAGCCGCCCCGAGGCCGAGGCAATCGTGTTCTGCGGCGTGCACTTCATGGCCGAAACCGCCGATCTGCTCTCCGGACCCGAGCAGGCCGTAATTTTGCCCAACCTCGCCGCGGGATGTTCGATGGCCGACATGGCCGATCTGGACTCGGTCACCGAGTGCTGGGAGCAGCTCGAAGACCTGTACGGAACCGCCGCGGATGCCTCCGGTCGGGTTCCCGTGATTCCCGTCACCTATATGAATTCCTCCGCCGCCCTCAAAGCATTCTGCGGGGAGCACGGCGGTATCGTGTGCACGTCGTCAAACGCGCAGACCGTACTCGAGTGGGCTTTCGAACGCGGTCAGCGGGTATTGTTCTTCCCTGACCAGCACCTCGGACGCAACACCGCCAAGGCTATGGGCGTGCCGCTTGAGCAGATGCCGATGTGGAACCCGCGCAAGCCGCTCGGCGGGAGCACCGACACCGAACTGGCCGACGCCCGCGTTATCTTGTGGCACGGCTTCTGCAGCGTGCACCGCCGCTTCACCGTGGACCAGATTGCGCAGGCGCGCGACACACACCCCGGCGTGCAGGTGATTGTGCACCCGGAGTGCCCGATGGCCGTCGTCGATGCGGCGGATTCAGCCGGATCGACCGACTTCATCGCCAAGGCTATTGCCGCGTCCCCCGCGGGATCCACGTTTGCGATCGGCACCGAGATCAACCTCGTGCAGCGCCTCGCGGCTCAGCACCCGGAGCACACCATCTTCTGCCTCGACCCGGTGATCTGCCCGTGCTCCACCATGTACCGCATTCACGCCGGTTACCTGGCCTGGGTGCTCGAAGGTCTCGTCGGCACCGCGGAACGCCCCGCCGAGGTGCTCAACCGAATCCAGGTTGCTGCGGATGTTGCCGTCTTCGCGCAGGTGGCTCTTGAACGGATGCTGGATGCCCGCCCGCCCGTCGTCGTGCCCGAGCCCCAACTCGCCGGGCGCGCCTGATGGCCTCGGTGATTGTGGTCGGGAGCGGCCTCGCCGGACTCACCGCCGCCGTTCGAGCGGCCGACGCCGGTCACCGGGTGACGCTCGTGACCAAGGCGGCACTCCCGGAGAGCAATACCCGATATGCCCAGGGCGGCATTGCGGCTGCCCTCTTTCCCGATGACTCCGTGGAGGCGCACGCGCTCGACACCGTGCAGGCCGGTGCCGGGTTGTGCGATCCGCAGGCCGTGCAGGTGCTGTGCTCCGAGGGGCCGGCACGGGTGCGTGACCTCATTCGCTTCGGCGTGGACTTTGACCGCGACGAATCCGGTGTCTCCCGCGGCCTGGAAGCCGCCCACTCGCGGTCCCGTGTGCTGCATTCCGGCGGAGACGCCACCGGTGCGGCCATTGAGGCGGCCCTCGTGGCGACTATCCGCCAGCGCGCGGCGGCCGCAGACGCCTTACATTCCAGCACGGGAATACGTATTCTCGAGCACACGATGCTGATCGATCTCACGCTAGAACTTGGCCGCGTGACGGGCGCGCATCTCCTCGGCCCCGACGCCGAACGGCTCACCATCGAAGCGGATGCCGTCATCCTCGCCACCGGCGGCGCCGGTACGCTCTTTCGGCACACGACCAACCCGGTCGTTGCCACGGGCGACGGCGTGGCCGCGGCGTGGCGGGCGGGGGCATCCGTTGCCGATCTGGAGTTCTACCAGTTTCACCCCACCGCACTCGCCGTGGCGGGCAGCCCGCTCGTGTCCGAAGCCGTGCGCGGCGAGGGTGCGGTGCTGGTGAACCGCAAGGGTGAGCGTTTCATGCTCGGTGTTCCCGGCGAGGAACTCGCCCCTCGTGACGTTGTGGCCCGGGCCATTGCCCGCCAAATGGCCGAGCAGCACGGCGAACCCGTGTTTCTCGACGCTACCGGCCTCGGTCGCGATCTGCTCGAGACGCGTTTTCCCACCATCACGGCCGCGTGCCTCGCCGCCGGCCTCGACTGGGCCGTCGAACCCATTCCCGTGGCGCCGGCAGCGCACTATTGGATGGGCGGGGTGGCGACCGACGTGTGGGGTCGCACGACTCTTCCCGGGCTCTTCGCCGTGGGCGAGGTTGCACGCACCGGCGCGCACGGTGCCAACCGGTTGGCCTCCAATTCGCTGCTCGAGGCCGCTGTGTTCGCCGACCGGGCCGTGCGTGCCTTCTCCGCCGATCACGCTGCTGATCAGTCCACCGGTGAGGCAGCCGAGTCCGCCGGCACCACCCCGCTGCCAGGCACGTCACCAGTCGTTTCCCCCGTGATTTCCCTTGTCGCCGAGGCACAGCGGGTGGCCCCACTGCAGACGGAATTCTCCCGTGCGGCACTGCAGAACCTCATGTGGGACAGCGCCGGCGTTCACCGCTCGGGAACCGGCCTCGAACAGGCCGCACAGACCCTGGCCACGTGGGCCGCGAACGAAACCGATGACACACTCGACGTTCGGCAGCTCGAGGATCGCAACCTCCTGGATCTGGCCCGACTCGCCGTGGCGGCGGCGCTCGCCCGAACCGAGTCACGCGGCGCGCATCATCGCGCCGATTTTCCGCTGACTCAGGCCAACCTGGCTCAGTCCCGGTACTGGACCATGCAGCGGTCATCGTCGCTGCGGCCTGCGCACGCCGCGTCAGACGACGCGCTCACCACCACGGCCAGGGAGGCCATTGCATGCTGACCACATACGCCATCGACACGGTGGTGCAGGCCGCGCTCACCGAAGACGCCCCGTGGGGCGACCTCACCTCGGCGGTACTCATTCCCGAACTCGCGGTGGCCACGGCCCGGCTCCAGGCTCGGGAACCCGGTGTTTTCAGCGGTGGTGAGGTTTTCGCATCCGCTTTCCGGCTCACCGACCCCCGCATTGACGTGCGCCTCCTGGTGGCCGACGGCGCAGCCTTTGACACCCGTGCCGTGCTCGCCGAGGTGAGCGGCCCGGCCCGCGGCGTGTTACAGGCCGAACGAATCGGTCTCAACTTTGTGCAGCGGATGAGTGGAATCGCTACCCTCACGGCCCGGTACGTTGCCGAGACGGCCGGCACAACAGCCCGCATTGTGGACACCCGCAAAACCACCCCCGGCCTCCGCGCCCTGGAGCGCCGGGCTGTGCGCGACGGCGGCGGGTATAACCATCGGTTCAGCCTCTCCGACACGGTGATGGCCAAGGACAACCACCTCGCGGTGCTCACCGCCGGCGGGCGCGACCTCTCGGAAGCGCTGCGCGAGGTGCGCGGGCGCCTCTCGCACACCACCCACTTCGAGGTGGAGGTGGACCGGCTCGACCAGATCGAGCCCGTGCTCGCCGCCGGAATCGACACGATCATGCTCGACAATTTCTCCCCCGATGATCTGCGTGCCGGCGTGAAACTCGTGGCCGGTCGGGCTCTAGTTGAGGCGAGCGGCGGGGTGAACCTCACCACCGTGCGGGGCATTGCCGAGTCGGGTGTGGACATCATCTCGGTGGGTGCCCTCACGCACAGCGTGAACTCTCTCGACCTGGGCCTCGACGTTGTCCTCCACGTTGATCTCCCCGCCGAGGCCTGATTGGGCATGATCTACCTCGATAACGCGGCCACAACTCCGGTGCGCCGCGAGGCGCTGGAGGCCATGTGGCCGCTGCTCACGAGTGGTTTCGGGAACCCGTCGAGCCGTCACAGCGTGGGTGAGGCCGCGGCCGCCGCCTTGACGGAGGCTCGGCTGAGCGTGGCGCGCTCACTCGGATGTCGCCCGGGAGATGTTCTCTTCACCAGTGGCGGCACCGAGAGTGACAACCTCGCCATTAAGGGTCTTGCACTCGGCGCCTCCGAGCCGGGGCCCAATCATGTGATCACCACCGCAATCGAACACGAGGCCGTGCTGGAGAGCGTTGATTATCTGCACCGACGGCACGGTTTCGACGTCACCCTGCTCCCGACGGATGCCGACGGTCGCGTGCGCCCCGACGACCTACGTGCCGCCCTCCGCCCCCACACGCGGCTCGTGTCGGTGCACTACGCCAACAACGAGGTGGGAACGGTGCAACCCATCGCGGAGCTTGCCGCGATTGCCCGCGCGGCCGGAGCACTCATACACACCGATGCGGTGCAGGCCGGCGGCTGGCTCCCCCTCGATGTGACCGCGCTCGGCGTTGATGCGCTCAGCCTGTCCGGCCATAAGCTCGGCGCTCCTCCCGGAGTTGGCGTGCTCTTCGTGCGTGGGCGGCTTCCGCTGGAACCCGTGCTGCACGGCGGCGGTCAGGAGCGTGGCAAGCGCAGCGGAACCGAGAATGTGGCCGGAGCTGTGGCCTGTGCCGTGGCCCTCGAGCTGAGCCTCCGTGAACGCAGCGTCGTAGCCGCGCGTGTCACCGCTCTGCGCGAGGAGTTCATCTCCACCGTGTTGGCCTCCTGCCCCACGGCTCGGCTCACCGGTCACCCCACCCAACGGCTACCCGGAACGGCGTCGTTCGTCTTTGCCGGGACGAGTGGCGAGGCGGTGCTGTTGGAACTGGAAGCACGCGGGATCGTGTGCTCCAGCGGATCGGCCTGCGCGGCCGGGAGCTCGGAACCGTCTCACGTGTTAACGGCACTGGGGCTCAGCGCCGAGCTGGCACAGACCGCCGTGCGTTTTACCCTCTCGGCGCACACGACACCCGAGGAGATTGCGCTGGCGGGGGCATCCGTTCGTGAGGCGGTGACGGCGCTGGCGCGCCTCGGCCGCTAAAGCCAGCTGGGCGCCACCGAGGTAACGGGGTGGTTACAGGTGACTCGCGCCCCCAACCGACCCGACGCCCAGTGTGTGAGGGCGGCCAGGTCTCCGCTGACGACCAGCGGATCACGGGCGTCCCGGTCACCGAACACCAGTCCGTCCACACCGGACACCTCCAGACGCACACCCTCCAGCTCACCGCGGGTGGCCCACGACTCGAGAATGTCACCGAGAATTCGCTGCAGCACGGGCGCGGGAATGTTGGCGAACCCGGCCGTCACGTTGAGGTCGACGGCATGAATCCACACCTCCCGGGTGCGCATCCAGATGGTGAACGAGGCCTCCACCATGCGTCCCTGGGCGGTCTGTACCTCGGCAGCCCACTTCTCTTCCGGCAGGTGTTGCCACGCACTGTCCAGAAGCATTCCGGCATGCATGCTCAGTTTGCGGAGGCCAGCGGCGGGAAGAGCCGCCCCCGTGGCGATCTCCGCATTGCGCGCCTCACGGCTCTCAAACATAGGCGTTTCCACACCGGTCTCTGCCCACGACACCAGGCGGGCAATGGCCAGAGCGTTGTAACCCACGTGTGCAACCACGTGGCGCCGAGACCAGTCCGGAAGAAGGGAGGGTTCGTCGAGTTGAGCATCACTGAGTTCGTTCAGCTGTGCCTCGAAGAGGGCGGTGCCCTCCCGAACGATGGTCAATGGGGCGTCGGTGCTCATAGGGCAACGCTAGCCCACCTCACGGTGCCGGGACTGCGCAGAGCGGATGGGCATCACCGGGCATTAACAAGAAAAGGCCCGGAACCATAAGTTCCGGGCCGTTCGTTGCGGGGGCAGGATTTGAACCTACGACCTCTGGGTTATGAGCCCAGCGAGCTACCGAACTGCTCCACCCCGCGCTACAAGTACAAATTTAGCACACCACGAAAGACCGCACGACCACGCAGCCCTGCTTTCTTCGAATTTATGCCTTGGGCACCCAAATAACAAGAGCGGATGCAGAAGAAGCGTGGCCGCCGGGCGGTGCTAGTTCGTGTCGCTCTCCCGCTCGGCGGCAGATATTCGAGCCACGGTCTTCACAAAGCTGTCGGGATTGAGAGAGATGGAGTCAATCCCCTCCCCCACCAGGAATGCCGCAAACTCCGGGTAGTTGCTCGGCGCCTGGCCGCAGATGCCCACGGGGATTCCCGCCGCATGGGCCTTCTCAATGGCCTGACTGATCATTCGGGTGACGGCCTCATTGCGTTCATCGAACAGGTTGGCCAGGTCCTCTGAGTCTCGATCAACGCCGAGGACCAGCTGGGTCAAGTCGTTGGAACCAATCGAAAACCCGTCGAAGCGGGTGGCGAATTGTTCCGCGAGGATCACGTTCGCCGGGATCTCGCACATCATGTACACCCGCAGGTCATGCTCGCCGCGCACGAGACCGTGTGCGGCCATCACCTCGAGCACCCGGTCCGCCTCCGTGGTGGTGCGGCAGAACGGAATCATCACGATGACATTGGTGAAGCCGATCTGCTCCCGCACACGTCGAAGCGCACGGCACTCGAGCGCGAACCCTTCCTGGTACCGGGGATCGTAATACCGCGACGCCCCGCGGAAACCCAGCATGGGATTTTCCTCCGCATGCTCAAAGAACTGACCACCGATCAGGTGCGCATACTCATTGGTCTTGAAGTCACTCAGTCGCACGATGACAGGGTTGGGATAGTAGGGGGTGGCCAATTTGGCGATGCCGAGCGCCAGGGTCTGCACGAAATACTCCATTGGATTGACGTGGCCCCGGGTGAGAACGCGAATCTGCTCGGCCGCCACCGGATCCGTGATGAGCTCCGGGTGCACGAGCGCCATCGGGTGGATTTTGATCAGGTTGTTGATGATGAATTCCATCCGGGCCAGGCCCACACCATCTGCGGGCAGCCGCCACCACGTGAAGGCCGCCGCGGGGCTGGCAATGTTCACCATCACCTTCGTGCGGGTCTTCGGCAGCGCACCCAGGTCAACGTTTTCTGTCTCAAACGCCAGCTGACCGTCATAGACGTAGCCCTCGTCCCCCTCCGCACACGACAGGGTGATGAGTTGTCCATCGCGGAGCACCTCGGTGGCATTGCCGGTACCCACCACGGCTGGCACACCGAGCTCCCGACTCACAATCGCCGCGTGGCTGGTGGGTCCGCCATGTTCCGTGACGATCCCGGCCGCACGCGTCATAATAGGCACCCAATCCGGATCAGTCATCTCGGTAACGAGAATGGCCCCGTCGACGAACTTCTCGATGTCGGCCGGGTCCCTGATCACGCACACCTCCCCGCCCGCAATGCTGTCGCCGATGGCCATACCCGAGAGCAGCAGCGCACCGGTCTCGGTGAGCCGACTGACCGTGAATGTCGTGCCACTGGCCTGCGACTGCACCGTCTCCGGCCGGGCCTGCACCATGAACAGCTCGTGACTGAGGCCATCCTTAGCCCATTCCATGTCCATGGGGCGTTCGTAGTGTCTCTCCACGATGACGGCCCAGTGAGCCAGTTCTACGATCTCGGCATCGGTCGACACGAAGGACTGTCGTTCGCGCAGGAGCGTATCAATCGTGCGGGTGCGTGCGCTCCCTCCCGTGGAGTACACCATCTTGCGTTCTTTGGCCCCGAGTGTCTTCTCGATGATGGGCAGGTACCCGGGCTGCTCGAGCAAAGCTTTGAAGACCAGGTATTTATCGGGGTCGACGGTGCCCTGAACAACGGTTTCTCCTAGACCCCACGCTGCACTGATCACGGCTGCCCCGGGAAAACCGCTGTCGGTATCGATGGAGAACATCACACCGGAACCGCCCACGTCGGAACGAACCATGCATTGGATGCCGATCGAGAGGGCCACGTCGAGGTGGTCAAAACCCTTTACCTCCCGGTAGCTGATGGCCCGGTCGGTGAAGAGCGAGGCGTAGCAGCGGCGGCAGGCGTCAAGAACGTCCCGGTCGCCCGTCACGTTGAGGAAGGTTTCCTGCTGTCCCGCGACGCTGGCGTCGGGCAGATCCTCGGCCGTTGCGCTACTGCGCACGGCCACCGCGAGGTTGCTGCGCCCGGCGCGCTCACCGAGAGCGTGGTACGCGGTGCGGATCTCGTTCGCCGTGCTCTCGGGAAACTCCGCGCTCAGAAACAGCTCACGCAGAGCCTCACCGGTGAAGCGAAGTGACACCTCGCCCGCGTGAAACCGCTGCAGGTGATGTCTCATCTCCGGCTCAAGTCCGTTGTAGGCGATGAAGCCTCGGTATGCGTCTGCGGTGGTGGCAAAGCCATCCGGCACGCGCACTCCGCTCGCCGTGAGGGACCGCACGATTTCACCGAGCGAGGCATTTTTGCCACCAACCCGCGAAATATCCGCCAGGCCGATGTCATCGAACCACACCACACTGCTCGAGATCATGCCCGTCTCCTACCCGTGTCGCTGCGCCGTCATCCGTCGGCGCGAACCTACTACGGCGCTTCGGTCGCGGCTAGGCCGAGACCGGGCGGTCGCCGGGTACAAAAAAAGACCGACTCAGCATTTCTGCTGAATCGGCCTGTTGGTTGCGGGGGCAGGATTTGAACCTACGACCTCTGGGTTATGAGCCCAGCGAGCTACCGAACTGCTCCACCCCGCGCTACGTCTTCTAATTTACCTTATCTGGGCCGCGCCGGTGACCACCTCCGACGCCGAAACGCCGCGAGCCCCCGCCCGTAAAGGGTGAGGGCTCGCGGCGAGCAACCGAACGCTACTCGCCGAGCAGCGCCAGCATGCTGGCAATCGTCTCGGAGAGCTTCTTGTCGGCGACACCGAATGCCGCGAAGTCACCCGACGCCAGGGCAGCCTGCTTCTCGGTCAACGCCGTGTTGGCGGTGGCGAGTAGTGACTTGAGCTCAGCGTCCGTGGCCGAGTTTCCGGTCGAGGTCGTCGGCGGTGTCGTGCTCGTATCCGTGCTCGAGTCTGTGCTCGTGTCTGTGCCATCGGTGGGGCTCGTCGTCGACGTGTCCGTATCGGTGATGGGCACCGTGGTGTCACCGGCAGCGGCACCGGAGTCACCGCCGAAGAGGACGTCGAGGGCACTGTCGAGGGTGTCCTCGAACGCGATCTGGTCACCGAAGGCAACAAGCACCTTCTGCAGCAGCGGGTAGCTGGTCTCACCCGTGGACTGCACGTAGACCGGCTGCACGTAGAGCAGTCCGCCACCGACCGGGAGGGTCAGCAGGTTTCCGTTGAGCACCGTCGAGGATCCCTGGCGTAGCAGGTTCAGCTCGGTGGAGACGGCGGGGTCGGCGTTGAAGACGTTCTGAACCTGACCGGGGCCAGGCACCGTACCGTCCTTCGGCAGCGTGAGCAGCCTCATCTTTCCGTAGCCTTCGGCACGTTCACCATCCACCGCACCGGCATCGGCGTCGACGGCGAGGTAGCCGTACAGCACGTTTCTGCTGGATTCTCCGGTGGCTTCAGGCTGGAATGTCGTGTAGAGCGAGAACGAAGGAGCGTCCTGACCCGGAACCTGCATGGTGAGGTAGTACGGGGGCTGCAGGGTGGGGTTCGACGCGGGCGAGTCCGGGTCGTTCGGCGAGATCCAGGCATCGTCCTTGGAGTAGAACGAACCCGGGTCGGTCACGTGGTACTGACCGAGGATCGCACGCTGCACCTTGAACAGGTCGGCGGGGTAGCGCACGTGGCTCATCAGATCGCCACTCATCTCGCTCATGGGCTTGAGCGTCGAGGGGAAGATCTTCTGCCACGTCTCCAACATCGGCTCGTTTTCGTCCCAGGCGTAGAGGGTGACCTCACCGCTGTAGGCGTCGACGGTTGCCTTAACCGAGTTGCGCATGTAGTTGATGCTGTCCAGCGCGAAAGGCTGCGGCGGCGTCTCCGTGTCGGTGATGGCATCGCTGAGGCTCACCGGAGTGGAGTACGGGTAGTTCGCCGACGTTGTGTAACCGTCGATGATCCACTGCACTCGTCCGTCGACAACCGAGGGGTAGGCGTCAGAGTCGAGGGTGAGGTACGGAGCAACCTTCTGCACGCGTGTGATCGGGTCGCGGTCGTACAGAATCTGCGATTTGTCGTTGACGGCGTTCGCGAGGAATACCTGCTCCGACTGGAACTTGAGGGCGTAGATGAGCTGCTTGAACGGGTTGTCCAGCTTCGGTCCACCGTCGCCGGAGAACGTCGTATAGGTCTGTCCCGAACCGTCGGTTCCCGACGGGTAGTCCAGCTCAATCGGGTCGGTGCCTTCCGGCGCCCCGACAATGGAGTACTCGGGCGAGGTCTCACCGAAGTAGATGCGCGGCTCGAACTCACCGAGCGCACCCGACGTGGGAATACCAGACTCCAGGAACACGGGCTGGCCATCTGCGGAACGCTGGTTTCCGTAGGCGGCAACAATGCCGTAACCGTGGGTGTACACGGTTGTGGCGTTCACCCAGGTGTTTCCGGTGTTGAGTCCGGTGAGGTCGAGGTCACGAACGGCGACGACCGTGTCCTGCGACTTGCCGTCGATCATGTACCGGTCAACGTCGAGGTTCGACGGGAACTGGTAATACTGACGGAACTGCTCGAGCTGGCCGAAGGAGTCGCTGACGAGAGCCGGGTCGAGGATACGAATGTTGGCCGTCGTGGTGGCGTCGGCACGAAGCGCACCGGATTCTGCGGTGGTGGTGGCGTTATACGGGATCTCTTCCACGTCCGCGATGTTGTAGGCGTCGCGGGTGAGGTCGATGTTCTTTTCGATGTACGGCGCCTCGAGCGACTTCGCGCTGGGGTCAACCTGAAAACGCTGAACAACCCAGGGGTAGAGCGAACCGATCAGCAGGCTGGAGATGATCAGCAGCGCGGTACCGATGATCGGCAGCCGCCAGCGGCCAATGATGGCGGTGAGAATGAAGAGCAGCGCAACGACGCCCGCGATGCCGGCAAGGATCGCCCGGCTCGGGATCGTGGCGAAGACATCCGTGTAGCTTGCACCCGTGATGAGGCTGCCCTGGTTTGTAAGGGTGGAGTACTGGTCGAACCAGATACTCACGGCCTGCAGGAGCAGGTAGACGGCCGCCGTCACGGCGATCTGCACGCGCGCAGCTTTGGCGATGATGACCTCACGGCCGCTGACGCGGATAGATCCGTAGAGGTAGCTGGTGGCGAGTGCGACGAGCGCGGAGATCAGCACGACCGCCGAGGCGAAGCCCAGAACCGCCTGATAGAACGGAAGGTCAAAGAGGTAGAACGAGATGTCGAAACCGAACTGCGGGTCGCTGCGACCCACCTCGCTGCGGTTGAGCCACATGAGCACAACCTGCCAGCGTGTGGCCGCGGCCACACCGGCGAAGAGTCCCAGGAGCGCCGGGATGCCGTACATGGCGAGGCGGCGAAGCGGCTCAATCACCTGCTGGTAGCGATCGAGCTGCGAGTTGAGCTTGGCGTAGACCGGGCGCTTGCGGTACGCAATCTGAATGCTGATCCAGACAGGAACGGCCATGGCGATGAAGCCAATGAGGAACAATACGGCCGTGGCGATCCACTGAGTGGTCAGAACGTTGAGGAACCCGAGTTGGTCAAACCACAAGACATCTGTGTACAGTCCGGCAAAGATAAAGAACAGGATCACCAACCCCGCAATGATCGCTGCCGTGATGGCAAGCGGGGTTCGGCCCCGTCGTGGAGCGCTGTCGGGTGAAGATGTCACGAATTGGCCTCATACTCTATGTGATCTGGGACCATTCCATCCTAGTAAATCCAGCGGCAAGCGCACGCCGAAATACGCTCTGAGCAGGACTCACATCATTTTGTCGGGCAGCTGGGCAGGCTTTCTGGGTCGCCGCCGGTGCGAATGACGTCGAGGGCCGCCAGGGCATCGTCGAGGGTCGCAACCGAGAACACGGTGAGTCCGTCGGGGATATGACCCGTCACCTCGTCGCAATTGTCGGCTGGGGCGAGGAACCAGGACGCCCCAGCGTCCGTCGCTCCGTAGAGCTTTTGCTGAATGCCGCCGATGGGGCCCACCGCACCGGTCTGATCGATCGTGCCCGTTCCTGCCACCCGGGCACCGCCCTGCAACTCGCCGGGTGTGAGTTTGTCAATGATTCCGAGCGCAAACATCATGCCGGCGCTGGGTCCACCGACCCGGTCCAGTTCCAGTTTCACCGTGAAGGGAAACTCGTAGTTCGTCGTGACGCTGATACCGAGCACCACATTGCCCGCGTTCACGATGGGAGTCACCGACTCGGTGAGGGCAACTCCGTCACGGATGATGCCGACGGACACCGGGGCATCCGCTCCGAGAACCTGCAGGGCTGCCCGCAACTCAGTGATGTTGCCCACGGTCGTTCCATCCACACTCGTGACGACATCGCCGACAACGAGAAGCTCGGCGGCCGGGGACCCGTCGGGCACATCCGCTACGGTGACCGTGCTCGGGTACTCATAGTCAAGATTGGTGAGGGCCGCGGCGATGGCGTCCTGCTGCGAGTTCACCATTGCCGTCTGGTTTTGAGTGTCTCGCTGCTCTGTGGTCACGTTGGCAGGAAAGGCCTGATCAACCGGGATGACAGCTTTGCTTGGGTCAAGCCAGGCTGCGGCAACAGCAAGCCAGCCCGGGCGGTTTTCCTGATTACCGAACAGCGACACCGTGAGTAGATCGAGTGTGCCCTTCGTGGGATACACGGGCTCACCGTCGATCTGAATCAGGGGGGTTTCTACGTCGTCAGCGTTGGGTGCGGTCCCGAGCGTATTGAAAACCGGTCCGGGCTGTTCGATCACGTACGGGGAGGGAACAATTCCGAGACTCACGCCGGCCACGAGGGCAACGGCAAGAACAATCCACCCCTTGCGCCCGCCACGTCGACGGGTCGATCCGCCCATCTCGCTGGACTCATCGGTGAAAAGAGCCACCGCGTACCTTCTATCTCTTCGGTTGCGTGTGCGGGACGGGCCTGTTCGCGACGGGCGCACACCCGAACCCTAAACCTAGGCCATTTCCCAGTTCCACAAGGGTTCTCGCACTAGCGTAGAAGTACGTAACTGAGAGGTGCCTGAAGTGGCTGAAGACTCCCGACCCGATGAGGGTCAGAATCCTGAGGATGAATTCCGCGACATGCTGCGGGACATTCTCTCGGGCAATTCGTCCATCGATCCGAGCCAACTTGCCGGAGCGGCCGGACTTGCCGGCGATCCCGCCAGCCTCGCCGCGCTCATGAAGCAGCTGCAGGGTGCTCTCAACTCCAGCCAAGGTTCCACGGGCGTGAACTGGGACATCGCACTCACCCAGGGTCAGGAGCGCGCCGCGAACGGCCAGCTCAGCCCGACCGACGATCAGCAAGCGCAGCTCAAGCAGGCCTTCCATATTGCCGCGCTCTGGCTAGACGACGTGATCTCCGTGGCCGAACTCACCGTGGAGCCGCGCCTGATGACCCGCCGCGAGTGGGTCACGGCCACCATGCCGCTCTGGACCCAGCTGGCGGAACCCGTGGCCACCAGCATCTCTGATTCCCTCACTCGTGTGCTCACCGAGCAGGCACCCAAGGAAATGCAGGGCATGATCGCCAACGCCAGCCAGATCGTGCGCAGCGTGGGCGGAACGCTCTTCGCCATGCAGCTCGGGCAGGTTGTCGGTCAGCTCGCCAGCGAGGTTGTCTCCGGTGGGGACGTGGGGATTCCCCTTCTCGGCGAGCAGCAGGCAGCACTTCTCCCCCAGAATGTGGCGGTTTTCGGTGCGGGCCTCGATGTTCCCGACGATCAGGTGCAGATCTACCTGGCCGTGCGCGAGCTGGCCCATGCGCGCCTGTTCCGCCACGCACGCTGGCTGCGTCTGCACCTCATCAGCTCCATTACCGAGTTCGCGCGCGGCATCACTATTGATTCGAGCCGCCTCGAAGACCTCGCCGCCAGCTTCGACCCGGCCAACCCCGAAGAACTGCAGCGGGCCATGGCAGACGGTTCGCTCATTCCCCCCAAGTCCGACGCCCAGTTGCAGGCGCTCGGTCGCCTCGAAACCATGCTGGCGCTCATTGAGGGCTGGGTCGACGTGGTCACGGTCGAGGCCACGAGTCGCCTCCCCAAGGCCGACGCGATCGCCGAGACGGTGAAACGACGCCGCGCCTCGGGTGGCCCGGCCGAATCGGCCTTCGCAACCCTGGTGGGCCTGGAGCTGCGCCCGCGCCGCCTCCGTGAAGCCGCAGCAATGTGGCAAGCCATAACAGATGCCGTGGGCAACGAAGCGAGAGACGCCCTGTGGGCGCACCCCGATATCGGTCCGTCATCGGAGGATATTGACGATCCCACACAGCTGATTGCTCGTTTGACGAGCGCGTCGTCGGGGACCGCGCCCGAACTTGACGATCTGGATCGTGCCCTCGAAGACCTGCTTCGCGACGATGGCACGGAGCGCCCGATCGAGGAGTAAGCACACCAGATATACCCCCAGTGCGAGGGTGTTACACCGCCAGATCAGGCGCGTGCAACGCCCTCGCAACGTTTCTGCAACCTGGGTAGACCTACGGTTTTGAACATGGACGATGACGTCTTAACCGAAGGAGCCAGCTCATGACTATTTATGCAGAATCCAGCACGGACGGCGCTACCGACACGACCACAGGTCGTGACGCTTCACCAGACACCCCCACCACCATGCACGCAGCGGTCGTGACCACATTCGGGCAGAAACTCACCATTGATGAGGTGGCGGTCCCCCAGCCCGGCCCCGGCCAGGCACTCGTGAAACTCATCAGCACCGGCGTGTGCCACACCGATCTCCATGCCGTGGAGGGTGACTGGCCGGTGAAGCCGAGCCCGCCGTTCATTCCCGGCCATGAGGGTGTCGGCGAGGTCGTGGCCCTCGGTGCCGGCGTCACGAACCTGGAGATCGGCGAGCGGGTGGGTAACGCCTGGCTCTGGTCGGCCTGTGGCAGCTGCCAGTACTGCCGCACGGGCTGGGAAACCCTCTGTGAGGCACAGCAGAACGGCGGCTACAGCGTGAACGGATCGTTCGGCGAGTACATGCTCGTTGATGCCCGCTTCGCCGTGAAGATTCCGGCGGGCTCCGACCCGATCGAGATCGCCCCCATGCTCTGCGCCGGCGTCACGGTGTACAAGGGTCTCAAAATGACCGAAGCCCGACCCGGCCAGTGGGTTGTCATCTCCGGAATCGGTGGCCTCGGCCACATTGCCGTGCAGTACGCCAAGGCCATGGGCCTGCGCGTAGCCGCAGTGGACATCGCCGAGGACAAGCTCGCCCTCGCCCGCAAGCACGGCGCCGAAATCGTCGTGAATGCCCTCACCGAAGACCCGATCGCGGCCATTCAGAAAGCAACCGGCGGCGCCCACGGCGTGCTCGTGACCGCCGTGCACCCGGCCGCTTTCGGCCAGGCCATCGGCATGATGCGGCGCGGCGGAACGATCGTGTTCAACGGTCTGCCGCCGGGAGACTTCCCCGCCCCCATTTTCGATATCGTGCTCAAGGGCCTCACCATCCGGGGTTCCATCGTGGGTACGCGTCAGGACATGGAGGAAGCTCTCGAGTTCTACGCTCGCGGTGAGATCCACCCCACGGTCGCCACCCGCCGGCTCAACGAGGTGAATGAGGTGCTCGACGAGATGAAGCGCGGCAAGATCGACGGTCGCGTCGTCATCGAATACTGACCCACCCCGCACAACACTGCCGCCTCGGGTCTGTGGATAACTTCCCACGGTGCCCGAGGCGGTGCATCATCGTGTCATGCTGATTCGGCTCAATCCTCACCTCCCGCTCGTGTGGCGTTCCCCCGACACCATCCAGGTGGGTGTCGACCGGCCCGTGCTAGTCCTTGCCGGACTCACGTCCGGGTTGGAGGCCGTTCTGAACGGGCTCCGGGCGGGGGTGCCTCTCTCGGGCGCCATTCTGCTGGGAACAGAGGCGGGGGCATCCGTTCAGGCCGTGACCCGACTCCTTGAGCAGCTCGGGCCCGCGCTAGAAGACGACCCGGTGCGGGAAAGCCGTCCCCACCCCACCGTGGTGGTGGACGGAGTGGGCCCTACCGCCGAACGCATCGGGCTGCTGCTCACCGATCTGGGCCTCGCTCACCCGCTGGCCACCGGCACCTCGGCACCCGCGCCACCGTCACTTGCCGTGCTGATCGGTCACTACGTGCTGAAACCCGACCGGCACACCTACTGGTTGCGGCGGGACGTTCCCCATCTCCCCGTGATCTACAGCGACACCGAGGTGCGCATTGGCCCACTCGTGCAGCCGGGAAGCGGGCCGTGTCTGGTGTGTGTCGAACTCGCGCACGGCGACGTGGACCCCGCTTGGCCGGCCCTGTCGTGCCAACTGTCCCGCCGCCGCGCCGGCACGGAAACACCGCGGCTTGCCATCGAGGTGGCCGCACGCGTGGCCGTCTTCGCCAACGATCTGCTGCTGCGCCCGGGGCAGCACTCGAACACCCTCCTCGGGGATTCCGCGCTCTTCCGTGACTCGGTGCTGCTGGATGCCACAACCGGCGAGGTCAGACGCTGCGTGCACCTGGTGCACGGGCGGTGCGCGTGCCAAGCTCTGCCAGAAAACGAGACCGTTCCCGACCCGATCGCTGCTGCTGGCCCAGCTTCGACCAGCTCAGGCCGAGTCGCTTCCTGGCGCGTGTGATGCCCACGTACAGCAGGCGGCGCTCCTCATCGATCTGCTCGAACGTGTTCGCGAAGCTGATGGGCACGAGTCCCTCACTGAGACCCACCACAAAAACGTTGTCCCACTCAAGCCCCTTGGCGGAGTGCATTGTGGCGAGCGTGACGGCCGAAACGGTGGGCTCATGCTGGCCGGCCTGCCGTTCCATCAGCTCGTCTGTGAAAGCCCGAAAGGTGGTGCCCGGTGCGGCATTGTCCACGAGGCCCATGATTGCGTTCAGGGATTCCCACCGGTCGCACACCGCGCCCCGCGCCTCGGGTGCGGTCTGGCTCCAGCCGAGGGAACGCAGCACATCGCTGACGCTTTTGAATAGCGGTTCGCCAATGATCGACACGGATGCCGCGCGGAGCGACATCACCGCCTGCTTCACCTCCTGCAGGTCGAAGAACCTCTTGGCTCCTCGAATCTGGTAGCTGACCCCCACGTCGCCGAGCGCGGTTTCGAGCAGCGCAGCCTGCACGTTCACCCGAAACAGCACCGCGATGTCTTCGGGTTTGGCTCCGGCATCCGTGAGTTCGAGAATCTGTTGAGCGACACCGCGCGCCTCCGCCATGTCGTTGGGGTAGTCGCGCACCTGCGGGTCAACCCCGGGAACGGTTGAGGTGGAGTGCAGGGTGAGAGCACCGGGGCGGCCACGCATGAGCTGGTTGGCGGCGGCCACGATGGGCGGCGTTGACCGGTAGTTCTGCTCCAGCCGCACCACGGTGGCGTCTTCGTAGCGCTTGGGGAAGTCGAGGAGGTATTCGCTTCGAGCGCCCGCAAACGAGTAGATGGTTTGACTCGCGTCCCCCACCACGCAGAGGTCGCGGCGGTCACCCAGCCACAGGGTAAGCAGCTCCTGTTGCAGGGGCGACACGTCCTGGTATTCGTCCACGACGAAGAAGCGATATTGCTCGCGCACCTGCAGGGCAACCGATGGTTCGGCCTCGATCATTCCGGCCATGGCGAGCAGCACATCTTCGAAATCAATCTGCTTGCGCTCATCTTTGAGCCGCTCATACGTTTGCTGCAGGGCCACCGTCTGGTCGAGGTCGAGGCGGCCGGGTAGCGTGCGCGCGGCACTGCCGGCGGCATACTGATCGATGCTGAGTCCGCTCGTCTTGCGCCATTCGATCTCGGCGGCAAGGTCGCGCAGGGTGGGGGTGTCCAGTTTGAGTCGCAAAGCCTCAGCCGAGTGGCCGAGTAGTCGCCCCTTGCCGTCGAGGATTCGCGGAGCCACTCCCCCGACCACGTGCGGCCAGAAGTAGTTCAGCTGCGACATGGCCGCGGCGTGGAACGTGCGGGCGGCCACCCCGCCGGCGCCCAGCTGACGCAGTCGACCACGCAGTTCCGCGGCCGACCGCGCGGTGAAGGTGAGTGCCATCACCCGGTTGGGCGCATACGCGCCACTCAGCACCCCATACGCGATGCGGTGGGTGATGGCGCGGGTTTTTCCGGTGCCGGCACCGGCGAGCATGCACACCGGGCCCACGAGTGCCTCCGCGGCGACGCGCTGCTGATCGTCCAGCCCGGCAAGGAGAGATTCGGCCGTTACCGTCACGGTTGGGGTGCCAGCGAACCGTTGGTGTCGCCGGCGAGCCACTGCTCGATCATGGCGTGGGCGATCGAGGAGGCACCGGGCAGAATGAGCCAATCGGCGGCGTCCCGCAGTTCCTGCCGGCTGAACCAGCGCAGGTCGAGAATCTCCTCACCGTCGGGAAGTAGCCCGGTGGCGGCCTGGCCGTCAGCGAGCTCGGCCCGGAAGCCGCACATGATCGATGCGGGGAACGGCCACGGCTGGGACCCCAGGTAAACCGGTCGGGTCACTCGAAGGCCCGACTCCTCGAACATTTCCCGAACAACAGCCGCTTCAAGTGGCTCGCCCGGCTCGACGAAACCGGCCAGCAGGGAGTAGCGGTTGTTTTCCCACATGGCGTTGGAACCCAGAAGGAGGCGATCCTGCGAGTCGGTGATGAGAACGATGATGGCCGGATCGGTACGCGGAAAGACCTGATTGCCACAAGAGGGGCATCGTCGCACCCAGCCGCCGTCTTGGGGCAGGGTTTGGGTACCACAGCGCGGGCAGTGCGAGTGGGAACCGTGCCAGTTGACCACACCGAGAGCCTCGGTGAAGAGCCCGGCATCGCGGTCGGACAGGGCGGTGACAATGGTGCGCAGCCCACCCCAGAGCGACTCGTCGGGTTCGAGGGCCACGGCCTGCTCGTCGTTCAGCACGGCGGCCACCAGGCGGGTTCCCGCCGGTTCCTGCGGGGCATCCGCCAACGAACGACCAAGGTACACGCTCAGCACATCTGCAGGGATCCGGAGCGGCGCCACGAGATCGAGGCTGGCCGACTCCACGGTGGAGCCCGCCCAGCCGGCGGCAGCGGTCGCCTCTGGCGGGAGCGGCGCGGTGAGCAGCGCTCGACCATGCCACAGGGGTAAGACGCGAGTGGAGGCATCCGCTCGGAGCTCATCGAAGAGTCCGGGGATGGTGCGCTCGGTGTGGTTGCGGTCTACCGCGTGTCGGGACAGCGGTAGCCGCGTCGTGAAGGCGAACGACATGGTGAATTCCCCGTGCTTGGCGCTAAAAATGGTGTGGTGGCGCGTGGCGAATAACCACGCGACGGCAAGTCGACCTAACCTAGAAGGCATGGCCAGATCTCATCTCACTCTAGCCGCGTTGGCCACCTCCGCCGTTTCCGGACTCGACGTCGCCCGCACGCGTCGCCACAGCGCCGGCGCGCACGGGTTGTTCGACTCGGCACTCCTCGTCAGCAGTGACGACCGTACGCTGATCATTCGCGTTCCCAACACCCAAGCAGCCGAGACTGAGCAGTCGGCAGACCTTGTTGCGCTGCGCGCCTTGACGGCAGGCAACCGGAGCCGCCTCCCATTTGATGTGCCCGAATTCGTGGGCCAGACTCCCATTTCGGGAACCCGCGCCGTGGTGTACGAGCTGCTGCCCGGTGATGTGTTCGATGCCGATGCTCTCACCGGCCACGAGGGCGTTGCTGGCTCCATTGGCCGCGCGATTGCCGCCATCCATGCCCTCCCCACCGCCTTTGTGAACACCGCTGGCCTGCCACAGCAGAGCGCCGAGCAGTGCCGCACCGCGGTTATTGAGGTGATTGACCAGGCTGCGAACACCGGTTTTCTGCCGGCCGCTCTGTTGCGTCGCTGGGAAACGGCAACGGATGATGACGCCCTGTGGCAATTCGCACCCACGGTGGTGCACGGTTCGTTCTCGGCCGATTCCCTGCTCGTGACCGATGACTCGATCTCGGGTGTTCTCGGTTGGTCTGCGCTGTGCGTGGGTGACCCGGCGCGCGACCTGCACTGGTTGCTGTCAGCCCGGGGGGCGGCGGCGGAAACCGCGATCGTGGCGTACACGGCGGCTAGGCAGCTGGGCGATACCCGCATCACGCAGCGGGCGATGCTCTACGCGGAGCTGGAACTGGCCCGCTGGCTGCTGCACGGAACGGTCACCCACAACCAGGCCATCATCGACGATGCGGTGGGCATGCTCGATGGCCTGGTGGACACGGTGCACAGCCACACCACGCATCCGCTGTCGCCCGAAACCGGCCCGATCCTGGGCGTGAGCGACGTGGAGAGCATGCTCGATCAGACGCCGCGGCGCGCACGCGTGCGCGACCAGCGCGCGTCGATGCACACCGACAGCTACAACTTTGCCGATCTGGAGTCGGGCGAATTTTCTCGTCTGAACGACGACGAGTCCGACGACGCCGGGCGGGAGGGCGCGGCTCAGCCGGGTAGTTCCTCGGCCAGTTCTTCGGCCAGCGACGATGAGACCGGCCCCATCACGCTGCCCGATACCGGCTCGGGTGCCACGACCGACGACCAGGCACGCACCAGGTCGTCTTCCGAGTAGATGCGATCGGGCGCGACGATCGTGTCGTCGGCCACGAAGTAAAACACGGCGTCCACCTGCTCGGGGTCGATTCCCTTCCAGCGGGCGTACGCCAGCCGGTAGAGCGCCAGTTGGGTCTGCTTGAGCTCGAGATCGGCGGCGTCTTTCGGGGCACGCCCGGTTTTCCAGTCCACCACCTGGTACCCGGTGTCGGTGCGGTACACGGCGTCGAGCTTGCACACAAAAACCTGTCCGGCCATCGGGTGATGAATCTCGATCTCCACCTCTTCGGGCTTCCGGTGACCCCAGGGTGAGTTTTCGAACGTGCGTTGGAGCCGTTCGAGAGCTGCCTGTTCGTCCGCAGCCCAGTCGCCGCGCCGCACCGGCTGATCAGCGGCGTCATCATCGGTCTCATCGAACCCCTCGAACCCGTCGATCCCGTCGCGCTCAAGAAGCGGGGAATCGATCAGGTCGGCCGAGTCGAGTCCTCCGGCGCGGTGCTCCACCCAGGAGTGGAACAGCGTGCCGAGCCTCGTGGCCCGGTAGGGTCGCTCCGGCATGGGGCGCCGGAGCGCGGCCGCCACCCGAGCGGGATCATCCACATAGTCTTTGAAGCGTGATGCGGGGATTCTGGTGGGAACCGCGGTGTCGGTGACGCCGGCTAACCGCAACGCTCGTTCCTCGAGCAGCAACGTCACACTGTGGGACCAGCGAGTCTCGCGATCGGGCTCAGCCTCCCGCACCTGCTCGGCAGCCACCTCAACCACGCGTCGGCGTGTTCCGAGCGGGTCGAACGGCCACGTTTCCGCGTCGCTGCGATCGTCCTCGGGTTTCTCGGCCGTCTCACTGACCTCGGGCAGGTCGGCCACCAGGCCCGCCGCCGCGAGCTCGAGCAGATACCGGCTGGGCTTGCGCTGGGTGCTTCCACCACCCCAAAATGACCCGGTGAGCAGCAGTTCCTGCTGAGATCTTGTGGTGGCCACGTAGATCAACCGGCGTTCCTCATCATCGTGCCGTCCGGCAAGCTCCTCTTTATACCGGGTGAAGGCCTCGTCATAGGAGAGCTGCGTCTCGTGCTCGTCCCACTCCAGCTCGGGCAGCTCGGTACGGTCGCCGCGAAAGGCGTAGGGCAACTCGCCGAAGCGCATCCACCCGCTCGTGTCCCGGCCCTGCGCGGGGAGGCTCTTCTCGGTGAGGTTGGGGATGCCCACAAAGTCCCATTCCAGGCCCTTGGCACCGTGGATCGTGAGCAGCTGCACCGTGCCCTGTTCGGCCACCTCGAGTCGGGGACCCATGTCGTCGGCACGCTCGGCACGACCCAGCCAGCGCAAAAAACTGGCCAGAGTGCCCTGCTCGTCGCTGTCGAGAAAGGCCGACACCGTGTCGTGGAAGGCATAAAGGTTGGCCAGTCCGAGCCCGTTGGACTCGTTGGCCACCAGCTCCACGTCGAGCAGGAGCTCCAGTTCGATCAGGCGCACAAAATCAAGCAGCGGAAGCCCCGCCCGGGACCGCAGCCAGGCGAGTTGCTGCCCCGCTGCGCGCAGTCGAGCACGGCCCTCATCGCTGAAAGACGCCAGCTGACCGTGTGTCTCGGAGACGGCCGCCACAAAGTCCAGCGCGTCCACGATGGACGCCCCCTCATCAACGGCAACGGATGCCCGCAGCCGCTCCCTGATCTCCTGCGGAACAACCTGCTGGGCATAGTCGTGGCCGGCGAGCCACCGGGCTACTCCGGAGAGCGCCTGAAGGTCGCGGGCTCCAATGCGAAAGCGGCCACCAGTCAACAGCCGCACGAGTTCGCTACCGGCCCCCGGATCGTGCACCACTCGCAGCGCACTGACCACGTCGGCGACCTCGGGGGTTGAGAGTAAGCCACCGAGTCCCAAAACGTGGGCGCGCACGCCATGCTCGCGCAGAATCTCGGCGAAAAACTCCATGTCTTTTCGCGCTCGAAACAGCAGCGCTCCGGAGCGCTGACTGCCGGATGGGAGACGCTCCGCAAACCAGGCGGCGACGACCCGTGCCTCGTCCACCATCGTCTCAGCCATCACGGCGACGACGTTTCCGTTCGGCTTGCCCACCGGTACCTTCAGCGTGTCCACCTGGATCCCGTCCGGCCGCGCCCGCAGCGCCTCACTCAGCGGGGACACGAGGGCGTTTGCGGCATCCAGCACACTCACCGGGTTGCGCCAGGTGACGGAGAGGCTCATGGCCGGGGCCTGCCGGTTGCTGACGCCGGCGAAATCCTGGGAGAAGCCCAGCAGGTTGGCGCTACTCGCACCGCGCCAGCCGTAAATGGATTGATGCGGATCCCCCACCGCCATCACGGGGTGCGAAGCGAAGAGGGTGTGCAGCAACTCCGTCTGCAAAACGGATGTGTCCTGATATTCGTCGAGGAGCACGATGCGGTACTGGTCGCGGTAGCGGGCTACTACGGCCTCCACCTTCTGACAGACCTGCAGGGCGAGGGCCACTTGATCGGAGAATTCAATCAGGCCGAGGCGGCGTTTCTCGTCGCTGTACTGACCGGCAAGTTCGGCCAGCACGGCCAGCGGCAGCACGGCGGCGAGGGTGTCGTCGACGGAGGCATACGGAATCTTCTTGCGCGGGTTGCCGTAGGGCAGATCGCGCAGGTACTCAAAACCGGCCGCGAAGTCGGTGAGGTCGTGGGGGCGGCGCGGGGCACCGGGTACAAAGCCGGGCGGGTTTTCGGCGAGGGCGCGGCTGAGCGCGAGGACGGCATCCGTCACGGCGTCAATGTTCTTGCCATAGGGAACGAGGCGGCTATCACCGTGCTCCACAACCACGCGGCGGGCAAGCAGCCACGCGGATGTCTCGCTCAGCAGCACCGACTCGGGCTCACGCCCCAGCAGCAGAGCGTTGTCGGTGAACAGCCGACTCGCAAAGGAGTTGTAGGTGGAGATGCTCGGCGTATTGAACAGGTCACCGGCGTCGGCCACGTTGGCATCGGTATCGACGGCCGCGTGTGTGGGCAGCAGACCGGCCTCGCCGAGCTGCAGGATGCGCTTATTGATGCGTTCCGAGAGCTCACCCGCCGCCTTGCGCGTGAAGGTGAGTCCCAAAATCTGGTCGGGCCGGGCGTAGCCGTTGGCGAGGAGCCAGAGCACCCGGTTCGCCATGGTCTCGGTCTTGCCGCTGCCGGCGCCAGCCACCACGAGTGTGGGCGTGAGGGGGGCCTCGATCACGGCCTGCTGTTCGAGGGTGGGCTCCGGCAGAGTGAGCGCCACCGCGATCTGCAGCGCGGAGACCCGGGCCGGGTTGGTCAGAGTGTTCATGTGCTTACCTGCTTGATGACGTGAATTCGGCACGATCCGAAGGAGCGCGGGTCGAGGCAGTGCGAGCTGATCTCGGCGAGGAACGTTGCTGCCCCCATCCCGGCGGCGTCGGCGCCGACCCGGGCACGAAAGGCCTCCAGCTGCTCCGGGTCGAAGACGGGCTGGGTGGGATTGCGGTAGTTCTGCTTGGTTGTGCCGGACGACACGATCACCAGCCGGGCTCCGGCCAGCGACATACCGGCGGGGATTCCCTCGATCACGCCGGCGCTGAAGGCCAGTTGGTAGGCACCCAGCTGCGGGTGGTCGATCACCCCGGCGTCGCTGATGGGGTCTCCCCGTCCCGTTTTGAGATCGACAATGACGGCCCGACCGTCGCTGAGGCGTTCCACCCGGTCGATCGTTCCCGACAGCACAGCGCCGTCAACGTCGAGGGTGAAATTGCCCTCGGCGCCCAGCAGCGCTCCCCCGGTGCGCTCGAAGTCGAGAAGGTAGGAAGCCAGCCTGTCGGTGAGGGCTCGCGCCTCCACCTTCTGCACCCGCGACTGCCACTCGGCGTCAAACTGCAGTTCACCCCAGCGAGCCTCAACGGCCTGCCAGAGCGAGTCGGGGCTCCGGTCCGTGGCGTCTTCCATCACCTTGTGAATGATGGTGCCGAGGTTCGCCGCCGTGCTCGATGTGCCACCACCCACCTGGCCGATGAGCCAGTGCAGTGGGCAGGTTTCAAACGCCGACATTCTTGATGGAGAAACCCGCACCGGGTCATCCCCGGCGTCCTTATCGTTGAGAGGTCGCTGCGTGCTGGGCTCGCTCAGGCCGTACCATTCAGTGACCGCTGCACCCGGCACGCGTGCGGCCGCCAGGCGGGCGAGTGTGGCCGCAGCATCCGCTGCCCGGCTGGATCGGTGGGAACCCACATCTGCTGTGGCGTGAGCGGATGCCTCCCGCGCGATGGTGCGAGTGAGATCGGCGCGCAGCCGGCCCGCCAGACCGCGCAGGGACAGCGGATACTGGCTCGCGTCGTCGGGGTCACTGCTCGCCTCGGGCGGCGCGGGGAGCAGCCGCAGAAAAGCCGAGGGTTCATTCTCTTCGCTGTCGACACACGTGACAACCAGTTCACTGCTCGCTCGGCTCGCCGCCTGGGCAAACATGCGCAGTTCGTCGTGCAGCACCTCGAGGCGGGGATCGCTGCTTTCACGCTGCCCCCGACTCACGAGAGCGGCTAAATCTCCGGCGCCCAGAAGCGATCCGCGGATGCGCAGGTCGGGCCACACATTGGCCTGCACTCCGGCGAGCACCACAATGTCGAATTCGCTATTGATGGTGCTGCTGGGCGTGGAGACCACGACGGCATCGCCCGCAGCGCGAGGTGCGAGGGTGTCTTCGGGAACATCGGTATCCACCAGGTGTTCGAGGAACAGAACCGGCGGGGCGCCCGGAGTGCGCTCAACATACCGTTGGGCGGCGGAGAACAGTGCCACGACCGCGTCGAGGTTATGGTTGGCCTCGTCAGCGACGATGCCGGTGCCGTTGGCCTGCTCTTTCCACTCCCGGGCGAGGCCGCTGCGCTGCCACAAGCCCCACAGCAGCTCTTCAATGGTGGCGCCGGCCGCGTTCTCGATGGCCGCTTCACGCATACTGGCGGCGCAGCTCGCCGCGCGCCGAGCGGTGCGGTTGTCAATGGCGGCGAGCAGGCTCGGCGTTGTGAACACGGCAGCCAGGAGCTCATCCGAGGAGCGGTCACGGCGGTACTCGGCGGTGGGCACGGCAGCATCGCCGGGTTGTGAAACCGGTTCGGTGCGCTCAGCAAGCGGCAGGTCTGCACCGGGTTGCGGCCGGCTCAGCTCCTGCTGGCGCAGCGCCGCGCGCAGCCGCCGCAGGGTGATCGGATCGAGTCCGCCCAGCGGGCCGCGCAGCAGCTCAACGGCCGCATCGGCGTCGAGCGGTTTGCGCCCCAGCGTCACTTCAAGGGCGAGAATGAACGCGCGGACCGCGTAGTCGTCGCGGAGAGCGGTCTGGGCCGTGGAAACCTGCGTGGGCACCTCGAGCGCGGCGAGACCACGAGATAGTGCAGGGACCAGCGATCCGCTGCGAACAATCACGGCCATCTGCGCCCACGGCACACCGTTCAGAACGTGGTGCTCGCGCAATCGCCGTGCGATCACCGCGAGTTGCTCGGCTGGGCTGTCGACGATAACGGTGTGCACGTGGTCACCGGCAGCGGTGGGGTCTGGTGGTGTGGGCGCGGACGGTGGCGCACTCTCCGGCATGGTCTCCGCGTCAGTGCTGCTGCGGGCCGCCCGCTGTGTTCCGGCAGCCGCCGTGCCGATGCGGTGGGTGATCTCCTGCACCACCTCACGGATGCCCGCACCGTGTCGGTACACCGTGTGCAGAACGAGTGCCGGTGCGAACTGCGCAGCGTTGGTCTGGGCTGGTGTGCCCTGGGCTGCTCCGGACAGGTAGGCCGCCAGCAGACCGAGGGCGTCGGGGTGGGCGCCGTGAAAGGACCCGGTACTGATATCCGGGTCACCGAAAGCAATGACGGTGACCCCGCGGGCCACGAACTGGGCCAGCAGGGACAGGGTGGCCTGAGTGACTTCCTGCGCGTCGTCCAGCACGATCAGTCGCAGATCAGCCAGATTCCCCAGAACAGCGCGGCCCGCAGGCCCCACCGGAGCCTGGGCCACAATGGCAGCCGCAAACTGCGCCATTTCGGTGGAATCGTATTGGCCCGGGCGGGTCTGGTCTTTCACGTCTTCGTAGCCGCGAATAAAATCCGCCGCAGCCACCCATTCCGGGCGCTTCTCGCTCGCACCCAATGCAGCGAGCGCCCCCGGAGTGACGCCATACTCCACGGCACGCATCATGAGATCGCGAAGCTCGGTTCGGAATCCGCGCAGGCGGCGCACGTCGGGGCCCAGGGTCTCGGGCCACTGCGGCCGAGTGACCGACCCGGCCCCGGACGCGCCCGTCGCCTGGCGGTCCTCCTCTTCGCTGTCGAGATGCCCCTGCAACAGCTCGGCGATGATCTGGTCTTGCTCGCCGCCGGTGAGCAGTGTGGGTTCATGCCCGCCCGCCACGGCCTCCGCGTTTCGTACAATTTGGAACGCCACGGAATTCGCGCTGCGAGCGAGGGGACCATTGGTCGGAACACCCAGACGCAGGCCCAGCCGATCCCGCAGAGTGGTGGCTCCGGTGCGCGTGGGAACCAGCACGAGTACCTCGCTCGGCGAGTAGCCCCGGCGGAGCACCCGGTCGGCCACAAGTTCGATCAGGGTCACTGTTTTGCCTGTACCCGGAGCACCGATGACGGCACACGACACACCGTCGGGTAGGGCAAGCGCCGCGAGCTGAGAATCATCGAGCGCACGCACCTCGGGTGCAACGCTGCTGCCGAGCGCGCCGCCGACGGATTCGCTGGTGCCCGAGGCTCTGGTGGTGTTCACGTTTCAACGGTATCGGGTTGCGCCGACAGTGAACGGTGTCGGGGAGGTGTGCCGTTCTGTCGTAACCTGACGATAAGCAACGAAAGGCTCATCTGGTGGATATTCGCATTGGCATCTTCAACTCTCCCCGTGAGATTGGTTTCGAAACCTCACAGCCGGCATCTGAGATCGAGGAAGCGGTCGCGGCCGCACTTGCCGCTCAGACCGGTTACCTCAATCTGAAAGACGACAAGGGCAAGGTCTACATCATTCCGACCGTGGGCCTCGCGTACGTGGAGATCGGCTCCGAGAAGTCCCGTCACGTCGGCTTCGTCGCCTAAGCGCAGATGGAACTGCTGTTCGTGTCTCTGGGAGGCACTCTCCTGGGGCTCATGGCTCGGTACCTTCTTCCGGGTCGGTCAACCCACGGTTCGCTTTTAATACCCGCCGTGGGCACCGTCGTGGCCGCAACCGTGTGGGTGGCCCTCACCTGGCTCGGTTGGAAGTGGGACGCCGGCGCGATCTGGTGGGTAACCCTCGGGGTTACCGCCGCGGCATCCGCTGTCACTGCTCTGGTTATAGCCAAGCAGCGCAATCAGGGTGACCTCAACATGCTGCATCGCCTCATGAAGAGTGGAACGCCGGGAACTCCCGGCACCGCGTAACACTGGTTCCATCACAGGCCCGATGCTCATTGCA
This sequence comes from Cryobacterium sp. CG_9.6, assembly GCF_029893365.1. NCBI lineage: Bacteria > Bacillati > Actinomycetota > Actinomycetes > Micrococcales > Microbacteriaceae > Cryobacterium > Cryobacterium sp. CG_9.6. Next base: position 1,015,752 of record NZ_JARXUZ010000001.1, on the reverse strand, counting down.
TCGGGCCTGTGGTTTATGCCGTGAGTCCGAGTCCGTCCATGCGGCGGGTGTGCGCAGCAATGAGCTCGGTGAAAACCGGTTCGGAGCGCGACTCGGTGGACGTCACCGGGTCAAGCACGGGCATCGCCGAACGCGCGAGCAGAAGCGTGTCGCCCACGAGTCGACGACCCCACATGGCCAGCCTCGAACCCAGCGCGGGGTTGGCGTTGATGGCGTCCTGCAGCTCGTGCACAAGCACGAAAGAGCCGGAATCCTCGCCCAGCAGCAGGGCAATTCGGGGACCGATGTCCCGTGGCAGCCCATCTGAGAGGCGCACAAAGAAGTCTTCCAGCAGGCCACCGGTGAGGTAGCAGCTGAGCAGCAATTCGTGCCAGTCGCCGCCCTGAGTCTGGGCGCGATAGTGATCGAGCGCGGCCACAAACGGCTCCATTGCCTCGTCCGGTTCGGCACCGCGCCGGCGAATCTCGGTGATCAAACCGTGATGCTTAGACAGTGCCCGACCGGCCGCGGCGCTGAGGCCTTCCTTGGCTGCGAGGTTCGGGGCCGTTGCCACCGCACGAGCCAGACTCTCGAACTCGCCGAGTTCCATGTAGGCGGCCTGGCCGAGAAAGTGCATGAGGTCAGGTGTCAGGGAGGCAATATCGACCTTGACGCTCGGGTGAGAAACCCCGCGGGCTCTGAGCCGGGGGACCTCCACGCGCTGCGGGCGCTGACCGAACCACGTGACCACGATCCCAGCATACGACCGCGCGCCTCTGGCTCGCGCACACACCGCGCAGTAAGGTGGAAATACGTCACCGACATGGATTAGTGACCGGTGCCCGAGACAGAAGACGAGCGCACCCCCGTTTTAGTTAATGACAGGCATATATTCGTGACTTTCTCCGAACTCAATATTGACCAGGACATGGTCGACTCCCTTGCAGCCAAGGGCATCCTCGAACCGTTCCCCATTCAGCAGCAGACCATTCCCCTTGCGCTCTCCGGTCAGGACATCATCGGTCAGGCTAAGACCGGCACCGGCAAGACCTTCGGATTCGGTCTTCCCGTGATTCAGCGCCTCGGCCTCAACCCGGAACCCGGCGTTCAGGCCCTCATCGTGGTTCCCACCCGGGAACTGTGCGTGCAGGTCTCGGAAGACCTCGAACTCGCTGCCCGCAACCGCGAGACAAAGATCGTCTCCATTTACGGTGGCAAGGCCTATGAGGGTCAGATCGAGCAGCTGAAGGCTGGCGCACAGATCGTGGTCGGCACCCCCGGTCGTCTGCTGGACCTCGCTCACCAGCGGCTGCTCAGCTTTGCGAACGTTCGTGAAATGGTTCTCGACGAGGCCGACAAGATGCTCGACCTCGGTTTCCTCTCCGACATTGAGAAGCTCTTTGCGCAGACACCGGCGAACCGCCACACCATGCTGTTCTCGGCCACAATGCCGGGCCCTATCGTCGCACTGGCGCGCCGGTTCATGAGCCGTCCTATTCACATCCGGGCGAGCGATCCCGATGAGGGCCTCATGCAGGCGAACATTGAGCACCTCGTGTACCGCGCGCACAGCATGGACAAAGACGAGGTGATTGGCCGCATTCTGATGGCCGAGGGCCGCGGCAAGACCGTCATCTTCACCCGCACCAAGCGTGCCGCAGCGAAGCTCGTGGAAGAGCTCGGAGACCGCGGCTTCAACGCCACCGCCGTCCACGGCGACCTGAACCAGGAGCAGCGCGAGCGTGCCATGGCCGCATTCAAGGCGGGCAAGAAAGACATTCTCATTGCAACGGATGTCGCCGCTCGCGGTATCGACGTTGAAGACGTGACGCACGTGATCAACCACACCATCCCCGAAGACGACAAGGCCTACCTGCACCGCGTGGGCCGCACGGGTCGTGCGGGCAAGACCGGCATTGCCGTGACATTCGTGGACTGGGACGACATGCACAAGTGGTCTCTCATCAACAAGGCCCTCGAATTCGGCCAGCCCGAACCCCTCGAGACCTACTCCTCTTCTCCCCACCTGTACGCCGACCTGAAGATCCCCGCCGGATCCAAGGGCCGTCTGCGCGCCACTCCGGTGAAGGACGTTGCGGCGGGTGCTCCCGCCGGTCGCGGAGGTCGCGGCGAAACCGCACGCTCCGGCGCGTCGCGCTCCGGTTCACGCTCCGGCCCGAACCGGTCTGATGCCGGTCGCAGCGAAACAGCCCGCCCGCCCCGCACCGAGAGTGTTCCGGCAGGGGACGGCACGGATCGCCCCGCACGCAGCCGTTCGCGCACCCGGGTGAGCCCCACCACCAACCCGAATGCCCCGGCAGCAACGCCGGCGGCAGGAACCCACGATGGTGGCGGGGCCGAACATCACGACGGCAACAACGCGCCGCTGCGTCGGAGCCGCACCCGTCGTCGTTCGCCGCAGCCCGGCGGCGGCGCCGTCTAGCCCGCTTCGCCAGAGGCTCACCGCCCCAGACGTGCCCTCGGGCCGGCTGGGGCGGTGTGTTTTCTGTGCGCCGCGGCATCCGTTTCGATGCGGCAGCGCCGCAGACGACGGGGTCTGGCCCGCGGCCAGTGGCGGTCAGCCGTAAATCGGTGCCGAGCCAGTGGCCGCGTCGATGATGCGCTCGAGCACCTCGGGCGCGGTGGTGTTTTCGCCGAGCAGGTTGGGCTTGCCGGTGCCGTGATAGTCGCTTGACCCCGTAACGACCAGCCCGTATTTCTCGGCGAGAACGGCCAGTCGCGCTGTGGCCTCCGGTCGGTTCTCGCGATGTCCGAGCTCGAGACCGAAGAGGCCAGCCGCAGCGAGTTCGGCCAGCCGCGCCTCCGGCATCAGGTCGGCCACGCCGCGGGTGGCGGGGTGCGCGATCACCGGGACTCCCCCGGCCGCGCGCACGAGTTGCACGGCGCGCAGCGGATCGGGAGCGTAGTGCTGCTGGTAATACCCGGCTTTCCAGTGCAGGATGCCGGCGAAGGCGTCACTGCGGGTTCGGGCGTGGCCGCGTGCAACCAGGGCATCGGCAATGTGCGGTCGACCCACGGTGGAATCCGGCGTGGTCTGCGCCAGAACGTCGTCCCAGGTGAGTGCGTAGTCCAAGCCGATTTGTTGCACCATTTGTTCGGCTCGGGTCAGCCGAGCAGCCCGGATGCGGGCCATTTCCGTGACAATGGCGGCATCCGTGGGGTCAAAAAGGTAGGCCAGCAGGTGAACGCTGGAATAGTCGACGCGGGTGCTGAATTCCATGCCGGGGATGAGGGTGATTCCCGCAGTCCGGGCCGCTGCGGCTGCGTCATCCCAGCCGGCGGTGGCATCGTGATCGGTCAGGGCCACGGTCCCGAGGCCGGACTGTGCGGCCGCACGCACCAGTTCCGCCGGCGTTTCGGTGCCATCCGACACACTGGAGTGCGTGTGGAGATCGATGGGACCGCGAAACGACCGGGTGACTGGCATGAATCCATCGTAGTTGGCGGTGTGCACACGCCAGGATCGGCTCTCATTCCCGGCAGGGGCAGTCTGTCAGGGTGTCGCACTAGCGTTGCAATTCTATGTTCACGCGAATCGTACGTTTCATCCTGCTGGCCGCGGTGGCCGCGGCCCTGTTTGTGCTCGCGTGGCCGCAGGCCGTTGGCTTGCAGAACACCTGGGTGATCGCGCAGATTGTTTCGCTGCGCGGCCTAGCTGTGGTGGGTGCCGCCGGTTTGGTGCTGGTGCTTCTCCTGTTCTCTCGCCGTGGCTCAGGTCGACGCACCATAACCGTGTTGGCCGTCCTGACGCTCCTCTTCGGTGTCGGTAACGCTGCAATCCTCCTGTCTCGAGGCCTTGGTACGGATGCTGCGGCGCAGGCCGCGTCGTCGGCCGACTCCGTGACGGTACTCAGCTGGAACACCCTCGGGGATGCGCCCGGTGCAGCGGTGATCGCGAAACTCGCTCTGGAGGAGAATGCCGACGTGGTCACGCTGCCGGAGACCACCGAAGAGGCGGGAATCGCCGTCGCCGAGGCGATGCGGGCCGGAGGACGACCGATGTGGGTGCACACGCTCGCGTTTGATCAGGTCTCGAAGGCACGGTCGACGACCCTGCTGATCAGCCCCGACCTGGGCGACTACACCGTGACCAACGAGGCCACTGCGGGTCCGCCCGGTAACACCACCGTGCTTCCCACTGTCGTGGCATCGCCCGCGGACGGCACGGGGCCCACGATCGTGGCCGTGCACGCGGTTGCGCCGATTGAATTTGAGATGTCGAACTGGCGCACCGATCTGGATTGGCTCGCCGACCAGTGCCGCAACGACAACATCATCATGGCCGGCGACTTCAACGCCACGATCGACCACATGAGCGGCCGTTCCTCCGAAGCTGGTGCCGTACTCGGCAACTGCCACGATGCGGCCCTGTCCGCTGGTGCTGGGGGCATCGGCACGTGGACGACGAAGCTTCCGGCGCTCCTCGGCACACCCATCGACCACGTTCTCACGAGTTCGAACTACACCGTGAGCGACATGCGCGTGATCGAGTCGCTGGACAATGCGGGAAGCGACCACCGCCCCGTGGTGGCCACGGTCACCAGCCGGTAGCAGCCTGCCCCCCGGCGCGGGCCGGGTCAGAGTGCCACAATGGGGTATGGCCGATAAAACCGCAACCGCGATCACCCCGCCCACCCGCTCCAGCGAGAACCGATCCACAACACCGGGTTCCGAGGGCTTCAAGACGTTCATCTCCACTGGTTGGGCCGAGCACGCCGAGGTGCTTCCTCCCGCCCGCGAGCAGGCCGCCTTTGCCGCCGCCCGCCGTGACCGCCTCTCGGCGCAGTACCCCGGCCAGCGACTCATTGTTCCCGCCGGCCGCCTCAAGCAACGTTCCAATGACACCGACTACGCCTTTCGCGCGCACTCCGCCTTCGCTCACCTCACCGGCTGGGGCAGCGACGCCGAGCCCGGTGCGGTGCTGGTGTTTGAGCCGCGCGGCAGCGGTGGCCACGACGCCACGCTTTACTTTCGTGAACGTGCCGGCCGCGACTCCGACGAGTTCTACGCCAACCCCGACATCGGCGAGTTCTGGATCGGCCCGCGCCCCTCTATTGCTCAGGTGGCGAGTGACCTCGCGGTGAGCGTGCGCGGTATCGCCGATCTGGCCGGTGTCTTTGCCCTTATCGACAGCGAGACCCTCGTGCTGCGCGAAGCCGATCCCACCGTGACCCTGGAGATCGATGAGGGCCGCCTGCGCTTTGCCGCCGAACGCGTGCTGAGTTCCACCGCCACCGACAGCCCTTTCAGTATTGAGGTGAACGGTGTGCACGAGGTGGACGACGACTTCGCCCGCGCCGTCTCGGAACTTCGCCTCGTGAAGGACGCGTGGGAAATCGCGCAGATGCGCCTGGCCGTGGATGCGACCGCGCGTGGATTCGACGACGTGGTGCGCGACCTGGCGACGTCCAGTGCGCACGCCCGGGGTGAGCGTCTGGTGGAGGGCGTGTTCAACACGCGTGCTCGCAGCGACGGCAACGCCGTGGGCTACGACACCATCGCGGCCTCCGGCCCGCACGCCTGCATTCTGCACTGGACGCGCAATGACGGCCCGGTGACACCCGGTGACCTCATGCTCCTCGATGCCGGTGTCGAGCTCGACAGCTACTACACGGCCGACATCACCCGCACACTCCCGGTGAATGGCACCTACACGCCCGTGCAGCGCAAGGTCTACGAGGCCGTGCGCGAGGCAGCGGATGCCGCCTTCGCCGTGGCCGTTCCCGGTGCAATCTTTCGCGATATTCACGCCGCCGCGATGGCCGTGATTGCCCGTCGAACCGCCGAGTGGGGCATGCTTCCGGTCACGGCCGAAGAGGCGCTGCTGCCCGACAACGGTCATCACCGCCGCTACATGGTGCACGGCACGAGCCATCACCTGGGTCTTGACGTGCACGACTGCGCCAAAGCTCGACGCGACATGTATATGGATGGAGTGCTCGAAGCGGGCATGGTCTTCACCATCGAGCCGGGCCTGTACTTCCAGACCGACGACCTCACCGTCCCGGCCGAATACCGCGGCATTGGTGTGCGCATCGAGGATGACATCCTCGTGACCGAGACCGGCGCCGAAAACCTTTCGGCAGCCATCCCCCGCTCCGCCGACGCCGTCGAGGCCTGGATCGCGTCCCTACGCGCCTAACCGCACGTCACCGCCCCTCACATCCGCGGGCGCCCTCCTTCTCGCTGGTCGAGACCTCGTGAGCGCCCTCTCGCTGGTCGAGCGCGAGCTTGCGAGCAGTCGAGACCTAGTGAGCTGGCCTGCGAGACTGGCTCACGGGGTCTCGAGACGCCGGCGAAAAGCATGCCGGCTCCTCGACCAGCGGGGAGGGGCCCGCAGCCCGCCCGCACCCACCCTCTCGCCGGTCGAGCGCGAGCTTGCGAGTGGTCGAGACCTCGTGAGGCGGTTTTGGGGGCCGGCTCACGGGGTCTCGAGACGCCGGCGAAAAGCGTGCCGGCTCCTCGACCAGCGGGGAGGGGCGCGCTTCTCTCATGGCCGCCACCCGTATCGGTGGTCGCTACGGTAAGCCGGTAGTTGTCAACCTGCTTGAGACAGTAGGTGGGTGTTGATGCCTGTGGGTTGGGGTAGTGGTGGTGCTGTGGGTGGTTGGCGGAAGCGTGTGGGGTGCTGGGCGTAGTAGGCGTCCAGTGCCCGTTGTCGTTGCGCGTGGATGAGGTGGGCGGTGCCGTCAAAGACGGATGCTGGGGTGTGCCGGCCGAGACCGCTGTGGCGGTGTTGGGTGGCATACAGGTCCAAGAAGTCCTTGGTCCATTGGCGGGCGTGATCGCGGTGATCGAATCGGTCCGGGGAGCTGGGGTCGTACTTGATGGTCTTGAACAGTGATTCTGAGAAGGGGTTGTCGTCGCTGACCCGGGGGCGAGAGTACGAGGTGATGATGCCGTTGCTCTCGAGGGCGTTGATGAGGTCTGTGGAGCGCATGGAGGACCCGTTGTCGGAGTGCACGACTGTGGGGGCGCCGTGGGTGGCGATCGCGTCGGTGAACAGTGTCACAGCGCGTTTCTTCGAGATGTAAGTCTCGATGCACCAGCCAATGGGGTAACGCGAGAACACGTCAATGATCAGGTAAAGGTAGTACCGATCGTGGTAGCTGGGTCCGTTCAATTCGGTGATGTCCCACGACCACAAATCCCCGGGCTTGAGCGTCGCGACGGCCGGAGTGCGCGGTGACGGGGAGCGCGGGGTTCGGGTGCGTCGACGATCCCCGACCAGGCGGTGAGCGTTGGCGACCCGGTAGAACGTGCGCTGCGAACACGCGAGAGTCCCGGCGTCGAAGGCGTGCCAGTACGTTTGCACCACCGATTTGTCTTCATATTTCGGCTCGCAGAGCACGGAGAGTATCGTGGCGCGCTCGTGCGTGTCCAAGGCTGCGGGTTGCCGGCGTTCGCGGTGCGGGATCGCCTCAGCCACGGGGCGGTAGTGCTGGTAGCCACGGCTGAGCCGGTAATACGTTGACCGTGGCATCCCGACCAGACGACATGCGTCCACGATCGGCATCGCCATTTCTTGGGCCAGTGCCGTGACCGTCAAGGTCAGGACAGCTTGCTTCGTTTCAGCCACGCCGCGTACTCGCCCGCGCTCATCAACGCTGGTGGGATCGGTGTTTGTTCCTCGTTCGAGCGGGTGGTGATCCCGTCCAAGAGCTCGAATGCTTTTCCCAAGATTTGTTGTGCTGCTTCGGACTGCGCGACCTTCTTCTTCAAAGCCTCGTTTTCCATCCGCAGCCGCGCCAACTCCGCACGATCGCGATTGTCCATTCTTTGTGGTGACCTCTCTGACGTTGCGACCATCGATGCCGTCCATTCTCCATCGTCGCGAGCCCTCAGCCAACGATTCACCGTGCCCTTTGCCAAGTCGAACTCGCGCAGTAACCGCACCTTCGCGCCTCGTTCCACGCACTCATCCCAGCGGCGTATGTACTCAATCCGAAACGCCAACGGAAACGACCGCCCACCATTTCTCGTTCGACCTATCGCCATATCATTCATGTCCTGCTCCGATTCAGCGTCCGTCACCACGATGTCTCACGACCATCATGGCAACTAACGAAGCGGCGTAGCGCCCACCGATCTGGGGCGCGGCCATCCGTCATACTAGGCGCGCCCACCGAAAATAGGCGCGGCCACCCTCTCGCTGGTCGAGCGCGAGCTTGCGAGTGGTCGAGACCTCGTGAGCGAGTCTTCGGGACTCGCTCACCAGGTCTCGAGACGCCGGCGAAAAGCGTGCCGGCTCCTCGACCAGCGAGGAGGGTCTCGCAGCCCGCGCGCACCCACCTTCTCGCTGGTCGAGCGCGAGCTTGCGAGTGGTCGAGACCTCGTGAGCCAGTCTTCGGGGCCGGCTCACGGGGTCTCGAGACGCCGGCCAAAAGCATGCCGGCTCCTCGACCAGCGAGGAGGGTCTCGCAGCCCGCGCGCACCCACCTTCTCGCTGGTCGAGCGCGAGCTTGCGAGTGGTCGAGACCTCGTGAGCTGGTCTGAGGGACTGGCTCACGGGGTCTCGAGACGCCGGCGAAAAGCGTGCCGACTCCTCGACCAGCGGGGAGGGGCACGGGACGGCTAGACGGCGGGCGGGGCAGGCGGGCCGGCGGGCGGGTCCGACGGATGCGTGGCAGCCGCAGCCGCCTCGCCCTGACCGTGCAGCAGGTTGCGCGCCCGGTTCACCAGTTCCACGCCCACGATCACCTGATAGTTGCCCGCGATCACCTGCATCGTGGAGGTGAAGTCACGTCGACGCCGGTTCACGGCGTAACTCACGAGGCCAAAGAGCATGCCGAATCCCGCCCCGATGAGCAGTGCTGCAGCCACGAACGGCAGGCTGGATCCGGTGGGCGAAAAAATGAAGAACAGCAGTCCGAAGAAGATGCCCAGCCAGGCACCGGATGCCGCCCCGCCGAGCGCCACTCGGCCGTAGGTGAGTTTTCCGGTCACCCGCTCAACGCTTTTCAGGTCGTTACCCACGATTGCGAGTTCCTTCACCGGGAAGTCGAGCTTAGCCAAGGTGTCGACGGCGGCCTGCGCCTCGGGATAGGTCGCGTAGGTGGCCAGCACCTCTCCGGTGGGCAACGCCGGCGGAAGGAGTCGGCTGGCTCGCCCGAAAGGACTCTGAGTGCTCATGCCGTCATTCTTCCACGGTCGTCAGAATTCTCGGGTCGGTGGCCTACATTTGTAGTGTGAGTGCCACGAGAGTTTTTGTTGCCCGTTTGGCCGGGTGCACCGTCTTCGACCCCGCGGGAGACCGCGTGGGCAAGGTGCGCGATGTTCTAGTGGTGTACCGCAAAAGTCATCCGCCCCGCGTGGTGGGGCTGATCGTCGAAATTCCCGGTAAAAGACGCGTCTTCGTGTCTATCGGGAGGGTGTCCAGCATCGGCTCGGGCCAGATCATTACCACCGGCATCATCAATGTTCGTCGCTTCGAGCAGCGCGGCGGCGAGGTGCGCGTCATTGCCGAGCTGCTCGGCCGCAAGGTGGCCTTCAACGATGCCACCGGCGACGCCACCATTGAAGACGTGGCGATCAAGGAGACCACCGAATCCGAGTGGGAGATCAGCCAGCTCTTCGTGCGTCGCCCGAAGACGAGTGCCTCCCCCTTCGCCAAGGGCATCACGACCTTCGCCACCTGGGCCGAGATCCACGAGAAGGCCACGGTCGGTCAGGCCCAGTCCGCCGAGCAACTCATTGCCACCTACTCCGAGCTCAAACCGGCCGACCTCGCCAACACGCTCCTCGATCTGCCCCGTGAGCGCATGTTTGAGGTGGCCAGCGAGCTGCCCGACAACCGCCTCGCCGACGCCCTCGAAGAGATGCCCGAAAGCGACCAGGTGGGCATTCTCACGAGCCTCGGCGACGCACGCGCGGCCGATGTGCTCGACCAGATGCAGCCCGACGATGCCGCCGACCTCATTGCCCAGCTCCCCGAGGAACGCGGCGAGCAGCTGCTCGATCTGATGGAGCCCGAAGAGGCCGAAGACGTTCGTTTTCTGCTCAGCTACGCCCCCGACACGGCCGGCGGACTCATGACGACCGAACCAGTGATCGTCTCGGCCGACGCCACCGTGGCCGAGGGGCTCGCACGCATCCGTCGCCACGACCTGGCACCCGCCCTCGGTGCGGCAATCTGCGTCACCCTGCCCCCCTACGAAGCCCCCACCGGTCGTTTTCTGGGCATGGTGCATTTTCAGCGGATGCTGCGCTACCCGCCCCACGAGCGCCTCGGCACGCTGCTCGACCAGGGTCTGGACCCGGTGAAGGCAACCACCTCGGCGGCCGAGGTATCTCGCATTCTGGCCAGCTATGACCTGGTGTCCGTTCCCGTGGTGGACGAGAATCACCGCCTCGTGGGCGTGGTCACCATCGACGACGTGCTCGATTATTTGCTGCCCGACGATTGGCGCAGTCACGACAGCGACGATGACATTGGGCGACGCGCAGCTGCCCGCAATGACCTGAAGACGGGCAGCATTCCGCTGCCGGGAGCACGGAGGAGTGATCATGGCGAGAGCTAGCCGGTCCGACCTCAGACTCGATGCCCCGAAAGGGCTGCGCTCCACGCCCCTCGCCGGTCGCTATCGCGGGGCACCCAGCAGCGACCGGTTCGGCCGCTTCACCGAAGCCATCGCCCGCGGAATGGGCACGCCGTGGTTTCTTCTGGGCCTCACGGTTTTCGCCCTGTCCTGGATCGCGTGGAACACGCTCGCCCCCGCAGAGTGGCGCTTCGACTCCATCTCCCTCGGGTTCATTGCGCTCACCCTGGTGCTCTCCATGCAGGCCTCCTACGCCGCCCCCATGATTCTGCTTGCGCAGAACCGACAGGACGACCGTGACCGCGTGCAGTTCGAACAGGACCGCCAGCGCGCCGAACGCACCCTCGCCGACACCGAATATCTGGCCCGCGAGGTCGTAGCGCTACGCATCGCCATTAAAGACCTCGTGTCCAAGGACTTCATCAAGAGCGAGCTGCGCGCCCTCACCGAAACCCTGGAACAGCGGCAGAACGCGAACGAGACGGATGCCGACGGGGACGACACCCCGCCGCGCCCGCCGCGAGGGCGCCGCGCCCTTGACTGACCAAATACCACTCACCGCGGCGCAGGCTACGACCGATCGGGTGCTCCACGCCCTGGCCGGGGTAACGGACCCCGAGATCCGCAAACCCATCACCGAGCTCGACATGGTGTCGGGGGTGACAGTGGGCGACGACGGCCGGGTGACCGTGGGCATCCGTCTCACCATTGCCGGATGCCCGGCCGCGCAACGCATCGAAAGCGACGTGCTCGCCGCGGCGGAATCGGTGGCCGGTGTCGGAAACGCCAGCGTGAACGTGGCCATTATGACCCGCGAGCAGCGCGAGGCGCTCACCGAAAAGCTGCGCGGCGGCAAGGCGGCGCGGGTGATGCAGTTCGGTCCCGACTCCCTCACCCGGGTGTACGCAATCACCAGCGGCAAGGGTGGCGTGGGTAAGTCAACGATCACGGCCAACCTCGCCGTGGCGCTGGCACACCAGGGTCTGCGGGTCGGCATCGTGGATGCCGATGTGCACGGCTTCTCGATTCCCGGGCTGCTCGGACTCGTACACGACGGTCTTGCCGTGAAGCCCACGCAGGTGGGCGACATGATTTTGCCTCCCATCGGCCACGAGGTGAAGGTCATCTCGATCGGCATGTTCATTGACGACGCCTCGGCCGCCGTGGCCTGGCGCGGGCCGATGCTGCACCGCACGATCAACCAGTTTCTCACCGACGTGTACTTCGGCGACCTCGATATTCTGCTGCTCGACCTGCCGCCCGGCACCGGCGACGTGGCCATCACCGTGGGCCAACTGCTGCCCCACGCGGAGGTCATCGTGGTGACCACCCCGCAGCCGGCGGCCGCCGACGTGGCCGAGCGCAGCGGTGTTGTCGCCCGACAGACCGGTCAATCGGTGTACGGCGTGATCGAAAACATGAGCGGCCTCACCCAGGCCGACGGCAGCGTGCTCGAGCTCTTCGGCTCGGGTGGCGGTGCCGAGGTGGCGCGTCGCCTGTCACGCGGGCAGGACACACCTGTTCCCGTGCTCGCGCAGGTGCCGCTGAGCATCGCGCTGCGCGGCGGCGGCGACGACGGTCTTCCCGTCGTGATTGGTAGCCCCGACGACGCCGCGGCCCAGGCCATCACGGCCGTCGCCACCCGGCTCGCCACCCGCGGCCGGGGGCTGTCCGGTCGCAGCCTCGGCATCACGCCGCTCTGAGGTGACGGCGGGCCACGAGCCTAGACTGGCCCTATGTCGCACTCGTTCATCGACCGGCGCGTAGCCGCTGGCCTCACCCGCCACATTTCCACCACCTCGGGCCGCACCGTTCCCGTGCTCGCTCCCTTCACCGGTGACGTGCTGCACGATCTTCCGGTGAGTCAATCCAGCGACGTGACGGATGCCTATGCCCGCGCCCGCCACGCGCAGCTGGCCTGGGCTCGGGCCGGGTTTCGTGCCCGGCGCCGCGTGCTACTGCGGGCGCACGATCTGCTGCTAGCCCGCCGCGAACTGCTGCTCGACGCGGTGCAGTCCGAGACCGGCAAGACCCGCGGCCAGGCCTTCGAGGAGGTCTTCCAGGCCGCCAGCGTCACCCGCTACAACGCCCTGTCGGCCCGCAGCGTGCTGCGCGGAGAACGACGCCGCTCCGGTATCCCCCTCGTGATCACCACCCGGGTGCGCTACCGACCCAAGGGCGTAGCGGGCATCATCACGCCGTGGAACTTTCCACTGAGCCTGGCCGCGATGGACGTGATTCCCGCCCTCGCCGCCGGCTGCGGCGTGGTGCAGAAGGCCGACAATCAGGGTGCTCTCAGCATCCTCGCGCTGCGGCAGGCGTTCATCGACGCCGGCGTGCCACGCGACCTCTGGGCAGTGGTCACGGGAGACGGCAACTTCATTGGCGGCGCGGTCACCGAGCACGCCGACTACGTGTGCTTCACCGGATCGACGGCCACGGGCATCCGCGTTGCTCAGAAAGCCGCCGAAACCCTCACCGGGGCGTCCCTCGAACTCGGGGGCAAGAATGCTCTGCTCGTGCTCGACGACGTTGACGCGCGGCACGCCGCCGCCGACGCCGTGTACGCGTGCTTCTCCTCGCTCGGTCAGCTGTGCGTGTCCACCGAGCGCATGTACGTACACCGCGCCGTCGCCGGCCCCTTCGTGCGCGAATTCGTGGCCGCCACGAGTCGGCTCACCCTCGGCACCGGTTTTGACTACTCAGCAGATGTGGGCTCGCTCACCTCGCAGGCGCAGCTCGACCGGGTCACCGCGCACGTGACCGACGCCGTGTCCCGAGGCGCCACGGTTCTGGCGGGCGGCCGGGCCCGCCCCGACATCGGTCCGTACTTCTTCGAACCCACCATCCTCACCGGAGTGACGAGCGAGATGGAGTGTTTCGCCGCCGAAACCTTCGGCCCGGTGGTTGCGGTCAGCATCGTCCACACCGAACAGGAGGCCATCGAGGCGGCCAACGACAGCGACTATGGCCTGAACGCCTCCGTCTTCTCGGGTTCCGGGCGGCGCGGCCTGCGGGTCGCCGCCGCGCTACAGGCCGGGAGCGTGAATGTGAACGAGGGCTACCGCGGGTCGTTCTCGGCGGTAGATGCTCCGATGGGCGGCATGAAACGCTCGGGGGTGGGGCGCCGCAATGGTGCGGAGGGGTTGCGCCGGTTCGTCGACGCCGTCACCATCTCCCGTGCCACCGGGCTGCTGCAAATGCCCCGCACCGGTTCGGAATTCGAGGCGCTGGCCGGCCCGCTACTCCTTCTGGCCCGGCTGCTAAAGGGCCTCCGACGGCGCTGATTTCTCACCGTTCTTGTGCGGGATAAGCAACGAGGCAATGTCGGGAACCGGGTTCATCTCCTCACGCGGCGGTCGCTCGTAGTCGGTTGCCGCCGGGCGAGTGGGAATGTGAATCTTCGGCGGATCGGTGCGCTCAAACGGCACGATCGAGAGCAGGTGGCTGATGACGTTGAGCCGGGAGGCCCGCTTGTCTTCACTCTCGACGACAAACCAGTGCGCTTCCGGGATGTCGGTGTGCACGAACATGTCGTCCTTGGCCTTGGAGTAGTCCACCCACTTGGTGATCGAGAGCACGTCGGTTTCCGAGAGCTTCCACCGGCGCATGGGGTCTTTCTGGCGGGAGCGAAACCGTCGCTCCTGTTCGCGGTCAGATACCGAGAACCAGTACTTCACGACAAGAATGCCGTCTTCCACGAGCATCCGCTCAAAAATGGGGGCCTGGTGCAAAAAGCGGTGATATTCATCGTTGGTGCAGTAGCCCATCACGCGCTCGACGCCCGCCCGGTTGTACCAGGAGCGGTCCATCAGCACGATTTCTCCGGCAGCCGGCAGGTGTTCGATGTAGCGCTGAAAATACCACTGGGTGCGTTCGCGATCGGTGGGCATGGGGAGCGCCACGATGCGGGCGATGCGGGGGTTGAGGTATTCGGTGATGCGCTTAATCGCTGACCCTTTGCCGGCCGCATCGCGTCCCTCAAAGATCACCACGATGCGGGCACCGGACACCTTCACCCACTGCTGCATGGTCACCAGTTCGGCCTGCAGGCGGCCCAGCTCACGCTCGTAGGCCGCCAGCGGAACGCGGGCTGGCCTCGGTGTCTTGGTGGACATTGACCCTACCTTTCTGTCACGCGGCGCGTGAGATCTCGCGGTTCGTACTGTGGCAACCAGGCCAGAAGGTCGGGGAGCCACCACTGAACGGTACCGCTCACGATGAGCGCGCTCGTGACCGCCACGGTGGAGAGCGCGAGGGACTCCGACCAGCCGGCATTGCCGAGGAGCGCGGCCGCGACCAGCCACGCGGCTCCCCCGGCGGCGCTTGCCTGCACCACCCACGACACAAACCCCACCACGCTCGTGAGCCCGGCCCGCGGCTCGGCGGCGTGCCAGCCCGCCTGCCACCCCCAGTTCACCACGAGGGAAATCAGCAGGGCGCTGGCGCCCACGAGCAGCGCGCCCGGCTGCCCGGTGACCTCGGCGACCCAGCCACCCACAGCTCGGGAGTTGAGCGGAACAATCAGCAGCACGAGCAGCCCGGTAACCCCCAGCACACTGTCGCGCAGCAGGTACCCGTTGGTCTGCGGCAGCGCGCCTACCCGAGCGGCCACGTTCACCAGCGCGCCGCAGCCGGCCAGCACGAGCACAATCGCCGCGGAGGTATCGATTGTTCCGGGATACGCCAGCAGCGCCGCCACCACATAGGCCGTGCCACCCAGCAGACCCACCACGAACCAGAAAATGGCCAGCCGGTGCTGCCGTCGCACCTCCGTAATGCGCTCGAGGCCAGCGGATGCGTCCAACTCGGCCACGATGTCGATGATCGTTGCCCACTGGGTGAACTCCCGTACGCTGCGAAAAACGGCCAGCGCGCCGCACAGTAACGCCGGGAATACCAGCACGATCCACGGCAGTGCGGCCGCAGTGGAGACGGTCACCGGCGCGGCGGCACTCGAGGAGACCGCGAGGGCGGCACCCAGCACGGCAGCCACTGCGAGCGCCCGCGGCAGGTCGAGTGCCACCGGGAGGAGCACGCCCACGGGTCTCAGTATCCAGTTGAGCACGTGCATCCACACCGGGCTCCCCCATCGGGTGAGAGACCGCGATGCCACCCGCACGGTGTGGGAGCCCACCGCCATGCGGTAGCCGGGCTCCAGATTGCCGAGGGAATCGGCACCACGAGCGAGGGCCGCCCGAATCTCGTCGGGGGTGCGCGCCACCCCGGGAGCGCTGCGGCTCACCGGCGCCCAGTCCTGGTGCGCCTCCGCCTGCAACAGAATATGGTCCTGAACCTCTGTCACGGGATCAGACCCCACCGGCACGTCGGGAGGGAGCGGCGCGTCCCGGGGCAGGTCTCGCAGAAACCGCACCAGACCAGCTCCGGCGTCCAAACGTCCCCACCACCAGTCGTTCAGTCGCCAGTCTGCACTGAGAAACCCGGAAAGGTTGAACAGGGTCCCCCCGGTGAGTTTGGAGTCGGGTCGAAGCACCGTGTCGCTGAGAAGGGCGTCGATCACCGGCGGTTGGAGCTGACTGACCGGCAACGCGAGGGCGGTTCGGAGGCCCTCACGCAGCTGCGCGCGCAGCAGCGTCACGTAGGCTGCGCGCTGCGCCGGCTGTTCGTCGGCCGAGACACTCCAGAAGTCCAGGGTGAGCAGAGGTTCACGAATTCCGCGGGCGGCCGTGAACGCGCACGTGTCGAGGACTCGAAGTCCAGGCCGCGCCGACAGTCCGCGCCACGGTGACTGCTCCCACTCCGCGCTTGCCGCAATCGCCGGGTTCACGGAGGGCACGCGCTGCAGCAGGGTCACCACGCGGTCAAGCAGCGCAAATGCCACCGGTGCTGGCCCCTGCTGCAGCCACTCGGTGCGCACGGTTTCGGCGATCAGTGCGGCGCTCACGCCCTCCGGCAGCGCCGTCACGGCGGCCACCACCCGCGCGAGAACATGGTCTCTCTCCTGCTCCGCACTCTCGAGCACCGCGTAGACGGCGAGGCGCATCGCTCCGACGGTGGCGTAGTCCGGGCAGTCGAGGTCGATGCCGGTGTGGGCGGTCTGCTCGAACTGAGCACGTTCCAGAGACTGGATCCAGGCCAGCACGTTGAGCGCGGCCTGGTGGCGCGCCTCCGGCCCGGAACACACCGGGCCATCCCGCACTTCTTGCTCTGTGCCCTGGGCCGCTTGCGCAGCGTAGTCAGCTTGCAGTTCGCCCTCCAAAGCGGTGAGTTCGCGCAGTTGACGGGCTACCACCACGGCCCTGGTAGGCAGGTCGGTGCCCAACTGCCACACGGCCGGGTCACGCAGCACGCGCATGAGCAGGTCGAGATCGGTCGATGCCCGGTACCGCACCCAGGTACGCAGCGCCATCTCGGTACCCACGAGAGTGAGGTCAGAAACCAGAACGGCCAGGCCCTGATCGCGGCCCTGCGCCAAAATCAGGTCCCGCCGAAAATCGTCGAGACTTTCCGCCTCTTCGTCTCCGGATTCTCGGCCAAAAGCGATGGCGACCGCGCCGCCCATCACGTTGAGCACAAGCGAGAGACGATCGGTGCGCGGGGGCTGCCGGGCGGCGAGGTCCGTCGACGGCAGTTGCCCGGCAAACGGCTCGGGCACATACGGCCGGATCGACAACGGTCCCTCCGGATTCAGGTAAATTAATGCCCGCCGCGAATGTACGTCGGAGGGCATGGCGCGTATTGCCCGATAGGCCCGGTCAATGGGTATGTTGTCGGTCAGCCCGCCATCGATCACCCGGAACGGTGCCGTAATCTCGTTCCGGTGCGCGTGAAAAGCGAAGCTCATATCGATGTGATCGCTGGCGTTCTGCTCCCTCGCGCTGGCCACCGACGAGATGAGCGCGGGTTCAAATCCACCGGGAACGGATGACGTGGCTCGCGCCGCATAGGCCAACCGCGCAAGGCTCTCCACCTGCGTGTCCGATCCCCACGACGGGATGGCTCGCCCATGCTCCTTGTGCAGCGCCTGCTGCTCGGCCTGCTGAGTCTGGCCGGCATCCGGGGTATGCGCGGCACCGACGAAGTGAAAGTGTCCTCGACCCTCTCGGGTACCGCGGTCGGGCCCGTCTTCGCGATCGAGCACCGTGGCCGAGAGATCCACCACAATGCGGTCGGCTCGGTGCGCGCTGCTCCCTGCTGTGGCGTGGGGGTCGTAGTAGCCGGCGAGGGCGTCATTCAGGGTGCTGGCAAAGTACTCGTCGCCGCGCAGCGGAGCGAGAACGGGCCGCAGCCCCGCTTTCTGGAGCAACCGCCAGATTGCGCCTCCGGCAACCCAGGTATGCAACACCTCGTCGGGAGCCGTGCCGGTGCGCTGCGCGGCGGCATAGGTCACGGCGTTCACGCCCCCGGCGCTGGCTCCCGCCATCACATCCACTTCCACCCGGTCAAAGCCGCGCCCCGCAAGCAGACGGGCGTAGATTCCCGCCCGGGCCACTACGTGAGCATCAAGAACATGATCGGGCGTGGTGGACCCGGGGTCGGCCACGAGTAGGTAGGCAGCGATACCCCGTGGCTCACGCACCATCCGAAGGCGGCGGAGAATATCGATTTCGGCCACGGTTCCGCCGATCCAGACGCCGAGGCTGACGCCCCCGCGCATGGCCAGTGCGAGGCGGAGGGTGCGATCGAAGGGGCGGGTCTGACCGGCGTCGAACGGTGTGGGTACCAGCACGGGCACCGGGTCGGTCTCCGGCAGGCACAGTCTCACCGCGAAGCCCGCCGGTTCGGTCATCTGCCACCCGATTCTCTGGAGTGTTCTTAGTTGACCCGCAGCCTATCGTCCGCCTCCGACACCCGCCAGAGCGCGCTTGCCTAGAGGTTGAGCACTCCGCGTAGACCCCGGTCGACATCAGCGAGGAGACCGTCGGGGATGTGCCCGGCGTATTCACTGAGATCCGTTTTGTTCACGGTGACCAGCGCAGTGACGTTGATAACCGAGTCCTGAGGCAGGCTCGTGGCGGTCGACGGAAGAAACACGTTCCCTGGCATTGCTGCCAGTGAGGTGTTTGTGGTGATGACAACGACGAGAACCGTGGCTAACCTACTCTCGTTGTACGCCGCGGATTGCACTACGAGAACCGGTCGCCGATAGGCCGGACGGCTGCCGTTGGCCTCTCCCAGATCTGCCCAGTAGAGAGCTCCGCGCTCGATCACCACTCGGTGGCGTCCAGACGAAGTATGCGGTGCCCGGCCGCGACTGCAGCACTGGTGGAGTCATCGACCTCATCGATCTGGGCCAGGGCCGCATTGATCTGCGCCGTGACCGAATGGGAATCCAACTCGTCAAGATAATTCGTGGCTGCTCTTGCGAAGAACTCCGACCGGCTCATTCCGAGATCGCTCGCTCGGCGAGACGCGCGCTCGAAGATGGCATCGGGGAGGGAAATCGCGGTCTTCATACCCGAGAGTATAACAAGGTTATACCGCAAGCTAAAGTGCTCTGTGCACCAGAGCCGGGCGTGAGCCCTGACGGTGTTTTAGGTGGCCTCGGTGTCGAAGGGGGCACGCGTCACCGACGACGGGGTGCGGGGGCCCAGGGAACTGAGCGCCGCGGTACCCAGCAGTGACGCGGCGGCTGGGCTCGCGCGGGACAGGGTGGCGGATTGTTCCTTAAGCGGCGTTTCCTCGGTGAGGGCTTCCCGAATGATGCGACGCGGGTCATACTGGCGCGGATCGAGTTTCTTCCAGTCGAGTTCATCGAACTCCGGGCCCATCTCGTCTCGGATGCGGTCCTTGGCCCCGTTGGCCATGTCGCGCAACTGCCGCACCAAGCGGCCGAGTTGAGCCGCGTAGAGCGGCAATTTATCGGGTCCGAGCAGGAAGACGGCGATGATCCCAATGATGAGGATCTTCTCAAACGTCAAACCAAACATAACCCCAGAATATCGCTCGGCGAGGCATCCACCGACCACGTCGTCTGCGGCCATAGTCTTGATCTATTCATCAACTGGAGTGCACCGTGTCTGACATCGTATTGAACTGGAAATTCTCCGACGACTCTGTCGTGGAGCCCGAAGCTGTGGCGAAGGCCCGACAGCAGTCTCTGGAGCTCGGAATCGACGCGATTGCGCCGTCCGTCGGTGCCCAGGCGGCCGTGCTGGCCGCCGCAACCGGTGCGCGCAGCATGCTCGAGGTGGGCACGGGAGCGGGCGTCTCCGGGCTGTGGCTTCTCACCGGCGCACCCGGGGCCATGCTCACCTCGATAGACACCGAGGTTGACCACCTGCAGCACGCCAAGGCCAATTTTCTCGAAGCCAAAATACCCGCCAACCGGGTACGCCTCATCACCGGTAAAGCCGGCGATGTGTTGCCGCGCATGAACGAGAACTCCTACGACATTGTCTTCATCGATGCCGACCCGCAGTCGGTCATCGAGTACGTAGAACACGGCCTGCGCCTCGCCCGGCCCGGCGGAACCGTGCTGGTAGCTCACGCGCTCTGGCGTGGCCGCGTGGCCGATCCGGCGAAGCGCGACGACGTGGCGACGGGCTTTCGCACGCTGCTCTCCGAGATCGCCTCGTCGAACGCTGTGATCAGCGCCCTGTCCCCCGTCGGTGACGGGCTGCTTCAGATCACTAAGCTTCGCGCCTGAGCGCGAGCTGTCACACAACCACGAAACGGCTGCACGGTCCTGGTAACAGGATCGGACAGCCGTTTTCGGTGTGGCTCGTAAGAGTGAGGTTATTTGACCGCACTGACGACACCGGCGAGTGCGTCGTGAAGTTCCTTGGCCTCGGCGTCGTTCACAGAGACGACAAGTCGGCCTCCACCTTCGAGCGGAACACGCACGATGATGAGGCGTCCCTCCTTTACAGCCTCCATTGGCCCGTCTCCGGTCCGTGGCTTCATGGCAGCCATGAACTCCCCTTCCATTCGTCTTTGTATCCCTATTATCGACCATTTGGGCCCGAGACGTAAATTCGCCTCGTCACAGACGCCACTTATGGCGGGGTCCAATCCATTCCGTCGACCCCCCAGCAGATCAACAGCCAGCCCCACTGTGCGGCGATAAACAGCATGACCACAGCAATTCGGTAGACCGGGCTGCGGGGCACGGCCACCGCTCCCAGCAGCGGAAACAGGGGCATCAGCAGCCGGAATGTACTCGACTGCGGAAAGAACACGGCGAGCAGGTAGAGCGCGTAGCTGGCCACCCAGAACCGCAGGTCCACGCCGAGACGGCGCACCGCGGGGGTGAACATGAACAGCGTGAAAACAACGATAATGGCGACGACAACAACGATGCCCCGCGGTGAACCGAGCCACCACACGCCGCTCTGAAACCACGCAGCAAACGGCACGAGCTCCTGATAACCGATGTACGGCGCCCGCCACGCGAGTTCGGTGTCGGTGTAGGCGGTGATGCTTCCGGTGACGATCCAGGCGATGATGGGCCACGCTAGCCCCATCACCCCGCTGAAGAGGGCGATGGACACCGCGAGCAGTCGTTGCCTCGTGCTGAATGGGTCCGTGGCGCGGGTAACGAATCGGTAGATCACGTGCAGGCCCAGGGCGAGGGCGAACGCGAGTCCGCTCGGTCGGGTGAGGGCCATCACCGCAATCACCGGAAACAGCAACGCGTAGCGGCGCTCCAGCAGCAGGGTGAGTGCCAGCGTGAGAAAGAACAGGTACATCGATTCGGCGTACCCGAACTGCAGCAGGGGCGAGAGCGGTGCGACGCAGAACAACACCACCGAAAACAGTGCGGTTGAGGAGTCGAGCACCCGGTTCATCAGCCGGTAAAACAGCAGTGCGGTGCCGAGGCTGAAGGCCACCGACACGAAAACGGCAACCGGCGCCCAGTCCGCACCGGTGAGCACCATGAGCGACCGTGCCACGATCGGGTAGCCCGGCATGAACGCCCACGCGTTCTCGCTGATCTGTCCGGTGTCGGTGAGCGGCAGCACCGACGGGTACCCACTGACGGCCACAATGTTGTACCAACGGCCGTCCCACATGTTGGCAAAGTCCACGTAGTTGGGGTTGGCGCCGGTCCACGCGTTGGCGCCCTGTACGCGAGCGAGCAGCAAAATCAGCGTCGTCGTCACCACCCGGGACAGCGCCCAGATCACCAGAACGCGAGCCCACCAGGGGGTGAGCCGGTAGCGCGCCCGCCAGCCGGGCGGCATCCGCTGTGCCACGGCGTGTGGGCTCACCCTGCGCGTTCCCCGAGGCCGAATCAGCGAACGGATGCGTTCAGCCACGAACGCAGGCCCGTTTCGCAGGCGGTGATCTGGTCCACGGCCACCCGCTCGTCGTCGGCGTGCGCCTTGAGCGGGTCACCCGGGCCGTAGTTGACGGCGGGAACGCCGAGTGCGGAAAAGCGGGCCACGTCGGTCCAGCCATACTTGGGCATGGCCTCGCCTCCAACGGCGTGGAGAAACTGCTGCGCGAGCGGGGCATCAAGCCCCGGACGCGCGCCCTCGGCACGGTCGACGACGGTCACGTCGTAGCCGGCGAAGAGGTCGCGCAGGTGCTCCTCGGCCTCGTCGGCGGTGCGGCTGGGCGCAAACCGGTAGTTGACGTGCACCATGCACTCGTCGGGAATCACGTTGCCGGCGATGCCGCCGCTGATACCCACGGCGTTGAGCCCTTCACGATAGACGAGCCCCTCAACCTCCACCTGGCGCGGCTCATACGCGGCCAGCAGGGCGAGGATGGGCGCGGCCTTGTGGATGGCGTTTTCGCCCACCCAGGCGCGTGCGGAGTGGGCGCGCAGCCCAAAGGTGCGCACCTCCACGCGCAGGTTGCCGTTACAGCCGCCCTCGATCCGGCTGTTGGTGGGTTCACCCAGAATGGCGAAGTCTCCCACGAAGAGATCGGGGCGGTTGCGGGCCAGCCGGCCGAGGCCGTTGAGCGCATCGGCCACTTCCTCGTGGTCGTACCACATCCATGTCACGTCGACTCCGGGCTCCACGAGCTCGGCGGCGAGCTTCAGCTGCACGGCCACGCCGGCCTTCATATCAACGGTGCCGCGGCCCCAGAGGTAGTCCACGCCGTCGATCGTCTCGAACCGGGTGGAGAGGTTGTTGTTGAGCGGCACGGTGTCGATGTGGCCGGCAATCACCACCCGCTGGTCGCGGCCGAGGTTCGTGCGGGCTACAACGGTGTCGCCGTCCCGAATAATTTCCAGGTGCTCGAAACCGGTCAGAGCGAGTTGGATCGCGTCGGCGAGCGCCGTCTCGTTGCCGGACACCGACTCGATGTCGCAGATCTGCTGGGTGAGCGCGATGCTTGAGCCCGTGAGGTCAAGGATTACGGCGGTTGACACAGGATTCGAAGGCGTTGAAGTCACTCTACTAATCTAGAGGAATGGTTACCCCCGAGTCAGATTCTGTGTCCCCCGCCCACGCCTGGGGCTATGGTCTTGCCACGGTCACCGCCGACGGAGTGGTGCTCGACACCTGGTTCCCGTCCCCTCAGCTCGGCGAGCTGCCGGCCAACCGTGACCGCTGGATTGTTCCGGCCGAGCTGTGCGAGGCCGCCGGCCCCGACCCGCGTCGCGCGGTGCGACTGGAGGCCGTCACGGTGCAGATCGATCTGCAGTCCCCGCCCACCGAAACGAGCGACGCCTACCTGCGCCTGCACCTGCTCTCGCATCTGCTCGTGGCTCCCAACACCATCAACCTCGACGGCATCTTTGGCCACCTACCCTCCGTGGTGTGGACCAACGCCGGCCCCATCGCCCCGGCCGACTTTGAGCGCCTGCGCCCCCAGCTGCAGCGCGCCGGAATCTCGGCCACCGGGCTCGACAAGTTTCCCCCGCTGCTCAACTATGTCGTTCCGACCGGAGTGCGCATAGCGGATGCCTCCCGCGTGCGTCTCGGCGCCCACCTCGCGCCCGGCACCACGGTGATGCACGAAGGTTTCGTCAACTTCAACGCCGGCACCCTCGGCTCCTCCATGGTGGAGGGCCGCATCTCCCAGGGCGTCGTCGTGAGCGCCGGCACCGACATCGGCGGCGGCGCATCCATTATGGGGACCCTCTCCGGTGGTGGAACCCAGCGCGTCTCGATCGGCGCCCGGGCGCTGCTCGGCGCGAACTCGGGTGTGGGTATTGCCATCGGCGATGACACGGTCGTGGAGGCCGGCCTCTACGTGACGGCCGGCACCAAGGTTGTTCTCGTGGGCGAACCGCACGGCACCGACGGGCAGCCGCGCACGGTGAAGGCCGTCGAGCTCAGCGGCGTGCCGAACCTGCTCTTTCGCCGCAATTCCGTGTCCGGTGCCGTTGAGGTACTGGCCCGCAGTGGTTCCGGCATCGTGCTGAACGAAGCCCTGCACGCCTGACACGGCCCCGCACACGCGTCCCCTCCGCGGCGAGACCGAGTAGCATCCACCTAAGCCAATCGCACACTCTTCTGCGAGAACAAACCGGCACGAATGCACCTGTAGTCACAAGGGAGTGATGTGGGCACCGACGCACCCCGCAGTACCCGGCACCGCCGACTGCGACGCCTGTTCGCGGGCCTGGGCGTGCTCCTCACCGTGATGCTCGTCGTGGCCGGGCTCGGAGTGTGGACGGTGACGCGCTCCTTTCCCACGCTGTCGGGCGAGGTGGCAATAGCCGGGTTGCAGGAACCGGTCACGGTGCTGCGGGACGAGGCCGGGATTCCCCAGATCACGGCG
Source organism: Cryobacterium sp. CG_9.6 (assembly GCF_029893365.1). Classification (NCBI taxonomy): domain Bacteria; kingdom Bacillati; phylum Actinomycetota; class Actinomycetes; order Micrococcales; family Microbacteriaceae; genus Cryobacterium; species Cryobacterium sp. CG_9.6. Next base: position 991,567 of record NZ_JARXUZ010000001.1, on the reverse strand, counting down.
TCGACGGCGAGCGACCTGTTCATGGCCGAGGGGTACGTGCACGCGCAGGACCGGTTCTGGGAGATGGATTTTCGCCGGCACGTGACGGCTGGCCGGCTGTCGGAGCTGTTCGGGGAGAGCCAGGTGGGTACGGATACCTTTGTGCGCACGCTCGGCTGGCGCGCCGTGGCGGAGGCGGAGGTGGCACTGCTCGACCCGGAGACGCTCGGCTATTTTCAGTCCTACGCCGACGGGGTCAACGCCTACCTGAAGACGCACCGGGGAGCGGACGTGGCGGTGGAGTACGCGGTTCTGGCCCTGCAGAACCCGGGCTACGAACCGGAGCCGTGGACTCCGGCCGACTCCGTGGCCTGGCTCAAAGCCATGGCGTGGGACCTGCGCTCCAACCTCGTGGACGAGATCGACCGCGCTCAACTGGCCACGGCCCTCGATTCCACGCAAATCTCCGAGCTGTATCCGGCCTACCCCTACGACTCTCACCCCACCATCGTGGGCGGCCCACCGGCGGCCACCACGGCGGCCACCACATCGACCGACACCGGTGCAGCGGATGCGCCGGCAACCGTTTTCGCCGCCAGCGCCGGTTACGCCAGTGCCCTCGCGTCGCTGCAATCGTCGCTGGAATCGGTGCCGGAGCTGCTGGGGCCCGCCGGTGGTGACATCGGCTCCAACTCGTGGGTGGTGGCCGGAAACCTCACCGACACCGGCAAACCTCTGCTCGCCAACGACCCACACCTCGGGCCGGCCCTGCCCTCGGTGTGGTACCAGGTGGGGCTGCGCTGCAGCACGGTGAGTGCGGAGTGCCCCTTCGACGTGGCCGGGTACAGTTTTTCTGGGCTGCCGGGTGTGGTCATCGGGCATAATGCGCGTGTGGCCTGGGGCTTCACGAATCTTGGCCCCGATGTGGCCGACCTCTACCTGGAGCGGGTCACCGGCGACACCTACGAATACGACGGGGCGCAGAAACCACTGCTGGTGCGCAGCGAAAAGATCACGGTAGCCGGCGGCCCGTCCGTAAAAATCACCATTCGGGCCACCGAGCACGGGCCCATCGTGAGCGGACTAACCGGAACGGAATTCCCCGGCATCGCCACTGACTACCCCGCGGCGGCAGGGCTCGCCGCCGATCCGGCCACGGTTGATCCGGCCGTCACCACCGAGCTCTCGCTGCAGTGGACGGCCCTCACGCCGGGCCGCACAGCATCCGCTATTTTCGCCCTCAACCGGGCTACCAACTGGGACACCTTTCGCGCGGCCGCAGCGAACTTTGATGTTCCGTCGCAGAACCTCGTGTACGCCGACGTGGACGGCAACATTGGGTACCAGGCGCCCGGCATCATTCCCATTCGCGTCACCGGCAATGGCACCGTGCCGGTACCCGGGTGGACGAGCCAGTACGGCTGGAGCGGCTACATTCCCTTTGACGAGCTGCCTCAGGTGTTCAATCCCCCGAGCGGATACATTGTGGCCGCCAATAACGCGGCCGTCGGCCCCGACTACCCCTACCTCCTCACCGCCGATTGGGATCGGGGGTATCGGGCTGACCGCATCACACAGCACCTCACCACCCTGATCGACGCCGGAACGCCGCTCACGGTGAACCTCATGAGCGAGATTCAGGCCGACAACTACAGCGCCATTGCCGCGGCCCTCGTTCCGGCGCTGCAAGCGATTGCAGTCACGGGACAGGCCGCCGACGCACAGCAGCTCTTCGAGGGCTGGGACTTCACCGTGGCGGCCGACAGCGCGGCAGCCGGCTACTTCAACCTCGTGTGGCACACCCTACTCTCGGAGGTTTTCGACGACACCCTGCCGGACGGCACCGAAATGACCGGCAGTGCCCGCTCGTTTGCTGTCGTCACGCAGCTCCTCGCCGATCCCTCCTCACCGTGGTGGACCAACAAGCGCCTCGGCACGGTGAACCAGGCCGGCATGCTCAAGCGCGTGCTGGAGGACGCGGCAGCCGAGGGAGCCACGCGCATGGGGAACGACGTGTCTACCTGGGACTGGGGACGCATCCACACGTTGGTGCTCACGAATCAAAGCCTCGGAAAATCGGGCGTCGCGCCCATCGAGTGGCTGCTCAACCGCGGCCCCTACGAGCTCGGTGGCGGCTCCTCGGTGGTCAACGCTCAGGGCTCAGACGCCAGCGTGGGCTTCGAGGTGGACTGGGTACCGTCGATGCGGCAGGTGATCAGTCTCGGAGACTTCGACCAGTCCACGTGGATCAACCTCACCGGGGCATCCGGTCACGCGTTTCACCGCAACTACGTCGATCAGACGCCGCTGTGGCAAAACCACGAAACCCGGCCGTGGGCGTTCACGCCGATAGCACTGAAAACAGCCGCAACCCACACGCTGCAGCTCACCCCCACCCGGTAAACCGGGCCCGAGCGCCTAGCGCTGCGGGTAGTCGCGGGCGGCGGAGCCCACGTACAGCTGCTGCGGGCGGCCGATCTTGGTGGACGGATCCTCGTTCATCTCGCGCCAGTGCGCCACCCAGCCGGGCAGACGCCCGATGGCAAACAGCACCGTGAACATGCGCGTGGGGAAGCCCATGGCCTTGTAGATGACGCCGGTGTAGAAGTCCACGTTGGGGTAGAGCTTGCGTTCCTTGAAGTAGTCGTCGTTGAGCGCGAGGTTCTCGAGTTCCTGCGCAATGTCGAGAAGGTCGTCCTTGATCCCCAGGGCGGCCAGCACCTCGTGGGCGCTCTCCTTCACGAGAGTGGCACGCGGGTCGAAGTTCTTGTACACGCGGTGACCGAAGCCCATGAGCTTCACGCCCTGCTCCTTGTTCTTCACCCGCTCAACGTACTTTTCCACACCCTCACCGGAGGCCTTGATATCACCGAGCATCGTCAGCACGGCCTCGTTGGCTCCGCCGTGCAGCGGGCCGAAGAGAGCGTTGATGCCGGAGGAGACCGAAGCAAACAGGTTGGCGTTTGTGGAGCCCACGAGGCGCACGGTGGAGGTGGACGCGTTCTGCTCGTGGTCTTCGTGCAGCATCAGCAGACGTTCAAGCGCCTGGCTCACCACCGGGTTGACGACATACGGCTCGGCCATGTTGCCAAAGTTGAGTCGCAGAAAATTATCGACGAAGCTCAGGGAGTTGTCGGGGTAGAGAAAAGCCTGACCCACGCTCTTCTTGTGGGCGTACGCGGCCATCACCGGAAGCTTGGCCAGCAAGCGGATGGTGGAAATCTCCACCTGCTCCGGGTCCTTGGGGTCAAGCGAGTCCTGGTAGAACGTCGACAGCGCCGACACGCCCGACGCCAGCACGCTCATGGGGTGGGCCTTGTGCGGCAGCGAGTCGAAGAAGCGGCGCATATCTTCGTGCAGCAGGGTGTGACGACGGATGCGATCGTCAAAGTTTTCCAGTTCGAGTTGCGTGGGCAGCTCGCCGTAAATGAGCAGCCAGGCGGTCTCGAGAAAGCTCGAGTTCTTCGCGATCTGCTCGATCGGATACCCGCGATAGCGCAGGATCCCCTGATCGCCGTCGATGTAGGTGATCGCGGACCGCGTCGCTGCGGTGTTCACGAAGCCATAGTCGATGGTGGTGAGGCTAGTCTTCTTCGTGAGGGTCGAGATATCGATGCTTGACGGGCCATCGATACTCTTCACGATCGGAAACTCGGCCGTGCCCCCCGGGTACGTCAGAGTGGCCGTCTGCGGTTCAGCAGACTTCTGCTCTGTTTCGCTGGATATCGTTTGCTGCGCGACGTTGGTCACGGAGCCTCCCTGAGTCTCGCTGCTTGTGGTGCCGGTCGTTGACCAGACACGTAGAGCGCCCGGCAAACTCGTTCGGACTACAGCTTAAGGGTCTCGACCACCTACTGTTGCATCCGCTAAGACTTCGGGGGTTTCATTGGTGATGTTCCACAGGCATACCCGGGAGCGTGTCGAGGCCGCACGACGACCGTCGCGTTACGGGTTCAGCCGTGCTGCGGCGGCCGCAATCCGCTCGTCCGGTGCGGTCAGAGAGAAGCGCACGTGCTGGGCAAAGAAGTCCCCATAGAACGGACCGGGGCCGGCGAGAATACCCTGATCGGCCAATCGAGCAATGGAGTCCCAGGCGTCTCGACCCTCGGTTGCCCAGAGATAGAGACCCGCCTCGCTGTGGTCGATGCGAAAGCCCGCCTGTTCGAGCGCTGGACGAAGCACGGACCGTCGGGCACGGTAGCGCTCCCGCTGCACGGCCACGTGCTCATCGTCGCCGAGCGCGGCGATCATGGCGGCTTGCAGGGGCGCCGGCAGCATGAGTCCGGCATGCTTGCGCACGGTGAGCAGGCGGGCGAGTACGTCGGGGTCACCCGCAGCGAAGGCCGCACGGTACCCCGCCATATTCGACTGCTTGCTCAGCGAGTAGATGGCGATCACGTTGGTGAGGGAGCCGTCGATCACTCGAGGGTCAAGGATGCTCGGGATCGGTTCGGTGTCCCACGGCGCGTCCCAGCCGAGTTCGGCGTAGCACTCATCACTCACGATGAGAGCACCGAGCTCGCGGGCGCGCAGCACGGCGGCACGCAGTTCGGCCACGCTCAACACCCGACCGTCCGGGTTTCCCGGGCTGTTCAGCCACACGAGTTTTGTGGTGTCCGGCCACTCCCCCGGATCGTCGGAGGCCAACGCGTTGGCTCCGGCAATGGCGGCACCAATGGCGTAGGTGGGATAAGCGGCACGAGGGTGCACGATCGTGTCTCCCTCACCCAGCCCCACCATGAAGGGCATCAGCGCGACCAGTTCCTTCGAACCGATCGTCGGCAAAACATTCTTCTCGCTCAGATTCAGCACACCGCGACGGCGCTCGTACCAGGATGCGATCGCGCGCTGCAGTTCCGGGGTGCCAGCGGTTTGCGGGTACGCGTGGGCATCCGTTGCGGCGGCCAGCGCCTGGCGGATGACCTCCGGGGTCGCGTCCGCCGGGGAACCAATCGAGAGGTCGACGATGCCGTCGGCGTGAGCACGAGCCCGCGCGGCAAAGGGAACCATCAGGTCCCACGGGTAGTCGGGCAGCGTGGTGAGCACGAGTGCTTAGTGCTGAACCTGAGGAGGAAGAACAGAGATCACGGGGTGATCCTTCGCAATCACGCCCACCTTGGCCGCACCACCGGGGGAACCGATGTCGTCGAAGAATTCCACGTTGGCCTTGTAGTAGTCGGCCCACTGCTCAGGCAGATCGTCCTCGTAGTAGATGGCCTCAACGGGGCACACCGGTTCGCAGGCTCCGCAGTCGACACACTCGTCGGGGTGAATGTAGAGCGATCGCTCGCCCTCGTAGATGCAGTCCACCGGGCACTCATCAATGCAGGCACGGTCTTTAACATCGACGCACGGTAGAGCAATCACATACGTCACTTGGTTGGGGTCCCTTCGAGAGCAGGGCTTCAGTCTACGACGGTTGACCCGGTTGGCTGAAGTCGAGACGGTGCTCCCGGGCGGGTCCCGCGCACTACCTGCGAACGGGGATTCGTGGCCAGGACAGGATCAGAGCGGCCACGAGTGCCGGAATAATCGTCCAGAGCGTGCCGGTGACACCGGCCGGGACAAGCACTGATCCGCCGGTGCCGCGCAGGGAGAGCACAAAGATGGTGACCAGCAGGCCGGTTGCGCAAAAGAGCACCATCGTTCGGCTTCTGAGCACCAGCCGAAGCCCGAGGAGCAGTGCTGTGCTGGCCACGAGGGCAAGGATCAGACCGAGGGGGAAGATCATCGGGCCCAGGTTCACCGTCGCCTGGTGGGCGAGCGTTCCCAGAATGCCGAAGGCCACCCCGGCCACCACCCCCGTCACGGCCGCGAGTGCTCTGCCAAGGAGAGTGGGCGGTGGCTCGGGGGCCGGATCCACCCGCGGCGCGTCAAGGCGAGCATAGGCTTCGCTGCCGCTCACCGTCACTGCCGCGCCCTCCACGGGGGTGAGCGTGTGATCGTCCACGCTCCAGCGCGTGGGATAGTGCGTGAGTGCCGCCAGCTTCTGCGAGAGCTGGTCACTCACGTCAATGGCCACCAGACGTCCCTGAGCAGCGTCGGCAACCCGCCTGGCGAGAAAAACGGGTAGTCCGGCGGCGTGCGCCACGCGGATCACGTTTTGGCGCAGGTCGTCTGTGACGGCGCCCAGCACCACAGCGGTGGCCCAGTGATTGGCCACCAGGTCGGTCAGTGCCTCTGCCGAGGCAGGACCGCTGGGCAGCACGCGCCACTCCGGTGACCCCAGCTCCGCCAGAGCCGCCTCCACGACGTGAGCGTCGGCGGCATCCGCTTCAAACACCACGAGGGAGTGCGCGTCGTCGTGGTGCAAGCGGGCCAGCGTACCCCCGGTGAGCCAGGACTCATCGCCCGGACGACCGTGGATAAACACGACGCGTTCCGCACTGCCGGACATGACCATGAGACTCCACTTATTCGCGCACAGGAAACAATTTCACCTTCACAAATCATAACTAGACATGACCGGGCACCACGGCTAGAGTCGAAAATGTAAGGTTAGCCTTACCAACATTTTGCTTCTTCATTTCGACTTTTGGACGTGACGTGCTCGGAAATTACCTGATCGGTCTGCGCGAGGGGCTGGAAGCCGCTCTGATCGTCACTATCCTGGTGGCCTACCTCGTGAAGATCGACCGAAAAGACGTCCTGCCGCGCATTTGGCTCGGCGTTGGCCTGGCCGTGCTGCTCGCGCTGGGCATCGGTGCACTGCTCACCTTTGGCACCTACGGCCTGTCTTTCACGGCACAGGAGATCATTGGGGGCACCCTCTCCATCGTGGCCACGGGCCTGGTCACCTGGATGGTGTTCTGGATGCTGCGCACCGCACGCGACCTCAAGGGCCACCTGCAGGGCAACATCGATCGTTACCTCGTGGGCTCCGGCCTCGGCCTGGTCTTCGTGGCATTCCTCTCCGTGGGGCGTGAGGGTATAGAAACAGCGGTCTTCCTCTGGGCCGCCGTTCAGGCCACCGGATCGAGCGCCCTGCCGCTGCTCGGCGCAGCACTGGGCATCCTCACCGCGGTCGCACTGGGATGGCTTATCTACTCGGGCATGCTGCGCATCAACCTGTCCCGATTCTTCACCTGGACCGGCGCGGTCCTGATCATCGTCGCCGCCGGGGTGCTCTCCTATGGCGTGCACGACCTGCAGGAGGCCGGCGTTCTGCCCGGGCTCAACGCTCTCGCGTTCAACGTGAGCGCCATCATTCCGCCGAGCAGCTGGTATGGCACCCTGCTCAAGGGCACCCTCAACTTCTCCCCGGCCACCACCTGGTTGGAACTCACGGCCTGGCTGGCCTACGTCATTCCCACTCTCTCCCTCTTCATTGCGAAGAGCCGTGGCGGCCGCCCCCAGCCCGTCGCCACCGTTCAGCCCGCACCGACTCCCGCCCTCGTCGGCTAAGCCCGACCGCCACTCTCTCTCGAAAGACACTCATGCGTGCTTCCCTTCCTCACCGCGCCCTTGGCGTCCTCTCGATCGCCGCCGTCGCCACTCTCGCGCTCAGCGGATGCGTCGCCAACGCCCCCGAGACCACCCAGGAAAAACTCACGGTCACCAGCTCCGCCACGGAATGCACGGTCTCCGCGAACACCGCGCCCGCCGGAACCGTGAGCTTTGCGGTCACCAACTCCGGCGATGCGGTGACGGAGTTCTACCTTCTCGGTTCTGACAAGCTGAGTATTAAGGGCGAGGCCGAGAACATCGGCCCGGGTCTGAGCCGCGATCTCGTCGTGCAGCTCACTCCGGGTACCTACTACACCGCCTGCAAGCCGGGCATGACCGGTGACGGCGTGGGCACGGCCGAGTTCACGGTGACCGAGTCCGACGCGGCCGGAGTTCCAGACGCCGACCTCGCTGCTCAAATTGACACGGCCAACATCAACTACGCCTCCTATGTGAAGGACCAGGTTGACCAGCTCACCGCCGGGACGGCCTTGTTCGCTGCGGCGTACGTGGCCGCCGACGATGACACGGCCCGCGCGCTCTACGCGCCCACGCGGGCGCACTGGGAGCGAGTGGAGACCATTGCCGAGTCGTTCGGCGACCTTGACCCCAAGCTTGATCTGCGCGAAGCGGACCTGGAAGAGGGCCAGGAATGGACCGGTTGGCACGCGATCGAGAAGGATCTGTGGCCCACCGACGCCGAGGCCGGCTTTGTGGCTTACAGCCCCGAGCAACGCGAGCGTCTCGCCGACCTGCTCGTGACCGACACGGACACGCTCGACTCCAAAGTGCAGAACCTCAGCTTCACGCTGGCCCAGCAGACCAACGGAGCCATCGGCCTGCTCGATGAGGTCGCAACGGGCAAGGTGACCGGTGAGGAAGAATTCTGGTCGCACACCGACCTCTGGGATTTTCAGGCGAACATTGATGGCGCCGCGGTGCTCTATTCTGGTGTGCGCGATCTCCTCGTCACCGAGGATCCTGACCTCGCGACCAGCCTCGATACGGAGTTCGCCGCGCTGCAGACCCTGCTCGATGCCCAGCGCGTCGGTGACGGATTCACCCTCTACACCGATCTCACACCCGCCGAGATCCGTGCACTTGCGGACCAGGTGAACGCTCTGGCCGAGCCGCTCAACCACCTCACCGCCGCCCTCGTGCTGTGATCGGTCGCATCCGCGCGGCCCGCCTGGCCCGTGCGAACGCGCGCACGTCCGCTGCGGCCTCGCAGGCACCACCCGCTACCACTCCCGCCGGCACTCCGCTCGGGTCCTCCACGGGACCCCCCTCCGGCACCCCGCAGGTCACATCCGCGCGGGCTCCCGCTTCGCACGGTCTCCCGTCCGGTGAGGCTCCGGCGGCGCGCGGCATCTCTCGGCGTGGCCTGCTCGGCCTCGCCGGTGCCAGCGCGGCCGGCATCGGCCTCGGTATCGCGGGCGACCGCGTTGTGGCGACAGCTGTCGGGGCCTCGACGAGCGGCGACTCAGCCCAGTACCCGTTCTATGGAACACATCAGGCCGGCATCGTCACGCCCGCCCAGGACCGTCTGCATTTTGCCGCGTTCGACCTCGGCGCCGATGCCACCCGCGCCGAACTCATCGGCCTGCTCCAGGACTGGACGATTGCGGCAGCCGCCATGACCGCCGGCGCGGACGTGGGCGAATTCGGTTCCATCAGCGGTCCCTACGACGCTCCCCCGCAGGACACCGGCGAGGCGCAGGGTCTCCCACCCGCCGGACTCACCATCACCTTCGGTTTTGGTGCCAGCCTGTTCGAGACAGCAGATGGCGTCGATCGCTTTGGCATCAACGCTCGCCGCCCCGCAGACCTCGCGGCGCTCCCCCACTTTCCCGGCGATGCCCTCGAGGCCGCTTTCAGCGACGGCGATCTCTGCATTCAGGCCTGCGCCAACGACCCGCAGGTAGCCGTGCACGCCATTCGCAACCTGTCGCGGATCGCGTTCGGACGTGCGGTCATCCGCTGGTCTCAGCTCGGTTTCGGGCGCACCTCCAGCACCAGCACGAGCCAGGCCACCCCGCGCAACCTCTTCGGGTTCAAAGATGGCACCGCCAACATCAAGGCCGAACAACCGGCTGCGGTGGCCGAGCACGTGTGGGTACCCAGCAGCGACGGACAGTCCTGGCTCGCGGGTGGCTCCTATCTCGTGGCCCGACGCATCCGCATGACCATTGAAACGTGGGATCGCTCGATTCTGCGCGAACAGGAAACCGTCTTCGGCCGCACGAAGGGTGCCGGAGCGCCACTGTCTGGGGGGACCGAGTTCACCGAACCCGATTTCACGGTCACCGGCGGCGAGGGACAGCCGCTCATCTCCGCGACCTCGCACGTGAGCCTGGCGCATCCGGCCCACAACGGTGGGAGTCAGCTGCTGCGCCGCGGTTACAACTTTGTGGACGGCAACGACAGCCTCGGGCGGCTCGACGCCGGACTGTTCTTCATCAGCTTCCAACGATCGCCGGCGCAGTTCACCACGGTGCAAACCAACCTTGCCCGGCACGACGCCTTGAACGAGTACATCAAGCACGTGGGGAGCGCGCTCTTCGTCGTTCCTCCCGGGGCCAGGGCGGGCAGCTACGTGGGCGCGCCGCTCTTCGCCTGACGCCCTGGTCGCGAGCTTGCGAGCAGTCGAAACCCCGCGAGCCGCTCCTCAAAGCCGGCTCACCAGGTCTCGAGACGCCGGCGAAGAACATGCCGGCTCCTCGACCAGCGAGACTGGCCTCGCGACGGTCCACCAAGCGTGACCGCCACCAATATCGGGGACCGCCACGGTAACGGGCGTAGCGGCCACCGACTTCAGGTGCGGTCATCCCCCACAACCGGCGCGTCCACCGAAAGCGGGCGCGCCCATGTTCGCCGCTGGTTGAGCGCGAGCGTGCGAGCAGTCGAAACCCCGCGAGCCAATCCTCGAAGTCGGCTCACCAGGTCTCGAGACGCGCGCGAAGCGCATGCGCGCTCCTCGACCAGCGAGGCTTTCGCTGGTTGAGCGCGAGCTTGCGAGCAGTCGAAACCCCGCGAGCCACTCCATGGGTCTCGAGACGCCGGCGAAGAACGTGCCGGCTCCTCGACCAGCGAGAGGGGACGGGGGCGAGGGCTGCTAGAGCAGGGTGACCGTGTAGAGCACGCCGTCGCTGTTGCCGACGACGACCACCCGGTACGCGTCATTCTTCATGGCCACCGCACCCGCCTCGCCGTTGGACGCACTGGTGTCCGTGACGAAACCGGCCTCTTCAAGCTGGGTACGGGCCTCGGTCAGCGGGTCAGCCGATGCCGTCTTAATCGTGACAACCCAGCCCGACTGCCCACTCGCCGCGTTACCGGCGCCGAAGAGAATCTCGCCGTCAATGACCGGAACCTCGCTCGGCCATCCATCGGGGAGTTCGCCGCCGAGGTTCACCTGGCCGCCGGTGGCCTCTTTCACGGTGCCATTCACGACATTGCCAATCGACGCGCATCCGCTCAGAGCGCCCGTTGCCCCCAGGGCGAGAACGAGGGACAGAGTGAGGGCACGCGTTGAGAGCTTCATACAATGATTCTCCCCCAGAATCCGCACCCCGGATACGACACAACCCGCAGCCGACATACGGCTGCGGGTTGTGATCGTGCGACGAGAGGCTAGTTGCCGTCGAGCTTCTTCACGCGTGATACCTGACGCGAGCGGGCAGCTGCGGTGAGCTCTACCTTGCGGATGCGCACGGCAGCCGGGGTAACCTCAACACACTCGTCTTCACGAGCAAATTCGAGGCACTGCTCAAGCGAAAGCTGCTTGGGCGGTGTCATCGACTCGAACGTGTCGGAGGAGGACTGACGCATGTTGGTCAGTTTCTTTTCCTTGGTGATGTTAACGTCCATGTCATCGGCGCGTGAGTTCTCGCCAATAACCATGCCCTCGTACACCTCAGAGGTGGGCTGCACGAAGAACGACATGCGCTCCTGCAGGTTGATGATCGCGAACGGGGTCACGGCGCCAGAGCGGTCGGCGACAATCGAACCGTTGGTACGCGTGTTGATCGTTCCGGCCCAGGCCTCGTAGCCGTGCAGGATCGCGTTGGCGATACCGGTACCGCGCGTGTCGGTGAGGAACTGCGTGCGGAAGCCGATCAGACCACGCGACGGAACGATAAACTCCATGCGGACCCAGCCGGTGCCGTGGTTCGCCATGTTCTCCATGCGGCCCTTACGAGCAGCGAGCAGCTGAGTGATCGCGCCGAGGTACTCTTCCGGTGCGTCAATGGTGAGGTGCTCGTAGGGCTCGTGAATCTTGCCGTCAACGCGCTTGACAACTACCTGCGGCTTGCCGACGGTGAGTTCGAAGCCTTCGCGGCGCATCTGCTCGACGAGGATGGCGAGGGCCAGTTCTCCACGACCCTGCACCTCCCAGGCGTCCGGGCGTCCGATGTCGACGACCTTGAGCGAAACGTTACCGACGAGCTCGCGGTCCAGGCGGTCCTTGACCATGCGGGCGGTGAGCTTGTGGCCCTTGATCTTGCCCATGAGGGGCGAGGTGTTGGTACCGATGGTCATCGAGATGGCCGGGTCATCGACCGTGATGGTCGGCAACGGGCGCACGTCGTCGGGATCGGCGAGGGTCTCACCAATGGTGATGTTCTCGATACCGGCAACGGCAACGATGTCGCCGGGGCCGGCGCTTTCGGTCGGGTAGCGGTCCAGCGCCTTCGTGATGAGCAGCTCAGTGATCTTCACGTTGGAGACGGTGCCGTCCTGCTGCACCCAGGCCACGGTCTGGCCCTTCTTGATGGTGCCGTTGAAGATACGCAGCAGCGCGAGGCGGCCGAGGAACGGGCTGGCGTCGAGGTTGGTGACGTGCGCCTGCAGCGGGTGCTGGTCATCGTAGGTCGGTGCCGGAATGTGCTTGAGGATCGCGTCGAACAATGGCTCGAGGTCATCGTTGTCCGGCAGCGTGCCATCTTCGGGCTTGTTCCAGCTGGCGGCGCCGTTACGACCGGATGCGTAAACAACGGGCACGTCGAGGACGGCGTCGAGGTCGAGGTCGGGGAAGTCGTCGGCCATGTCGCTGGCGAGGCCAATGAGGAGGTCCTGGCTTTCGGCCACAACCTCGTCGATGCGAGCGTCAGGACGGTCGGTCTTGTTGACCAGAAGAATAACGGGAAGCTTCGCTTCGAGTGCCTTACGCAGCACGAAACGGGTCTGCGGCAGCGGGCCCTCAGAAGCGTCAACGAGCAGAACGACGCCATCAACCATGGAGAGGCCACGCTCGACCTCACCACCGAAGTCGGCGTGGCCGGGGGTGTCGATCACGTTGATCGTGATGGGGCCCTCTTTGGCGTGGATGCCCTTGTACGAAACGGCCGTGTTCTTGGCGAGAATCGTGATGCCCTTTTCGCGCTCGAGCTCGTTCGAGTCCATCGCGCGCTCTTCAACGTGCGAGTGGTCAGCGAACGAGTCGGTCTGCTTGAGCATCGCGTCGACCAGCGTCGTCTTGCCGTGGTCAACGTGAGCAACGATTGCAACATTTCGGAGGTTATTGCGTGTAGCAATCGCCATAAAAATAGGTCCTTACGAAGAATGAGTGCCGCATAGTCTCGCGCGCGACGAAGAATGGAAACGGGGGCCCTAGTGTGACCCCGAGGACTATCGTACCGTATCATTCACCGACACCGTGGGGGACGACCCCGCCACGGTGGCTGAGCGGACTACTACGCGGCGGCCTGCTCTCGCTTCGCGAGCTGCCGGGCCTCCCGGCGTGCGCGCTGCTGGGCGGGATCAGGCACCGGAACCGCACTGATGAGGCGTTGGGTATATGCCGCCTGTGGGGACCGAAGGATTTGGTCGCTTGTGCCCTGCTCAACCAGTTTGCCCTTGTGCATCACCGCGATGCGATGTGCGAGCGCATCGACAACGGCGAGGTCGTGACTGATGAACAGGCAGGCAAAACCAAGCTTCTCCTGCAGCTCCTGCAGCAGCTCGAGAAACCGGGCCTGCACGGAGACATCGAGTGCACTGGTCGGTTCGTCAGCGATGAGCAGTTCCGGATGCAGAGCGAGCGCTCGCGCAATGCCCACCCGCTGCTTTTGTCCACCCGACAGTTCATGCGGAAAACGGTTCCGATAGCTTGTGGGCAACTCGACCTGCTCCAGCAGATGTTGCACTCGGGTGTCCAGTTCGTTGCCGCGCGCCTCCCCCGAAAGGTACAGCGGCTCTCCGATGGATTCACCGATCGGCATGCGCGGGTTCAGTGATGACGCTGGGTCTTGAAAGACGATGCCGGCTTTTCGCCTGAGCGGTCGCAGCTCTTTCCCCTTGGCACGCGAGATGTCGATACCGCACGAGATGAGGGTGCCCTCGGCAATGGGGAGCAACCCCACCGCCGCGCGCCCGAGCGTGGTCTTGCCCGAACCGGACTCTCCCACCAGGCCCACGATCTCCTTCGGGAAGACCTGAAGGCTGATCTCCTCGGCCGCTCGAAAGGCGGGAATCCGGCCGCGTTTGGGGTAGTCGATGGCCACCTGTGCGAAGTCAAGCACCGGTTTGACGTCGGTGGCGCGCACCACCTGTGTGCGTTCGCTTGTCTCAAGGCCCTGACCGAGATGAGGCACGGCAGCCAGCAGCTGCTGGGTGTACGGATGCTTCGCGTGGTTGAAGATTTCGTCAATGGTGCCGGATTCCACCGTGAACCCGTTCTTCATCACGAGCACCCGATCGGCGAGGTCGGCGACAACGCCCATGTCGTGTGTGATCAGAATGATGGCGCTGTCGAGTCGCTTATGCAGGTTGCGGAGCAGGTCGAGGATCTCTGCCTGAACCGTCACGTCCAGTGCCGTCGTGGGCTCATCCGCTACCAGCAACACCGGATCGCAGGAGATCGACTGGGCGATCATTGCGCGTTGACGCTGGCCACCCGACAGTTGGTGGGGATATTTGTTGTACGAAAGCTCGGGGGTGGGCATTTCCACCATGGTTAGGAGTTCAACCGCTCGCGACTTTGCCTCGGCCGGCGACAGATCAAAGTGCGAACGAAGCGCCTCCGAAATCTGAAACCCGACGGTGTATACCGGGTTCAAGGCGGTCATGGGTTCCTGAAAGATGGTGGCCACGGAGTTGCCGCGCACCTTGCGGAGTTCGCTTTCGGGCAGTCCGTTCAGCTCGTGGTCGAGCAGTTTGATCGACCCGGTGATCCGGGCGTTCTGAGGAAGCAGGCCAAGAAGAGCCATGGTCCCGGTGCTTTTACCCGAACCGGACTCACCCACGATGGCAAGGACTTCGCCCCGCCGAACCTCATAGTTCATCTGAATCGAGGCGGGATACAACTCCCCCTCAACCCAAAAGTCGACATCAAGATTCGAGACCTCGAGAACCACCTCCGGAAGAGCTCCGGAGGGAACAGCACTGGTGGTCTGGGGTGTTGCGGTTTCAGTCATTGCGTTTCATCCTGTTCGAGAAGGTGCGGCCATCTGCAAAACTGGGCACGTGCCTACAAAGTCGTTTGAATATCGTCCGGTCTTCGGCCGCTTCCTCACGTGTGCGATTGCTGCGGTTTGCCTCACCGGTCTGATCGGCCTGGCCATCACCGGAAGCCCCGTGGACCTGCTGCGAACGGTCTGGCTGCTCGCGCTGTTTACGTTTGTGACCTACGCACTGTTCTGGCGTCCCAAGATCGTGGTGAGCGACCACATCACCGTGGTGAATGTCTTTCAGACTGTTGTCGTGGAGTGGCCGCAGATCGAACGCATTGACACACGCTTCAGTTTGACCCTGTACACGAAGGAGCGTCGGATCAGCGTGTGGGCGGCACCGAGTCCGGGTGTTCGAGGCTCTCTGGCCATTGAACGCTCCGATGTCGCCAACCTCAACGAATCGGCCTATGGGCCGGGGCGCAGTGTGCGACCCGGCGATTCCGTGAGTACTGCGTCCGGCCAGGTGGCTTTCGTTATTCGCCAGCGGTGGGAGGAGCTTCGCGACGCGGACGAGATTGACTTCGCCATCGTTGGCTCCCCTCTGGTCGTAACCCACTGGGGCACCGTCGCCACTTTGAGCGCGCTGCTTCTGGCCAGCACGCTCGGCATTCTGCTCTGACCACATCACAGGCACCTACTTTGAGCGCTGCGACGCTCGCACGCGACGTGCGTCGGCCTTGATGAGTGCTCTGGGCGAGGGCATCTTCTTCTGGCGCGGATCAAACGCATCCCGCAGGCCGTCTCCAATAAAATTCACGGTCAGTGCGATCACGATAATGAACACACCGGGCCACCAAAACAGCCACGGACGAGTACCAAAGGCGGCCTGGTTTTGAGAGACGATTACGCCGAGTGAGGTGTCGGGACTCTGCACGCCAAAGCCAAGGTAGCTGAGGGCGGTCTCGGCAAGAATGGCACCGGCCATCAACAGGGTCGCACTCACAATGATCACTCCGACCGAGTTGGGCAGAATGTGCTTGAAAATGATGCGGGCGTCACTGGCACCCGATACTCGAGCCGCGTCCACGAACTCACGCTCACGCAGGGAGAGGAACTCCCCACGCACGAGGCGTGCGAGGCCCGTCCAGGCGAAGAAGCCCAGCATGATGCCCAGCACAACCGCGCCAAAACCGCCCACCGAACGACCGACAACAGCGCCGATGACGAGAAACGGAATGGTGATGATGACGTCGGTGATGCGCATCAGCACGGAGTCGGCAAAGCCGCGGTAGTACCCGGCAATGGCTCCGATCAGAACTCCAAGTGCGGTTCCCACCACGCCTACGAGCACCATGATCATGATGGATTGTTGAGCCCCGCGCATCACGAGAGCGAAGATGTCCTTGCCAATCTCGTCTTGACCGAAGGGATGCGGGCCGATTCCAAACCCTTCACCCGGGATGAGGTTGAGCGTGGGCGTTCCACGATTGATCAGGGGCGGCGTGGCATTCCAGTTCCACATCCACCATCCGGACGTACTGAAGCCCCAGACGTGGATTCCAACCGAACTGAACGCGAGCACGATCACGAACGCGAGCACGACGATGGAAATAACGGCACCCTTGTGGTGAAAGAAGCGCTTGCGCACAATCTGGCCCTGGCTCAGACCGATCGTCTCGCGCAACTCGATCGACGTTTGCTCCCCGGGCTCGAGGGCCGGCGACGGACCTCCCGCGGTGTTGAGAACAGTCATGAGGACACCCTGATTCTTGGATCAAGCGACGCATAGAGCAGGTCGGCAATGAGATTGAAAACGACAGCCAACAGACCGGTGATCAGGAAAAACGCCATCACCGGATTGGGATCGATGGCCCGCAGGCCATTCAGGAAGAGCTGCCCCATGCCACTCCAGCCAAAGACGGACTCCGTGATCACCGCGCCACCGATGAGAGCACCGAGGTCTAGGGCAATCACTGTCGAGATGGGGATCAGTGCGTTCCGGAGCGCGTGTCGCACCACAACGGTTCGCTGCGTCAGGCCCTTGGAACGTGCCGTGCGGATGTAGTCCTGATTCATGACCTCCAGCATGCTGGCGCGCGTATACCGCGTCAGGCTGGCGAAGGAGATCAGGATGATGGCTATGGTCGGAAGGAGCAGATGCGTGAAGGTATCAATACCCTGGATCCAGAAATTACCACCTAGGTTCGGCGTTTCCGAGCCGATGGTTGCCATCGGCCGTCCGTTCACCCGCGAGGAGTTGAAATAGGCGTTCCAGTAGAGCAGGAAGCCGTCCAGCGCAATGACAGCCGCCACGATGAGGGAGACGATTGCCGACGTTCGTGCGGATTGCCACCGATCACGCCCGCCGAGCACGTAGCCAATACCGCCACCCACCACGATCGCACCCACGGCGAGGCCCAGAAAGAGCGGGAGCGACATGCCACGGAATACGTAAAAGGTCATCGGGTAGTACAGCGCAATCCCCAGACCCGCCGTCACCAGTGCGCCGCGCAGGGCGTGGGAGTCCTTGATTCCCACCGAGATCGCCGTGATTCCCACCGCGGTCGCTATGGCCGTGACGGCCACACCGACAATTCCCACGCTCGGCGTCGTGAACCAGTTCGACAGCTCAAAGTAGGTGAGGAGCGCTCCCGTGGACACGGTCGCCACCGCGAGGGTAATGAGCCGTCGCCGTGGTGCGCCCCCGAGGAGGGACATCCAGAGCAGCCCGGAGACCACGGATATCCCGATGAGCAGGGGAATCCCGATCTGTGGATCGGCCAACCAGTCGTTGAAGCCAATCGCGGTGTACTGCTTGAGCAGAACGGCGACCCAGAAGATGGGAAGTGAGAAGAAGAGAAAGGATGCGAACGTGACCGAGTAGTCGTAACCGCTGTATTGGCGCAAAGCGGTGGTGATGCCCACGATCAGCCCAACGATGATGGCGATGATCTGGGCGCCGGTGACCAACTGCAGTGTTGATCCCATTGCCTGCTGCAGGAGCGTCAGTACGGGCAGGCCCTGAACATTGACTCCCAGGTCACACTGTCCAATGAAGCACCCGGCGACGCCGCCGAGCCAGAGGAAGTAGCGAAAAACGGGGGGAACATCAAGATTGAGGCGCGCTGTCAACGATTCCATCAACTGGATCTTGTTCGGTGCGTTTCCCTCCCGAAGTTCTTGAAGCGGATCCCCGGACAAGGCCACCAAGATATACATCAAGAACGTTGCGGCTAACAGAACAAAGAATGCTGCGATGAGGCGGCGGGTAATGAATGAAGCCATAAGTTGTGGCAACCTAGCTCGTAGTCGGGCGTAGGCGCCGGGACCTGTTGGCCCCGGCGCCCTTGTACTCAGCAATCTTTAGCGGTGCAGCTACCCCCTAGGCGGCTGCGAGCTTCCAATCCCACACATTCCAGAAGATGGTCGGAGCCAGAATGGACGGCTCAATACCCTCGACCTTGTCACTGAACGCTGTGACTCCGGGGAACTGGAACAGGGTGACGCCGTAGTAGTTATCCCAGAGCAGCTTGTCGAGTTCCTGCTGAAGAGTGATCTGCTTGTCCAGATCGAACTCGCCGTTCAGCTCCTTGATGACCGAATCAACCTCAGCGTTACTGAAGAAGTTCAGGTTGTTGATGCCGCCGGTTTCAAATGTGGGTCCTGAGCTCGTGACTCCGAGGCTCGTGGACTGCCAACCGAACAGTGAGGCGTCGTAGGACGCAGGGGTGCCGAGGAGGCCGCCCCATTCGGTGCTGCCACAGTCGGTCACGTTGAAGCCGGCAAGTGCTGCCGAGGTCTGGATCAACTGGAACTCGTTGACGCGGCGCGGGTTGTTCGATGCATACAGGATGCAGACCTCGGGGCTGGCCACGCCGGCCTGGGCCAGCAGCTCAGTAGCGCCGGCAACGTCGACATCGGCATACGCTTCCGAGCCGTTGGCGGCGACAGACTCGTCATATCCGGCAGAACCAGGAACAAGGATCTGCGAACCACGAAGTGCGGCATCTTCACCAACAATGGGCTTGATCAGCTTGTCGAGAATCTCCTGGCGAGGAATGACCTTCATGAAGGCCTCACGCACCAGCGGGTCGTTGAAGACGCCGCTCTTGGACTGGTCTACCTGAAGGTCAATGTGCTCGTAGGTGCCTTCAACACCCTTGATGACGGTTACGTTCTCTACCCCGTCGAGTGCGGTGACGAGGTCTGACGTTGCCTGAGGCGAGATCACGTCGACGTCACCGTTCTGAAGTGCCTGCACGGCCGCGAGCGGATCGGTAATGAATCGAACCGTGATCTCCTCTATCGACGGCGTGTTCTGCCCCTCATAGTCCGGGTTCGCCGTCAGGGTGATGTACTGGTCGGCCACGAAGGCTGAAATCGTGTACGGGCCGGTGCCGAGGAAGAGTTCGGGGTCGCTCGGAAGCTCGGTGAAGTTGAATCCGGAGTTCCAGAACGTGGAGATCGGTGCGAGTGCAGCAGCGTCACCGTCTTCGATTGCCGCGAGAACGGCATCCTTAGCCTCGGCATTGTCCGTGAGTTCCAACGCGTTCTTGCCTACAACGTGGGCGGGGAGGGCGCTCGGAAGCGCGAGCTCCCAGTCGACGTAGGGAGAGCTGTAAACCATGGTCATGGACATGCCGTCATCGCTGATGGTTGGTACGTCCTGCACCAGACCAAGACCGGAATCCGGCTGGGCACCCGAGTCGAAGTACACGACGTCCGTCGGGAAGGCATCCGTGAACTCGCCAGTATCAGGGTCGGTGAAGTCGGCAGGGTCGAAATCGGGGGTGTCGAGGCTTCGAGAGTTGGCAGCCCAGTCGAGGAGGAGGTCGGCGGCATCGACGTCGGTTCCGTCAGACCAGGTGACACCATCAGCAATGGTGTACTTGACCGTGAGCGGATCTTCGGACACCAACTCGTAGCTTCCGAAGGATTCATTCTTCTGCAGCTCAGGGGTGTTGTCGTAGTAGTTGAACCAGTCGTTGGTCATGTAAATGATGTTGTTGTTGGCGGTGGCGTTACCAAACGACGTCGCCCCGTTATACGAGTAGAACGCTTGGTTCCACGCCACATTGACGGACGTTCCTTCGTCGAGTCCGGACTCGGCCGCAGGGGCCGAGCAGCCGGACAGGACGAGAGCGGTGGCGCCGACGGTGGCAACGAGTGCCCCGATGCGTCGAATTCTCATGTTTCCTCCTGTGCAGGGTGCACCGACGCTGGCCAATTCCCCCAGCGCCGTGCGTGGTTTGATATGACCCTAGGGAGAAAAACACGTGTGTGACGACAAAGACATCGAAACGTTACAGAGCCTTAACCGAAATTTATTAATTCTGACTTTCTCTGCAAGATGATTGCATTCCGGACCCGTTTCGCGCCATAATTCCGATTCAGGAGGCCCAGAGTACTATCTCGTGCGTGGCGCTCTGGGCAGTCGCGGCACAAAAAAGGGCACGGCGTGACAGTTTTACACTGTCACACCGTGCCCCGAGCCCCGAGCCCCGAGCCTGCGGCTTACTTGCCGAACGCGAAGTTGGCACCGGGGATGGCCGACAGGAGTTCCTGCGTGTACTCCATCTTCGGGTTGTCGAAGACTTCGTCGGTCGTGGCCGCCTCGACAATGCGTCCCTTTTGCATGACGCACACGTTATCGGCGACGAGGCGCACGACCGCGAGGTCGTGGGTGATGAATACGTACGTCAGTCCGAGTTCGCTCTGCAGCTCGGTGAGCAGATCAAGCACCTGCCCCTGAACGAGAACGTCGAGGGCCGACACGGCCTCATCGAGCACGAGAACGTCGGGCTTGAGAGCCAGCGCACGCGCGACAGCAATGCGCTGTCGCTGCCCTCCCGACAGTTCGCTCGGATACCGGAACTGACTCGCCGCCGGCAGAGACACCTGATCGAGGAGTTCCAGAACTCGTGCTTGACGCTCCTTCTTGGTGCCAATCTTGTGCGCCAACAGCGGCTCCGCAATGGTGTTACCCACGTTGTACTGCGGGTCAAGGGAACCGTAGGGGTCCTGGAACACGGGCTGCACGCGGCGACGGAACTTGAGCAGATCCTTGCCGCGGAGCCCCGCCACATCCTGACCATCAAACTCGATCCGACCACTCGAGATGCTCTCCAGCTGCAGAATGAGCTTTGCCACCGTCGATTTACCCGAGCCTGACTCTCCCACGATGGCCGTGGTCGTGCCCTGCTTCACACCGAACGACACGTCGTTTACGGCGAGCAGTTCGCTGGATTTGAGGCCGCCCTGACGAATGCGGTAGATCTTAGAGACGCCCTGAACCGAGATGAAGTCCTTCGTGGGCGCGGTCTCTTCCCGCACCGCGGCGCGAGAGATAAGACCGGTGTCCAGCGATCCCGGAGAGTAGATCTCCGCAGCCCCTGATTCCGGGTGCTTCTTGGACTGGATCCGGCGCGACGCGAGACTCGGTGCTGCGGCCACCAGACGTTGAGTGTACGGATGCTGGGGGTTGGCCAGAATCTCCTGCGACGGCCCCGACTCCACGATCTTGCCCTTGTACATCACCACAAGCTGCTCCGCGCGCTCGGCAGCAAGACCGAGGTCGTGCGTGATGAACAGAACCGAGGTGCCGTAGTCGCGCGTCAGCGTACCCAGGTGATCAAGAATCTGACGCTGCACGGTGACGTCCAGCGCAGAAGTAGGCTCGTCCGCGATAAGCAGTTTCGGACGTGCCGACAGTCCGATACCGATCAGCACGCGCTGACGCATTCCACCCGAGAACTGGTGCGGGAACTGCTTGAGGCGGTCCGCCGCATCGCTCAGGCCGGCTTCCTGCAGCACCTCAATGGTGCGCGCACGTGCCGCTTTGCCCTGAGCAACGTTGTTGGCCTTGATGGCTTCCTCTACCTGGAATCCGATGTTCCAGACCGGGTTGAGGTTGCTCATCGGATCCTGAGGAACGTAGCCGATGAGTCGACCACGCACGTCCTGAATCTCTTTCGCGGACAGCTTGGTCAGATCCCGACCCTCAAAGAGGATCTCGCCAGCGGTGACCTTGCCAGTTCCGGCAAGCAGATTGATGATGGCCTGGGCGGTGGTGGTCTTGCCCGAGCCGGATTCACCGACGATGGCAAGCGTCTGGCCCGCGTACAGGGTGAGACTTACGCCACGAACGGCGGGTACGAGACCATACTGGGTCTGGAACCCCACCTCGAGGTCACGGATCTGAAGGAGCGGTTCGTTGGAATCGGACACTGTGGCAGTAACGGTTTCGCTGTCGACTTGAGTCATCGGCGGGCCCTCGCTTCGGGATCAAGGGCGTCGCGTACAACGTCGCCGAGCATAAGGAACGACAGCACCGTCACCGACAGGGCGGCTGCCGGGTACATGAGCACCTGAGGGTCCGTTCTAATGGAGGTCTGCGCCTCGGCAATGTCACGACCCCACGACATGATGTCGGATCCGAGACCAATACCCAGGAACGACAGGGTCGCCTCGGCAACAATAAACGTTCCAAGAGACACCGTGGCCACCACAATCACGGGCGTGATCGAGTTGGGAACAACATGGCGCAGCAAAATGGTGAACTTGGACACGCCGAGGGCGGTCGAAGCGGTGACATAGTCGGAACTCCGTGACGACAGCACGGCACCACGCATGATGCGGGCAATCTGCGGCCAGGCGAAGATGAACAGCACGAAGGCAATGATGATGGGAGTTCGCTCAGGCAGCACCGACAGCAGCACGATGGCGCCCAGCACGGTCGGAACGGCGAAGAAGATATCACCAACACGCGAGACCACCGCGTCAAGGAACCCACCGTAGTAACCCGCGAGTGCTCCAATGATCAGGCCGAAGATTGTCACCATGAGGGTGGCGAGCAGCCCCACGGTGATGGATGCCTGGGTACCGAAGATCACTCGTGCGTAGATGTCGCAACCCTGGCGGTTGAAACCGAACGGGTGTCCCGCGGACGGGTCCCCGTTGCTGTTTGAGAGGTCACACGCGGTCGGGCTGGTCTGGGTGAACAGCGACGGGAACAGCGCAACAACCACGATGAACAGGATCAACACGGAGGAGATCCAGAAGGTGGGGCGGCGGCGCATGGATTCCCAGGCATCCGTCCAGGTGCTCCGGGCCTTCTGAGATTCATCGAGTCGGTCGACCGCAACGATGGGGGTGTCTTCGAGTGCGGCGACAAAATGCGGCTGCACTCGGGTGTCTTTACTTGGCATAGCGAATCCTCGGGTCCAGAGCTGCGTACAGCAGGTCGACGAGCAGGTTGGCAACGACGAAAATGACAACCATGACGGCGACGAAGGACACTACCGTGGGTCCTTCGCCGAGCCTGATTGCCTTGTAGACCGTGCCACCCACACCGTTGATGTTGAAGATTCCCTCGGTCACGATGGCGCCAACCATGAGGGAACCAAGGTCCACTCCGAGGAAGGTCACCACGGGAACGAGAGAGTTGCGGAGCACGTGCACCGTGACAACCCGGGGACGCGACAGCCCCTTTGCCGTCGCGGTGCGCACGAAGTCTGCGTTGAGGTTGTCGGACACGCTGGCCCGCGTCAGTCGCACAATGTACGCAAACGACACAGATGCCAGAACAATAGCGGGCAGAATGAGCTCGCTTAGCGGCGCATCACCACTCACCGTGGTGCGTGCCCAGCCGAGCTGGATCGCGAACACATACTGCAGCACGAAACCAATGACGAACGTGGGCACGCTGATCAGCAGCAGGCTGACCACAAGCGCGCTCGCGTCAAAAATCTTGCCTTTTCGCAGCCCGGCAACCAGACCAACCACGATGCCGAAAACGGCTTCCATGGCCAGCGCCAGCAGAGCAAGGCGAGCGGTAATCGGGAAGGCCTGCGCCATGACATCGGAAACGGCACGTCCGGAGAACGTCGTTCCGAGGTCACCCTGCAGGAAACCCGTGATGTAGAGGAAATACTGAACCAAGAAAGGTTTGTCGAGGTTGAATTCGGCGCGGATCTGTTCGATCACGGCCGGTGCCGGTGGACGGTCTCCGTACAGCGCGGTGATGGGATCTCCGGGTAAGGAGAAAACCATGAAGTAGATGAGGAACGTGGCTCCGAAGAATACGGGAATCATCTGAAGCAGACGTTTGCCGGTATACCAGAGCATCAGGTTCCCACGATGGAACAAATATGCATGAACATCTCAATCATTCAAGGAGTCTAACGACTGAAATGCCCGGGGGCCGCAGCCCCCGGGCATTTCGTCTCTTAGGTAAATCTTACGTTCGTACCCGTTCTTATCGTGCTAGTTCTTCGTGATCTGGCTATACAGCGGGACGGAATCCCAACCGAAGACAACATCGTTGACGCTTTCAGACCAGACGCCAGCTACGTTCGAGTACCACAGCGGAATGGTCGGAAGGTCCTCGAGGAGGACTTCCTGAGCCTCGATGTACTTGGCGGTTGCGTCTTCAACGTTCGAAGCGGCAGCACCCTCCTTGAGCAGGGTGTCGAATGCTTCGCTGCTGTAACCCTCGTAGTTCGATCCGGCACCGGTCTGGTAGAGCGGCGCGAGGAAGTTGTACATGGAGGGGTAATCTGCCTGCCAGCCGGCGCGCGTGGCACCGGTCAGCTTCTGGTTCTCACGGTCGTCGATTGCGGCAGCGAACGTGGGGTATGGCTTGCCAACGGCGTCGATTCCCAGCGTGTTCTTGACACTGTTCACAACGGCGTCAACCCAAGCCTGGTGGCCACCGTCGGCGTTGTAGGCGATGTCGAACGTGCCGGTGTACGGGGAGATGGCGTCAGCCTCAGCCCACTTGGCAACGGCCTCTTCGGGGTTGTACTCGAGAACCTCTGAACCCGCGAGGGAATCGGAGTAGCCGTCAATAACCGGCGAGGTGAAGTCGGTGGCCGGAGTGCGCGTGCCCTGGAAGATGACATCGGTGATCTGCGCACGGTCAATGGACATGGAGATCGCGGCGCGACGCAGCGTGCCCTCTTCGCCACTCCAGTGTTCGAGGTAGTACGGCATGTTGAATGCCTGGAAAATTGCGGCCGGCTGGTTCACGAAGCGGTCCGGGAAGTCACTCTGGTACGTCGCGAATGCCGAGTCGGGGACGGCATCGAGAACGTCGAGGTTTCCACCCTGCGCGTCGGCGTATGCCGAGTCCAGCGAGGCATAGAAGACGATGCTGAGGCCGCCGTTGACGGGCTTGCGCACACCGTCATACTCGGGGTTTGTCACGAGGTCGACCTGCACGTCGTGCTGCCATGCACCGTCAGCCGCAAACATGTACGGACCGTTACCGATGGGGTTCTCGCCGAATGCTTCCATGTCGGTGAAGGCCACCTCGGGCAGCGGCGAGAATGCCGTGTAGCCGAGACGCAGCGGCCAGTCGGCCTCAGGTGAAGCGAGCTCCACAGTGAAGGTCTTATCGTCGACGACCGTCAGGCCGCTCAGCTCAGCATCGGTGTCGTAGCTGAAGCCGGCAATGTCATCGAAGAAATAGGAAGAGCTCTGAGCGTTACTCAGAAGCGCACCGTAGTTCCAGGCGTCAACGAACGAGGAGGAGGTGACCGGATCGCCGTTGGAGAAGGTCCAGCCGTCTTCGAGGGTCACTGTCCAGTTGGTCGCGTCATCGGATTCGATGGACTCGGCAACCTCGTTCTCGATCTCACCCGTGGAAGTGTAGGACACCAGTCCAGCGAAGAGCGAGGTGACGATCTTGCCGCCACCGGTCTCGGTGGTGTTGGTGGGGATCAACGGGTTCTGCGGTTCGGAGCCATTGGTCGTAACGATGGCCGCAGCGTCGCCGCCTGCTGCAGGTTCTGTGGTTCCGCTGGCGCAACCGGCGAGCGTAAGTGCTCCCACAGCGGCGAGAGCAATGGCGACAACGCCGAGTCTCTTGATTCTCAATTTTCCTCCAGTGAAAAAGGTAAACGCCGCAGCAGCTTGTAAGCGCGCGGACGCTCTGGTTATGTTAGACCCTAATTGGGGCCGTGGTGAATCTTGGCACCTGCGGCGGAACCGTTACCTAGGTGAAACATTTGACGCCCATAATCTGCGCCAAATTCACCGAAAATACACAATATGTGCATGAAATTCCGTTTGGGCAGCATTCCCTGCAGCTCACGCCGCTCTGCGTCGAGGTGTGGACTGGCAGGATGAGGGGATGAGCGAAACGTCCCCAACCGCGCGCACGGCCCGGCTGTACTGGGAAATTGCGATCGTGCTGGGGCTCTCGCTCGGGGCATCCGCTGTGTATTCGCTGGTGTCGATCGTGGCTCGACTCACCGACACCACCCCACTGTCGGAACAGTCTGCGACGCTTAACGGCTCTCAGTCGCCCCGAGAGTGGCTGGACTTCACGTACCAGTTTCTGGGGATCACCTTCGGGCTGGTGGCCGTGGCGCTGGTGCTCTACCTGCTGTGGGTTCCCGGGCGCAGCCCGTTTCGAGACCTGGGGCTGGACTTCACACAACCGGGACGGGATGTGCTGCGCGGTGTGGGGCTACTGCTGCTGATTGGTATTCCGGGGCTGGGACTGTACCTGGCCGGCCGCGCGTTTGGGTTTACGGTAGCGGTCGTGCCGTCGCCGATCGACACATTCTGGTGGACGATCCCGATTCTGGTGTTCTCGGCACTGCGGAGCGCGCTGGTGGAGGAAGTGATCGTGGTGGGGTACCTGTTTACCCGACTGCGACAGCTGGGGTGGTCAACGTGGACGATCATTCTGTCGTCGGCCGTGCTGCGCGGCAGCTACCACCTGTATCAGGGCATCGGGCCGTTTTTTGGAAACGTGGCCATGGGCGTGGTCTTCGGCTGGTGCTACAACCGCTGGGGCCGCACGATGCCGCTGGTGGTCACCCACTGGCTGCTCGACATTCTCTCCTTCGTGGGCTACCCCCTGGCGCTGGCCTGGTGGCCCGGCCTGCTGGCCCCCGCCTGACGCCTGGCTGCCCCCGCGCTGGTCGGGTCTCGACAAGCTCGACCAGCGAAAGGGGGGGGGCGACCAGCGGCAGCGGGCTAGTCCTCGAACGCCTCGGGAGGCGGGCAGGAACAGACCAGGTTACGGTCGCCAAAGGCGTTGTCGATGCGACGCACCGGCGGCCAGTACTTGTGCGCCACAAGTGAACGCACCGGATACACGGCCGTTGCCCGGTCGTACGGGTGCTCCCACTCCCCCTCGATCACCGATTGCGCGGTGTGCGGGGCGTTGTGCAACGGGTTATCGTGGGCCGGCCACACGCCGGCGGCCACGGAATCCGCTTCGGCACGGATGGCGAGCATCGCGGTAATGAAGCGGTCGATCTCGCCGAGGTCTTCGCTCTCCGTGGGTTCAACCATGAGCGTTCCTCCCACCGGGAAGCTCATGGTGGGCGAGTGGAAGCCGTAGTCGATGAGGCGCTTGGCCACGTCGTCTACGGTGACACCCGTTTCGGCCGTCAACGGACGCAGGTCGAGGATGCACTCGTGTGCGACCAGACCGTTGGCCCCCGAATACAGCAGCGGGTAGGCGTCCGAGAGTCGCTTAGCCACATAGTTGGCCGCGAGCACGGCTGCGCCGGTGGCCTTCTTCAGACCCTCCGCACCCATCATGCGCACGTATGCCCACGAAATGGGCAGGATGCTCGGGCTGCCGTACGGAGCGCCGGAAACCGGCCCGCCCTCGTGGCGAATGGTGCCGGCCGTGCCGTCGGGCAACAGCATGTAGTGCTCGTCACTCTGGGCCATCGGGTGTCCCGGCAAGAAAGGTGCCAGGTGGGACTTGGCCGCAACCGGACCCACGCCCGGTCCGCCACCGCCGTGCGGGATGCAGAACGTCTTGTGCAGGTTGAGGTGCGACACGTCGCCACCGAAATCGCCGTACCGGGCGAACCCGAGCAGTGCGTTCAGGTTCGCGCCGTCCACATACACCTGTCCGCCGGCATCGTGCACGGCGCGGCAGATGGTGGCCACCTCGTGCTCGTACACACCGTGAGTTGAGGGATACGTAATCATCAGGGCCGAGAGGTTGTCGGCGTGCTCGGCGATCTTGGCGTTCAGGTCGTCGAGATCCACGTTGCCCAGCTCATCGCACGCCACGACCACGACCCGCATGCCGGCAAGGGCAGCGGATGCCGCATTCGTGCCGTGTGCACTCGAGGGAATAAGGCAAATGGTGCGCGATTCGTCTCCGCGGGAGCGGTGATAGCCCGTGATCGCGAGAAGGCCAGCAAGCTCGCCCTGGCTGCCCGCGTTCGGCTGCAGCGACACGGAGTGGTACCCGGTGACATCCGTGAGCCAGGTCTCGAGCTGACGAACAAGAAGCAGGTAACCCTCCACGTCGGCGCGCGGAGCAAACGGATGCAGGCCACCGAATTCAGGCCAGCTCACCGCCTCCATCTCGCTCGCGGCGTTGAGCTTCATGGTGCAGGAGCCCAGCGGAATCATGCCCCGGTCGAGTGCATAGTCAGCGTCGGCGAGGCGCTTGAGGTAGCGCATCATGCTGGTCTCGGAGCGGTGGGTGTTGAAGACCAGGTGCTCGAGATACGCGCTCGTGCGGGCGAGCTCGGCCGGCAGGCCCGCATCAACCACGCTGAGGTCCACGTGGCCAAAGGCGTCACTGCCGCCAAAAACCTGCACAATATGGGCGAGTTCACCCGGTGTCGTGGTCTCGTCTACCGCGAGGCCAATGGTGTTCTCGTCGACGAGGCGCAGGTTGTACCCGCTCGTCGCGGCGCGCTCCACGAGGGCTGCGGCACGGCCGGGAACGCGCACCTGAATGGTGTCGAAGAAACTCTCATGCACGATCTCGGCGCCGGTGGCACGGAGGGCCGCGGCCAGCTGACCGGCACGTTCGTGCACCTCGGTCGCGATCCGGCGCAGGCCCTCTGGTCCGTGATACACGGCGTACATGCCGGCCATCACGGCGAGCAGCACCTGTGCGGTGCAGATGTTGGACGTGGCCTTGTCGCGGCGAATGTGCTGCTCGCGCACCTGCAGGGCCAGGCGGTAGGCCGGGCGCCCCTCGGCATCGATGCTCACACCCACGAGTCGACCGGGCAGCTGGCGTTCGAGTCCCTTGCGCACGGCCATGTAGCCGGCATGCGGACCACCAAACCCCATGGGGACGCCGAAGCGCTGGCTGGAGCCCACGGCAACGTCGGCGCCCAGGTCGCCGGGTGATGCGATCAGCGTCAGGGCGAGCAGGTCGGCTGCCACGATGGCGAGTGCCTTCTGCTCGTGGGCCAGCGAGATCACGCCGGCCGGGTTCCAGACCCGACCGGATGCCGCGGGGTACTGCACGAAGATGCCGAAGAATTCGCCGAGATCGGCCGCGGTGGTGGTCTCCGTGAGCGGCAGGATATCGAGCTGGATTCCAAGCGCATCAGCGCGGTTGGCCAGCAGCGCTTGCGTCTGCGGAAGCGCGTCGGCGTCAATGATGAAGCGGCGCGATGACCCCTTGAAAGCGCGCAGGGCGAGAAGCATGCCCTCCACGACGGCCGTGGACTCGTCAAGCATCGACGCGTTGGCGGTCGTGAGCCCGGTGAGGTCGGACACCATGGTCTGAAAGTTGATGACGGCTTCGAGGCGACCCTGGGAGATTTCCGGCTGGTAAGGCGTGTAGGCCGTGTACCAGCTCGGGTTTTCGAACACGTTGCGCTTGATTACGGCGGGCGTGAAGGTGTCGTAGTAGCCGAGTCCGATCATGGACCGCTTGACCGTGTTGAGGCCGGCGATGCGCCGCAGTTCGGCGATGGCTTCCGGCTCGGTGGCGGAGGGAGGCAGCGTGTTGTCACCGTCGGTGCGGAACAGGTCGGAGTGGATGGAGCCGGGAACGGCTGCAGCCACCAGCGCCTCGACCGAGTCGTAGCCGAGGGTGGCGAGCATGTGGGACTGCGCCGCGGCATCCGTGCCGATGTGGCGTTCGCTGAACGCGGGCGAACCCTCGCCCGTTGTGGCGCGGGTGGTGGTGGTGC
Organism: Cryobacterium sp. CG_9.6; assembly: GCF_029893365.1. NCBI lineage: Bacteria > Bacillati > Actinomycetota > Actinomycetes > Micrococcales > Microbacteriaceae > Cryobacterium > Cryobacterium sp. CG_9.6. The sequence goes on along the minus strand of NZ_JARXUZ010000001.1, from coordinate 961,824 downwards.
CTGAAGTCTGGTTCACGATGAGGGTGTTCATGGTCTACTCCCCGATGAGGGTGGAATATTCGGCGAAGCTCAGAAGTGTGGGCAGCTCGGTGAATTCCACCTTGATGAGCCAGCCCTCACCGAACGGGTCGCTGTTGACGAGTTCGGGACTGTCGACCACGGCGTCGTTGATGGCGGTGACGGTTCCGTTCACGGGAGCAAAGAGTTCGCCAACCGACTTGGTCGACTCAATCTCGCCGACGACGGTGCCGCCGGCGACCGAGCTGCCCACCTCGGGCAGCTCGACGAAGACCACGTCTCCAAGCTTCTCGGCTGCGTAGGCGCTGATGCCGACGGTGGCGATGTCGCCCTCGATGAGCACCCACTCGTGGTCGGCGGTGTACTGGAGTTCAGATTTGTCAGTCATGGGAAAGCCTTTCGACGAGGGGTGGCTATTTCTTGCGGGAATAGAAGGGGAGGGAGGCGACGGTGGCCGGAATGCGGGTGCCACGAACGTCGACGTACACCTCGGTGCCGAGGCGGGCCAGCGGGGGCGTGACGTAGGCCATGGCGATGGGGTACCCGAGGGTGGGTGAGAGGGCGCCGCTGGTGATCTCTCCCGCGGCGTCGGCGGAGTCCGGTGTGGCGTACACGGTGTACCCCGCGCGACCTGCGCGCTTGCCCTGGGCGATGAGGCCCACGAGAACCGGGGCGGTGGCACTGGGGCCCTCCTCGCTCGCGGTGCGTCCGATGAAATCGGTGTCCTTGGCAAGGTTTACCACGCGGCCGAGGCCGGCCTGGGCTGGGTAGATGTTCAGGTTGAGCTCGTGGCCGTAGAGCGGCATGCCCGCCTCGAGTCGAAGCGTGTCGCGGCTCGCGAGCCCGGCGGGAACGAGGCCATGATCGGCACCGGCCACGACGATGGCATTCCACAGCTCAACGGCCTGCGCATTGGGAACGTATACTTCGAAGCCGTCTTCGCCGGTGTACCCGGTGCGAGCGATGAAGAGCGCGGTTCCGTTGAAGGCACCGTTCATGGCGCGGTAATAGCCGAGGGCGATCATGTCGCCCCCGGCCTTGAAGCCCGCAGTCTCATTCAGGATGGCACGCGCGTGTGGACCCTGCACGGCGATGAGGGCAACATCGTCGCTTTCATCCGCGACGGTCACCTCAAAACGGGTGGCGCGGGCCTGCATGGCGGCGAGGGCGGGGAAGCGATTGCCGGCATTGGCCACCACCAGGAACTCGGTGTCGGCGAGGCGATAGACCACGACGTCATCGACGATGCCCCCGCCTTCGGTGAGCAGCAGGCTGTACTTGGCCTGCATGAGTGCGATCGCGGAGAGTCGACCGGCGAAGGCGTAATCCAGGTAGGCACCGGCATCCGGTCCTGTCACCCGAATCTCGGCCATGTGCGAGAGGTCGAAGATGCCGGCTGCGGTGCGGACGGCGTGGTGTTCGGCGAGATCGCTGGAATAACGCACCGGCATCTGCCACCCCGCGAAGTCGGTGAAGCTAGCCCCCAGATCGACGTGAGCCTGATGCAGGGGTGAGAATCGCGCTTCCGCGTGGGGTTCGACCGAGGTCATGAGTTCTCCGGGGCAAGCCGGCCGAGGCCGGACATGGTTCACCGAGGCTCGGTTGAGCCTCGAGGGAACTCCCCCTCTGTCGCTGCTGCCTGAGAGCTTCGCCGTGCCACGAGGGCACAACTTTCACCTTGGGCGAGTCACCCAGGTACAGTGACTTCTTTTCAGAGTGGCCAGTCCGATGCGGTACGCGTACCTGAGAGATTGTCGGGGAGGATTGCTCCTTCGGTGTTCGCTCGTCTAAACGTCGAACTCTCCCGCATCGGCCTTGACGGCCCACTATTCAATTCTGATTGTTGAGGGTAATCCTAGCGCCTGCACCCCCAGAGGCGAGACACCGATGATATTATTCCCGCTGAATCAGGCACCTCGGGCAGTGACAGAGGCGGTGAGGGTCACCATGACGGCAGCAGACGGGCCCGCGCTGGGCGCAGCCCGTGCGGGTGTGGCCGACGGGCTCCGTACACCCTTCTTTGTGGCCGCGATCGTGGTTGTCACCCTGGTGGTGGTGGCCGAACTCGGTCTCTCGGTCGTTGTCGTCAACGCGAACGTGGTTCCGCCGGGGCCAGAGGTGGCACAGAACCTCGGAGTGCCCGCCGGAGTTCAGGAGGTGAATTCGGTGAACGGCCAGGAGCCACCCGGCTCCGGAATCGCGTTCCTCGCTCTCATCGACGGGCTTCTGCTCTTCACCGTGGGAATGCTCGGCCTCAGCCTCGTGCTCCCCCTGCGAATCTACGGCCGCATTCAGGGACTCGTCACGCTCATTGTGACGTTCCTCTGGATCATTCTGTGCTTTCTGCTGGTGATCCTCGCGCTTGTACAACTGTTCCTCATGATCGGCCTGCTGGTGGCCGTGCCCTTTGGCACCATCGCCTACGTCGCCCTCTGGGGATCCTTTCCCACCGGCGCTGCCGCCGCGGTTCTCGGTGTCCTGCTGGTTCTGAAGATCGCCTTCGGCGTGCTGCTCGTAGTGGCCCAACCCCGCTTTCTGCGGGTGACCGGGCTGGTCGTGCTGGTACTGCTCTCGGTGGTGCTGCAGCTCGTACTCGGTCTCATCCACGGGTTTCTCCCCGGGGTGGTGGTAGCAATCGGCGATCAGTTCTGGGCGATCATCACCGGTGTGGTCGCGCTCGTCTGGGCCCTCATCATGCTGATCGGCGCCATCCCTGCCATCATCAACGCCATCCGCGCTTCAGCATCGGCTACCGACTAGGGCGGCTATTGCTGCACAAACGGCTGAACCTGCAGATCCTTGATGATCTGGCCGGTGTCAAACTTTTCGATGAACTGGTTCTCGTTAAAGAACACGCACGCGGAGGGATTCAGCAGGCAGAAGTTGTCCACCACGGGCCCACCTCCATCAGTTGGTGCCGGAGGATCGACGTATTCAAAGATGGCAATCCCCAGCTGCGTGCCGTCGCTTTCGACGGTGAGCGGTACCTGCCCCGCAGCCGCAGCCGGCGGCGTGCTGAACGTCACCTCCGTGTCGCTCACTCTGGTGGCCGCCACCGTGGTCTCACCCACGGTCACGGTAGTGGACGAACCGAATCGACCGGTGAGTGTCACTTCCGTGAGGCCCTCTCTGCTGCCCTGAGATGGAGTGAATGACGACAGCGAAAGTTCGACGGCCGGTGGCCTGGTGAGCAGGAAGGCTGTGGCCACACCACCCAGAATCACCACGGCCGCCGCCACCGCAACGATCCACCAGGGAAATTTCTTCACCACAACGGGCGCCACCTCGGGGACAACAAGGTGCACGACAAAACCAAGCTCGGCATAGTCCTCCGGCGCCTCGTCGGCGCTGTAGGGAATGAGCTTCACCCCGTAGGTGCCGGGCGTCGCACCCGCGGTGTCGAACCGCACCTCATATTGCACCGTGGCCCCGGGGTCGATGGTGCGGAGCGGATCGGTAATCGTGGCACCGGTTGATCCCGTGAGGGAGTTCGGTGCGCCGGCCGGGAAAGCCCCGAGCACTACGCGTTCGGGCACGGCAGAGGCGTTCGTCACCGACGCCGTCACCGTGCCTTTTCCCTGCGTCAGCTCAACCTCGGACGAGCTGAGAGTCATGGAGATCTTCTTCATGGGGTGCTCCTCTTATTAGTGCGACTCATGGCGCGCTCAGTTGCAGTTGGCAGGGGTCGAGGCCCGGGCAGGTCAGCGTGAGGGAACCGCCGGCCCGGCCCACGGTGAGATCGGTTGATTTTCCCGGTTCCACCTCCTGCGAGGCATCGACGCCCTGGAGTGTCATGCCCACGGTCACGTTGGCGGGTGCGGTGATAACGGTGAGGGTGCCCCGCTTGGTGACCGGGCCCAGGTCGAAGCTGCCGCCGAACTCCGCGATGCTGAACGTGCATTGCTGTGCCACGGCAATCTGTTGCCCGGCGATGGCGCACCGCCCCGAGGTGAGGATGAGGTCGGCGGTCGTGAGCACTGCAACCGGGCCGATGCCGGTCAGACGGGTTTGCAGGGACTGGTCGGCCGACTGGTTGCCGCCACCGAATCCCACACCGACAACGCAGACCAGCACGGCGACACCGGCCACGATGCCGGCGATAATGAGCGGTTTGCGGTTACTCTCGGCCATCATCGCCCCCCGGCGTCGCCGAACTCGGGGTGTCGACAACGACCTCGTGCGTGATGTGCACCGGTTTCATCGCGCGCACAATACGCTCCACCAGCACTCGCTGATCTGCGGCGCTGACAGGCACCGTGATGACCACGTGAAAGGCACCCGGCAGATCGGTGACCGCGAATCCGCTGCACCCGGTGGCCAAATGCAGAAAACGTGCGAGCCCAGCCGGAGTTCCCCGGCTCGCCGAGAGGCTGGCCGCGTTGGCAATGAGGTCGCGTTCCCGGGCCGGGTCAATGACAGATCCGCCGCCGGGTCGCTGGCCGGTGAGCCAGTCCAGATCCACCCAGCTCGCCAGATAGCCCACGAGCGAGTCCGGTGCGCGGTAGGGGTGCACGACGGTGTCGATCGTGTCGAGCACGGCAAGGACCGGGGCGTGCATATCGGCGGTCACGGCCAGCAGCGCGCGCAGCGGCGCACTGCGGTGCGCCGACACCTGAAAGACCTCGGGCAGGATGCTCAGCAGCAGTGATTCCGGCACAACGGCGGTGGAGGACGACAGATCAGGCATTGGCACGCACCACCTCGATACGGTGCTCGCCCGAGCAGAACAGCCACGTGGGCGGCAGGGTGATAAACGTGTCCACGACACGTGCGGTGCAGGTGTGCCACGTGGCTGCGTCGTTGGTGGCCCGGTAGATGCCGGCCGGACCGGCACCCAGAACGAGTGGCGTTCCGTCGTCCCGCAGTGCACCGGAGACCGAACGCACGGGTTCAAACCGCGCCCGATCCCGCAGCGGGAGCCCGCAATTCACGTCGCGTTGGTCCCACTGACGCGTGACTCCGGGCACCAGCGGCAGCCGCAGCACACCGCCGCTCTGCGTTGCCGCGTAGGCCGAATCACCGATCACGTGCACACCCCAGCAACTGCCACCGCTCCACCCGGCGCCGAGTTCCTCCCACGATGCCATCAGGGCGGCGTCAATAGTGGTGCGGGCCAGGTCGTCGATGCGCAGTCGGGCGCATCCGGTTCCGGCACCCTCCGGAACAGCCCGACCCAACCACAAATACGTGGCCGGTCCGTCGTATTGAACGGCCAGGCAGCGGATGTCCTCCCCCGCGGCCCGCACGCGCTGGAACGACTCCGGGGCACCGGCCGCCGGTGAGAGCCACACGCCGGCCGCAGCCTCGGCCGTGATGATTACCCCGGTCTGCCCGCGCACATCGGTGAACGAGTCGATCGCGTAAAACCCACGGTCGGGCTGGGTGGGATCCACGAGGTTCTGCACCGGGATGGCACCCGCCCCATCTCCCAGCTCGTAGAGTCCCTTCTCTCCGGCGAGCAGCAGCACGGGGCTCCCTACCCGGTCGACCCAGGCGAGATCGGCGAGGGTGAAGCCCAGTTCCGCGCGGCGGGTCCAGCTCTCACCGAGATCGTCGCTCACGTATACGCGGGAGCCGTCGCCGACATCCGTTGCCACCGCCACCATGCCCGGATGCGAGGTTGCCGCCCCCTGCGCCACCTTGAAGGGAACGATGGCGCGCACCTTTTCACCGGCAAACTGGGCGCAGGCCTCCCAGCCGTCACCACAGTTGGTGGTGCGAAAGAGCACGTCGTTCTGGGCGACGAACCAGGTTCCCGCCTGCCCCTCGGCCTGAACCAGCGCGGTGGCGTCGGTGTCGGGAATCTGGTCGAGCTGCAGGGTGACCTGGTCCACGTACTGCACCCCCGGCTCCGATTCCTCCAGTGCCCGATAAAGGTTGGAGACCCGCAGCGGCCGACCGAACCCAAAGCCGAACCCCATGCCGGCACCGCCCGGAAGGGGGTTGATGGCCTCGGCAAGGCGGCGCACAATACGTTCCTTCACCGCGACCGGGTCTTCATCCACGCGCACGATCACCCGGGCATCAACCAGTACCTCTTTATAGCGCGCCCACCGCACCACGGGTGTGGCGCCGATCGTTGCTCGGTCCCGTAGGTAGCGATCAACCTCGGCGCGAACGTCTTCTCGCCCCTGGGCGCTCAGCTGGGCGAGGCTGATGGCACCGTTCACGCGAACGGCGGCGGGCACGTGGGGAACCAACACCACTTCAACCTCGCCGGGGTTTGCGAACGACCACACGTCGCGGCGCGTGAGGGCGTGTGCCCGGGCGACACCACCGTGTCGGGATGCCAGCACCTCGTAGTCGCGACCGGTCACCGCACGATCCCGTGCCTGAAAATCCTGGGGCGCTCGCCGCAGAGCGTCGGCGAGAGGTTCCTGGTCGCGGCCGCCGGTTGCGGGCTCCGGGTTGCTCACCCGCACTCCGGGCAGGGCGCTCCGCAGCACGGTGAGCTGACCCGCAGCCACGTTGCCGCGCTCGCCGCCCCCGCCCCGAAACCAGGCGCGCACCTGAGCGCCGGGCGCCGGCACCACGGGAGGCAGAGCGGAGGGGGACGCCAGGTCGCTCCACCACGCAAAGATCACGGTTCCCGACGTGCGATCGACCCGCACCGCGGGCTCTCCCGGGCCGGCATCCGCGAATGCTTCCACCTCACGGCAGAGGAGAAAAGGGCGGCCGTCCACGAGCACAGCCGCACCGCTGGCGAGAGTGGAACCACGGGCCACCTCGATTCCGATGGTGAGCCCCTCCCCCGCTACCGCCGGAGCGCCCGGCAGCGTGAAGACCTGACCCGGGCGACCACTTCCCACGCCGAGCACGACGGCGTCGACGAGGGTGACGTCTGCGGCAGCCACGATCACGCTGTGCGCTCCGGCCGCGAGGACGGCATCGGCCACCGTGGTGAACACGGGCTGCGCAGCCCCGGGAACTCCGGGGGGCGGACTCACCTGCGTGCCCCGGGGAATCAAAATCTCGGGACCCTCTGTGGCCACCCGGGTGAATTCGAGGAAGACCGCGGCGGCGCTGGGCGGGTAGACCGCCGTGCCGAGCAGGTTCAGATACACGGCGTAGAGCTTCTCCGGCACCCGATTGAGCCGGTACATGAGCAGGTCGGTCAGGTGCGCGAAGGCCTCCACCAGCACCACCCCCGGGTCGTGTACCGACAGTTCGGTCCAGTTGGGATCGAGCTGACGGATGCGTTCGCGTGCGCTGTCGACGAGTTCCACAAAGCTGCGGTCGTCGAGGTTGGGGACGGGGATGCTCATGCCGGGCCTCCCGGAGATAGTGTGCTCGGCGGCCCGGCCAGGGGCACGACCACCGCCACCTCATCGTCGTTCTGCGTGGCACGCACCCGGTAACGCAGGCGAACCTCCAGCAGCTCCGGGGCATCCGCTGAGCGCGCCGCATCGAGGGACAGCACATCGATGCGCTTTTCCCACCGCTGCAACGCACTGGCCACATAGTGAATGGCGAGCCCGGCCGTGGTGTCGTCGGCGGGGGCAAATGCCAGCCGAAACAGGTGGCAGCCATAGGTCGGCCGGTTCACCCGTTCGCCCGGCCGGGTACTCAGCAGCAGGAGCACGGCCTGGCGCACCGAGGCATCTGCCGTGACGGTGGCCAGCCGCCCGTCGGACGTGAGGCGAAACCCCGCCGGGCCGGCCGAGGCGTCAAAGTCGGGGTGCATGAGGGCAATTGCCCGGTAGCGGGGAGCGCTCATGTGCCGGCCTCCGCAAGTTCTTGACCCGGCGAGCGCACCGTGTATTTCACGGCGCCCGGCGGGGTCCCGTCGGTGAACCCCGTCACGGTGTCGAGGCACACGGCCTGCCCGCCGATGCGCAGAAAGGTGGAGTATCCCGTGTGCACGACCAGGGTGTGTTGACAGGGCTTGATGTTCAGGCCGATGTTGGGGCATCCGTTGATGGTGCGCCCCTGCGGGTCTGCCTCCACGAGAATGGGCGAACCGGTGACCCGTACCCAGTTTTGCGACGCCACAGTGGCCACCGAACCGTCGTGGCCGCAGCGCACCACCCCCTTTTTTACGAGAATTCTCATGACGCCTCCTCGAAGTCCACTGATCGGGCCCGCACGCGCAGGGCCTTGCCGGGTGCCTCAATCGTGAGATCGGTGGCCGAGCGAATGGTGAACAGGTCGGGGGTGATCAGCATCGACGATCCGTGGCCGTCTTCCACGCGGATGCTGTGGGCCGCGCCGTCGAGAATGACCCGCTGCCCGTCGGCGGTCGCCACGGTGAACCGCCGCCCGCGTTCCCCGGTGATGTCGGCGTCGGGCACCTGGTCTGATCCGAAGAGGCCGCCAAGCACAATGGCGTCGTTCGGATCGCCGGCCACGAGGAGCACGAGTACGGTGTCGTTCACGTTGGGGAGGAACAGGGCTCCCTTGCCCGTTCCGGCACCCGCGGTGAGCACCGGTGCCCAACCCGTACTGACCGTCGGGAAGGCGGCGAGGTCAACGCGCACCCGGCCGCGCCGCTCGGGGTCCTCCACCTCGATCACCAAGCCGAGCGTCGTCACATCGGCCATCCGGGACCCAGGGGCAGTGGGCGGGCTCGTGAAAACGGTGGTCTCGTAGCCGCTACCCGACAGGGAGTGCACGAGCCCGCACACGGTGAATGTGCCCTCGAATTGCGCGGCCACGCCACGGACTTCGATGCGGCCACCGAGCCGGATGCGCGGGTTTCCCTCGGCCACAAACACTCCGGTCACCTCGCCGCCGGCTCGCACGTCGAGTTCGGCCTGGGCGAGAGCGGATGCCGTGGCGTCGTCGAGGAGCACATCGTTCTGGCGAAGCAGCGCGCCCCCTCCCCCCACGCTCTGTGGCGCCGCATCGGCGCGCACTCCGGCCCGGGCCCGGGTGTCGGCCGAGTCCCCGTGCACTTCGGTGGCCGCCACCGGGTTCCACCCCGAAACGATGGCGCTCAGAAAGGCGGGTTCCTGACTCAGCTCCACCTCGGCCGAGTGCAGCGTGGAACCGAGGAGCAACTCAACCGGTTCGCCTTCGCCGGTGAGGTCGACGAGCCGCAGGGTGCCGTCATCCACCACGGGGTAGAGCCCCGCCCGGCGACTCGCCTCCACCAGCAGGCTCAGATCGGAGCGGGCAAGCTGGTAGACCGGTCCCGGCCGGCCGATGCCGCCCACCACCCGCAGCCCGGTGCCCGCACAGAGGGCGGCGGCAAGACCGTTGAGATCCACGCTGTCGTGCAGGCGCGTGAAGTGGCGTTTGCGCAGTCGGTGCAGGGCGTCGTAGGCGCGCACCCGAATCTCTTCGGAGAGGTCGGCGCCGTAGCTGTGCTCGACCACCGTCACCTCACCCACGAACAGTGCCCGGCCCACTCCGGCAACCTCCACCCGCAGCGCATCACCGGGTGCGGGGTTCACCCGGCGCGCCGGGTCGAGCGTGAGCCAGGTGATGCTGCACTGCGTGGGCTGAGCGAGCGCCGCGGTGACCTCAATGGCGGCCACGGACGCGGCTTCGGCGGTGCTGAGTCGGTCACGACCGAGCGTGATGATGATCTCGGGGAGCCCCTGTACGTCGGTCATCGCGGTTGCTCCCCGAGAGGAGGGAGGGACAGCCGCCCCGTGAAGTGGAAAGGATCGTCCACGTTGCTGAACTCGAGGATCGCCTTGGTGAGCAGCGGCGTGCCGTAGGCAAGCATGGAGATGATCCCGTACTCGCGGGTGGGCGTGAGCGTTCTCGGCACGTCGAGGGGGGACGCATCCGCTGCGAGCATTTCGACACCGCCGTCGCCCGGCACGGCCACGGTTTCCACCGGTGGTGCTGTGAGGTCCACCACGGGTAGGCGCCGGGCGAGCTCGTAGTTCTCGCCGCCCTCCTCGTCGGCGCTTTGGCCCACCCGCACGAACACGAGCCGCATCCACGAGCGCAGCGGCGAACCGTCGGGCGCGAACCGGTCGAAGCGTTCAGCCACCTCGGTCACGATGCCCGGCATATCCCACGCGCGTCCCCACAGAAAATGAACGGATGGCGGTCGTCGCTTTTTGTCCACCTCCGCCGAGTTCTCGGCGAGTTTCCAGATGGGACGGGTCATTTGCCGCACATCGGTCACCGTGATGTTCGCGGGTGCGAGGTCCACGTCGAACACGAGGTCCAGGCGCAGTTCGGTGTGCCCGCCGCCGGTGAAGAGCAGCGGGTCGTCAGCAAGACCGGTTCCGGTGAGGCGACCCCCGGCGGAGCGGCGTGGCTCCACGCCCGCGGTGCGCTGCATCACCACCGTTTCGGGGTTGAGGAGACACCCGAAGTGTTCCCCGGTGTCCTCAATGAGAAAGGCGACCCGTTCCATGTCAGACCCTCGCCTGTTCCTCGGCGAGGCGCCGCGCCCGGGCCAGGCCACGCACGACCGACTCGGTGCTGGGTGGGGTCGGCGTGAACGGGCGTGGTGGAGTGAGGTCCGGCCACGGGTGAGCGGATGCCGGCCCCACCGCCTCGAACGTTGATGTGGTCGGGGATTCGCGGGGGCGTAGCGGGGACGCGGGCAGAACAGCGTGATCGGGCGCTGGGCCGGTGTTATCGGGGCTGCTGGACACGGAAATGCTGGACGATGAACGGAAAAGCCCGGCGCTGACTCCTGCCGGGCGGATTCGTGCCGGGCTGCCCGGCGCCGAGAGCTGACCGTCCGCCAGCCGGGTTGGGTCGCCCGGAGCGGCGCGGCGGGGGCCGACGGCGAGCGGGCTCTGCCGTGGGGGCCCGGCCGGGCTCGGCTCGCCGAACGGCGGGACGCTGGGCGCCCGCATGTCGGCGACGCCGGCGTTACCGCGTTCCCCGCCAGAATTTTCTGCCGGTGGCGCACCTGAAGTGGAGGCCCTGCGCGTGGGCGCAGACACGCTCGCGGGTCGCAGCACGATGCGGTTCGGTGCCACACGGGAGGCAAACAGGTCGTCCGCCGCTGTGCCGACACCGGGCATCGGGGTGGGGTGAGGCGGAGACGAGAGCCGCAGGTGCAACCGGGCCGGAGCACGTTCCGCGAAACGGTTCGTCACGGCGGGTGGCGGTACTCCGAGGTCCCGGGTGGCTTCTCGGTCCGGACCAGCCACATCGGGCACGTCTATCGCCCGGGGCCGCTGCCCTTGCGGCACCGATTCCCCGACAGCACTCAAACCGGAACTCGAACCGGTGCGCCCGTCGACACTCGGGTACTCCGTGGCCCGGTGTCGCACCGTTCCAACGGGTGGCGACACGGCGGCCTCCCGGATTCGACGCAGCCAGTGCTCCGGTGCATCGTTCGGGTGTGCGATCCACGACAGCGCTGGGTCCGCACGATCGACACGTGCGGAGAAGAGAACATCACCCGCAGCCGGAGCGTGCTCGACGGTGTCGAACGGGCCACCGTCGGGGTCGGCGGCGGCGCTCTGAGCGCTCGCCGAAGCATCCGCTCCCTCCGCAGTGAGCGGCGAGACCGGTCGTCGACGCGGGGAGGCGAGGGAGCGCAGGGCGTCGACGACGCGGTCACGCCGGCGACGCGGCGGGGGCATCGTCAAGCTTCAGCTGGTCGTAAGCGAGGCTGAGAGATTCAATGGCAATCTCCTTGCCGAGCGCGTCAAGCGGCGCCCCTGACCACTCGCACGGCCACGCCCGAATCAGGTTCCAGCGGCGCACCTCCGCCGTTCCGGCATCGTTCAGCATGGCGAGGGACACATTGCGGCGCTCGACCCGCCCGTTGACCGATGCGAAGAGCCAGGTGAGCAGTTCCTTCGAGTCGGTGAGGCCGTAGCGCAGCGTGACGGGCGGGTATTCCACCGGCCCGGGCAGCGTGCGCACCGTGGCGTTCTCGCCGCCCTCTCGCCAGAGCAGTCGCGGAATCTTGACGCCGAGGCCTTCGACACGGGTGAAATGCCCCTGCACCACGCTCTGAATCACCAGCTTGAAGTTGTAGGCGCGATAGGGATCAACGACGTTTCCCGGCTGCGCCTGGGGCGCGGCGGCTGGCGGGGGTGGAGGGGGTGCGTCAGACATGTCAACCTCACAGGTTTTCGATCTCGGTGGTGTCCACGGATTGCATGAGTTTGAAAACAATGAACTCGGCCGGTTTCACGGGCGCGAGGCCAATGATGGTCACGACCCGGCCGGCATCCCGCACCTCGGGCGGGTTGGTCTCGGCGTCGCACTTCACGAAGAAGGCCTGCTGCGGGGTGGTTCCGAACAGAGCGCCGTCGTGCCAGACGTTGGTGAGAAAGTTGCCGATGTCGCGGCGCAGCGAACGCCACAGCTCGTCTTTATTGGGCTCGAACACCGCCCAGCGAGTGCCATCCTCAATTGATTCCTTGATCATGTTTGTGAGGCGACGCACGGGGATGTACCGATATTCGCTCGCTTCGGGAGCCTTGGTGCGTGCGCCCCACACGCGAATGCCCTCGCCGGGAAAGTAGCGGATGCAGTTGACGCCGGCCGGGTTCAGCACCTCCTGCTCGCCGCGGCTGATGCGTTGGCGGAGGTCGATGGCACCCTGAATCGGCTCGTTGGCGGGAGCTTTGTGCACCCCGCGCGTGCCGTCGACTCGGGCCCAGACCCCGGCCAGGTGACCCGACGGCGGCACGGTCACCCTCAGCCCGGAGACCGGGTCAACCACCACCAGCCAGGGTACGTACATGGCCGCATAGCCGCCGGGTGATTGCGGTGCACCCAACGACAGTTGCGCCTCTTCCCCCTCTTTGGCGCTGGTTTTGGTGGGCACGCCGGACGTCGCCACCCGGGTGAGCGCCGCAACATCGGGCCCGTAGTCCTCCACGGCGTCGAGAATGGCCACCCGATCCTGACGAAGCGGATGCTCGCAGTGGCCGATCAGGGCCGCATACGAGTCGGCGTCGGCGTAGCCCGGTGCCGCCACAATAGAGATGTCGTCGATCTTCTCGAAGTTGCGCAGGCCCGTCGGTTTCGCCGCGGTGCCGAGGAGGCTGCCGCCGGTGCCAATGTTCACCACGTAGCAGCGGCCACCACCGTTATTGAAAAACCCGTAGACGGCGTTCGAGAGCGGTGTCCCCACCGTGGCGGTGCCCACGAAGATGTCGACAAACTGGGTCCAATTGTCCAGCACCACGGTCTCATCGAGCCGCGCGGCGGCATCCGGTGCGACACCCACAAAACCGGCAATGCTCGAGGGCACCTGCCCGATTGCCCGTGCGCCGCTCGGTATCTCCTGCACGTACACGCCCGGAGCGAGGTAGTTGGGCATGCTGTTCTCCTTTCGCTTCGTCAGTGGCCTAGTGCGGTGCCCACGTGAGGGTGAGCAGGGGGTCAACGGGAGCCGTCACCGCAAGGGACTGCCCGCGGTACTCCACCACGAAGTCCTGAACGGGATCGGGGGTGGACAAAAGCGAGAATCCGCCGGCACCATCACTCATCACGGCGAGCGCCGACGCACGCGAGCGGATGCTCACCCCCGCCAGTCCTCGCCCGTCGGGTCCCACCACAATCCCGCGCACCGTGCGGCCAATGACGGTCGTCACGTGCAACGGTTCGAGGATGGGCGGACCGTCCGGTTCGCTCAGTCGCAGCGCCACGGGCATACGCACCACAAAGCCGATCCGACCGGGTTCTTGTGGCAGCAGCGGCTGCACGGCGTAGCTCGAGGTGTTCTCCACGGCAGCGAGCATCTGCTCCACGTTTTCGAGGCTGCGAGGCCCGGTGCAGAGCACCGCCACCGCCAGTTCGAGGTCGAGCACTGGGCCGTCCCTGCGGGATCGGCCCACACGATCAAGGCTCACCACCCGAACCGTCACCGGGTCTCTTGTGACCTCGCCTCCGGCGGACAGCTGCACGCTCTCGGGTTTCACCGCGTCGGCCAAAACAGAAACAAGGCTCGACAGGGTGGATCGCACAACGCTCACGTTGCACCTCATTCCCGAGTCCCAACCGGCAGATTGCAGACACCATACCCCCGTCGCTGCCCGCTGTCATGGGGGTCCTCTGTGCAACCGGGCCAGTCGGGCCTATGCTGTCGGCACACCTACGAGAAGTTCTTTCGACGAGGAGAGAAACGTCGATATGGATGGCAACCTGTGCGAAAACACACAGCACGGCGGCACTCATGTGTGACGTGCCAGCACGGCAAATCAGGCCAGCCCTTCATCCTTCCCGCATCATCCTCGCGGTTCTGGCCGTCGGTCTCGTTGTTGTTGGAACTGTGGCGCCCGATCTCGGCGGCCTGATCGAGTCCGATCTCGGTGGTCTGATAGTGCTCCTTCTGGGTGCGGTGATGCTGCTCGCGGCCGTTGCTTTTCCCGTGATCAAGGACGTGGAATTTGGTTTTCCAATGGGGGTTAAGTTCTCGACGGCGATGCGCGACCGCGACGGCGAGCTACGGGTTGCTTTTACCGAGCAACGGGGGGATCTAGGCCTGTACACCCAGATGATGAGCGATGACCCAGATCTGACCGCCCGCCTTCTTGAGGCGGCCTGGGCACGCACGGCCGCCGTGTGGCGCGGCCCCGTAACGCCCGAGCTACGTCCATATGTTCTCTGCGAATTCGTTCGCCTTCTGAAGGCGCAGTCGCAGTGGAACCAAACTATAAAAACTGGAGCGGATCTGGGAGAAGCCCGAACTGTGTCGTCCACGCCGCTATCTGAGCTCTCTCTTGACGCGCGCATCGTGGTCGTTCTCCGCGAATTTGCCGGCCTTCCAACAGCTCAGATAGCGTTTCTCACCAACCGTCCACTTGCCGAGGTAGCGGCTGACCTCCGCCGCGCGCAGGCTCGACTCCGGCGCTTCGACGCCTCGAGGGACGACTCATGAATGCCCGGATGCGGCAGGACCTGCTCGCGGATGCCGCGGCAAAGTCTCAAGCGCATCCTGTTGAGGTGGAGCCGGCACTCGCCCGAGATATGCGTCAGTATTGGGTGCACGCCTGGACGGTCTATGCAGTCGTTCTTGTCATCTGGATCACGGTCACGGGCGTTCTCGTGCTGAGCCATCCAGCTGCGAGCGCACTGATCCCGACCGTTTCATCAACTCCACAGTCGACGACGTCACCGACGGCGACCGAACCCACCTCCACCATCACACCACCGGCTTCCAACGGCGCTTCTGATAGCCCCACCGAGAGCCAAAAAGCTGCGGAGCTCACCGGTATCAGCCTTGTACCGGCCGGACCGATAACCGTGGTGCGAGGGAGCGAGAAGCAGTTTGCCATCGATGGACAGTTCAGCGACGAATCCAGCAAACCGCTGACAGAGGGCGCGGAGTGGACGGTGAACCCCGGCAAGCATCTGTGGGTCTCAGACCAGGGCCTCGTGACCACGATAAATCCATCATCCATCGTTGAGTTTGCGGCCTCTGACTCCGATCAAGAGGTCATCACGGTCACCGTCGACGGGTTCAGCGACTCCGCGACAGTTAGGGTGGTCCCGCGAACCCTCGTCGCACTGACGATTAGACAGACGCCGACGTTTCCTCCACGCCTCGGACCTCTTGTTGAAGGTGACGGTGCGACCTTCACGGCACACGGAACCTACAACGACAACACGACCAACGTCGTCGAGGACGTCACGTGGGATTCCACGAATAAATCCGTTGCCACGATCAATCCAGGTGGGGAGCTGGTGGCTCTGGCCACGGGCTCGACGGACATAACGGCCACGAGCGCGGGCGTCACGGGGAGCTTACCTGTCATGGTCGAGTCCGCCATTGTGGTTTCCCCTGGCCAGAAGCTAGTGGAGCCTCCTCCGAATCCTCCGACAAATGACGTGGAGTAGTACGACCCTGCCGGGGGCGCTCACACGGTTCTACCGACGACGTGAGCGACGTCAGCACACGACTCGGTGCGACTCAAGTCGTGACGAGATTTTACGCACCATACCCCCGTCGCTGCCCGCTGTCATGGGGGTCCTCTGTGCAACCGGGCCAGTCGGGCCTATGCTGTCGGCACACCGTCGAGATGATCATCTGATGCGTAGGGGCACGTCGATATGGCAGCCAACCGACACGAAGCGGGCACCACGCCGATGTCGGCAGGGTGCCTGCCACCTCCTCGCCGAATCGCGTCGGCCTTTCAGCCCTCCCGCATCGTTCTGGCAGTACTAGCTCTCGGCCTCTTCGTGGTGGGAGCACTGATTCGCGATCTGCTGGGCCTGGCCCTGCTCGGGGTGGGAGCCGTTGCCCTGCTCACGGCCGTTGTCTTCCCGGTGATCAAGCAGGTGGAGTTTGGCTTCCCCACCGGCGTCAAAATCTCTGCGGCGTTGAGCGATCGCGAGAATGAGCTGCAGCTGGCCTTCACTCAGCAGCGCGGCG
Organism: Cryobacterium sp. CG_9.6; assembly: GCF_029893365.1. Lineage (NCBI taxonomy): Bacteria > Bacillati > Actinomycetota > Actinomycetes > Micrococcales > Microbacteriaceae > Cryobacterium > Cryobacterium sp. CG_9.6. The sequence continues at coordinate 945,548 of NZ_JARXUZ010000001.1, read as the reverse complement.
ATCTGGGCCTCTATACGCAGCTCATGTGCGATAACTCGGTGCTGGCGTCTCGCCTGCTGGAGGCCGCCTGGGCCCGCACGGCCATGGTGTGGCGCGGCCCCATCACACCCGCACTGCGCGGCTTCGTGCTGTGCGAATTCGTGCGACTCCTGACGACCCAATCTCGGTGGAACCGAGCCACGGTCACGGACACGGATGCCATGGCACGTCCGAGTGCGCTGTTGGAACTCACCGTGCCTGAGCGAATTATCGTGGTGCTGAAAGAATTCGCGGATCTGCCGCTCGCCCAAATATCTGCGATCACCGGTCGTCCCCTCACCGAGATTGAGAATGAATACCGTCTTGCGGAGTCGCGGCTCGGTCAGCCCCACGAATCGGGCACCGGCTCATGAACCCGCAGCTCCGGCATCGCCTGCTCGCCGAGGCTGCCGTGGAATCCCACGCCCACCCCGCCGATGTTGGGCGTGCCGTCAGCTTTGGGATGCACGCCTATCGCCACCGACTGCGCACGGTCTATCTGGTCACCAGTGTCGTGTGGTCCGTGGTCCTCATTACCGCATTCCTCCTGCATCCAGCGTTCCGCGCCCTCGGTGACGCGGGGGGTGCGCTACCGGCAACGACCGCATCATCGACCCCCTCAGCACCCACACCCACGAGCACCCCCGGCTCCGCCGCAGTTCTCTCCAGCATCAGCATTGTTCCGGGAATGGTGCGGCTCGCGCCGGGAACCACGGCAGAGCTTCGCGTTGTGGGCAATTTCGGTGACGGTTCCACCGGTGCCGTAACCGGTGTTCCGTCGTGGACGTCGAGTGACGACAGTGTGGTCACGGTCTCGTCGGACGGCATCGTGACCGCAATTGGTGTGGGCGCCACTGCAACAATCACCGCCACGATTGACGACTTCAGCGATACCGCCCCGGTGATCGTCGACCCGCAAGCGCTGGTGAGCCTCAGCATCCGCTCGGTTGAGTCAAGTTCGACCACCTTTCAGAAAGATCTCGAAGATGACGGCCAGGCCACCCTCACTCGAGGTCTCGACGCCACTCTCGTCGCCGACGGTGCCTACAACGACGAGAGTTCCCGCCCGGTAAACGATGCGGCATGGGCCTCGGACGATCAGTCCGTCGCCACGATCGATGCCGCCGGATATGTGCAGGCCGTCGCCCCGGGTACCGCGCGTATCTCAGCTACGAGCGCGGGCGCCGAGGGAACCCTCGTGGTTGCAACCATCACGATCGAGGTGACCGATGTCATCGTTGACTGATCGAAAGGCCGAACCAACTGGGCCTGCCATCGACATCCGGCACGTCACGAAGGAATTCGGGTCGAATCAGGCCCTCGCCGACGTGAGTTTCACGATCCCCCGCGGGAGTGTCTTCGGGGTCATCGGACCCAATGGAGCCGGTAAGACCACGCTCATGCGCACGCTTCTCGACATCATTCGCACCACGTCCGGGCACGCCCTCGTTCTCGGCACAGATTCCCGCAACGCCGGCCCGGAGCTGCGCCGCCGCATCGGGTATCTGCCGGGCGATCTCGTGCTCGAGGGCCGTGGCAACGGACGCCGGCTGCTCCAGCACTACGCGGACATTTCCGGCCCGGTGCGGGAGGGACGCATCGAGCAACTCGCCGACCGCTTTCTTCTCGACCTTGACCGCCCGGTGCGCGCGCTCTCCAAGGGGAATAAGCAGAAGCTCGGCGTCATTCAGGCCTTCATGCATGAGCCGGAACTTCTCGTGCTCGACGAGCCCACGAGCGGACTTGATCCCCTGATGCAGCAGGAGTTCCTGAGCCTCGTGCGGGAAGCGAGTGCGGCCGGGCAGACCGTATTTCTCTCCTCTCATGTGATCAGTGAGATTCAACAGGCGGCCGATGACGTGGCCATTCTGCGCGACGGCCGCATCGTCAGGATCGCGAGTGTCGATGAGTTGCGCAACACGGCCATTCGGCACCTGCGCATGTCGGCCTCCGGAGTCGGCACCGCGGAACTGGCCGCGATACTCGGCGCGGTGCCCGGCGTGGGTGATCTGGAATGCACGGTGCTGTCCCCGAGCGAGACCGAGGCCACGGCAACGCTGAGTGCGGCCATTCAGCCTTTTATCCAGGCCATTTCGACGCTTCAGCTGACCAACCTCGTTCTGGAGGAACCAGATCTGGAAGAGTCCGTTCTGGGCCTGTACGAGGCGCCGGCGGCATCCGCTGGCAGCCGGTCAACACGGGGAGCACCATCATGACCGAGCCTGCGGTTCGCCCACGTTCTGCGCTCCGTACCGCCCACGTACACCGGGCGCACCTGCCGGTCTTCGGCAAGGTGTTCACCGACAGCTGGCGTTCGCTGATCGGGTGGGGACTGGGGCTGGCCGCCGCGGCGTCGCTGTACCTACCCATTTTTCCCAGCATGAACGGAAACGCGCAGATGCAGGAGTTGATCAACAGCCTGCCGCCCGAGCTCACCCGCTCCATCAATTACGACCAGATCGGCACCGGGCCGGGATACGTTCAGGCCACACTCTTCGGACTCATCGGGTTCATGCTGCTGAGCATTGCCGGCATTGCCTGGGGCGCGGCGGCTCTCGGCGGCGACGAGGAGTCGGGCCAGCTCGAACTCACCCTCGCTCACGGTGTGACGCGGGTTCAGGTGGCGCTGTCGCGGTATGCGGCACTGGTGGTGAAGATCCTCGGCTTGACGGCTCTCACCTGCGTGCTGGTCCTGCTGTGGAACGGCCCGGCCGAACTCAGCATTGACGGCTCTAACCTGCTGGGTACCGGGATGCTGTTTGGTGGCCTCATTCTGCTCAGCGCATCGGTCGCGCTGTTCTGCGGCGCACTCACTGGTCGGCGCATCTGGGGTATTGGTGGCGGCGCAGCCGTGGCCGTGGTCGGGTACGTGTTCAACGCCATCGGCAATCAGAGTTCGAATGTGGAGTGGCTGCACGCCCTGTCCCCCTACTACTGGGCCTTCGGCCACACTCCGCTGAGCAGCGGGGCGAACTGGGGCACCGTCGTCGTGTTCTCTCTCGTGTCGGTGGGGCTCGGAGTGGCAACGGCCGGAGTACTGCGACACCGCGATGTGGGCGTGTGACGCCGAAAGCGCCAGGTACGCGTAGCCTTGAGTGACCCTTGATCCTCGGGGGTTCCTGAAAGGCTCTTCGTGGACACCATCCAGCTCCAGCACTTTACCGCCGTTGCGGAGGAGTTGAACTTCACGCGCGCCGCGAAGAACCTCAACGTGTCGCGCATGACGGTGAGCCTGTCGGTGAAGAATCTTGAGGCCGAGCTCGGCCACGCCCTGTTCGATCGCAGCACCGATGTGACCCGGCTCACCAAGGCCGGCGCGGCGCTTCTGTCAGACATCCACTATGAAGCCGAAAAGAACGCTCCGCCGCCCCGTCCGCCGGGCGGCAAGGCAAAAGCGTCCAAAGGCAAGGGCCGCACCCCTCCGGTGAAGGGCGCTCCCCGCGTAGGCAAGAAGCGCCAGTCCCGCTAACGCCGAAAGCTGCGTTCGGTCGTTCTGGGACGCATCCGCTCAGAGTTCGGTGACGCGGCCGTCTGTCACGTGCCAGTGCCGGTCGGTGCGCACGTTGCCCAGCATGCGGCGGTCGTGCGTCACGAGGAGCAGAGTGCCCTCGTAGGAATCGAGGGCCTGCTCCAGCTGCTCGATGGCGGCCAGGTCCAGGTGGTTGGTGGGTTCGTCGAGCACGAGCAGGTTGATGCCCCGCGCCTGAAGCAGGGCGAGGCCGGCCCGGGTGCGTTCCCCGGGTGAGAGTTCGTCCACCGCACGGTTGACATGATCAGCCTTCAGCCCAAACTTGGCAAGCAGGGTACGCACTTCGGCCACCGAGAGATCGGGCACGAGCGCCTCGAAGCTACTGGCCAGAGGTGCATCCCCGGCGAGGAGCGTGCGGGCCTGGTCGATCTCGCCCACGCGCACACTCGCGCCGAGGCTCGCCGTTCCGGAGTCGGGCGCCGACCGGCCGAGCAGCGCACGCAGCAGCGTGGTTTTACCGGCACCGTTGGGTCCGGTGATGCCGATGCGCTCCCCGGCGTTCACCTGCAACGACACCGGCCCCAGCGTGAAGTCGCCCTGCTGAATGACGACCGCGGCCAGGGTGGAGACCACGGAGCTGGACCGCGGCGCCGCACCAATGGTGAACTCCAGCTGCCATTCCTTGCGCGGCTCCTCCACCTCCTCCATGCGCGCGATGCGGCTCTCCATCTGCCGCACCTTCTGCCCCTGTTTCTCACTGGATTCCGTGGAGGCTTTGCGGCGAATCTTGTCGTTGTCGGGAGCCTTCTTCATGGCATTGCGCACGCCCTGGCTCGACCACTCCCGCTGGGTGCGCGCTCTCCCCACGAGGTCGGCCTTCTTAGCCGCGAACTCGTCGAAGTCCTCCCGCTTGTGCCGGCGAGCGGTCTCGCGCTCCTCCAGGTAGGCGTCATACCCGCCGCCAAAGACGCGGTTGGCGTTCTGGGCCAGGTCGAGTTCCAGCACGCGAGTGACGCACCGAGCAAGAAACTCCCGGTCGTGACTCACGAGCACCACGCCGCCGCGCAGCCCGCGCACGAACGACTCGAGCCGCTCGAGGCCGTCGAGATCCAGGTCATTGGTGGGCTCATCGAGCAGCACAATGTCGAATCGGGACAGCAGCAGGGCGGCGAGGCCCACCCGGGCAGCCTGGCCACCGGACAGTGAGGTCATCAGGGCGTCCCCAGCCACATCCGATCCGAGCGTGAGCCCGAGTTCGTTCAGCACGATCGGCAGACGTTCGTCGAGATCGGCGGCGCCGCTCGCAAGCCAGCGGTCCAGTGCCTCGGAGTACACGTCGGCGGGGTCGCGACCATCCGCTCTCGGTTCGGTGTTTCCCAGAGCGGATGCCGCGGCATCCATTTCGCGCGTCGCCTCGGCGCATCCCGTTCTACGTGCAATAAAGGCGGCAACGCTCTCACCCGCGAGGCGTTCGTGCTCCTGCGGCAACCAGCCGATGAACGCATCGGTGGGCAGCAGGCTCACGCTGCCCTCCTGTGGTTTCAGGATTCCGGCCAGCAGGCGAAGCAGCGTGGATTTGCCGGCCCCGTTGACGCCGACGACACCCACCACGTCACCCGGGGCCACGGTGAGATCCAGCGAGTCAAACAGTGTGCGGTGCGCGTACCCGCCGGCCAGGCCTTTGGCCACGAGTGTTCCGGTCATTGTCTAATGTTCTCATGGCCGTCACGGGCCGGTGGATGTGGCCTTCTCCGGGTGATGCGAGTGGGCTCTGAGCCTATTCGCCGGACCACTCCTCGCCGAGGGTTGCCGATGCTGCCACGGTGAGATCGATCACGTTCGTCAAAAGTTCCAACGCCGTCGTCGAGCGCAGCAGGGCCACCTGGTCGAGCGGTCCCACCGGCGCAATAGCTGCAAGTTGCCACATGGCTGCCACCGGGTCGTGCGACAGTTCGACATCAGCGGACCACTGCTGGTTCACGAATTCGCTTGCCTTTGCGATGGCGCGTCGCACGGTGATCTCCGCCTCCTCTCGAAGAGGCAACAGATCGTCGTCCCACTCCAGGTCGGCCAGTTCACGCACGGTGGCGAGCGGATGCGGGTCTTCGTCAAGCCAGTCAATTACCTCGATGCGGCGATCACCCTGCGCTATGAGAGCCACCACGTTCTCGTCGGCACCCACCTGGGTGATGCGCGCCACCGTGCCAAAGCGGAAACGGTGTTCGCCGCCGCCCACCTCCTGCCCGCGCTCGATGAGCACCACACCGAATTCGGCGGGCTCGTTCTGCAGCACTCGAGACAGCATCACCAGGTACCGTTCCTCGAAAACTCGCAGCTGAAGCGGCATGTAGGGAAACAATACGGATCCGAGCGGAAACATCGGCAGGTCGGTCACGTCAGGCGCGCCCTTTCATGAGAGTGCGGGGTTCCCGCGAGGTGCCAAAAGCGTACACCTCACACCTGCGGGACACCTGCCGCTGTTCGTTGTCGCACTGCGACTACGCCGCGTCGATGCCGAACGTCTTCAGCTTTCGGTAGAGCGAGGACCGGGCCATGCCAAGTGCTTCCGCCGTTCGCACCCGGTTGCCGTCAGCATCCCGAAGGGCATTCACGATGATGTCGCGCTCGCCCGCCTCGATGGGTGAGAGCAGGCGCCGCGCCCCGGTGTGACAGTAACCCGGCAAGTCTTCCGGCAGAATCTCACCCACGGGTCGTTTCTGCAAAGCGGCCTCCAACGCTTCCTCCAGCTGACGAATATTCTGCGGCCACGTGTAGCGGGAGATGACCCGCATCGCTCCCGCACTCAGGGTCACGTGGCGCGGGCCGGTGAGATTGGCCAGGATACGGTCGACAATAACGGGCAGATCCTCCCGTCGATGGCGAAGTGGCGCCACCGTAACCGATGCCTCGAACCGCGCCAGCAGACGCGCGAACGGGAGCGCCGGGTCAACCACGGCATCACTCATCGTGGCGGCCACGGAGACCGGCCCGCCGCACGCTCCGAGCTGATCCAGCACGCGTTCCAGGTCGTCAACGGCGTCGGTCGACAGGTGGTTAATGTTCGTGAACACGTAGAGCGCGGGTTCTGTCCAGGCCGAGAAACCAGCTGGCTGCCCCGGATCATCCCCAACGCTGGTGGCATTCACCCGCGTTCGCCCAGCAGGAACGACGCGGTGGTAGAGGTCCACGAGCACCGACAGTTTGCCGCTTCCCGCCTCGCCCACCACGAGAAGCGGCTGGCGCTGCTGCAGAGCGTCGGTGATGCCCGCGCAGGTTCTCTTGGCCAGCAACGACCGATCAATACCCTCAGCCGGATCGACAATGCGTGGGGCGGCAGCGGCAGGCGCAAGCCCCGAGGGCACAACGAGGGGCATTGGCGCGGACTCGGACACAATATCGACCACAACGATGATGCCGGCCACGTGTTCACCCGCTCCCACCCGGGTGCCGCGGATGTTCACAACCCGTCCGGAGGCCAGCTCAATGCGGTCCACCGGCTGGCTCCGCCCCGTGAGCAGGTATCGGGCGTGTTCGTGAATCGCCCACTGTTCGGCGGGCTCGAAGAGACTCTGGGCGAGCGCATTTCCCATCACCATGGTGCCGCCCACGGCCATGACGGCCCCGTGGGTGCGGGCATCCAGTCGCACGTAGGCCTCAAAGAGCGCCTGCTGACGCTGGCTGCGATCCGTCAGCAGGTTTCGCTCGATCTCGTGCGCGGCCGACTGCACCACCGAGCGCATCAGCGGGCTGGAGTCCGCGATGAGGCAGCTGATGTCGAGAACGCCCTCCACTCGTCCGGTGAGCGGGTCCCGGATCGGACTCCCGGCGCAGGCGAACGGCTGCAAACCCTCCGTGAAGTGCTCCGGACCCACGATGTACAACGACTTGCCGGACTCCAGAACAGTGCCGATGCCGTTGGTACCCACGAGACCCTCGGCATAGGTGAACCCGGGCGCCAGGGAAACCTGATCGAGCAGGGTTCCGATCGTCTTGCTGGTTTCGGAGCGGGCCAGAATGCGTGCCCGCGCGTCGGTGAGAACGATGCTCAGCGGCATCTGCGCCATGTCATCGCTGAGCCGGGCGATGACCGGCTTGGAGCAGCGCATCAGGCGCCCCGTGAGGTCAAGATCGTCATGAAAGACGGCCTGCGCGCTTGCGGCATTCACACCGGCCGTGAAGGACCGCTGCCACGACGCCGCCACCACACCCGCAACCACATCGGGCAGAAAGGCCCTCCCCACCGGCACACCTGCGGCACCAAATTGCAGAAACTCTTCTCGAGCAGATGCAATTTTTACTCGCCGAGCAGCAGCTTCAGGCATATCTACTCCTTTGTGGACTCTGTAAGCATGCTCCCTTACCCACGTGCAGCGCTACGCAGCAGGTGTCCCAATGTGGGACACGTGGCGTCTTCTCAGCTGCGTCACGCTGGTGGTCGTGGCTCCCCCGAGGGCCACCGGTCATTCCACACCAACGCAAAGGAGCGCTCATGGAACGTTTGATCAACATCGACAACGGCGGCACACTCACGGACATCGTGGTGGGTAGCGGAGCGGATTTCACGTTCACCAAGACCCTCACCACACCGGTCGATCTCTCCCAGTGCCTCTTCGACGCCATGACCAAGGCCTCGACGCAGCTGTTTGGAGAGTCCAACCTCGCCGAGCTGCTGCACTCGACCACGCACATCCGCTACTCATCGACCCAGGGCACCAACGCTCTCGTCGAGCGCAAGGGCCCGCTCATCGGTCTTATTACCGACGACCCCACCCTGGCCGAGACTCTGCGCAGCGTGGAGCAGAAGAACGGGCTCTTCGACGACCTCATCGGCAACCGCGTTGCCGTGGTGAACGCGGATGAGAGTCCCGAGCAGCTTGCCCGCGACCTCGTAGCGGAAATCAACCGGCTCACAACGGCCGGCGCCGAGCGTCTTGTCGTTGCCGCCACCAGCCTCGAGCGCGAGCACCTGTACAAGCGCACCATGCTCAAGAACTTCCCCCGGCACCTGCTCGGCTCGGTTCCCATCCTGTTCTCCCGCGAGTTCGCCTCAGACACCAACCGCACCCGCCAAATCTGGTCCGGCATTCTTAACTCGTTTCTGCACCCCACCGTGGAGCGTTTTCTCTACAGCGCGGAGCACCGCCTGCGGGCCTACAAGGTGAAGAACCCCCTGCTCATCTACCGCAACGATGGTGCCTCCTCGCGGGTCGCCAAGTCCGTAGCGCTCAAGACATACTCCTCGGGGCCGCGCGGTGGCCTCGAGGGCACTCGCGCCCTGTCCGAGGCCTACGGGCTGAAGAACGTGCTCATGATCGATGTCGGCGGCACCACAACCGATGTCGGAGCGGTCGCGGATTCCACCATTTCTTCGGATCGCCGCGGATCTGTTCAGGGCGTCGGCATTTCGTACGAGATGAGCAACGTGCACTCGTTCGGTGTGGGTGGAAGCTCCATCATCACCGTGCGTGACGGCAAGATCACGGTGGGACCCGAGAGCGTGGGTGCCGCTCCCGGACCGGCGTGCTTCGGTTTCGGTGGCACTCAGGCCACCATCACCGACGTCAACCTGCTGCTGGGTGTGCTCGACCCGGAGACGTACCTGAATGGTGAAATGGCACTGGATGCCGAACGGTCCCGTGCCGTGATCACCAAGACGGTGGCCGACCCCCTCGGCATCAGTCTGGAGGAGGCGCTCATCCGCATGGAGGAGACCTACTCAGGCCGGCTGGCGGAGGCCTTTGCCGCGCTGCTGATCTCGGGGCAGGAGACCACGATCGCCGCGTTCGGCGGCGGAGGCCCGATGAGCGCGTGCGCAGCGGCCCGCAGTGTGGGTGTGAATCACGTACTCGTCCCCCGCCTCGCGGCGGTGTTCTCGGCGTACGGCATCAGCTTCTCCGACATTGCCCAGTCGTATGAGACCGATGTCACCGGTTTCACTCCGGTGGCCATTGACACGGCGAAAGCCGTGATGCGCCTCGATGCGGCTCGCGACATGTTCCAGGAGGGGCATGACATTGACGACTGCGAGCTGCAGTGGAGCGACCTGGTCGAGGACGGTAGCGAAATTCTCTCCCTGAAGGCCGTGTTCCGGTTGCCGCATCCGGTGCTCGACGGTGGGTCACCCACCGCCACGACGCCGGCCGTCACCAGCGGCACCCGGGAGGTCCGATCCTCGGCCACGCAGATCGACACGGTCTCGGTCTACTTGCTCGACGAGCAGAAGCCGGGAGCCACGGCATCCGGACCGGCAATCGTGGAGGGTCCGTTCTTCACAGCCCGGGTTCCCCTTGGCTGGAATCTCGCGGTGTCCAACGCCGGCGATCTGCTGCTGACCGACAGCATCCGCTCCTAAATTCTGCTCACCACTTTTACCAAGGAAGGTAAAACCCCATGCGCGTTCCCATGACTGAATACCTCTTTATTGATCTTGATACCGAACGTTGGATTTGCCGCGTCTGCGCCCACGACTTCGGCGATGCCCGCGGCAACTACAAGGAGGGAACCCTGGTCTACGACCGGGACCCCCGCGAGATTCACCCGCCGGTCATTGACCCGGAAAAGTACGAGTTCACGTTCTCCCCCGATCCCGCGTTCTGCCGCATCCTGGAGTTCTACTGCCCCACCTGCGGAACCCAGATCGAGGCCGAGTATCTTCCGCCGGGGCATCCGCCCACCGTCGACATGCTCTGGGACATCGACTCCCTACGCGAAAAGTGGGAGGCACACGGCGGTAACCCCGAAGAGGTTGTCAACTACGGACCCGGCGAAAACGCCGAAACCGACCTGAGCGCCCGCTTCGACTCCGTGAGCGGCCACTCGCACGGCCCCCGCACCACCGACAGCCAGGGAGCGCACTGACCATGAAACGAATATCTGTCGACATCGGCGGCACGTTCAGCGACTGCTTCTTCGTGTGGGATGACATTTACATTGAGTCGAAGGCCCTCACCACCCATCACAACTTGGCCCTCGGTTTCAATGAGGCCCTCGATCGTGCCTGCGAACGTGCCGGAATCTCGCGCGAAACCGCACTGAAGGAAGTCGATTCGGTGCGGTACGCCACGACGCTGGGCACCAACGCTCTCATCGAGGGCAAAGGACCGCGCGTGGCCGCCATCGTCACCCACGGCTTTGAAGACACCATCCCCCTGTCTCGCGGACGGGGGTACGGCGAGGGTCTCGACGGCGTCAAGCAGGGCGACATGCCCGACGCCCAGCGACCCGAACCGCTCGTGCCGCGCCGCCTCATCCGCTCGGTGAGGGAGCGCATCGACTCGGTGGGTGAGGTGCTCGTGCCACTCATGTACGACGACGTGCGTACCCAGGTGCGTGAGCTCGTTAACAACGGGGCCGAGGCGATTGTGATCGCACTCACCAACGCCACCGAGAACTCGGTGCACGAGGACCGCATTCTCGAGATCATCCTCGAGGAGTACCCCACGCACGAGCTCGGCTCAATTCCGGTGCTACTCAGCAGCCAGGTGTCGGGGCGCAAGGGCGAGTACGTGCGGGCCATGGCCACGATCGTGGATGCCTTCCTGCACGAAACCATGTTTCACGCACTCAACCAGCTCTCCAACAACCTACGGGATTCGGGTTACGAAAAGCCCATGCTGGTGATTCACAACTCGGGCGGCATGGCGCAGCCCAACTCAACGGATGCCCTGCAAACGATTCACTCCGGACCCATCGCCGGCGTGGGCGCGGCTCAGCACCTGTCGGAATCCACCGGCCTCGGCGACGTGGTCTCCATGGACATGGGGGGAACCTCGTTCGACATTGGCCTCGTCCCGGAGGGTGGAGTGCGGCACTACGACTTCCAGCCCACCATCGGGCGCTGGATGGTGTCGGCACCGATGATCCACCTCAACACCCTCGGTGCTGGCGGCGGCTCGATTGCGGCATACAACCGCATTCACCACGCCATTCAAATTGGCCCCGAGTCGGCGGGATCCGACCCGGGTCCGGCCTGCTACGACCGTGGTGGTCTCCGCCCCACGGTCACCGACGCCGACCTCGTGCTGGGATACCTTGACCCGGAGAACTACGCAAACGGCCACATCAAACTCAACAAGAAGCGCTCTATTTATGTGATTGACGAGACGCTCTCCGACGAGCTCGATCTGGACGCCGTCGAGGTTGCCAAGGTGATCAAGAAAACCGTGGACGAGCAGATGGCCATCGGCATCGAGAAGGAGCTGCGCTCGCGTGGCGGCCTCATCGAGGACTACACAATGCTCGCCTATGGCGGCAACGGCCCGCTCCACGCCTGCGGCATCGCGACGAGCGCCGGCATCAGCCGGATTCTCTTCCCGCCGTTCGCCTCCGTGTTCTCCGCACTCGGTGCCGGCAACATGCGCCCGCTACATATTCACGAGCGCAGCGCCTACGTGGTTCTCTACGAAGCCATTAAGCGCAGTCTGTACAACCAGTACGAGGCACTGAACGGATACATCGCCGAGCTGGAGGCAAAGGGCGCCGAGGACCTCGTTCGTCAGGGCTATGACCGAGCGGATGTGCGCTATCGCCTCGAGATGGACATGCGGTACGGCAACCAGCTCGTCACCACGGCCGTGGCCTTCGACATCAACCGAGTCAACGGCGTCGCTGACGTGCTGCACCTCATCCAGACCTTCTCGGAGATCTTTGGTGAGCGCTACGGCGAGGGTACCCAGGCACCCGAGGCGGGCATCCGCGTTCAAACCATTCGAGTGGCCTCCTACATCGAGGGCGAAGTGATTGAGTTCGAGTCGATTCATGCCGGGGGCGAAAAGACCAAGCCCGTTCCGGTGTCGCACCGCCAGGTGCACTTCACGAGCATTGCGGGGGCCGTTGATACTCCCGTTTACGATGCGGACGCGTTGAAGCACGAGTTCGTGATTCACGGACCGGCCATCGTAACGACCGAAAACACCACCTACCTTGTGGAGCCGGGCTGGCGCCTCGAGCCCACCGTGCAGGGGGCCGTGTGGCTCCTCAGCGACTAGGCACCGCCATCCTTCCCCATTCTTTCGAACGCGCAAGCAAAGGAGCTTGAGAACAATGACACTGACAACAGATGAATTCGTCCCGGCCAGCGACGACGGCACAACCTCCCAGGAACTCACCACCCAGGAGCAGGAGTGGGTCGACAAGTTCATGGACGAGACGACCCTGTTCCTGGGGCCGGACCCGGCTATCATGCGTCACCACGAGATCATGCCGCGATCGGCATACGAAGAGGAGTGCATCGCCCAGGGCATCAACCCACTCGAGGTCGACCGCATTCGCAAGCGCCTAGCCGGCGCCCTCGACGAGGCGTTCGAAATGTGCGAGAGCATGGGCGCGGCCCCCGGCGCCAAGTGGGCGGACCTCTCCTGCGCCGTGTACACGGCAGAGGGCGACGTCACCTACCTCTCCAACCGCGGCGTCATCGCCTTCTCGGCGGTGCTCCACCACCCCATCCGGTACATCATGAAGAATTGGAAAGACGAACCCACCGTTGGCATCAACGAGGGTGACGGGTTCTTCCACAACGACTCGCGCTTCGGCATGGTGCACAACACCGACCAGTCGATGCTCGTGCCGGTCATTCGCGGTGGCATCATCATCGCCTGGGTAGGTGCCACCATCCACGAGGGTGAGAACGGGGCCTGCGAGCCCGGAGGCATGCCGTCGGGATCGGAGACCCCGTTCGATGACGGCCTGCGTGCCTCCCCCATCAAAATCGTGGAAAAGGGCCACCTGCGCCGAGACCTGCTGACCTTCCTGCAGCACTCCACCCGTGACCCGAAGCTCATGCTCGCCGACATCAAGGTGAAAATGGGTGCCGTTCGGCGCATCATGGACACCGTCGACCGCCTGATCGACGAGGTGGGACAGGAGACCTTCGTCGCCTCCCTCCGCGTCACGGTGGAGGACGTGGAGACCGAGGTGCGCCGCCGCATCGGGGAACTTCCCGACGGCACGGTGACCTTCAACCAGTTCGTGGACTCCACGCTGAAGGAAAACATTCTCATCAAGTTCGCCTGCAAGATCACGATCAAGGGCGAACGCCTCATCGTTGACCTCACGGGAACGGGCCCCGAGATTCTCAACCGGGCCATCAACTCGCCACTCGCCTCAACTAAGTCGTTCATGGCGCAGGCGATCCTGTCGTACTGGTGGCCCGATCTCCCGCGCTCCACGGGCGCGATGTCGCCGATCGAGGTCATCACCGAAGAGCACAGCTGGGCGGATGCCGGTTACGACGCCCCGGTGGGCCAGTCGCTGCAGGCGTCCTTCCGCGGGTTCTCTGCCCTGCAGACGGCCTTCGCCAAGATGCAGTTCTCCGCTCCGCAGAAGTACTCGAACGTCGTTGCCCCCTGGTTCAACCAGATCAATGACTTCCTCTGGGGTGGCACCACGCAAAACGGTGAGCAGGTGGGCAACCTGTGTGCCGACCTCAACGGCATGGGCGGCGGTGCGAAGGCATTCCGCGATGGCGAGGACGCCGTAGCTCCGCTGTTCTGCGCCATGGCTGACATCGGTGAGCAGGAGGTTATGGAAGAGGAGGTTCCGTTCCTGCAGCTCGTGAGCAAGCGCATCGTGCGAGATAACCAGGGCTTCGGCAAGTTCCGCGGCGGGATGGGCTACGAGATGATCGTGGCATCGCGCGGCACCCCAAGCTGGGGCTTCATGACGGTTACCTCCGGATCGAAGTTCTCCTCTGTGCCCGGCATGTTCGGTGGCTACGGCTGCCCCGTGTATCCCCTCGCCATGGTGAAGGGCATCAACATCTACGACATCATTCGCGACGACCCGTCGCAGTTCAACCTCTCGATGGAACGCGTCATGAATGAGCAGCCCTTTGAGGGCGGCGACTACCAGTCCGCCCACATGGGTCTGCAGTTCGACGTGGCCAAGGAGGGCGAGCTCTACATGATCGCCCAGGGCGCCGGCGGCGGTTACGGTGACGTTCTCGAGCGTGACCCCGAACTGGTCGTCACCGACCTTGAGCTCGACCGAATCTCGGCCCACACGGCTAGCACAATGTATGGCGTGGTTTGGGAACCCGAGACCTACGTGGTGCACGAAGAGGCCACCATCGAACTGCGGGCGCAGATGCGTCGCGACCGGATCAGTCGCGGCACTCCCTACAAGGAATTCGTGGAGAAATTCGTGCAGGAGGAGCCGCCGGCCGACCTGCTCTACTTCGGTTCCTGGGGCCAGGACAACGATGAGGAGCTACTGGCCACTCACTGGGGCGGCATCGAGCCCGAGCGCGTCAAGGGCAAGCTCGAAGACCTTCCGCTCATCATGGTTCCCGACCGCCGAGTGCTGAAAATCAGCAAGCTCGAGGCGCGCGTGCGCGAACTCGAGGAGAAGTACGGCGAGGTGGTGGAACACAAGTCCTGATCCACCGCGCCACCAGCCGGGAACCGCTGCCGAGAATCTCGGTGGCGGCTCCCGGCCTTCCGCATTCGCCGCACTCACCGCAATCGCCCTCAAGGAGCCACCATGACCAGCTCGCTGACCACCGTCATTGACCAACCACCGTCAGGCCGCAGCCGCGCCGTCATGCTGGACTCTCACGACTACGCACAACAGGTCCTCCTGCAGGGCCGCCCCGTCCCCTGGCACGAGCCCATGGCCTTCTCGAATTTCTTCGGGCAGGCTCAGGCCCTCCTCAAATCCGACGTGGCGCTGCTCAGCCTCGACCGGCTGTACGACCACCTACTGCAGACAAATGCCCGTCTGACATCGTCCCTCAGCGCCAAAACACGAACGGGTTATGCGCTCCGCACCCTGCTGGCTGACCCCGAGGCGATCTCGTATGTCACCGAGCTGGCCACCGTCTTCAGCAAGACGCAGCGCTCCCCCATCGTGCTGCAGCTGCCCTCACCCATGCAGTGGCTCACGCGCACCCATCATTTTGCGGGCACGACAGATGCCGCCACCCTCGATGCCGACGATGCCGACAACGCCTCCATGTATGTGGCGGACTGGCTGCGGTCCTTCGCCGCCCTCGGGCTGGCCGGCGTCCTCCTAGACGACCGCACGCCGGCAGGCGGAGTTGAGCCGGTACCAGTTGGCCTCGATTCGTACTCGCCGATCGCAAACGTCACGGAACACTACGGCTGGACCCTCGGCCTGCGACGTGACGAGGGGATCACGCTGCACGGTGCCGGGGCCGCGGGGGGAATCATCCGCTCAGAATTTTGGCTGGAGTCCGATCACCCATTACCCGAGGGCGATTTTCTGCTGGGTGAAATTCCGCCCGCGGCCGTGCCCGAAGAGGTGCTGACGCGAATTCTGAGTATGGAGTGAGGCGCAAGCGCCCGCAGCGTTAGTTGGTGTCGGCGTGACGTGCGCTTGGGGATTCTCCGCCGGACTTGGCCTTCGCAACCGTCTTACGCAGAAAAACGAGGGGTAGCAGGATCGTGGCTAGCGCCGTCACCAGCCAGACAATCAGGGTGGCAAGCACCCAGGTCTGCAGCCCGGAGATGGTGAGTCCATTGCTGATCAGGGACGCAATCAACAGTGCGACAAAGGTGGACAGCAGCCCGACGCCACCGGTGAGCGCGGGCGCACTCTGTCGTGTCTGTTTGAAGATGAATGGCGAGAGGAGACTCTGCAGCCCCGCGAAGATGAGCACGGTCAGCAGAAAACCCTGCCACGTGAGCACGAAATCGGTGAGAATCAGCGACGCCACCCACAAACCGAGTGCTGCGGATCCCAGAAAAATTGCGGTACGAATGAGAAACCGAATCATGTCGCCACCTGCTCCTTCGTGCGTGCGACCTTCGCCGCCCGCCCTGTACCCCGACCGCGTGCCGGAGAGCCCGCGTCAACGATGTCGGTAGCCGAACGGAGGGGGACCTGTGCTCCGTCAGAGCGCGGGACCTCCGCCACCCCGCAGGTGGGGTGCATTGTTGCCCACCATTGTGCCACCGAGCGCGCAACTCGCTAGGTGTGTGTTTCTGCAGTAGTCGGGGCGCAGGTGCTGTCGGTACGAATCAGACGTCGAATCAGGTGGCTACAGTCGCCGTCTTTGCGGCGGCCTTCGCCGCCCGCTTCGTCTCTCGGACGCGACGCAGGGACTCAGCGTCGACGATGTCTGCGACGGAGCGGAAGCATCCGTCTTCTCCATAAGCTCCCGAAACGGTGCGCCAGCCAGCCGCCGTGACTCCGAGCCGTTTGCCGAGCAACGCCAGAAAGATCTTCGCTTTCTGCTCACCAAACCCCGGGAGCGCCTTAAGTCGCCGCAGAATCTCGGCCGCGTCTGGATTCTCCCGTGTCCACAGGGCAGCCGTGTCGCCGTTCCAGTCCCGCACAATGACCTCGGCGACCGCCTGAACGCGGGCCGCCATCGAGCCGGGATAGCGATGTACGGCGGGGGTCGCTCGAAAGACCTCCACGAAGGCATCCGGGTCGTAGCCCGCGATCGTGGCCGGGTCGAAAGTAGCGATGCGGTCCCGAATTTTGGCTGGTCCGCTGAAGGCGACCTCCATGGCAATCTGCTGATCGAGCAGCATGCCCAGCAGAAGGGCGAAGGGATCGTCGGTGAGCAGGGTGTCCGCAGCGGTATCGCCGGTGATGTGCAACGTCATGGCCCCATTGTGCCACCGGGCAGGCCGCCCGAGGTATTACTTACATCACGCTATCCAAGAAGGCCTTCGTGCGCGGATTTTGAGGGTTGTCGAGAACCTTCGACGGTGGTCCGGACTCCACGACGACTCCCCCGTCCATAAAGACCACCTCGTCAGCAGCGCCGCGGGCAAATCCGATCTCATGGGTCACAACAATCATCGTCATCCCATCCGCAGCGAGCTGGCGCATGACATCGAGCACATCACCCACCAACTCAGGGTCGAGCGCACTCGTGGGCTCATCGAACAGCAGCAACTTCGGGTCCATGGCGAGAGCCCTGGCAATTGCGACGCGCTGTTGTTGCCCTCCCGAGAGCTGCGCCGGGTACGATCCGGCATGGTCGGCTAACCCCACCCGGTCGAGCAGCTCCAGGCCTCGTGCGTTCGCGGTCACCTTGGGCATGCGGCGCACACCGGTCGGTGCGGCAGTGATGTTTTCGAGCGCGGTCATATGGGGAAACAGGTTGAATCGCTGAAAGACCATCCCAATGTCACGCCGTTGCCGCGCCACTTCCCGCGGATTCATCTCGTAGATTCGGTTGCGTCGCTCCGCGTACCCGATGAGTTCCCCCGCAACCGAGATTCGTCCGCCGTCCACACGCTCGAGGTGGTTAATGCAGCGAAGGAAAGTGGACTTGCCCGAGCCGGATGGGCCCAGCAGACACATCACCTGGCCGGCATCAACGCTGAGGGAAATTCCCTTCAGCACTTCAACTCCGCCATAGTGCTTGCGCACCTTCACAGCCGAGAGCAGCGGTTCTGTACCGGTCATCGTTCATCCGCCTTTTCTGCAGTTGTTCTCGCGTGTGCGGCGGTCGGGCTCGTCGTCATGAGCACGTCCCGTGTCTCGGGCGACGGTCGTTTCGGTCGCACAGCACTCCACACGCGATCCAGCGGTGTGCGGGGCTGCTTGCGGGCGTTGCCGCGACCGTAATGGCGTTCCAGGTAGTACTGGGGAATGGAGAGCACCGTTGTCAGAAATAGGTACCAGCAGCTGACGACCACGAGTAGTTCTACCTGGCGGAGGTTCTGCGACGAAATCTGGGTGGCCACGGTGTACAGCTCGAGCACGGCGATAACAGAGAGAAGTGACGTGTTCTTCAACATCGAGATCGTCTCATTACCCATCGGCGGAATGATGACGCGCATCGCTTGCGGCAAAATCACCTTGAACAGGGTCAACGCCGGGCTCATTCCCACCGAATACGCCGCCTCATGCTGTCCCTCGTCGACGGAGAGCATCCCGGCACGCACAATTTCAGCTGAGTATGCGGCCTGGTTCAACGTCAATGCCAGCAGTCCGGCGGTGAACGCCGGAATAAGGGTGTTGGTGTCGATCGAGAAAACGTTGAAATCGGTGAACGGAACGCCCAGCGTAATCTGCGAGTACAGCAGACCGAGATATCCCCAAAAGACAATCTGAATGAGCAAGGGTGTGCCGCGGAAGATCCACACGTACAGCCAAGCGAGAGCATTCATGACCGGGTTGGTCGACAGCCGCATGACTGCGAGGATTACGGCCAGAATCGTGGACACGATCATCGACACGACGGTGAGAATCAGGGTGAGCACCACCCCGTCAAGGATGCGCTCATTGAAAAGGTACTCACTGATCGTCGAGTGAGCAATGTTCTCGTTCTCCCACAAGGACGTTGCAAGCGCGACGAATGCTCCTCCGAGCACGACCGCGGCAGCCCAGCGCCACGGATGGCGCAGGGGAACAGCAACAATGTCGTCGGGATCGCTATCGGTCGCAGCCGCATTCGATGACCGCTGAGGTGCCGTTACTCCGTTGTGAGTCATCAGGTCACTTTCCGAGGTTAATTCCAGCTGAGTCGACCGCGTAGTCGCTCAGGTCGTACTTCTGGAGAATCTCCTCATAGCCACCGTCAGCGATGACCGCCTGCAGGGCCAGCAGGAGTGCCGCGGACAATTCGGAGTCGGCCTTCAAAACACCGATTCCGGTATAAACCGGGTTGTATCCGGCCGGATTCTCGGGGTCCTTCACGACGTCAAACATGGTGCCATCACCGGCCGTTTGTGCGGCATAGGCGGCGACGGCCGAGTCGACGACATCGGCGACAGCCTTGCCACTGCGCAGCGCAGTTTGCACGTCGGTCTCGAGCGGAAGCTCCGTAACATTGATCGGACTGCTACCGAGCGCCGTGCACTCCTCGGCGTAGCCGCGCAGAATCTGCGCCTGAACGGTGGCCTTCTGCACCGCGACGTCCTGTCCGCAGAGGTCGAGCACGCCAGTGATGTTCTCGGGGTTCCCCTTCATCACCAGGATTGAGAAGCCGGCATAGAAATAGTCGACGAAGTCGAGGGTCTCCTGGCGCACCTGTGTGTCGTTCAGGCCGGCAATAATGATGTCGTGCTTTCCGGACTGCAGCGACGGAATGATGCTGTCGAACTGCTGCTGGCGCATGTCGATCGTCACGCCGAGCTTGGCACCGAGAGCGTTGGCAAGGTCCACATCAAAGCCGGTCAGCACCTGGTTCTCGTCGAACATCTCCATGGGCGGGTAGATGCCGGTTGCGGCATTGATTACGCCGGCGTCGGTGTATTTCGCTGGCAGTGCCGCAGCAGCCGGGGCATCCACCTCACCAGCCGATGCCGTTCCAGACGGTACGACGGCGGCATCGGGAGTGGCCGCGCACGCTGATAGAGCCAGCGTGCCGACGAGCCCGAGGGATACGGCCAGCTTCCACGACGACCGGTTGCGGTGTCTGATTATCATGGGTATTCTCCTAAATTGCGTGTTGTGTGGGGCAAGAAAATGAGTGGTCTTTAGAGGCGATTGTGCGTAAAACGTCCATTAAGTAGGGTGGCGGCAACCGGCATCCGCCTGAGCTCGTCAACGGATGCCGTGAACGGGTCGCTCTCACAAATGGCCAGATCGGCGACATCGCCTTCGGCGACAACAGAACGTCCTCGTGCGGAGGCTGCGAGCGCCACTGCGCGGGACACGGATTGTTCAGGATGCCACGGAGCACGCCCACCCCGGGTGCGTCCCACAGCGGAGGCAATGGCAGCCCACGGATCGAGCGGAGCCACGGGGGCGTCTGAGCCGAAGGCCAGCTCAACACCGGCCTGCTGCAAACTGGCGAGCGGAAACGCTCGGCCAGTCTCGCCCGGCCAAAATCGGTCTGCCACATCCCTGTCGTCCATGGCATGCTCGGGTTGCACGCTGGCCACAATGCCCAGTTTCGCGAAGCGTTCAATGTCGCTGCTCATCAACAGCTGCGCATGCTCGATACTCCCCCCACAACCCACGGCATCGAATGCGTCGAGGGCGTAGCTGTTCGCCAGATCACCGATGGCGTGAACCGCCGGGCGAATTCCGGCCTGAACCGCCCGTTGCATCCACGATTGCAGTTCCGCTGGCGGAACCGTGGACAAGCCCCGGGAGCCCGGCGTGTCTTCCAAGCCCGGGTATTCGTTGACACACAGTGCCGTGCGCGTGTTGAGCGATCCGTCTGTCAGCACTTTGAACGGCCCAACGGTCAGCAGCCCCTCAGTGCCAGCAATAACGGCGCCGGTACGCAGCCCGAGCTCGATGGCACGCTGCAGATGAGCCGCGTAAATGCCAAACTCCACACGTAAAAACGTGCTGCCACCCGCAATGCGGCGACGCCAGGCGTCAAGGTTCCAGTCCATTTCGAAATCAACAATGCCGACCACGCCCCGTGCCGCGGCGTTGACCGCCGCAGTCTGGGCCCAGGCATCCATACTCTCGTCGGTGACGGTACCGATGGCCGAGACGACTCTAAAGCAATCATCCTCACGCAACAGCCCCGTGGGGTGGTCGGTGAACCCGTGCTCGACCAACGCCGCAGAGTTGAGCCAGCAGCAATGCAGGTCTCCACTCACAAGCACGACTGGAACGCTCGGGGATGCGGCATCAAGCACTGCTCGGTTGGGGGCATCTGCCCAGAGAGCGTCACGGAAGCCACTGCCGACGATGGTGTTCGACGGTGCGACACGGGAAACATGTTTGGCCACGAGCGCTGCGGTCTCCGCGGCGCTGCCGCAGTCGGAGAGATCGAGTCGGCTGAAATTCTGCGCCCACTGGCTAAAGTGCACATGGTTGTCCCAGAGCCCCGGAACCAGCCAGCGACCATCCAGATCGGTCGATTGTGCCGACGACAGAGCGCCGGTACTTCTCGACATGCGCCGAAGCACGGCCTTGTCAGTGCCGGTGTTACTGATCTCAACGTCATAGCTCAGCTCACTGCCCGGCAGCCGACCATTGCGCAGAACGAGCGTCATGGTCTACGAGCCGAGGTTCAGGCCGGCTTTGTCGATGGCGTAATCGCCCAGGTCGTACTTCTCAAGGATCGTCTGGTAGGTACCATCAGCAATGATCGAGTCGAGCGCCAGCACGAGCGCTTTGGTCAACTCGGAGTCCTTCTTCAGTACGCCGATCCCGGTGTAGACGGGGTTGTATCCGTTGAGGTTAGCGGGATCCTGAACCACTTCGAACATCTCGCCATCCCCGGCGGTCTGCGCGGAGTAAGCAGCCACGGCGGAGTCAACGACATCGGCAATTGCCTTGCCCGAGCGCACGGCGGTCTGCACGTCGGTCTCGCTGGGCAGCTCGGCAATCTTGATTGGTCCCGGCCCGGCCTCGGTGCACTGCTCGTCGTAGCCGCGCAGTATCTCCGCCTGGATCGTCGCCTTCGACACTGCAACATCCCGCCCGCACAGGTCAAGCACTGTCGTGATCTTCTCCGGGTTACCAGCCAGAACCATGATGGAGAATCCGGCGTAAAAATAATCGACGAAGTCGAGTGTTTCCTGACGCTTGGCCGTGTCGTTCATGCCAGACATAATGATGTCGCTCTGGCCCGACTGCAGTGCCGGGATATTGGTGGCGAAGGCCTGCTTCTCGAGTGTGAGCGGCACGCCCAGCTTCACACCGATGGCCTGCGCAAGGTCAAAGTCGAGCCCGGTGAGGTTCTGGTTCTCGTCGAGCATTTCCATTGGCGGGTAAGGATAATCTGAGGCCACTTTGATCACGCCAGCCTCCACATATTTTGCTGGCAGGGCGGCCGCAGCGGCTGCGTCAATGTCCCCGACGGGTGCCGTGGCGGTGGGCGCGCTGGTCTCCGCTGTACTCGAGCAGGCGGTCAGGGCCAGCGTTGCCGCAAATCCGAGGGATACCGCGATCTGCCACGCGGGTCGGCTGCTCAGTCGTGCATTCATTGTGTTCTCCTTATATCGGGTGTAGAGACAGTTCAGTGCATGGCTGAAAGCGCGATTGAATCCGCGTCCGGCCGCGAAGCTAAAAGGCGATGTCGGCCCTGGCGGTCGTGACGTCCGCGAGAGCATCAGGCAGAACATCAACGCCAATACCGGGCGCGGTGGGTACCGGCAGGCATCCGTCCTGTAACACGAACGGCGCCGTGAGGTCCTGCTTGTAGTACCGATTGGAGGCCGACGTGTCACCGGGGAGCGTGAAGTTCGGCAGTCCGGCAAGCGCAACGTTGGCCGCACGGCCAATGCCTGTTTCGAGCATTCCGCCACACCACACCGGCACGCCGTGCGCGGCCGCAACATCGTGAATGCGCCTCGCCTCAAGAAAACCACCGACGCGAGCCGGTTTCACGTTAATAATGCTGCAGGCACCAAGCACAATGGCTGCGGCGGCATCCCGAGCAGATTCAATCGATTCGTCGAGGCAAATCGGTGTGGTCATCAGCTTGGCCAGATTGGCGTGGCCGAGAATGTCGTCCTCGGGGAGCGGCTGTTCTATGAGCAGAAGATTAAAGGGATCCAGCAACGCGAGATGCCGCGCGTCTGCCAGTGAGTACGCGGTGTTGGCGTCCACCTGCAACAGGATGTCGTCACCGAAGCGTTCGCGGACCGCGCGCACGGGCTCAATATCCCACCCCGGTTCGATCTTGAGTTTGATACGAAGGTAGCCCTCGGCAAGATACTCGCCGACAACATCGAGAAGGCCGTCAATGGAGTCCATGATTCCCACGGACACACCCGACGGCACCGTGTCGTTAACCGCACCGAGGTACTGACCAAAGGACACTCCCCTTTCCTTCAGCTGGGCATCGAGGATTGCGGTCTCCAACACGGCCTTCGACATCGGATGTCCCTTGACCGGCGCCAGCGTCTTCGCCACGTGTTCGGCCGTCAGCTTGTCACCGACGGCGCGAAGCCGCGGGAGTAGATGATCGCGGATCACGAGGTCGCAGCCGTCAAGAAACTCTGAGCTATAGAGCGGCTGGGGCTCAGCGGCGCACTCGGCCCATCCCTCAGCGTTGGCAGTTGTCACGCGCACAATTGTCATTTCGCGGTGGTCGATCTGCCCAAAAGACGTACGGAACGGGCGAACCAAAGGCATCGTTACCCGGCGCAGTTCAACATTCTCAATTTTCATTACTGTCCTTCTGTTTCAAGCCGATACCAGCCGGCTCGGGTGACCCCACGGATAATGTGTCCAGAGGAAAAACTCGTGGTGAAAATCTCTCGCGCAAACTGTCGCCACTCCGCGGCGATCCGCGGGCTCTGCCTCCGGAGAGCAACGATGTCAGTCGGTACCCGGCACCAGAGGGCGCCTTCCGCTTCGATCACGGCCGGCTCGCCATCCGGGCCCACGTCGCGCACCTGATCGGGAGAGAAAGCGGGCAGCTCCACTGTGGATGCCCGGCCTTCACTGCATTCAACCGCCAGTTGCGTCGTCAACGGCCAGAGCGCCGTCAAGCGGTCACTCTCATCGTTCGCGTTGATCGCACCGCTCATCGCACCATAGAAGTTCGACGTGTATTCCACAGAATGCGCACCGAGCTTGGTCAGGTTGAATCGGGCATTGCGGCTGACCAGCGGGTCGAACGTCCAGCTAATCTCGTCTATGCCACGTTCCAACGCCCACGCCCGTTGATGTTGCTTGAGCGCGAACCCCACACCCTGGTCGGCGTTCGCCGACAAAACACCCGCGATCAGTGAATATGCCGACACCGATCCCGGGGAGACGATGAGAACGGCAGCACCGCAGAGCCCGCCGTTTCGGTCGTACGCGGCCGATACTGCGCTGCCGGCATGACCGAGACCGCGCAGGAGCTCTGCGGACATGGGGCTCTCTCCTCGACCTGTGCCCCAGATCGTGACCAGCAGTTCCGAAACCTCCCGAAGCTCGTTTATCTCGGTTTCTTCTCGGATGCGTACCCCGGCAATGTTGGCGGCGCGCGTCGCTGCGACGCTCGCCTGATCAGCGATCGGCACGGGGACACGTGGCACCGAGACGATGGGTGCGGGGGCGATGGCCCGGCCGCTCTCGTCGAACACGCTCGTGGCTGCAACGGACGGAACCGGTGTCGGCCACGCGGAGTCCGGGAGAAGAAGTCCTGCGGCGAGCGCGGCGCGTTCCACCAGACCCGAACGGCTGGCGTGTTCATGCCGAGCGTGCGCGCCGTCGCCGACGGCTCCGAGGCCATCAAGTACAGGGATGCCCAGAGCAGCAACAAAGTTCGCGTCGCTGGCCCCGCCCACGGAGACCTCGGTCAGGTCGATCCCGAGCAATCGCCCAACCCGAGCGGCCCTCGCGAAGAGCATGCCAATTTCGGTGGTGCGCTCGAACGGTGGCCGGTTCCACTCGGTGTCAACCGTGAGAGTCACGCGTGGGTCCGTGGTGGTCAGGCTGGTGAAGCACCGATCGATGCGCGCCATTTCGGCGATGGACGTCACCCGAACGTCCACCTGCGTCTGAGCACGACCAGCGGAAACATTACTGCGCGACCCGCCGGTGACGAGACCAGCATTAACGGTCGTGCCAGCAGCGTGATCAGCGAATCCCACAATCTGGGTAATAGCCTCCGCAATCGCGTGCACGGCACTGGCACCATCCAGGGGATTAAGGCCAGCATGGGCTTCGATTCCCATCGCGTTCACCGTGAATAGTCCCACCCCTTTTCGTCCGGTTTTCAGAGCACCGCCTGAGCTGCCCTCGAAAACGTAGACAGCGGGCATGCCATTCGTCTTGGTCTCGATGATGGCTCGGGAGGCATGGCTGCCCGTCTCCTCGTCGCCGGTCAGGATGAGCCGGGTGTGGGGTGTGAAACCCGCGGTTTGCTGCAGCGAACGGATACCCCACACCGCCTGAACGAGGCCGGCCTTCATATCGAAAACGCCCGGGCCCGACAGGTACTCAGCGTCGAATTGCAACGGCCACGCACGCGTCGTACCCGCGGGCCATACGGTGTCATAGTGCGCGAGAAGCACGGACTCAGGAGTGTGGCCAAAATCGAGCACGGCAATATTGCCGAGATCAGCGCTTTCAAAAATTTCCTCTCGCACGGGCATGCCGATCCGCGCGTAGATCCACTCGAGAATGAGCGGGAAGGCACGATCAAGCAACTCTTTGTCATCGCTCGGGGTTTCCCATCGAACGTATGTTTTGAGGTCGTGCACCATGTCGTCAGCATGGGCTGTGAGATACGCGAGCGCGTGGCTGATGAGCAGACTCGGCTCGGCCGCGGTTGAACGTTTAGACATGTCGATAGTCTTCGGCCCGTAGTGTTGACTCACTGAGTAGATGCTGAATGATTTCATATACGGAGCAGACTTTGCCGGATTCTTACGTACCTGACGAGTTGGACATCGCTATTGTCGACAGCCTGAGCATCAATCCGCGTGCCAGCTGGATGGCTGTGGCCGATGCCTTGGGCAGCAATGCATCGACGGTTTCTCGCCGCTGGGAACGGTTAAAGTTGCTCGGACTGGCGTGGACGCTGTGTGTGAGGGACTACACGGCCTTGGCGGTGCAGGACCATCTCGACATTCGCTGCCGTCCGGGATTCGCCGAGGAGCTCGCTACTTTGTTTTGTGAGATGAAGTGCTGCCTCACCGTTTCGGCGGTCTCCGGAAACGCCGACCTGCGCGTACTCGTTGACGTGCCCGATATCAGTTCCCTGCATACCTTCATGAACCTTGAGGTGTGGCGAAATCCGGGCATCCTCAGCGTCGAGCACAACATTGCAACTGAAGTCTTTCAAACCGCCCGCGGCTGGGTGTCTGGATCGCTCTCGCTCCGCCAACAGACCGCTCTGCGGCAATCGGTTACGCTTCACCGGCCCGCACTGGCGAGGCTGACATCCCGGGAGGAGCAGATCGCCCTCATCCTGCAACGTGATGCGCGAACATCGGCCAGCGACATCGCTGACGAGCTGGGTATGAGCCTTCCCTCAGCCAGTCGCCAGGTCAGTCGGTTGATCGCGTCGAACAAGATCGAGCTGCGGGCGGAAGCCGCACACGCCGTGGTGGGCTGGCCCATCTCGGTGTGCCTGTATTCTCAGGTGAAGCCGGGTGCCCTGCGCGCGGCGGCGGCGGAAGCTGCAAAACTGCCCCGATCTCGTGCTACCCACACAGTGGTGAGCCCGAGGTGGAATCTGATGACTATCTATTGGATGCGGGATTTGGCGGAGATTCATCGGATCGAAGAGTCACTCGAAGCACTGAGCGAATCCCTGGTTGTCGTGGCCAGGCAGGTGACACTCAAGTCCTACAAGCGCATGGGCATGATCTTCGATGACAATGAACGGGCTGTGCGCAGCGTAGCGACCGACCTGTAAGGCGAGTGTGACGAGTTTCTCGATGGACGGGATTGGGTCTGCACTCCGACCAGTTAGGCCCAGATCACATGGGTGATAATCAGGTTGCCATGGCCGAGGTCCCGAGCGTACGTCGATTGTCCCGAGGCGCGTGAACCGCTCACCAGACGGCCCCAGGAACTGGAATCGTTGCCGACATCAGATTTCGCCTGGTTCGCCGTGACGGACTTGATCGTGGTGCTGCTGTGCACATGATTGTAGATCGTGACTAATTGGTTATAGTCGTGCTGATTCGGGTGTTGATTTGTGCTGGGCAGGTTTGTGTAGTCCATGCAGGTGCCCAGGTTCGCATTCGTGAAATTCTCATCCTGATGGGCCAGACCCAGCGTGTGGCCGACTTCCTGGCAGCTGACCAGATTTCGCCACTCAGGGGTGTTGTATTTCGCGGTGTTGAAGTACGTGTCGTTCAGTTTCACGGTTCCACTCGTGATGTGGGTTCCACCGGTAATCGAGATTGACGCGATGCCGAGCCATCCGTTGCTGCCATAGCTGGCGTTGCAGACTTCAACCTGGCCGGACGTTGCGCTGCAGTTTCGCTTGGCTTGTCCCGCCACGATCTTGGTATCAAGGACGGTCGACGCACTCCAGTCAGACGATGTCGTTGCGAGAAAACTCTTCCAGTTCGCGCTCACGTTATCGCCCACTTTCAGCGTGAACGGGGTGCTGGTGACGGCCCAGTGGTACCCGCCCCAAGAATGATTGGCCTGAGCCGCCGTCGGAGAGATCACGAGCGTCAATGCCACCGCTGTAAGGACGGCCAGAACTGTCTTTCCACGCATGATGTCTCCATTGAGATCGTTGCCTTAGGACGTAGATTTTAGCAACACGTGTGACCGACCTCAAGGTTCCGCCCTATGTCATAGGACGCCTCCGCTTCGGCCTGAGCGCTCATAACGGCAGGAGGCTTCTCCCCGTTATGACCCGCCAGGCATCGCGCGCGAGGTGTTCCAAATCGCCACAAAAGCCGTGCCGAGACCCACCATCAGAGCCGCGGCGTTGACGGAGCCAGAAATGATGCCGATGGTCTGGCCATAGGTCGCCAGTCGTACCAAGCCGGCCACGATCAAGATCGTGCCTGCCAGGAGCACCAAAACCGGCATTCGCACAGCGCAACCCACTGCCGCTACCGCCGCCAGGCCGACGAGAAGCAGCCCCTGCACCACGTTGACCGACACGAATTGGAGAGGCGTATAGTCCAGCAGAGCAAACAGCGAGCTCAGAGCCATGAACCCTGCCACGATCAGGCCTCGGGTACGCCACCGCTCAGCGCCGGTTCCCTGTTCAGCCTGGTCTGACGAACTCTGCGTCATGACAGCACCAGGGCAATCCGGGCTGGCCGACCCGAGACGCGGGACCACTGCGGACGAAGCAGTCCGTCGACCCCGGCAACGCGGCCGGCACCAGTAACCAGAATCACGAATTGCGCGGCGAACATGAGGTAATAGCTCCACTGCCACTCGGCTGGTGTATTCAGCACCGAGAGCGTAATCGCGATCGTCTGCAGGATCCCCACCATCGCCCAAAAGCGCGTCAGGAACCCGACCAACAGGAACGCACCGAGGCAGAACTCGGCAAGGAGCACACCCCAGCCGAAGAGCGCGAAGTTGGGGAAGATGACGTTTTGTACCAGCCAGGTGAAGGGAGCCAGAACCGGGTTCTCCACCGCGTAATTCGTGTATTGGAAGAGTCCGTTTTGAGCGGCCTGCCCAAAGTCGGGCGGTCGTTTCCAGTTCACATTCTGTAGCCACATTAACCCCACAGCAATTCGCACCGCCGCGAGCACCACTCGGGTGGCCCGGCCCGTCGCGATCGCGTTGACGTCCAGCTCACGGGCCGCCGCTGAAGTTGTGTGCACGTTCATGTTTTTCCCTTTCAGGCGCACGCGAACATGGCGGATGCAGCTGTCATCGACGACCACTGCTCGGTGAAGAGGTCACTCACCCGGTCGAGAGAGGGCGCCAGCGGAAGGATATCTCGACTGACGAGAGCATTCTCGTCGAGTGCTGCAACCGGATGCCAATAGATTCCCTCGGCGGTCACCGTTACCTCGGGAATGAGGGATTCCCGCGAGAATGCGATCCCTTCATCCGAGACCCCTTGGTGAGCAATGGGACGGATCACCTGGTCGGCCCGCGGTATGCCCAGTCCGTCGAACAGGATGTGCAGTTCGTCAAGGGCCGGGTCGTCGTTCGCCGAGATGGTGGCAGCGACCCGCACGGTGAAACCCTCGGCCAGGGCAACGGTAATGCCGGCAAGCGCTCGCTTCCAGCTCCCTGCACCGCGGTGCGAGTCGTGCACCTCGGCGGTCGGCGAGTCCACGCTGATCTGCAACGCAAAATTGTCGCGCGGCATCGCCTGCAGCTTACGCAGGCCCTGGCCACGGAACAACATCCCGTTGGTCAACAACGTGGTCGGCAGCCGATCGACGCAGGTCTTCACGATCGCATCGATGTCGGGAAGCAGGAATGGCTCTCCGCCGGTCAGATACAGCTCGCGCACGCCCCACTCCGCCGCCTCAGTCACGAGCGTTTCGATGGTCTCAATCCCGAGAAGGCGCGGATCGGTCTTGGGCGAGGACGCCACACAGCAGTAATCACAGGCCAAGTTGCAGTGAAAGTTGGTGTACAGCCAGAGCCGGGCTCCAGGCATCCGGTTGGCGGGGATCATCGTCGCCGGGTTGCGAGGGCGTCCACGGCCGACGGTCACGTGACCCGCGTCCTGCTCGACCATGACCGTGCTGACCAGCGTGTTTCCGGTCTTCGCGCACCACCGGCGAACGAGCTCTAGCTCGCTCGCCGACGCCACAGAAAACTCGGCCGTGTCACCCTCGGCCAGTTGCTCAACCGTTCGCATGAGCGCCATGACTACCATCGTGAATCAATCCCCTGCTGCTCGATAGCTTCAAACAGGCCACCGTAACCATCAAGGTGTGGCTCGACCCATTTGGTGAGACCCTCAAGTTCAAGGATGCGCCGGTGCGCGGGTACCTCCCAGTCCATGGCCATCAGCTTCGCGACCCAGGGTGCGCTCACCGAGTCGGGAAGAGTGTCGAGGGCGGTGAACATGCAGTGCGAGTATGTCTCGGTTTGCCAGACCTCCTCCAGCGTTCCGGGCATGAGGTCACCACGACCAATGTTTTCCCAGACGGTGATGCCGATGGCTGCGATGTCAGCATCCCCGGCGAGAACGGCGTCGATTGCGTCCAGCTCGCTGCGCCCGGTGTCACCGTGCTTGCCGATATCGCTGTCAAAGCGCTTAATCTGCATGTGATCCACGTCGACCCCGGCTTCGCGCAGGTAGTGGAGAGGCAGGATAGCGGCGTGCGCCGAATCCGCAGAGCCGAGCGCCAGCCGCCTGGTTGCAATATCGCTGGGGCCAGACCATCCGCTACCCGCTGCTGCCACGAATACGGTCGAAAATGCGGCGTCGGTGTCCCGCTGCGCGAGGGCTCGCACGCCTCCATCGGTCTGCATCACCGCTCGAGCGTAGGCAAGGTTGGTATTCCAGGCAATGTCGATCATCCCGGCCTGCAAAGCATCCACCAGTCGCCCGTAGTTGGAGAACAGCACGAAGTCCATGGCCGACTCTGGCTCGTCAAAATACTCGCGAATGCCTTCCCAGATGGGAACGACGTTCGGCGTGTAGGCGACGGCTCCGATGAGAAGGGGGGCTCCACTGAGTTGCGACATCGGATGCTCAGAACAGCGGAAGGCCGGTGAGGGCCTTGCCATAGAAGTCGTAGAGCACGTCGGCCGTGGGCGCCATAACAGAACCCGCTCGGGCGTCCCGGAACGCCCGCTCTATCGGAAGGTGCTTGGAGAACGCGGCTCCCCCGCACACCCGCATCGCGGACTCGGTAATTGCGAGGGCCGCATCATTGGTCGATGCTTTCACCCCCAGCACGAACAGCCCCGTATCTTCGACGGGGTTGGCTACTTTCGCCGCCGCCGCAGCCAGATAGGCATACTGAGCGGCCAGCGCAATGCTCATTTTCGCCACCTGAGCACGAATTGTGGGCAACGCCGACAGCGCCTGATCCAGATGCTCCAAGCGTGCGCCGGTCACATGAGCCGTTGCTGCGTCCACGGCTGAACGTGAAAGCCCGAGCGACACGGCCGAGTTACCCAGGTTGAACCACGGCAGCACCGTAGCCATCATCGTGCCGAAACCGCTGCCCGCCGCCCCGATGCGATATCCGGCGGGAATCTTCACGGCAACCGACATGGGACTCGACTCATTGCCGCGCAGCCCCAGCCCGCGCCACGGGCCAGCGATGTTGAGGCCGGGTGTGGTGGACGGGATCGCGTAAAGATCGACGGTGTCGGGATCGACCGCACTTTTTGACGACATCACGAAGACGTCGGCATGGCCGGCCGAGGTGACCCAACTCTTGTAGGCCGTAAAACTCAGGTCCTCACCATCAATCACAGATTCCGATACCGGAGCCCAGAAATGGGACCGAGATCCTTTTTCACTGAAGGCGAGGGTACCCAGGACCTCGCCCGATGCCATGCGTGAGAGAAGGTCCGGCATGGCTTGCGGAGGAGCGGATGCCACGGTCACCGCAGCGGCGACGTGCATCAGGTAAATCATTGCGGTCGACCCGCACGCTGCAGCCAAGGACCCGACGACGTCAATGAACTCGGCCGGACCGGCACCCATACCCCCGGCCTCCTCGCTGATCACGAGACCGAGCAACCCTGTTCTGCGCAGTGCATCCACCGCATCGATCGGGTAAAAGCCGTCGGTGTCGACCTCTTCGGCGTGAGCTGCGGCGATTGCTGTCACCTCTGCAAGAGCTTCGGCAATCGGTGTTTGCGTCATTGTCATGCGGTCTCCTAGCATCGGCGCTGAGGTTCTCGTCACCGCGACAGCAGTGTCCGATCAAAAACAGTATTCCTCATGACGATGTCGAATCCAAGAGGTTGAATCGCTTTGTTCGGCAGACAATCAGTTACGGAGAAGCACGGGCCGCACCGCACGGTAAGTCTGCGTCGCTGACCGTGCAGCTGCGACCGGCGAGCTGCGTTCGAGGGCGCGGCCCGTGTCGATGGAGCACGCGGGGGCTACGAGATCTGGGTGATGGCCAGAACGAACACGAGGTCACAGAACAGTTCGAGAAAGCTCCCACGAACAGCTCACCGGGTGGCGCGGAAGGGAGCGCTACTCGCGGCCATCCTCGAGCGGGATGAGCATGGTACGGAAGGGACCCGTAGCGGCATGGAGCTCCCAGATGCGGGCGGCCACGTCGTCGATGCCGTTCGGCAGCTGAAGCTGGGGAATTCCTCCAGGGATAACAAGCTGACGCACGCGCACCCCCTCGTCCTCGAGCGCGTCGTGCAGCATCTCACCGTAGGCACTTTCGGACGGGAAGGCTACCGATGTGCCGGCGAAGCCAGCGCGTGCCTTCACCGAGGTTCCGCCATTGATGAGGATGACGCTGCCATCGCCCTTCTCCCGCATGGCCGGCAGCACCGCGCGCACCGCACGAATGAGGCCAAGGGCCGAGAACTGCAGCGCTTCCAGGGCAAGCTCGGGAGTCAAATCGAGCACCGGCTTCAGGTAGTCACGAGACGGAAGCGGGCTGTACTGCAGCGTGGTGATCGCACCCAACTCGGCCGCGGCACGCGCAAGCGCGGACTCCAGAGCTGCTGGCTCGAGAACGTTGGCGGCATAACCGCGGGCGGTCACGCCATCCGCTTCAAGAGTCGCAGCCAAAGCGTCGAGCTTCGCCTGATCTCTCGAGATGAGGGCGACGGAAAAGCCCTCGCGTCCGAACTTGCGAGCGACCGCTGCTCCGAGTCCGGGTCCAGCTCCGATGATGGCGATGACTGACATGGTGACTTCCTTCGGTCGATGACGAAGGGCCTCACGCTACACGGTGAACCTGAACTCCCTGGAGCGCAACGTGGATGGCTGCTTCCACACCCGCTCTTCTCCGACCTGCCCTAAGCCGACGAACGCCTGGCAGCAACTCGGCGAGTGTGATCGTCGGTCCGAGACTCCAACGACGAGACCACGCGGGGATCCGGTTGAGATGGAAGATCTCGGAGATGACGTTCGTGTCAAGGAGGATCATCCGAAGTCGACGGCCCTCGTGCCATCAGCACGCTCCGGAACGGAGAGTCCATCGATGCCACCCGCATCATTCACAAGGAGGGCCAGGCGACGCGGAGCGGGGGGATGGCGTTGATTCCTTCTGCCGCACGGTCTTCAGCGACATTGAGGTCGAACTGCGACTTCAGGCAGCGCCAGAACTGCGCTGAGGTTCCGACGTGCTTGGCCGAGCGCAGGGCGGCATCGGCCGAGATACCGCGCTTTCCGTGGACGATCTCGTTGATCCGTCGCGGCGGAACACGCTCACGACGCCACAACAGCGCCCGACTGGTGATTTTCGCCCGAGGCCGATCAGACCCACTGGCGGCGCCCGAGCCGGACTACTGTTAGCACCATGATCAGTCGCATCGTCGCACGCACACTGTCCGCCGCCGCCTTGGGTGCTGTCTTCCTTGTTTCAGGGATACCCGCAGTCCACGCCGCACCGCAGCCACAGCCCGGTCATTTCGAGGATGTGATCGCGCTTCCCAACGGATTCCAGCCCGAGGGAATCGCGATCGGCCCGAGCGGCACTGCCTACGCCGGCTCACTCGCCGACGGCGACGTCTACGTCTTCGACGTGCGCACCGGCGAGGAGATCAGGACCCTCGAGGGCCCGGGCACTCCGTCGGTCGGTCTGAAGATCGACAACCGCGGTCGGCTTTTCATCGCGGGCGGGCCCACCGGCGAGGCGCGGGTCGTGGATGCCGCCACGGGCGACCTTCTGCAGAGCTACTCCCTCAGCGATGCGCCAACGTTCGTGAACGACGTCGTTCTGACTCGCGACGCCGCATGGTTCACCGACAGCCAGCAGGCGCAGCTCTATAAGCTCCCCTTCGGACCGGGCGGTGCGCTCCCCGGGGCGGATGCGATCGAAGTCGTCCCCCTGTCGGGCAGCTGGATGCAGCAGCCGGGCTTCAACGCGAACGGCGTCGCGGAGACCCCCAACCATCAAGGGCTTCTAGTCATCCAGTCGTCCACGGGCATTCTGTTCCGCGTCGATCCCGAGACCGGCGTCGCTGCGGTCGTTGATCTGGGTGGGCTCCTGCTCCCGAGCGGTGACGGACTGCTCGTCGCCGGGCGAACCCTGTACGTCGTGCAGAATCGGTTGAACACCGTCGCCGTTATCCGCCTCAATGCAGCCGGGACCAGCGGCGAGCTCACCGACCGGTACACGGACCCCGACTTCCAGGTGCCCACGACGATCGCGAAGTTTGGCAACGGCCTCTACCTCCCGAACGCCCGCTTCGGCACTCCCCCAACGCCCGACACTTCCTACTCGGTGGTGCGCATCGATCGGTAACCATTGCCTGCAAACGCACAGCTCCAGCGTTGAGGTCACGAACCCAGAGGTGGCCTCAGAGAACCATGTGGCATCTCGTATCCAGCAGCCGATAGTGCGTTCTCACCTGAGGCTCGACTACCTGCAAGAGGGATGGCTCAACCAGACCCAGCACGGTGCTGCTGCCGATCCCGGTGCGGGGCTCCTCGTAACCCTCCGGTCAACAGTCCGGTCCGATCAGACAAACTCGCCGCGATCTGTCTCGGAGTGAGCACCCGCACACGCGCCGCCGCCAGCTCGATAGCCAACGGGTACTCACGGGGATGCCGGATCTCGCGCAGCGCAAACGGGCCCTTTGGCGGTGCAAGCAGCCGCTGGAGGCGTCCACTCCCGCGCGTTTGAGCGACCTCATTGCCGAGTGTGCCTCGTTCGCTGATCCCGTGCTCGACGCAAGCGCCGAAGCTCTCATTTGGGACCCGCAGCGCGCGCATGGATACCATCGCACTAGCTCGGGTTCATCTGGTCATGCGCGCACAGCGGGCGTTTGTGGCTCGTGCGACTGGCAGGTCAAGCACGCGAGATGCCACAACTGGCCCCTTCACATTTACGAGCTGCCAAGAAACGCCCCTTCGACACGGTTCAAGGGGCAATTCCTGGCATCTCGCGTGGACCAAGCGCACGTCACGGGGCTTTTAGTGGCTTCTCGCGCGCGAGATGCCAAGAAATACCGCCTAGGTGGTGCGGGCTAGACGTTGAAGCGGAACTCCACCACATTCCCTCACGAAAGAATATGACGCACCAGATGTCCTCCACCGGTCCCTGAGGCCAGCAACAGATCAATACGAGACGTGCATGAGCCGCATCAGATCAGCGGAGGCTTGGCCTATCGGACCCGCTGGAAAGGTTCTACAGTTTGCCCAGAGCCGACGTCGTCTCTTTGCCGTCTTGACAGAAGACAGAACCGGCCGGAACCCGATCGGAGCCAAAGATGTTAAGAAAGCTGTCCCTCTTGACGGCCGTCGCGGCCGTCTCGCTGTTGACAATGCCGACACTGCCGGCCGTAGCTGCGCCTCTATCCGGGGCCATTTTCACGACCGACAGTTCCGGAGTGCCGGTGAATTTGAATATCTACCCCACCAAGGAAGCCGTCTATCTCAATGGCGGTCCGGGCTTGAACGCCCCGGACGGTGCCGCCGGGCTTCCCGCCGACACCTATTCCTTTCAGGTGACCGATCCGTCCGGCAGGACGCTGCTGTCCAGCGACTCCGTCGATTGTCGGCAATTCGTCGTCGACGCGAGCGGCGTCATCCAGGATGTCTCGGCTTCCGGAGCCTGCGCGCACGCGACCGGGGTGGACGGCGAAGACGGCGGAGCAACGGTGCAGTTGTTCCCCTACGCTGACACTCCGAACAACGGCGGCGTCTACAAGGTGTGGGTCAGCCCGACGTCACTGCTTGACTGCTCCGCTCCGGGGAACAAGAACTGCTTCGTCCCTCGGTACAGCAAGACGGACAATTTCAAGGTGAGAGATAACCGGATTGTCGAAATTGACACCCGCTTCTGGGCGCCAGGGAACCCCCAGCCCCTGGACGGGATGCTTGCTACCTGGACGGACACGAACGGGTCAACGAACCAGAAGTACTCTGAGTACAACCCCGCTGTCCTCGCGTTCCACGAGGCTCACGTTGAGGCGGCCGAGCAGGGCACCCATCTGATCCAGGTCAGCGACCAAGTGAATTGCGTCATCGATCGGGTGGTGAGTCCCACGGGTACTATCAGCACCCCCACCGGCGGTTTTGTGACCGTTCCGGTTTCGGTGAAGAACCACAATGCTGGTGACGCGACGTACTTCGTGGATGTGTACTGCCTGTAGGCCAGGAGTCGCGAGGGTGCTGATTCAGGAAAGTCATCCGTCCCCGGTTGGAACCACCAAGTATGACCAGCCCGCGGCGTGCTCGGGCGACGGAACTCCTGAGTCAGTCACCCCCGCGGTGCCCGACATTGACACTCGAGGCCTGCGAACACTCATCCGCCGGTTCCCCTCGAATGCTGAGAGCCGACTTCGCGCGTTGCGGTCGAGATCGTCCTGCACAAGAGGCGAACTCGACCGAAACGATCGATCTCGCGGAACTGTTGATCTCCGCGAGACGCCGCCGTCGCCTACGGATGGTCGGGGCTGGAGGGTGTGTGAACGACTCGGTTCCACCACCGCGGGTCAAACGTTAAAGCGGAACTCCACCACATCGCCGTCTTGCATGACGTACTCTTTGCCCTCGATGCGAGCCTTGCCCTTGGAACGGGCCTCGGCGATCGAGCCAGCCTCCATAAGGTCCTCAAACGAGAAGATCTCGGCCTTGATGAAGCCCTTCTGGAAGTCGGTGTGAATGACACCGGCGGCCTGGGGCGCGGTCCAGCCCTTGTGGATGGTCCACGCGCGGCACTCTTTCGGGCCGGCTGTGAGGTACGTCTGCAGACCGAGGGTATCGAAGCCGATGCGTGCGAGCTGGTCGAGTCCGCTCTCCGCCTGACCAGTGGAGGCGAGCATCTCGGCGGCGTCCTCGGCATCGAGTTCGCTCAGCTCAGACTCGAGCTTGGCGTCAAGGAACACGGCGTTGGCCGGTGCAACGAGGGCAGCGAGGGTGGCGAGCTTCTCGGCATCCTGCAGCACGGCCTCGTCCACGTTGAACACGTAAATGAAAGGCTTCGCGGTGAGGAGGCCGAGTTCGCGGATGGGTTCAATGTCGAGCTTGGCGGCGGACAGCGGCTGGCCAGCGTCAAGAATGGCCTGCGCCTTCAGTGCGGTCTCGAGCACGAGGGGAGCCATCTTGCGACCCTTGACCTCTTTCTCGAAGCGCAGCACGGCCTTCTCGAGGGTCTGCAGGTCGGCGAGAATGAGCTCGGTGTTGATGGTCTCCATGTCGCTGGCCGGGTTCACCGCGCCATCGACGTGCACCACGTCGGGGTCGGCGAATCCGCGAATGACCTGAGCAATGGCATCCGCTTCACGAATATTGGCGAGGAACTTGTTGCCGAGCCCCTCCCCTTCGCTCGCTCCGCGCACGATACCGGCGATGTCGACGAAGGACACCGGGGCCGGCAGCAGGGTCTTGCTTCCGTAGATCGTTGCGAGCGCGGCAAGACGGGAATCGGGAAGGTTCACGATTCCCACGTTCGGCTCGATCGTGGCGAACGGGTAGTTCGCCGCGAGCACGTTGTTCTTGGTGAGCGCGTTGAAGAGGGTTGACTTGCCAACATTGGGCAGTCCGACGATTGCAATAGTAAGAGCCACGAGAGACCATTCTACCGGCTGGGTCCACCCGCCCACTGTCAGAGGTACGTGAGACGATAAGGGTGTGCTGAACTTCACCGCAATCGACTTCGAAACCGCCAATTCCTCGGGTGCCTCAGCGTGCTCTGTGGGCCTGGTGAAGGTGCATGACGGCGTTGTCGTCGACAAGGTCTACTGGCTGATCAAACCGCCGGTCGGTCACGACGCGTTCAACGACTGGAACATCAAGATTCACGGCATTCGTCCCTCCGACGTCATTGGTGCAGACACGTGGGCGCAGCAGCTTCCCAAGCTCATCGCCTTCGCCGGGGATGACCACCTCGTGGCCCACAACGCTGGGTTTGATCTCGGCGTCATTAAAACCGCGTGCACCGTGACCGGGCAGGTCATTCCCGACTTCAACTACGTGTGCAGCCTGCAGGTGGCTCGGCGCACCTACCACCTTGACTCCTACCGGCTCCCCGTCGCCGCCATGGCCGCCGGTTATGAAGACTTCGCGCACCACAATGCTCTAGCGGATGCCGAGGCCTGCGCCGCCATCATCGTGCACGCGGCGGCGCGGCACGAGGCTGACACCCTCGAACAGCTGGCACACATCACGCGGGTGAAGATCGGTGCCATTGGGCAGGTGGCTACAAAGGAGCACACCTCCACCCACGGGCCGATGGCCCTGAGCTAGGTTGACTTCGAGCTAGGTTGACTTCGAGCTGGGCAGGCCCCGGGTTAGTGAACGTTGAGCTGGCGCGAACCCGGCTCTCCCGGCCAGCTCCCCACCAATGTCGGTGGTCGCTGGCAGACTTTAACCATGGACATAGTGCTGAGTCTCCTTATCGGTCTCGTCGCGGGCGTGGCTCTCGGCGCCCTCGCTGCAGTGGTCATCACGCAGCGTCGCCACACGGCGACATCGGCTGGCACCGAAGCGGTGGTCGCACCCGAGGTGGTTGAGGCGCGGCATCAGGTGGCACTCGCCGAGGCCCGCTCCCGCGAAGCCGAGGTGCAGGCTGTGTTGCGCGAGGAGCTTGCCTCCCAGAACGCCACGGCCGAGGGCCTCCGCACCCAGATAACGGATGCCCGCCAGCAGTACCGTGAGCTCCTCGAGCGTCAGCATGTCGACGAAGCCACCCGCGCAACCCGTGACCGAGAAGAGAGTAAGGTGCTGCAGGCGCTCGCCCCGGTGAAGGTGAGCCTACAGGACATGCAGCAGAAGGTGGCCGAGCTTGAGGCGCAGCGCAGCCTGCAGCACGGTGAACTCAGTCAGCAACTGCGCTCCGCCACCGAATCCGAGGAGCGTTTGCGCAGCACGGCCGAGACACTGGCCTCGGCACTGCGTTCCAATAGCACCCGGGGTGTCTGGGGCGAGACTCAGTTGCGCAGTGTGGTCGAGGCCGCCGGACTGATCGAGCGCGTTGACTTCGACCTGCAGTCCAGCATCACGTCTGATGCCGGTGCGGGGCGCCCCGACATGGTGGTGCACCTTCCCGGCGGCAAGAACATTGCTGTCGACGCCAAGGTGCCCTTCACGGCTTTTCTGGAAGCAAGCCAAATCTCCCGCGCGGCCACGGGCGTGGAGGGAGCCCAGCGCGAGGTACTCATGAAGGCGCACGTGAAGGCCGTTCGCGATCACATCACCACGCTGGGAAGCAAGGCCTACTGGCAGGGACTGGACGCCTCGCCAGAAATGGTGATCGCCTTCATCCCGAGCGAATCGTTGGTGTCGTCGGCGCTCGAGGCTGACCCGTCGATCATGGAGTTCGCGTTCAGCAAACGCGTCGCTCTCGCTTCCCCCGTCACCCTCTGGTCAGTCCTGAAGACGGTGGCCTTCAGCTGGCAGCAAGACGTGCTCACCCACGACGCCAAAGTGCTCTTCGACCTCAGTCGCGAGCTTTACTCCCGACTGGCCACCACGGCCGCGCACATCGAGAAGCTTGGGCGCTCGATCGAACGCACGGTGAAGGACTACAACGGTTTCGTCGGATCGATGGAGCGTCAGGTGTTGCCGACTGCCCGCAAACTCAACGCCCTCGATGAGGGCAAGGTTCTCGCACCGCTCGTGACGATCGACGAATCCCCGCGCGATCTCACCGCCTACGAATTCGTGGCGGAACTCGAAACGGCCGATCGCGATGACTCCGGACCAGATGATTCCCCCGTTGACGATTCCCCTGTTGACGACTCCCCGGTTGACGACGCCCCGGTTGCGGCCACAACCGCGGAGGACCAGGCCGCAGAAGACGCCGCGCTTCAAGATCTCGCCGACGCGCCCGTCTGACCCAGCGCCGCCGGCGCACTT
This sequence comes from Cryobacterium sp. CG_9.6, assembly GCF_029893365.1. Classification (NCBI taxonomy): domain Bacteria; kingdom Bacillati; phylum Actinomycetota; class Actinomycetes; order Micrococcales; family Microbacteriaceae; genus Cryobacterium; species Cryobacterium sp. CG_9.6. Next base: position 905,871 of record NZ_JARXUZ010000001.1, on the reverse strand, counting down.
CGCACCTTCCCGAGCGCCACGAACACGCAATCACCGCCACGCAGCCCTCGGCCCCGGGCCGCCCCGCGGTCACCAGCGCACTTCACCCCCTCCCGGGCCTCACGAACACGCAATCACCGCCACCCAACCAGACCCCCGTACCGCCCGCACGGTCACCGGCGCACTTCGCGCCCTCCCTGGCCTCACGAACACGCAATCGCCGCCACGCAGCCCGCGGCCCGACCCGCCACCACAGTTGCCGGCAGGGTTTGCACCCTCCCGGGCACCACGAACACGCGATCGCCGCCACGCAGCCAGACCCCCGGACCTCGCCCCTGGCACTCGTGCGAACACGCAAACGCCGCCACCCGACCCCCGAAGCCCCTCACGGGTCGACCGGCGGGGTTCGCACCCTCCCGGGCACTACGAAGGCGCAATCGACGCCACCTAACCTTGCGCCCGGAAGGCAGGGTGCCGTCGCGGCCGGGGTCTAGTTGGTGCCGCCGAGGGAGTTCAGCAGCGTGGCGTCGCCGGATAGAACGACGCCCATGAAGGCGAAGATCAGCACAACAGAAAGAAAGCCACCAATGACCGGTACGTAGAACGCACGGCGCGAACGCACCAGAAGAAGCACGGAAACAACGGCTGTTGCGGCCCACAAAAGGGCTTGAACGATGCCGCCGGCCAGAAGAATACCTTCGACGTTGTCTGCGGGTGAGTAGGTGCCCAGACTTTGCTGGGTGTACAGCGTTTGGATGGCCTGCGGCAGCGTATTCAGAATGGATATCGAGAAGAACGTTCCGAGCAGACCGAGAACCAGCAGCCCCAGGGTGACCGGGCGGTCCCACGAGCGAGCCGCGGTTTTCGGACGGCGCCGGTTGGCGCGCCGCTCGCAACCGGCGAGGGCACGCTCACGGGCGGCGGCCCGGCGAGTGGAGCACCGACGGGCGGTGCCTCACTCGCCGCAGGGTCTTTCGGAGGTTCCCAGACCCAGCCCTCCGGAGCGAGTTCCCCGTACTGCGGCTTGGGCCGTCGGTCCGGGGTTGTGTCGTCCGAAGTGCTGTCGTTGGTCACGGGAACCTTTCTGCTCCGTCCCCAGGGACGGTCAATGAGTATGCGGTGCTTAAAGGCTAGCTGTTTGAGTGGCCCGCCGAGCCCAGCTGCTGGGTTGACTGCACCACGCGAGCGGCCATGGCCGACTCGGCGATCTTGCCCCAGGCACGCGGGTCGTACACCTTCTTGTTCCCCACCTCGCCGTCGACCTTGAGAACGCCGTCGTAGTTCTTCAACATGTAGTCCGCAATCGAACGGGTGAAGGCATACTGCGTGTCGGTGTCGATGTTCATCTTGATGACACCGTTGGCGACGGCCTCGGCGATCTCGGCATCCGTTGATCCCGATCCGCCGTGGAAGACGAGGTCGAGGGGCAGTGCAGCGAGACCGAACTTGGCAGAGAGGCCGTCCTGAATGACGCGCAGCAGTTCGGGGCGCAGCTTCACGTTGCCGGGCTTGTACACGCCGTGCACGTTGCCGAATGTGAGCGCAGCCATGTAGCGACCCTGTTCGCCGAGGCCGAGGGCCTCCACCATTTTGACAGCGTCATCAAGGGTTGTGTAGAGGTTCTCGTTGATGTCGTGGCTGACACCATCTTCTTCGCCGCCAACGGCACCGATCTCAACCTCGAGAATGGCGTTGATGCCCCGGGCACGCTTGAGCACGTCCTTGGCGATCTCCAGGTTGTCATCCAGGGCAATGGCCGAGCCGTCCCACATATGTGACTGGAAGATCGGGTTTCCGCCGGCCTTCACCTCTGCTTCCGATGCCACGATGAGCGGCATGACGAAGTCGTCCAGGGCACCCTTGGGGCAGTGGTCGGTGTGGAGAGCCACGGTCACGGGATAGTTGTCGGCGACAGCGTGCGCGAAGCGAGCAAAGGCGAGGGCACCGGATGCACGGTTCTTCACGGTGTGGCCGGCGAAGTAGTCTGCGCCACCGGTGGTCACCTGGATGATGCCGTCGGAGCCTGCCTCGGTAAGGCCCTGCAGAACTGCGTTGATGCTTTGCGACGAGGACACATTGAACGCCGGGTAGGCGAATCCCTTGGCCTTGGCTTTGTCCAGCATCTCTGCGTACTGGTCGGGGGTTGCGATGGGCATAACATCTCCTCGAAAGTGTGGGGGTTTCGGGGCAAGTCTAGCTAGGACGGCGCGGATGCCGGAAACGGCCAGACAGCGCTGTCGAGCCCCCGCGAACCTCGGTGACAACCGAGTCGCACACGAGCGGGCGCGCGTGCGTGCCCGCTCGTGTGACGTCTGGCCGCGATAAGGTGACACGGGCGGACTTCTTGCGCGATCCACCGCGCATCCGCCCCCACGATGTCGAACAACGTCCGGGAGGACCTTTACGTGAACACCACTGAGACTGCCACCCTGTACCAGCACCCCGACCGCAACCTGGCCATGGAACTCGTGCGCGCAACCGAGGCCGCCGCCATCCGCGCGGTGCCGTTCATCGGGCGCGGCGACAAGAACGCCGCCGACAAAGCTGCCGTGGACGCGATGCGCGTCTTCCTCGGCACCGTCAACTTCGACGGACTGATCGTGATCGGTGAGGGCGAAAAAGACGAAGCCCCCATGCTCTTCAACGGCGAGCGTGTCGGTAACGGCCGCGGCCCGGCGTGCGACATTGCTGTCGACCCCATTGACGGAACGAGCCTCACCGCTGCGGGCCGCCAGAACGCCGTGTCGGTCATTGCGGTCTCCGACCGCGGGACGATGCTCGACGCATCCTCAATCTTTTACATGGACAAGATCGTCACGGGCGGCGCCGGACGGGGTGTTGTCAGCCTTGACCAGTCCATTGGCGACAACCTGCGCGACCTCGCGCTGGCCCTGAAGAAGCCGGTGGGCGAAATCACCGTGGCCGTGCTCGATCGTCCGCGCCACGCGGGACTCATCGATGCCATTCGCAGCGCGGGAGCCGGAACCCGACTCATGCTGGACGGCGACGTTGCCGGCGGCATCAACGCGGCACGGTACGAAACGCGTATCGACATGTGCGTCGGCATCGGCGGAAGCCCCGAGGGAATCACGACGGCGTGTGCGCTCAAGGCCCTCGGCGGCTACATGCAGGGGCGCCTCGCACCCAAGGACGACGCGGAGCGCGCCCGTGGAGTGGCGGCCGGCCTGGACGTGGACAAGCTACTGGAACTTGACGACATGGTGAGCGGGAACAACACGTTCTTCGTGGCCACCGGAGTCACCGACGGCGGGCTCGTGGACGGTGTGCGTCGCAAGGGTCCCATGATTCGCACCGAGAGCATCGTGCTGCGCTCACGTTCCGGCACGGCTCGCCGCGTGATCGCGGAGCACCTCGCGGAGAAGTGGCTGTAACCTCTCACGAATTCGAGCCCGTCCCCCCGATTTTCTCGGCGGGTGCGGGCTCGTTTTATGTGCTGCGCGGGCCGAGTGGAGGCAAAAACACCGTCCCCTGCCTCGGGAAGGTGTGAACGGCGCCGTTCAACCGGCGAGAGCGCCAGAAGAGCGCCGCCGAGCTCCTAGGTGGTGGGGTCGGCGCGACCGCCGAGCGCCCGGGCATCCACTTGACCCGTGAGGTCCTTGCGCAGTTCCTTGGGCAGGGAGAAGATCAGGTCTTCCTCGGCGGTCTTTACGGGCTCCACATCGTTGTAGCCGGCGTCAGCTAGCGCCTCGAGCAGCTCCTCCACGAGTTCCTCCGGAACGGATGCCCCGCTCGTGACGCCCACCGTGCGCACGCCCTCGAGCCACTCCTGCCGAACCTCGCTCGCAAAGTCCACGCGGTACGCGGCCTTGGCACCGTACTCCAGCGCCACCTCCACGAGACGAACCGAGTTGGACGAGTTGGCTGAGCCCACCACAATCACCAGATCAGAATCGGTGGCCACCTTCTTGATCGCCACCTGACGGTTCTGTGTGGCATAGCAGATGTCGTCGCTCGGCGGGTCCTGCAGGTTCGGGAACCGCGCACGCAAACGTCGCACGGTCTCCATGGTTTCGTCCACGCTCAGGGTGGTCTGTGAGAGCCAGACAACCTTGTTGGGGTCACGAACCACCACGGTGTCAGCGTCGTCGGGACTTCCCACGAGCGTCGTGTGCTCCGGGGCCTCACCGGCGGTACCCTCAACCTCTTCATGACCCTCGTGGCCGATGAGCAAAATCTGAAAATCGTCGCGGGCGAAACGCACGGCCTCGCGGTGCACCTTGGTGACGAGCGGGCACGTGGCATCAATGGCCTGGAGTCCGCGATCAGCCGCAGCCTTCACCACCGCCGGTGACACGCCGTGGGCGCTGAACACAATGTGAGCACCGCGCGGCACCTCGTCGACCTCCTCGACGAAAATGGCACCCTTGTTCTCCAGCTCGGAGACAACATGCATGTTGTGCACGATCTGCTTGCGCACGTACACGGGAGCGCCATAGTGCTCGAGGGCTTTCTCTACGGCGATGACGGCACGGTCCACCCCAGCGCAGTACCCGCGCGGGGCCGCCAGCAGCACCCGCTTCTGTCCGACGACCGGGGTATCCTTGAGCCTGTTGCGCGCGCTCGGAATCCGAGGCATGCCGAGGCCGACGACGGCGGGCTGTTTTGTACTGATGGTCACGGTGTCAGTCTAGGTGCGACGACTGAACAACCCGTAGGAGGAAGCCGAATTGACGAATCCTGGCACAACAGGCGTAACGCCGTCCGTCGCGACCGGTGGCACTGTGCCTGCCACCGTTGAGACCCCCTGGCCGGTGGCCCTGCTCTCGAACAAGATTCGCGGCTACATCGAGCGCCTCGGCACCGTGTGGGTGGAGGGTGAGGTGACGCAGTGGGGCGCCAGCGGCGGCAATGTCTACGGGAAGCTCAAAGACCTCTCCGAAGACGCCACCGTGAGCTTCACCATCTGGTCCTCGGTGCGTTCGCGCCTCACCGGTGACTTCGCGCAGGGCGACCGCGTTGTCGCCCTCGTGAAGCCGAGTTATTGGGTGAAGGGCGGCTCGCTCACCATGCAGGTGTTCGAGCTTCGCCACGTGGGCCTCGGCGACCTGCTCGAGCGCCTCGAGCGGCTGCGCAAACAGCTGGCAGGCGAGGGCCTCTTCGATGCGTCGCGCAAAAAACCACTGCCGTTTCTCCCGCACTGCATTGGCCTCGTCACCGGTAAAGATTCCGACGCCGAGAAGGACGTCATTCGCAACGCCCAGCTGCGCTGGCCCGCCGTCACCTTTCGTGTGGTGCACGCCATGGTGCAGGGCGACCGAGCCGCGGGTGAGGTGACGGCGGCCATCCAGCGCCTCGACGCCGATCCGGAAGTCGACGTGATCATCGTCGCGCGGGGCGGCGGCGACTTTCAGAATCTGCTCGCCTTCAGCGACGAGAGCGTCGTGCGTGCCGCAGCGGCCTGCACCACCCCGCTCGTGAGCGCCATCGGGCATGAGGCCGACCGCCCTCTGCTCGACGAGGTCGCTGACCTCCGCGCCTCCACACCCACGGATGCCGCCAAGCGCGTTGTCCCCGACGTCACGGACGAATTCAATCGCGTTCAGCAAGCCCGCGCCCGCCTCAGCACCCGGCTGACCGGCATCCTCTCTCAGGAAGTCGACCGGGTCTCCCAGCTGAGATCACGCCCCGTCCTCACCGGCTCCTCGTGGATCATCGATTCCCGTTCGGAAGACCTCACCCGGTATGTCGCTCGTGGCGCCGAGCTCGCGGCCCGGGTGGTGGAGCGTGCCGGCGCCACACTCCTCGACCTGCGCTCTCAGCTGCGGGCGCTGTCTCCGCAGGGCACTCTTGATCGCGGCTACGCCATTGTGCAGGTGCCCGGCGGTGCGGTGCTGAAGGCACCAACCGATGCCCCGACCGGCACCACGCTGCGCATCACCGTGGCGCAGGGAACCCTCACGGCCACCGCGGGCGCACCCGCAGGCACCGAGACCGAGACGTCCACGCCTGTCGAACCGACGAAATAGAATGGATGCCATGACCCAGCCGGCAGAAGACACCAGCTTTCAGGAGCTCAGCTACGAGCAGGCCCGCGACGAGCTGATTCGCGTCGTGAACCAGCTCGAACAGGGGTCGAACACCCTGGAGGAGTCCCTCTCCCTCTGGGAGCGCGGGGAAGCACTGGCCCAGCGCTGCGAAGACTGGCTGATTGGCGCGAAGGCTCGCCTCGACGCCGCGCGCTCCGGTCAGCTGGCCGCAGCCGACACGAGCGACGGCAGCAAGTGAGCAAACCGGGCAAGAAGCCCCGCATCGTCGCCGAGCTCGGTCGCCCAGAGACCCCGCTGGAGACCGCCGACCGCAAGGCGGAGAACTCCCGCAAGTACCGCTCGCGCAAAACCGTGAACAACCTGGTGCTGTCCCTTCTGGTCACCGTTGGTGCCGTGGTTTTCCTGGTGCTGCTCGTACCTCGCAACGACAATCCGATTGACCGTTCCATCGACGTCCCGGCCGTGGCTGCACAGCTGCAGCCGAGTGTCACTGACCCGCTCGTGGTGCCGGTTCTGCCCGACGGATGGTCGGCTAATGCCGCCGAATGGCGCACCAATGACACGGTGTCCACCTGGTACGTGGGCCTCATCACACCGGAACAGCAGTTCATTGGGTTCAGTCAGGCCATTGACGCCAACCCCACCTGGCTTGCGCAGCAGCTGCAGTCTCAGGCCCCGGTCGACACCGTGCAGATCGACGGAATCACCTGGGATGTGTACGAGAATCCGGCGCCTGCAGCCGACCGCGGTAATTTCGACGAAGCCCTCGTGACCACCGCGGGATCGAGCACCTATTTGCTGATTGGTACGGCCTCCAACGACGATTTTGAGGTCCTGGCCCGCGCCATGGCCCCGTCCATCGCCGACAACAAGTGAAAGAGCTGCTCGGTTCCATGCCCGATCGACTGACACCCCCCGCTGCCTGGGCCGAGATGCGAGACGGAAACGAACGCTTCGTCGCGGGCACCCCGAGGCACCGCCAAGACGTTGACCGCCGGGCCGAACTGACGATGCAGCAGACACCCCACGCGGCCCTGTTTGGGTGCAGTGACTCCCGGCTCGCCGCCGAGCTGATCTTCGACCAGGGGCTGGGTGACCTGTTCGTGGTGCGTAACGCCGGGCAGATCATCTCGGATTCCGTTCTGGGCTCGCTCGAATACGCCGTGGAGGTGCTGCACGTCCCGCTCATTGTGGTGCTCGGCCACGACAAGTGCGGTGCCGTGAGTGCCGCCATCGATTCCCTGACCGAAAACGCCCCACTACTCCCCGCGCACATCCACAGCATCATCGAAAAAATCGTGCCGGCGGTCCGCCGGGTAAGCGCAGCAACGACGGGATCGACCCCCACCACGTTCATCGACCCGGCCAGCATCGATGCCGGAATTGTGGGGCGTGAGCACCTTCGCGACACGGTGGCTGAGCTCCTGGAGCGCTCCGAGGTTATCAGCGCGGCCATTGCAGAAGGTACATTGGCTATCGTCGGCGCAAATTACCGGCTGCTCGTCGGCACTGCCGACCCGCACATCATCGTCGGCGTCATCTGATCGACCAGATCGATCCAGGCGGCCGACGCCACGACCTGCGCACCGAAGCGCACAGCACCAAACTCAATGAGCACCGAAAGGTAATGCATACAGTGGTGGACACCTCCGTAAACGCCGGCTACCGGATCGAACACGACACGATGGGCGAGGTGCGCGTTCCGCAGAACGCCCTTTTTGGCGCCCAGACGCAGCGCGCCGTCGAAAATTTCCCCATCTCAGGCTCGACGCTGGAGTCGGCCCAAATTGCGGCACTCGCACGCATCAAGAAGTCCGCAGCACTGGCCAACGCCCAACTGGGTGTTCTCGACCAGGAGATTGCCGAAGCAATTGCGACCGCCGCCGACGAGGTTGTCACCGGCGTCTACGACACTGAGTTTCCCATCGACGTGTACCAGACCGGCAGCGGCACCTCGTCGAACATGAACATGAACGAGGTCATTGCAACCCTCGCCACCCGCAGTCTCGGCCGCCCGGTTCACCCGAACGACCACGTGAACGCCAGCCAGTCGTCCAATGACGTCTTCCCCACCTCCGTGCACATCGCCGTCACGAGCGCGCTCATCGACGAACTCATTCCGTCGCTCGATCACCTCGCGGTATCGCTTGAGGCCAAGGCCGAGCTGTGGAAAGAAGCGGTCAAGGCCGGCCGCACCCACCTGATGGATGCCACCCCGGTCACCCTCGGCCAGGAGTTCGGCGGCTATGCCCGCCAGGTGCGTCTGGGTATCGAGCGCATCCGCACCGCCCTCCCCCGCGTCGCCGAGGTCCCGCTCGGCGGAACGGCCGTGGGTACCGGCATCAACACGCCGGCCGGGTTCCCGCAGCTCGTCATCGAACTGCTCGTGGCCGAGACGGAGCTTCCCATCACGGAGGCGCGCAACCACTTTGAGGCGCAGGCCAACCGTGATGGCCTCGTCGACGCATCCGGCGCCCTCCGCACCATTGCGGTGAGCCTCACCAAGATCTGCAACGACCTGCGCTGGATGGGTTCGGGCCCGAACACGGGCTTTGGCGAAATCAATATCCCCGACCTGCAGCCCGGATCCTCGATCATGCCCGGTAAGGTCAACCCGGTCATTCCCGAAGCCGTGCTCATGGTGTGCTCACGAGTGATCGGTAACGACGCCACCATCGCCTGGTCCGGTGCGTCCGGCTCGTTCGAGCTGAACGTGGCCATCCCCGTGATGGGTACCGCTCTGCTCGAGTCCATCCGCCTGCTCTCCAACGCCACACGCGTGCTCGCGGACAAGACCATTGACGGCCTTGAAGCCAACGTGGAGCACGCCCGTGCTCTCGCCGAGAAGTCCCCGGCCATCGTGACGCCGCTCAACCGGGTTATCGGTTACGAAGCCGCCGCGAAGGTGGCCAAGAAGGCGGTGGCCGAAGGCCTGACCGTGCGCGAGAGCGTCATCGCCCTCGGCTTCGTGGAGCGCGGCGAGGTCACCCTCGAGCAGCTCGACACCGCTCTGGATGTGCTCAGCATGACCCGCCCGCCGCAGGCTCGGTAGCCTCGACACCAACGACAATGCCGAGGTGACCCCATAAGGTCCCCTCGGCATTGCTGTGTGCCGCCAGGGTTTAGGTGATCTCGTTACCCTCCAGCATCTCGGTGACAAGAGCCGCAATGGCACTGCGCTCGGAGCGGGTGAGCGTCATGTGGGCAAAGAGCGGATGTCCCTTGAGCGTCTCGATCACGGACGCCACGCCGTCGAATCGGCCCACGCGCAGATTGTCGCGCTGCGCAACATCGTGCGTGAGCACGACACGGGAGTTCTGCCCGATGCGGCTGAGCACTGTGAGCAAGACGTTGCGTTCCAAAGACTGGGCTTCGTCTACGATCACGAAGGCATCGTGGAGTGAGCGCCCCCGGATGTGCGTGAGCGGAAGCACCTCCAGGATTCCCCGTTCCATCACCTCCTCCAAAACGTTCTCCGAGACTAGAGCGCCCAGGGTGTCAAACACTGCCTGACCCCACGGTCCCATCTTTTCGCTCTGATCACCCGGCAGGAACCCCAGTTCCTGTCCACCCACCGCGTAGAGCGGGCGGAAAACCATGATCTTGCGGTACTGCTGCCGCTCGAGCACCGCCTCCAGCCCGGCACACAGGGCGAGGGCGCTCTTACCCGTTCCCGCCCGGCCGCCGAGCGAGAGGATGCCGATCGACGGGTCCAGCAGCAGATCGATGGCGAGGCGCTGCTCGGCCGAGCGGCCGTGCAAACCGAAGAGTTCACGATCACCGCGCACGAGCTTGAGCTCGCCCTTGCCGGTGACGCGTCCGAGTGCAGACCCACGCTCGGAGTGAATCACGAGGCCGGTGTTGATGGGCATGTCCTGCACGAGGCGAGTTTGCAACGACTCCTGGTCGTACAGCTCGCTGATCTGGTTGGACGCGAGGGTGATCTCGTCCATTCCGGTCCAGCCGGAGTCAACCGCAAGCTCGTGACGGTACTCGTCCGCTGCGAGACCGAGCGAGGCTGCTTTCACGCGCAGCGGTAGGTCTTTCGACACAACCGTGACCGTCACCCCCTCCTTCGCGAGGTTGAGGGCCACGGCAAGAATGCGGGAATCGTTATCGCCGAGCTGCATGCCCGAGGGCAGAACCGACATGTTGGAATGGTTCAGCTCCACTCGCAGTGTACCGCCCTCCCCGACCGGAATCGGAAAGTCAAGACGTTCGTGCTTGAGGCGCAGGTCGTCCAGATTGCGCAGAGCCTGCCGGGCAAAGTAGCCGATCTCGGGGTCGTTGCGTTTGGATTCCAACTCCGAGATGACCACAACGGGCAGCACGACTGCGTGCTCGGCAAAGCGGAAGATCGCCTTCGGGTCGCTGAGTAAAACCGAGGTATCAAGCACGTACGTGCGCTCGGATTGCTCGGTGGTGTCTACCACGCGGTCAGAAGACTGGAACTCGGTTCGATTAGCGATCATAACCACTCCCACCATGCGCCTGAAACGACGCGTTCTTACCTGGCGAGCGGCCACGAGCATTTTTCGAGCCGTGCGGGTGGCCGTCTCGATCAGATCTCATATCTGATGTCACTGACCGTACGGCTCTCCGCCAAGAAAGGGAATACGACACGCCACTTCGAAACCAGACGTTCACCTATTGGGTAGCGAAGGCAGCCAGATGTCAGTAGGTTGCGGCGGTTGAATACGACGTAAACGCGCCACGAAGCATATCGATGGTGTCGACCTGGAGATGTGCATGCACACTCAATCGAATCGTTCCACCTCTGGTGGTCACGCTCACGCCATGGTTGTGGAGGCTCGCCTGCAGCAGCGTGAGCTGTTCGGCCGGTGGCTCAAGCACGACAATACCGGCCCGTTCGTGTTCGTCGCGAGGCGATATCACCGGGATGGCAAACTCATCAGCCAGATCGATCAGCGTTGTCACGTTCTCGGCCACGGCGCCAGCAATCGCGGCGACGCCCACCGGGTGAAGTTCCTCGAGCGCTGTCTGGAAGCGGGCCTCGGCGAACGGGTCCCCGTCTGCCACCCGAAAGGCTCGCGCGCCCGGGCTGGGCGAAGTCACCTCGTCGAAGGGGTCATCGACATCGGTTCCGGCGTAACCGGAAAACACCGGAACCAGTCGGTCGGCGGCGCGGTCGCTGAGCGCGAGAAATCCAGTCCCCCACCCGGCCCGAGTCCACTTCTGTCCTCCGGACGCAACCACGTCCGCCAGTTCATACGGCGCATCGACCACCCCGAAACCCTGATCCGCGTCAACGAACAGCATCCGCTCACCAATGACCTGCCGGATGCCCTCCAGGTCAACACGGTGACCCGTGCGTGAATCCACCAGACACACCGACACCGCGCTGATTTCGGGCGTGAGCTGGTCTTTGATCCGGCCCGGGGTCACCCGGTTACCCGGCATGTGCAGCCATGTCGGGGACACGACCCGCAGCGCCTCCGCTGCTCGCACCGCCGCGAAGGGCAAGCTCGGGTCGTCACCCGCAGACAGGAGCACTCCGCCCGTGAGCCCAAACATGGCGTGCATGATTCCCGAGGTGGTGTTGGGCTGGAGCGCGATCTGGTCTGGGCGAAAGCTGATGGTGCGGGCAACGGCCTCTCTGGTGAGCATGTCCTGGTCGCGGAGGTGGTCCAGACTGCCAAAACGGGCACGACCGAGCACTTCGGCTTGCCCGAGCATTTCGGCGGCCACGGCTGCGGACACGGGGCCCACGCTCGCGTAGTCCAGGTAGCCGGGTTCCTCGGTGAAACCGGCCGTGAAACGAGTGAGAGCGGTCATGCGCGCGCCTTTCGATCAGGGACCCACGGCGGGGTCAACGAGGGGGTGTCGGGTGGCTCAGCTGCCGAATCGGCGTTGACGCTTGGCGAAGTCGCGCAGAGCACGCAGAAAGTCAACCTGCCGCAGATCTGGACCGAGCGCCTCAACGAAGTAGAACTCGCTGTGCGCACTCTGCCACAGCATGAAGTCGCTCAGCCGCTGCTCGCCGGAGGTACGAATCACGAGGTCGGGATCGGGCTGACCGCCGGTGTAGAGATGCTGGCCGATCAGCTCGGGGGTCAGGGTCTCCGCAAGGTCTTCGAGGCTGCCACCCTGAGCGTGATGCGCCTTCACGATGCTGCGCATGGCGTCTGTGATTTCGGTGCGGCCACCGTAGCCCACGGCGAGGTTGATGTGGAGCCCGTTATGGCCTGCTGTGCGGGCCTGAGCGCCGTTCAGAGCGGCCGTCAGCGGCTCCGGAAGCCCCAGGGAGGACCCCACCTGCTGAACGCGCCAGTTGCGGTAGTGAGAGAGTTCTTCGGCCAGCTCCGCAATGATCTCGATCAGGTCGGCGAGTTCATCGCTCGGCCGCTGGGTGAGGTTGTCAGAAGACAACAGGTACAGGGTGACCACCGAAATGCCGAGATCATCGCACCATTCGAGGAACTCGCGCATCTTTGCGGCGCCCGCACGGTGTCCGTGGGCGGCCGATTCAAAGCCGAGCTGTCGCGCCCATCGACGGTTACCGTCAATGATCATGGCAACGTGTTGGGGCATCTGATCCGGGGTGAGGCCACGGCGCAGTCGACGCTGGTATAAACCGTAAAGGAGTCCGCGGAACGAAGGAGGCTGGCGTTTCTGCACACAGTTACGCTAGTCCCTTCCGGCCGAAACTTCGCAGCGGCCGGAGCGATTGTCGTAGTCTGGCAGCATGGCAACAGAGCACGACATCCCCAATCTGCCGCTACTAGACGCCGCCGATACTCATCCGGAAGACGTCAAACCCACGTGGCGCGGCTGGATTCATACCGGAATATTTCCCGTGACCATTGTTGCCGGAATCATTCTGCTCATTGTCGCCGACGGGCCTACCGCCACCTGGAGTTCGGCGGTCTTCGTGCTCACCTCGATGCTGCTATTTGGTAATTCGGCGCTGTACCACCGGTTCAATTGGCAGCCCCGCACGCGGATCGTCCTCAAACGCATTGATCACGCGAATATCTTTCTTCTGATTGCTGGTTCGTACACGCCCATCACCGTGCTGGCGCTACCGCCGGAGAAATCGACCCTGCTGCTGATGATTGTCTGGACCGGTGCCATCCTCGGTATCGCGTTCCGAGTCTTCTGGATTCACGCGCCGCGCTGGCTCTACGTGCCGCTGTACCTACTCCTCAGCTACGGTGCACTCATCTTCATCGCCGACTTCTTTGCCGCCAACGCCCTGATGATGACGCTCATCCTCGTGGGAGGCCTCTGCTACACCATCGGCGCAGTGATTTACGCGTTGAAGAAGCCCAACCCGGTGCCCGGCGTCTTCGGCTTCCACGAGATCTTTCACGCGCTCACAGTGATTGCCTTCCTCTGCCACTTTGTGGCGATTACCATGATCGCGACCCACCCGCTCTACCCATAGCGTTGAGCAGGAGGACCGCGGCTATCTAGTCGGTCTTATCCGTGTCCCGCTCAGCGAGCTCTACAGCGAGTCGGGCCTTGATCTCTTCCCGGTACTGCGTGCGACGGATACGACGAACCATGTCCAGTCCCAGCAAGATGACGGCGACGGCCACGAAGGCGATCGCAAAGAAGCCCACCACACCGGGAGTCACCGTGTTGGGGTCAACCTCAATCGGCGCGGGGGTAGCAAACAGAAAACCGAGCTGAACAGCAAGGGGGGTCACTGTGTGCGCTCCACTCCGGCGAAAAGATCGGATTCAGGCATTGTGGTTTCTACTTTCGATTCAATGAGCTGGAAATCTTCGAAGGGCCAGGCCTTGCGCACCAGGTGGTTCGGCCAAAAGAAGAAGCTGCTGTCGGGAGACACCTGACTCGCGTGCGCACGCAGAGCGGCGTCTCGTGTCTCCAGGAAGTCACCGACGGGGATGTGAGACGTTGCCAACTTGGGGTAATCCTCCAGACGTTCCCGGGCCGCGCTCAGCGGTTCGAGAAGTGGCGAATCCGGTTCGGCCACACTCAGTTCGAGGTACATGGCGTCGATGCGCTCGAGGTTGAAGATGCGGTCGTAGTAGAGCTTGTCGATCTGCCAGGCCTCACCACTCGACGGAAACTGCTCGGGGTCGGCAGCCGCACGGTAGGCCGCCAGCGACACTTCGTGGGTGCGAATGTGATCCGGATGCGGATACCCGCCCTTTTCGTCGTAGGTGACCAGAACCTGCGGCCGAAACTCCCGAATGATGTTCACGAGTGGTTCGGTTTCGAACTCAAGGGGAATGCCCGCAAAAGAGCTCGCCGGCACGGAACCGTCCTCGTCCATTCCCGAGTCGACAAAACCCAGCCAGCGGTGTTGCACACCCAGGTGCTCCTGGGCCTGCTGCATCTCGAGGCGGCGAAGCCCCGACAGATCGCGTTCCGCCATGGCGTGATCGGCCAACGCGGGGTTCAGGATGCTGCCGCGCTCGCCACCCGTGCAGCTCACAATGAGCACTTCAGCACCGATACTGCTGTAATACGCGTACGTCGCCGCACCCTTGCTCGACTCGTCGTCGGGATGTGCGTGCACTGCCAAAAGTCGTAGCGTCACCATACTCCTCAGGAATGCCGGATAACCTTAGGTTCTAGCCTAATCGTTGATCCGGGAGTGTGAAATCGCCAGTGTCCTCTAAGCCGGCAGCGTCCGTTGCGGTGCAGCCAGAAAGCACCGTTCTGGAGAACAGATACGGCCGAACGCGCGCCTCACGCACCCGGGACGCGAGGTTGCTCTGGGGGCTCGGCGGAATCTTCGCCATTGTGCTGGTGGCGTGGGTGGTCTGGACCGGGCTTGACGGTGCCTCGGAAAAAATCGAAGCGCGCGACACTCGCCACAGCATCATTGACGATCACAGCATCAGCGTGACGTTTGAGGTGTCGATGCCGGCCAACTCCACGGCCAGCTGTGCGGTGCAGGCCCTCAACGAGTCCTTCACCGTGGTGGGGTGGAAGGTCGTCGACATTCCCCCCTCTGACCTGTACACCCGCTCGTTCACGCAGGTGCTTCGCACCACCGATCTAAGCAACACCGGTTTGATTTACCAGTGCTGGCTGACCTAAAATGGGATATTCGCCCTGACTTCGTTGGGGCGACGACTATATCTGCGCACCTCACAACCCGCGGGTTGGGCGACGTGCACCCAAGCTCAATGAAGGAGATGAACCGTGACTACCGACACAACGGTCACCTGGCTTACTCAGGCAGCCCACGACCGTCTGGCTGCGGAACTAGCTAACCTGAGCACCCTCGGGCGCGACGACATTGCAAAGAAGATTGAGTCGGCGCGGGAAGAGGGCGATCTCAAGGAGAACGCCGGTTACCACGCCGCCAAAGAGGAGCAGGGCAAGATGGAGGCGCGCATACGCACCCTCGTCGTTCTGCTCCGGCACGCCGAGGTGGGCCAGGCTCCCGAAAGCACGGGTGTTGTCGTGCCCGGAACGGTGATCACGGCCACCATCGCGGGCGACGTGAGCCGATTCTTGATCGGCAGTCGAGAAATCGGCGGCAGCAGCGACCTGGACGTCTTCAGTGAGCAGAGCCCCCTCGGAGCTGCAATTCTTGGCCTGAAGGTGGGCGGCTCGACCACGTACACGACACCGAGCGGCAAGTCGATTGCCGTGGAAATCTCCAACGTCGAGACCTTCACGGGCTAATCCCCGCCGGGCAGATGTCCCGTTTCACACCGAAAGCGGCCGACCGAATCTCACGATTCTACCGGCCGCTTCGCTGTGCCCGTGTGCCCCGCCGTTAGTCAAGCTGCGGGTTGAAGCCCGCTTCGCGCAGCACCGCCACGACCTGCTCGCGGTGCTCCGGCCCGCGAGTTTCCACGCTCACGTCCAGTTCCACCTGACTGATCTGCAGGCCCACACCGTGACGGGTATGCAGCACTTCGACGACGTTCGCGTGCACCTGTGCCAAGAGTTCTGAAACCCGGGCCAGCTGGCCGGGACGGTCCGGAAGCATGATGCGCAGAGTGAGGTAGCGACCGGATGCCGCGAGGCCGTGGCTGATGACACGCTGCATGAGCAGCGGATCAATGTTGCCGCCTGACAGAATCGCCACGGTCGGACCCGTCGCGCTCACCTTTCCGGCCAGGATGGCCGCAACAGCAACCGCTCCAGCAGGTTCAACCACCAGCTTGGCGCGCTCCAGAAGAACGAGCAGCGCCCGCGCCGTGTCGTCCTCGCTCACCGTGACAACCTCGTCCACAACGTCGCGGATGATGGCGAAATTGAGCATTCCGGGCTTGGCGACAGCAATGCCGTCGGAGATGGTCGGAAGCATGCTGATGACAATCGGCTCACCCGCCGCGAGGGACGGAGGGTAGGCGGCGGCATTTTCTGCCTGAACCCCGATCACCCGAATGCGTCGACCCTCGCGCGCTGCCGTCTGCTTCAGAACGCTCGCCACACCAGAGATGAGGCCGCCTCCACCAATGGGGACCACCACGGTCTCCACATCGGGCACCTGGTCAAGAATTTCGAGCCCCACCGTTCCTTGCCCAGCCACAACGTCCTCGTGATCAAAGGGGGGGATCAGGATGGCGCCCGTTGTGCGCGCATACTCCGCCGCAGCCACGAGCGGTTCGGCTACGGTATTACCGCGCAGAACGACATCTGCTCCATAGGCCCGAGTGGCCTGCAACTTGGGCAACGCCACCCCGACCGGCATGAAGATGGTGGCCTTAATGCCGAGCTCCCGCGCCGCGAACGCAACGCCCTGGGCATGGTTTCCCGCTGAGGCCGCAACGACGCCGTGCGATCGTTCCTCGGCCGTGAGCTTGGAGAGCCGATTGTAGGCACCCCGAATCTTATAGGAGCCGGTGCGCTGCAGGTTTTCACACTTGAGGTGCACGGGCGCGCCGAGCAGGTCGGCGAGGTGGCGGGAGCTTTCCATGGGGGTGACGTCAGCCACCCGCGACACGACCAGTCGTGCGGCCTCAAAGTCGGCGAGTGTTGGTCCGGCGAGAGTCAGTTCTGTCATGTCAGTGCTTTCCGTGGTTGATCTGAATCGAGCGCTGTCGGTAACCGGGCCGCCGTGGAACCGTGCGCCACAAAGTAGAGCCCGTCGTGGCCTGAGTCAAGTCTGCACCCTCCCGCCAACTTCCCCCTGCCAAATACGACGTCATTACATTTATCACCGCTGCGATGGGGACCGCGAACAGAGCGCCCGGAATCCCGGCGAGCAGCGCACCCGCCGCAACGACCAGAACCACGCCGAGCGGATGCACCTTGACCGCCGTTCCCATGATGAGCGGCTGCAGAACGTGGCCTTCCACCTGCTGCACCAGGAGAACGACGCCCAGCATGAGTAGCGCGGTCACCCAGCTGTTGAAGAACAGCGCAATCACCACGGCCACAATTCCGGTCGCTACGGCGCCGATGATGGGAATGAAGGAGCCGAGAAACACCAGGATCCCGATCGGAATGGCCATGGGGACTCCGAGCAGCGCGGCACCGAGTCCGATGCCGACAGCATCGATGGACGCCACCAGAATCTGCACCTTGGCGAAATTACCGAGAGTGGTCCAGCCCGCGACGCCGGCGCCGTTCACCGCGAGCTGGGCTCGCCTCGGGAACAGCCGCACAATCCAGGCCCAGATGGTCTTGCCATCGATGAGGATGAACAGCAGGCTGAAAAGTGCCAGCAGTAAACCGGTGAGCAGATGCCCAACGGTGGTTCCGACCGAGAGTGCACCGCTGATGAACACCTGGCTATCGTTCTGAATTGCCGTCCACCCCTGCTCCAGGTAACGGTTAATGTCCGTCTCGCTGAGATTGAGCGGCGCTCCGGACAAAAAGCCCCGGAAATTGTTATACGTTTCCGAGAGCCGAGCACTCAAGCCCGCCGTTCCATCCGCGATCTGCGTGGTGGCCAACGTGATCAACCCGGCAACGATCACGAGCGTGCCGAGCATGGCTGTGGCAACGGCCAGCCCCTTGGGCCAGCGGTGTCGCTGCAGAAACCCCACGAAAGGCACGAGAAGCGCCGAGACCAGAACAGCGACCAAAAGCGGAATCACGATGAGCCGCAGCTGAATAATAAGGAAGATGAGAACGGCAAGTGCGGCCGCAATCACGATCAGTCGCCACGACCATGCTCCGGCCAGTCGAATGCCGGGTGGGATGTTCTCGTCGACCCCGTTAAACGGGGGCGGGGACACCGGCGGGAGCGACGCTTCCGCCTCCACCCGAGTGCGCAGAATGACCCGTTTGCCTGTGCTCGATTTGCCCGTAGATTCCGTCACCCGATTATTCTAGATCGGCCTGCGCTGTAGCGGCTTCGACAGACACGGGAGCTCCGGTTAACCTGAGAAATACCTGTTCGCCGATGCCCGGCCGCACGCTGGCGGCATGCTGAAGAAACACGACGGCACCGTCGGCGAGGCGCACCGTTGTGCGCCGCAGCGAGCCGAGAAAGCTTGAGCTTTCGACCGTGCCCGCGAGCCCACCATCGCAAAATTCGATGTCCTCCGGACGAACCGAGATCATGGCGGGACCGTCCGGGTGCGCCGGATCGAGAAGCGGAAGCCTTAAGCCGAAGACCTCGGCACATCCGTTACGCACCGCACCGCTCACCCGATTGCTAAGCCCCACAAAGTTGGCCACGAAAGGGCTCGCCGGTCGACTGTAGAGTTCTTCCGGCGTTCCCACCTGTTCGATCATTCCGGCCCGCATCACAGCCACCCGGTCCGCCACGGCAAGTGCCTCGTCCTGGTCATGGGTCACGAAGAGCGTGGTGATGCCGAGACTGGTCTGAATGCGGCGGATCTCCTCGCGAAGCGCAACACGAACCTTGGCATCGAGTGCCGAGAGCGGCTCATCGAGCAGCAGCACGCGCGGCTCGGTCACGAGCGCCCGGGCCAATGCCACGCGCTGCTGCTGACCACCCGAGAGTTCGTGCGCGAATCGTGCAAAATGCTCGTGCAGCCCCACCAGTTCCAGGGCCGCTTGGGCGCGGTCCCGACGCTCGGCGGGCTTGATTCCGCGCATGCGCAGGCCGAATTCCACA
The DNA here is from genome assembly GCF_029893365.1 of Cryobacterium sp. CG_9.6. Classification (NCBI taxonomy): domain Bacteria; kingdom Bacillati; phylum Actinomycetota; class Actinomycetes; order Micrococcales; family Microbacteriaceae; genus Cryobacterium; species Cryobacterium sp. CG_9.6. Next base: position 886,893 of record NZ_JARXUZ010000001.1, on the reverse strand, counting down.
TTCTGGCCGGCGTTCAGGTGCGGAAAGAGTGAGTAAGACTGGAAAACCATTCCCATGTCCCGCTTGCTGGTGGGCAGCACCGACACGTCCTCGCCGTTGATCGTGATGCTGCCACCATCGACCGATTCGAGGCCGGCCAGAACTCGCAGTGCCGTGGTCTTTCCGCTGCCGCTCGGACCCAGTAGCGCAACGAATTCACCCGCGTGGAGCGTAAGATCAAACCCGGCGAGCGCCTGATGCCCGGCGTAATTCTTCACGACACCGGTGAATTCCACGACAGTGCCCGGTTGGGCCGGGCGACTCGTCTGAACAGTGGCGGGTGCGGTGGTCATGAGGTGGTGCCTTTCCGAGGACGGGGCTTTCGTGAATGACGAGGTGCGGCGCCGAGTCGGCCGATCACGAGCAGCAGCAGGAACGCAAACGCGAGGGCGAGCAGGGACAGAATCACCGCCGCGTACGGGTCGGTCTTGCTGACAACGACGAGTGTGGTTTGCAGGTTGACACGATTGAGGAGAGAGGCAATGGTGAACTCGCCGAGAACCACCGCAACCGCGATGAAGGCTCCCGCCAAAATTCCCCGGCGGAGGTTCGGCACAAGCACGCGCACGAGTGTGGTGCCCCAACTCGCACCGAGCGTGCGGGCGGCCTCACTGAGGGTCTTCACGTCGACGCCATCAAGGTTGGATTGAATAGCCCGGTACGCGAACGGCAACACCGTGATGCCGTAGGCAAAAGCAAGTGTCCACACGCCACTGCCAAAGACGCGGGCAACGGTCGAGTACACGGGGGCGAGACCGACGACGAGCACGATCGCTGGAATACTGATGGGCAGAATGCAGATCAGCTCGAGCACACGACGCAGGCGCGGAAACCGAATGTGAACGAGCAGCATGGTGGGCACCAGTAGAAGCAACACCAGGGCGACCGTGCCGATAGCGAGGGTGACCGAGTTACCGAGCCCCACGAGAACGGTTCGGTAGACCCCCGTGAACCCGTTCTGGAACAGTGCGATCCAACGGCTTCCATCGTGGCCGCCGTCAAGTCCGGCGCGCAAGGTGAATTCGATCATGGCCACAATCGGCACGGCAAAGACCAGCCCAATGGTGCCGAGGAGCACTGTGCGGGTCACGCGAGACGGTGCGTGCGCAACTCCGCCCGTGATCCGCAGGCCGCCGCTCATCGCTGCCACCTGGCTGCTCGAGACTGCAGCAGAGAATATCCGGTCATCACAATCGCCATCACCACGATCATTCCCAGCGCCAGCGCTCCGGCCAAATTCGACCGACCCAGCAGAGTCTCACTCGTGAGCGCTGCTCGAATCTGTAACGGGACGATTTGCGATCCCTGACTCACCAGCGCCGCAGCGGTCGCGTACGACGAAAACGCGTTGGCAAAGAGCAACAGCAGGCTGCCGAGGAAGGAGGGTGCCAGTACCGGGAAGGCGATGTGCAACCAATAGCTTCTCGTTCCCCCGCCGAGGGTGGCGTTCGCTTCGGCCCACTGCGGTTTGAGCGATTGCAGGGCAGGCATGAACGTAATGATCATGAGTGGTACCTGAAAGTAGATGTAGGGAAGAATGAGGCCCGGCGTCTCGTAGAGCCACACGCCGTTCTCAAAGAGGTTCACCCCGAAGGTGTCGCGGAGGTAGACGGTGATCATGCCCTGGATGCCGATGGTGGCAACGAAGGCAAAGGCGAGCATTACGCCACCAAATTGCGCCAGCACGCCGCTGAGTGAGTCGACCATGACGCGCAGTGGCCCGTCGGGCCGCAGGCCAAGCAAGGCATAACAGGCAATGGCTCCGACCACCGCGCCCACGATGGCGGTGAGTGCCGAGAGCCAGAAGGAACTGGCGAAGGTGGCGAGCACCACGGGATCCCCCAGTGCGGCCACGGTGGCGAGCGTGAACTCACCGTTGGTGTCGACGAAACCCGACCCGACCGCGATCAGGGTGGGAACGGCAAGAAAAAGCAGCACATAAACCGCGAACGGCAGCAGCCCGAGGGCTGCTGCCGTTGCACGGAAACTACTGGACAGCTGCCGCCCACTTTTCACCGAGCAGGGTTGCGGCCGCGGCTGCTTGAGCCTCGGTGGGCACGACCGTGGTCTCCGGTGTCTGTGGGAGGGCATCGAACAGCGCGGTGTCGATGGTTCCGGCGGTTTCCATGGCCTCGGCACGGGCCGGGCGAGCGCCTCCAGCGAGCCACAGGTTCTGGCCCTCGTCGCTGTAGAGGAATTCCTGCCAGAGGCGAGCAGCTGCCGGGTGCGGGGCATCCTTGCTCACGGCCTGGTTGTAGTAACCGGCGTACCCGGTACCGGGGAACACGACAACCTTCCAGTTCCGCTGACCCTCAAGCTGTGTGCCGTAACTCACGTTGAGGTAGTCCCAGTCGAAGACAACCGGTGTCTCTCCCGACGCGATGGTGGCCGGGGTCGGGTCAACCTTCAAAAAGTTTCCGGCCTCATTCAGATCGGAGAAGAAGTCAATTCCGGGCTGAAAGTCATCTACGGATCCACCGTTCTGCACACTCGCGAGGCCCACCGCGGCGAAGGCCGCACCGGCCTGAGTGGGGTCACCATTGATCGCGACCTTGCCCTTGTAGTCGCTTCCCAGCAGATCAGAGAGTTTCTCGGGGGCGGGCACGGCATCGGGGTCATAGCCGACCGCCATGTAGCCGCCGTAGTCACCCGTGTAGAGTCCGCTGGCTTCCTTGAGAGCGTCGGGAATCTCCGACCACGTGGCCACCTGGTAGGGCGCAAACATGTCGGTATTGGCCGCGGCCACGGCGAGACCCAGGTCGAAGACGTCGGGGGCGGTGTCCTGCCCCTGCAGGTTCTTGGCGGCCGCGATCTCTTCGGCGCTCGATCCGTCCGGTGACGCCTCGTTGATGGTGATGTCGGGGTACTTCGCGCTGAAAGCGTCGAGAATGGCACCGTAGTTGGCCCAGTCACGGGGCAGTGCAATCACGTTGAGGGTTCCCTCAGCCTCGGCCGCGGCCTCGAGGTCGGCCAGCTCGCCAAAAGCGGTGAGACTCGTGGCCGTTGCGGCATCGACACCGCCAGCAACGGGAGCCGGGGCACTCGAGCACGCGGAGAGCGCAAGCGTGAGGGCTGCCGCAGCAGCCAAAGTGAGCGTCAACGTGCGTTTCATGGACAAGGTTCCTCCGTTGGGACGTAGTCGCAGCGCCGTACGCGCGCGACCTCCCAGAGAGTACGACGGCCAGGTATCCGGCGAGGGTGGCCCCCATGAACGCCGCGTGAACAGCGAGCACAGGTTACCACGGCACCAGCGGCCCACAGAAGTGATCTAGAACTGACGACCCATGGTGTTGAGGCGCTCAATGCGGTCAGCGATCGGCGGGTGGGTGGCGAAGAGCCGACCCATGGCACCCTTTTTGAGCGGATCTGAGATCCACAAATGCGCCATCGACGTGTTCTGCTTGCGCATGGGGCGGCCGTATTCGCCGAGCTTGTTCAGGGCGCTGGCGAGCGCATCCGGATGCCGGGTCGTGAGCGCACCCGTGGCATCCGCCAGGTATTCGCGCTGACGAGACACGGCGAACTGAACGACCGTGGCAATGATGGGTGCCACCACCATGGCCACGATTCCGAAGACCAGGACGACGGGGTTGCCGTTGTTGTTGTTGCGTCCAAAGAACGCCATGCGCAAAAACATGTCCGAGATGAAGCCGATGGCTACGACGAGGCCGAAGACCACCATCGAGACTCGAATATCGTAGTTGCGCACGTGGCCCAGCTCGTGGGCCATGACGCCTTCGAGTTCCGCATCGTCCATGAGCTCAAGCAGTCCGGTGGTTGCGGCCACAATGGCGTGCTGCGGATCGCGCCCGGTGGCGAACGCATTTGGTGCCGGATCGTTGATGATGTACACCTCGGGCATGGGCGTGCCGGTGGTGATGGCCAGGTTCTCTACGATGCGCCAGAGCCTCGGGTTGTCGGACTTGCTGGTGAGCTTGATCCCTCCGGCCATGGAGATGGCCTGGCGGCCGGCAGCGAAGTACTGAAACAGCACATACAGCCCGGCAATGACAACGGTGGCCACCAAAATGCCGTAGCTACCGCCGCCATAGATAGCGTTGGCCAGCCATCCGAGCCCCGCGATGATCACGAAGAAGAAGATCATGATGAACACGGTGTTGCGTTTGTTCTTCGCGATCGCGCTGTACATCTGCGCGCTGCCTTAGAACTGCACGCGAGGCGGCTCTGCAATGGCTGCGGAGTCGGCCACTTCGAAAAAGTCACGCTCGGAGAAACCGAGGTTGCGAGCGAAGATGTGGTTCGGGAAAACCTGGATCTTGGTGTTGAACCCACGTACGCCACCGTTGTAGAACCGGCGTGAGGCCTGGATCTTGTCTTCGGTGTCAACAAGCTCGCCCTGCAGCTGCAGGTAGTTCTGACTGGCCTGCAGCTGGGGATACGCTTCGGCCACCGCGAAGATGCTCTTCAGCGCCGTCTGCATGTGATTCTCGGCAGCGGATGCGTCGGCGGGGCCCTGTGCGGACAGCGTCTCGGCACGCGCCTTGGTCACACTCTCAAACACGCCTTTTTCGTGGGCGGCGTAGCCTTTCACCGCTTCGATCAGGTTAGGAATCAGGTCGGCACGCCGCTTCAGCTGAACGGTAATGTCGCTCCAAGCCTCATCAACTCGCACCTTGAGGGTTACGAGGGAGTTGTACGTGGCCCAGAGGTAAATGCCAATAATGGCAATCAGGACAACGACGATCAGGACCGGGATGAGCCATTCCATGGCGGGGTCTCCTTGCATGTTCAGTCGGCTGGTGCCAACTCTGGTGATGCGCTGTTGTGCGCGGTGTAGGCTCGGGCTGGATGAGCCGGGGTCTGCGTGCGGTGCAGCATAATACTAACCAAGAGTTCTGAGGCTCCCCTCCGCTTCTCACCACACTCAAAGCTAAAGCGAAGGCCACTCTCACGCCTCGCAAACACCCTTGACAAGCGGTTCTCGCCGGCGGAGAGTTCCCCCATGAGCACTGCTGTCGAGGTCGCGGTCGTCGTGCGCGATCTGCATGTTCGACGGGGAAAACACGCGGTCTTGCACGGCCTGACCGTCACGATTCCTCTCGGCCAGGTGGTGGGCCTGATCGGTCCCAGCGGATGCGGCAAGAGCACGCTGATGCGGTCGATTGTGGGTGTGCAGGTGGTGGCGTCGGGCGAGGTGACGGTGCTCGGAGAACCGGCCGGCTCCCCGTCCCTGCGCCATCGCGTGGCCTATGTCACCCAGGATGCCAGCGTGTATGACGACCTCACGGTTCGGCAGAACCTGCAGTATTTTCGAGCGGTACTCGGCGTGCCACGCTCGGACGTTGACCGCGTAATCGCACTGACCGACCTGGCCGCACAGTCGAGCCAACTTGTCGGTTCCCTCTCCGGCGGGCAGCGCAGCCGGGTCTCGCTCGCCGGCGCCCTGCTCGGATCGCCCGCGCTTCTCGTTCTCGATGAGCCGACCGTGGGACTTGACCCCGTGCTGCGCGTTGCCCTGTGGTCACTTTTTCATCGTTTGGCGAGCGACGGCACCAGCCTGCTCGTGTCCAGCCATGTGATGGACGAGGCGAACCGGTGCGATCGGCTGCTGCTCATGCGGGACGGCGATATTTTGGCCGATGACACACCCGGCGGCCTCCTCACCGCAACGGGAGCGGCAGACACCGAGGCGGCGTTCCTGACACTGATTGCCCGGCATCCGCTCGGGAAACATCAGCGGTCGGATTCAGATCTGGGCGAGGCGCTACCGTGACACCCACCCGCACGATCGCCACCGCCGGGCGCGTTCTCACCCAGATTCGCCACGACCCGCGCACCATCGTGCTGCTGCTCGTGGTGCCGAGCCTGCTTATTGGCCTGCTCGCCTGGATTTTTTCGGACACGCTGGTGTTCAACGATGTGGGCCCGGCCATGATCGCGCTCTTCCCGTTCATTGTGATGTTTCTGGTTACCAGCATCACGACCCTGCGGGAGCGGCGCACGGGAACGCTGGAACGCCTGCTGTCGATGCCGCTCGGCAAGGGCGACCTCATTCTGGGGTACGCGCTCGCATTCGGCCTGCTCGCCGTGGCGCAGTCGGCGATCGCTGTCGGGTTCTCGGTATGGGTTTGCGGCCTCGACATTGCCGGATCGCTCTGGCTGCTGCTCGCGGTGGCCGTAGCGGATGCCGTGCTCGGCACGACCCTGGGGCTGCTCGCCAGTGCCTTTGCGCGCACCGAGTTTCAGGTGGTGCAGTTCATGCCGCTACTGGTCTTTCCGCAGATTCTGCTGGGCGGCATCTTTCTGCCACGCGAACAGCTGCCGCAGCCCCTCCAGGCGATCAGCGACTGGCTTCCGCTCTCGCACGCAATTGACGCGCTGCGGGCAGTCGCCACGGATTCGCAGGATGCCGCTTACATTGGCGGCGAGCTGTTGATCATTGGCGCCTGGATCGTGGGCGCGGTGATTCTCGGATCCATCACGCTGCAGCGCCGCACGCCGTAGTAACCCGGGCGCACTAACGCGCGGCAAGCACCGCCTGTAACCAGCGATAGGAGTCCTTCGGGGTACGCGTGGTCATCCCGTCGGTGAAGGACACGTGCACAAGCCCGTACCGCTGCGTGTACCCGGCCGACCACTCAAAACCGTCGATCAAGGAGCGCACGAAGAAGCCCTGCAATCGCACCCCCTCGGCCACGCCCCCGGGCCGCACCGCCGCCACGGCCGTACTCAGGTGTTCCCCGAGGTAGTCGATGCGTAGCGGATCATGCACGGCACCACGCTCGTCGGTTTGGTCTGCGTAGCCGGCCCCCAGTGATGTGATGAACACCGGAGGGAGCACCTCGCCGTAGCGCGTGTGCAACTCGGCGAGCGCCACCCCCAGGTATTCCGGTGCGCTGACCACGCCCGCCCCGGTGACCGGAAATTCGCGGAACGGCGCCTGATGGAAGGGAAAAACTGGGGTCACGGATGCCGGATCGCCGACGAACACCGTGCGGCCGGTACCGGCGCCGATCCTTGAAGGCCCGGTGTAATTCAGTCCGTAGAAGTCCAGCGGCTGGTGAATCACGGCAAGATCGACCGGGTCGGCCTCGAGCAGTCCGCGCAGTTCCACCGCGAACGGCTCGAGCGGGTCGGGATAGCGTCCGAGCAGCACTGGGTCGGCAAAAATGCGGTTGTGCAGCAGGTCGTACAGATCCGCGTAGGAGCGATCCTGGTCCCGGTCGGTGAGCGACTCCACCGGCGAGTGGGCGTTTGCCACGCCAATTTGGCCGGAGACATCCGCTGCTCGCAAGCCCTGCACGGCAAGCCCGTGGGCGAGCAACTGGTGGTGCGCCGCGGGCAGCGCAGCAAAAAGCAGCGCGCGCCCCGGCGCCTGGGTGCCGAGGGCGTAGCCCTGCAGCATCACGGTGGCCGGGTCGTCGAGGGTGACCCAGGCGTCGATGCGGTCACCGAGCGCCTCCCCCACCGCGTGAGCGTAATCGCCGAAGCGACCGGCGGTGTCCCGATTGAGCCAACCACCCCGCAGCGCCGTCGGTGTGTCCCAGTGCGACAGCGTCGCCATGGGACGGATGCCGGCCACGAGAAGCGCGTCGAGCAGCCGATCGTAGAAGGCGAGACCGGTGCGGTTGAGGGCGCCGCGTCCCTCAGCCTGCAGCCGCGGCCACGACAGCGAGAATCGGTAGGCATCCACTCCCAGTTCACGCAGCAGCGTGGCATCCTCGGCGAACTTGGTGAGGTGATCGGCGGCGACCGAGGCGTTCGAGCCGTCTTTGATGTGAGCGGATGTCGCCGTGAAGGTGTCCCAGACCGAGTCGCCTCGTCCGCCGTCCCGGGCCGCCCCCTCCACCTGGAATGCGGTGGTGGAGGTCCCCATCACGAACCCGTCGGGCAGGAGGTCACCGAGCTCCGAGATGCGGTGCGGCCAATCACGGGCCTCGGAGGCCGTGGGACGTGGTTTGGGGCGATGGCTGTTGGCGGACTGCATGCTCACGGGCCGAGAACTCTTTTCAGATAGCTGTTGGTGAAGCGACGCTCCGGATCGAGCCTGTCACGGACGGCGAGAAAGTCGTCGAAGTGCGGGTAGCTTTCTCGCAGCGCGTCGGCATTTTGATAGTGGAGTTTGCCCCAGTGTGGACGCCCGCCATGCTCCAGCATGATCTGTTCGACGGCACGAAAGTACGCGTCGGGGTCCTCGCGAATGTAGCGGTGCACGGAAATGTACCCCGTTTCACGCCCGGTTGCGGTGGACAGCCAGAGGTCATCGGCGGCCGAACACCGCACTTCGACGGGAAACGAGATGCGCCAGCCGCGAGCCTCGATCAGTGCGCGCACCGCACGCACCGCATCGGGCACGTTCTTCCGCGGCAGGGCGTACTCCAGCTCACGGAAACGCACCGTCCGACTGGTGGCGAACACCCGCGCCGAGGCATCCGTGAATTCGCGGTTGCCCGTGGCTCGGGCCGAGATGCGGGCGAGGGGCGGCACGAGCGCCGGAATCGCCGTTCCGAGGTCGCACACGGCACGGTACACGCCGTTGGCGAGCACCTCATCGTCGATCCAGCGAGCCACGCGAGCAGACCGCGCACCGGGGGCGGCAGCGGCGAGGCGGGTATTCGTCTTCGTCATCGCGACATCGGTGTGCGGAAACCAGAAGAACTCGAAGTGGTCCGTTGATGCGCAACGCTGCAGGTAGGTCGCCAGCACGTGATCCAGGTCTTCGGCGTACTGCTCCGCATTGAGCACAAATGACGGAACGCACTGCAGTGTGACGTCAACGATGATGCCGAGGGCGCCGAGTCCGAGACGTGCCGCCGGCAGGAGCTCGGCGTTTTCCGTTGCGCTCACCCGCAGAACGCTGCCATCACCAATCACGAGGGTCAGGGCCACCACCTGGCTGGCCAGCCCGGCAAACCGGCCACCGGTTCCGTGCGTTCCCGTGGAGATGGCCCCGGCCACGGTCTGCCGGTCAATGTCGCCCAGGTTGGTGAGGGTCAGGTTGTGCGTCGCGAGCAGGCGGATGAGGCGGTGCAGCGGCAGACCGCCGGTCACGGTGACTCGGCCGGAACCGGTATCGACGCGGAGGACCCCGCCGGGCTCCCCGTTCTCGCCGCTCAGGCACAGATCGTGCAGGTCAAGCTGCACCCCCGGGGCGAGGGCGATTCCGGTGAAGCTGTGCCCCGTGCCCACCGCTTTTACCGGCAGCCCCGCGCGCGCCGCGGCACGCACGGCACGCTGCACCGCCGGCACCGTGGCCGGACGCTCCACCCGAACCGGTCGAACGGACTCAGTGCGTGCCCAGTTGCGCCAGGGCGGCGTGCGCAGAATCATCGCGCAGCTTTCATCGGGTTGCCTTCGAGTGAATCCCGCTTTGGGGGTGTGGATGGGAGGTTGTGATCGTTCTGTGACGCCCACGAAAAACAGTCCGTGGGTAGGCTTCACGGCGAGCCGCTTTCGGCGTGTTGAGATATGTCATCGATCGGTGGTTTCAGGTTGACTTTCTGCGTTCCGCCCCGTCAACTGGGTTGGTGAGCCCCGTGACCTCATCCAAACGTAACGCCTCCGGAGCGTCGGTGTTGCGACCCTGGATCCTTCGCGGAGCGGTGCTTGTCGTCGTGGCCGTGACGACGGGTTTTCTGGCTATCTCTGGGCCGCACACAGCGTTCGCCGCATCCGACGTTCCGTCCACTGTCGAAACCCCGATCACACCGTCTCCGAGTGCCGAGCCACGGGTCGCGGCTGTCATCGCACCGGTTATTACCAGCCCGTCCGCCGGCGCCTTCATCGGCAGCTCAACCGTCACCGTCTCGGGAACCCGTGACGCATCCTCCGAGGTGCAGCTGCTCTCGCCTACCGGAGGCGATCCGCTCTGCATCATCGCCCCCGACGGCACAGAACAGTGGTCGTGCCCAAACGCCGCACTGCCCAATTCAGCCGATGTCGCCCTCCGCATTGTGGCCACGGGAGATTCGACCCTCGTCGACGAGATCACTGTCATGGTGCTCGGTGCCCCCACGGTGGCGGGCGGAGTATCCAACGGTCTGGTGCGCGGCACGGGCTACCCCGGGGCATCCGTTGTGGTCTCGGTACCCAGCATCGTCAACTGCACCACCACAGCGGATGCGTCGGGCGCGTGGGCGTGTTATCTCGCCGGTGTGACCACCAGCGGAAACCGCACCGTATCGGCGCGGCAGAGCGCCTCGTATAGCGGGAAGAATTTTTCGAACTCCAGCACCCCTGTGTCGATCGCTTTCGATGTGGATCGACCCACTGCTCCGGTCATCAGCACACCGTCAGCGGGCGCGCGGATTCCCGTGGCCGGTGCAATGTACTCCGGCACGGGTGAAAGCGCCGCCACGGTCACCGTGTTCGCTGGCCCCTACTCGGTGTGCACCGCGCGAGTCAGCGGTGGGGCGTGGACCTGCAGCGCCGGTGGTGTCGCTGCGGGATCGTATTCCCTCATTGCCGTGCAGCAGGATGCCGCGGGAAATGTGAGCCCGGGCAGCTCCCCGGCCCGGGTGTCGTACGTAAAACCCACCGTTCCCCCGAGTTCGGGAACCCCCACGCCGAGCCCCACGTCCCCTCCCGCCGCGACCGTGCCGCAGACGTCGAGCCCGTCGGCCTCCTCAGCGCCCTCCTCGTCGGCGGACAGCGTTCCCGTGGTGCCGGAACCCACCCCGTCTCCCGCGCCGTCACCCAGCGCCTCCAGCTCGATTCCCGCATCGGGGTTCGTACCCGGCGGGTGGAACGCGCCCACGCGGTTCACGGCCGCCGTCTCCTCGCCGTTCACGAGCGCCGCTTTCCCTTGGCTGCAGGCGGTTTTGCTGGCTCTGGGAGCCGTGCTCCTGTTTGCCATTCCCTCCCGGCTGCTTGCCGGAACAATTTCCCGGGCCCGCGGCGGCCGCCCGCTCTGGGGTGCGACCGCAATTGCCGGGCGTAACCGCGCACGCGACGAATTCGAGACCGCTCCCGCGGTTGAGTGGAACCGCTGGCTGCTGGGCGTGGCCGCGCTCGTGGCTGCGGCAACGCTCGTGCTCTTGTCGGGCCCCGTCGTTTCCCAACCCGCCTATCTGCGGCTTCTCGTCGCCGTGATCGGTGCCCTCCTCATCGTGAATATCGCGGCCGCCGTTGTCCCTCTGGTGTGGAGCACCCGGGTGATGAGGGTGGACGCCACTCTCACATTCCTTCCGCGCTACCTCGTGCTGGTGGCTGCCACCGCGATCGGTTCTCGGGTGCTCGATATTCAGCCGGCACTGCTCTTCGCGCTTCTCGGGAGCATCACGGTTGCCGCCGGGCCCACCATCGCTCAGCGGGGGCAACTCGGTGCCGTTCGAGCGGCCAGTCTGCTCATTCTGGGCATCGTGAGCTGGACCGTTCTCGGAGTTCTGCCGGCCGCAACCGGCTTCGCATCCAACCTGCTCGCGGAGATGGTGAACACCGTAGTGCTCGCTGCGATCGGTTCGGCCGTGCTCGTGCTCATTCCCCTCGGGCGCACCAGCGGTCGGAGTGTGCTGGCCTGGTCACCCCTCGCCTGGGCGGGCCTCATGGTGACCGCGTTCACGCTGCTGTTCGCCGTGCTGTCACCGGTGATCGACGTGTGGCAGAGCGCCGGAACCGTCCCCCTCCTCTGGGTGGCAGCCGGCGTCTTCGCTGCGCTGAGTGGCGGCGCGTGGGCGTGGCAACGCTTCGTGGCACCGGCCGGGCTGTAACAGGCAGTAACGTACACCTGTGCGCTTAGGAGTCCTCGACGTCGGGTCGAATACCGTCCACCTGCTCATCGTCGATGCCCACGCGGGCGCTGCTCCCCTGCCGATGGCCTCCGATAAGGCCGTTCTCCGGCTGATGCGATACATCACGCCCGACGGCGCGATCAGCGACGAGGGAGTAGCGGCTGTGCTCACCGCCGTACAGAACGCCGCCGACTTCGCGTCCCGCCATCACATTGACGAGCTGTTGCCGTTCGCCACGTCGGCGCTTCGTGAGGCCACCAACGGTCCCGAACTCCTGGAACGCGTGGAGCGCGAGACCGGCGTTGCCCTGCAGGTGCTCACCGGGGAAGACGAGGCCCGGCTCACGTTCCTGGCCGTTCGCCGCTGGTACGGGTGGTCGGCCGAGAACATTCTGCTGTTCGACATCGGCGGCGGCTCCCTCGAGATCGCTGCGGGCGCGGGCGAGGTACCCGAGGTGGCCCTGTCGCTCCCCCTCGGCGCCGGCCGCAGCACCATTGGTTTTCTGCACCACGACCCGCCGTTGCCCGACGAGGTGACCGCCCTGCGGCACCACGCCGCCCACGTTCTGAAAGACGCCGTGGGAGCATTCGCCGCACTGCCGGCGCCCCACCACATCGTAGGTTCTTCCAAAGCCATCCGATCACTGGCCCGCCTGGCCGGCTCCACGTCCGACGGCGTGGGCTCCGGTGATCGCCTGCGCCTCGGTCGCGCTCAGCTCGGTGACTGGGTGCCACGCCTGGCCCGTATTCCAGCGGATGCCCGCCCCGCGCTCCCGGGGATCACCGCCGACCGCACGTTCCAGATCGTGGCCGGCGGCATCGTTCTGGGTGAGGCGATGTCTGCGTTTAAAGCCGAGGAGCTCGAGGTGTCGCCGTGGGCGCTGCGTGAGGGCATCATCCTGCGCTACCTCGACCGCCTGACCTGATCAGCGCAGGCGGTCGGTCGGTGACCGGTTACGCGACGCGCACGTCGATCTCGCCCGGCTCGGCGGCATCCGCTCCGAAAACCAGGTAGCGATTGGCGATCTTGTCGGTGAAGAAGCGGTCGTGGCTCACCACCACAACGGCACCGGGGAAATGCAGCAGGGCACGTTCCATCACCTGCGTGCTCGACATGTCCAGGTGGTTCGTGGGCTCGTCGAGCAGCAGTATGGACGCCCCTGAGAGCAGGCACTGGGCCATGGCGACCCGGGCACGCTGTCCACCCGAGAGGTTGCCGATCTTCTGCTTAAGGTCAGCCTCCGAGAATTGGAACATGGCGAGGAACCGGTTCACGGACTTGCGCGTTGCGATGAGGGCGAGGCTTCCGGGCATGGCGTTGACGGCGTGGCTGACGGTGTCGGTCTCGTCGAGGTCCGCGAGCACCTGGTTGTAGGACACCACGCCGGCACCGGATGCCCAGTTCACCGTTCCCGCATCGGCTTTCTCTTCCCCGGTGAGCACGCGCAGCAGCGAAGTTTTGCCGCTGCCGTTGGGGCCGAGAACCACCACGCGATTACCCTTGCGGATCTCGAAGGTGAGGTCGGTGAAAAGCACCTTGTCGCCATAGGACTTGCTGAGCTGCTCCACCCGGCAGAGACCGTCCTTCACGTGGAGCGAACCGTAGATCTCGGTGATGATCTGGTCCACCGGGCGCGGGGCCCGAGACTTCTTGATGTGCGCGAGCTTATTGCCGAGCGCGCGACTCTCGGCCTTCGCGGCGTCACGTCGGTCGGAGATACCCTCGGCTTCGAAGGCCAGCAACTCGGACTCGTGCACAAACTGTGCGTCGAGGGTCTTGAGACGAAATTGCTTCTGCACCACGTATTCGCCGAAGTTACCGGGGTACTCGTGCAGGTGATAGTTCTCCACCTCGATGATGCGGGTGACAACGGCGTCGAGAAATCGGCGATCGTGCGAGACCACAATGGCCGCGCCGCGGAAGTCGCGGAACCAGGCTTCGAGCCACTCCACACCGGCCACGTCAAGGTAGTTGGTGGGCTCATCGAGCAGCAGCACGTCGGGGGCCTCGAGCACGATCTTGGCCAGGGCAGCGCGGTTACGCCAGCCGCCGGACAGTTCGTCGATGGCACACACGCGGTGCGCCTCGTCGAAGCCCAGGGTGGTCAGGGCGGTATCAATATGGCGCTTGTAATCCCACCCGTCGAGGCGATCCATGTCTTCAAACAGCTCGGCTTGACGCACGATCAGGGCGTCAAGGGCGGCGCTGGCCGAGGAGTCGAGGGCGATGGCGGCGTCGATGGCAGCGAGCTCGGCCTCGATCGCCTTCACCTCGACGAAGAGGGCATCGAGAACCTCGGTGATGGTCGATTCGCCGTTCAGCTCCGAGAACTGCGAGAAGTAACCCACCCGGGTGCCGGCCTCCAGCGTGACGGTTCCGGTATCGGGCGACACCTGCTCCAGCACCAGCTTGAGGATGGTGGACTTACCGGATCCGTTTTTGCCGATCAGGCCCACCCGATCGCTCGGTTCGAGGCGAAAGAACGCCTCGCGCAGAATCTGGGTGTTCTCAAAGCGAACACTGACATCGTTCAGCCTGATCAGGCTCATTGCTTCCTTTCACGCGGTCGCCGATTCCGGCAACACTCCCCGGCGGCCTGGACAACATCCGCTGAGGTCAAGGGCTCAGTTTACGCTCCGGAGCGTGCGGGTCTCACGACGTGAAGCGGCGGTAGGTCTCGTCGTGTGCTCGCAGCACCCGCAGCACATTCTGCGCGCCCAGCTTCAGCAGGTCCGGCCGCGTCCACCCGCGTGCAGACAGCTCGTCGAACAGATTCGGGTAGTCGGCCACGGTTGCGAGGCCAACCGGCATCTCGGGGCAGCCATCGAAGTCGCCGCCAATACCAATGTGGTCAATACCGGCGAGTCGCCGGGCATGCTCCACATGGTCGGCCACGTCGGCAACCGTTACAGTCGGTGCCACACCGATTGATCCGGCCTGCTCCCACGCAAAGAACGCAGCCGAGATGAACGACGGCACGAAGGTGAGCATCTGCACGCCACCGTTCTCGGCAAGGCGGAGGAGGATCTCGTCCGGCACGTTGCGGGGGTGCGAGTTCAGGGCAAAGCACGAGGAATGACTGAAAATAAGGGGTAACGCGGTGGCATCGAGGGCGTCCCTCATCGTGGCCGCCGACACGTGCGACAGGTCAACGATCATGCCGATGCGGTTCATCTCCGCGATCATGTCGCGGCCCCGATCGTTGAGGCCGTCGTGGCGAACCTCACCCACGGCCGCGTCGGCCCACGCCGTCGACGAGTTCCAGGTGAGAGTCAGGTAGCGCGCACCGGCGCGGGCAAATTGGCGCAGCACGCCGAGCGAATTATTGAGCTGATGACCGCCCTCAATTCCGATCAGAGAGGCGATGCGGCCGCCAGCCCGGGCCTCGTCCACGTCATCGGCGGTCACGGCCCATTGCAGGTCATCGGGATAGGCGTCCACGAGTCGGTGCACGAAATCAATCTGCTCCAGCGTTGCCTGCACCGAGGCAGCACCCGCAAGATCGGTGTGCACCCACACCGACCAGAATTGTGCCTGCACGGCCCCGCGACGCAACTTGGGGACATCCGTTTGCAACCCACTGATCACAGAGTCGGCCTCGGAATCCAGGCCCGCCACGGAGTAGTCGCGCTTATCGCGGCACGCCCAGGCCAGGTCGTTATGTCCGTCAATCACCGGAATGGTTACTGAACCACGGTTCTGCTGTGTCATGCGGTCTCCCCCTGTGCGCCGTTCCGAGGGTGATACGTGGTGCCCCCACTGGGACTTGAACCCAGACTTGAACGATTTTAAGTCGTTTGCCTCTGCCGATTGGGCTACGGGGGCGCGCTCGAAAGTTCTCGAACGCTTCTAGCGTAGGCGGTGCAGCGCGTGCACCGTGACGTACCTTACTTTGAAGCGGATGCCTCGGCGGCAGCGCGCTCGGCGACGACCTCTTCAACAACCGAGTCGGTCGCAGCCGACGTGGTCACGGCATCCGCTTGCACGGACTTGGCTGGTGCCTTCGCGGCGGGCTTGCGCGGAGCACGGGGGGCACGCGGAGCCCGGGGCGCTGCAGCGGCCGGGGCCGGAGCTTCAACCGGGGGCTTCGGACGTGACGCGAACTCTTCGAACGCGGCGCGAGGAGCCTGCATGGCGGTGATCGAGACGATGTCGCGACCGAGGAAGAAGTTGTTCACCCAGCCCCACACCACGCGCAGCTTGCGCTCCCAGCTCGGCATGGCCAGACCGTGGTAGCCACGGTGCGCGAACCAGGCCGGCAGACCGGTGATCGCAATATTGCCGGACTGGAAGACACCGACGCCGACGCCGAGGCCGGCAACGGCACCGAGGTTCTTGTGGTTGTACTCCTTGGGGCCCTCACCGCGAATGACGGCGACAATGTTCTGGGCCAGGAGCTTTCCCTGGCGCACGGCGTGCTGGGCGTTGGGCACGCAGTTGCCGCCCACGCCGCCACCGCTGAGGTCGGGCACGCAGGCCACGTCACCGGCACTCCAGGCGTCGGCGATGATGTCGTCTTCGGTTCCCACGCGCAGGTCCGCGCGCACCTGCAGGCGACCGCGTTCTTCGATGGGGAGATCGGTGTGACGCACGATTTTCGGGTTCGCCATCACGCCGGCAGTCCAGACGATGAGGTCCGTGGCGAAGGTTTCACCGGTGGAGAGTTCGATAACACCGTCGACGGCGCTCTTCAGCTGCGTGTCGAGGTGAATCTGCGCACCGCGGGCAGCCAGGTTCTCGATGACCCACAGGCTGGTCTTCAGGGACACCTCGGGCATGATGCGACCCATGGCCTCGATCAGGTGGAAGTGCACGTCGTCAAAGCTGATCTCGGGGTACGACTTGAGCAGTGAGGTGGCGAACGAGCGCAGCTCGGCGAAGACCTCAATACCGGCGAACCCGCCGCCGACAACAACGAACGTGAGCAGGCGCTCGCGCTCGGGACCGGCGGGGAGCCCGGCAGCCTTGTCAAAGTTGGTGAGAACACGATCGCGAATCGCGACGGCTTCTTCAATCGTCTTGAGGCCGATGGCCTGGTCGGCGACGCCCGGGATCGGGAACGTGCGCGATACTGCTCCGGCCGTGACCACAACAATGTCGTACGCAAACTCCCACGGCTCGCCAACGGCCGGCGTGATCGTAGCCGTCTTCTCGGCGTGGTTGATGTAGCTGACCTTGGCGGAGATCATGTTGGTCGTCTTCAGGTGGCGACGGTGAGCAACAACGGCGTGGCGCGCTTCAATGGACCCGGCAGCGACCTCGGGGAGGAACGGCTGGTACGTCATGTACGGAAGCGGGTCAACGATGGTGACCTCTGCTTCACCGGATCGCAGCCACTTCTCGAGCTTCCAAGCCGTGTAAAAACCGGCGTAGCCGCCACCAACAATGAGAATTTTGGGCACGATGAGAGGGCCTCCTACATGGTTATTTTGCGCAAATCCTACCTACTTGCGGCGAATTTGCCTGAAATGCCGAGTGGCGCCAATGCCGAGCATCACTAATAGGATACCAAATCCCACGAGCACGGCGAGCGGCAGGCTGATGTAGGTGAGTGAGAGCTGGTTAGGGAGCCACGCCGAGGCAATATTCTGCCCGGGAACGGTGGGGTCCTTCGTGGGAACGTTCGGCGTGACCACCGACGGCGTCTCGGTGGGCTGCACGTCGAGGTCGGCCCGGCGATGGAGGCGGATCCACTCCGCCAGCAACTCGGTCGGCGGTTGCACCGTTGCCGCGGGCACGCTGGCGGTTACCGCGCCGAGGGCATCGATCAGACCATTTCCGTAGATCGGGCTCGGCACACTACGTCCATCGGGGTTGGCCGAGGCAATTACGCGGTTCATCACCTCGGCTGCGCTCAGGTTGGGAAACTGCGCCCGAACGAGTGCCACGAGGCCCGAGACGATGGGCGCCGCTGCGCTGGTGCCATCCCACAACACGTAGCCGCCGCCGGGCACCGCGCCCACCAGTTGCTCACTCGGCGCGGCGACAGAGATTGTGATGCCCTGCGATGAGGCATCAAAACTTGCCGTCTTGTTGCGGTCCACTCCGGCAACCGTGAGCACACCGGGAATCGTCGCCGGGGCGCCCACCTCCGTTGTTCCACTTCCTCGGTTGCCGGCCGCGGCAACCACCACCACATCGTTCTCGAACGCGTACAGAAAGGCGTCGTCCCAGCTCTCGGGCCAGAACAGGGTGTTGCGGGTGAGCGACATGTTGATCACGTCGGCACCGTTATCCACTGCCCAGCGGATGCCCTCGGCAATTTGGTCGTCGTTGCTCACGGTGGATGCGGACTCGCCAAAGGCCACCGACACCGACAGCAGGTTCGCTTCCGGTGCCACACCCACCAGGCCGGCGCCGTCGCCCGTGCCACGGCCGGCGAGGAGCGAGGCCACCATTGTGCCGTGGCTGCTGTCTTGGGCGTCACTACCCACGGGCTTCTGGCCGTTGGCGGAACCAAGCCCGGAGACATCCGTTCCCCCCACAACCACACCGGCGAGCTCGGCGACACTGGAGTCAATTCCGGTGTCGATCACGGCCACGGTTACCCCGGCGCCGCGGGTGGTGTTCCACGCGTCGGCGAAACCATAGTCACCGAGCCAGTACTCCAGGTCTCGAATTTGATCAGCGTGTGCGGGAGCAGCATCGAGAACGACGGAACCGCCCACGACCGAAGCCGCGA
The DNA here is from genome assembly GCF_029893365.1 of Cryobacterium sp. CG_9.6. Taxonomy (NCBI): domain Bacteria; kingdom Bacillati; phylum Actinomycetota; class Actinomycetes; order Micrococcales; family Microbacteriaceae; genus Cryobacterium; species Cryobacterium sp. CG_9.6. The sequence continues at coordinate 868,482 of NZ_JARXUZ010000001.1, read as the reverse complement.
GCAGCACACCCAGACCGGCGCCGAGCCATCGCCGCGCTCCGGTCACTCGGCGACCGAATCCGCCGCCGAATCCGCGACCGAGTAGTCGATGCACTCGCACACGGTGGGCGTCCACGTGCACCGCTCAAGCGCTAGGTCTCCGATGGGATTCACGCCCGACCCGGCCGCCAGCGCGTGGCCGGCGAGGGCGTGCAGGCACTTCACCCGATCGGGCATGCCACCGGATGAAATACCGGCAATTTCGGGGACATCGCCCAGCTGTGCGCGGTCGGCGAGGAAGCTCACGTGCGCGGCGCGGTAGGCAACACGAACACCCTCGTCATCAGCGAGCAGCTGGTTGTACTCATTCATTACCTGCGTGGCTTCCAGCTGCGAGATGGCCGCCGTGGCAGCAGGGTGGCAGAGGTAGTAGGTGGTGGGGAACGGTGTGCCGTCGGCCAGACGCGGGGCCGTGGCGACGACGGTCGGCGCTCCGCACACGCACCGCGCCGCGATACCCACCACATTGCGGGCCGGCCGACCGAGCTGAGCGGAGACGAGGGCAATGTCGTCATCGGTAAAGGGATCGAACGGTGGTGTGGTCATTGAGCGGCCTTCGGTGCAAGGCCGGCCGTCATCGCGGAGGCGAACAGGGATCCCAACCAATCGATTTTTGTGTCTTGAATGTCTGTGCTCACCGTTGCTGGCTCGTCAGTTGCTCCGACGGCAACCGGCAGATCGTTGATCACAAGAAAGCTTATGTCGCCGGGCTGCACATAGGAAAGCCGGTCACGCGCCTGCGTGGTGATGTAGGTGCGATCGTTCCAGCGCTCGCGTTCCGCGGTGAGCTGGTCAACCGTGTCTTGCTGATCTGAGACCGACGCGTTGAGCGCGCTGATCTGCTGACGCTGCTCGGCATAGGTGCGCAGGCTCGGCGCCAGCACCACAACCGCCAACACGAGGATGGCCATCATCACGAGTGAAAAACCCGAAAAGTGGATGCCGCGGAGCCAGCCGCCGACGGGCGTCTCGGCTGGTTCCGCGGGAGGGAGCTCCCGAACCGTCGGTCTGGTGGCCACGGGAACTCCTTCCTACATCGTTGGTCGAGCTTGTCGAGACCCTAGTTACGCGGTGAAGCGCGGAAAAGCGGAGCGGCCCGCGTACACCGCGGCGTCGCCGAGCTCTTCTTCAATGCGGAGCAGCTGGTTGTACTTGGCAACGCGCTCGCTGCGGGCCGGGGCGCCGGTCTTGATCTGTCCGGCATCCGTTGCCACCGCGAGGTCGGCAATGAACGTGTCTTCGGTCTCACCCGAGCGGTGCGAGATGATGGCCGTGTAGCCACTGCGCTGGGCCAGGGAAACGGCATCCATCGTCTCGGTAAGGGTACCGATCTGGTTCACCTTCACCAGGATGGAGTTCGCAGCCTTCAGCTGAAGACCCTTGGCGAGGCGCACCGGGTTGGTGACGAACAGGTCGTCTCCGACAATCTGCACCTTGTCACCGAGCTGCTGCGTGAGGTGCACGTAGCCGTCCCAGTCGTCTTCTTCCAGCGGATCTTCAATCGACACCAGCGGGTACGCGGCAACGAGTTCGGCGTAGTACGCCGACAGTTCCTCGGCCGAGAGCTTCTTGCCCTCAAACGTGTAGGCACCGTCGGAGTAGAACTCGCTGGCCGCACAGTCGAGAGCCAGAGCGATGTCTTTTCCGGGAACGTAGCCGGCAATCGTGATGGCTTCCACGATGAGGTCCAGTGCTGCCCGGTTGCTCGGGAGGTTCGGCGCGAAGCCGCCCTCGTCGCCGAGGCCGGTGGAGAGTCCCTTGGACTGCAGCAGCCCCTTGAGCGCGTGGTAAGTCTCGACGCCCCAACGCAGTCCCTCTCGGAACGAGTCAGCGCCGAGGGGAACGATCATGAATTCCTGAATGTCCACGTCGTTGTCGGCGTGCGAACCACCATTGATGATGTTCATCAGGGGTACGGGAAGAGTGTGCGCGTTCGGGCCACCGAGGTAGCGGAACAGGGGCAGTCCGGCCGAGCTGGCGGCGGCCTTGGCCACGGCCAGGCTCACGCCGAGGATGGCGTTGGCGCCGAGGCGCTCCTTGTTGTCGGTTCCGTCGGTCTCGTTGAGAATCATGTCGACGATGCGCTGGTCGGTGGCGTCGATGTCTTCAACCGCCAGGCCAAGTTCTTCGATGACACCGTCAACGGCCTGGAGAACGCCCTTACCGAGGTAACGGTCCTTGTCGCCATCGCGCAGCTCGTAGGCCTCAAAAGCTCCGGTCGATGCTCCAGAGGGTACGGCGGCGCGGCTGACGGTGCCGTCGTCCAGCAGCACCTCGACCTCGATGGTCGGGTTACCTCGAGAATCGAGAATTTCGCGTGCGTCTACTGCCTCAATCAGGGCCACAACTGTCTCCTAAAGCTTGGGGGGTGGTGTCATACTCGGTCAGTCTAGCCACAGCAGGTGGCGAGGATCGGCGTTGAAGGCTAGTCGCCGAGACCCTTAAAGTCGAGGTCTGCGGCGCTCGTTGCTCCGTCAGTCACAAACGCGAACCGACCGAATCCAGCCTCACCTGCTCGATCGAGCAGCGCCTTGAGGTTTTTGGTGCGCCGCTCCAACCGCACCCGCAGCCCATCGGCCACCAGAGCGGTCTTCAGCGTCACCAACTGCGCCGGGTCGGCATCCTTGTCGTACACGAGCACGACGGCATTGGCAGCGGATGCCTCATCGGCGCCGAGCAGGTCAACGATGCGCTCGAAACCAATGGAAAAACCGCACGCCGGAACATCCGTTCCGAGAAAACGGCCGATCATTCCGTCGTAACGCCCGCCACCACCGAGCGAATACCCGAGGGTGGGGTGGGAGATCTCGAAGATCGTGCCGGTGTAGTAGCCCATGCCGCGCACGAGGGTGGGATCGAACACCAGATCAACGGCGGGCATGGCGGCGCGCAGGGCCAGCAGATCAGCGAATGCCGCCGTGTCCAGCCAGTCGGGGTGGGCGTCACCGATGGCCCAGCCGGCACCGTCGACACTCGTGAGGGTACCAAGGGTGTCGGTAATGTCGGCCGTGTTGATCCCGAGGGTTGCCAGCTCAGTGACGACCCCGGCGACGCCAATCTTGTCGAGCTTGTCGATGATGATGAGGGCGCGTTCGGTGAGTTCCGGAGTGACACCCCAGTGGGCAAGCATGGTCGAGAGAATGCGGCGGTCGTTGATGCGGATGGCGCAGCCGTGGAGCCCGAGCTTCTCGAGCGTCGCCGCGGTCGCGGTGATGAGTTCAATCTCGGCGAGCGGGCCGGCTTCGCCGATCACGTCAATGTCGCACTGCACGAACTGGCGGTAGCGGCCCTTTTGCGGCCGTTCGGCCCGCCAGACGGGTGCGATCTGAATCGAACGGAACACGGCCGGGAGTTCGGCGCGGTGAGTTGCGTAGAACCGCGCCAGAGGAACCGTGAGGTCAAACCGCAAACCCAGGTCGGCCAGCGAGAGCAGGTCGTCGGTGGTGGCGGCCGCCGCGGCATCCGCTGGCTTGAGGCCCCGCTTCATCACCGCGAAAGCGAGCTTCTCGTTGTCACCGCCGAGTCCGGAGTGCAGCCGTGCGGAGTCCTCCATCACCGGAGTTTCGATCTCGTCGAAACCGTGCAGCGCGAAGCTTTCCCGGATCACGCCGAGGGCACGCTCCCTTGAAGCCTTGTCGGCCGGAAGAAAGTCGCGCATGCCACGGGGAGGAGTTACGGGTGTTGCCATGCGTCAATTCTGTCAGGTTGCGCTTCGGTCAGTTCGCGCTGCCGACGTTGTGCCAGGCTGTCGGCGACCCGTCTTGGCTACGGAGCGATGGGGAAGGCGATGATGCCGGCGTCGAAGGCGTCCACATCGGCCGCACGCTCGGTGCTTTGGAGCATGGCTGTTTCGGCCGCTCGGATCTCGCCCTGCAGGTCGCGCAGGGCGCTGCGCAGAGCACGTTCGGCGTCGAGGCCCTTGGCTCTGGCCGTTGACACGATGGCCAACAGCAGCGGGCCCAACTCGTCTTCGCTCTCGATCGGTAGCGGGAAGGCATTATCGGGTTCGAGAAGGCCGATCTTCTCGGCTCGGCCCAGAACCTTGTCGGCCAGGGCGAGTGCGGGCATTCCGAGCGGGATGCCGTCGAGAACGCTCGTGCGCTCGGGCTTCTCCTCCGCTTTGAACCCGTCCCAGGCCGCGGTGACATCGGCGGCCGTGTCGAGTCGCAGGTCCCCGAAGACGTGCGGATGCCGCCCGATCATTTTTGCGTTCATTCGTGCGGCCACGTCGTGAATGTCGAAGTCTTCACCGCTGGTGTGGGCGGCGAGGTCGGCGTGAAAGAGCACCTGATAGAGCACATCGCCAAGTTCTTCGAGCAGGTCGTCGCGGCTGCCGCTCTCGATCGCCTCGAGCAGTTCGTGGGACTCTTCCACCAGATACCGCACGAGTGATTCGTGGGTCTGATCGGCGTCCCAGGCGCATCCACCGGGGCCACGCAGTCGAGCAACGGTGGCGATCAGGGTGTCCAGCGAACTCACGCCCGCCTCGCCGGCGCTGTTCGTACCGGTGTGTGCTCCGTTTGTCACGCTGCCTCCTGGGTCGCTTCAATCGTAGGCTCTGCAGGGCTCTGCACGGCCCGGTCAGCCGGGCCCACCCGGGAATGCTCAGGAGGCTCGTGTATTCTGGGGGAGGTGAGCCGGGAAGTCTGGTCGGCAATTCAATACGTTGCGCCACAAATTCTGTTAGGAACCACAGTGTCTCCATCACAGCCTCCCCACTCCCCCGCCCATCAGAAGACAGACTCCGGTCCGGTTCTTCGCCGCGGCACGTACAGCGAGTTTGTCCGCATCACCACGATCCTCCGCAAGGAGACCGTCGGTGGAGCGATTCTGCTCGTCGCAACCGTGGCAGCCCTCGTCATGGCCAATGTGCCGTTCTTCGCCGACGCCTACTACGCCGCGCGAGACTTCGAAATCGGCATCGAGGCCCTGCACCTGAAGCTCAGCCTTGGCACCTGGGCAGCCGATGGACTGCTCGCGATCTTCTTCTTCCTGGCCGGACTCGAACTTAAACGTGAATTCGTCGCCGGCGACCTGCGCAGCGTCAACCGCGCCATCGTGCCGGTGGCCGCTGCCGTGGGTGGCGTGATTGTTCCCGCCGTCATCTACACGCTCATCAACCTCAACAGCGGTTCCGATGCCCTGCGCGGCTGGGCCATTCCCACCGCCACAGACATCGCCTTCGCCGTAGCCGTGCTCGCGGTTATCGGGTCAAAACTTCCCGCCGCGCTGCGCATCTTTCTGCTCACCCTGGCCGTGGTGGACGACCTTCTGGCGATCGCGATCATCGCGTTCTTCTACACCAGCGACATCTCGTTCATTCTGCTCCTCGTGGCGTTCATCCCGCTCGCGCTGTACTGGATCCTCACGCACAAGTTCTCCTACTTCTTCGGGACCCGCGCGTGGAGCGCGTGGCTGATCCTGCTGCCGCTCGGCTTCATCGTGTGGGCGCTGGTGCACGGCTCCGGTGTGCACGCCACCGTCGCCGGCGTGCTGCTCGGCTTCGCCGTTCCGGTGCTGCGCAGCAAGCGCGGCGGCGGACCCGACGCGGGTCCCGGCCTGGCCGAGACGCTCGAGCACCGCATCCGCCCGCTGTCCAGCGGCTTCGCCATTCCGGTGTTCGCCTTCTTCTCGGCCGGTGTCACGATCGGCGGATTCGACGGCATGGTTCGGGCCATCACCGACCCGGTTGCGTATGGCATCGTCATCGCTCTCGTGCTCGGCAAGCCGATCGGTGTGTTGCTGGCGACCTGGATTGTCACCAAGACCACCAAGGCCGCACTCGACCCGGATCTCGCCTGGATCGACGTTGCCGGGGTCGCCGTACTGGCCGGCGTGGGCTTCACCGTGTCTCTGCTGATCGCTGAGCTCGGCTTCGGTCAGGGCAGCCCGCATGACGACCACGCGAAGGTGGCCATTCTGGTGGGTTCGCTCCTCGCCGCGTTGCTGGCCACCGCCATTCTGCGGCCCCGTAACCGCCACTACGGTCGCATTGCCGAGAAGGAAGCGCTCGACGCCGACAATGACGGCGTGCCCGACGTGTATCAGGCGAAGAAGTAGCCCGCTCCGGCACATCTAGCCGGCACCGCACGCAAGAAAAGCACCCTCGTTCACGCAGCGAGGGTGCTTTTCTTTCCAGTGGATGCCGGGGGCGGGTTAGCGACCGGCCGCGGCTACCGCGGGGGTGTCCACGGGCCGCGGGAAGATCGCCCCGAGCAGTGTGTCGGTCCACTCGATCAGGGCCGCATCGTCCACGGCCTCGCTGGTGCGCACATCCGTGCTCGTGCGTGGGAGCGGCACGATGAGAGCGCCGGTGGTGGCCGTGTACTTCGCTCCCGGGTACATCCGCCGCAGTCGAATCTGAATCGAGTCGGCCAGGTCGGCCGAGGCCACGCGCAGGTTCGAGCCCATGGCCACAACCTCACTCAGTCCCGCCTGCTGGGCGTGCCAGCGCAGTCGCGACACGGCCACCAGGTTCTGCACCGGCTTGGGGGGTTCTCCGTAGCGATCGGTGAGTTCATCCAGCACCAGGTCAATCTGGTCGGCCGTGGCCGTGGGTGAACTCGCGCTGGACAGCTTCTGATACGCCTCCAGGCGCAGTCGCTCGCTGTCCACAAAGTCGTGCGGAATGTGGGCATCCACCGGCAGCTCGAGACGCAGTTCGGTCTGCCCCTCGGCCACGTCTCCGCGGAAAGCACTCACGGCCTCGCCGATCATTCTCAGGTACAGGTCAAAGCCCACACCGGCAATGTGGCCGGCCTGTTCTCCGCCGAGCAGGTTTCCGGCGCCACGAATCTCGAGGTCTTTGAGTGCCACCTGCATGCCGGCACCGAGTTCGTTGTTCGCGGCGATGGTGGCGAGCCGGTCGTGTGCCGTTTCGGAGAGCGGCTTGTTGCCGTCGTAAAGAAAGTAGGCGTAGGCCCGTTCGCGGCCACGACCCACGCGGCCGCGCAGCTGGTGCAACTGGCTGAGGCCAAACTTGTCGGCGCTGTCAATGATGATGGTGTTTGCGTTGGCAATGTCGAGGCCGGTTTCGATGATTGTCGTCGAGACGAGGATGTCGAACTTGCGTTCCCAGAAGTCGCCCACGACCTGTTCCAGTTGCGCCTCCGGCAGCTGACCGTGCGCGACGGCGATCCGGGCCTCCGGAACGAGCTCGGCCAGCTGAGCGGCCACCCGGTTGATGCTCGTGACCCGGTTGTGCACGAAGAAGATCTGTCCTTCTCGCAGCAGCTCACGGCGAATGGCGGCGCCCACCTGGCGGTCCGAATACGGACCCACAAACGTGAGGATCGGGTGCCGGTCCTCCGGCGGCGTGGCCAGTGTGGACATCTCCCGAATGCCGGTGACGGCCATTTCGAGCGAACGCGGAATGGGTGTGGCGCTCATGGCCAGAATGTCCACGTTGGTCTTGAGCTTCTTCAGGGCGTCCTTGTGCTCCACTCCAAAGCGCTGTTCCTCGTCGATGATGACGAGTCCGAGGTCTTTGAAGATGATCGAGGGCGAGAGCAGACGGTGGGTGCCAATGACAATATCCACGGTGCCATCGAGCATCCCCGCAATGGCCTCCTTCGACTCCTTGTCGGTCTGAAAGCGTGACAGGGCGCGCAGATGCACGGGGAACCCGGCAAAACGCTCCTTGAAAGTCTCCATGTGCTGGCTCACGAGCAGGGTGGTGGGCACGAGCATCGCCACCTGCTTGCCGTCCTGAATGGCCTTGAACGCGGCGCGAATGGCCACCTCGGTCTTACCAAAACCCACGTCCCCCGACAAGAGCCGGTCCATCGGGATGGGCCGCTCCATGTCGGCCTTCACCTCATCGATGGTGGTCAGCTGGTCGGGGGTTTCCACGAACGGGAAGGATTCCTCGAGCTCACGCTGCCACGGGGTATCGGGCGGAAAGGCGTGACCCTTGCTCGCCATGCGGGCCGAATACAACTTCACGAGCTCCACGGCAATGTCGCGCACGGCGCGGCGGGCCTTCGTCTTGGCCGACGACCAGTCGCTGCCACCCATCTTGCTGAGCGCGGGGGCCTCTCCGCCCACATACCGGCTCACCAGATCGAGCTGGTCGGTGGGTACGAACAGCTTGTCCCCGGGGTGGCCGCGCTTGGACGGCGCGTACTCGAGAACCAGGTATTCACGGGTGGTCTTGATGGGATTGCGCCCGCCACTGGACACCTCACGCTGGGTGAGTTCCAGAAAGCGGCCAATGCCGTGGGTCTGGTGCACCACGTGGTCGCCGTTTTTCAACTGCAGCGGATCCACGACGTTCTTACGTCGGCTGGCGAGTTTCTTCACCTGGCGCTCGGAGTACCCGGCGGTACGCCCGTAAAACTCGGATTCGCTGATCAGCGTGAACTTGGTCTCGGGCAATTCGAACCCGTGCTCGACTCCGGCCTTGAGCAGGTAGGCGATTCCCGGTTCGGGGTTCTCCGGCCACGAGTCCACCACGCGCGCCGGCAGCTCGCGCTCGGCCAGCACGTCGGCAGCGCGCTCCACCAGCCCAGTGCCCTGCGCCACGATTCCCACGATCCAGCCGTCCTTGAGCCGGCTCGCCACGTGACCCACCGCGCCCTCCACGTTGCCCTGAAAGCTCGGCACGGTGTCGGCGTTCACCCGAATAGTGAGCAGATCATCGATCTCGCGATGTTCCGGCAGCACCTCGGTATCGCTCGGCGCGGCCTGGAACGTACTGAGGGTCCACCAATTGTGACCGGATGCCGGCGCTCCCGGCGCCGAAAAGATCACGCTCTCGCGCAGTCGCCCCAGGGTGAGGAAGTCACCGGATGCGAGGTCGATGGGCGAGTCCGCTCCGGCGGTCGCCGCACTCCACGCCGCTCCCAGAAATTCGCGGTTGGTTTCAGCGAGGCTGATGGCGCGGCTCGCCACCCGCTCCGGAGAAATAACAGCCACCACCGCGCGTGCGGGCAGGTAGTGCGTCACGGGAACCAGGCGATCCACGAGGGCCGGCGCGAGACTCTCCATCCCCTCCACCGGAATCCCCTCCGCGATCTTGGCGAGCATTCCGGAGAGGCTCGGAAACTCGTGCTCCATCTCGCGGGCGCGCTGGCGTACGGCGGGGCTCAGCAGCAATTCCCGGCTGGGCGGCAGGCTCACCGCCGTCACGGGTTCAGGCAGCGACCGCTGGTCGGCTACCGAGAACTGCCGAATCTGCTCCACCTCGTCGCCGAAGAATTCGATGCGGAACGGATGCGACGCCACGGGCGGGAAGACGTCGAGGATTCCACCGCGCACCGCGAACTCTCCGCGCCGGGTGACCATATCCACCCGGGCATAGGCCACGCTCACCAGCTGAAGGGCGATGGCGCTCAGGTCGTGACCCCGAGCAGAAACTCGGAGTTCAATGGGTTCGTAGTCAGTCAGGTTGTCGGCAACGGGCTGAAGGGCGGCTCTCACCGAAGCAACCACGATGAGCGGGCGCCGCTTGGCAGCCGGCGTTTCCTCCCACTGGCGCATGCGGCGCAGTGCGTACAGCCGCTTACCCACGATTTCGGCGCTCGGACTCAGCCGTTCGTGCGGCAGGGTCTCCCAGGCCGGAAAGTCAACGATCTCGGCCTCGCAGGCGAAGCAGGCGAGGTTGTCGCGCAGCGACTCTGACTCGCGGCCGGTGGCGGTGATCACGAACAGGGCCTGTGCCTCGTCATGTCGTTGTTCGAGGAGAGCGGCCAGAAGAGGAGCGCGCAGTCCCTCGGTGAGGGAGAAGTCGGCATCCCGGCTCGCGTAGGTGAGGGCGTTATCGAACGTGGAGGCGCGCTTGAGCGCAGATATTAAGCCCTGAAGGATCACCGCACGAGTCTACGCACTGCAGCTGGGCGGCGCATCCGCTACCTCAACGTACGTGGGGTTTAGGAGGGCGCGTGAAAGCGTTGCTGGGCCGCCGTGAGTCCGTCGGCGGCGATCAGCTCAATCGCGTCGGCGGCGTCACCGAGAATGTTGGGCAGTACACCGCGCTCGGTGGAGGTGAAGTCGTGCAGCACGAAGTCTGCAGCGCTCTGGCGACCCGGAGGTCGGCCCACGCCCATGCGCACACGCAGGAAATCTCCCGTACCCGTGGCTGCGATGATGTCGCGCAGCCCATTGTGGCCGCCGTGGCCACCACCGAACTTGAGCTTGAGGGTGTCAAAAGGAATGTCGAGGTCGTCGTGCACCACGATGAGGTGCGAGGGCTCCAGCGAGTAGAAGCGCAGAAGGGCTGCGACGGGGCCGCCGGACACGTTCATAAACGTGTTGGGCTTGGCCAGAATAAGCTTTGGGCCGCCGGGCGCGCTGCGACCTTCGGCGACCGATGAGGCGGTCTTGTGGTTCTTGAAATTCGACCGCATCCGCTCGGCAAGTTGCGCGAGCACCATGTGGCCGACATTGTGGCGATTACCGGAGTAGTCGGGCCCGGGGTTACCGAGCCCGACTACGAGCCAGAGATTCTCGTCCAGTGGAATCCTCCGCTTACGACGGAACCAGCAGGCGATGACTACTCGGCGGGGGTGCCGGCCAGGATGACCTCGGTGTCGTCGTCGCCCTCGGCCTCTTCCTCGTCCTCACCACGCGGGGTGTGAACGTAGACCACGAGGGACTCGGGGTCGGAGATGAGCTCGGCACCGGCAGGAATCGCGATGTCCTTGGCGTGGATCTGAGCACCGTCTTCGAGGCCCTCGATCGAAACAACGACGTTCTCCGGAATGCTGGTGGCCGCAACCTCGAGGAGGAGCGTCTTGGTGTCGAAGTCGGCCATGGTTCCGGGGAAGGACTCGCCCTCCATGTGAACCTGAACCTCAACCTGAACCTTTTCGCCCTTGCGCACGACGATGAGGTCGATGTGCTCGATGATGGCGAGAACCGGGTCCTTCTGAACGTCCTTCACCAGAACGAGCTGGCTCTTGCCGTTGATGTCAAGGTCGAGGATCGCGTTTGCGCGACGAAGCAGCAGGCCCATGCGGTGGGCGGGAAGGGACACGTGCACCGGCTCGGTGCCGTGGCCGTAGATGACGGCGGGGATCATGCCCAGCACGCGCAGCTTGCGGGCCGCACCCTTGCCGAACTTCTCGCGCAGGTCAACCTGAACCTTGTTGATGTCGTTAGCCATGGTGCATCTCCTTGTGGGCCTCTGGGCCCTGGTCGTTGTCTGGTGTTCAACTCGAACGCATGTCAGCGTGAGGAAAAGCCCAAAGTCTCGTCCGCCGCGTCGATAACGGATGTCGTGGGCCGGGTAAACCGGGCTGGCGACATCCCTCGCCGAAGTTCAGTTCCCAACTTTACACGTTTCTGCGGCCGTCCGCAGGCCGGGCGTGTCGGGACCGGAGGCTACGTGCTCCGGTGCGGGCGACCGGGAGCACCGACTAACCTTGTTACTGGTCTGGAGATAACGGCCCCAAAGGAGCAAACGTGTCAGTATCCGGTGCAACACAGGCAAACATTGGCGTCGTCGGACTGGCGGTGATGGGCTCCAATCTGGCTCGTAACCTCGCCAGCCGCGAAGGAAACACGGTCGCCGTCTTCAACCGCTCCCCCGAGCGCACCCGCCTCCTCACGACCGAGCACCCCGAGGCCAACTTTGTGGCTTCCGAGACCATTGCCGACTTCGTCGCCTCGCTCTCGAAGCCCCGCACGGCCATCATCATGGTTCAGGCCGGCGCCGGAACCGATGCCGTGATCAGCCAGCTCTCCGACCTGTTCGAGGCCGGCGACATCATTGTCGATGGCGGCAATGCCGACTTCACCGACACCATCCGTCGTGAGAAGGAGCAGAGCGCCAAGGGCCTCAACTTTGTGGGTGCCGGTATTTCCGGCGGCGAAGAGGGCGCACTTAAGGGCCCGAGCATCATGCCCGGTGGTTCGGTGGAGGCCTACAAGACCCTCGGCCCGATTCTCGAATCCATCGCGGCCGTCGTCGACGGCGTCCCCTGCGTCACACACGTGGGAACCGATGGCGCTGGCCACTTCGTCAAAATGATCCACAACGGCATTGAGTATGCCGACATGCAGCTCATCTCCGAGGCCTACGACCTGCTGCGCCGCGTGGGAGGCCACTCCCCCGCCGCCATCGCCGACGTGTTCGCGGACTGGAACACCGGAGAACTCAACAGCTACCTGATCGAGATCACCGCCGAAATTCTGCGTCAGGTAGATGCGAAGACCGGCAAGCCGTTCGTCGACGTCGTTCTGGACGAAGCTGGATCCAAGGGCACCGGCGTGTGGACCGTGCAGAACGCGCTGGACCTGGGCGTTCCCGTCGGCGGAATCGCCGAGGCAGTCTTCGCCCGCGCCGTGTCCAGCCACCCCGAGCAGCGCGTTCCGGTGCGCGCCGGACTCGTGGCTCGCCCCGAGGTCGCCATCGTGGGCCACACGTTCCAGGAAGACGTGCGCCAGGCGCTCTACGCCTCGAAGATCGTCGCCTACGCGCAGGGCTTCGACGCGATCGTCGCTGGCGCGAAGAAGTACAACTGGAACATCGACATGGGTGCCACCGCCACCATCTGGCGCGGCGGCTGCATCATTCGCGCCCAGTTCCTCAACCGCATCGTTGACGCCTACGCGAAGGACGCGGCGCTGCCGAGCCTGCTGATCGACCCGTACTTCGCCGAGGCCATCGCCAACGGTGAAGCCGCCTGGCGTCGCATCGTCTCCACGGCCGCCCTCTCCGGCGTTCCCGTTCCCGGATTTGCGGCCTCGCTCAGCTACTTCGACTCGCTCGCGAGCGAGCGCCTGCCGGCCGCGCTCGTGCAGGGCCAGCGCGACTTCTTCGGCGCACACACCTACAAGCGCGTGGATCTCCCGGGCACCTTCCACACGCTCTGGTCGGGCGACCGCACCGAGATCGAGACCGAGGCCTCAACGCACTAGTTCGATCCGTACCACCGATCAACCGGATGCCCGCAGAAATTTCTGCGGGCATCCGCTCGTTAATGCGTTATTCGTTATGCACGAGTGGAGCGTCAGGTCTGCGGCGCAGGACCGATCGTGCGTTGGTCTGGGATACTGGAAGCACCCATGAGTGACAACTATCCCGAACTGTCCGGCTACGAGCCCAATGACCGCCAGCGACCACTGCGCAGTCGGCACCTGACGCGCATACTGCGCATTGTCGTGGTGCTCGGTTTGGTAGCCCTCGTCGTTCCGGGGATTCTCACCACGATGCAGGTGGCGCAAAACACCGCATCGACTGCCTGCGTCGCTGCCGTGGCACAGTACTACCCGTTCTCCTCCGACTTTGACGCTCGGTTTGAATTCGGTGGAGCCGGCGGCGTCGGCTGGCAGTGCTACGCCATCGACCGGAACGAGCGCGAAACCTTCGTGGTTGGGCTCGGAATCATTCCGTCGGCGCCCACGCAGCGGCCCGCCGGCGTTTCGTCCTGATCCGCCACCGGCTCGATCTGCGGCGCTCGCTCTGCACGGCTAGACAAGGGTCGGAGCCGGTGGCAGAATGCTCAGCACAATCCGGGTGTGTGCCGAACGCGGTGGCTGTCGTGTCGGCGTGACCCACGAGTCAGGCTCTGCAAGCCCCGAAGGGGGGTGACCGTCACGAACGCTTCATCAGACAGCGAATTCGTCGATGCCGTGGTCGTCGGATCCGGCTTCGGGGCATCCGTTGCCGCCTACAAATTGGCAGCGGCGGATAAGTCCGTCGTGGTGCTCGAACGCGGTAAAGCGTATCCACCCGGTAGCTTTGCCCGCACCCCAGCGCAGATGGGCCGTAACTTCTGGGACCCCAGCGCCGGCATGTATGGCCTCTTCGACGCGTGGACGTTCCGCGGTCTCGAAGGCATCGTCTCCAGCGGTCTCGGCGGCGGCTCCCTCATCTACGCCAACGTGTTGCTGCGCAAGGACGAGAAGTGGTTCGTGCGGGAATCCCCGGTTCCCGGCGGCGGCTACGAGGACTGGCCGTTCAGCCGGGCCGACCTTGATCCGCACTACGACAACGTGGAAGCCATGCTCACCCCGGTTCCCTATCCCTACCAGGACACGCCGAAGACGATGGCGATGGAGGCTGCGGCCCGCACGCTGGGCCGTCCCATCGAGCGTCCGCCGCTGGCGATCACGTTTGGCCCCACGCGCTATGCCACGGCCGAAGCCAACCTGCAGATTCCCGACGGGCCCTACAAGAATTTTCACGGCCAGCGACGCGTCACGTGTCTGCTCTGCGGTGAGTGTGACGTGGGCTGCAACGTGGGGGCGAAGAACACTCTCGACCACACCTACCTGTCTGCTGCGAAGCATCAGGGCGCCGACATCCGCACCCTGAGCGAGGTGCGCGGGTTTCGCCCGCTCGACGGCGGTGGGTATGAGGTGACGTATGTGGTGCACGATCCCGCTGCCACGGGGTCTGGCACCACCGGCTCAGGCGCCACAGCAGATTTGCCGGTGCGGCGCATCCGCTGTCATCGCCTCATTCTGGGCGCCGGCACCTTCGGTTCCACCTTTTTGCTGTTGCGTAACCGTGCCTCACTGCCCGGCATCAGCCCGCTTCTCGGCACACGATTTAGCGGCAATGGCGATCTACTCACACTGATGCTCAATGCAAAAACGGATGCCGGCGGCGTGCGCTCCCTCACCGGCGATCGTGGTCCGGTGATAACCACGGCGATGCGCGTGCCCGACACCGTGGACGGCGGTTCCGGCCGTGGCTTCTACATTGAGGACGCCGGGTATCCGGGATTCATCAACTGGCTCATGGAGACCTCGCTCCTTCCCGAGGTGGTGGCCCGCGTTGGTCCGGTGGTCTGGCAACTGTTTCTCAATCGGCTCTTTCACGGGCAACGCTCCAATATTTCGCGGGATCTCGCTGCAGCGCTCGGTGACGGCCACGCTTCGGCGAGCGTGCTTCCCCTGCTCGGTATGGGACGTGATGTGCCCGATGGGGTGATGACGCTGTCCCAGGGTCGCCTGGAAATCAACTGGACCCTCGCCACCTCGAAGGTGTACTACGAGCGCATGCGCTCCGCCATGGAAGAAATCGCAACCGCCCTGCACGCCCGGTTCGAAGACACCCCGCTGTGGTGGGCGAAGCGCGTGATCACCGTGCATCCGCTCGGCGGCGCCCCGGCGGCGCAGCAGATTGAGGAGGGCGTTTGTGACGAGTACGGGCAGGTCTTTGGTTACCCCGGCCTCTACGTGCTGGACGGTGCCGCGATGCCGGGGCCGGTGGGCGCCAACCCGTCGCTGACAATCGCGGCTTTTTCCGACCGCGCCAGCGAGCATATGCTCGATACGACATGGGCGAAGACAGCGGTCCGGCACGTGGAGGCACCGGCGGCATCCGTGCCAGAACCAGGCCCAGCCGAAGCCCAACCTCCGCCCACCACCCTCAGTTTCACCGAGCGGATGCGCGGTCCCGCGACAATCGGCATCGCCGACCCCGCCCGTGGTGCGCTGAACGGCCGCATCCGCGGTCACGATCTCATGTTCGAACTCACCATTACGGCGACCGATCTGGCCGCTTTCACCCGTGATCCTCTACACCCGGCGAGCGCGAGCGGCTACGTCATGTTTGACGCTCTGGGTGGGCGCCTGGAGGTGGAACAGGGCTGGTTCAACCTGTTCGTGCACCCCGCGGGCCTTGACGGTCGACGCATGCTGTATCGCCTGTGGCTGCGCGATGTGGGCGGTTCTCCGCTCACTCTGGTGGGTTACAAGGAGGTGAGCAACCGGGCCGGTTTCACTCCCTGGCGCGACACGACGACGCTTTTCGTGCACGTTCTCGACGGGCATATTGCGCCGCCAGAACCCGTCTCCGGTGCCAGCGGCCAGCTCGCCTTTGTGCAGCCCGCTGCGGGGGTGCGGGCCTCTGGAATTATCCATATTTCGCCGTGGGCCTTCGCCAGACAGCTCACCACGTTTCGCACGACTGGTCCCGCCGCGCGTGGTGCCCTCCTCACCTTTGGCCGACTGTTTGTGGGCGAAGTGGCTCACGTCTATCTCCGGCCTCGTCGACCCCTCGATACGAACTGACCCCCACCTGAAGAGAAGCCTCCGATGAAAAGACGCAGTCTGGCTCGCCACGAAAACGAGCTTGGCTTCATCCCGCAAAACTGTGTGCGCTGGCTTGCGCCGGGACAGCTTCTGCGCACGGCAGTGCGTGTTGTTCTGGCCCAGATCTTCGCCAACTACGGAGACAAGCGGGAGCTGCAGGAGGTCTTCTCGAAACAACCCCTGCGACTGGCAGAGCATCCACGGGGTGACCTGTGGATCGATTACACGGCCGATCTCGGCGATGGTTTCGACGCCACCAGCAGCATCGCCTCACTGCTCGGTCAGGACGAGATTGTGGTGCACGCGCACGGTGAGCGCACCCGATCGGCCGCGCTTCCCCGCGGCCATCTCCTGGTTTTCGGTGGCGACGAGGTGTACCCCACGGCCTCAGCCCGCGACTATGAAGACCGCACCCTCGGTCCCTACGCGGCGGCACTCCCTGCCGAGAGCGCCGATCATAACCGCCGCGGTAACCACAACCCGAGTCTGCTGGCCCTGCCCGGCAACCACGACTGGTACGACGGTCTCAGCGCGTTCCTCCGCATTTTCACCCGGCCACGCAGAATCGGTGCGTGGCACACCATCCAAACACGCAGCTACTTTGCTCTGCGCCTCGGCCACGGCTGGTGGCTCGCGGGCCTGGATAGCCAGCTCGGCGAGTACATGGACGAGCCGCAACTGAACTACTTTCGGGACCGGCTGACCAATCGGCTGTGTCCAGGCGACGCGATCATTTTGTGCACCGCAACCCCCACCTGGGTTCACACCAAGACGCACGACCCCAACGCGTTCAACCAACTGCATTATTTTGAGAAGAATTTTCTGCGCAACCGCGTCGACCCCGTGACGGGATCGGTGAAGCCAACCGGAGCGCACGTGCGCCTGTGGCTGAGCGGAGACGCGCACCACTACACCCGGTATGAGCAGGTCCCACCCACCCACCGGTCCGCTGGTGCGGGAGACCCCCGCTGCACCCAGCTCATTACCTGCGGGCTCGGCGGCGCCTTTCTCTCTGCCACCCACCAGCTGCCACAAGCCCTCACCCTTCCTGCACCGGAGTCGCGCATGCGTGGCAAAGATAAGCGCGGCACCGAATTTCGTCAGGGTCCCACCACCTACCCGGATGCCGCCAGCTCACGGCACATGAGCGGGCGCACGGCCAACCCGTTCAGCCGCTTCTGGCTGGGGTGGCGCAACCGCTCGTTCCCGCCGCTGCTCGGCACACTGCATCTGCTCGTCTTTCTTCCCCTCGCCGGGCTTCTCGGCGTCACCGCTCAGGTGGGGACGGTGCCGCTGTCGAGCGACACCCTCTCCACCGATCGACTTCAGGTGCAGGGGGTTCTGCTCATTCTCGGCGTGATTGTTCTGCTCGTTTCGATCATCGCCGCCGTCGCGCCACGAATCGGGCTGCCCCGCGCGGCGTCGATCGTCGCTGCCGTGGGCTTACAACTCACCGTCTTCATCGGCTTCGCACTTCTGACGCTCTGGATTCCCTGGCCCGCCGTGTGGTCCGGAGCTGAGATTGTGGTCGTTGCCGCCGCCATTGTGGGGGTGGGCGGCGCCCTCGTCGGCACCGAGGTGTTCGCACTCTTCACCCTCACCCAGCAGTCCGGCAATATTTTCAACTGGCAGATGTCAAGTCAGGCCATCGAGGACCACAAAGGTTTTCTGCGCCTGCGCCTGCACCGCAACGGCGACCTCGAGGTCTTTCCGATCGTGATCGACACCGTCTGCCGCAACTGGACCCTTGTCGGCGAGCCGGGTGCTCAGAAGCGGCCCGTTCCCACCAAACCTCTCTCCCCGCGACTTCTCGAACCCCCCATCCTCATCTCCCGCAAAGGATTCCGCGCATGAGCCCAACACGCACCACGACCCACCCGGTTTCACGCGCCGACCACGTGACCGACGTCATTCCGCTCACCGCGCCCGATGGCGTGCCGCTCTCCCTCGTTCACGTCAGCATCCCGGCTGGTCGACGGCAGCACTCACCTCGTGGCCCCGTCATGCTCGTGCACGGGGCCGGGGTGCGGGCCGAGCTGTTTAGACCTCCGCTCAAGCGCACCCTCGTCGATGGGCTGCTCGAGCAGGGCTGGGACGTCTGGATGTTCAACTGGCGAGCCTCCATCGACTTCGACCCGGTGCCGTGGACCCTCGACGATGCCGCCGTCTACGACTACCCCACGGCCGTGGCGCATATTCTCCGTGCCACCGGAGCCGAGACCCTCAAGGCGGTGGTGCACTGTCAGGGATCCACGTCGTTCACCATGGCGGCGGTAGCGGGTCTGCTCCCCGAGGTCGACACCGTCATCACCAACGCGGTGTCCCTGCACCCGGTCGTGCCCGCATTTTCCCGGTTTAAGATCACCCGACTCGCGCCGATTGTGAACGAATTCAGCCCGTACCTCAACACGGCCTGGGGTTATAAATCAAACGGATACTTTTCCCGCGTCGTGCGCGGTGCCGTGCGGGCCACCCACCCCGAGTGCGACAACACCGTGTGTCGCATGGTGAGTTTCACCTACGGCAGCGGGCATCCGGCGCTCTGGGCGCACCGCAACATCGACCGGGCCACGCACGACTGGATCACCGGCGAATTTGCCGAGTCCCCCATGACCTTCTTCTCCCAGATGAAGCTCTCCCTCGACGCCGGTCACCTCGTGCACTCAGGAGTGCACCCCGAGATTCCCCGGGACCTCGTGGCCGAGGCTCCGCACACCGACGCGCGTTTCGTCTTCCTCACCGGCGTCGACAACCGCTGCTTCCTCCCCGAGAGCCAGCGCCGCAGCTTCGAGTTCTTCAACCGGCACCGGCCCGGCAAGGATACTTTTCATCTCATTCCGGGCTATGGGCACCTGGACGTGTTTTTCGGGGCCAACGCGTGGCGCGACACCTACCCGATCATCGAAAGGGAGCTGACCCGATGAACGACCTCACCACGGCCCTCGGCCAATCACTTCAACGGCTGCTGCAGTCCGCGCTGTCCCGCCTACCCTCGCCGGTTCCCGAGCGCCAGACGCGCCTCGCCGGGCAGCACGCCCTCGTGGACGGCATCCCGTACACGATGCCGGTCAACTCCGACAACTCCCCCGTGCTGATGGCCGCATTCCCCGTTCGTCGGTCGGCCGCCGCCCGTCTGCTGCCCGGAACCGAACTGCATCCGGTGGGAATCGGCTGGGGCCGCGGACTGCTCATTGTCACCGTGGTGAACTATCTCTCCACAGACATCGGTCGCTACATCGAGTACTCCCTCGCCATTGCGGTGACGCACGGACCCAAGCCGGCACCGCCGCTGCTCCCCGCCCTTCTCATGGGCACGTACGGCACCGGCCAGTATGTGGTGGATCTTCCGGTGAGCTCGGAGATCTCGGTGAAAGGCGGCAAAGGCATCTGGGGCATGCCCAAGCACCAGGCCAATCTGGACTTTGTGGTGACTCCGCGGAAGGTCTCGGCGATGTATGCCGTTGATGGCATGCACGGCTGCACCATCGACATCAAACGTCCACCGCACACAAACCTTCCGCTCAAACTGGCGGCCGTCAACTACTGCGCGTTCCGTGGCCAGCTCATGAAATCGTCCATCTACTTCGAGGCGCAGGCAGATGTCGCGCTCGGTCGTCACGCTCAGGCTCGCCTGGTGTTCGGCGACGCTCCCGGTGTTGCGGGGCTGAAGACACTGCACGTGTCGCGCAAACCGCTCTTCACCGCGTACATGCCCACGGCACACGGGGTATTGGACGATCACTATGAGGGCTGGTTCCTCACCGCGACGACTGGCGAGCTCGCGGCATCCGCTCACCTCGGTGATGACCTCGGCAGTGTTGTGCACCTGACAAACAGCGAGGAATGGCTGGCACCGCCACGGCGCCTGTCTCACAACGGCGACAACGAGGTAGAGATGTGAGCGCACCATGAGCGAGGGAACCGTAACCGGCTGGCCGTTGCTCATCAGCGCGCTGTATTTTCTCTTCGGTGCCAGCATGTATATGGGCACCATGTGGGTGCTGAAATTCTTTCTCTACCCCACCTGGCGCGGCCTCACGCCCGAAACGGAGGCCGTGCACTTCGCCATTCCCACGCTGGCAGCCACCCGGTTCTTCACGATTGTCGTGCCCGTCATGTTCGTGGCCGGCGCGGTCATAGTGGTATCGGAGTGGGGCAGCTCCCGGGTGTGGTTCGCCTGGCTGTGCGTGGCGGGAATCATTTTTCTCACCTATGTGGGTCAGGGCATCATCATTCCGATCAACAAGAAGATTCGGGCAGGTGAGTACGCCGACGTGGAGGGTCTGCGCGCCCTGCTCCGCCGGTGGATGTGGCTGAACGACCTGCGTTTCTATGGCTCCACCGCGATGTGGCTCGTGATCGTGGCATACCTCGTAGACAAGGGACAGCTCGCGGCGGTGTTTTCGTGACCGCGCGGTGGGCCACGGCTCGGGACTGGCTGCGGTGGCATCCGCTGCGGGCCGTGCTGGTGGCCCTAGCCGTGATTACGGCGCTCACCGGGGTGGCCGAGATTGTGGCACCCAACGCGCTCCTTCGTCTGCTGGGGGCTGACCCCACGCCGCTGGCCGCCCAACTTTTTGGCACGGTGGGCCTGTTCATGATCGTGGTGGGTGCTCTGCTGGCGCAGTCGCTACTGCGGCGCGTTCCGCACCGCGACGTGGTGCTCTGGTCGGGTGTGCAGAAGGCCGGTGCGGTGGTGGCCGTGAGCCTGGGGGTGGCCCAGCAGCTGTTCGGCACGATCGCCCTCCTCGTGGCGGCCTTCGATCTGGCCACCGCCGCGCTGCTGTTCGTCTACTGGCGTCGCCTGCGTCAGGCCGCCGCGCAGGGGCGGCACACCACCGAGCCGCGCCCCCGCAGGGTCAGGCGCACACTCCCGACAGAAACGACAGCTCATGAAGCGTTCCCTGGTTCTGGCCGGCGGCGGCATGCGCGTGGCCTGGCAGACGGGTGTGGTGAAGGCCCTCACCGAGGAGGGACTCACCTTTGACCACATCGACGGCACGAGCGGTGGAATTCTGACAACCGCCATGCTCTTGTCGGGGCAGGACCCCGACGAGATGGTGCGACGGTGGAGTGCGCTGAACGTGGGCGACTTCGTGTCCGGCCTGCCGGTGCTGAACTATCTGAAGGGACCGTGGGCGCTGCCGGCGTTCGGGGACGCGGACGGGATTCGCGACAGGGTGTTCCCAAACCTCGGGATCGACGTGGAGCGCATCCGCTCGGCAACGGCGGAGGGCACGTTCAACGTGGCCGATTTCACTCACAAACAGTCAATCGCCTACGAGGCCGGGGCAATCGATGCCGAGCTTCTCGCTGCCGGCATGTCGCTGCCCATTTTCATGACCCCGCTGCGCCGCGACGGCATTGTGTACACCGACGCAGTGTGGATTCGCGATGCCAACGTGTCGGAGGCGCTGCGCCGGGGTGCCGACGAAATCTGGCTGGTCTGGTGCATCGGAAATACCGGGTATTACGGCGATGGCCCGCTCGAGCAGTACGTGCACATGATCGAGATGAGTGCCACCGGGGCACTGCTCGCCGATTTTGCCGCAGCCGCGGCTGCGGGGCGACGCTTCGTTCTGCACGTGGTGAAGCCACGGCATCCGCTCCCGCTGGACCCCGAATACTTTCTGGGGCGCATCAGCACCGATTCGCTGCTCGCCATGGGGTATCGCGATGCCCGCGCGTGTCTCGCTGCGGCGACACCCCTGGGTGTGCCAGCGGATGCCGCGTGCACGGCCATGACGGAGCCGGCCCCCGGCATCCGCTACGTGGAACGGCTCAGCGCCGAGGTGCAGGGAGCCCGACTGAGTGTGATGCTCACGGTTGTACTGCCGTTACCGGGCGAGTCAGCGGTTCCGGAACTGGCAGGTTCCATCGATTACCCGCCGTGGGGGCCACGCCTGTTCTTGTGTGACGGCAGCGTGCAGATTGACGGTGCACGCGTCACCTACTCGGCGCGGGTGCTGCACGAGGGAGCGTGGCTGTCGGTGACAGCGCGCCGGGATCTCACGAATGACCCCGGGTGGGACGCGTGGGACGACGCGAACGCGGTGGATTTCGTCGTGTGTGATGACCAGGGCACACCGGTGCTAGCGAGTGCGCTGACGCTCGGAGTCGGCGGCCTTCGGCGGCTCGTCACCGGCGTTGAACCGGTGGGCACGCATGGGTTCGTGAGGCGGGCGGATGCTATTCGTCGCGTTCTCGTGCAGGTGCTCGGCCGCAACTAACGCGCCGACAGACCAGAGGCCGGTCCTCGACGAATCGATGACCGGCCTTCGTGGTGAAACTAACGGTTATGCGGCGCCGTCGAACATGGAGGTGACGGAACCCTCGTCGAAGACCTCGTGAATCGCGCGCGCCAACAGCGGGGCAATCGGCAGGATCGTCAGGGTCGGGAATCGCTTCTCCTCCGGGATCGGAAGCGTGTCGGTAACGACAACGGCCGAGATCGCGGGGTTCTGCAGCATGTCCACGGCGGGGTCGCTGAACACGGCGTGCGTGGCGGCGACGACAACGCCGATGGCGCCGGCTTCACGCAGTGCCTCGGCCGCGAGGGCAATGGTGCGGCCGGTGTCGATCATGTCGTCGACGAGCAGGCAGACGCGGCCCTCCACCTGGCCGACGATCTCGTGAACGGAGACGCGGTTGGGCACGAGCGGGTCGCGACGCTTGTGAATGATGGCCAGCGGCACTCCGAGGCGGTCGCTCCAAATGTCGGCCACGCGAACGCGGCCCATGTCGGGCGAGACGATGGTGAGGGTGGCGGGGTCGAGCTTCTCACGGAAGTGCTCCAGCAGCACCGGCATCGCGAAGAGGTGGTCGACGGGGCCGTCAAAGAAGCCCTGAATCTGTGCGGCGTGCAGGTCGATCGACATGATGCGGTCGGCACCGGCCACCTTGAAGAGGTCAGCGACCAGGCGAGCAGAGATCGGCTCCCGTCCGCGGCCCTTCTTGTCCTGACGAGCATAGGGGTAGAAGGGGGCAACGACCGTGATGCGCTTGGCCGAGGCGCGCTTGAGGGCGTCGACCATGATGAGCTGTTCCATCAGCCACTCGTTGATGGGCGCGGTGTGCGACTGAATCACGAACGCGTCAGAACCACGAACACTCTCATCAAATCGCGCATACAGTTCACCGTTCGCGAAGGTGCGTGCGTCGGTGTGCAGGAGCTCCGAGCCAAGCTCCGCAGCGATGTCGATGGCGAGCTGTGGATGCGCCCGCCCCGAAACCAATACAAGTCGCTTATCGCCGCTGGTCTTGATTTCAGACACTTATTCTCCGCTCTCAGTACTACTCTGACTTGCGGCCTGAGCCGCATCAGCGGCCGTACCGGGGCGATTGGTGTGTACCCAACCGTCCATGTTCCGTTGGGGTGCAACGTTAATGGCCAGCGCCCCCGCCGGCACGTTCTTTCGTACGACCGTGCCCGCTCCCGTGTATGCTCCATCGCCAATTGTAATCGGCGCAACGAACACGTTGTGTGACCCGGTTCGCACGTGCGAACCAATTGTGGAGTGATGCTTGGCCACACCGTCGTAATTAGCGAAGATGGTGCCCGCTCCGATGTTCGATCCCTCACCCACCACGGCGTCACCCACGTAGCTGAGGTGTGGCACCTTGCTGCCGGCACCGATGGTGGCATTCTTCGTTTCCACGAAGCCACCGATCTTGCCGTCAGCGCCCAGTATCGTGCCGGGGCGCAGGTACGAGAACGGTCCAACGGATGCCCTGGCCGCGATCACGGCGAGTGTTGCGTCGGTGCGCTTCACAACCGCATTTTCGCCGATCTCGCAGTCGCGCAGGGTGGTGTCGGGGCCAATGATCGCGCCGGTCTCCACGACCGTGGCACCAAGAATTTGGGTGCCCGGCAAAATGGTGACGTCGGGCGCGAGGGTGGCCTTGAGATCGATCCAGGTGGTAGCCGGGTCCTGAATGGTGACGCCGGCCAGTTGCCAGCCGCGCACGATCAGTTGGTTGAGCGTCACGGCCGCATCGCTGAGCTGAGCACGGTCGTTGATGCCGGCCACGAGCCAGGCTTCCTCAACGGGGACGGCGGCAACATCGGCACCGGCGCGTCGCAGCAGACCGATCACGTCGGTGATGTACTTCTCACCCTGCACGTTCTCGGTGGTCAGCTGGGCGAGCTGCTCGCGCAGCATCCCGAGGCCGAACAGGTACACGCCGGCGTTGATCTCCTCAACAGCGCGCTCGGTGGCGCTGGCGTCCTTCTGCTCCACGATGCGGTCGAAGACGCCCTGCTCGGAGCGGATGATGCGGCCGTAGCCGGTGGCATCATCCGGAAAAGCGGAGAGCACTGTTCCCGCGGCGGCGCTGGACCGATGCGCGTTGATGAATGCGGTGAGTGTGGCCGCGTCCAACAGGGGCACGTCACCGTTGATGATGAGAACGTCGCCGGCGAAGTCCGCCGGGAGCGCGGCCACGGCCTGCTCAACCGCACGGCCGGTTCCCGGTATCTCGTCCTGGTCAACGATGAGGCTTTCCGGCAGCTCCTCGGCCACGACCGCAGCGAGGCGATCGCGTTCGTGGCGCACGACGGTCACGACGTGGGCCGCATCGAGCGAGCGCGCCGTCGCGAGCACGTGGCTCACGATCGGAAGCCCGGCAAGCGGGTGCAGCAGCTTGGGAAGGCTGGACTTCATTCGCGTGCCTTGACCGGCGGCGAGCACGATGATTGCGAGGTGGGTGTCTGTCACAGGGTGTCCTCTGCATGTTTACATATGGGAAAAGACTGCTCCGCCGCCAGGACTCGAACCTAGACCTAACAGCTCCAAAGGCTGTCGTGCTGCCATTACACCACGGCGGAATGCGCCAACCGAGGGTTGACGACATCCTCAAGTGTGCCAGATTTCAGGGGCTGCACGCTCCCCCACCCTCACACCCGGGATAATGGAGCAATGCCTGGCCATGATGAAGTCGACCGAATCGTAGATTCCTGGCTACGCGAACGTCCGGATCTGGACTTCGCTCCCCTGCAGGTTCTGTCTCGGGTCGCCCGGTTGGCCAAGCATCTCGACCGGGCTCGCCGCACGGCTTTCTCCCGGTCAGAACTGCAATCGTGGGAATTCGATGTTCTCTCTGCCCTCCGCAGAGCGGGCACACCCTACGAGCTCAGCCCCAAATCACTGCTGCAGCAGACCCTCGTTTCCAGTGGCACCATGACCAATCGCATCAATGGTTTGGTCGATCGTGGTCTTGTCACCCGTCACACCGATCCGCATGACGGTCGCGGCATCCTGGTAGGGATGACCTCGGCGGGCCTCACCCGAGTGGATGCCGCCATCACCCGACTCGTCGACGCCGAAGCCGAGCTGCTTCGCACCCTGTCTGCGAACGAGCAGGACCGTCTCTCCACGCTGCTCCGCAAGCTCAGTCTCAACTTCGACTGACCCTTCCGCCTCGCCCTCCTCGCTGGTCGAGGAGCCGGCACGCTTTTCGCCGGCGTCTCGAGACCCCGCACGGCTCACTAGGTTTCGACTGCTCGCAAGCTCGCGCTCAACCAGCGAGACTCGCCCCTCCTCGCTGGTCGAGGAGCGCGCACGCCCTTCGCGCGCGTCTCGAGACCCCGCACGGCTCACCAGGTTTCGACTACTCGCAAGCTCGCGCTCAACCAGCGAGACTCGCCCCTCCTCGCTGGTCGAGGAGCCGGCACGCTTTTCGCCGGCGTCTCGAGACCCCGCACGGCTCACCAGGTTTCGACTACTCGCAAGCTCGCGCTCAACCAGCGAGAGGGTGGGCGCGCCCGTTTTCGGTGGGCGCGCCCGACATGGCAGATGGCCGCGCCCCAAATCGGTGACCGCTACGCCCGTTACCGTCGCGACCCCCGATATTGGTGGCGACCACGCTCGGAGCCCACGACGCGCGGCCTCGCTGGTCGAGGAGCGCGCACGCACTTCGCGCGCGTCTCGAGACACCGCACATCACCTCACCAGGTTTCGACTGCTCGCAAGCTCGCGCTCAACCAGCGGGACCCCGCCGCTACTCGCCGGAGGCGGTCAGGGCGGCCTCGAGGCGCTCCACCTTGCCCGTGAGCTCACCGGTGTGGCCCGGGCGGATGTCCGCCTTCAGCACGAGGGACACGCGCGGCCCGAAGGCGCCCACCGCCTCGGTCGCAGCTTTCACGACGGCAAAAACCTCGTCCCAGCTACCCTCGATGGTCGTGAACATGGAATCGGTGTGATTCGGCAGCCCGGAGTCGCGCACGACCTTGACGGCGGCAGCAACCGCGTTGTGCACGGAACCGTCGTCGTCCTGGGCTCCGGACGGGGCAACCGAGAATGCAACCAGCATGAGAACTCCTTAGCCGTTCGCGGACACCCGTGAGCCGGGTGATGCTTCGCTCCTGCGATCGTACGACCACAACTCGCGTACCGCCCACCCGAGCAGCACAAATTCGAGCAGGTTCCGCACACTCAGCACGAGCACGAGTGCCGGATCGGCGACCAGCATCCCGTCATAGAGGTAGGGATAGATGATCTGCGTGAGTGCCGCCAGCATCAGCGCGAGCACGGCCGGTGTGCGCCAGCCGGCACCGTGCCACACGAGCCCGAGAATCACGGGCGCCGCCAGCCAGGAGATGAATTGCGGCGACCCCACCTTGTTGAAGGCGATGAGCGTTGTGGTGAGGGCCAGAACCAGCGGTGAGAACACCGTAACGAAGGCCGCGCCGGACCGCGTGGCACGCACGCCGAGCAGCAGAACGACCGCAGCCATCACGGCCATCAGCGGGGTCATGAACGCACTGACCACCGCCACACCGGGTCCAGCCACCTGAAACGTGAGAATCTCCGTGTCGTAATACAGGGAACTGCCGGGCACCCGCAGTGCGGTGAGCCACATCCAGATTCCAGCCACCGGGGCTTCGATCTGAATACCCCGGGAGGTCTGCGCGGTCACGAAGCTGAGCACGTTGGCGCCACTCCCCAGCACGACCGCGAGGCCCACAATGGCGACGCTGATGCCGGCGGCGAGCAGCAGCATCCGCCAGCGTTGGGGCCACACCACGAACAGGGCCGCGAGCGCGGCGGCCGGCCAGATCTTCACCCACGTGGCGAGCACGAGCAGCGTGGTTCCCCAGAACGGTCGGGAACCAAGCCAGAGGAGGCCGATGATGGCCACGGGCACGGTGATGGAGTCGATACGGGCCAGGGCAACCGGGCCAAGCAGCAGCTGAAACCCGAGCCACCACCAGGCGGCGACCACCCGGTGCGGTCGCAGCCTGCGCACAAGCACGAAGAAGGCGAGGGCATCCAGCACGGTCACGAGCAGGAACCACGTGTAGAGGTAGAGGGCATCACCGAGTATCAGCGCGGTGCCGATGGGAACCATGGCGAGCACCGGATAAACGAACGGCGTCGTGATTCCCATGATGGTTCCGGTGCGCAACCCCTCAGCCCACCCGCGATAGACGACCGCAATATCACCGAGGGCGTTGCCGGGCCCGAAGAGCGCCAGCCACACAATGACGAGGTGCACAAGAACGAACGCGCCCCAGAGCACAATCGGTATGTGCAGAATCGGTCCGTGCAGAACCAGTTGCTGCGGCACAGCTCGATGCGGCAGGGGTCGTGTCACGTGATCACTGTACCCCGAGCACTGACACCCGGCGCTGGCCCGCAGAAACGGCCTAGTGCTTGCCCTCCGTGGGCACAGCGAGCAGTGCGCGAATGACGGTGGGAACCGCCTCGGCCACGTCGAGCGCCGCAAGCGGTCCCCCCGCTGCGGCCAGTTCGGCAGCGCGAGCGTGCACGAGCGCGGCCGTGGCAGCGAGAGAAACGAGAGCATCGGCATCCGCTGCAATATGTTCGGTATGAGTGGCCACAAGTGCCCCGAGGATGCCCCCGAGCACGTCGCCGGAACCGGCCGTCGCCAGCCAGGCGGGGGCGTTCGACACCGTCAACCGGGCTCCCGACGGGGAGGCGATGCGCGTCACGCTGCCCTTGAGCAGCACCGTGACGTTGAGGCTGCGCGCGCTCCGGATGGCCCACTCGCCGGGAGCGGCCGCAATCTGCGCTGCGCTCACCGATTTCACCGTGCCGCGCCGCGCATTCAGCAGGGTCGCCAGCTCCCGGTAATGGGGGGTGATCACGATCGGTCGCACAGCATCGGTAGCGTCCGTCACGAGGTCAAGCGCTCCGGCATCCACCACCGTGGGGAGTCCCTCGGCGAGCGCGGCCTCGAGGGCGCGCGTAGTTTTCTCACCGCGACTGGCTGCGTCGATTCCCGAGCCGAGCAGCCAGGCCTGCACGCGCCCGGCTACGGTCACCACCTCCGGTCGACGCTGCAGCACCAGGGACGTGGCCCGCTGCGGACCGAGGTAGCGCACCATGCCGACCCCCGTGCGCACAGCGGCCTCGGCACCGAGCACTGCCGCTCCCGGATAGTTCTTTGATCCCGTGAGAATGCCGAGCACGCCTCGGGTATATTTATCGTCCGCCGGGCCCGGAACGCGGATCCAGTCGCTCGCCTGATCGGCATTCCATTCCAGCCAACCTCGGGGTTTCGCCATGACCCCACGATAGGTGGTTTGTGCGCGGTGCGTGCACAGCAGCACGGAGCGTCACTGGCGGCGCGTGGCGTCCTGAACCTCACCCACGAGTTCCTCGATGATGTCTTCGAGAAAGAGGATGCCGGTGGTTTCGCCGAGCTCGGTAAACGAGCGAGCCAGATGCGCACCGGAACGACGCATGGTGGCGAGGGCGTCCTCTAGGTCCGTGTCTTCGAAAATCGACGCGAGTTGGCGGATGCGCTTACCGGGTATCTGATTCTTGTACTCGGCCGACTCAATATCGAGCACATCCTTCAGGTGCACGTAACCGGTGGGCTCGCCGGCCTCGTCGACCAGAACGTAGCGCGAGAATCCGTGGCGGGTGACCGCCTTCTCCACGTTCGCCGGCGTGGCCGATTCGGGCAGGCTGATGATGTCGACGATCGGCACGGCCACGTCGCTCACCTTACGCGTGGTGAATTCGAACGTGGCGGTGAGCGCACCGGTGCCATCGAAGAGCACGCCCTCCTTCGTGGACTGCGTGATGATGGTCGCGACCTCATCGAGCGTGTACGTGCTGGTCGCCTCATTCTTCGGTTGCACTCCGAACAGACGCAGCACCGCATTGGCCGTGGCATTCAGCGCCACGATCACCGGAGAAAAAATGCGACCGATGAACACGAGCGGGGGCGCCAGAATCAGCACGGCCCGGTCGGGCACGGAGAAGGACAGGTTCTTCGGCACCATCTCGCCGAACACCACGTGGAGGTAGGACACAACCACGAGCGCCACCAGGAACGCGAGGGTACTGATGACCTCCGGAGACAGCCCCGTGAATCCGAGGGGAATCTCAAGCAGATGGTGAATGGCCGGCTCCGACACGTTCAGGATCAGTAGCGAGCACACGGTGATACCCAGCTGGGTGGTGGCCAGCATGAGGGTGGCGTGCTCCATCGCCCACAGTGCCGTTTTAGCACTGCGTTTTCCCGCTTCGGCGAGCGGTTCGATCTGGGACCGACGCGCCGAGATGACCGCGAATTCGGCGCCCACGAAGAAGGCGTTGGCAACAAGCAACACCACAAGCCAGGCAATTCCCGCCCAATCACTCATGACTTCTTCACCTCGCTCTTCTTGTCGTTCTTCTTGGCTTCTCGGGCCGGTTCCGGTTCGGGCTCGGGCACCAGAACGGGTGTGAAGCGCAGCCGGTCAATCCGACGCCCATCCAGCCGCTCAACCTTGAGTTCCCCACCCTCGATGGCGACGGTGTCGCCCACCACCGGGAGACGTCCGAGTACGCTCATCACAAATCCAGCCACGGTCTCGTAGGGACCCTCGTCGGGAATAGCCAGACCTGCGCGTTCCAGCAGTTCGTCGGGGCGCAGCATGCCCGGGAATGTCATCGAGTCCTTTGACCGCACCACGCCCGCGCGCGTGCGATCGTGCTCATCGGCGACCTCCCCCACAATCTCCTCCACGAGATCCTCCAGGGTGGCCACGCCGGCTGTTCCGCCATACTCATCCACGACGATGGCCATCTGGTAGCCACGACCGCGCAGTTCACCGAGCAATCCGTCGAGTTTCATGGTCTCCGGAACGCGCACGGCTTCGGTCTGCAGCGCAGACACCGGAACATTGCTGCGACGCTGCCTCGGAACGGCCACAGCCTGCTTCACGTGCACAATTCCCACCACATCATCGGCGCTTTCATCAATCACCGGAAAGCGCGAGTACCCCGTCTGCCGCGTGAGCTCAATAACATCCTGAGCGGATGCCGTGCGCGAGATCACCGCAACGCGAGGGCGCGGAGTCATCACGTCCGAGGCCGTGTGGCCAGAGAACAGCAGCGTGCGGTGCAGCAGCGTGGCGGTGTCGCTCTCCAGCATCCCAGCCTGGGCGGAGCGCCGCACGAGGGAGGAAAGCTCCTCGGCGGACCGCGCACCCGAGAGCTCTTCCTTCGGTTCGACACCCACGGCGCGCAGCAGCCCATTTGCGCTGCCGTTCAGAACGAGCACGGCGGGCTTGAACACCGTGGTGAACAGGGTTTGCACCGGCACCACCAGCTTCGCGGTCTGAATGGGCAGGGCGAGAGCGAAGTTCTTGGGTACCAGCTCACCAATGATCATCGAGAGCAGGGTGGCCACCACAATCGCCGCGGTCGTGGCAATCGCCGGCACGGTTGCCGCGGGAAGTCCCACAGCCGTGAGCGGTTCGGTCAGCAGTGTGGTGAGGGCGGGCTGCATCGTATAACCAGTGAGCAGCGTGGTGAGGGTGATGCCCAGCTGCGCGCTCGAGAGGTGCGTGGAGGTGATCTTCAGCGCTGCGATGGTGAGCGTCAGTCGGGTTTCACCGCGGTCGCGGCGCGCCTCAAGCTCGGACCGATCCAGATTGACGAGCGCGAACTCACTCGCCACGAAGATGCCCGTGCCGACGGTGAGAAGCAGACCAAACCCGAGCATTATCCACTCAAACATGGCCACCACCATCACTCACGGGCGAGGGTTTATGGGTGGGTTTTGATGAGGCTGGGGGGTCGTCCATTATTCCTCCTACTATAGCCGATATGGCTACCAGGAGACCGGGAGCGCCTTCCCCTCGTCATACCCGGCTGCCGACTGCAGCCCCACCCGCGCCTTGGCGTGAAAATCACGCACCGAGGTGGCGCCGGCGTAGGTGAACGAGCTGCGGAGGCCAGCCGTGATCATGTCCAGCAGGTCTTCGACCGAGGGCCGCAGCGGGTCAAGGTAAATCTTTGAACTGGAGATCCCCTCCGCAAAGAGCGTCTTGCGCGCGAGCTCGTAGGCGTCCAGTCGATCAAAGCGGCTCTGCACCGCCTTGGTTGACGCCATTCCCCAGCTTTCCTTGTAGAGCTGGCCGGCGGCATCCGTGTTGAGCGTCCCGGGCGCCTCGGTGGTGCCGGCGAACCACGAGCCGATCATGACGGATGCCGCGCCCGCGGCCAGCGCCAGCGCCACGTCGCGGGGGTAACGCACGCCGCCATCGGCCCACACGTGTGCGCCGAGGTCGGTGGCTGCCGCGGCCGTTTCGAGCACGGCCGAGAACTGGGGTCGACCAACCGCGGTCATCATGCGCGTCGTACACATGGCGCCGGGCCCCACACCCACCTTCACGATGGTGGCGCCGGCGGTGACGAGATGCTGCACGGCCTCCGCGGTCACCACGTTGCCCGCCACGATGGGCAGACCCAGGTTCAGATCGGCCACAATCGTGACGGCACGCATCATGCCGTCCTGATGGCCGTGGGCGGTGTCAATGACGAGCACGTCCACTCCCGCGGCGGCGAGGGCTTTGGCCTTGGCTGCGACATCCCCGTTAATGCCGATCGCCGCGGCAACCCTGAGTCGTCCCGCGGAGTCGACCGCCGGGCTGTAGAGAGTGGAGCGCAACGCACTCTTGCGGCTGAGCGTTCCCACCACGGCACCGTGGTGCAAAACCGGAGCGAAATCGAGGTCGGCCTCGGTCATGAGGTCAAAGGCACGGCGCGGTCCGTCCACGTCGTCGGCATCGAGTGAGGCCATGGAACCGTGCAGCAGATCGCCGAGACGGGCGTCATCCAACGCGGTGCGCAGCCGGGACGCCACGATGCAGCCCAGGTAGTCGCCCGTGGCGCTATGAATGACGAGCCCCTGGCCATCAACCGGCGGAACCTGACGGAGCGCCGTCTCGACGGTATCGTCGGGCCCGAACACAAAAGGTGTGTCAAAGCGCACGGACTGTGCCTTCACCCAACGAATTGCCGCATCAAGATCCTGCAGGTGCATGTCCTGGGGCAGAACACCAAGTCCACCGCGTCGGGCGAGCGTGGCGGCCAACCGCGGACCGGTGACCGAATTCATGTTCGACGACACGATGGGGAGCGTGGCTCCCGTGCCATCGCCCGGAGCCAGCGACACATCCATGCGACTGGTCACGGCCGACTGTCCCGGCACGAGAAAAACATCGGAGTACGTCAGGTCGCTGGTGGGGGTCGTTCCATAGAACCGCATACCAGAACGCTAGCCGGTGCCGAGGGTGACCGCAGCCGCCGAATATGGGATTAGGCTTGACGCGCAGACCGACCCGGCGAGTGTCCTCGCCAGGGACATCCAAAATCAACGCGGAGAGTAGGCGATCGGACGGTGTCAAGCCAGGTAACCGGTGGAGCTTCTGACGAAAAGACGTCGGGCGAATTCGGAGCGAACGAGTGGCTCGTAGACGAGCTATATGAACGGTACCTCGTGGACAAGGACTCGGTAGATGAGTCCTGGTGGCCCGTGCTGGAGAGCTACCACCAGACCGCAACCGCACCGGCCGATGCTGAAACCAGTGCCGCACCGCAACCGCCTGCCGCTCCTCCCGTGGCCGCCCCGGTTACCGCCCCCGTCGCCCAGGCCCCCGTCGCACCGGCCCCCGTCGCCACCCCGGCAGCCAACCAGCCCACCGCGCGCACCACATCCCGCGCCGCTACGCCGGTTCCGGTTCCCGCTGACGCGCCGGTCACGAGCCCCCTGAAGGTTGTAGCGGATGCCGCTGCGCCCATTGCCGACGACACCATCACCCCGCTCCGCGGCATGAGCAAGGCTCTCGCCACCAACATGATGGCCAGCCTCACCGTGCCCACGGCAACGAGCGTGCGCACCATCCCCGCCAAGCTCCTCATCGACAACCGCATCGTGATCAACAACCACATGAAGCGTGCTCGCGGTGGCAAGGTGTCTTTCACGCACCTCATCGGCTGGGCACTCATCCGTGCGCTCAAGATGTTCCCGAGCCAGAACGTGTACTACGACGAGGTCAACGGCAAGCCCTCGGTCGTCGCCCCTGCCCACGTAGGCATGGGCCTCGCCATCGACATGCCCAAGCCCGATGGCACTCGTGCGCTGCTCGTTCCCACCATCAAGCGCGCCGACACGATGACCTTTGGTGAATTCCTCGTCTCCTACGAGGAACTTGTCGCCAAGGCTCGCCAGAACAAGCTCACAGCGGATGACTTCGCCGGCGCCACGCTGTCCCTCACCAACCCGGGTGGCATCGGCACTGTGCACTCCGTGCCGCGCCTCATGAAGGGGCAGGGCTGCATCATCGGCGCCGGCGCCCTCGATTACCCGGCAGAGTTTCAGGGGGCGAGCGTCAAGACGCTCACCAGCCTGGCCATCTCCAAGACCATCACCCTCACCAGCACCTATGACCACCGCGTCATTCAGGGTGCCGGTTCCGGTGAATTCCTCAAGATCGTGCACGAGCTTCTCATCGGCCAGCACAACTTCTACGAGGACATCTTCTCCGCCCTGCGCATTCCGTACGAGCCCATCCACTGGGCACCCGACATCAGCGTCGACCTCGCCAGCGCCGTTGACAAGACTGCCCGCGTGCAGGAGCTCATCAACTCGTTCCGGGTGCGCGGTCATCTCATGGCCGACATCGACCCGCTCGAATACAAGCAGCGTTCGCACCCCGACCTCGACATCGCCACGCACGGCCTCACCTTCTGGGACCTCGACCGTTCCTTCGTCACCGGCGGATTCGGCGAGAAGCGCCTCATGCTGCTGCGCGACATCCTTGGCGTGCTGCGTGACTCGTACTGTCGCACCACGGGCATCGAGTACATGCACATTCAGGATCCGGCCCAGCGCAAATGGGTTCAGGACAAAATCGAGAAGACCTACGTCAAGCCCTCCCATGTGGAGCAGATGCGTATTCTCGGCAAGCTCAATGAGGCCGAGGCCTTTGAGACCTTCCTGCAGACCAAGTACGTGGGCCAGAAGCGCTTCAGCCTCGAGGGCGGCGAGTGCACAATCCCACTCCTCGACTCGATCCTGCAGGCCTCGGCCGAGCAGGGCCTCGACGAGGTCGCCATCGGGATGGCACATCGCGGCCGCCTGAACGTACTCACGAACATTGCCGGTAAGACCTACGGCGAGATCTTCCGCGAGTTCGAAGGAACGCAGGATCCACGCAATGTGCACGGCTCCGGCGACGTGAAGTACCACCTGGGTACCTCGGGAACGTTCCGCGGCGACAACGGTGCCGAAATTCCCGTGTCGCTCGCCGCCAACCCCAGCCACCTGGAAGCCGGCGACGGCGTGCTCGAGGGCATCGTGCGCGCCAAGCAGGACCGCAAGCCGATCGGATCATTTTCCACCCTGCCCATCCTTATTCACGGTGACGCGGCCATGGCCGGTCAGGGCGTGGTGCTCGAGACGCTGCAAATGTCGCAGCTTCGGGGTTATCGCACCGGTGGAACCATCCACATCGTGGTGAACAACCAGCTCGGCTTCACCACAACGCCAGTGGATGCCCGCACCTCGGTGTACTCAACGGATGTGGCCAAGACCATCCAGGCACCCGTGCTGCACGTGAATGGTGACGACCCCGAAGCCGTGGTGCGCGCCGCCGAGGTGGCGTTTGCGTATCGGCAGGAGTTCCACCGCGACGTGGTGGTTGACCTCATCTGCTACCGCCGCCGCGGGCACAACGAGGGTGACGACCCCTCGATGACCCAACCGCTGATGTACAACCTGATCGAAGCCAAGCGTTCGGTTCGGAAGCTCTACACCGAGGCCCTCGTGGGTCGTGGCGATATCACCGAGGAGGAGTACGAAGGCGCCCACCGCGACTTCCAAGACCGCCTCGAGCGCGCCTTCATGGAGACCCACGCCGCTCAGACAGCGTCGATCCCCATCATCACCCCCGAGATCGCCGCGAAGGCTCACGCTGAGAAGCGTGCGCTCGACGAGGAATCCGCTGCGGGAGAGCCAGCCACGACGGGTGTTGCCGAGTCCGTGATTCATCTGATCGGTGACTCGTTCAACAACAAGCCGGCCGGGTTCACCGTGCACAACAAACTGCAGCAGCTGCTGCAGAAGCGCCTCGACATGAGCCGCAACGGCAACATCGACTGGAGCTTCGGCGAGCTGCTCGCCCTCGGTTCGCTCCTGCTCGAGGGCACACCGGTGCGCTTTGCCGGTCAGGACGCCCGCCGTGGCACCTTTGTTCAGCGCCACGCCGTGCTGCATGACCGGGTCAACGGCCAGGAATGGCTGCCGCTCGCCAACCTCACCGACAAGCAGGCACCGTTCTGGATCTACGACTCGCTGCTGAGCGAGTACGCGGCCATGGGCTTCGAATACGGCTACTCCGTGGAACGGGCCGACGCGCTTGTTCTGTGGGAGGCACAATTCGGTGACTTCGCCAATGGCGCCCAGACGATCATCGACCAGTTCGTGTCGTCGGCCGAGCAGAAGTGGGGACAGCGCTCCTCCGTTGTTCTGCTGCTTCCGCACGGCTACGAGGGTCAGGGACCCGACCACTCCTCCGCGAGGATTGAACGGTTCCTGCAGCTCTGTGCCGAGAACAACATGACCGTTGCCCGGCCGTCCACGCCCGCGTCGTACTTCCACCTGCTGCGTCGTCAGGCATACATGCGCCCGCGGCGTCCGCTGATCGTCTTCACCCCGAAGTCGATGCTGCGTTTGCGCGGAGCAACAAGTTCGGTTGCCGAGCTCACCAGTGGCAAGTTCCAGCCGGTCATCGACGATGCGCGCATCACGGACAAGAGCGCCGTCAAGCGCGTTCTGTTCCTGGCGGGCAAGATCTATTACGACCTGCTCAACGAGCTGGAAAAGAAGCCGAATCCGGAGATCGCGCTGGTTCGCGTCGAGCAGTACTACCCGCTGCCCGCCGCCGAACTCAAGCATGCGGCCAACGAGTACCCCACGGCTGAGCTGGCTTGGGTGCAGGACGAGCCCGAGAACCAGGGCGCCTGGCCGTTCTTCTGCCTGGAGACCAACAAGCTGGGCCCGCGCCCGATTCACCTGTTCTCGCGTCCGGCATCAGCTTCACCCGCTGCCGGTTCGGCTAAGCGTCACGCCGTGGAGCAGGCCGAACTTCTCCGCGCCGCACTGACCCTGTAACGCCGGGAACGCCAACACCAAGGCCCCCACCCGAAACGACGGTTTCGGGTGGGGGCCTTGTTGTGTGCCGGGAACGGACCGCGCCGCCCAGCCGTCGCCGCTAGTGCGTGGACTGGATCGAACGCAGTCGCATCAGCACCTGATCGCGCAGGTCTTCCGGTGTGCTCTCCTTGCAGGCGCGCTGCACGGCGTCGGTGAGCGTGAGACCCACCAGGTGCTCGCTGCTGCAATCGGTGCAGGTCTCGAGGTGCTCCCGAATATCTGCCGCCTCCTCCTTACGGAGTTCGTTGTGCAGGTACTCTTCGAGTTCGGCCTTGGCCTTGTCGCATCCACAATCAGACATTATTTTGTGCTCCCTGAATTCTTCTGGGCTGACCCGAGGCCGCGGTCATTCGCGTATTCGGCCAGCAGTTCGCGAAGAAGTCGCCGGCCACGGTGCAGACGGCTCATCACGGTGCCAATAGGTGTTTTCATAATTTCGGCGATCTCCTGATAGGAGAAGCCTTCGACGTCGGCAAAATACACGGCCAGCCTGAAGTCCTCGGGGATGGACTGCAGGGCGTCCTTCACCGCACTGTCGGGCAGGTGGTCGATGGCCTCAGCCTCGGCCGAGCGCCCCGACATTGCCGTGGTCGACTCGGCGCCGCCCATCTGCCAGTCTTCCAGCTCGTCGATCGTGCCCTGATAGGGCTCGCGCTGCTTCTTGCGATAAATATTGATGAAGGTGTTCGTCAGAATGCGATACAGCCAGGCCTTCAGATTGGTGCCCTGCTCGTACTGTGCAAACGCCGCAAACGCTTTCACAAACGTTTCCTGCACCAAATCCTGCGCGTCGGACGGGTTGCGCGTCATGCGCATGGCCGCCGCGTACAGCTGGTCAATAAAGGGAAGTGCCTGCTCTTCGAACAGGTTCCGGTTCTTTTCGCGAGCCACGTCGGGCGTTTCGGCCAGATCAGGTCCCGCGGGCGTGTCTGAAGTCATCAGTGGCAATTCTAGGCCGTCACGCAGTGAAGTGCTGGGTCGCTCCAGGAGCATCGATACCGTCATAGAATCATTCCTTCACGTCATATCCCGACTATTCTGATAACCGATGTTGATCTCGAGATATTCCAAGCCGGAGTTTGATCCTTACGGCGACAACGTGCCCGTCGAAGCGGATGCCTGGTGGCCGGCCCCCACGGCCGTCGCCCCGCTGGCCTGCACGGTGTCCCTCCCCGGGTCGAAGTCGCTGACCAATCGGGAGCTCGTGTTGTCTGCCCTGGCAGACGCACCGTCGCTGCTGCGGAGCCCTCTGCACTCCCGCGACAGTGACCTCATGGTGGACGCCCTGCGCCAAATGGGAACCCGGATTGAGGCCGTGCCCGGAGCCGGTGCCTTCGGTGCCGACCTGCGCATCACGCCCGCCGCCGAGCTCCTCGGCTCAACCACCGTGGACTGCGGCCTCGCGGGCACGGTGATGCGTTTCGTGCCGCCCCTGGCCGCGCTGGCCCTGGGCCCCACCACGTTTGACGGCGATGCCGGCGCCCGCCGCCGCCCCATGTCCACCATGATCACGGCCCTTCGCGATCTGGGTGCCGACATCAACGACGACGGCCGCCGAGCACTCCCCTTCACCGTGCACGGCCGCGGCGCCGTCACCGGCGGTGAGGTCACGATCGACGCCGGGTCGTCGAGCCAGTTCGTCTCCGGTTTGCTGCTGGCCGCCGCACGCTTCGACACGGGCCTGCACCTGCGGCACTCGGGCGAACGCCTGCCCAGCCTGCCGCACATCGAGATGACCATTGCTACCCTCGCCAATCGCGGTGTCACGGTCACCAGCCCGTCAGTGGGCGAGTGGATTGTGGAACCCGGCACCATTAGCGGCGCCGAGATCGATATCGAACCCGACCTGTCCAACGCGGCCCCGTTCCTCGCTGCCGCCCTCGTCACCGGGGGAAGCGTCACGATTGCGGGCTGGCCGGCACACACCACCCAGGTGGGCGCGCACCTGCAGGATCTGCTCCCGCTCTTCGGCGCTCAGGTGACCCTCGACGGCGATCGCCTCACGGTGGTCGCGGGCGGCGGCATCCACGGGGTTGAACTCGACCTCGGAGCCGCGGGCGAACTCGCTCCCGCTCTCGTGGCGCTGGCCGCTCTGGCCGACTCGCCCAGCACCATCACCGGCATCGGCCACCTCCGACACCACGAGTCCAACCGGCTGGAGGCGCTGGCGACCGAGATCAACCGGCTCGGTGGCAACGTCACCGAGCTGCCCGACGGCCTGCACATCGAGCCGCAGCCACTCACTGGGGGCGAGTGGCGCAGCTACGACGACCACCGCATGGCCACGGCCGGCGCCCTCATTGGCCTCCGTGTGCCCGGAGTTCTCGTGGAAAACATTGCGACCACGGCCAAGACGCTGCCCCAGTTCCCCGAGCTGTGGCACGCCATGCTGCCGGAGGCCCAGCTCTAGATGCACGAGCCTGACGCGGATGCCTGGTGGGCGACGCCCGACGAAGACGAGCCGCAGTATGACGAGTCTGACGTGCGTGTGCGCGCCGGACGTAAGGGCACGAAGCCGCGCTCCAAGACCCGTCCGCAGCACGAGAACGCGCTGACCGGGCGCATTCTCACCGTAGACCGCGGCCGCTACACCGTGATGCTCGACGAGAATCAGCCCACCGAGCGGCGGGTCACCGCGGCGCGCGCGAGCGAGCTGCGCAAGAAAGCCGTCGTCAATGGCGACCGGGTGGACATTGTGGGCAACACCACCGGCGAGGAGGGCACCCTCGCCCGCATCGTGCGCATCGTGGATCGGGACACGCTGCTGCGCCGCAGCGCCGACGACACCGACGCCGTGGAACGTGTCATTGTGGCCAATGCCGACCAGATGCTCATCGTGGTCGCCGCGGCCAACCCGGAGCCACGCATCCGCTTGGTGGATCGCTATCTGGTGGCCGCCTACGACGCCGGGGTCTCCCCCATTCTCTGCATCACCAAAACCGACCTGGCCGACCCGAGCGAGTTTCTGGCGAATTTTGCCGGCCTCGACCTGCCGGTGTTCCAAAGCAGCGAGGGCGAGATGCCCATTGACGCCATCTCAGCCGCTCTGGTGGGGCATGACACGGTTTTTGTGGGTCACTCAGGGGTGGGCAAGTCCACGCTCGTGAACGCGCTCGTACCGGGCACCAACCGCGCCATCGGCGTCGTCAACACCGTCACCGGGCGCGGGCGCCACACGTCCTCCTCCACGGTCTCCCTGCGACTCGAAACGGATGCCGGCCGCGGCTGGGTCATCGACACTCCCGGCGTGCGCTCCTTCGGCCTCGGCCACATTGATACCGCCAACATTCTGAAGGCCTTCACCGACCTGGCCACCATTGCGGAACGCTGCCCGCGCGGCTGCACGCACCTGCCGAGCTCCCCGGACTGCGCCATCATCGAGGCCGTCGAGGCCGGCGAACTCGGTGACACCGGCCGGGTGCGCCTCGACTCCCTGCAGCGCCTGCTCGCCACGTTCGCTCCCGCCCGCTGACCCGGCCACCCGTCGCCGAACCGGTTCCCGGTGGCCGCGCCGGTATTCGGTGGCCGCGCCGGTATTCGGTGGCCGGCGCGCCCCAGATGGGTGGGCGCTACGCCGGTTACCGTGGCGGCCACCGATGTGGGGCGCGGCGAGGGGCAGCGCTACGGTTGAAGCATGACATTGCCGTCTTCGCCCACACCGTTCACCGTTCTCGATGACTTCATCGCGCTGCCGAGGGTCGAGGGACTCGCCCTATCACCCGACGGCCGCTGGGCGGTGCTCACCGTGGCAACACTGAACCGCGATGGCACCAGTTACGACCGGGCACTCTGGTCGGTCGCTGCCGACGGCTCCGGCACACCGACCCGGCTCACCCGCTCCGCCACCGGCGAATCCGGGGTGGCGTTCACCGGCTCCGGCGACGTGCTGTTCGTCTCGGCCCGCCCCGACTCGGCCGCCGAGAAAGACTCCGATGTGGCGCAGCTCTGGCTGCTTCCCGCTGAGGGCGGCGAGGCACGCGCGGTCACCAGGCTCGTGGGAGGTGTCGCCGCCATCGCCGCGACGGCCACCGAATCCGACCTCGTCGTCATCACCGCACCGCTGCTCGTGAGCGCCGTGGACCTCGAGGCCGACGCCCAGTCCCGCACCCGGCGCACCGACAAAAAGGTCGCCGCCATCCTGCACGAAACCTACCCGGTGCGCTTCTGGGACCACGATCTGGGTCCGGCCGAGCCACATCTGCTCTCGCTCGATCTGCACGACCTCTCCGACGCGGTTGCCACCTTCACCCCGCCGGTAGCGGATGCCCCGGCCAGCTACCCCACAGACCTGCCGCGCCCACAGGACCTCACGCCCGGAGCCGGCCGCGCCGCCGACACGGCCGGCAGCGCGCTCACCCCCGATGGCCGCACCCTCATTGCGGCCCTGCGCGTGCAGGAACAGCGCTCCGGACGGCACATTCTCGTGGCGATCGACGTGCAGACCGGACTGCAGACCACCCTGTTCGACGAACCCCGGGTGCACTTCGAGGCACCCACCGTCAGCCGGGATGGACGCCGGATCGCCTACCTGCGCGTGGCATTCAGCACGCCGGACGGCCCAGCCGACCAGGAGATCTGGGTTGCCGACCGTGACGGCAGCAACGCACGTCGCATTGCCGCCGGCTGGGACCGCTGGCCCTCGAGCATGATCTTTGACCGTGACGACACGGCCCTGATCGTGACCGCCGACCACCTCGGGCGCGGCCCGGTGTTCAGCATTCCGCTGGATGGGGCATCCGTTCAGCAGATCACCACCGATGACTTCAGCTACACGAATGTGGCCGTCGATGCGTCGACCGGCGATCTCGTGGCGCTGCGGTCGTCGTGGACCGCGCCGGCGCATCCGGTTCGAATTTCTCGTTCCGGAACCGTGCTGCCCCTGGCCACCCCGGCCGCCCTGCCTGCCGCTCCGGGCACGATCACCGAGGTTGAGACGCTGGCCGAGGACGGCACGCCGGTGCGAGCCTGGCTCCTGCTCCCTGAGGGCGCTTCGGCCGCCTCCCCTGCTCCGCTGCTGCTGTGGATTCACGGTGGCCCGCTGAACAGCTGGAATGCGTGGAGCTGGCGCTGGAGCCCGCTCCTCGCCGTGGCGCGCGGCTACGCGGTGCTCCTGCCCGACCCGGCCCTCTCCACCGGGTACGGGCTCGACTTCATCGCCCGCGGCTGGAATGCGTGGGGCGCCAAGCCGTACACCGACCTGCTGGCCATAACGGATGCCGCCGAGTCGCGTGTCGACATCGACGAGACCCGGACCGCCGCGATGGGCGGGTCGTTTGGGGGCTACATGGCCAACTGGGTGGCCGGGCACACGGACCGGTTTCGGGCCATCGTCAGCCACGCAAGCCTGTGGGCGCTGGACCAGTTCAACGGCACGACCGACAACTCGCACTATTGGCAGAGCATTTTCTCGACGCAGGGCATGAGTGACAGCTCGCCGCACCACAGCGTGGCGAACATTGTGACGCCGATGCTCGTGATTCACGGTGATCGTGACTACAGGGTTCCCCTCGGCGAAAGCCTGCGCCTGTGGTCGGAACTCGCCGAGCATCATGCCGAGCCCGACGGCTCGACCGTGCACAAGTTTCTGTTCTTCCCCGACGAGAATCACTGGGTGCTCAAGCCTCAGCATGCGGTTGTCTGGTACGAGACGGTGTTCGCGTTTCTCGACCAGCACGTGCACGGTGCCGAATGGAAGCGGCCGGAGCTGCTGGGGTGAGGTGCAGCGGCGTTGATCGCAAACCCCGCTAGCGTGGAGTCATGACCGACTCCACACGGCTCGTTGCCGGCGACACCGCACCCCTGTTCATGCTGACCGACCAGGATGGGGCATCCGTTTCGTTGGACGACTTCGCGGGGCGCAAGGTGGTGGTGTATTTCTACCCGGCCGCGATGACGCCCGGCTGCACCACGGAGGCGTGCGACTTTCGTGACAACCTCGCCTCGCTCGCCTCGGCCGGATATCAGGTTCTCGGCATTTCGAAGGATGCCCCGGCCAAGCTCAAGCAGTTTCAGGAGCGTGACGGAGTGAACTTTCCCCTGCTCAGCGACGCCGCACTCGACGTGCACCGCGCCTACGCGGCGTGGGGCGAAAAGAACCTCTACGGCAAGGTTGTCACCGGGGTACTGCGCTCAACGATTGTGATTGATGAGACCGGTGTGGTGCAGCTTGCGCTCTACAACGTGAAGGCCACGGGGCATGTCGCCAGCCTGCGCAAGAAGCTCGGAATCGACTGACCTAGTCGGCGGCGTGACTTGTTGCCGCCACAACCTTGGGCGTGAAGGCGAGCACGAGAACCACGAGTGAGGGCAGCAAAATGGCCCAGCCCACGTCGGGACGCGCGTAGAAACCCTGAAAACACCCGATCGCCACCATGATCTGCACGAGCTGCCAGGTGACAGCGCCGCCGCGGATCCACGGCTGTCGCCGAACGGTGCCCACAGTGATGGCGCTCACCCACACGGCGGCAATGGCTGCGAGACCGAAAATGGCCAGCCCTCCGCCGAGCGAGGCGGGCGTCTGGGTGAGCAGCTCCACGATGAGCCACGCAGCAAGCAGCCACAAGGCCACGGCCTCCAGGGCCAAGAGCACCGTAAAAAGGGCCAATCCGGGCGCACCGGCAAGGTAACGCAGGCGCATTCGCAGGCGCTCCCAGGGGTCCTGATCTGGCTCTTCTCGCTGATTCACAGGTATATTCCATTCGAAACTATTGATTTGACACCCCTATTATGGGACGATATTTGAGGTCCGGTTGACGCTCACAGGGACGTGAGCTTTTCTAGCGTGTTTAGAACTGAGCTTTTTCCTGCAACCGGCCTTACCCGCAACTCTGGCCAATCGGCCGTGCACCCCGCAATAAAGGAGCATCTCTATGGACTGGCGCGACAAAGCTGCCTGCCTCACCGCCGACCCGGAACTTTTCTTTCCGGTTGGTAACACTGGTCCCGCCGTGGATCAGATCGAAAAGGCAAAGTCGGTGTGTGCTCGATGCAACGTCACTGAAGTTTGCCTGCAGTATGCCCTCGAAACCGGACAAGACTCCGGCGTCTGGGGCGGTCTGAGCGAAGACGAGCGCCGCGCCCTCAAGCGCCGCGCCGCTCGCGCCCGTCGCGCCTCCTAAGCGCCACTGAATCCTCGAGCCTGCACCCATCGGTTTACCGGTGAGGTTCAGGCTCGTTTTGGTGCGCCCGGAACCCACGACCGCCGTGGCGGTGGGGAGAAAACCGGGCACCGGCATCCGCTACCCCTCACGCATGAAGCGCAGCGGGATCTCGATGGTGACCTCGGTTCCACTGCCCATCATGGTGTGCCAGTCGATGGTGCCGCCGAGCTCGCCCTGAATGAGTGTGCGCACGATCTGGGTGCCGAGCCCCGAGCCCACCTTGCCCTCGGGCAGTCCGGACCCGGTGTCGCGCACCATCACGGTGAGTGTCTCGTCGGTGCGCTGCGCCTCAATGGACACTTCACCCTCACGCCCGGCGAGGCCGTGCTCCACCGCGTTGGTCACCAGTTCGGTGAGCACCAGAGCGAGCGGGGTGGCATAGGCACTCGGCAGGGTGCCAAAGCTGCCCGAGGACTTGGGGTGCACGGTCGTGTTGTGAGCGGATGCGACCTCCACGGTGAGCAGCAACACCCGGTCGAACACAGCGTCGAAGTCCACGATCTGACTGAGCCCCTCCGACAGGGTGTCGTGCACGACCGCGATCGCGGCGACACGGCGCATGGCCTGAGTGAGTGCCTCGCGCGCCCGATCGGACTGCGTGCGGCGTGCTTGAATGCGCAGCAGGGACGCGACGGTCTGCAGGTTGTTCTTCACCCGGTGGTGAATTTCGCGAATGGTCGCATCTTTGGTGATGAGTTCGCGTTCCTGATGGCGTAACTCGGTCACGTCGCGGCAGAGCACGATGGCCCCCACGCGCTGACCGCGATTGCGGATGGGGATCGCGCGCAGCGAGACGGTGACGCCGCGGGCCTCAATGTCCGTGCGCCACGGCGCCCGTCCGGTGACCACGAGCGGCAGCGACTCATCCACGACGGCCGTTCCCATCCCGGCGAGCAGGCTGGTGGTGACCTCGGCGAGGGATTCTCCCTCGAGCTCATCGGCAAAACCCATGCGGTTGAAGGCGGAGAGCGCGTTCGGGCTCGCGAACGTGGTGAGGCCATCCACGTCCACGCGGATCAGTCCGTCCGAGGCACGCGGTGCCCCTCGTCGGGGGCCGGTCGGTGCACCGAGGTCGGGGAAGTCGCCGGAGGCGATCATGTTGAACAGGTCGTTGGCGCAGTCGTTGAAGGTGAGTTCCTGGCGGCTGGGGGTGCGCGCCTCGCTCAGGTTCGTGTGGCGGGTGAGCACGGCCACCGG
Organism: Cryobacterium sp. CG_9.6; assembly: GCF_029893365.1. Classification (NCBI taxonomy): domain Bacteria; kingdom Bacillati; phylum Actinomycetota; class Actinomycetes; order Micrococcales; family Microbacteriaceae; genus Cryobacterium; species Cryobacterium sp. CG_9.6. Next base: position 823,639 of record NZ_JARXUZ010000001.1, on the reverse strand, counting down.
CACCGGTGCAACCTGCGTACCCGTGACGCTCAGCCGACGCAGCACCGGAATCGCCCGCACGCGGGTGGGTGTCTCTTCGTACCAGTCCGGCGCGGTCGTATCAACGATTTTGCCGGTCTCGAAGGCCTCGGTCACCTGGTTTCGCCAGTCCACCTTGATGTTCTGGCCCACGAAGTCGCGGTAGAACAGGGTGGCTGCACTCGACGGGCGGGCGTGGGCGACGGCCACGAAGCTTCCGCTCTCGGTGGGCACCCACACCACAATGTCGGCGAAGGCAAGGTCAGCGAGCAGCTGGCCGTCGGCGACCAGCATGTGGAGCCAGTCCACGTCTTCGGCCGTGCTGCGGCCATGGGCAAGTACGAGATCACTAAGCGTCGACACGATCAATAGCCTAGGCTAGCCAGCCGTGCCCAAACACCCGCCGCAGCCGCACCGGCACGGGGTTCACCGCCCCCACGCGGCGCGTTTCTCGCCCGAAGAGCAGAACGGGTGCAGGATGAGCACATGATCGCCACATCGTCCCGCCCCGATCGTCCCCTTCTGGTGATTATCGGCATCATCACTGCCCTCGTCATCGTGGCTCTCGCAGTGGTGTTCTCCCGTGGCGAGCCGGCTCCACTCGACGCCTCCACTCCGGAAGGAATCGTGCAGCGCTATGCTGCGGCCGTGCTGAGCGGGGATGAGGCACAGGCTGCGCTCTACCTCAGTCCCGAGGCCGAGGACACCTGCGTGGCCGGGAACCAGTCCGCACCGACCGACTCGATGCGGATCGCGCTGGCATCCACAACGGTGCGGGGCGACACCGCCGATGTCGTGATCACCATGACAACCACCTACGACGGGGGCCTGTTCGGCTCGTCCAGCTACGAGTCGGACGGCACCGTGAGCCTTGTTCAGGCCGACGGATCGTGGCGCATCATGAGCGTCCCGTGGGAACTGACCGTCTGCCCGATGCCTGAGATGACCAAGTGACCGCCGCGCCGACCGCTCAGCGCACGGCTCGCCGAGTGGTGGTTTATGGTCTGCTGTTCGCGCTCCTCATTGTGGCGGCCATCGGCCTCGCCGGGCTTCTCAGTCGCCTGCTGGATCGCGGGGACCTGCTCGTCTCCAGTGACGTGGCCGGCCTTGCACGTTCGCTCGCCTTCGCGCTCATTGCCGGCCCGCTGGCCGCGGTTCTCTGGTGGATTCAGTGGCGCCGACTCGGGGACACGGAACGGGCATCCGTTGCCTGGGGCCTCTACGTGGCCGTCATGTCCACCGTGTCCCTGGCGGTCTTCACAAGTGCACTGCTCGTAACGGCCGCAGCCCTGGTTCGTTCAGATTGGCAGCCCACGGCGTGTGCCACGGGCGTCGTGTGGGCCGGCATCTGGGTGGCACACCGACGGATGGCCCGGCACCCCGGCAAAGGTCCCACCCGTCTACGTTCGGTCGCGCCCGTGCTGGCCGCGGTGTTCGGCCTGATCATCTTCGCGGGCGGCGCGATCGCGGCACTGGGCTCTCTCATCGACGCCGCGGTCGCCAGCCTGGTGGCCACCGCCACCATCGGTGATCCCTGGTGGCAAACAACCCTGCAGGGGCTCATCTGGAGCCTCGGCGGCGCGGCAGTGTGGTGGGTGCACTGGCTGCGTGATGACGCGCGCGGTATCCGCGGCGGCCTGGCCGATGTGGCCCTCGTCATCGTGGGGATCGTGCTGCCCACCGCGTTCGCCCTTGGCGGCACCGGGACCGCGCTCTTCCGCCTGCTTCGGCTGGCGTTCGACCGCACCGAACCCGTGCCACAGCTGCTCGATACGTTGGGGTTTGCGGTGGCCGCCGGCGCCATCGGAGCCCTGGTGCTCACCTACTACCGCCGCCACGCCGCCCTCTATTCCGCCACCACGCGGCTGTCGATCCGTATTGTCACCTCGGCGGTCGGTCTGATCGGTGCGGCATCCGGCATCGGCGTGATCGTCACGGCTCTCCTGGCTGCCCTCGCGCCCTCGGTCGTGGGTGCGGACGCACGCACTCTGCTGCTCGGCGGAGTGAGCGCGATCGTGGTGAGCGCCCCGGTCTGGTGGCTGGCGTGGAAGCCCAGCGCGCCCGTGGACCCTGCCGAGGCGGGCAGTACCCCTCGGCGCCTGTACCTCGTGCTGGTGTTCGGCGTCAGCGCGCTGGTAGCGATCATCACCCTTCTGGTGATCGGCTATCGGCTCTTTGAGGCGGTTCTCGGCGATCCGAGCGGCACCGATCTGCTCACGCGGGTGCGGGGACCGCTGGGCCTGCTCGTGGCAACCGGCCTTGTTGCCGCCTACCATTTTGCGATCTGGCGCCGTGATCGCTTGCTCGCTCCCCCGCGCCCCGAGCAGCGCATTCACCGCATTCTGCTGGTGGCCGGTACCCCGTCTCATCTTCTGGAGGAAGCACTGACCGACGCAACCGGAGCCAAGCTCACGGTGTGGCGTCGAGCGGATGCCGCCCCCACCGACACCCCGACCACGCCCGACCAACTCGCACGCGCCCTCGACGGAGTCACGGCCGGGCGGGTTCTCATCGTGGCGGCAGCGAACGGCGGTCTGGAGGTCATCCCCCTCGAGGATTGACCCGCAACGACGCAGCTCCGAGGATCAACGCGCAGCAACCTACCGAGGCACCAGCGTCCGGGCGAGCGACCGACGCCGGGCGGTGCGCTCCGCCGGGGCAGCCACCAGAGTTGTAAGCACGAAGCGGCGAATGCTCGCTCGGGCGAGCGACTTGGGGGCGGCGTCTCGCAGCGTGCGCCCGGTCAGCACCGCCACATCCAGCGACGCCTGGTCGTTCGGCACCAGTACCGGAGCCTCAATGGCGCCGAACCGCCGCAGCGCCCCGATCACCTGACCGGCCGGATCGAGTCCCACGGCGCTCTGGCGCACACGATTCATGAGCACGCTCACCGCGGTATCGCTGATCACGTCGGTCAGATCGCCAAAGGCGCGCAGAAACCGTCCCATTCCCACCGGATCGGCGAGCCCACACGCCACCACATGGTCGGCCGCGCGCAGGGCCGTCACCGTGGCAGCGTTGCGTCTCGGCGCGAAAACATCGCTCGAGAGCTCTTCGTCGCTCTCTAAATTGAAGCCGGTGTCAATGACCACGTAGTCGACCCACAGTCGCAAAGCCTCGATGGTTCTCGTCACCCGCTCCGCCGAGAGTTCCGGCCACCGCGAGGGCCGCCCCAGGCCGGTGAGCACCCAGAAAGCACCCTGCGGTGAGTTGTAGCGCTGGGCGATGCGTTCGAACTCGGACTGGGTGAGGCTGTCCGAACCGGCCAACCGGCACGCGGCTGCGAAACCCGGTGCCTCGTCGAGCATGCCGAGGCTTGCGGCAACCGAGCCGCTATACGTGTCGGCATCAGCCAGCGCCACCGTGTGCCCGGCCGCTGCAATCTCGGCCGCAATGTTGATGGCCAGCGTCGTGCGACCGGGAGCTCCAGTTGGCCCCCACACCGCCACGACTCGGCCCGCCCGCGGAGCACCCACCGAGCGCCCCCGGTCGCCCACGCGCATCGGCACCACCACGCCGCCATGCACCAGCGCCTCAATCTCGGGCCAGGCCACCGCGGCGTCGAGGACCTCGAGCAGCCCCAGGGTGGCCGCGTAGCGACGATCCCGGTCTGATGCCGCCAGTGCAATCACGCGGATGCCCCGCCCGTCACACGCCGACAGCAGCTCCCCCGTGAGGGTCTCGCGTCGCGCCCCCACAACAAGCACACTGGGTGCGATGTGGGCCAGGGCGAGCATACACTCTGCCGCCGTGCGCACCTGGGCTAGGACCGAGTGCCCCTGCTCCACGATATCGGCCAGCAGCCGATCTTCCGTGTGGCGGTCAAGCACCAGTATGATCGCGGCCACGGTCAGTTGCTCCCGGTCAACGGCGCTGTCGGTGTGGGGCTCGGAACAGGGCTCGGCGCGGGTGTGCCGGCGACGTCGCTGCCCTCCGACGTGGTCAGCGGCGTATCCACGGCAACGACCGACACCACGTCACCGTTGGCAATCGACTCCAGCACGGGGCCCACCACACCTTTGGGCACCATGATCTCCACGGACTGGCCGTCGGACGAGGCCATCAGACCGGTTGGTGCAATCACCCGCACCACCACGGCCGACGGCACGAGCACCTCCGGCGGAGCGAACTGGGAGGCCGCGACTCTCTGGGCCGCCCAGACGTCCACGAGCGAGCCCGGCGCAATCGACTCGGCGAGGTTGGGTCGCACCATCACCACGACGCTCGTCACGGATGCCCCCGCCACCGTTCCGACCGCGGCGGTGGGAACCAGCTCCCCCGCCTGAACCGTGCGGGTGACGATGAGGCCGTCGGAAGGTAACAGTGCCGGGGTCAGGTACTTCGTGGCGGTATCGCCGAGCCGCACGTGGGCAAGCTGCAGATCGCTCGATTCAATGCGGGTGCCCGCGAGGAGGGCTGACGATGCCACATACACCTCGGTCGTGCGGTCAGCCGTTGTGACGATCACGGCAACCCCGGCAATCGACGCCACCACGAGCACGAGTCCGATACCGAATCGAGGGTCGAACCAGAGCCGTGCTCGTTTTCGCGTGCGTGCCGCGTTCTTCATCCGTATCCTCACTGGTGGTCACCCGTGCTCACTGGCTCTATCGTGCCCGGGTTTTACGTGCGCCGGAGAGTTATCCACAGGGCAAAGTCATTCTCCCCAAAAGTGAGTGTTCAGCGGATAATCAACGCATGGACGATTCGGACGACGCGGCGCTCGGGCGGTTCCTCACGCTCGCCGACACGGCTGAGATTCTGGCCATTACGCCCGCTGAGGCACTGGAACTGGTGCGCAGCAACGAACTTCCCGCCATTCGAATCGGAACCTCGCACCTCTGGCGCGTCGAGCGTCTCGTGCTGGAGTCCTACATCGAGGCAAAATACGAAGAGGCTCGGCGGCTGTCGCTGTGGGAACAGTCCGATTTTGGCAACATTCCCGAGCTCTCCGGCGGTCGAATCCTGCGGCCAGAGGCCCACCGCTCCTCCGAGCCCCGAGACTAGTCGCACAGCGGCCGCGTATACGCCCGGGTCAGACGAGCTTGATGAAAGCCATCTGGTCGAGGGGTAGCACGCGGTAGTGCTCCACGTTCGGGGTCCGGCGCAGGGCACCCGCAGGATGCACAGCGAGGTCCAGGTGGTCCCGGCCCACCCGGTCAATCGTGCCCGTGAGGACGGCGTTCGGGGTGTGAATTTCGAGGCTCGCTCGGCGACGACAGAGATCACGTAGTACGAACGGGAGGCCGATCCGATCGGACAGGCGCGCGGCGGACGGTGACTCCACCTCGGGTCCGAGGGAGCGCTCCACCTGGTCGGCCGTGAGGAGCAGGCCGGCAACGCTCGCGAGCGGCACCACGCACTGGGACCCACCGCCCGCAGCAGTCCGGGCACCGGTCTCCTCCGTCGTGAAGAGGTCGGCGGCGAACCAGTCACGGCCAAAGGTCGTAGCCCGAACAATGACCGTGTGCCCCGTGGTGAGTGCGAGGCGCACCGTGGCGGCACCGCTCGGTCCGAGGCTCAGCACCATGAGCCGCGACCGCAGGGTGAGCCCGCCCAGGCGATGCCGCTCCTGTTCCGCACGCAGGTCGCTCTCCTCGGCGGTCAGCTCGCGTTCGAGTTGGCCTTCGAGATCGTCGAAGAGGTTGTCCCAGCGCACACGATGACCCTAGCGGGTCGCTCACCCGGCCGTGAGGTTATCCACAGGGCATAAAAATGCTGGACAGACTCGCCCGGAACTGGTTGAGTGATCGCCACATAGACAGCCCGGGCACCAGACCAACACCGGAAGTGGCCATGAGCTTATATCCAGAGCCAGCACCCCAGGATTTTAACGCGCAGGCCATGCGTCGCGCCGGAGCTGCACCGCCGTCAGTGCCCATAAGATCCGTGCCGATTTCATCCGCGTCCGTCCCCCCGGCACCCGGATCGTCCGATCCCCTGCACATGCCCGACCCCGAACCGCTGCTTATCAACCTCACCCGCGGCGTGATGGAAGTGATGGCCGGCGCTCGCGAACTTGAGCAGCTTGCCCGGTGGATGAGCGATGACGCTTTCAAGCATCTGCTCACCCGTGTCGTCCTGACCGCACGGGCCCGGGCGTTGAAAGGCCTGAAACCTCAGCGACCGGTCATTGCGATTGGTCGGGTGCACATCTCCGAACCGCGGCAGGGGGTGATCGAGGCCGTCGTGATGGTCTACGGAAAGCCGCGGGTGCAGTGCGTGGCCATCCGCCTCGAAACGGTCGGCACCCGCTGGCGGGCCAGCGCCATCAACGTGTTGTGACACCGCGGCAGGGAGCATCCGCTGGCCCTTACGAGCTATCGCCCCCGTGCGGCAAGCGGCACGGGGGCGATAGGGGTGAGGCAGGTGCGAAACGTTACTTCTTCTTGCCCTGCTGACGACGCTCCGCGCGGTTCACGGGAGCGGCGTCGCCACCCTCGCGCTGGCCGAACGCACCACGCTGAGCGGGTGCTGCGTCGGCCTGCGGGTCAGCGACGGGAGCGGCGGCCTCGGTCGCCACGCGGCGCGCACGATCCGTGGCGGCCTGCTGAATCTGGCCGCGCTGGTTGCGCACCTCGACTCCGCCGGAATCGCTCGGAGCGGTGTAGCTGAGCTTGGCGTCGGCCTGCTCGGCCGGTGCAAGTCCCTTGGCCGCAACGACCGGAGCCGACACGGCGCCCGGCCCCTGAGTGACCTCAACCTCGAGGTTGAACAGGAATCCCACCGTCTCTTCGCGAATCTGGCCCATCATCTGCTGGAACATGGCGAAGCCCTCGCGCTGGTATTCCACCAGCGGGTCGCGCTGCGCCATGGCCCGCAGGCCGATGCCGTCTTTCAGGTAGTCCATCTCGTAGAGGTGGTCACGCCAGCGACGGTCAATGACCGACAGCACCACGCGACGCTCGAGCTCGCGCATGGCGGGCGAACCGAGAGACTCCTCGCGGCGCAGGTAGGCCTGCTTGGCGTCGGAAATAATCTCCCGGCGCATGAAGTCACGGTTGATGCGACCCTTGTCGCCGGCTTCGGCAACGACCTCGTCGATCGTGAGCCCCACGGGGTAGAGCGTCTTGAGCTCGACCCACATGGCGTCGAAGTCCCAGTCGTCCCCGTTGCCCTCACCGGTGTGCACATCGAGCACCTCGTCGACGACGTTTTCGAGGAACTTCTGGGTGCGCTCGTGCAGGTCGTCACCCTCAAGAATATGGCGACGGTCACCGTAAATCGCCTCACGCTGACGGTTGAGTACGTCGTCATACTTCAGCACGTTCTTGCGGATCTCGGCGTTGCGACCCTCCACCTGAGCCTGAGCAGAGCGGATGGCCCGGCTCACCACCTTGGACTCGATCGCCATGTCATCGGGCACGCCCTGACGGCCCATCAGGCTCTCGGCGGCACCGGCGTTGAAGAGGCGCATAAGGTCGTCGGTGAGCGAGAGATAGAAGCGGCTTTCTCCCGGGTCACCCTGACGGCCGCTGCGACCGCGCAGCTGGTTGTCAATACGGCGGGACTCGTGGCGCTCGGTGCCGAGCACATACAGGCCTCCGGCCGCGATGACCTTCTCGGCCTCCTCGTGCACCTTCTCCTTGACCGAAGCAAAAACATCGTCCCAGGCGGTCTCATACTCCTCGGGCGTTTCCACGGGGCTCAGGCCCTTGGCGTTCATGTCGGCAACGGCAATGAACTCGGCGTTGCCACCGAGCATCACGTCGGTACCACGGCCGGCCATGTTCGTGGCCACGGTCACGGAGCCGAGGCGTCCGGCCTGGGCAACGATGGCCGCCTCACGGGCGTGGTTCTTGGCGTTGAGCACCTCGTGGCGCACGCCCTTTTTGGCGAGCAGGCGGGAGAGGTATTCGCTCTTCTCGACGCTCGTGGTACCCACGAGAACGGGCTGGCCCTTTTCATGGCGGGCGGCGATATCCTCGACCACCTGGGTGAACTTCGCCTCCTCATTCTTGTAAATGAGGTCCGACTGGTCGATGCGCTGCATCGGCTTGTTGGTGGGGATCGACACGACACCGAGCTTGTAGGTGCTCATGAACTCGGCGGCCTCGGTCTCGGCGGTTCCGGTCATCCCGGAGATCTTCGAGTAGAGGCGGAAGTAGTTCTGCAGGGTGACCGTGGCAAGTGTCTGGTTCTCGGCCTTGACGGCCACGCCCTCCTTGGCCTCGATGGCCTGGTGAATACCCTCGTTGTAGCGACGGCCCATCAAGATGCGCCCGGTGTGCTCGTCGACAATGAGCACCTCGCCGTTCATGACGACGTAGTCCTTGTCCTTCTTGAACAGGGCGTTGGCCTTGATGGCGTTGTTCAAGAACGAAATCAGCGGGGTGTTGGCCGACTCGTAGAGGTTGTCGATGCCGAGGTAGTCCTCGACCTTTTCAATGCCGGGCTCAAGCACACCAATGGTGCGCTTTTTCTCATCGACCTCGAAGTCCTCATCAGGAACGAGTCGCTTGGACAGGCTGGCGAACTCGGTGAACCAGCGGTTAGCCTCACCGGATGCGGGACCCGAGATGATGAGGGGCGTGCGGGCCTCATCGATGAGGATCGAGTCCACCTCGTCGACGATGGCGAAGTAGTGGCCGCGCTGCACCATGTCGGAGGCCTGCCACGCCATGTTGTCGCGGAGGTAATCGAAACCGAACTCATTGTTCGTGCCGTACGTAATGTCGCACTCGTACATCTCGCGGCGCTGAGGCGGGGTCTGACCCGAGAGGATGCATCCGGTTGTCATGCCCAGCGCGCGGAAAACGCGGCCCATCAGCTCGCTCTGGTAGCTCGCGAGGTAGTCGTTCACCGTGATGACGTGCACGCCGCGGCTGGTGATGGCGTTGAGGTAGGCGGCTGTCGTGGCCACGAGGGTCTTGCCCTCACCGGTCTTCATCTCGGCGATGTTGCCGAGGTGCAGGGCGGCACCACCCATCAGCTGAACGTCGAAGTGACGCAGCCCCAGCGTGCGGGTGCTGGCCTCGCGCACCGCGGCGAAGGCCTCTGGCAGCAGGTCGTCGAGCGACTCCCCGGCCGAGTAGCGCTCCCGCAGGGTGACGGTCTCATTCTTGAGTTCGTCATCGGTGAGGTGGCTGAAGTCGTCCTCCAGCGCGTTGATGGCTTTTGCGTAGTTTTCGAGGCGCCGAAGAACGCGCCCCTCGCCAACACGAAGAACCTTTTCCAAAATTGAGGCCACGAATGCACTCCAGTAGTCGTCACGGCATGTGGTTACGGGGTGTTTTCACGCCCCGCAACCAACACCTGTCGTCCGGCCCGCGCCGGAGCGCCGACCTAGCCGGCAACTATAGCAATGCTAGTTGGTCAGTTGCTCGAAACGCCGGCAGCGGCCGGAGCCTCTCGCAATTCCTCAGCAGAATCATCAAGTTCAATGACCCCGTAGTCCCAGCCCTTGCGGCGATACACGACGCTCGGTCGGTGCGTCTCCGAGTCCTGGAACAGGTAGAAGTCGTGCCCGACGAGTTCCATGAAGTAGAGCGCATCGTCGACCGTCATGGGCGCCGCGGCGAAGACCTTGCGACGAATAACGACGGGGCAGTAGTCCTCTTCGGCGTCGTCATCGACGCTGGCATCGGTACTGGTACTGGCGTCGACGCTGGGCGGCGACACGATCGGAATCGCACCGGTTCGCACCCGTTCCAATGTTTCTCCGGAGGCAGGAACGATATCAATCACGCTGAAGGCAACGGATGAGGCCTCCTGCAGTGACGTGGGCCGGTGTGCCCCGCCACGGTGAACCTTCTTGCGATCCTTCGCACGCCGAACCCGTTCGAGCAATCGCCCCAGTGCGATGTCGAAGGCTGCGTACTTGTCTGAGCCGTCTGCTTCGGCACGTACCAGAGGACCTTTGCCGATCAGGGTCAGCTCGACCCGATCTTTTCCGGCTGCGGCACCGTTCTTCTCGTGGTGACGACTTACCTTGATCTCCAGTGCGAGCGCCTTATCGGCAAGACCGGCAATCTTCTCGGCCTTCTCCGTGGCGTATTCCCGAAAACGATCAGTGATACCTAGGTTTCGTCCAACGATGTTTGTTTCCATGACGACCTCCTGATCTGGCGGATCGCCCGGTATATGGGCGATCATTGCGCGCCTGTGTCTCCAACCGTAGCTGGCCGGATCGGATAAGTCACCGCTTTTGTCAATCAGTTTTTAGTGAACGTTGGGTTACGAAAAATGGTGCAGCCGTCTTTGCGCCAACGCCGCCATTCCCACGACGGTTCCGCCCGCCTGTTCAACGGCGCGTCGCGCATCGAGCATGGTGGCTCCGGTGGTGAGAATGTCATCCACCACGATGCACGAGAACTCTCGCAGGGGACGCCGGGCCTGCAGTGATCCCCGCCGATTCTCCGTGCGCGCGTCACGGCCCAGGCCCACCTGATCCACCACGTGTCCCACCGTGCGCAACGCCGGTGTGGCCGAGAGCCCGCCACGGGTGAGAATCCGTTCCACGGGATGGAAACCCCGGGTTCGCCACGCCAGCCTGGAAGACGGGATCACCACGAGGTGCACGATACCTGCTGCCGCGACCGGTTGGGCCCGCAGAGCGGCTGCCACGGCCAACCGCAGGGGCGCGGCGAGCGCGCGCGCGGCATCCGTTCGGCCACCGTCTTTGTAGGCGCTAATCACCTGCCGTGCCACACCGGAATAGTCGAGGCCGCACCACACCGAGACGCCGCCCCGCGTGGCCTCATGCACCTGCTGCAGAAGACCACGCCGGCACGCGGCACACAGGGCACGGTCAGGCAAACGACAGCCCACGCACTCGGTGGGCATGAGCACCGCCCAGGCGTCGAGAAGCGCCCCGGGCACACCTGCGAACAGCGACATGACACCCATGATGCTGCCACGGGCCGGCATCAGCTCCCGGATCCGGGAAACGGTGAGTGTGCGGCGCCCTGGGGAGGAACCGTTACCCCGCTATGCCCTGCTGGGTGGCGAGCACACTCACGCCCTCCAAACGCTTCTGCCAGCCCACACCACGCTGCATGTGTAACCCGCCCGATGAGGTGAGTGCTCGCAGGTCTCGCAAGGAATTGCTCCCGGACAGCTCCACCGCTTCGGGTGGCGATTCGAGGACCACGCTCACCCCACCGATCTCGCGGGCGGTGATCTGCATCGCCCCCGTTGCCAGTGTGCTGAGCGAGGCGACGGTGACCTCGTCAACCCAGGCCACATCGATGGCCGGAATGGAATCTGCTGTGAGCTGCAGGGGTGCGGTGAGTCCGATCGGCACACCGTCTTTGCGCAGAATTCCCACCACGGCCAGACGAGGCTCGGCACCCACGGTGTACGCCGCCACGATGCGTGTGCCATCGCGGGACACCTTCATGGCCTGAATGGTCGTTGCCTCGGGCCACGGGGACGCCACCACCGACGACGATGCGGTCGTGGGGCCCGTGGCGAGAATATCGCTGGGATCATCCATGGGGACCGACCAGACATACCCGTCGCGGTCGATCGTTGGGGCGATGAGGCCGGAGCGGGAGTCGACGAGCACGGGATCATCTCCCGCGGGCACGCGCCAGACTCCACCCGCCCCACGGACTGCGGCCGCCTTCTGGCCTGCGCCGAGGGTCACGGCGGTCGGCGACAACCCCTCGATGGCCGAAGAGAGGCCATCGATCGATGTCACAACCTGCCCGCTGGCCGCGAGGAACCCAAAGGAACCATCACGCAAGATCAGGGCCCGTGCATCAACACGCGGATCCACGGTGAGCACGTCGGAACCGAGATCCGCAATGTCTTGTGGGTTCTGATCGATCGTGATCTCCACGTTCATCCCCGATGACAGGCTCGCGTCCAGCTGAGCCTTCATCCGCTCAAGCGTGATGGTGTCCGCGTTCAGCGCCTCACTGTTGAGGTCAACCATGGCGTTGCGTCCCACCACCTGCACCGCGTCGGCGGTGAGCTTGGTTCCGCTGGGGAACGCGGTGGCCACGGCTCCAGCCAACCAGGAGCTCGGTCCGGCCAGCACCGCGTTGACAATCTTGGTGGGAGCGGATGCCCCCCGCGGGAACCAGCGCACGTCGGGGACCAGGGTTCCAAACCCCGGGTCGAAGAAATAGAGAGAGGACGCACTAAAGACGTCGTTAAACGTCGTTTCGTCGATCACGGTTCCGTTGGGGGCGGCCTGGATGCGCCACTGCCCGTCTACCTGACGAAATTGGTAGCCGAGCGGCACCGGTGTCGAATCGGACTCCCGGTATTCCCCAATGGAACTCACCTCAGCAATCGGCGACACGGTCACCTGGACCGTTGTCTCGTCCTGTGCGGTGGCGATGCGTCCGGTGCCCTGATCCACGATCACTCCGGCGGTCGGGTCCCATTCGGCACTGAAACTGGTGGTGAGAAATTCGCGCGCAATTTCGTAGTTGCTCTCGGGGCTCGACGCTGCGTCGATGAATCCGAGCAGAATTGCTTCGATGCTGGCGTCGGGCTGCGGCCCGGACGGCAGGAAGACCTGGTTCGGACTCTCGTCGACGACGTTCGCCTGACCGGCACGCACCTCGCCCTCGCGGGGAATGCCCGAACACGAACTGAGCACGACGACGGCGGCCATCACCGCGGCCAGGGCACGGCCGATGCGAGTGGCCCTCGTGGGTACGCTACGCATGAAGGCCCTCCGTCATCCCATGATGAGGTCCGAGGTCACCGAGCGCCTCTGTGGCGTCAATGGGCGGCAGCGGAATCGGCGATGACGTGAGCACTCCGCCCTGAACGCGCGGCAGGGTGAGACGAAAACACGCGCCGTGACCCGGCGAGGCCCACACCTGCAGCCACCCGTTATGCACGGTGGCGTCTTCACGCGCAATCGAGAGCCCGAGGCCGGTCCCCCCAATGGTGCGCTTGCGACTCGGGTCGGCCCGCCAGAAGCGGTCGAACACGTGCGCCACCTCGCTCTGGCTCATTCCGAGGCCGTAGTCACGCACGGCGATGGCCACGGAATCAGTGTTGCTGTCGACGGAAATGACCACGGGCTTTCCGTCGCCGTGCTCGATTGCGTTACCCACCAAATTATGCAGGATGCGCCGAATACGCCGGGGATCCACATCGGCGTTCAAGTACCCACCCGGAGCCACCAGCCTGAGGTCGCTGCCCTTGGATTCGGCGAGGGCCCGCAGGCCTTCGATGGCATCTTCCGCCAGGTGAACCAGGTTGGTGGGCTCGCTTTCTAGTTCCACCGATCCGGCGTCATACCGGCTGATCTCCAGCAGATCGCTCAGCAGCACCTCAAAGCGCTCCACCTGAGTGTGCAGCAGCTCTGCTGTTCGTCCCGTGGCGGGCGGAAAACTCGCCCGCTGGTCGTAGAGCACGTCTCCGGCGAGGCGGATGGTGGTGAGCGGAGTGCGCAGCTCGTGCGAGACATCCGACACAAATCTTTGCTGCACCTCAGAGAGGTCGGCCAGCTTCTTAATCTGACTTTGCAGACTGTCAGCCATTCCATTGAACGAGCGCGCCAGCGTGGCAATCTCATCCTGACCCTTCTCGGGGATGCGCACCGCCAGGTCACCGCTGGCGAGCTTTTCACTCGTTTCGGCGGCGACGCGAATGGGTGTCACCACGAAGCGCACGATCACCCAGCTGACACCGCCGATGAGCAGCACGAGGGCCAGACCGGCGAAGCCGAGCGTCTGCTGCACGAAAAGCAGCGTCGCCTCGGAGTCCTGCAGGCTGTAACCGATGTAGAGCTCGTAGCGTCCCGCAACCGGAACCGTGAGTTGAGACCCCACCACAATGCCGGGAATCTCGGCACCGAGTTCGTCGGTGAGGGTCACGGACTGCCAAAACTGCTCGCCCGAGCTTTCCTGCACCGCACTGCGCAGGTCGCTGGAGACCGCGCCCGTTGCCTGACCAAATGTGGAGGAGTCCTGCGCCGCAACGGTGGACACTTCCTGACCGGGCACCCGCAGTACGGCGATCAATCGAGAGGACGATGCGGCGGTGATCGACGTGCGTGCTGAACCGAGGAGCGCCTGAACCTGCACGCGATCCACCGCATCGGAGGCGTCCAGGATTCCTTGGGCCGCGGTGGTGGCACGGTTGGAGTCGAGCAGCACCTGGTTGAGCCGTGACTGAAACAGGTCATTACCGATGCTGACGGACATGTAGACGCCCACCACGAGGATCGCCGCACCCGAGAGCACGACCGAGATGGTGACGGTTCGAAAGTGCAGCGAGGCGCGCCACGACGTGACCACGGCGCGGGGCCAGGATCGCCAGTAACGCCAATTACGCACCTGCAGTCGCGAACGCCAGGTGACATCCGTTCCCGATGTGAGCGCCATCGACGGCCTAGCCGACCGAGCCGGCCCGGTACCCCACGCCGCGCACGGTCATCACGATCTTCGGGTTGTCCGGGTCTTCTTCGACCTTGGCCCGCAGTCGCTGCACATGCACGTTCACGAGGCGTGTGTCGGCCTTGTAGTGGTAGCCCCACACCTGCTCGAGCAGCATCTCGCGGGTGAATACCTGCTGGGGTTTGGAGGCGAGGGCCAGCAGCAGATCAAATTCGAGCGGGGTCAGGTTGATCGTGCGATCCCCGCGCTTCACCTCGTGGCCCGCCGCATCGACGACAACGTCGCCAATTTGCAGGGTGAGGGTGGAGACAGCGGATGCCGGTCGCAGGCGCGTGCGAATGCGCGCCACCAGTTCCTTGGGGTTGAACGGCTTGACCATGTAATCATCGGCGCCGGATTCAAGCCCACGCACGACATCCGTTGTGTCGGTGCGAGCCGTCAGCATGATGATGGGGGTCCCGGACTCGGCGCGAATGCGGCTGCACACCTCGATACCGTCAATGCCGGGAAGCATCAGGTCAAGAAGCACCAGATCGGGCTTGAGCGTGCAGAAGGCATCGAGCGCGAGGGCGCCATCGGCGCAGAAACTCGGCTCGAACCCCTCGCTGTGAAGCACGATACCGATCATCTCGGACAGCGCGGTGTCATCATCGACAACTAAAATACGTGCGGTCATTATTCTCTCTTTGCCATCATCGTGCGCGTCATGCTGCGTCAACGCCGAAGCGCCACCCCCTACTGCCTCGGATTGCCCGGTGAGTAGTCCATTCCGGTGCTAAGAATAGTCGAGACTGCATGAAAGCGCGCTCTGCGTCGAGGTGTGCCAGCATTGGAGTTGTGACCGATCCGAAGAACTGGCAACCGCCCACTTTCGGAGCGCCTCCGGAGGTGCCCCCCACCGGCCCACCCGCCGCACCGAGTTCATCGATGCCGCCCGTGCCGCCCGTTGGCCCCGCCCTCGGCGGGCCGCCCCCGGGTTGGCTGCCCCCGCCCAAACCCGGCCTGATTCCGCTGCGCCCGCTCGCCTTCGGCACTCTGATGTTTGCGCCATTTCAGGTGCTCCGGCGCAACCCGCGAGCCACGTTTGGGAGTGCCCTCCTCATTCAGGGCGTCATCCTGCTCGCCAGCATCGCCATTGTCGGCCCCGTCACCTTCTGGGTGGTCAACCGCATCTCCAGCGCACCCACAGACCAGCAGGCCGAGGTCGAAGCGGGCGGCATCCTCCTCATCGTGCTCTCCGCCCTGATCCCGCTTTTTCTCAGCGTGATTGCGTCGGCCCTGCTGCAGGGCGTGATCGTCACCGAGGTGGCGCGCGGCACACTCGGCGAGAAACTGAACATGCGCCGGCTCTGGAAAGCAGCACGACCGCGCCTCTGGACACTCGTGCTCTGGACGCTGCTGCTCACCGCTGCGCTGATCGGTGCTCTCGCGGTGCTTGTGGGCATCGTGGTGCTGTTTGTCATTCTGGGTGACACGCTCGGAATCACCCTGGCCATTGTGACCGGTATCGTCGGCGGTCTGGGGTATGTGGCGGCCGTTCTGTGGATCTGGACGAAGACATCTGTTGTGCCCAGCCTGATTGTGCTCGAGCGACTCAGTGTTCGGGCCGCGATTCGGCGCTCGTGGACACTCACCCGAGGATATTTTTGGCGCACCTTCGGGGTGCTCGCGCTCGTGACGATTATTGTGAATACGCTCGTGACCATCGTCACGACGCCCTTCACGCTCGCCTTTACCTGGCTGATGTCGCTCATTGACCCCACGGCAGCGCTCGATGCCTTTGGTCCGGCCGCTCTGGCATACGCCGCCAACATTGCGGTGTCGCTTGTGGCTGGAGCGATCGGTTCCGTGATCACCTCGGCCACCCTTGCCCTTATCTACATCGATCTGCGCATGCGCACGGAGGGTCTCGACCTGGAGCTCGCGCGCTATGTGGAGAGTGCTCAGTCGGGGGCCGATGTGGCCGATCCGTACCTCACCGCGCGCGTTACCGCCCAGGCATGATGGGTCCTGCTGCATTCTGGCCGGGCGAGATTCCGGTGACGCCCGATGGCCCCGAGGCTCAGCGGTTGCTGCAGGATGAGCTGCTGAAGCCGCAGTACGAGGCGGCGCGGCCCACCTGGTTCGACCGCCTCTCGCAGTCTTTCTTCGACTGGCTCGGCTCACTGCAAGCTCCCGACGGCAGCGGCTGGGGCGGCTGGGTGGCCGTGGTTACGGTGGTCATTGTGCTCGCCGCACTCGGTGCCGCGTGGCTGATCTTCGGGGCTCCCCGCCGAAATCGCCGACGTGCACGGGCAACGACCGACCTGTTCGGCGTGGGCGATCGACGGAGCGCCGCCGAGATGCGACGTGCTGCCCAAGCCGCGGTCCAGGCCGGGGACTGGAACCTTGCCGCGGAGGAGATCTTTCGTGCACTTGCCGCCGACCTGTTCGAGCGCACGGTGGTGAGCGTGACGCCGGGGACGACCGCGCACGGTTTTGCCGAAAATGCGGCGACCGCCTTCCCGGCCCAGCGCCGCCGGCTGCTCGACGCCGCCGACATCTTCGACCGCGTGCGGTACCTCGGCGTGGCCGGGGCAGAGAACGATTTTCGCACTCTCGAATCGCTCGAGAATGACCTTCGCGGCGTGGCCCCCGTGGTGCTTTCCTCCGCCGGAACCCCCATCGAACGGGTGGACTCATGAGCGGCGTGGCCGTGACGGAGCGGCATCCGCTCGCGAACGCCGACAATGCGATCGCGTTGACACCCACCGTGCGCGCGACGCTTCGTCGGGGCCGGTTCTGGATCATCGCCGCCGTCGGCGCAGCGCTCGTGACCCTCGTGGTCGCGGTGCTCGGGGGCGGAGCAGCCTCGGGCGTGCCCCTGGCGGCCACCAGCCCGGCACCGACCGGTGCCATGGCTCTGGTAGAGGTGCTTCGCGCACAGGATGTCACGGTTGTGCCCGTCGACACCCTCGATGAGGCACGCGCGGCGACCCGGCAAGCGGATGCCGCTACGCTTTTCTTTTTTGACGGTGACGGCTACCTCGATTCCGCCGGCCTCACCGCGATGGGTGCGCTGGCACCGCGCACCGTGATTGCTGCGCCTGACTTTCTGGCGTTACAGGCGCTGGCCCCCGACATCGGATTCGGTGGGGCATCAACAGCCGGCTCCCTCACCGCACAGTGCGCGGTGCCGGCGGCGACTCGGGCAGGTTCGCTGTCACCGGGCGGCGACACTCTCGGCATTCCCACGGGCGTCCCCGCCTCGGACGCAGTGCTCACGGGATGTTTTCCGAGCAGCGACAGCACATTTTCCCTGGTGGAACGCACCACTGCGGACGGCACGATGACCTTCGTGCCCGACACGTCGGTCTTTAGCAACGAGGCGATCGGCGACTTCGGTAACGCGGCCCTCGCCCTCAATCTGCTCGGGTCCGGTGACACCGTTGTGTGGTACTTGCCCACGCTGGCGGACATTGCGCGCACCGGTCCGCCCTCAATCGGCGAGCTGTCCCCGGGCTGGCTGACTCCCACCATCATTCTGCTGGGTCTTGTGGCCGTCACCGCCGCACTCTGGCGCGGTCGACGTTTCGGCCCCCTCGTGGCCGAAAACCTGCCGGTCACCGTGAAGGCGAGCGAAACCATGGAGGGACGAGCGCGCCTCTACGCGCGGGGAAATACCCGCCTGCGCGCCCTCGATGCCCTGCGGATCGGAACGCTGCAGCGCCTGGCCCGACAGGTGGGCCTCGGGCGGAGCGCCCGGGTGGACGACATCGTGCACGGCGTGGCCGCGCTCACGGGCCTCTCGGTTGCTGAGGTGCGTGGTGTGCTCGAGCAGGAGCATCCGCTGAATGATGCGGATCTGATGCGGCTCGCGGAACGCCTGCACCACCTCGAAGCACTCACAAAGGCCGCCACCACACCCGGTGCCGCCGGCACCCCGCCGCAGGACTCCGCGACTCGCGACCTCCCGCCTCACGGCAGAATGGACTCATGACCACTTCCACCAGCGACATCAGCACCGATTCCCTGCGCGAGTCCCTCACCCGGGTTCGAGCCGAGGTTGGCAAAGCCGTCGTGGGGCAGGACGGTGCCGTCACCGGACTGATTATCGCGCTGCTGGCACAGGGACACGTGCTGCTCGAAGGCGTGCCGGGTGTGGCGAAAACACTGCTGGTGCGCACGCTCAGCCACGCGCTCAGCCTCGACACAAAGCGCATCCAGTTCACACCCGACCTCATGCCGGGCGACGTGACCGGCTCCCTGATTTACGACGCAAAGTCGGGCGAGTTTGAGTTTCGAGCCGGGCCCGTCTTCACGAATATCCTGCTGGCTGATGAGATCAACCGCACGCCCCCGAAGACCCAATCCGCATTGCTCGAAGCGATGGAGGAACGTCAGGTGAGTGTGGACGGGGAAGCCCGCCCGCTGCCCACCCCATTCATCGTGGCGGCCACCATGAACCCGATCGAATATGAGGGAACGTACACGCTGCCGGAAGCGCAGCTCGACCGGTTCCTCCTCAAGCTCGTTCTGGATGTGCCGGCGCGCGACGACGAGGTAGAGGTGCTGCGCCGCCACGCCGCCGGTTTCAACCCTCGGGATTTGGCCGGCGCGGGGGTGACCCCGGTGCTCGGAGCAGCCGAGCTGGCCTCGGCTCAGGCGGCCGCGGCATCCGTTGGCTCGAGCGCCGACGTTCTGGCCTACGTCGTTGACCTTGCCCGGGCTACGCGCAGCAGTCCCTCGGTCAAGCTCGGAGTGAGCCCCCGCGGCACCACGGCTCTGCTAGCCGCAGCCAAGGCGTGGGCCTGGCTCAGCGGCTACGAGTCGATCACCCCCGACCATGTGCAGGCCATGGTGCTGCCGGTGTGGCGGCACCGCATCGTGCTGCAGCCCGAGGCCGAACTTGAGGGTGTTTCCGTCGATGCGATCCTGCGCGGGGTGCTGCAGCAGGTGCAGGTTCCGATCTAAGCCATGACAGTCTCTGGTCGGTATGTGGTGCTGGTGGCGCTCGGCGTCATCCCCGTGGTGCTGCTCGGCAGCACTCTGGGGCGGGCGTTTGCCGTGCTCGGAGCGTGGTTGCTCCTGACGGCTCTGCTCGGAACCCTCGATGTGCTGCGTGCGGCCTCACCACGGTCGCTTCGCCTTGAGCGAGTGCTTCCCTCCCGCGTGCGTCTCGGCGAAACGGTCACCAGCGAACTCTTCGTCACCAACACGGGTCGCCGCCCCCTGCACGCTGTCATTCGGGATGCCTGGCAGCCGTCTGCCGGTGCCGGAAACAACCGGTCAACCGTCTCCATCCCGCCGGGTGAACGCCGGCGCCTGGCCGTGAACCTCACCCCCTTTCGCCGGGGCGAACGCCGCGTCGGCCAGGTGACGGTGCGTTCACACGGTCCCCTCGGCCTGTGGAAGCGGCAGGCCACGCTCGGCGCACCCGGCAGCATCCGCGTGTTGCCGCCCTTCAATTCCCGCAAACACCTTCCGTCTCGTATTCAGCGTCTCAAGGAACTCGACGGACGCACCAGCGTGATGGTGCGCGGTCCGGGCACCGAGTTCGATTCCCTGCGCGAATATGTGCGCGGCGACGACGTGCGCTCCATCGATTGGCGCGCCACGGCTCGCCGCAACGACGTGATGGTGCGCACCTGGCGGCCCGAACGCGACCGCCGCGTGGTGATTCTCATCGACACCGCACGCACCTCGGCCGTGCGCATTGACGATGAGCCGCGCCTGGACACCGCCTTCGAGGCGAGCCTGCTGCTCGCGGCCCTGGGCGCACCGGCGGGCGATCGGGTTGATTTTCTGGCCTTCGACCGCCGGGTTCGCGGTCGGGTAGCCGGCGCCAAGGGCGCGGCTCTGCTCTCGCAAATGGTGGACACGATGGCGCTGATCGAGCCCCAACTCATCGAGATGGACTGGGCGGGGGTGCCGGCGCAGATTCGCAGCATCACGAGCCAGCACGCGCTCGTCGTGCTGATCACATCGATCGACGCTGCCGCGGCATCCACTGGCTTACTGTCGATGTTGCCGCAGCTCACGCGCCGCCACACGGTCGTTGTCGCCTCGGTGATCGACCCCGTGGCAGCTGATGCCATCACCCAACGTTCCACGCGCAGCGAGGTGTACCGGGCGGCTGCGGCCGAGCGAGCCATGCTCGATGTGGCGCGGGTCTCGGCCGCCATCCGGCAACTGGGCGGCGAGGTGGTCACGGGCTCCCCCGCCGACCTGCCCCCTGCTCTCGCCGACCGCTACATCCTCCTGAAGGCCACCGGCCGCCTCTAGCCCCCTCCCGCTGGTCGCCTGCTCGCCCCGCATCCGTTGGTTGAGCAGTGCCCGCTAGGGCGCGTGTCGTGTCGCGACAATCTCGACAACCGAACCCGCACGCTCACCCCCTCTCGCTGGTTGAGCAGTGCCCGCTAGGTGTACTGAGCCGAGAGGTTGGTGACAGTTCGGGGTTGAAAAAAGGAGAACCTCCGGTTTCAGTGGTGATGTCAAAGTCGCCACGAAAACGGAGGTTCTCATGCCCCACATTAATACCCGTTTGACCCTTCATGGGAGGGCCTTACTGATTGACAGAGTGATCAATGACGGGCGCCCTGTCTCACACGTCGCTAAAGAGCTCGGCATCTCGCGTCAATGCGCTCACCGCTGGATTAACCGGCACCACGCTGAGGGCACCGCGGGGCTCCTGAACCGCTCGTCCCGGCCACACCATTGCCCGACGAAGACCAGTGCTCCGCAAGAAGCGAAAGTTGTTGTTGCCCGTCTCCTGGGGCGGAATGGGCCCCTGCGCATCGCGGCGGTGACGGGAGTGCCAGCACGGACCGTGTCGCGAATACTGACTCGCTACGACCTCCCACCCCTGTCGTGGCTGGACCCCGTCACCGGCGCGGTCATCCGATCTTCACGCGCCACCGCAGAACGCTACGAACGCGACCGGCCAGGCGAACTGGTACACATCGACGTGAAGAAACTCGGCTGCATCCCGAACGGTGGCGGGTGGCGCGCTGACCCCACCCAAAGTCCCCGCAATCATCGAAAGGGGTCTCGGCGCGTGGGATTTGACTACGTCCACGCGGTCATCGACGATCACTCCCGCCTCGCCTACGCCGAAATCCAGCCCGACGAGAAGGGCATCACCGCTGCTGGTGTCCTCGAACGTGCCGCAGCCTTCTTCGCGGCAAACGGCATCCCCCAGATTGAACGCGTCATCTCTGACAATGCCTTCGCTTACCGAAACTCGACCGCATTCAAAGAAGCCGTCGCGAAGATCGGGGCCGTGCAACGCTTCATCAAACCGCACTGCCCCTGGACGAACGGGAAAGTCGAACGACTGAACCGCACCCTCGCCACCGAATGGGCCTACGCCCGCAAATACACCAGCAACCACGAACGCGCCCAAGCCCTTGCGCCCTGGCTCAACTTCTACAACACTGAACGCATCCACACTGGAATCGGACAGACACCGCTCAGCCGAGTGTCACCAACCTCATGACTCAGTACAGCTAGGGCGCGTGTCGAAACCCCGCGACATCGCCTACTCACGCAGCGTAGATGCGAGTGGTTCCTGCCTCAAATTCGCCGAGGTCGCCGGTCTCACCAAGCCGGGTAGCCCGGCCACCCACCACGATCATGTACGTGAGGAAAGCAGCCAGCGCGAGCGTTCCGATACCGATCTTGACCGGCCACGGCCACGGTTGAGCCGTGACAAAGCCCTCGATAATTCCTGACACGAGTAACACGAGCACGAGACCGATGGCCACGGTAAACAGCGCGCGGGCATCCTCCGCCAGAGCCTGCCCCCGAGTGCGAGCACCCGGGGCAATCCACGCCCAGAAGATGCGCAGTCCTGCGGCAGCGGCCACGAAAATGGCGGTCAGTTCGAGCTGGCCGTGCGGGGCGATGTACAGAAAGAACACGTCGCCCTTGTCCTGAGAGAACATGACCGCGGCGGTCAGCCCGAGGCTTTGAGCGTTTTGCGCAATAACAAACGGGACATACACGCCCACAATGCCAAAGGCGATGCACTGCGCAGCGATAAACGCGTTGTTCGTCCACACGAGACCGGTGAACGAAGCCGCGGGATTGTCCGAGTAATAGCCCACAAAGTCTTCGTTCGCGATCTGTGCCAGCTGCTTGTCTGTGCCCAGATTCGCAAGCACTTGCGGGTCGCTCAACGCCCAGACGGCGTACAGTCCCGCAATCACAAAGGTCGCTACGGCGACGGACAGGGTCAGCCACCGCAGCCGATACAGCGCAGCGGGCAACTGCAGGGCAAAAAAGGTGGGCAGCATTGAGACCAGGTTGGCGCTCGTGCCGGTAAACCTTAATCGAGCGCGGGACAATCCGATGGACAGTCGGTCACCCTGCACCGTGGAACCAGCCGTGGTCTGGATTGCGGACAATTGCGTCGCGCCCGCCTGATAACGCTCAATCAGTTCGTCCGATTCCGCGCCCGACAGCCGCCGCCGTGAGCCAAGCTCGGTGAGGCGGTTCCACTCGTGTTTGTGTGCAGCCGTGTAGGCGTCAAGATCCATCTGCTTCAATAGTAGACATGGTGCAGCGCCCGCAGTCCACAGAACCGTTCGGTGACCGTGACGAGCCCTCCACTGAGGACCTCCTCACGGGTGAGGCCGTGGCCCTTGACGTGCGGCCGGCGAATCTCATCCTCCGCGGAGCTGGCACTGCTATCGATATCGCGGCTTACGGCATCCTCTTTCTCCTCGTTATTTTTTCCGCGTTCACTCTCCTTGGTGGATCACCGGATGCCGCGCTGGCGCAGGCAGTCGTGATCGCGAGTGTGGTGTTCTCCATCGTGATCGCGCCGATGGTCGTCGAGACGGCCACGCACGGTCGCTCCCTCGGCAAGCTCGCCATTGGGGCTCGAATCGTGCGCATGGACGGCGGAGCAATATCACTCCGCCATGCATTCATCCGCTCACTCACGGGAATTTTGGAAATCTACCTGACTCTCGGTGGCCTTGCCGCCACCGTGGGACTGCTCAATGCCCGCTCACAGCGCATGGGCGACCTGCTCGCGGGCACGTATAGCCAGCACGAGCGAGTGCCGGTATACGCACCCCCTGTAGTCGGTGTTCCACTGCCGCTCCTTCCGTGGTCCCAAACCGTGGATGTGGCGCGCCTCCCCGATGCCCTGGCACGCCGCGTAGCGCAGTTCCTGCAGCAGTCGGCGAAGCTCACGCCCACCACGAGGGAGCGCTTGGCGGTCTCACTCGCAGCTGAAGTGGCTCCGTTTGTTTCACCTCGAGCGGATGCCCCCGCCGAGGCATTCCTTGTGGGCGTCGCGGCCGTTCGTCGTGATCGCGAATATGCTGCGCTCCTTCTGGAGAAGGAGCGGTTAGATCGTTTATCTCCCGTGCTGCACGGCCTCCCCCACGACTTTCCTAACCGCTAGGGGCTATCGCGCCGTCTCGCCCAGGTGTAAGTATGCGCTCTGGTGGTCTGCCGTCGAGGCGTGGTTGGCGAGCGGAGCGGCTGTTCCCCGTCGCTGGTCCACCTGCTGGTTGGTCAAGCCCCGGTGGGGGTTAACGCAGGAAAGCCACCCCGTGGGGTGGCTTTTCTGTTGTTGCTAAGTTAAGTCCGGCGGTGTCCTACTCTCCCACAGGGTCCCCCCTGCAGTACCATCGGCGCAAAGAGTCTTAGCTTCCGGGTTCGGAATGTGACCGGGCGTTTCCCTCTTGCTATAGCCGCCGAAACATCTTTCGATGGTTCGAACCTATATTTTTTAGTTATAGAACACTCCCGTGGGAGTGTGTTTGTTCTCGACCGTACATCGAGAACCACATAGTGGACGCTAAAGCAGCTTCTTCAAACTCAAGTGTTATCAAATTATCGGCTTATTAGTACCGGTCAGCTTCATGGGTCTTTAGTCCCCACTTCCACATCCGGCCTATCAACGCAGTAGTCTAGCTGCGAGCCTCTCCCCCGAAGGGATGGAAATCTCATCTCGAAGCCGGCTTCCCGCTTAGATGCTTTCAGCGGTTATCCGTTCCGAACGTAGCTAATCAGCGGTGCTCCTGGCGGAACAACTGACACACCAGAGGTTCGTCCATCCCGGTCCTCTCGTACTAGGGATAGATCTTCTCAAATTTCCTGCGCGCGCAGCGGATAGGGACCGAACTGTCTCACGACGTTCTAAACCCAGCTCGCGTACCGCTTTAATGGGCGAACAGCCCAACCCTTGGGACCTACTCCAGCCCCAGGATGCGACGAGCCGACATCGAGGTGCCAAACCATGCCGTCGATATGGACTCTTGGGCAAGATCAGCCTGTTATCCCCGAGGTACCTTTTATCCGTTGAGCGACAGCGCTTCCACAAGCCACTGCCGGATCACTAGTCCCGACTTTCGTCCCTGCTCGACTTGTCAGTCTCACAGTCAAGCTCCCTTGTGCACTTACACTCGACACCTGATTACCAACCAGGTTGAGGGAACCTTTGGGCGCCTCCGTTACTTTTTAGGAGGCAACCGCCCCAGTTAAACTACCCACCAGGCACTGTCCCTGAACCGGATCACGGTTCGAAGTTAGGTATCCAATATGACCAGAGTGGTATTTCAACGATGACTCCACCTGAACTAGCGTCCAAGCTTCACAGTCTCCCACCTATCCTACACAAGCCACACCGAACACCAATACCAAGCTGTAGTAAAGGTCACGGGGTCTTTCCGTCCTGCTGCGCGTAACGAGCATCTTTACTCGTAATGCAATTTCGCCGAGTTCGCGGTTGAGACAGCTGGGAAGTCGTTACGCCATTCGTGCAGGTCGGAACTTACCCGACAAGGAATTTCGCTACCTTAGGATGGTTATAGTTACCACCGCCGTTTACTGGGGCTTAAATTCTCAGCTTCGCCTTGCGGCTAACCGTTCCTCTTAACCTTCCAGCACCGGGCAGGCGTCAGTCCGTATACATCGTCTTGCGACTTAGCACGGACCTGTGTTTTTAGTAAACAGTCGCTTCCCACTGGTCTCTGCGGCCTTCGAACGCTCCCGGAGCAAGTCCGTTCACGCCTCAGGCCCCCCTTCTCCCGAAGTTACGGGGGCATTTTGCCGAGTTCCTTAACCACGATTCTCTCGATCTCCTTAGTATTCTCTACCTGATCACCTGAGTCGGTTTGGGGTACGGGTGACTAAAACCTCGCGTCGATGCTTTTCTTGGCAGCATAGGATCACTGATTTCACCCTTACGGGCTACCCATCGGGTCTCAGGCATCATGAACGACGGATTTGCCTATCGTTCGCCCTACATCCTTAGACCGGGTCAACCATCGCCCGGCTCAGCTACCTTCCTGCGTCACACCTGTTAATACGCTAACCGCACCAGAATAGGGTCGTACGCTAGGCCCCACGCCTCACCCCGAAGGGATTGGTCTAGGGGATTCAGATACTTAGCATTACTGGATTAGCTTGGGCGGTTTTTCGTCAGTACGGGAATATCAACCCGTTGTCCATCGACTACGCCTGTCGGCCTCGCCTTAGGTCCCGACTTACCCAGGGCGGATTAGCCTGGCCCTGGAACCCTTGATCTTTCGGAGGACGGGTTTCTCACCCGTCTTTCGCTACTCATGCCTGCATTCTCACTCGTGTAGCCTCCACGGCTGGTTTACACCGCCGCTTCGCTGGCCACACGACGCTCTCCTACCCATCAACACGGCTGAACCAACCACACAAGGTGGCGGCTTACCAAAAATATCAATGCCACAACTTCGGTGGCGTGCTTGAGCCCCGTTACATTGTCGGCGCGGAATCACTTGACCAGTGAGCTATTACGCACTCTTTCAAGGGTGGCTGCTTCTAAGCCAACCTCCTGGTTGTCTGTGCAACTCCACATCCTTTCCCACTTAGCACGCGCTTTGGGACCTTAGTTGGTGGTCTGGGTTGTTTCCCTCTCGACGATGAAGCTTATCCCCCACCGTCTCACTGCTGCGCTCTCACTTACCGGCATTCGGAGTTTGGCTGACGTCAGTAAGCTTTTGGGCCCCATCGGCCATCCAGTAGCTCTACCTCCGGCAAGAAACACGCAACGCTGCACCTAAATGCATTTCGGAGAGAACCAGCTATCACGAAGTTTGATTGGCCTTTCACCCCTATCCACAGCTCATCCCCTCCATTTTCAACTGAAGTGGGTTCGGTCCTCCACGACGTCTTACCGTCGCTTCAACCTGGCCATGGATAGATCACTTCGCTTCGGGTCTAGGACATGCGACTGAATCGCCCTATTCAGACTCGCTTTCGCTACGCATTCCCCTCTCGGGTTAAGCTCGCCACATATCACTAACTCGCAGGCTCATTCTTCAAAAGGCACGCTGTCACCAGAACAGAGCTGGCTCCAACGGTTTGTAAGCAAACGGTTTCAGGTACTATTTCACTCCCCTCCCGGGGTACTTTTCACCTTTCCCTCACGGTACTTGTTCACTATCGGTCATGTAGGAGTATTTAGGCTTATCAGGTGGTCCTGACAGATTCACACGGGATTTCTCGGGCCCCGTGCTACTTGGGATACTCTTCGGGCGATTACTGCATTTCGACTACGGGGTTCGCACCCTCTATGACCAGGCTTTCAATCCTGTTCGTCTATACAACGCTCTAACCCTTACCATTCGGTAGAATTGGCTGAAAAGTCCCACAACCCCGACCATGCAACGCCTACCGGCTATCACACATGATCGGTTTAGCCTCATCCGGGTTCGCTCGCCACTACTAACGGAATCACTATTGTTTTCTCTTCCTGTGGGTACTGAGATGTTTCACTTCCCCACGTTCCCTCTACCCGCCCTATATATTCAGGCGGGAGTCACCAGGTCACCTCACGGGCCTGGCGGGGTTTCCCCATTCGGACATCCTCGGATCACAGTTCGTTTATCAACTCCCCGAGGCTTATCGCAGATTACTACGTCCTTCTTCGGCTCTACATGCCAAGGCATTCACCGTTTGCTCTTAAAAATTTGAAATCACATGAGTTTGAATCGATTAAGTATCACCACTCAAAAAGTGATGATCGAAATTGACCAATGATCTAATTGCTTAGATCTTTGTAATTTGCTCTTCTAAGAGAGTCAAATTTAAGATGCTCGCGTCCACTGTGTAGTTCTCAAAGTACGGGCGGTATCCCCTACTGCCGGCGGCTGTATCTCTACAACGCGACTGCCAACAGAAAAGGATCCAGAGGAAAGGTCCACCCCGGCAAAAGCCAGGAATGTTCCGGTCCCTCAGGACCCAACAGCGTGCATATATGACTCTCTCCGAACCCGAATCCTCCAACTCCCCCGTGTAAACACCGGAAAGCGTACTAACTCGAGAACGACCGTCCTCATATCAATGTCAATGTTCCACCCATGAGCGCCACCCAACCCGTTCGGATTGGTGTGACTGGCAGCCTTATTCCGCTGTATACAGACGGGACTGCACGTGCTCCTTAGAAAGGAGGTGATCCAGCCGCACCTTCCGGTACGGCTACCTTGTTACGACTTAGTCCTAATCACCGATCCCACCTTCGACAGCTCCTTCCCACAAGGGGTTAGGCCACCGGCTTCGGGTGTTACCGACTTTCATGACTTGACGGGCGGTGTGTACAAGGCCCGGGAACGTATTCACCGCAGCGTTGCTGATCTGCGATTACTAGCGACTCCGACTTCATGAGGTCGAGTTGCAGACCTCAATCCGAACTGAGACCGGCTTTTTGGGATTCGCTCCACCTTGCGGTATCGCAGCCCTTTGTACCGGCCATTGTAGCATGCGTGAAGCCCAAGACATAAGGGGCATGATGATTTGACGTCATCCCCACCTTCCTCCGAGTTGACCCCGGCAGTATCCCATGAGTTCCCACCATTACGTGCTGGCAACATAGGACGAGGGTTGCGCTCGTTGCGGGACTTAACCCAACATCTCACGACACGAGCTGACGACAACCATGCACCACCTGTATACCGACCTTGCGGGGCGACTGTTTCCAGCCGTTACCGGTATATGTCAAGCCTTGGTAAGGTTCTTCGCGTTGCATCGAATTAATCCGCATGCTCCGCCGCTTGTGCGGGCCCCCGTCAATTCCTTTGAGTTTTAGCCTTGCGGCCGTACTCCCCAGGCGGGGAACTTAATGCGTTAGCTGCGACACGGAGACCGTGGAATGGTCCCCACATCTAGTTCCCAACGTTTACGGCATGGACTACCAGGGTATCTAATCCTGTTCGCTCCCCATGCTTTCGCTCCTCAGCGTCAGTTACGGCCCAGAGATCTGCCTTCGCCATTGGTGTTCCTCCTGATATCTGCGCATTCCACCGCTACACCAGGAATTCCAATCTCCCCTACCGCACTCTAGTCTGCCCGTACCCACTGCAGGCCCGAGGTTGAGCCTCGGGTTTTCACAGCAGACGCAACAAACCGCCTACGAGCTCTTTACGCCCAATAATTCCGGACAACGCTTGCACCCTACGTATTACCGCGGCTGCTGGCACGTAGTTAGCCGGTGCTTTTTCTGCAGGTACCGTCACTTCCAGGAAAACCCAGTCACTTCTTCCCTACTAAAAGAGGTTTACAACCCGAAGGCCTTCGTCCCTCACGCGGCGTTGCTGCATCAGGCTTGCGCCCATTGTGCAATATTCCCCACTGCTGCCTCCCGTAGGAGTCTGGGCCGTGTCTCAGTCCCAGTGTGGCCGGTCACCCTCTCAGGCCGGCTACCCGTCGTCGCCTTGGTGAGCCATTACCTCACCAACTAGCTGATAGGCCGCGAGCTCATCCTTGACCAAAATTCTTTCCACCCAAAGAGATGCCTCTAAGGGTCGTATCCGGTATTAGCTACAGTTTCCCGCAGTTATCCCAGAGTCAAGGGCAGATTGCTCACGTGTTACTCACCCGTTCGCCACTGATCAAAGAAGCAAGCTCCTCATCACCGTTCGACTTGCATGTGTTAAGCACGCCGCCAGCGTTCGTCCTGAGCCAGGATCAAACTCTCCGTAAATGTTTGAATAGCTACCCAATAAGTTGAGCGCCCATCTAGTGCAGAAACCCGCCGGAATAGGCGAAGAAACTGCAAGTTTGAAACTAGCAAGAACAAATCATTACTGACTTGCTTTGTTATAGTGCCTGATCGAAACCAGGACTTTCAATTCATATTCCAAAGGAATCTCATTGACTGCGCACCCGCTAGAAACGGATACAACAATCACGAGGTTTTTGGCATTTGACATTGTGCACGCTGTTGAGTTCTCAAGGATCGGACGCACCCAGCTTCACACCCAATCGGGCGGTCTCGCTGAGGCAACTTGTCTAATTTACCCACTCCGCTCACCCGTGTCAAACCGAGTACAACGCGTGTTCCGGGCCGCCGAAGCACACCACACAACCCACGCCACTCACCTGAAACCAGTGAAGGAGGGAATAGAATTCTAAACCGGAAGACAACGTTCACACAAGGCAAACAGCGGCTATCTTCACAGCATAGAAATGGTCCCGCATGAGGCCGAAAAGCTAAGCAGCTTTCCGCACCTGTGGGGTGACTTAGATGAGATTACGGTCAAACCCCCACCCACGCAAATCCAGCCCCAATTCCCCGCATCCCGGGCGCGCCGCCCATACACACCCGCCGAGTTTCCGCCACGGCGCACTCAATCGGCGGACGCTACGGTAACCGGCGTAGCGGCCACCGATTGACCGCGCGCCCACGACCGCAAACCGGAGCGCCCACCCAGAGCGGGCGCGGCCACACCAACCGGGCCCACAACATCCGCTCCCATGCCACGAAACCGGGCCGGAGGGTCAGTCAGTCGATCGGTCGAGAGACCCGGCGGACCCTTTCATCGCGGCGCACTAAATCGGCGGGCGCTACGGTAACCGGCGCAGCGGCCACCGATTGACGGCGCGCCCCCGACCGGAAACCGTAGCGCTCACCCAGAACGGGCGCGGTCGCACCAAGATGGCCCACAACATCCGCTTCACGCCACGAGACCAGGCATCGTGGAACCAGTGAGGGACATGGTGGCGGGACAGACGAGCGCTACGGGAACCGGCGCAGAGCGCAACCGTCAGTAGCGGTACTGGTCCACCTTGTAGGGACCCTCGACCGGGATGCCGAGATAGTCGGCCTGCTCGGGTGAGAGAACAGTGAGTTCCACACCGAGCGCGTCGAGGTGCAGTCGGGCCACCTTCTCGTCGAGGTACTTAGGCAAAACATAGACCCCCACCGGGTACTTCTCGGGGTAGCAGTAGAGCTCGATCTGGGCGAGCACCTGGTTCGTGAAGGAGTTGCTCATCACGAACGACGGGTGACCGGTGGCGTTTCCGAGGTTCATCAGGCGTCCCTCGGACAGGACGAGGATGCTGCGGCCACTCGGCAGGTGCCACTCGTCAACCTGCGGCTTGATCTCAACCTTTTCGGCACCGGGCAGCACCTCGAGGGCAGCCATGTCGATCTCGTTATCGAAGTGACCCACGTTGGCGATGATGGCCAGATGCTTCATGCGCAGCATGTGCTCAGTGCGGATGACGTTGAAGTTACCGGTTCCGCTGACGAAAATATCCACCTCTTCGACGACGCTTTCGAGCCGGGCTACTTGGAACCCGTCCATCGCGGCCTGCAGAGCATTGATCGGGTCAATCTCGCTGACGATCACTCGCGCGCCCTGACCCTTCAGGGCCTCGGCCGCCCCCTTGCCCACATCCCCGTAGCCGGCAACGAACACAACCTTGCCGCCGATCAACACGTCGGTCGCGCGGTTCAGCCCGTCCGGCAGTGAGTGCCGGATTCCGTACTTGTTGTCGAACTTACTCTTGGTCACCGAGTCGTTCACGTTGATCGCCGGAAAGAGCAGCGACTTACCGGCGGCAAGTTCATACAGGCGGTGCACTCCCGTGGTGGTCTCCTCGGTGACGCCAAGAAGGTCGGCGGCAACTCGCGTCCAGCGGTCTGCCGAGGCGGCGAGCGACACGCGCAGCGCGGCGAGGATCACGCCATACTCGTGGCTGTCCGACACCGAATCCGCGGGGACGGCCCGTGCCAGCTCAAACTCGCGGCCCTTGTGCACGAGCATGGTGGCGTCGCCGCCGTCATCGAGAATGAGGTTCGGTCCGGTCCAGGTCTCCCCCGCAGCGGATGCCTCCGCGCTCCAATCAAAGATCTGCGCGGTGCACCACCAGTATTCCTCGAGGGTCTCGCCCTTCCAGGCGAACACGGGAACGCCCGCTGGGGCATCCGCTGTTCCGGTTGGGCCCACGGCGATGGCGGCCGCCGCGTCGTCTTGGGTCGAGAAAATATTGCAACTGGCCCACCGCACCTGGGCGCCCAGGGCCACGAGAGTTTCGATCAGGACGGCGGTCTGCACCGTCATATGCAGCGACCCTGCAATGCGTGCACCGGCCAGCGGCTTAGACTCTCCAAATTCGGCGCGCAGGGCCATAAGGCCCGGCATCTCATTCTCCGCAAGGCGGAGCTGGTGTCGACCAGCCTGCGCGAGCGAAATATCGGCAATCTTGTATGAAAAGGAAGCGGATGTGGACGTCGTGGCAACAGTCATGGCCTCATCTTGGCATTCCCCTTCGCCCCGCTGGGGAAAGTGACGAATATTGTCAGGTTCAGCGGATGCCCGCCCCGCGTTCCCGTACCCGCAGGGCTGTCTGCGGCACGAGACTGGCCGCGCGACCCAGCCCCCGCATCCGAGAATGGTGCGAAAGTGGCACCCTTTCACCTGCGTTGCGTGAGCGGCTGCACGACCCGAGGCCGGTAGGAAACCGTCGGCATGACTCGAATAAGGTGCCAGACCGGCAGCGAGGCCTGCGTGCGTTTCCTGACCGTGGGCACGACTCGACGGCGGTTCGACACGGAGGGCGGAATCCGCATCCGGTGTGAGACCGGCAGCGGGACCAGTGGTCAGTCCGAAGGGCCTGTGATCCCCGACGGGTCGGTGAAGACGCGATGACGAATCAGCTGCCAGCCCTGGGGCGCCGTCGTTAGGGCAGCGTGGCGATGGCAGAGATCAAAACTGTGCGGATCGTGCTCGATCGAGAGCGGCCCGAGAACAGCCATTGAATCGGCATAGTCAAAGGTCATCGTGGCCACAGAGGGCTCGCCGCAGGCAACGCGAGAACAGGACCTTATTGACATGGCCTCAGGCTAACGGTGCCACGCCGGCAATCCGCTCTGCCGCTGCGGCTCGTCGGATGTTGCCTGTGCAGCGAACTCTTATTGGCAGGGACCGTTCAGCGGCGCCCTCCGCACACAGAAGTAGGATTGGGCCATGTCCAGATCACGCCGATCCGCCATCCCCGAGCCCACGGTTCGCGGTCGCGGTCGAGACCGTCACGGACGTGGCGCACGCAGCTCAGTCACCGGGCCGTTTCTGCCGCCGCTGCGCACGCGCATCGATCTGTTCGACATGACCGTGGCATCCACTGTGGAGTATTTGCGAGGTGTCTGGCCCGATGAACTGACCGGTGCCGTCTTCGAAGTCGCCGCTGGCCCGCACGCCGTGGTTGCCGATGTGGGCGTCGAACGCTGGATGGTCTCCCCCGCGTCGCGCCGCGTTGTCTTCTACCGTCTGCCGATTCAGCGGCTCTCGCGGTTGAACCGCAATGATGAGATGCACCAGCGCATGATTATTGAGACCTGCGTCTTCCGGGGTATCGCCGAACTCCTGGGCAAGGACCCTTGGGAGCTTGCGCCCGACCGCTTCCGCCACTTCTAGAAGTCGTCGCACCGCGGGTGCGGGCTCGAGGGTGCGCTCGGCCGGGTTTCGGCCGCGTGGACGGTCGGGTTTCGGCCGCATGGACGGTCGGGTTTCGGCCGCGTGGGCGGCTAGGGTTCAGCTGGGTGGGAAGCTGAGTCTCCGCTGGGTAGACGGCTAGGTCTCCGCTGGGTAGACGGTCGGTCTCGGCCGCGTGGATCGCCAGGTGATCAATGTCGGACGCCCACTCGCACCGGATTGCCTCACAAACGATTCGTCTTGTGCCGCCGCCTTGGGGCAACGTGCAGGCGCAGCTCCCTTTGTCGAGTCGCAGCGGACGTGGCCGTTCCAAACACCCGCCCTCCGGCACCGCTCATATTGTGCACATGTGCCCCTCCAAGCGGATGCTTGCCTCACCGGCCTCTCGGCGCGCTTCCCCGCGTTTCCGGGGTTTTTGGCTGGGTGTGTGCTGGGTTTGGTAACGGAACGGTAACAGATCGGGGGAGTTCCAAACCTTTTTAGGGGTGGAACCGAACCCGATGCAGACCTCAACCCCATCCCCACCACAGCACCACAGACAAGGACTCATCTCATGCGTACTCTCTCCAAGACTCTTCTCGGCTTCGCGTCGGCCGGAATCCTCGTAGCCGGCCTTGCTGCCTGCTCCACCGGAACCACCACCACGACCCCGGCGCCGGCTGCCAGCTCCTCCAGCGCCCCGACCGCCGAGGCCCCCCTCGCCTCGATCCCCACCCTCACCGGCGTGGACACGTCCGTCCTCCTCGACGCGGACTTCGCTGCCGCGCTCGGCACCCTGGGCCTGACCCCGGGCACCGTGGGAACGGCAACCCTGGAAGAGGGCAGCCTGCACTTCCCCATCACCGGCGGAAACGTTGACTACTTCGACCCCAACGGCACCGTGCGCCCCTACGTACAGGGTTCACTCGAGCACGACGGCTCCGGCTTCTCCCTCACCGCCGGCGAGACGGTCGTGGAGCTGACCAACTTCACCATCGACCCCGGAACCTCCGAACTCTTCGGTGACGTGGCCGTCAACGGCGAATCCGCCGCCACCCAAGTTCTGCTCTTCAACCTCTACGGCGGAACGCTTGAGCCCCTCCAGATGGACGGCGACAACGCCATCCTCACCGGCACCACCGTGCACATCTCCGCCGAGGCCGCCGGCCTCCTGAACGCCACCTTCAACACCGACGCCGTCGCCGACCAGCTCCTCGTCGGCATCGCCACCATCACCGTCGCCACCAAGTAACACCGTCCCACCCGGAGGGGCCCGCCGCACACCGCGACGGGCCCCTCCGTCGTGCCCGCCGCCCCGCCGCGCTTCTCGGCAGTGTGTGTCGCTAGTTCAGGAGATCCGGCCCCCGGCATCCGCGCGGCCGCGTGTTTACGCGGGCAACACCTGCCCAGACCGGCACATCTCCTGAAGTAGCAACGGGCACCAGCCCGCAGGACGCGCCTGATGAAACTGCACCGGGCTGCATCCCAGCAACGACCTGGCCAGGGCTCCGCGGCAGCCTGTTGCGAGTTCAGGAGATCCGGCCCCCGGCATCCGCGCGGCCGCGTGTTTACGCGGGCAACACCTGCCCGACCCGGTACATCTCCTGAACTAGCAACCGGCACCACCACGCAGGGGGCGACCGGCCACCACCCGTCCACACCCGCACTGGCCCCGGCACCGCGGCAGTGTGTGGCTAGTTCAGGAGATCCGGCCGCCGGCGTCTGCCCGGCCCCGTGTTTACGCGGGCAACACCTGCCCGACCCGGCACATCTCCTGAACTAGCAACCGGCACCACCCAAGGGGGTGACCGGCGACCACCCGTCTACACCCGCACTGGCCCCGCACCGGCTCCGGCACCGCGGCAGCGTGTCGCGAGTTCAGGAGATCCGGCCCACCGGCATCCGCGCGGCCGCGTGTTTACGCGGGCGACACCTGCCCGACCCGGCACATCTCCTGAATTAGCAACCGGAACCACCACGCAGGGGGCGACCGGCCACCACCCGGCCGCACCCGCATTGGCCCCGGTGCCGCGGCAGCGTGTTGCGAGTTCAGGAGATCCGGCCCACCGGCATCCGCGTGGCCGTGCGTTTACGCGGGCAACACCTGCCCGACCCGGCACATCTCCTGAAGTAGCAACCGGCAGGCCCCCACAGCAGGCGCCAAGGGACCCCATACCGGCGACATATCAGGAACACCGGGTTATTCTCGTGGTGAGCACGCCCCAAAAACCTCCGAACCCCAAAGGACAGCAACCATGACGGCACTGCGCGAGACCACCCGGCCTCCATACGTGTCGACCCCTCGGCGATTTGGGGGCACACGCATGCGGGACGCCGCAGTCGTGGGCGCCATCGCGTTGCTCCTCTCCGTTATGTTCTCCTGGGTTCCCTCCATCTGGTTTGATGAGGCGGCCACAATCACGTCCACGGCGCGCAGCTGGCCGGATCTGGCCCGCATGCTCGGCAGCGTTGACCTCGTGCACGGTCTGTATTACGCAGGTATGCACCTGTGGTTCGACCTTGTGCCCTACTCCCCGTTCACGCTGCGGCTCCCGTCCGCACTCGCGATCGGTGCCGCCGCCGCGCTCACGGTGTGGCTCGCGAGTTCCCTCGCCTCTCGCCGCACGGCGATTCTTGCAGGACTTGCGTTCAGCGTGCTCCCCCGTGTGACGTGGGCCGGCGCCGAAGGTCGCTCGTTCGCGCTCGGCACGATGCTCGCCGTGCTCCTGACCCTCGTTTTTCTCGCCGCCTGGCGCCGCAACGGCGCGGCCCGCACCGTCCAGGTGCGCTGGTGGGTTCTATACGGAACGCTCGCTGTCGCAAGCACCGGAGTCTTCCTCTACCTCGCACTTCTCGTGGGAGCGCACGGCGTAACCGCGGCATGGACCTGGCTCGCCCAGCGCCGCTCCGGCGGCACCGAACGGAGGCGCCGAACGGCGACCGCTGGCCTACTGGGTTGGCTCGGGGCATCCGCTGCCTCAGCACTGCTACTCATGCCGTTCGCGCTCACCGTGTCTTCCCAGAGCAAACAGGTGAGCTGGATTCCCCCGATAGCCGCCCAAACGATCCCCGACGTGGTCGTATGGCAGTGGTTTGCGCTCAACCCCCTGTTCGCTGTGGCCGGCTGGGCGCTCATGCTCGCTGGCGTCGCCCTGCTCGTGCGTTCGGGTCGGCACAATCGCGGACGCGGCACGGGGTCGACGCCGAGCCTGCTCGCGATTACCGTGCCATGGATCGTCGTTCCGACCGTGGGACTCATCGTCGCTTCCCTTGTGCTCTCCCCGCTCTACTCGCCGCGCTACCTGACGTTCAGCGCCCCCGCCGTGGCTCTGCTCATGGGCGTGGCCCTCGCCGCCCTGCGCCGCACCGGGCTGCAGGTCGCCGCAATGGCGGCCCTCGTGGCTCTCGCCGCCCCGCAATACGTGGCCCAGCGGATGCCCGAAGCCAAGCAAAACTCATCGTGGAGCGAGGTCTCCACACTGGTAGCCACCGAGCGCGCGGCCCATCCTCTAAGTGGCGCCATCATTTATGGACCCGTGCGGCAGCATCCGGCGGCAACCACACGCATCATTGCGCTCTCCTACCCGGATGCGTTCGCTGGGCTCGTCGACGTGAAGCTCAAGACCGCGGCGGCCGAGGCGGGCACGCTGTGGGAGACGCAGTCTCCGCTGGCCGAGGTGACCGACCGCATCGCGGACAAGGACGAGGTGTGGCTCGTGACGAGCGACAGACAGGACTGGCGTCCGAGCATCACGGCCAAACTTGCCGTGCTGGGCCTGCACGTGGATGAGGAATGGAACCTGACCGGCGTCAACGTGCTCCGCTACGTGCGCTAACCCCGTCGGGGCACGAACCGGACACTGCACTGCGGTCGCGGCACGCGTTTCGCTGCGCGGCACGCATCACACACAGTGCCCGCCAGACAAACTAGTGCCGCGAGGACGCACTCACGGCGGGACTGCGCGGAGCCCCAGTGCGGCGGGGTCACGGCACTCGTTTCGCTGACTGGCACTCGTGACATCGAGTGCCCGCCAAGCAAACCAGTGCCGCGAGGGGCACCCGCAGCCGGAGCGCGCGCAGCACAAGCGCGGCGGCGGTCGCGGCACGCGTCACGCTGCGCAGCACTCGTTGAGCTGGCTGGCACTCGTTTGGCTGCGCGGCACGCATCACACTGAGTGCCGACCACGCAAACCAGGGCTATGAGGGGGGCACCCGCGGCCAGAGCGCGCGCAGCACAAGCGCGGCGGCGGTCGCGGCACTCGTTTCGCTGACTGGCACTCGTTACATCGAGTGCCCGCCAAGCAAACCAGTGCCGCGAGGAAAGACCCACGGCGGGAGTGCGTGCAGCCCCACCGCAGCGACGGTCACGGCACTCGTTTGGCAGCGCGGCACTCGTTACAGGGAGTGCCCGCAAAGCAAAACTCATGCCGCGACGGCGCACTCGCGGCGGGAGTAGGCGGAACCGCCGCGCGGCACGCGTTTGACGGCGCGGCACTCATCACAGGGAGTGCCAGCCACGCAAACGAGTGCCGCGAGGGCGCACTCTCGGACGGAACGCGCGGAGCCGCCACACGGCACGCGTTTAGCCACACGGCACGCGTTTAGCCGCGCGGCACGCGTTTAGCCGCGCGGCACTCATCACAGGGAGTGCCAGCCACGCAAACGAGTGCCGCGAGGGCGCACTCGCGGACGGAACGCGCGGAGCCGCCGCACGGCACTCATCACAGGGAGTGCCCGCCACGCACACTAGTGCCGCGTGGGCTCCTGAGGGCCGCCGCCGGGTCGCGCTCCAGCGCGGCGGCGGCCGAGCCAGGCCCCGGGCGCACGCAGTAACCGCCCGGTGGCTCCGGGGCCCGCGCGGCGCAGCGACACCAGCACGATCACGATCGCGGCGAGCGCCATCGCGGTCTGGGTCACCACAAGTGACGGCTCGAGCAGGCGCAAACTGAGCGCGAGCGGCACCATGAGCCACTCCCACCGCCCGCTGAGAGCAATGAACGGCAGCAGCAGCAGCGCGTACCAGGGATAGCGCGGACTCACGATGAGCAGCGTGCTCCCAATCATCACCAGCTGGCCCACCCAGGGCTCCGCCTGATTAGTCGTGAAGAACACGATCAGCGCGATCCCGACGAGCAGCACACCGGCCACCACAATCGCGGCCCCACCCGGGGCGAACAGCGAGATCAGGGCAAAACGTGAGCCGTCCTGGTACCCCTCCTCGCTGAGATAGCCGGGTAGGTAGCCGAGCACACCGATCCCGGTGGCCAGAACGTACGGCACATAGAGCAGCGCGAAGGTGACGATCGACGCCACGATCACCTTCCAGCCGCGGTGGCGGAGCATGGCGGGGGCGGCGATCACCGGGATGAGCTTGGTGGCGATGGCGATTCCGAGCATGATTCCGCCCCGCCAGTGCTGCCCGGCACTGACGAGAAACACGGCAGCGAGCGTGAACACCACGCCGAGCATATCCACGTGCGAGTTGTTGACGGCTTCTGTCGCCACGAGCGGACACCACGCCCAGATGGCCGCCCAGCGCAGGTCGATGCCCCGGCGCGTCATCCCGACCAGGAGCATCACCGTGGTACCCACGCTCAGTAGCAACCCCGCGAGCTGCAGCGGCCAGTACTGCGGGCCGGGTCCGGTGATCGCCCGCACACCGGCGAAGAAAATCTCGCTCGCCGGCGGATAGATCGTGGGAACATCGGAGCGGTTAAGCGCCGAGCAGAGCAGTTCGCCCGACTGGTCCTTGTACGCACGATGAATGCGCTCACCCGGGCACACGGCGTCGCCGCCCGCGGTGATCACCGGCGCGGGGAACAGCCACTCCACCCGCAGGGAATCCAGCCGATCGTCCGTGGGCGGGTAGGCGTAGGGCGAGATGCCGGCGTTCTGCACGATGCCATCCCACGCATACCGGGCGGAGTCGGTGCTGGTGTTCGGTGGCCCGGCCAGGGCGGCACCGCCGAGAGCCACCGACCCCACAAGTACCAGCACCACAACCGCGCGCCCGCTCACCCCGCGCAGTGCCAGCAGCGCCAGCG
This sequence comes from Cryobacterium sp. CG_9.6, assembly GCF_029893365.1. Lineage (NCBI taxonomy): Bacteria > Bacillati > Actinomycetota > Actinomycetes > Micrococcales > Microbacteriaceae > Cryobacterium > Cryobacterium sp. CG_9.6. The sequence continues at coordinate 784,600 of NZ_JARXUZ010000001.1, read as the reverse complement.
CAAACAGCAGCCATAACAGGCCGGTACACACGAGGAGCGCCGTCGAATCCGGGCCGGGCCGAAAGTTGTCGTAGGTGAAAACGGTGTACCCGGTGAGGGCAGTGCTCAGCAGCAGAAGCACCGAGACCAGAACAATTCGCACCCTCTCATCCTCCCCGACTCTGGCGACAACCGGCTACACCGGACGCACGGCAGGCACCACGTCACCTAACCGTAATATTTTGCTCCCGTTCCGCCCGCCAACGTGGTGTGGACTGGATACATGCGGCGACTAATGTACGAGGCCCAGCGAGCGTTGGCATCGCCGGTGCGCAACCCCCGAATGGCGACGGTCATCGGCCGGCTCCTCGGCGCCGCCTTCCTGATCTGCTTCGGCACCGGCCTCTACAGTCACTTTCTGCAAAACCCGCTGCCCGGCATGACGTTCGCCACGCGCCCCGCCTACCTCTACCAATTCACTCAGGGCACGCACATCATCGCCGGCATCGCCTGTTTTCCGCTGCTGCTCGCCAAGCTCTATATCGTCTTCCCCGCGCTCTTCTCGTGGCCCCCGGTGACATCCTTCGTCAACTTTCTGGAGCGCGCCTCCATCGCCCTGTTCGTGGGCATTTCCCTCGTGCAAATCGTCATCGGCCTCGTCAACACCTACCAGTGGTACCCGTGGCCGTTTCCGTTCCGCCAGGTGCACTTCGCGCTCAGCTGGGTGCTCATCGGCCTGCTCATCATCCACATCGGCGTCAAACTCCGGCTCATCACCCGGTATTGGCGCAAGGATCCCGACGGCAACGAACCCGAACACCTCGCCGAGGCCGCGCACCCCGATCGCTCGCAAAACCTCGAAGAGGTGCGCCTCTGGGGCACCACGCGCCCCGGCGGCATCACCGGACGCCTCCTCGACTACATTGACGCCACCCCCGTCCCCACCAGCCGCGTCAGTCGCCGCGGCTTCCTCACCACGGTGGCCGTGAGCGTCACCGCGGTGGTGGGCCTCACAGCCGGCCAAACGTTTGCCCCCCTCGACGCCACCAATGTGTTCGGCGCGCGCAAGAAGGGCGTCGGCCAGCAGGGCGTCCCCGTGAACCGCACCTCCGCGCAGGCCAAGGTAGCGGATGCCGCCCAGAACGCCGGCTGGGCCCTCACCGTCGTGTACGCGGGAACCGAGCGCACCTTCACCCGGCCCCAACTGCTCGCCATGGAACAGACCGAGGTGCGCCTGCCCATCGCGTGCGTGGAGGGTTGGAGTCAGATGGCCACCTGGCGTGGTGTGCGCCTGCGAGACCTCGCCGACGCTGTCCAAGCGGATGCCGGCACATCGTTTCGCCTGATCAGCCTCGAAGAGCGTGGCAGCTTCAGCAAAACCCAGATGGGTCACGAATACGTCCGTGACCCGCTGACGCTCGTGGCGCTGGAACTGAACGGGGAGACGCTCGACCTCGAGCACGGCTACCCGGCCCGCATGATCGCCCCGGGTCGTCCCGGCGTGCTGCAAACCAAATGGCTGAGCCGAATTGAGGCGATTGACGCATGAGTGACCAGCTCAACACCCGACCGGGCACGGTACACACTGAGGCCGCCGAGACGCGGGCGATACGCGGCATCCGCCTGGGCTTGATTGTGCTGGGCGTGGGCCTGCTGGCCTGGGGCTGCTACGTACTTTTCGACACCGTGCGGGTGAACCGCATTTCGGGCGTGGCGCTCTGGATCGTCGCCGCCATTATTCTGCACGACGCCATTCTGGCGCCGATCGTGTTCATGGCGGGTGTGCTGCTCCGCCGCGCTGGTCAGCGTGTGGGCGGCACGGTGATCATGGTGGTGCAGGGCTTCATCGTGGTGGGCTCGATCATGTCACTCATCGTGGTGCCCGCCATGGTGGCCCTGAACTATAAGCCCGACAACCCCACGGTCCTGCCACTGAATTACGGGCTCAACCTAGCGATCTTCTGGCTCGTGCTGGTCATCATCGCCGCGGGGCTGGCGGCGTGGTTCTACTCGCGAACGAAGCGCACAAACGAGCGGCCGGAGATTCGCCACTCCTGAGCCAGCCGCAGACCGGCCGTCTCGGCGTGCCGGCGCAGCGCCCGCGTGCCGATTTCGGCCCAGGGGAACGCCGCGCTCCGCCGCCCCTCGGCGTCTTCGAGCGTGCCCTCGTATCGGAGTTCGTGATCCGGGTCGCCGCTCACCTCCACGATGACAACGCCGCCCGGGGCCAGAAGCACGGCGCACCGGCCCATCATCGCGCGCGGGTCGCCCCCGATACCGATATTGCCGTCCACGAGCAGCAGGGTTTGCCAGGTTCCTTCGAGGGGGATCGTGTCAAAGACGGATCGTTCCAGCACGGTGAGTCCGGCGTCGAGCGCAATGCGCACGGCTGTCGCAGACACGTCGACGCCCACGGCGGAGAGCCCAAGGTCCATGGCCGCACGCACCATCCGGCCGGGGCCACAGCCAATGTCCAGCACTGGTGATGCGGCAGCCACGATCAGCGAAATGTCTGTGGCGTCGGCGTCGGCGCTCCAGCGGGCAGCATTCATAGCGGATGCCCCGGAGCCTTCCGGCGAGCGCACCCCGTGCAGGTACAGCACGTTGGAGGTGCCGCGCAGAGCCTCGGCGTAGGGTTCGGCGCCGCCGGCCCCGAAGGTGGCGTCGGCGGGAGCGGACGTGCCGTAGCGGCGCGCAGAGGTGAGGGTCACGAGCGAGATTCCTTCGAGACGGGCGCCGCGTCGAGTTTCTCCGCGACTGCGGGGTCGGCGGCGTGACGACCAGCGGGTGTGGGGTGCAGCGCCTCGGCCAACGCCTGAGCAAAAAGCCCATGCGGTGCCACGGCGGCCACGATGTGGGCGTCGTCGATCGTGTCCACGTCCATCAGGGGGGCCAACTGACCCACGCGCAGGCCGGCATCCGTGAGCCTGGCGAGTTGACGCGAGCCCGTATCGTCCTGGGACATGGGCACACCTCGAATGAGGTCGCCATTCGGTTTTTTCATGGCCAGCGCCCAGAAGCCGCCGTCATCGGCGAGGCCGAGCCAGGCATCCGTGTGGACGTTCGTGATATCGGTGGCGAAGACCGGGGCGAGGAGCGCGGCGGTCACCTGCGGTGTGTCCATGCCGATGAGCACGGTGGGCTCGTCGAAGCTGTCGAAGATGGCGGCAAGGCGCTCGTCGAGGCCGCCGGATACCTGCGGCAGAATCTCCCAGCCCGCGGCGGCCGCGGGAGGGACGTCGCCGTCGAAGGCCAGCACCCGACGGGTGGCGGGCAGGCTGGCAACAGCGGCGAGAGTGTCGTCGAGGCTTGCCGCGGCCAGCAGGGCGGCCTGCTCCAGGGTGAGCGGCGGGTGCAGGCGGGTCTTCACCTTGCCCGGCAGGCATTCCTTGGCGATCACGACGAGAACGGTCATGAGCGGGTCTCCCGCAACAGCGTGGACATGTCGGCGATGGCGGTGAGCGTGCCGCGAACGGTGCCGGTCACCTTGCTGCGTCCCACCCGCGGGGCATAGGACGTATCGAGTTCGCGGATGCGCCACCCCGCGTCGGAGGCACGGAGAAACATCTCGAGCGGGTAGCCGCTCCGCCGATCCTGTAGGTCGAGAGAAAGAAGCGCGTCGCGCCGGGCGGCCCGCATGGGGCCGAGGTCATGGATGTTCACATGTGTTATTCGGCGCAGTCGCCAAGAAAGATAGGTATTTGCTATTTGGGCGTGGATGGGCCACGATCCGCGGGTCGTGGGGCGCCGCCGGCCGAGCAGGAGATCGTCGGTGCCGGCGTCGATCGGATCCACCAGACGCGGCAGTTCCTGCGGATCCATCGACGCATCGGCGTCGCAAAAAGCCACAATGGGGGCCGTGGCGGCCAGGAGTCCGGCGTGCGCGGCCGCCCCGAACCCGCGACGGGACTCGTGCACCACAAGAGCGCCATGCTGACGCGCCACATCGGCTGATCCGTCGGTGGAACCGTTGTCCACCACGATGCCGCGATAGCCCTCCGGCAACCGGGTGAGCACCCACGGCAACGCACCCGCCTCGTTCAGGCAGGGAAAAACAACATCTACCCGGGTCGAAGTCATAAATCGACTGTAGGCGGGAAAATCTGGTGAAACCCTGTTAGGACCACCCGGGATGTGGTGGCGCGAGCGTCAGCCCTGCCAGTTGCCTGTCTTATCCTGTGAGGGTGACACCCTCCCACTACTTTGGACCTCCGCCCGCTGATGCCCTGGCCGGGCTCCGTGTTCTCGTCATCGATGACGACACGATGGTGTCCGAAGTGGTGTGCCGGTATTTGCAAGCCGCCGACTTCGACGTTGATCAGGCATCCGATGGGCCGAGTGGTCTGCAGCAGGCCGAGGTCAAACGGCCCGATCTGGTGATTTTGGATCGGATGCTGCCGCTTCTCGACGGCGTTGAGGTGTGCCGGCGCCTGCGCGCCGCCGGGCCGGTCCCCATCATCATGCTCACCGCGCTTGGCGAGGAGGAGGACCGCATCGAGGGCCTCGAGGCCGGCGCGGATGACTATCTCACCAAGCCCTTCTCCCCGCGCGAGCTCGTGCTGCGGGTGCAATCCGTGCTGCGGCGCACCCGACCGGAGGCGTTTCCCGACGGTGTGCTGACGGCGGGCGACTTCACGCTCGATCTCTCGGCGCATGAGGTGCGGCTGCGCGGCACGGCCCTCGTGCTCACGGGTCGGGAGTTCGATCTGCTCGCCTACCTCATCTGGCGCCCGGGCAAGGTGCTCAGCCGCGAAGACCTGCTGCGGTCGGTGTGGGGGTGGGAATTCGGTGATCTCTCCACCGTGACCGTGCACGTGCGCCGACTGCGCGAAAAAATCGAGGTGGATCCGGCTCGTCCCCTGCTGCTCAACACGGTGTGGGGCGTGGGGTACCGGTTCGATCCGGGCACCGCGGAGCCCGGCGCATGACACCGGGCGAGCTGGTGAACGCCGCTCTTCTGGGCGCAGCGGTACTCGCGGTGCTGGGACTGGGGCTGCTTATGGTGCGGGCTCGCCGCATCCGCTCTCGAGGTACCGAGCGTGACGAAACCGCCGACTCGGTTGCTCTGGCCGAGGTGCGCGCAGAACTCGCTCGCGCGCTGGCCGACGCCCGGGAGGGTGAGGGGCGGCTGGAGGGTAGCCGCCGCGAACTGGTGGCGTGGATCTCGCATGATTTGCGCACGCCGCTGGCGGGGATTCGCGCCATGGCGGAGGCGCTCGAGGACGGCATGGCCCCTGACCCGGGGCGCTACTATCGCCAGCTTCGCGGTCAGGTGGATCAGCTCACCGGCATGGTCGACGACCTGTTCGAGCTGTCGCGCATTCACGCGGGAGCGCTGCGGCTGTCGTGGGAGACCGTGTCGCTGTACGACCTGATCAGCGATGCCGTGGCCGAGCTGGCTCCCGTGGCCGCGGCCAAACAGCTCGACCTGAGTTTTGAGGGTGAGAGCGGTTTGACCATTGTGGCGGATCCCCGCGAGCTGTCGCGGGTGGTGGGTAACCTCGTTATGAACGCGATTCAACACTCCACACCGGGTAGCCCCATCGTGGTCTCGGCCACCCGCTACGACGCGGGGCGTGCCGCGATCTCGGTGCAGGACACCGCGGGTGGCATAGCGGATGCCGATCTGGCCCGGGTCTTTGAGGCCGGCTGGCGGGCGAGCGGCCCGCGCACCCCGAGTGAGAGCGGCCTCCCCAGCGGCGGTGCCGGCCTCGGACTGGCGATTGTGCAGGGGATTGTGGCGGCGCACCACGGACAGGTCTCGGTGCGCAACACCACCGACGGCTGCCGATTCGAGGTGCTGCTTCCCGTGTCCACAGCCGGGGCCGCCTGAGGCCACCTCGTTAGCGCTGCACCGCCGCGCGGAGCGGAGCCGTGGCGAACTCTCGCATGCCGTCCTCGAAGGTGACGGCGGGCATCCACTGTAATTCGCTGCGGAGGCGTGCCGACGACGCGGTGATGTGGCGCACGTCGCCGAGGCGATACTCCCCCGTTACAACAGGTGCGGGGCCGTGCGCTGCTGCCGCGAGGGCCACCGCCATTTCGCCGATGGTGTGCACGGTTCCACTACCCACGTTGAACGGGCGAAAGAGCTCGGCCGGGGCGTTGTGGGTGAAGTCGATGGCAGCCAGGTTGGCGGATGCGATGTCACGCACATGCACGAAGTCCCGGCGCTGGGCGCCATCTTCGAACACCCGCGGGGCCTCGCCGCGCTGCAGGGCGGAGCGAAACAGCGAGGCGACGCCGGCATAGGGCGTGTTCTGCGGCATACCCGGCCCGTACACATTGTGGTACCGCAGCGCGATGGCACGCCCACCCGTGGACCGAGCCCACGCCGTGGAGAGATACTCCTGGCCGAGCTTCGTGCTGGCATACACGTTGCGCGGGTCGAGCGGGTCGTCCTCCGAGATCAGAGCGGGGTGTAGGCGGTCGCCGGTCACCTCATCCACCGGGTCAAACCGGCCATTATCCAGGTCGATCGCCCGGCGGGGTCCGGGGCGGGCCGAGCCGTGATGGCTCAGGTAGCTGCCCTCGCCGTAGACCACCATCGACGACGCCAGCACCAGCCGGTCGACTGCGGCAACGGCCATGGCCGCCAGCAGCACGGCCGTGCCCACCTCATTGCTCGCGACGTAGTCGGGGGCATCAGCGAAGTCCACGCCGAGGCCTACCTTGGCAGCCTGGTGGCAGACCACGTCGATTCCGTCGAGGGCGGCCTCGACATCGCGGGGTTTCGTGACGTCGCCGTGAATGAAGTCCACGCGCGGGTCGATCTCGGGAGGAGCGCCGTGCACGTCGGCGCGCAGCGAATCGATCACGCGCACCTGCCAACCGCGGTCGAGCGCCTGCTCCACAATGGCGCTGCCGATGAAGCCGGCGCCACCGGTCACCAGAAGGTGTGTCATGAGGTGTGTACCCCCGCGGATGCCTCGTCGAGATTCATGGCCTCGCGCGCCAACGCAGCAGTCACCGCGGCACTGGCAATCAGTTCCCGCGGTTCGAAGTTCTCCGGCATCCCGCGAAGAATCGCGTCGATGGCCCGGAGGATGCGCGGTTGCGCCGCCCGCAACCGATGGAACACGAGAGACGCGGAGACCACGTCTTCGGTGTGGGACGCGGGCTCGGCGGCATCCGCTTCGATGTTCTCACTCGGAGCGAGGCCGGCGTCCGCGTCGGTGACGAACGAGAGGTTGACCGTGCCCATGTTGAGTTCGGCGGCAAGCACGACTTCGGGGTACTGCGTCATGTTCACAATGTGGGCGCTCATGGAGCGGTACCAGACGGACTCGGCGCGGGTGGAGAAGCGCGGACCCTGAATGACAACGACCGTGCCCGTGGGCGCAAAGTCCTCGCCGAGGTCGGTGAGCGCCGCGATGGCGATGCGGCGCAGAGTGGGGTCGAAGGGGTCGGCCGCAGCGAGGTGCTGCACGGAACCGCGGTCGAAGAAGGTGTCGGCGCGGCCCGTGGTGCGGTCGATGAACTGGTCGGTCACCACCAGAATTCCCGGCGGGTATTCGGGACTCACGCCGCCCACCGCGGCGGACGAGATGATGGCGCGCACGCCGATCGAGGCGAGCGCCCAGATGTTGGCACGGTAGTTGATGAGGTGCGGTGCCTCGCTGTGCCCGGTGCCGTGCCGCGGGAGAAAGGCAACCGTGCGGCCGGCGCGCTCACCGATGGTGACCTCGGCGGTTCCGTAGGGCGTGGCGATCTGGTGGGTGGTGGACTGGCTCTCGTCGAAGAGTTCATAGAGTCCTGAGCCGCCGATGACGGCGACCCTCGCTTTCGCGGGGGTGGTGATGGTCACGGATGGCTCCCAGACGTCGCAGTGGTGTTCCGTCAGTCTTTCACGCTCCGTGCCCGGGTGGTCTCTTTCGGGGGTCAGCGAACCGTGTCGGTCGAGGTGGGCGATCATGGCACTGTCAGCGCGCGTACCTATTCTTGGAGGGAACACCCGAAGGACACGATGGATGCCTCCCCGCCCCACCCGAATGACGGCACCGCCGCGTCGGATCAGCGCGCCGATGCCTCCTCAACCTGGCAGGCTCCGTTCGCCACGACCCTGGCCCTCACACTATCGACGCTGCGCCACGGCGCCTACGACCCCACGCATGGCGTCGCCGCTGATGGCGCCATTTGGCGCACGACACTCACCCCCGACGGCCCAGCGTCCCTGCGATTCACGCAAACCGGATTGCACACCATCCGCTGCGAGGCCTGGGGCGCGGGTGCCCGTGCCGCTGTGGCCGTGGCACCGGACATGGCCGGCGCTCTCGACGACCCATCGACTTTCACCCCCGACGACGCCCGCCTGAACGACGCCCACCGACGCTGGCCGGGACTCCGCATCCCCCGCACCAGCCGGGTGATGGAATCGCTCATCCCCGCCATTCTGGAGCAGAAGGTGATCGGCGTGCAGGCGATGGCCTCCTGGCGGCGACTGGTGAGCGCTTATGGCACGCCGGCTCCCGGCCCGGCACCGCGGGGAATGATGGTGGTTCCGTCCACTCGAACCTGGCAGCTCATTCCCTCCTGGGAATGGCACAAGGCCGGCGTTGACCCCCGGCGCGCCGGGGTCGTGCAGGTGTGCCTTGGGCTTGCCCGCCAACTTGAGGCTGCCGCAACGCTGAGCACAGCCGATGCATCCGCTCGCCTCCGCGTCGTGCCGGGAATTGGCGTATGGACCGCCGCCGAGGTGGCGCAGCGCGCTTTTGGGGACGCCGATGCCCTGTCGGTGGGCGATTATCATCTCGCCGATGTGGTGGGGCACTCACTCTTCGGCCGGTCCTTCACCGATGCGCAGATGGTGGAGGCCATGCACAAGTGGCGCCCGCATCGCTATCGCGTCGTGCGCCTACTCGAGGTAAGCGGCACCGCCCAGAAACCCCGCCATGGACCGCGACTCTCCTTCGTGGACCATCGCCACCGCTAACCCGGCTCTCGGGCCGCTTCAGCAGCCCACTCCGGCCGGATTCTGGATGCAGTCCTCCGCCACCAACACTGTCTTGATGCGCCGCACCGCCACCGTGAGTGGATCCGCTGTCGCCGAGAGCGCGCCGCTCACCGCGATCCACCCACCGCCACCCACGCGATACTCAGCGGTGTAATCCACCGTCAGTCCGGCCACAAAATCACCACGCTCCTCGTAAACGTGGCTGGTATCGGTATCGGAGAACTCCGGAACGCCGAGGTCGGCCCAGCTTGCCCCGCCCGAAACCGACGAGCGCGTACCCCCGTCACCAAAATTCCAGCGAAACGCCGCCGGCGTAAAGCGCACTTCGGCCACGCTGCCGAGCAATGTTCCCGACACCACATGAACGGATGCGTCCGCCACAAAATTCGCCGCCAACCCCACCAGCGCCAACCCATTGGGCTCCACCGACTGGGTGGGAACCATCGGCGCAAACCCGGCGAGATCACTCACCGTCGTGATCGACGGCGCGGTGCATGACGCACACACCGGCAACGGCACGGCCGGCACAGGAACCACGGTCGGCTTGCCGAACGACCCCCCAATCCCAAACTTCGCCGGGACAAACACCGGCGGTGGTGCCGCTGGCGTCCCTGTCCCCTTGTTTCCACTTCGCTGCGGTTGTGGCCCAAAGTCACCTCTCACTCCCGGTGTCGAGGCCCTCCCGTCCGCCTTGACAGTGACTACCTTGCCGTCACTGCTAGCCCCAGTGCATCTACCGGCTGCGTAATCCGAAGTTGTACATGCGAAGGCCGGGGGACCGGCAAACAAAAAGGCAACCACGGTCAAAGCAACCAGTCCTATGAGCAGAAATCGTTGCCTGGCCATGTTTCCTCCTTGTCCACTACGAGCTTCGTCGACGCACTCGGGCTTGATATTAGTGAGACTTCAAGCGGAATTCGGTTCCGTCTTTCCGGTGGGGTTGTCACGTTCCCGCCCAAATCAGTGAAAACGACGTCTGTCACATCGAGGCAAAGGTACACGCGCACTGAGGCCGATGCAGCAGAATCATCGTCGTATCTCACCAAGGAAACGGTGTCGAAGGCTGACGATCCAGAGCCAACTAGGCCATCATCCTGAACGCTTGCAAATGAGCCAAGCACCACGGCAAGGTAAGCATCACTCACAAAATCAGTGATGCGCTCGGGATTCACTCCGCCCTCATTTGTGATTTGGTTCGACATGGCGCCGTACGCCTCGTACGACGTCACGGCAGCGGCGAGAGCCTCATCGTTCGAGGCGAAAACCGGCGCCACGACCGGGTCAGGGCTGTTCGTCCAGGTCGGGATCGGGGCTGCGGCGCATCCGGCTAGTGCCAGCGCGGTGAGCACCGCCGAGCCGGCCAGAATTCTACGAACAAGTATGCGCATGCGGTCAATGTAGGGCACATCGAGGCCGCGCGGGAGTTATCCACAGGGGAATATCTCAACCGGGGGCCATCCGCGGTGCGCTCAAGCCCGCCCCAACCGTCGCGGCACTCGTTTGACCGCCGGGCACTCGTTTGAACAAGTGCCCAGCGAGCAAACGAGTGCCCCGAGCGACAAAGTGCCCGCCACGCGGCACCAGCCGGCCCACCCAGCGGCACTGGTCAGCGCAGGTACACGGTAATCGGAGCCGCGAGCGGACCGGCGGGTCGCACCGTGAACGACGACAGCGCTCCATCCCCGGAATACCCCACCGCTGCCACAACCGACTCCACACCGGTTACGACGTAGTTCGTTCCGGCCACGAGCGGCAGGTCCACCTGGGCACCGGCCGGCACTGCCACCGTTGCGCGGGTGCCACCCTCCGGTGCGAGCGAGATGCGGGCATCCGCTGTCAGTGGGTTGACGAGGTGCAGAACCGGGCCGGGGCCGGGAGCAACGCTCACCAAGAAATCATCAGTGAGTGTTTCGGATGCCGTGAACCAGGAGAAATCCTTGCCCGCTGTTCCCACGGTTTCGGTGCGAGCTGCCGCCACGATCGGCTGATCGGAGGTGACATCAATTGAGAATGTCCCCTCGGTGAGCTCAGGCAGCGCAACCTCCGTGACGACGCCCGGCGCGAGTTCAACCTCGTTCGAGGTTCCGTCCGCACCAGCCGTTGAGCTGACGACACCCACCTGAACGGTGGCCGGCTCGATGCCCGTCACGAGAATGCGAACGCTTGGCGTGCCCTCGGCCACCCCGGCATCCGTGCCGTTCGCATCGGCCGCGGGTGGTACCAGCAGCCGCACCCCGGCAATCACCTGGCGAAGGCTCGGGCCGGTCGAGGGGGCAATGAGTTCCACGCCGCCGGGCTCAATACCCTGAATACTGCTCTGCTCGAGCGTTGCCGTGGTTTGTCCGCCGCGCGACTCAACGTGCACAACGGGCGATCGAAGGTTGGGCGCGAGCCCCGCGAGCGAGATCACGCGCTGCTCCCCGGGCTGCACGAGAATTCCCGTCGCACCGGGAGCATCCACCGCACCGGTTTCACCGAACACGGTGAGATCCACCGTGGCGAGAACGGTCGTCGGGTTACTCAGCAGCACCAGGCTCGTGCGGCCCACGTCGGTTGACCCGCCCACAAGCCAGGCATCACTCGTGGCCTCGGCGCACGCGGCCGCCGTGAAGCCGGCAATTGTTTCGGTCGCCACGACCTGCGACTGACTGCCGGCAATCAGTGGCGCCGTGGTGGCACCGGGCTCAGCGGGCAGGCTGAGCAACAGGGGCGCCCCCGTTCCCGACGTATTGTCGACCGCCGTGAGGTCGCTCGTGGGCACGGTGAGGGCATCCTCGCTCGCAGCGGTGGCCCGAGCGGACGACACGACTTCGGCCTGACCAACGGATGTCGCCGCCTGCGCCTGACTCGAATCCTCAGCCAGATTCAGCACGGGTCCCGGACAAACACGTTGCTGCACAGTGGGCATTGGAATGACGACTTCCGACATCGCAGAGGCCTCAATCGTGGGCACGGGCAGCAGAATGCCGCCGCCAACGAGCCCCACGGTGAGGGCGATCCCCACGAGGCCAACGGTGGCGGTGAGCGCGCGCTTGCCGACACGAGCCGGTGCGGAGTTACTGGGCATTGTCGGCCTCCTCGGGCGTGGTCGGGGTCTCGTCAGGGACGGTCGGGGGCAACGGTCGCGGAATCGGTGCCCGCGGACGCACACGTGCGGCTCGGTCAGACGGTGACTCAAAGGTTGATCTGCGCGGACCTGCCGGCGGCAGCGATGCCTCACCCGGTGTCGAAGCGTCCCGGGCGGGGGGCGCCCACGGAGAAATGTAGGGCTGCGCGGCTTCGGGCTGGCGCGTCCGCTCTGCGGGCGTCGGTGCCGCGGGGGTCGGCTCCGCGGACTTCGGCGCCGCAGGGGTCGTCTCAGCGGGCGTCGGCTCCGCACTCCTCACGCCAGCGGATGTCGGCTCCGCATTCCTCGGCTCCGCTGGGGTCGGCTCTGCGGGCGCAGGCTCCCCGCGTGTCGGCTGCGCGGGCGGCGACTCCGCCCTCCTCAAGTCAGCAGGCGTCGGGTTGACACTCTTCGGCTCCACGGATGTCGGCTCCGCTGTCCTCTGCCCAGCAGGCCTTTGCCCAGCAGTCGTCGGCTCCGCAGTCGTCTGCTCAGCGGGCATCGGTTCCGGCCTCTTCGACTCGGCACTCTTCGGCTCCGCGGGCGTCGCCGGAGCGGACGTCCGATCCACACTCCTCGAGTCGGCAGGCCCCCGGTCGGCAAGCGCCGGGTCAGCAGACGCCTGGCCAGCAGGCGTCGGGTCGGTAAGCCTCCACTCCGGAAGCGTCGGCAGCGGGGTGTTGGGCGTCGCCTCACGGGCGGGAGGCGCCCACCGGTCCGTGTTTGATGGCGCCGGCTTTCGCGCTGGTTCGGCGCTTGGCTGCACAATCGGCGAAGCCGGTTCGACGGGACGCGTCCGTGCAAAAGCGGTGTCCGTGTTATCCGAGGCAGGATCGACGGGGGTGTGGGCGTCGGCGTCGGAATCCGTGGAGGGACCCGCGGGTTCGTTGCGGGTGTCCGCCGCGGCCTGATCGCTCGCCTCACGTGGGGCTGTGACGTTCGTGTCACCCTGATCAGGACTAGGCCGATCGTGGTCGCTGCCCGCCGAGGTGTCGGCACCCGTGGCTGTCTTAGCGTTCGTGTTAGCCAGCTGAGCCGCGGCCGAGACAGCGAGCGCAGCGGCTGCGGCTGTAGCTGTGGACACAGCCGAGTCACCCTTGGCCGCAACCTTGGCGGCGGTTCTCGACGCCCGTGCAGACACCGCAGCGGACTTCAACGCCGCCGCGGCATCCTTCTTCGAGGCACTCGTCGCGGCCTTCGCAGCAGTTGCTTCATCCTTCGATGCGGCCTTCGCAGCACTCGCATCAGACTTGGTCGCGGCCTTGGCAGCAGTTGCTTCGGTCTTCGTCGCGGCCTTCGCAGCAAGTGCTTCATCCTTCGACGCAGCCTTGGCAGCGCTCGCATCAGACTTGGTCGCTGCCTTAGCGGAACTCGAATCGGTCTTTGTCGCAGCCTTGGCAGCAGTTGCTTCGGTCTTCGACGCAGCCTTCGAAGCAGTTGCTTCATCCTTCGAGGCAGCTTTGGCAGCAGTTGCTTCGGTCTTCGTCGCAGCCTTCGAAGCACTCGCATCGGTCTTCGCTGCCGTCTTGGCAGCGCTCGCATCAGCCTTCGACGCCGCCGACAGTTCCCTGCGAGACACTAGCGACACGGCAGGTTCAAGCGGGGTTCCGGGGACACCAGGTGTCACGGCTGCGGGCACCGCGGCATCCGCTACCGTCTTGGAACGCCGGCGCCGGGGCTTAGCCTTCGCCAGCCGCGCGTTCTCTCGGGCGGCGCGGCGCACGGCGTCGCGGTTGGCCTGCCGAACGGCTTCGCGCCCGGCACCGGTGGGAATGGAGAGCAACACGGTGATGCCGATCACGACCACAGCCGCAAGGGTCGCCAGCAGACCATACAAGCCACCGGCATTTGGCGGAATCTCGGCGGACGCGCGCTCGGCAGCCGACACGTCGTGCTGCCACAGACGCCCGAAGCTCGTGTCGCCCACGGGCGCGAGCGCGGCATTGCCATCCAGCGCCGTCGCGGTGCGAATCGCCGTGGCCTCGGCCTCGGGACTGCCTCCCGCTGCCTGCAACACGACAAAGCGGATGCCGAAGTCGGCCAGCCCCTGAGCCGCGTCAAGGCCACTGCGTGAGGCCAGGTTTCCGGCCAGGGTCGCCAACTCGCGCTGCTCTTGCGTGGGTACCTGGTCGGTGCTCTCCAGCGTGGATTGCTGGTTGAGAACGGCTCCGGATCCGCGCATCACCACGGCTCGAATTCCGCCGTCGACCTGCGGGGTGATCTGCAGCGTGCCCACGCGCGGGTTAATCTGCGCCTCGGCGTCAATGAATGCCGGCTGCGTGCGGTCAAGCCCCTTATTAACGAGCGAGGTCTGCAGCGGATACGCGGCCAACAACGGCACAGCCACGATGGTCAGGGCGATCACAGCGGTGATTCCGGGCGCAAACGCCACCCGGCGAAGAGCACGTAGTGCGATGACCGCCGCGCCCACGAGACCCATCCAGTACAGGCTCAACCCGGCACCCGACCAGACGCTGATCGTGTCGGAACCGACCGATGCCACAAAGAGGTGGTTCGCGGCGAGAGCCGTACCGAGGCCGAGCACGGCCAGGAGCAGGGCAACTGCACCGCTGCGCGCACCATTGAGCAGCAGCGCGGTGAGCGCCAGCAGCGCGAGGGGAATCAACAGCACGGGCACAAGAATGTCGGCGGTGACGCCCGGAATTCCCTGGTCGTCCAGCAGTGCGATCCAGCCGCCGAGCCCGCCCGAGGGAAAACCGAGCGCGAGCTGCAGTCCGCTCACGGGTGCCGTGGAGAGCGGCAGCCCCGGGTCTGCAAAAAGGCCGAGCCAGTTTCCGCGCAGCCCCTGTTCCACAATCAGTGGCGCAAAGAGGGCGAGGGCAGGAAGCGGAATGCCAATGAACCGCATCACGCTGCGTCCGCTCGTCGCCACGGCAATCAGCCACAACACGAGCAGTGCGGGCGCGAGCGACGGTGAGCATGCCACAATTGCGGCGAAAAGCAGGGCAGCGGATGCCGAAGCCGACCACGATCGTGCCGCCGAGAATCCCGCAAAAAACAGCCACGGAAGCAACAGATGCACCAGAATCGCGGCGGGGCGCCCGGTCGAGAGTGCGCTCAAAAAGGTGGGGGCCAGCACCCAGAGAACCGCAGCGATGGCGCGGAGTGCGCCGCGTTCGGTGAAGCGGGTGGCGGCCATCCAGGCACCGAGTGCGGCCAGAGGGAGCGCCAGCAGGTAGAGCAGAACCAGCGAGAAGGAGGGTGCCCACGCGGTGAGGGAGCCGAGGACAGCAAGCACGGCGCTGAACGGGTCGGCCGCGCCCACGAAGCCGAGCCCCACATCGCGCCAGCCGTAGGTAGCGCTGCTCCAGAGTTCGGTCACGTTATCCGAGAGCGGCAGCATCCCACCGCCCGTGAGAGAGCGGGCGTTGAGCAGCGGGGCGAAGATAATCGCGGAGAGCAGCCCGCTCGCGAGCAGAGTCCACGCACCGCCGCTGGCAAAGAACCGAATTTCGGGGCGATCACCACGAATTCCGGCCAGGCTCGCTTCCCGTTGCAGGGCGCGCCGGCGGCGCATTTCCGCACTGGTCACGCGCAGACTGGCGATCGAGGTCCAGCCGAGCTTCTTCGTCGACGCCAAGCGCCGGCGGGCTCTGGCCACGCGGCCGAGGTGGAAGGCCGCCCCGAACGCGGCAGCAAATTCACCTAGGACTGCGCCCGGCTCCTTCTTGAGCAGCTGACCGATCGAGCGCAGGAACGCGAGGGGAACGAGGGAGAGCCAGTGAAAGAGCAGCGCCCATCCGGCCGAGTATACGAGGCGTCGATGCAGTTGAGCGGAGCGTTCCGCACGCACGCGGCGACGTCGGGGGCGTCCTCGCGAGGACTCGTTCGCGCCTGCCACCCCGGCACCCGCAGAGGCCGCCCGGGCGGCGGCGACCACGGATACTCGATACCCGGCGAGTCGAACACGCACACAAAAATCAAGGGAATCGTCAATGACGGGGAGAGCGGGATCAAATCCGTCAAGCTCATTCCACACCGTATGGCGCACGAGCATGCCACCAGCGCTCACCGCGAGCACGTCGCTGAGCCCGTCGTGCTGTCCCTGGTCGAGTTCGCTCTCCACGAGCGTCACGGTGGATCCCCCAGGAGTCATGGTGAGACCGAATTCGTGAATGTATTCGCCGGCCACCCACTCCATGATTTTCGGTCCGGCCACGGCCACCGAGGGAGAGATTTCGAGCTGGGCCAGAAGCGCCGCGAGCGCTCCGGGTTCGGGGGCACTGTCCTGCGCGAGCAGCCACAACATTTCACGGTCATGCTCGGGGGCTGCGATCACGCGAACGGCCGCGGCCAATGCTGCCCAAAAACTCAGGTCAGCAGATGCCGCAATAAATTGCGTCGGCCCAGAGTCACCCAGAAGTTTCGCCGTCGCATCCGTTGACCCGCAATCGACGGTGATCACGATGTCGGGCTGGCGGGTTTGACGAGCGAGCGCCTCAAGAGTTCGCTCAAGGTGTTTCGCCCCGTTTCGGGCGACAAGGATGGCAGTTACTCGCGGTTGCATAACGTAGACAGCCTAGGTCGGAGATCCTCTTCGAGGGTCAGGCAGGAGGGCGCGCCTTGAAATAAGCCCGCGTCGCGCGACCCCGGGCTCACCACCGGCGCCAATCGCACCTTCCGGCGTACCCCGAATAAGCAATCTCCGCCACCGGATGCCGCATCTCGCGACCCCGAGCTCAACACCGGAGCCAATGACACCTTCGGATGCGCCACAAAGAAGTAATGCGCGCCGGTGAGCGCGTGTGACGGGGCATCACGTCCTCAACCGGTGCCAATCACACCCTCCGGAACCCTCCGAAGAAGCGATGTCCACCAGCGGATGCCTCATCGCGTCATCTCTGCCCCGACCGGCGCCAATCACACCCTCCGCAGCACTGCGAAGAAGTAATGTGCGCCACCGGATGCCCCGTCACTACAACAGACAACCCGAGCCAGCCGGTCCCACCACGAGCCGGATCAGCACCCAGCCGCGACAATTCGCAAAAGTTAGGCGCGTTTCCGCAGTTTGCGCCGCTCACGTTCGGAAAGCCCGCCCCAGATGCCGAAACGCTCATCATTGGCGAGTGCGTATTCCAGGCACTGCGAGCGAACCTCACACGATGCGCAGATCTTCTTCGCATCGCGGGTAGACCCACCTTTTTCCGGAAAAAACGCCTCGGGGTCGGTCTGAGCACACAACGAATCTGTCTGCCAAGAGAGCGGGTTGCCTTCCCCCTGTTCCTGTCGTACGCCGGGAACACCCAGACGAACAGGATCGACGAACCAGTCCTCGGGGACTCCAGAACGATAATCAGGTATAGCCATATCGTCTCCCACTGATCAGGTGACACCCTGGTTGCGTGTCACCCCCTAATTACACCGTTGTAGTTACATTTCGTCAAGTCGTGAATCGTAAACCCTCAATACTCGATCGAGAGTTGCGACGCGCCCAATAATTCAACTCGGCCTTTTGGGGGGTCCCTGCCGAGCAGGGAGAAAACCTCGACACCGCCGACCGGCTGGCTCTGAGCCGATTATGGCCCAGAACGCCCGAATGCGCTGTGATTGCACCCCAATTCGCAGGAACCGAACGGGGAGAGAAACGCCGATCAGGCCAGTCACGCGCCCCGCATATACCTAGGCCGTGGCGGCGACGGCCGCCTGCTCCGCGTCCCAAGCGCTGCGCACCATCTGCTCGAGGGTGTGGCGCATTTTCCAGTTGAGGTCGCGGGCTGCAAGCTCACCCGAGGCCACGATGCGGTCGGGATCGCCCGCGCGGCGAGGACCCAGGTCCGGCACAAAGTCGATGCCCGTCACGGCCGCCACCGTCGTCATAATCTCGCCGACCGACACACCGTCACCGCTTCCGAGGTTATAGACCGGAGCAATGGTGTCGCCGGCAGCCAGACGCCGGGCCGCAGCTACGTGTGACGTGGCCAGGTCGGCGACGTGAATGTAGTCGCGCACACAGGTGCCATCGGGGGTCGCGTAGTCCGTGCCGTTGATGCGGGGTGTGCGACCGTCGCTCAGAGCGGCAAAGACCAGCGGGAACAGGTTGTGCGGGCTGGTATCGCGCAGGTTAGGGGAACCGGAGCCGACAACGTTGAAGTAGCGGAGCGACGTGTGCTGCAATCCGGCGGCAATACCCTGGTCGCGCAGCAGCCACTCGCCAATGAGCTTGGACTCCCCATACGGTGACTCGGGGTTCTTCACCGTGTCTTCGGTCACCAGATCGGTGCGCGGGGTGCCATAGACGGCGGCGCTCGAGGAGAACACGATGCGGGCGACACCGGCAGCGTCCATCGCCGCGAGAAGGGTAGCTGTGGCGGTCACGTTCTGCTTATACGTGTGCAGCGGGCGTTGCACCGACACTCCCGCATATTTGAAGCCGGCGACGTGCACCACGCCATCAATCTCGTGGTCGGAAAACAGGTTCATCAGCAGCTCGCCGTCGAGCACATCTCCGCGCACAAAGGGCACGTCCGAAGGCACGAACTCCGCGTGGCCGCTCGACAGATCGTCGAGAACAACGACCTTCATACCCTCGGCCAAAAAGGCTCGCACAACGTGCGACCCAATGTATCCGGCTCCACCAGTGACCAACCAGGCCATTTCACCCTCACAACTACCTTTAGCACGGCCCGACGCGCGCGCTCCCCCAGACTAGCCGCCGCCTCCGACACCAACCGCGTGCTGGCACCGGGCCGGCGGGTGCCCGCCGCCACATCGCCGATCCAAGCACCAGGCAACCCGCGGCCAGGGCCACCAACGCGTGTCGCAGCATCCGCTTCACTCGCTCGTTCCGGACGCGGTCAGCCCACCGTCAGCCCCCGCGGCTCCGAAGCGGTGCCGAATCAGGTGTTCGTGGTGGCCAGGAACACCTCGCCTGCGCCGGCAAACGTGAGCACGCCCTCGTCGGGGGTCACGTACACGGCCTGGCCGCGTTTCAACGTAACGGATGCCCCGGATCCCGCCACCAAGAACCCACCCGACGTGCAGATGGCAATTCCGGGACCGGTCAGCGCGAACTGGCGCATCTCTGGCGCGGGCGCACTGCTCGCCGACGCCACAATGTGCACCAACTGGAAGTCGGCGACATCCGGTCGAAAGACGGAGACACCTTCGGACTCGATAATGGGCACCAGGTAGGGCGGCGCCACGGGGGTGAAGTCCAGCACCGCGAGGAGCTCATCAATGTCAATGTGTTTCGGGGTGAGGCCACCGCGCAGCACGTTGTCTGACGCTGCCATCACCTCCACGCCGAGGCCCGATAGAT
The DNA here is from genome assembly GCF_029893365.1 of Cryobacterium sp. CG_9.6. Lineage (NCBI taxonomy): Bacteria > Bacillati > Actinomycetota > Actinomycetes > Micrococcales > Microbacteriaceae > Cryobacterium > Cryobacterium sp. CG_9.6. Next base: position 765,283 of record NZ_JARXUZ010000001.1, on the reverse strand, counting down.
AGGCGTGGATGTTGCCGGCTGGCAAGTACAGGGCCTCGCCGCGCTTGAGTGACACGCGGTTCACGAGCAGCGCAATCACGATGCCCGGGTCTCCCGGGTACTCGGCTGCCAGCGCTTGCACCGTGGCGAGTTCGGTCGCGAAGCTGATGACGGCGCCACCCGCTGCCAGGAACACCGCATGGTGGGCGAGCGCCACCACCCGCTCGACGAGCCACTTCACCTCGCCGGAGTCACCGCCACGGCCATCACGGAGCAGCCAGTCCACGGTATCGCTCACGGCATCCGGGCCGGTAAGTCGGCTCTCGAGCGCGTCGAGAGCGCCCGGCTGCGGGTTATCGGTTGCCACGTCGAGCGCACGAAGTTCACCAATGATGCGACGCACCTCGGTGAGATCACGGAAACCGCTGAGCGCCTCAAAGGTGTCGCTCAGCGCAAAAATAAGCTCAGGTTTGTGAAACGGGTCACGATAGTTGCGGTTGCCGGCGCCTACAGGAACATCCGAGTCGTTCTCGAGTTCGAAACCCGCCCGCGCCCGCTCGGACGTGGGATGCGCTTGCAACGACAACGGCCGATCAGCGGCGAGAATCTTGAGCAGAAAGGGCAGTCGCGGTGCAGGGCCGGCCAGCGAATCGGTGGCGACGGAGGCGGCGAGCGCAGTCCCCAGCGCGGCCTCGGGTGCGGCTCCGATCCACTCGGCGAGATCGGTGGCTCCGCCGACTGTGCTCGGATCATCGATCAGTGACGGCGATCCAGCGTGAGCACCCAGCCAGAGTTCGGCCTCCGGTTGACCCGATGCTGCATGACCCAGCAGATCGGCAATGGCCGTCTGCGACCCCCAGGCGTAATTCCGAGGCGTATTGGTGATGCCCACAAACATGGCTGACTCTTTCCCTCGGCGTTTTAGACCAAACTACCAACCCGTTTGGTGGAGCCTCGGCGTCCCCGTAGGATCGCACACGTTTGCCAGCATGTTTCACCCGGTCGCAGACGGCCAGGTGAACCCGACCGCAGGAGCACCAGATGACCACGAGCGACTTCTTTGGCTACCAGAACATCCTCACCGACCAGGAGCAGAAAGCCCTCGCCGAACTGCGCGCCTACCTGGACGCCGAGGTGCACCCGATCGCAAACGGATACTGGGAGCGGGCCGATTTCCCCACCCAGGTCATCAAGCCCCTGGCCGATCTCGGAGTGTATTCCTACGCCTGGCCCGAGCTGGCCCCGTTCGAGAATTCGGCAGTGTTCCGAGGATTCGTGGCGCTCGAGTTGGCGCGAGTGGACGCATCCGTTTCCACGTTTGTGGGCGTGCAAACCGGACTAGTGGGCGGTTCCATTGCGGTGTGCGGGTCGCCGGAGCAGCGCGCGGAGTGGCTGCCCAAGTTTGCGTCGGGTGAGCTGACCGGGGCATTCGGCCTCACCGAACCGCTCTCGGGCAGTGATGCGGCGCGTGGGCTCCGCACCACGGCCACCCGCAACGGCGACAGCTGGGTGCTGAACGGTGCCAAGCGCTGGATCGGCAACGGCACATTCTCTGACATCACCATCATCTGGGCGCGCGACACGGCCGACGACCAGGTGAAAGGTTTCATGGTGCGCACCGATACCCCCGGCTACACGGCCACCAAGATCGAGGGCAAGATCAGCCTGCGCAGCGTGCAGAACGCGGACATCACGCTCGAGAACGTGCTGGTTCCCGAGAGCATGCGCCTGCAGAACGCCAACTCCTTCAAGGACACGGCCAAGGTGCTGCGACTCACCCGCGCGGAGGTGTCGTGGGCTGCCGTGGGCATCGCGGTGGGCGCCTACGACGCCGCAGTGGCATATGCCGGGACGCGCATGCAGTTTGGCAAGGCGATCGGCGGCCACCAGCTCGTGCAGGATCTGCTGGTGAAGAGCCTCGGCAACATCACGGCGAGCCTCGGCATGGTCGTTCGCGTCTCGCAGATGCTCGACGAGGGCACCCAGCGCGACGAGCACTCGGCCCTCGCGAAGGCATACACGACCAGCCGCATGCGCGAGACCGTCGCGTGGTGCCGCGAGCTGTTCGGCGGCAACGGCATCGTGCTGGAGTACAACGTGGCCCGCCACTTCTCCGACGCTGAGGCCATCTACTCCTACGAGGGCACGCAGGAGATGAACACCCTCATCGTGGGGCGCGCCATCACCGGCGAGGCCGCCTTCATTTAGGCGCCTCGGGCGGGGCTGGCGGGCCCGTTCCCTCGATCCTTCCACCCTCCCCCGCCCCCGTCGCTAGTTCCGGAGATCCGCTCACCAGCCGCACGGCACCCGCGTGATTCCGGACACCGGTTGCCCCCGACCACCCCGATCTCCTGAACTAGCAACACACGCCCGGGGCAAGACCCCGCATCGAGCACCCCGCGCCAGCCCCCGGCACTCCCCGGCAGCCCCCCGTGTGCAGCCCCGCCGGCACCTGACCGGCCTCCCCCGTCGCTAGTTCAGGAGATCCGCTCACCAGCCGCACGGCACCCGCGTGATTCCGGACACCGGTTGCCCCCGACCACCCCGATCTCCTGAACTAGCAACTCAAGCCAGCCGCAGCCGGGTGTAGTACCGTCGCGGGTATGACTTGCGAGAGACGACACCAGGTATGAGCGACGTAGACGCGATCGTTGTGGGCTCCGGGCCCAATGGGCTTGCCGCCGCGGTGACTCTGGCCCGGGCGGGCCTCTCCGTGCGCGTCTACGAAAAGAACTCCATCGTGGGCGGGAGCGCAAGCACGGCCGAGCTCACCCTCCCCGGCTTTCACCATGACATCGGCTCCGCCGTGCACCCCATGGCTCTCGCCTCCGAGTTCTTCCAGCGCTTCGGCATCACCGACCGCGTCAAGATGCTCGTTCCCGACATCTCCTACGGTCACCCCCTCGCGGGCGGACGCGCCGGCATCGCCTACCGCGACCTCGAACGCACCGCCGCCGCCCTCGGCCCCGTCGACGGGCGCGCCTGGCTCAACCTCTTCCGCCCACTGCTTCGCCAAGTGGATGCCGTCGCCGAGTTCACGGGGAATCACCTGCTGCGCGTGCCGCGGCATCCGCTGGCCGTCACACGTTTCGGGTTGCGGGTGCTCGAACAGGGCACCGGCACCTGGAACCTGCGGTTTCGCGGCGAGGAAGCCCCCGCGCTGCTCACGGGCGCGTTTGCCCACGCGATTCAGAATCTACCGAGCCTGTCCACCGCGGGCGCCGGACTCGTTCTCGCCCTGCACGCACACGCTCGCGGCTGGCCGATTCCTGTCGGCGGTAGCGGCGCCATCGCGGGCGCGCTCGTCGACGACCTCCTTGCGCACGGCGGGGAGATCGTGACGGACACCCACGTGCGACGCCTCTCCGACCTGCCGCCGGCCTCGATTGTGCTCCTCGACATCGCCCCGCAGGCTCTCGCGAAAATGGCTGATCTGCCGCCCGCCTACGCCAAAAAGCTGTCCCGATTCCAGTACGGCAACGCCGTGGCCAAGGTGGATTACGCGCTCTCCGGCCCGGTTCCGTGGAGCGCACCCGAGCTCCACCAGGCACCGACCCTGCACGTGGGAGGCACGCGAGCCGAGATCGCCCGCGCTGAAAATGCAGTGTCCCGCGGCCAGCACGCCGCCGCACCCTATGTCTTGGTGTCGCAGCCGAGCGTGCTCGATTCCACCCGCGCGCCCGCCGGCCAGCACGTGCTGTGGGCCTACACGCACGTGCCGCGCGGCTCTCAGGAAGACCAGACCGAGAGCATCACCCGCCAGATCGAACGGTTCGCCCCGGGTTTTCGGGACACCATCCTCGGCTCCGCGAGCCGCACCGCCGTTGACCTCGAGAACCGAAACCCCAATTACGTGGGCGGCGACATCGCGGCCGGTGCCGTCTCCATTGGCCAGCTGATCGCGCGGCCGGTACTGTCCACCGATCCCTGGCGCACTCCCCTGCCGGGCGTGTATCTGTGTTCGTCATCGACGCCCCCCGGGCCCGGCGTCACGGGCCTCCCGGGCTATCGCGCGGCCCTCAGCGCTCTCCGCCACGAGCACGGCATCCGCCAGCCCCCGTCCCTTGCCCCCAGCATCGCGACCTAGCCATGGCCGTCAACTACCGCGTCTTAACCTGCAAGCCCGAGCGCGTGTTCGAGGTCTTCGCCGATGCGTGGTTGTATCCCAGTTGGGTTGTCGGAGCCTCGCGCATGCGCGCTGTCGACGAGGACTGGCCCGCCCCGGGCAGCGCCCTGCACCACTCGGTGGGAGTCTGGCCCGCGCTCATCAACGACACCACGAGCGTGCTCGAGTGGGATCCGCCCCGCCACGTCTTGCTGAAGGCCCGAGGTTGGCCCATCGGTGAGGCAAACGTGGCCATCGACGTGCACAATCACCCAAACGGATGCCTCGTGCGACTCAGCGAATACCCGGTCGCGGGCTCGGCACGGCTGGTTCCCCGACTGCTCACCGACCCCGCCCTGCACATCCGCAACACGGAAACCCTGCAGCGACTCGCCTATCTGGCCGAAGGAAACGCCGCCCAGTAGTCGTCTCCGCCACGGCCAGCCTGGCGCCAATCGCACCTTCCCGCCTCACAGGAAGGCACGAACTCCGCCACCCACCCGTCCCGGCCACCCCACCACCACCCGAGCGGCGTCAATCACACCCTCCCGCACATTCGGAAGGTGCAAACGCCACCACCCACCCAACCTGTCACCTCGCCACCACCCGGCCCGCACCAATCACACCCTCACGACCTGCCATCGGGCGCTTTCGGCGCATGTCGCACCCGCTCGGAAGATGCATTCGCCATCACCCAGTCAGCCCTGTCACCTCACCATCACCTGGCCGCGCCAATCACACCCTCCCGGGCACCGGGAACGCGCGAACGCAGCCACCAATCCCGCACTGTTACTTCGCCACCACCTGGCTCGTGCAAATCACACCCTCCCACGCACCCGGAAGGCACGAACTCCGCCACCCACTCCGCCCTGTCACCTCGCCACCACCCGGCCCGCGCCAAACGCACCCTCCCAGGCACTGGGAAGGCGCGAACTCCGCCACCCACTCCGCCCTGTCACTTCGCCAGCACCAATCGCACCTTCCCAGGCACCGGGAACGCACGAACTCCGCAACCCAGCGCGCGGGCCCCGTCCCTCCCCAAGCAACGGGCCGCGCCGAAATAAACCCCATCTGTACATAACCCGCATCGTGCGCGCGCAGGGCGGCATCATCAACGACATGAAGCCCCGCGTTTCCCTTCCACCCGAGCTCGTCGACCGGTCATTCCTCGTCGCTGACGGCCAGCTTGCCGGCATCGGACGCTCGCGCCTCAACGGCCGTGACCTCGCGAGTCCATTCTGGGGCGTTCGTTCGGCAGGTGCCTTCGACGGCTCAACTCACGCCTATTGCCGCGCACTTCTGCAGCGGATGCCCCCAACCGCCTTCTTCAGCCACGAGACCGCTGCGCTTCTTCTCGGGTTCCCCCTCCCCGTGCGGTGCCTGAGCGTCCTTCCTTTGCACGTCGGCGTCCACGCGCCCGCCCGAGCGCTTACAGCGCATAACGTCACCGGCCACAGCCTGAAAATCGGCACCGGCGATCTGATCCATCACGGTGACCTTCGATTCACCAGCCCCGTGCGCACCTGGCTCGACCTCGCCGCGCAGCTCTCTGTGGTTGAACTCGTGACCGTGGGCGACTTTCTCATCGGCGGCACGCATCCGCTTCTGAGCATGGATGACCTCACCCAAGGGGTCGGCGAGTGCTCTCAACGCCGCCGCGGATTGTCCAGTGCACGACTCGCGCTTCCGTACCTCCGGGCCGGGTCGGAATCGCCCAAGGAGTCTGAGCTCCGGATGATCATTGTGCTCGCCGGGCTTCCGGAACCCGTCTGCAACTTTGAGATCTTCGACAACGCTGGGCGCTTCCTCGCCCGGGCAGACCTGGCCTACCCGGAATTCAAGGTATTGCTCGAATACCAGGGGGATCATCACCGCACCGATCGGTCCCAGTGGCGCCGAGACATTACCCGCCTCGGCCGCGTTGAGGACGAGGGCTGGCAAGCGCTCCAGTTCACCGACGACGATCTCAAGGCCCCCGTTCCGCTCACCGTGCGCCTCGCCAAACGCCTGACCAACCGCGGGTGGGTGGTGCCGCCTCAGACTCCGGATGCCGCCCAGCACTGACAACACTGTCACAGACCTCCGGTGCGCACCGCCGCACCGGTCGTCCGCCGGCTTCCGTCAGGCAACCGCACGTCGGCGACAATCACACAGTCCCGGCCGCGCGGAAGGACCAAACACCGCCAGGCAGGCAAAAAGGTCCACCACACAACCGGGCAGACCTAGGTGGACCGCGTCACCGGTGCCCATCACACCCTCCGGGTCACCCGGAAGGACCAAACACCACCACACAACCGGACAGACCCCAACCGACCCCGGTCGCTGGCGCCCATCGCACCCTCCCCGCCACCCGGAAGGACCAAACACCACCAGGCAACCAGACAAACCCGAGCCACCCACGTCACCGGCGCCATTCACACCCTCCCGACCCGCCGGAAGGACCAAACACCACCACACAACCGGACAGCCCCCAACCACCCACGTCACCGACGCCCATCGCACCCTCCCCGCCACCCGGAAGGACCAAACACCACCAGGCAACCAGACAGACCCACCCACCCACCACGGTGACCAGCGACAATCACACCGTCCGGGCCGCGGGGAACCCGCGAAGGCCGCCGGCATCCGCTCGGCAACAGGCCGACCCGCCCACGTCGGCCAGCGCCTGCACGGACGCGACGAACGGTAACGTTAGGACCATGTCCGCCGTCCGCAGCCGTTTCGTCGTTCGCACGTTTGCGACGTTTGTGTTGTTCTCGGTTCTGGCCGGCCAGTTCTGGCGCAACCTCGGCGGATGGTGGGGGTTCGGCGCCGTCGTGGCGATCGTGCTTGTCGGCAGCGTGGTGGGCCTCATTACCGAACGGCCCGATTGGAAGTGGCGCCGGTTCCCCAAGGCCCTCATCATCTTCATGCTGCTGGCGACCCTGTCGATTCTCTGGTCGTTCTACCCGGGAGCCAGCCTGCTCGGCGTGGGGTTGCAGTGGATCACCACGATCGCAGCCCTGTTCGTGGCCCTCGTCCTCACCTGGGCGGAACTACTCCGCACCCTCTCCGTCGCCCTCCGCTACATTTTGGCGCTGTCTCTCGCCTTCGAACTGTTCGTCGCCGCGGTGATTCAACAGCCCGTGCTTCCCTTCTTCGTGGAATACGAGGGCAAGATTCCGCTGGCGTTCTACTGGTCCCGGGGGCTCCTGCTCGACGGCGGCCCTATCGAGGGCATCGTTGCCAACCGCAACCTGTTGGGTTTCATTGCCCTCATTGCCGTGATCGTTTTTGCGGTGCAGCTTGCCGCCCGCACCGTCAAACGCGGCTGGGGCATCATCTGGCTCGTTCTCGCCATCGTCACCCTGCTGCTCACCCGGTCGTCGACGGTTACGCTCGCCACCCTCGTTGTGCTCGCAGCCCTGGTCTTCGCCCTGTGGGCCCGGAGCGTGCATCACCAGGCGCGGCGGCCCGTGTATATCGTGGCGGCGGCATCCGTTGTCACCGGCGTGGCAGCAATACTGGCGTTCTTTCCACTTCTTACTCAACTGCTGGGCAAGAGCGATGACCTCACGGGTCGCTTCGACATTTGGCACAGCGTCACCGAGCTCGCCAGTGAACGCCCAGCATTCGGGTGGGGCTGGGTGAGCTACTGGGTGCCATGGGTGGAACCGTTCCAGGGTCTCGCCGTGCGCAAGGGCGTGACCTACCTGCAAGCGCACAATGCCTGGCTCGATGTGTGGCTGCAACTCGGCATTGTGGGCCTGGTGGTGTTTGTGGCTCTCGTGCTGGCCACCCTGTGGCGGGCCTGGTTTCTTGCGATCGATCGCCCACGGCTGGGCGTGAAGGACGACGCACCGTTTGCGGCATCCGCTCTGCTGCCCCTGCTGATCATGGCCGCGTTGCTGGCACAGAGCGTGGCCGAGAGTCGACTGCTGATCGAATACGGATGGGTGCTGCTCGTGGTGATGGCCGTCATGACCAAGCGACAGCAGGGCACGCCTGCACCCATGCCCTAGGTGCAACGGGTAAATTAGTAAGTCCATGACCTCATCGCGCACTCCCCCGACCCTGCCCGAGGGTGTCAAGCGCGTGCTCGCCTCGCCCAAGTTCGCGGCGTCGCTGACGACGGTCATCATCGGCACCGCCTTCTCCACCCATCTGCTGCGCAGCATGATGGGATGGGCCGGCCTCGTGGGCATCGTCATGGGTCTCGTCGTTCTCGCCACACTCTCGCTCCTCGCTCGCCGGCCCATCGTCGAGTGGCACGGGCTTTTGCCCCTGTCGATCATCGTGTTCGTGGCGTGGTGCGCGCTCTCAGCGGTGTGGAGCGGATACGCCCTCCATACGCTCGCCGGTGTCGGTTACCAGGTTGCGTTCGGTTTTCTCGCCATCTATGTGGCGCTCGTTCGCGACACGTTTCAAGTGGTGCGGGCTACCGGCGACGTGCTGCGCGTCTTGCTGGGCCTCTCCCTCTTTCTGGAGGTGCTCTCGGGCGCGCTGCTCGACCTGCCCATCACCTTCCTCAACATCACCGGTGATATCGCCAATCTGGGTCCGCTTCAGGGCGTATTCGGCTCACGGAATATCTTCGGCCTCGTGGCGCTCATCGCCCTCATCACCTTTGCCGTGGAGCTCCGAGCACGCTCTCTTCCGCGTGGCAAAGGCATCGGCTCCCTCTGGCTCGCCGCCATCTGTGTGCTCTTCGCCCGCTCACCCGTGATTCTGGTGGTGGGCCTCGTCGTGGTGTTGGCCACGCTCGCCCTCACCTGGTTGCGCCGCACACCGGCGGCATCCCGCTGGCGGCTCCAGCTGGTCGTCCTCGGTACGGCCCTGCTCACTGGCGTGGCGGTCTGGTTTGGTCGTGGTGTGATCATCGGCCAGCTCAACGCCGGCAGCGAGTTTGAGGTGCGCACCACCCTCTGGACCGAGATGTGGCGACTCGTGAAGCTGCATCCGCTCGAGGGCTGGGGCTGGGCTGGTATTTGGCCCAGCAGCGCCACGCCCTACGGCTGGCTCGATTTCACCACCGGCCGCGTGCACGCGTCGGGCCTGAACGCCTACCTGGACGTGTACTTTCAGCTCGGCCTCATCGGCTTTCTGGCGTTCCTCGTGCTCGTAACACTGGCCCTCGCGCGCTCGTGGCTGCTCGCCAGTACCAAGCGGTCGATTGTGTACGTGTGGCCCACACTCATCCTCGTGGCGCTGCTCGTCAATAGCGCCGCCGAAAGCACCATCCTCGTGGAGTTCGGCTGGCTTTTACTCTGCATCTGCGCTGTGAAGGCCGCCCAGGGTATGAGTTGGCGCAGCGCTCTCGCCTTCAAAAGCGAGTAGCTCTCTCAGCGGATGCCGCGCGCGGCCCCCAGCACGCCCGCACCTCTGTGCTACACCGTGAGAACGGCGCCGTTCCCGTCGATGATGCTGTGAGCCGCGGGGGTCTGCGTGGACTCGGATTCGCGCTGCCCCGAGCTCACCAGAAGCACGGTGACGATCAAGGCGATCACGACGAGTACGAACGCACCCCCGGCAACGAGCACACCTCTTTGCAGCTTGCGGCGTCGGGCCTCTTCGTCCATCGGGTTACGTCGGGATGGCTGATTATCGAGCATGGTCACTCCCTCTCGGTCTGAAGCGCCGGCAGACGAGACCGCACGGCAATGCCTTGCAGTTTACGTGGGAGACCGCTGCCCCACGCCATCAGACGGGTTGCACCAGATCTCGAAGCACGTCTTGCAGACCAAGACCGAAGCGGGTGTAGTTCCCGGCGCGCCAGGCTCGCAGAATCGGCGGAATCCGGAATAGCCGCGCGGGAGCCAGCCCGGACCGCATCTGCTCGTGCGCCACCTTGGCCGCAATCGTCTGCAACACCAGGTCCGATGGTGCTGGGTCCAATGCAGGCGCACGATCCTGCAAAGCAGTGGCTCGGGCCAACAGCCGGGCATTGCGGGCGGAGCGAGGCGCACGGAGGCGCCCCAGCTTGCCCGAGGCATCCAGAGTCGTCACACCGATCTGATTACTGCCGTGCTGCCGGTAATCCGTGAGCGGTTTCTCGAGCAGATCAACAAGCCCCGTCGCTGCCGCCACAACGGCCAGCCATTCGTCGTGCACCCAGGCCGGCGGAAAGGGCCGGGCACGAGCAACCAGCTCACGGCGCACCATCATCGTTGCCCCGGTCACAATGTTGCGGCGCAACAGCGCATCAAGTGCACGCCCCTCATGGACTGCCGTCAGGTCTGTTGTCGATACTCCCAGCGTGCTCAACAGCGAGTAACCGAGAGGGTTACCGGCTTCATCCACGAGCCGCGCATCCGCATGCAGCAGCTGCAACGCGGGTCGACGGTCAAACTCCGCCGCCATCTGCTCAAGACGCTCGGGCACCCACACATCGTCCTGATCGCTGAGGGCAATCAGTTGGCCGGTGCAGGCTGCGAGCGCTTGTTCGAAATTCGCCGTTACACCCAGGGCTGTAGCATTGCGCAGCAACATCACCTCGAGGGTATCGCCCGGATGCGCCGTAGACCACGCTGAGAGCACCTGGTCAAGAACCTGAAGCGTCTCATCGGTGGAGCCATCATCCGACACCACAATCTGAGTGGGCGGCATGGTTTGATTCAGGATGCTGAGCACCTGCTCCGCAAGGTACGTGGCACCGTTGTAGGTACACAGGGCAACAGACACGGTCATCGTTATCGTCGCTTCACACCGACCGAGAGCACACCCAGAAACAGGCCAGCCATGATGGTTTGCGCTCCGAGCATCATGAGGAGTGCCGAGGGTATGGCCAGTCGCAGCGTAGCCCCCGCCTCAAGCTCGCCGAAGCCTGCAGCCGCCCAGCCCGAGAACTGTGCCACGGCAATGCCCAGACCCACGAGGAACAACACCAAACCCACAATCGCACCGCTCTCGAGGCTGATGCGCTTCTCGAGGCGCTCAAAACTGCGACTGCGCGGAATGCGGAATCCCTCATGCTGGGCATAGATTTTGGTGAGGATCGCGAACAGCACGGACTGATAGCCGACTACCGTAAGTGCTGCCAGATACATCTGCGAGGAAAAGGTGAACCCCACCTCACCAACTACCACTGGCCCGAAGGCGAGCAGAACCACACCCGCAATTCCGAGCGTGAATGCGGCCGTTCCTGGAATGAGAAACAACCACCGGGGGCTGAAGATCAACAAAAAACGGAGGTGGCGCCATCCGTCTCTCCACGAACGAAGGTGCGGCGGTCGACTACGGCCGTCTTTCTTCAACGTGGTGGGAACTTCACTGACGCGGGTACCACCAAGCGTGGACTTCACGACCATCTCACTTGCAAACTCCATCCCTGTGGTCTGCAGGTGAAGATCGAGAATCGACTGACGGTTGAACCCGCGGAGCCCGCAATGGAAGTCCTTGATCGGTGACCGAAACAGCGAACGTCCGATCCACGACAGCACCGGGTTTCCGAGGTACTTATGCAGGGGCGGCATCGCTCCGGGAGCAATTCCACCGCGAAAGCGGTTGCCCATCACCAGCTCATCCCCGGCACGCAGTCGTTCCACGAACCCGTCGAGGCTGCTGAAGTCGTAGCTGTCGTCGGCGTCGCCCATGATCACATAGGTACCGCGGGCGTGCTCGATGCCACCGTTGAGTGCGCTGCCGTAGCCTTTCTCCGAAATCGCCACCACCCGAGCGCCGAGCGCCTCGGCGATCTGCTGTGACCCATCCGTGCTGCCGTTATCGGCGATCAACACCTCACCGACAACGCCGCTGCGCTCGAGATACCCGAGCGCCTTCGTCACGCACACGGCCAGCGTTTCCGCTTCATTCAGGCACGGCATGAGGATCGTCAGTTCGATAGCTTCTGAGATAATCATGTAACGGAGGACTTGTCCTTAATCGCTGGTTCCTGAGCGTAATCATCATACCGGTCGTTCAGCAGTAGCTTCAAAGGAGGTCAGGCACAGATGAGTCTCACCGTTGACGTCATCGTTCCGGTCTACGGCAACTGGGCACTCACCAAAGACTGCCTCGACCATCTGCGTCGGCAGAGCATCGCCCATCGTGTCATCGTGGTTGACGACGCCGGCCCGGACGACACGGCCGCGCAAATCACAGCCGGTTACCCCGAGGTCACTCTCATCGTCCTCGAACGCAACAGCGGTTTTGCGGCAGCCTGCAACCACGGCATCACGGCGGGAACCGGCGACATCGTTGTTCTGCTCAACAATGATGTGCAAGCGGATGCGACCCTCCTGGAACTCCTGATTGCACCGTTTACGGTCAACCCTGAGCTCGGCAGCGCTGCTCCGCTGCTCTTTCAGCCCGACGGAACGATCGATGCCGTGGGCCTCTGCGCTGACCCCACCGTTGCCGGTTATGTTCGGTACCACGGTGCCACCCTGGCTGATCTGACCATTCCTGAGCCCACCCTGCTTGGTCCCTACGGTGCCGTGGCTGCCTATCGCAGACGCGCCCTCGACGCTGTGGGACTCCTCGATGAGGGCATCTTTATGTATGGCGAAGAGCTTGACCTCGCGCTGCGGCTCAATGCGGCTGGCTGGCACACGACGGCGGTGACGGATGCCCGTGGCGTGCATCTCGGCGGCGCCACCTCGGGTCGCGGGTCGGCTCGGCAACGTGAACGTGCCGGATTCGGACGTGGCTATCTTCTGCGTGCGTGGGGAATCATGCGTGGTCGTCACGGCGTGCGCGCCCTCACGACCGAGCTCATAGTCTGCGGTGGGGACCTCCTGCTCTCACATGACCTGGCTGCGACCCGCGGTCGACTGGCAGGCTGGCGCGCAGGACGCGCCGCCTCGACTCGACCGTCACGTGCCCCGGGAATCGACCGATCCATCGGCCTGATCGAATCCCTGCAGTTACGTGTTGGCGGTTATCGACGGCGACCTCGGCGGTGACGTCGGTGAGTTCGTCCTCGTCGCGCGCGAAAGGCGTTGCGCTGTCTGCAATTTCGCTCGCTGGCGGCATCTCCCTCGCTGTCATTCCCGCGGCAACACTGGCCATTGCCGCCCGGGTTTTCACTCTGGAAGAGAGTGGATTCATCGCCGTGGCGATCATGGTGGCCACCTTTGTGGGGCAACTCGCCTTCGCCGCCATCGTCGAGTCGCGCCTAAGCTCACGCACCACCGAACGCCGGGTCACCTTTCCGCGCTGGCTCGCCGTCGCCGCTCTCCTGACCGCGCTCCTCGTGGCATTGAACTACACGAGTGCGATCGCCCTCTGCTTGGGCCTCCCTGTTCTCGTTGCAGCGCTCGAAGTAGGCCGCGGCGTCTCGGTGGCCGAACGGCTGGATGTCCGTGAGGTGTGGGCATGCGCTGGCGTGGGGCTCGGAGCACTGATGGGCGTCGTGTCTGCGTTCTCAGGCGCCACCTGGAGCCTGCTTCCGCTTCTGGCCGGAATAGTGATCGCCACCGTGGTGCGTGCCTTCCCGGTTGCGCACCGAGCGAGCCGGCCGGAACGCTCGGCTACCGGCTGGGTGGTAGCCGATGTGGGCATCACCGGAATTGTCTTCCCGCTGCTGAACACACTGATTTTGGCTTTTCTCGGGCCGGCCGGTGCGGTGCTCTTCACCGCAATCTCCACCGTGTCGGGGCTGCTCGCCATCCCGCTCAATTTTCTGCGACTTCGGCTACTCAAGGCCCATTCCACCTCGGACATTTGGGTGTCAACGGGGTCTCTTGTTCTTGCTGTTATTGCCCTGTTGGTCATGGAAGCACTCGGGTTCTTTTCTCTGCTGTTTGGCGAGGCGTGGACGGTGCAGAACACGCTGGTTCCCCTTCTGGTGGCGTGTGCGTGGAGAGCCGCGTCCCTCGCGCCCACGCTGCCCTTCACCGCTCTGCGCCGAATGGGCCACGCCCGGCTCGTGACCCTCCTGCGAGCGGCCAGCTCCGTTGTGGCCTTCGGTTTGGCCAGTGCGGCCCTCACGACCGGCAGTCTCGTGCTCATCTTCGCCGCTCTCATGATCGCGGAACTCCTTTCTGGCGTTCTCTACGAGGTGGCGCGGCGTCGAATCTTGCGCCTGCCGCACGCAACGGTGGCGCGCTGACCATGACCCGAATACTCGTGGACCTGCTCTTTTTCACCGGCACGAAGGGCGGCATGGAGTCCTATGTGCGCGAGATCTACCGCCGCATCACACCGGGAGCGGATGGCCTCACCTACGTGGGCCTGGCGTCAAGCGAACTCGCCGCCACCGATACATCATGGTTCCCCGGCGAGATCATCGACTCTGGTATCAGCGGCGAGGACCGCATCCAGTGGGCTCTCGGCGAGCTCTTTCGCGTGGCCGGATTCGCTCGTCGAACCGGTGCCCAGCTGATCCACTGCCCAGCTAATCTCGGACCGGCGTGGTCGCGCGTGCCCGTGGTGCTGACCGTGCACGACCTGCTGCCGTTTCGGCATCCGGAATATGTTCCGGGGGCCTACTCGCACGTGCTGCGGGCCATGATTCGCCTGGCAGCACGCACCGCGCGCCGGGTGCTCACCCCGAGTGCGGCTTCACGGGACGATATCGTGAGGTTTCTCCGAACTCCGCCCGAGCGAGTGGATGTCGTTCCTCTCGCCGGTGAGGTTCGTAGCGGTGCGTCGGGCCGTGCGATTGTGCGCCGCCCCGACCAGCTTCTGGCCGTGGGTAACCGTATGCCCCACAAGAACTTTGAGACGCTTCTCGACGCACTCGCACTTATCCCCCCCGCGACGCGACCTCACCTCGTGATTACGGGCAGTCACGGAGCCGACCCGCTCGCTCCCGTCGTGGCCCGTTTGGGTCTGCAGGCCTCCGTTTCACTGCGTGGCTGGCTCAGTACGGCCGAGCTGGAGACGCTCTACGCCGAATCCACGCTGTTCGTTTTTCCCACGTCGTTCGAGGGTTTCGGCCTTCCCGTGCTGGAAGCCATGGCGCTCGGGTGTCCGGTTCTGTGCGCCGACATTCCGGTGCTGCGGGAAATCGCTGGCAACGCCGCTACCTACGTGCACGCGAGTAGCGCCGCCGAGCTGGCGACGGCGATCACACATCTGCTTCACTCGCCCGAGCTGCTGGCTGAGCGCGGGGCTGCTGGCACGAAGCAAGCCCAACTGTTCTCCTGGGAGCGTTCAGCGCACGGCACCGTCGCCTCTTTTCAGCGGGCCCTGCGCGACTCGTAAGCCCGGGTGATCGCATCAACCGACTGACCCAATCCGCTCGTCACCCGGGCACGGGCAAACCAGTCGCGGGTCGACTTGCGCAGCGGCTCCCCGGCCTCGACAACGCGCACGAGGGCATCCGCTAGCGTCTGCGCATCAATGGAGGATGCGACGAATCCGTTTACGCCGTCAACAACGAGATCGGCGGCCGCGTTGTTCACCCCGGCCACCACCACACTCGGCGTGGCGAGCGCGGCCGCCTCGGCTACGACCAGACCGAAGCCTTCGCGCTCGGACGGATTCACCAGTGCGCGGGCACTGGAGACCAGGCGTTGCAGTTCCGGCTCGGCCACGCGACCGTGCAGGGTCACGCAGTCATCAAGGCCAAGCTCACGGATGCGTGCGGTGACGGCCGCCGTTTCCGGCCCCGTTCCCACGATGTCGAGGGTGAGGCTTTCGATGGAGGTGCGGGCGATCACCAACGCGGGCAGAAGGTCACGGAGCCGCTTATCGGGAATGTGACGGCCAACGAAGACGAGAGACGGCTCTGCGGGACGCGCTGTGGGGGCATCCGTGGCGCTGCCTGCCACATCAACAAGGCCGAGAGTCACGGGCCGGGCACCGCGTCGATAATGGCGAATGCGACTGCCCGTGAACGTGCTGTTCACCGTGTGCAGGTGGCCCAGGTGAAGGGCTACACGCTGCAGCAGGAAGGCGATGGTTCCCACTGCGGCTCCGGAGTAGCGTCGCCATTTGCGCCAATCCCACACCTCCAGCCAGTCCGACACGATGAAGCTCCGGGTGCCAAGGAGGGCAAGCTGCACGGCGAAAACGTTCAGCACCGGCAGGGCACAGACAACGACGATGTCGTGCTGCGCTCGGTGGCGCACGAAGTATCGAAACAGCGCGAGCGCAAACAGGGCGGCGCTGCGCGGACGGCGGGTGCCGGCGGCGTCGTAAATATCGCCGTGCCACACCGGCACTACCGAGAACGTGGCCGCAGGCGCAGACCCCGCCTCCCACTGCTGCCGCGTGAGATAGTCAACATGGCTTCCCCGCTCCACAAACACCTCGGCCAAACGACGGTAGACGCGCTCGCCCCCACCGCTGTTGGTGGGGAAAAGGCAGTCGTAGGCGATGGCGACGCGCGGTTCAGGCATCGATTGCAGACGCTCCGTTCTTTTTCGCTCCTCGAGAGTTATTCCCACCGGTCGTCACGGCCGGGATCACCTCACCGACGGCCGAGATTGTCGTTTTCTCGGCCCTACCGACCCCGCCGGAGTCAGAGAGAACAGCCAGCCGAGTGCACCACATCACAAATGCGAAAGACGTGATGGCAAAGGCGACCATCAGAAACATCCATCCCAGTGGAGGTTGCCAGGCCGGAGTGTTGAACATGGCGTCGACTCCCTGTGCCTGACCGACTACGTAGCGTTTGAGCACCATAAAGAACGCAATACATCCATACACGGCCAGGCTACTGCCAGCAAAAACGGTCAGCCGCGGCGCCAAATTCCATAGATGGTGACCGTCTTTGCCCGATAGCACCCACGCTGCGAGAATCGCAACACCTACGTAGAGGAAAAGAGCGTAGCGCCCCTGCCAGATGATCCCCGTTTGGCTCACGCTGTAGCCCTGCACCAACGGAGGCACCAGAATAGCTGCACTGATGACAACAGCCAGGACAAGTAGATTGCGTCGACCAGCTACAGCGAACGCGAGAAGTATAAGAATGGCGAAAGCGGCGATGAATAGCCAATATGCACGTTCGGGCAGGGGCGTGTCGACCCAACCGAAGAAGCCGATTGCCTGAACAACGTAATCGGGTGTTGACCGCAGGATCGTAGCGAACCCCTGCAAGAATGATGCGCCAACGAGGGGTGCATCCGACGCTTCAGCCTGCCCTGAGAGACTTCCACCGCTCAGCGTCCAGGTAATGGAAAAAACTCCACCCACAGCTACGATTCCTAAGCCTGTATAACTAGAGCCCGTTGAGAACAGCTTTCGAACTGTGTGCCAGCCTGAGGCGAAAAAACAGATCAGAACAATAAGCACAAGCCAGAGCGGCCCCAGCGACCGAGCAGTAGCGAGTACAACAGAGGAAAGAGTGACGGCAAACCACAGGTAGCGACGCGAAAGGAGCGACGCGCTTCCGTCGTCACTACCCTCGAACTGCTGCAACAGTCGTAGCAGTGAGATCCACAGCGCCGCGGCCGCAGCTATTTCAATGCCGTTAGGGTTCACCGAGCCCGACAGATAGGTGATCATGGGGGTGAACACAAAAGCAAGGCCAAGAGGCATCCACCGGGATCGCCGTGCAGACATCGCCACCTGGAATGCCAACCCAGCAAACGCCGCGCAAAGCAGCCCGCTCACCATTCGCATGGCGTAGATGCCTGCCGAGCCGTCAAGGATCAAAGTGGGCCAGCCGACGGCGTAGTAATAGAGCGGGTTATATGAACTCACCCACGTGGGAAACCAGCGTTGACCGCCGTTATCTCCGAGTTCGAATTCACATGCAGCCGGAATCTCCGGCTTAGACAGAAAACACACAATGGTCTGGCTGTAGGAGTATTCCGGCGGAAGATCAACGACGGTGTACTTCACTCCGGGAACCTGATGTCCGAAGACATCGCCGCGGACCTGCGCTATCGCCTTGGCCGCATGGGCATTTTCGTCGGGAACAGAGAATATGGGGCTTGCTAGCGCCCAAGCCGTCGACATGAGGGCAAAGAAGAGAAAGGCCATGAAGAAGATTCGGGGTGACGACCCTCCGCGAGACGCGTATATCGACAACCGCTCAGAGAAAGGAAGAGATGTTATTGGCAAGCTTCAAGGCTCCCGCCGAATCTTTGACGCACGTCGCGCTGATTACAGAGTATCCGAGGCTCAAGAACTGCCATCGTCTAACCCTGCCGACTGCGCGAATGACCCTTGTTCGCCCTCACTAGAATAATTCATATGCCGTCACTCGAACACACGCTAATTGTGATGCCCGCATTCAACGAGGAAGTAGTCGTGGGTGCGGTCGTGACGGAGGTGCTAACAACACTTCCAGGTGTCTCGTGCCTCGTCGTGAGCGATGGTTCCACGGATAAGACTGCAGAGTTTGCGTCAGCCGCTGGGGCCACGGTGCTGAACCTGCCGTTCAATTTAGGTGTTGGCGGAGCAATGCGCCTCGGCTTTCGCTACGCTCTGGCAAACGGTTTCGAAAATGTTGTTCAACTGGACGCGGATGGCCAACATGACCCACGGAATGTGCCTGACCTCCTTGCGCGCCTTGACGCCGTCGATATAGTTATTGGCGCAAGATTTGCAGGAAGCGGCGACTACGAGGTCAGTGGTCCGAGAAAGTGGGCCATGAAGTTTCTCTCCACCGTAATTAGCCGCATAGCGCACACCCCACTGACTGACGTCACAAGTGGCTTTAAGGCTGCTGGGCCACGTGCGGTCCGATTGTTCGCAGTGAATTATCCTGCGGAGTACCTGGGTGACACCATCGAATCTCTCGTTCTCGCCTCGCGTGCCGGATACTCTGTGGCCCAAGTCCCTGTAGAAATGCGACCAAGAGCTGGCGGCGTGCCGTCGCATAATCCTTGGAAGAGTGCTGTCTACTTGGGCCGGGCGGGCATGGCTCTTGTCATAGCGTTATGGCGCACGCCAATCTCGAGCAAAGGCTGACGGAGAATGAATCCTGTGTCTCATGTATTTGCAATAGCCGCTGCCAGCGTCGCTTTGCTCGCGGTGATTGAAATGCTGCGGCGCCAGAAATTTCGCGAACGCCACGCATTCTGGTGGCTCTTGGCTGCCTTGCTTTCAGTCGTCGTTAGCATCTTCCCAGAGACCTTGGAGTGGGCATCGTCCCTCGTGGGCGTTGAAGTACCCAGCAATCTCGTCTTCTTCGTGAGCATAATCATTCTTTTCTTTGTCACCGTTCAACACAGCTCTGAACTCACGACGCTCGAGGAGAAGACCCGCTCTCTTGCCGAGCACACAGCGCTGATGGAGCAACGACTTTCCATCCTGAGTGAATACCTCGGAAACGACCCACGATCACCAGGGAAGTGACTTCATGACGTCTAGACGCACGACGATCACTCGACGAAGATTAGTGGACCTTTATCACCACAGCGCCTTCCGATATCTGACAATCGGGGCTTTGAGTTTTCTCATTGATATCGGGTTACTCGGGCTTTTCCACCAGGTATTGGGTTGGAAATTGTGGCTTGCGACTGCATCAGCATTCCTCCTGACTTTCGCATTCAACTACTCCCTCCAACGCGCCTTCTCGTTCGGATCGCGGGCAGGGCATGGTCGCACACTTGTCAAATACCTGATCCTGCTCTCCTTCAACACACTCGCCACTGTGGGCATCGTCTGGCTCGTAGACCTAACGGGTTTGGGATGGGGGATCGGAAAGATCACAGCAACAATTGTCACAACGGCTTGGAACTACTTTGTTTTCCGTTATTGGGTTTTCGCGCGAACCCGCGACGTTGATGCTGTAGCCCCTCCCAGACTTTCCTGACGATAATCCTCTAGAAAACACGCTCAACATTCGAAAGGCTCTGCATGTCTCGTGTCAACTCGCCGGACCGAGGGCTCTCGATGCGTAGCCTCTTGCTCCTGAACAAGCCTTCCGCCAGCGGCCCGGCATCGTGGCGGGTCTTCTTATTCGCATTTGTGGTGCTCCTAGCGCTCAGTGGGTGCTGGGTTGTCGCTTCGCCCCTCATGAGCGTTCCAGATGAACCCTCACATGCCATCAAGGCCGCAGCTGTCGTCCGTGGTGAACTCACGGGTACCGTCACTTCAGACAGTCCTTTCCCCGAGGTCGTTGTTCCCAAATGGGTAGCGCTAAGCCACGAGTTAACGTGCTTTGCCTTTCAAGCCGATGTTGCACCCAGCTGTGCGGCGATCAACTTAGTCGACGTGACGAACCCGACCTCAGTATCGACAAGCGCCGCTTATTACAACCCCGTGTACTACGCGATCACGGGATTACCTTCACTCGTATTCGACGGCAAACTTGGTTTTTACACCATGCGAATGATCAGTGCAGCACTGAGTTGTCTTCTCTTGGCCAGCATGTTCCAAGCTCTGTCTAGACTCAGCAGTCGTCGCTGGTCAATCGCTGCCGCTGGCGTAGCGATCACGCCGATGGTGCTCTACCTCAACGCTTCCGTGAATCCAAATTCTCTTGAAATTGCTGCCTCCGGCGCGGTATTTGCCAATCTTGCCCTTCTGCTGGAACAAAGTGGCCGAGCGCGCCAATCCGTCAGTACGACTGTCTGGTTCACAATTGCAGCAGCACTCTTGGCAAATGCACGCGGGCTATCCCTCGCATTCTTGCTCGCTGCAGTAGTTCTTGCCATAATTTCGTATCGTTTCGGCCGATTTGTCGCTGTGCTTCGGCAGCCGCTCACCTGGATCGGTGCCGGTGTCATCGCCATCGCGACGGGATACGCCCTTTGGTGGATCTCGACCGTTGATGCCCTCTCAACGACGCCATTCGGCGGAGCAGGTGCTACCTTCAGCCAAGGCTTCGAGGTCACGATGGACAAGACCTTCGAGTACACGACCGGTCTGATCGGCTACTTCGGGTGGTTAGATACACCTTCACCTGGAGTCGTTCTGTGGGTCTGGGGGACGTTGACCGGTTGCCTTGTCATCAGTGTTCTCGCCTTCAGCCGTGGTCGCGCTGCTACCGCCGCACTGCTCGCTGCGTTGGCCCTTCTGTTGCTCCCGCCATTATTCCAGGCGCTCATCGTCACTGAGAGCGGCTACATCTGGCAAGGTCGATACAACTTGGCACTGTTCCTCCTTTTTATGCTCACGGCGGGAAGGTCTCTTGACCGCTCCCTCGGGCGTACGTGGCCACCGCGGATCAATCGGGTGCTCGTCGTCGTTCTTTCAGCTGCCACTTTTGGCCACCTCGTGGCATTCATCTGGCCCCTCCGGCGATACGTCACGGGACTCCGGACAGACCAATTCTGGGTCGATATGTTCACAAACCCCCAATGGTTGCCACCTTTCGGCTGGATTGTGTGGGTGCTCCTGTACACCGCAATCCTCGCGTCAACCGCCACGGCTGTATACGGTGCGCGACCGAAAGTCACTACCAACTTATCCGTGTCACGCTTGGACTTCCGTGAAAGAACGGTTGGTAAGCGGCCGTAGATTTTGTCTATCTGGCCAAAGTGACGGGGCCAGTATTACGGTCAAACAGTCACAAGATCGCCACTGCAGACGTGATTTGCGCTTGACTACCTAGCACATCGCGCATCAGAAGTCGCCGACAATTCGTCTTGGGTTCCGCCCCACCACCACCCGTTCCTTGAGGATTTCCTCCCCGTTCAGACAGACCAATCAGAAGAACGCACGCCTGACGCGAATATTTACAAATACACACTTCGCACCTGACAGCTTTGGCCTGGCACGGGCGGTTTTGCCGAAGCACGCTCTCCGCCCTAAGCAGTCCGGGGATTCATCCAGGAAATGAAGTCCTTTCAGGGGACCAATCTCAAAACCTTAGGCTGTCGGCCCCGTAGGGATCGCCGCAGCGAAGGCTGGAAGGACGTTCAACCAGTTGTCCCCAACACGGAGTTCGTTCAAACGTGTGGAAGACGTGATTGGTCTCTTTTGCCCCGCGACAAGGTGGTAGATGGACCCGTCAGGTGTGCGGATGAGGTTTGACGCACTCGCGCCTTGTGTCATCAGAGCGCATGTGAAGGAGTCCATAGAAACGAAGGCAAAGGGGTACAGTGCCCTCAAGTCTGGTGCCACGGCATGGACGGCACCGCCAGCAGAGACGAAGGTGTCTACGCCGCACGAGACGCCAAAAGTCATGTTTACCGCGCCAAGTGGATACGCCTGAATTCGTTCCTCAGTCGAATAGCTAAACTCCTTGAACCCTGCTTCGTTTGGAAAATTAAAGTCTGACAGCGCGATTCGATTCGTCACCCCATTCACAAAATAAACCGTTGCGTTTGAGGGCGAACGCACAAGAGTTCCAGCGCGAAGCGCCACGGGCCCTGACTTCAACACGTCGATAACCTGAGAAGGAATGGTGGCGATAACAGGCTCTCTGTCCGGGGATAGCGCCTCCAGTGCGTCCCATCCGCTGATGGGTCTAATATCCGTCGGCATGACCACATACACGGTCCCGTCCCCGGGCGATTTTATGAATGCTCCAGGCGCAATTAAGGGCTGAGCCACATAGGTCGAAATCAGTGATTGCGGGACCGCAATCGGGCTCACAGTGAGGCCTCCGCCCGTGAGCTGACGAGACCCGTCACTACTGAGGGTTCGTACGGACGCGGAAGCCTGAACGACACCTGCAAAGGGGGCTGTCGCGAGAGGAATGCGCAGGAGGCTTGGGGAAGTCAAAGAACCGCTAATGCGAGGCGTTACGCCAAACGCCGTTTCAGATTCTGCATCGATGGCATAGCGCTGACTATTTGCGAGCAGAAAGGAACTTCCAGTTGATCGCGATCTGGCAAAAACACCGTCCCGAATGATGGGTTTCGTTAGGATCAAGGCCGCCACCGCGTTTTCGGTGAGAACGTTCATCTGGCTGGAAATCCCTGCAAGAGCCTGTGATTGAGCGTCGAGAATCTCGGCTTTCTCTCCACTCTTGATGTAATAGCGGCTGCCCTCCACCGTGCCAAGAACAGACGTCATCACTGGTCCGGATTGAAACATGTTGGCTTGTTGATCTGTGATCTGCGTGTAGCCATCAACAGCACACGAGGCTCCATAATCTTGAGCTAGGGCACACGAGGGGAATGGGAGCTTGATCCCTGCGTCGAAGAAGAAGATCGTTCCTGAGCTGTCTCGAATCGCGCGTCCAACAGGCGCACCCGTTTTAAAGTTGTCCAGATAAGACTGGGACACGTATCCAAGCTTGCCCAATGGAGAAAGCGATCCGAGAACGCTCAAGCTCGTCACCGGGAATTTGTTTGAACCTGAAATCAGGTAAACCGTTGCGTTCGAATTTGTCCGGAGCAAGCTCGTGCCCGTTGTGGGGTCGCCGAACCAATCGCTAAAAAGTCGCCAGAAGTTTCGATTTCCGTAAGAGCTGCATGAGTCACCAGTTCCATACAGATTCGATAGCGCCGCGGCGTTCGGCTGGTACGGCGTGTAGTTATACAAGCCGGCCGTTGCTTGGTTCTGAATGAATACAGAACTGGAACCGCAAGCCGAATTGGGATGGAAGCGGACTGAATTCACGCGCCCAGGAATATGGTTCCAGCGGGTTGGATTTGCGGCGTAATACTGAAACTGTAGCGCCGCGGCATAAACCTGATTAAAGAAACCATAGAAATTTGCATCACAGTCGGCAGTATCTGGACATCCATAACCGGTCGCGCTCCGGTACTGACGGCTTGACGGCCAAGTGTCTGTGACGATTCCCTGTTCCTTTTCGAGAAGGACCAGCATCGCCTTTTGGCTAATTCCGCACGCGTTGCCAACCCTGGTGATGATGTCAGCGGCGCGTTCTCCAACGCGCCCAGAATAGGCTGCGCATCTTCCCGCAACAGCAGCCTTTGACGGAGTGTCCTGCCGGTAGTCCTTGAGGCAGGTGTAACCGCTCCGACACGTTTTGACCCTCTCCTCAAGGAATGCCTGTACGGAGCCTGCAGTCAATGCGCTTCCATCAAAGAAGACGGCGTCACTGATGATGTTGCCCGGATCGAACAGGGCAGAGTTCGCAGCCTTTGCCTCTAGGGGCGGAGAGACCGCCACCAGAAGAGTAGCGCCAAGTACCGCGGCCAAGATCGCCCCTAATACCCTCTTGATATTCACGGGATCTCCAAAATCATTGGCTGCGACGAAACGGTCACGCTGTCGGAAGAGTAGGTCAAAACGAGCTCGACGGCGCCTCTCATGAAGAGATTCGCAGGTATCTGAATGAGCCCACAAGAAGTGGTCGAGGCGTTGGTTATTCCACGGCTGGTCCGTGTCGCATCACGATCTGCTCCGGAGAAAACGAACGAACAAGTGCCGCCATCTTCGATGAGTCCAGACACGTACCCGGAAGCAGAGACGTTTTGTCCATCCACGTCCATGCCGGCAACGGACACCACGGCCTCAATTTGCGGTGTCGGCGTGGGACTCTCGCTCGGCTTTTCTGATGGTGACGTTGGCGTTGCCGTGACGGTTGGCTGGCGCAATCCGCCGTCATCAACACCACAAGCGGCCAACGTTCCAATGGTGAGGCTGAGAAGCAGCCATGACGCCCACCCGCGCCTCTGCCGAAGACCTATTTGTTTCACGTGTCAAGGACCCATCCCATTGCCAGACAAGAATGCTAAGCTTACCCCCCTTTTGGGCAAGATCCTCAAAACGGATCCTCACAGAATTTTCGCCTAGACTCCTCCTGTCCCCCGCCACAATCGAGAGTGATCCATGTCCAGTCTTCATGCCGACGAGCGAGCGAAACGCATCGCTCAGGAACCACTCCTTCCCGTCGGGCAATCCACGGGATTCGTTACAGGTACGTGGTCGTCGATAAAAGAGACTCTAGAACATAGGGAGCTCTTGGGTCTTCTCGTCCGTCGGGAAATTAAGGCACGGTATAAGGACAGCTCGTTGGGGCTTGTGTGGAGCCTGGTCAAGCCACTGGCTCAGCTCTTGGTCTACTACTTCGCGATCGGTCAAATTCTTGGTATCGCTCGAAGTATCCCTAGCTTCGCCATATTCGTTTTTGTTGGCTTGACAGTCTGGGGTCTGTTTACGGAAATTGTTTCCAGCGGAACGATGTCAATAGTGAACAATGCTGGACTCGTGAAGAAGGTGTATCTACCACGAGAGATTTTCCCACTTGCCGCTGTCGGTGGCGGTCTCTTCAACTTCTGTCTGCAGCTCATCATTTTGATTGCTGCAACGATAGTTGCAGGCCAAGTACCGCTCACACGCGACTTGGCGCTCGCACCTCTCGCCCTCGCTAACATTGTTGTTTTCGCATCAGCGATCGGGATGGTGCTGGCGGCGGTCACGGTTTACCTGCGAGACCTTCAGCACCTCATTGAAGTCGTCCTGACGGTGCTGTTCTGGGGATCGCCCGTCGTATATTCGTTTAGCTTTGTCAACAGCGCCATTGGTGGCACTTGGCTAGAGCAGCTCTATTTAGCGAATCCTGTCACGCTGAGCGTTCTGGGAATGCAAAAGGCACTGTGGCTTGCTGGATCCACAGAGTCCACGCAAATCAACTTCCCGCCAGAGTTGGCACTTCGACTCTGGGTTTCGGTCGGCGTCAGCATCGTCTTGCTATGGGTTGCTCAGCGAATATTTTCACGCCTTCAAGGCAACTTTGCACAGGAGCTGTAACTGACCATGAGCAACTCTCCGAGCATCGTCCGAGTACAGGACGTTTCGAAAAGATTCCATCTCCACAAGGATAAATCGTTGAAGGAACGAATCATGTTCCTTGGCCGTGCTCGAAAACGCGTTGAGGACTTTTGGGCCCTCCAGGATATTTCCTTGGATATTGCCACCGGCTCAACTGTCGGTCTTGTCGGACACAACGGCTCCGGTAAGTCAACACTTCTCAAGGTGGTCGGCGGCATCATTCAGCCCACGACTGGTTCGGTCGTTCGACGAGGGAGAATGGCTGCGCTTCTTGAGCTCGGCGCTGGGTTCCATCCAGATCTTTCCGGGCGTGAAAATGTATATCTGAATGCCGCTATTTTAGGGCTGAGCCGACAGGAAACCGATCGACATTTCGATGCGATAGTAGATTTTTCTGGGATCGAGGATTTCATTGACACCCAAGTGAAATTTTACAGTTCCGGCATGTACGTGCGCTTGGCCTTTTCTGTCGCAATTCATGTCGACCCAGATCTTCTCTTGGTCGATGAGGTATTGGCCGTCGGTGACGAACCCTTTCAGCGCAAATGCATGGACAAGATTGCCGAGTTTCAAGCCGAGGGCAGAACGATTGTCCTCGTCAGTCATTCGTCTGACCAAGTCGGACGTTTGTGTGACCGTGTAGTGGTTATGCAGTCCGGTTCCATGATCCATGACGGCGACCCCGCAGAGGGAATTCGAGTCCTGCGGGACGGTTATGAAGCTGACAGAATGACCGATGTTCAGTTAGCGAGAGAGGCCGAGACACAGGTCTCACGACTACTGATTTCCGATGTCTCAACTCACACAGTGATCGGAGATGGATCTGTAGATGTAGTCGTCGTTGCTACCGTTGATGTTCAGGAGGCGACTCCTGGTTGGGGTATGGGAATAGCAATCGAAACTACCTTGGGTATGCGGATCTACTCTTCAGATACCTTCGCTCTAAAACATTCACTGCCAACCAGCGTTGGACGTCATACGATTCAAGTTGTTCTTCCGGACGTCCGGCTTGGCGCGGGGAAGTATCTCGTGAGTGTCGGTATTGCGTTGCCCTCGGGGGAAACCGTAGATCGCAGGCCCAATGCTGCGGCGTTCGACATGCCGAACGACCAATACTCCACGGGTCTACTGCGGATTCGGCCCAACTGGACCGTAGATCCGACCGTTCACGCCGTTTAACTTCAATGATTCACCAGCCCTGACCGAACCACGAGCTGTAGAGCGTGGGTTCGGATTCCGACCTCACGGACGGCTTTTCAAGTTCGAAAAGACCAGTCGAAGCGATGTCGTTGTCTACCGGCTCAACTCGATTTTCGACTGTGCTCGAGCGAGCCTGACTTCACTGCGTCCACATCATTTAGGTCGATGAGTGTAGACGCACGATAGCTTTTCCACTTGACAGCCTGGTAAATCGGGTTACGAGCAATCCAGAAAAGCTTGCGCTTCCAGCTAAAGCTCCCATCACGAAGTATTCGCAGAGAGTCACCCACGATCCCCCGGACGGTAAGCCGTCGCTGGTCTTTCCCGCTCAAGACTGGGATTCGGAAGCCAATCTGCCTGAGCCCGACAGTTTCGTCGAAGATGCGGCGGCGATACTCGTCAAGCGTCAGGTCATTTGAGTGTTCGACAGCAGCACGGCCGGCATACGCCTTCTTGAAACCTGCTTCAATCAGGTCCTTACCGAAGAGCTGGTCCTCTGCATATCGAACATCTCGATATGGCAAAGTGCGAGTGAGGAAGTCACGTCTAGCTGCGGAATTTACATCGGAATAGAAGCTCACAGCGTTCAGAACACCCTCGCTTTGAACGAATTGATCCTTATAGAAGATGGAAGTTCCAAAGTCTGGTCCCAGTCCCGCGAAGACACCCTCGATTTCATACTTCAACAGCGGAAAACAGCCCCGTCTTGGAATCTGTTTGCCCATAACGGCGACAATGCTTTCATCGAGAGCGAACGGCGCAAGAAGCTCCCGAAGCCACTCTCTGGACACCGGAATAGCATCGTGAGTTAAAAAAGCGATGAATTCGCCGGTGCCAAGTGACGCAGCTAAATTCCGAGTCTTCCCATGACCAAACTCTGAATTCGGGATCTCGTGAAGAATCACGTGAGGAAAGCGCCCTACTATGTCCAAGGTAGAGTCCGTTGAACCAGAATCAATCACGAGAACTTCGATGACACCAGCAATTACCTGCGCAGACACTTCGCGCAATATCTGTTCCAGATAGGTTTCACCGTTATACGTAAGGATCGCTACTGTTACAAGCGGCTTTTCAGCCATTGGACTGGCCCCTAATCTCTTGGTAAGTCCTACGAACACCTTCGTCTAGGATGGTAAGTTCTACTGAACCGAATTCCGACCGGTAGCGGCCAGTGTTGAGAACAACTCGATCAACAAAGGTCGCCGGGGTGGGTTTTTCGGTCACATCGAAGTCCAAGCCCGTGACACGACGCAGAGACTCTATGACTCCAGCCACCGAGTGCCCCTCACCACTCCCCAGGTTGTACAGGTCGAATTGCGAGTCCACACCGACCATGGGTATGACCATCCGAACGAGATCTTCTACATAAACATAATCGCGCACCATAGAACCGCTACCAAGCCGAATGACGGGTTGGCCTAGGACGATTTGCCGGAGGGCAATCGGAATAAGTCCCTGCTTTCTATTGGGCTTCTGCCGCGTCCCGTAGGGATTAGAAATCCGAAGCGATGTGGAATCCAGTCCGTGTTTCTTGCGAAAATAGTGCAGGTAATGTTCGATCGAGAGCTTGCCGATCCCGTAAGGAGAGATCGGCAACGCACGGTCCATCTCCGAATATTCAGCCTTATCTTGGGGACCGTAGATAGCACCGCCGGTTGAAGCATAGTAAAACTTCTTTACCCCCGCCGCAACGCACGCCTCGAGCAACTCAACCGTCTGCGCAACGTTTGTGCGAATATCGAGGGTGGGGTCGGCCTCTGCCGTAGCGGGACTTGTCGTGGATAGAAAATGAAAGACGTAATCTTGCCCACGGACAGCACTTTCCAAATCTGCCCTACTGAGAAACTCACCTTGAATTACTGTAACTCCGAGGGCACTGAACGTTGGACGGGCCGTGCTAAAGCGATCGAACGCCGTAACCTCGTGCCCCGCACCCACCAAGCCGTCAACGAGGTGAGATCCAATGAAGCCGTTAGCCCCGATGACGACAACTTTAGCCACGCATGGCCCCTTGAAGAGCACCCAAGAATTGAGACCCCGAGTCGGACCAGTTTATCTCGGCAACAGACTGGGACATTTCAATTGATCTAGCCACGGCATCAGGGTGGTCGAAGACTTCCGCCATCTTCCGAGCGATTGCCTGAGGCGAGGCCGGGACGTACTCGATGAATGAATTGTCGGATACCAGGCGATTATTGGGACCATCGTTCACGATTGGCGTCACGCCACTAGACAGCAGTTCAAGCGGCAAAAGCGACATGTTTGACAAAGACATGACGAGTCCCGCCGCGCACCGATTGTAAACAGCATTCAGTTCCGAGATGTCGAGACTGGATAAATTCGTGTATTCGAAGGGGATCACCCAGTTGGATACATCCCAGCCCGCTAGGTTTATTTTCACATCGGGCTTAAGACGCGCGAATTCCGCCAGTGCTAGGAGCCCAAATTCGAAGGCACGACGAGGCGTGACGGGGCGTGCGTAGAAGAAGACTTCGTTGCGGCGGTCAAAATTCGTCACACTGTAATGCGACTTGTCAACGGCGAAGTCGAAGTGATCTGTCTTCATACCGTATTCCGCAGACAGTTTCTCTGAGAGCCACCCTCCAGCCGTGATCCCGTGAAAACCAAAGTGATACGTGTTGCCGGCCAGAAGAGATTCACTGCCCAGTGGATAGAAGCTGGCTTCATAGTCTTGGACGAAGTACAGGCGCCGTGCGAGTGTTTTGTCTAGGAACGCTGGGTAGGCAGTTTCCCAGCCCGTCGCGAACAGTGCTTGAGTATTTCCATGCACCCCGCGTTCCTTGTCATATATTTCGATTGACGCCGCCACTTCCGGATATGCGGATGACTGTCTCAGCATTGACCGAATATCTGGGATGCTCACGTCCTGCGACCCCGTCGTATACAGATAAATCGCACACCGATGCCCGGCTTTCTCTGCGATGTCTATGAAACGAAACAGATTCTGATGTCCACCACTCTCGGCACCCGGGGGCGACATAATCCACCCAATCTCAATGGGACCGCCATCGACAGAAATCATTTTGTCGAGCCAATCGGGCTTCTGCGTCCAATCGACACGGGCAGCGTCGTCGTTTGCAACGAGCATCACGGGGGCGTTCCGAATCAATATCGCGCTCGCCTTCTTGACGCTGCGGGCGAGAAAAGACCTCGGGCCTCCGGCCCGGAGGATACGTATCGGCCTCAGTACGGAATGAACAACTTTTCCAACGAACGCTCGCAGTCCTTGGTCACGAATGATGCGAAAGCTCCTATGTAACATGCTCAAAAGTTGCCCTCTAGATCAATCGTCCGCTTAGTCTGAATGTTTCTAACCACGGTGATTGAGTCTAGCAACCGACTCTGCCACGGAAGTCGGCTCATGCCATAGAGACGAACAACACCGCGAAAGTGAACTAACCTTGGAATTCATTTACCGTAAGAAGACAATGTTGGATCCAGAGATCACAATTCCCGGAAATCAAACCATTTCCCATCACATCGGTGTGGTGACCGTCAGCTTCGGATCGGGGGATGTTCTTGGGCCATTTCTGTCCACCCTGGTCGAAGCGTCCACAAGGACCCTTGAAATCGTGGTGGCCGACAATAAACCCTCCGTTTCCCTGGACGAGGTACAGCGTTTGGCACGAGAATTCGGCGCTCGGTATTTGCCGCTTCCTTCTAACCTTGGCTACGGGCATGCAATCAACGCTGCTGTTGAGTTGCTATCGCCCGAAATCGACTGGATTCTGATTAGCAATCCGGACGTCACACTGAGTCCGGGCGCCATTGATGCTCTTCTTGCAACAGCTCAATCTGATTCGCTAGTGGCCGCAGTCGGACCACGTATCCTGTCGTCAAACGGAGACACGTATCCCTCGGCACGCACGATTCCGTCTTTGCGTTCCGGAGTTGGGCACGCGTTGTTCTCAAACCTGTGGCCGAGTAATCCATGGACGCGGCGGTATCGTAGCGAAACCCCCGCAATGCCCCTCCAGCGGGATGCAGGGTGGCTTTCGGGCGCTTGCCTACTTATCCGTCGAACGGTGTTTCTCGAACTTCAAGGATTCGACGAGTCCTATTTTATGTACTTTGAAGACGTGGACTTGGGTTATCGGATTGGAAAACTTGGGCTGCGAAATGTCTACGAACCAGCTGCGGTCGTCGTACATACCGGTGCTCATTCTACGCAAGAGAATGCAGGACAGATGATTCGGGCCCATCACGACAGCGCTGTCAAATTTCTATCCAAGAAGTATTCTGGCTGGGCTCGCTGGCCCCTGCGAGTTGCCTTGGGCGTCGGACTGGGGCTCCGTTCTCACCTCGAAGGTACCCGGAACACTAAGCGGTAGATGAGCCTCGAACGAACCTGCTAATTCGTCTAAGAGGTTCAGTGGCCCTCCAGGACGTACTGTGCTCCATCCCATCTATTCGTACGCACAACTTGCTGATTTCGGCCTGCTGGACCAGAAGTTGTTCACGAAGAAGATTTTGGTTGCTGAGGGCAGTTTCTAACTCCATAGTCAGTCCAGCGACTCTTGCCAACGCGGCATTGTGCTGGTCCTCGTAGGAGGAAATGACCTCAAAGAAGACTGCACGTCGATGAAGTTCTTCGATGGCCACAGCGACATTGCGGGGCTCGCCACTCATAAAAAAGTCCTGACTAGGTTCTGAGTCGCGTCGTGGGCGATATGGGAAAGCTGAACAGAGTCACGTACATTCTGATCAATCTGAGCTTTGCTTATGGCGACCGACACGGAATCTGTCATTGAACTTATCCCCACCTTGGTTGGGAACTCGACGTCCCATTTCGACGCGTAAGTCTCCACTTTCCGATTTTCAAGACTAACCCGCGGCTTAGCGAAAGACCCTGCAATGATTCGCCCATGCAGTGATGATCCGATCCAGAGTTGAGATCTCGCAATCCAACCTGCCAGTTCTAATGGATTTCGAGTAGAAATTACCATGGCATGCAGGGAAGGTGCTGTCTGATGAATAGCCCGAATGACTTCGTCGTACTGATCTGAGCGGTCATGGTGTCGCGCAACTCCCGCCAAGAATAAAACAGGCCGCCACCCCGTGGTTTCCGAAATATCAACCAAAGACTGAGCGATTGCCTCAGCGCCGTACGCACCAATCAGGTTCGCGTTGGCCTGGAAGAGGAAGTATGGATCTTTCTCCGGATCCGAACCGTTTCCAAGTTCGGGGTGGAGGATCGAGATTGCGTGAACCATGTCTGGTCCGAGCGTCGCCTTCAAGCCGGCATCTGCCGCGAATGCCGCAGAAGCTGGGTCCCGAACATGTAAGGCAGTAGCTCCACGGAGCGCGGAGATGGCGAGATCGTCGCTATCGGATGCTCCCTGCGGTTGCATTGTTGCCAAGCCAACCGAATTAATGATCAGCGGCGTGTCACGATTCAAGGAGAACCGCGACAACTGCGGGAAGTAAGCCGGTGCGATTGCGGATGAGTCAGCCAAGAACGAGAGGATAGCGTCGCGTCCGATTGCGGAAACGCGGTCAAACACACCCCCCTCGGAGTCATTGAGCGACATGGTCAGCGCGTTTTCTGCAGAGACGCCTCCCACCTCTCCACCAACGACCCAAATGGCATCCCACCGCTCGCGGGCAAGAAGACTGTTGTGGGGGTGGACCATGGTCCCCAGCAGTCCAGTCATATCCGCACCGATTATTGAACCCGCAGTAACTCGAAAATCCGAAAGATACTCCCGAGTGAGCTGAAAGAAAAGCAAATCACCGAAGTTGTCTCTCTCGTAAGCACCAACTAAGAGAACATTGGGGCCGCCGCTGATTTCTGACAAATGACTGCGCTCTTCTCTCGATCACACCAAAAAATGATCACCGTCATCATAACTGGGGACCATCTTGAAGAGCCAATCAGTCGACTCTTCACCTAACCACGTTCGAATACGTCGGACGGATTGAAATACGATCCAGAGCACGGATCTCTCAGGCCGGCAACAAACTTGCCAGGTACCGTCCGTAGCCACTCTTTAGCAGCGGTGCCGCCAACTCCGACAGTTGCGCGTTCGTGATCCAGCCGGCACGCCAGGCGATCTCCTCGATGCACCCCACTTTGAAGCCCTGACGGTCCTCAATAACGCGCACATACTCGGATGCCTGCATCATCGACTCGAACGTTCCGGTATCCAGCCACGCTGTTCCCCGGTCGAGAACCTGAACGTGCAGGGTGCCCTGTTCGAGGTATCGCTCATTGACCGTGCTGATTTCAAGTTCCCCGCGGGCGCTCGGCTCGATTGTCTTGGCGATCGCGACCACGGAGTTGTCGTAGAAATAGAGTCCGGGAACCGCGTAGTTGCTTTTCGGCTTTGCTGGCTTCTCTTCGATGGAGATAGCCGTCATCGACTCGTCGAACTCGACAACGCCGTACGCTGTGGGATTACTGACGTGGTACGCGAAGATGCGCGCACCCTCGATCTCGGCATTTCCCCGAAGCGCAGACCCAAGGCCCGCACCGTGGAAAATATTGTCGCCGAGCACGAGAGCAACGCTCTCATCTCCAATGAATTCCTCGCCGATAATGAAGGCCTGCGCGAGCCCGTCGGGAGACGGCTGCACAGCGTACTCAATTCGGATACCGAGGTCTGAACCGTCGCCCAGCAGCGCACGAAACTGCTCGTTGTACTCGGGGGTCGTGATGATGAGAATCTCTTTGATATCCGCCATCATCAACGTCGACAAGGGGTAGTAGATCATGGGCTTGTCGTAAATGGGCATGAGCTGCTTTGAGATGCCCTTGGTGATGGGCCACAGGCGCGTGCCCGACCCGCCAGCGAGAATGATTCCGCGCATTTATTTATTTCCTGTCATTCAGTGAGTCGTAGTAGGCCCGGGCAGCGTCCCAGGTGGGCAGGATCCCGGCGGCTGCAGCAGCGGCCAGCCCGGGCGCCTCGGTGTCCTTCGGAGACAGGAGCAACTCACCAGCTTCGGGCGGGAAGACCAGACCAATTTCCGGGTCCAGCGGGTTGATGCCGTGCTCGCGTCCGGGGCTGAACGTGCTGTTCACGAGGTAGCTCACCGTGGCGTTCTCGGTGAGCGCCACAAAGCAGTGCCCAATACCTTCAGAGATGTAGACAGCACGGCGATCGGTGTCGTCAAGGAGGACGCTGTCCCACTGGCCGTACGTGGGCGAACCCACGCGAATGTCAACGATGTAGTCGAGCACGGCGCCGTGCACAGCTGTGACATATTTGGCCTGGCTCGGCGGGATGTCGGCGAAGTGGATGCCTCGCACGGATCCACGCTTCGACACTGACGTGTTGGCCTGAGCGAGGCTGAGTGGATGCCCGATCACGGCCTCCAGTTTGTCGAATCGGTACCACTCGAGGAAGACTCCCCGGTCGTCTCCGAACTGCTTCGGGGTGATCTCATAGGAGTCTGGGATGGAGAGTTCGCGAATCTGCACGTTGGGAAGTCTACCAATCGGCTTCCGGTAGAATCGCGGAGGCCATTGAAGCGAACGGAACGGTTACCCCTATATGAAGATTCTCGTCACCGGCGGCGCCGGTTTCATCGGCTCGAACTTTGTGCGTCGAACCATCGAAGACAAATACCCGGGCCTCGAAGGCGCCGAAGTTGTGGTGCTCGACGCTCTCACCTACTCGGGCAACCTCGAGAACCTGGCTCCGATTGCCGACTCCCCGCGCTACAGCTTTGTACACGGTGACATTCGCGACGGCGCTCTGCTCGACACCCTGTTCCCGGGCATCGACGCCGTGGTGCACTTTGCCGCCGAATCGCACGTTGACCGGAGCGTGCGCGACGCCTCCATCTTTGTGGAGACCAACGTGCTCGGCACGCAGCAGCTGCTCGATGCTGCCCTGCGCAACAACCTCAAGCGTTTCGTGCACGTGTCCACAGACGAGGTCTACGGCTCCATCGCCGAGGGCTCGTGGAACGAAGAGCGCGCCCTTGAGCCGAACTCCCCCTACTCCGCGTCGAAGGCCGGCAGCGACCTGCTTGCGCGCAGCTACCACCGCACCCACGGCCTCAACGTGTCGATCACGCGCTGCTCGAACAACTACGGCCCGTACCACTTTCCCGAAAAGGTCATCCCGCTGTTCGTCAGCAACCTGATCGACGACCTGCACGTTCCCCTCTACGGCGAGGGCAACAACATTCGCGACTGGCTGCACGTTGACGACCACACCCGCGCCATTGCCATGGTGCTCGTGAACGGCCGCGCCGGCGAGATCTACAACATTGGTGGCGGCACCGAGCTCACCAACAAAGAGCTCACGCAGATGCTGCTCGACTCCACCGGCAAGGACTGGTCGTACGTGGACCGCGTCGCCGACCGCCTCGGCCACGACCTGCGCTACTCGGTGGACATCTCCAAGATCCAGGCCGAGCTGGGCTACGCGCCCGAGGTCCCCTTTGAACAGGGCCTCGCCGACGTGGTGCAGTGGTACCGCGACAACCGCAGCTGGTGGGAGCCGCTCAAGGCCCGCGCCGCACTCAACTAGCCTCACCGCTGACTCCGCTTTCACGGTACTTTCGCATGGGGTGGAACGAAATTTTCACTGTTTAGAGGAGCTTCATGAAGTATTTGATCACCGGCGCATCGGGCATGCTCGGCCGCGACCTACAGACGGCGCTGGCCGGCCACACAGTGACCGCGCTGGCCCGCGAAAACCTCGACGTGACCGACCTTGACGCCGTGACGGCCGCGGTTGAGGGTCAAGACGTGGTGATCAACGCTGCGGCGTACACGAAGGTGGACGACGCCGAAACACACGAAGACGCCGCGTATGCCGTGAACGCCGTGGGTGCCAAGAATTTGGCGATCGCGGCATCCGTTGCCGGTGTTCGCATGGTTCAGGTGTCCACCGACTACGTGTTCAACGGCAGCGCCACCACGCCCTACGCCGAGAACACCCCCCGTGACCCGATCAGCGCCTACGGTCGCACCAAGGCCGCCGGCGAGGAGTTTGTGCTCGCACACAACGCTCCGGCGTCCTACATTGTGCGCACCGCGTGGCTCTACGGCCAGCATGGTCCCAACTTCGCCAAAACCATGCTGCGCCTGGCCGCCACGCACGACACGGTGAGCGTGGTCAACGACCAGTTTGGCCAGCCCACCTGGACCAGCGACCTCGCGGCCCAAATTGTCTACCTTCTCGACGCGGATGCCCCGGCCGGCATTTATCACGGCACCAACGCCGGCAAGACCAGCTGGTTCGACTTCGCTCGAGCCGTCTTCGTGTCGGCAGGCCTGGACCCGGAACGCGTGCTCCCCACGGATGCGGCCGGCTTTGTGCGCCCAGCCCCCCGCCCCGCGTACTCGGTTCTCGGTCACGACGCCTGGCGTGCCGCCGGCCTCGAGCCCATGCGCCCCTGGCAGGAGGCCCTCACCGCGGCCGCCGCCGAGGGAGCATTCACAAACGAATGATCACCCTCCGTGTTGTCGTTGATCAAATGGTGGCGCCTGTTCCCGGCGGCGTGGGCCGCTACACCGAGGAACTCACCCGTGCGCTCATTGCCACGGCACCGGCCGGGTGTGAGGTCGAGGGCATTGTCTCCTCGTCTCCGCCCGACCAGTACGAGGCGATTGACGCCGCATTACCGGGCCTGGTGTCACTGACGAAAACGACGCTGGCCCGGCGCGAGCTTGCTGTGGCGTGGAGCCTCGGTGTCACGGCGTCCACGGGAACAGGCATGATTCACGCGCCGAGCCTGCTGGCACCGCTTCGCCGCCACGACCGGCAGAGCGACGGCACACAGATTGCCCTGACTATTCACGACGTACTCGCGTGGACGCATCCGGAATCGCTCACGCCCACGACCGTGGGCTGGACGAAGGCCATGGTGAAGCGCGCACGCAAGCACGCGGACGCCGTGGTGGTGCCGAGCCACGCGGTTGCGCAGCAGCTGGCCGAGATCATGGACTTCGGAGACCGCATACGCGTCATTGGCGGCGCCGTGGGCAGCGGTCTGATGCTGCCCACCGACTCGCTGGTGTCGGGCCGCGTGGCCGCTCTCGGGCTGCCGGAGGAATACATTGCCGCCACAGGCACGCTCGACCCCCGCAAGGGCATCACCGCGCTCATCACCGCGATGGGACTCCCCGGCGCGCCGGACCTGCCACTGATCGTGATCGGACCGGACACGTGGGGCGAGCTCAATATCGCCTCGGTAGCCGAAGAGGCCGGTCTCGAGCCGGGCCGAGTGCGCGCCATGTCGGGGCTGAGCGACGAAGACCTCGCCATCGTCATCGCGCGAGCCTCCGTGTTCGCCTACCCGAGCCTCGAAGAAGGCTTCGCGCTGCCCATCATTGAGGCCTTCCACCTGGGCACGCCGGTTGTGCACTCCGACGCGCCCGCGCTGGTGGAAGCCGCCGGCGACGCTGGTGTGGTGGTGGAGAGAGCGGATGCCGACGGTTACTCCGAGCGCTTGGCCGCAGCACTGTCGCGTGTGCTGGGCGACACCGAGCTGAATCAGCGCCTGCGTATCTTTGGCAGCGACCGCTCCCGCGCCTTCTCGTGGCGGGACTCAGCCGAGCGCGTCTGGCAGCTGCACGCCGACCTCTAGCCCGCCCGCACTTCCGCTGGTCGAGCAGTGCCCGCCCGCACGTCCGCTGGTCGAGCAGTGCCCGCCAGGGCGCGTGTCGAGACCCCCCGGTAGCAGTGACTACTGCGACGGAGCCGCCGTAGCAGGCGCCAGAGCCGCATCGATGAGCACCTTGATCGCCGCGTAGTCGGGGTTCTCCGGGTCGACCCCGTTTTCCGGAATGAGCGGCACCGCCGTCACCGGGAACGTCTTCGTCTTCGACGCCAGATTTACAAAGTAGCCCAACATGCCCTGCGGGACATCGGTTTTCACCACCTGCGTGCCAGCCTCAGCCACGGCCTGAAACTTGGTGAGCACATTCGCCGGGTTCGCCTGCGCGAGCAGTGCTTCCTGCATCTGCGTCTGGCGCTGCATGCGGTCGTAGTCGCTGGTTCCGTGCCGCGAGCGGGCGAACCAGAGCGCGTGGTAGCCATCCATGTGCTGCGGGCCGGGCTCGAACCAGAAAAGCACCTTCGTGAACGTGTCGTCGGTGTGCACCGGAACCCGGTTCTGCACGGTGATGTCGATGCCACCCAGCGCATCGATCAGGTCGGAGAACCCCTGCATGTCGATCAGCACAAAGTACTGAATCGTCAGTCCGGTGATGCCCTGAGCCGCCTCGATGGTGGCCTGAATTCCGGGGCTGCGTCCCTGCGCCGTGGCGTCGGGGTACAGGAAGGCGCGTTTGAGCTCGGCCTCCGTGAACACGGAGTTGAGCTGACAGGCATCCGTGTCACAGCCGTCGATGGCCCCGTACCCCTCGGGATACAGTGCACCGAGCGCCGAGCCGTCGGAGAACGGTGCATCCTGAAGGTTGCGGGGCAAGCTGATGGTGGTGGCCTGGCCGGTCGTGGCATCGACGCTCACCACCGAGATGCTGTCGGGGCGCAGCCCGTTGCGGTCGGCTCCGGCGTCGCCGCCCATCAGCAGCACGTTGTACCGGCCATTGACGGGCGGCTCCGTGGGTCCGGCCACGAACACGTCGGACAGAAAACCGCTCGCGGTGGTGGCAACGTAGGCGCCATACCCGGCGCCCCCCACCACAAAAAGCATGACGGCGGTCGTCAGCACGGCAATGACCGGCCGCGCCCCCGGTGCGGCGCGCACCAATCGCACGAGTCGGAGCGTGTCGAGGGTGAGCATCAGCCACACCACGCCGTAGAACGCCAGCGCAAGCGCCGCCGCCCAGAGTCCAACGTTATTGGTGAAGACGGTGAGGACCACCTCCGGCCACAGCACGTACGCGGCAACCGTCACCGCGGCGAGCGCGATAAACGTGAGTGTGGCTCCCAGACCGAACCGCCCCAGCCGGCGATTACCGGCCAGCACCTGCACCGAGCCGGGCAGTGCCACATTCAGCGCCACGAGCCACCAGGCTCGCTTGGTCATGGTGTGCGTCGATCCAACGTCCGGGTAGCGAATGGGGTTGGTTATCTGGCTCATAGGCGCGCCTGCAAGTCGCGGTTCTTTTGCTTGGCCTGCTCGTGCAGGCTGCCCATGAACTCTTCCAGCTTCACCCGCAGCGTGTCGTCGACGGTGGCCAGAATCTTCACGGCCAGCAACCCGGCGTTGCGTGCGCCTCCAATCGACACCGTTGCCACGGGCACGCCGGCCGGCATCTGCACAATCGACAACAGCGAGTCCATGCCGTCGAGCAGGCCAAGCGGCACGGGAACGCCCACTACGGGCAGCGTCGTCACCGCGGCCAGCATTCCGGGCAGATGCGCCGCCCCACCGGCTCCGGCAATGATCACGCGCAGGCCACGCTCGTGCGCGGTCTCCCCGTAGGCGATCATCTCGTGCGGTGTGCGATGAGCCGACACCACCTGCACCTCACACGCCACACCGAAGTCACGCAGCACCTGCACCGCAGCGCTCATCACGGTGAAATCCGAGTCCGAGCCCATGACCACTCCCACGAGCGGGGTCTCCGAAACGGCAGGATCAGCTGGCGTGGGCGCGTCTGACGCGGAGTTGTCTAGCACGGAGTCGATCCTATGGCTCAGTCCTGCAAAAATGCCGCAGTGGCGCGCGCGTGGTACATCACGTCGTCGAGATCGTCGCCGCCCACGGTCACGTGTCCCACCTTTCGACCGGGCCGGCTGGCCTTGCCGTAGTTGTGTACCTTCGCAAGCGGATGCTCCACCATCGCCACCGAATACCGGTCACCCATCGTGCCCTCGGCTGGTCCCCCGAACACATTGACCATGACCGACCAGGTGTCTCGTGTTCCGGTCGCACCCAGCGGAAGATCCAGCACCGCGCGCAGGTGCTGCTCGAACTGGCTCGTGGTGGATCCGTCGATGGACCAGTGACCGCTGTTATGCGGACGCATGGCCAGCTCATTCACGAGCAAACGATCATCCGTTGTCTCAAACAGCTCGACGGCGAGCACGCCCGTAACCCCGATGCCCTCAGCCACGGCAATGGCGATGTCGGCGGCAACGTCGGAGAGACGCCCGACCGAACCGGGCGCGGGCGCGGTGACTTCGGCGCACACTCCCCCGCGCTGCACCGTTTCCACCACCGGCCAGAGAGCGATCTCGCCGGAGGGACGGCGCGCCACCACCTGGGCGAGTTCGCGGCGAAACTCCACGAGTTCTTCCACGAGCAGAGCGCCGCCGTTGGCGTCTTCGGCGAGCGCCGTGAACCAATCGTCGGCTTCTCGCTCGTGCGACACCACCCGCACGCCCTTGCCGTCGTAGCCACCGCGGGCGGTCTTCACGACCGCGCGACCGCCGTGCGCGGCCAGAAACGCCCCGAGCTGCTCGGCGTTCTCCACGGCCGCCCAGTCGGGAACCGGCAGTCCCAGCTCGGTGAGCCGCGCCCGCATCAGCAGCTTGTCCTGCGCGTAGAGCAGCGCGTCAGGGCCCGGATGCACCTCGATCCCGCGGCGCACCAGCTCGCGCAGAATCTCCTGTGGCACATGCTCG
The DNA here is from genome assembly GCF_029893365.1 of Cryobacterium sp. CG_9.6. Lineage (NCBI taxonomy): Bacteria > Bacillati > Actinomycetota > Actinomycetes > Micrococcales > Microbacteriaceae > Cryobacterium > Cryobacterium sp. CG_9.6. The sequence goes on along the minus strand of NZ_JARXUZ010000001.1, from coordinate 725,023 downwards.
TGGTCGAACGTGATCACATCCACGGTCTCGGCAAACGCCAGAACAGTATCGAGGTCGCGGTAGTCGCCCACGGCGGTTGCGGCGAGCTCGGCCGACATCCGTTCCTGCTCGGCGAGCACCCGCAGGTCGATTCCGAGCGCCACGGCAGCGGGAATCATCATTCGGGCCAGCTGGCCACCGCCAATAACACCAACGGTCAAAGCCATGTGTTCACCATTTTCTTCACAGACGTTCATCCAAACGGGGCAATTCTCAGGTTGTGCATTCACGCTGGTCATAGACTGCGATCTGCCCGTACGCCGGTGGCAATTGTACGATCGACGGATGGATGAGTGTGACAGTCACGATCAACCGTAGCCGCCTCCTGAGCCTCGCAACCCAGGTCGGCAAGTTTGGCGCGGTCGGTCTGGTGGGTTTTGCCGTTGACATGACCGTTTTCCTGCTGCTGCGCACCACCGTCTTCACACCGGAGAACGTGTCTGCCGGTCCCATTTACGCCAAGATCGTCTCCACCTCGCTCGCCATTGCGACCAACTGGGTTGGCAACCGGTACTGGACCTTCGGTCAGCACCGCCAGAGCCGTGCCGTGCGCGAGGGCCTCGAATTCTTAGCCGTCAGCCTCGTGGGCATGGGAATCGGCATCGCCTGCCTGTGGGTGAGCCACTACGTGCTCGGCTATACGAGTGTCCTCGCCGACAACATCTCGTCCAACGTCATTGGGCTCGCCCTCGGCTCCATCTTTCGTTTTGTGCTCTACCGCTACTGGGTCTTTTCACCCACCCGCCGCGCTGCCGCCGCCGAGGTGGAGGCCGACCTGCAGGCATCCGAACCCACACTCCTCGAGCTGGAGGCGTTGGAACTGCGCGCCATTCGGCTGCAGGAATCCGAACGCCGCTAACCCCCGCCGTGAACTAGGAGCGGCCCCAACCGCTTGTTTCGGGCGAGAGCGCCCACTGCTCCTGCCGACTGGTGCCGATCATGCTGCGCGACTCGTGCATGAGGTCGTTGAGCACCTGCTGCACGAGTTCGGCATTCGGAATATCACTGATCACAAGCGGATGCTTCAGGCCGGTATTAATGCTCACCGTGCCTGATCGCCACAACGATTGCAACCAGGTCTGGCGCACCGTCACCTCGTAGCCGCGGCTGTGCACGAGTTCTTGCCGGGTGCGCACGAAGAAGCCGCGGCGAAAGATGATGCGCCGGGTGGTGACCGTGTAGCGGTGAGTGAGCCAGAATGCGAGCGGGAGTAGCCACCCCACGAGGATGACGAGCGCCGCGCCCAGCAGGAGGAGTGTGTTCTGCCACGGTTCCGGCAGGTTGCCGGCGTAAAACCCGGTCACGGCGCACACCGCGAACAGCAGGATGGTGGGCCAGAACAGCACCCGAACGTGCGGACGAATGCGCGCAACGACCTTCTCTGGTGCCGGGGCATACAGTGGCATCGGCCCGGTGTCGCCGCCGTCCGTTTTCTTCTTCTTACTCATCGCGCGTTGCCCATCACTCTATTAATACCTCAGGTGGGTGACATCACCGGCGGCGACAGCCTGAACCTCGCCATCGGCGTGGTTCAGCACCACGAGGCGGCCATCCTCGTCAATGGACTGTGCCGTGCCGATCACGTCGGTGCCGCCGGGCAGCTCCACGCGAACGACGGCGCCGAGAGTTCCGCAGAGTTCGTTCACGGTGTCGTGCAGGCCACTTTTCTGCGGATCACCGTCGGCCGCCAGGAGCGCCGCATAGAGCGCCGTGAACCGGGTGAGGTAGCGGGCCAAAACCTCGTCCGTAACCGGTGCGGTGCCGGTGACCAGAAGCAGGGAGGTGGAGGTGAGCGTGGGCAGGTCGTGCTCGGAGAGCGAGAGGTTCACGCCGGTGCCGATGACCATGCCGCGGGCATCCGGGAGCAGCTCGCTGAGCACCCCGGACACCTTGTAGCCGTCGATCAGCACGTCATTAGGCCACTTCAGGGTGACCTCGTGAGTGGGCGGCTGGTTCTCGGGATCCGTCGCGGGGGCTGTGGTGGCCGCGGTGGCCCGCCCCGCGACGGTGTGGTGTGCGGGAATGCTGTCGCGCACGGCCTGTGTCATGGCGGCGCCGGCCAGAAGAGGAAACCAGCCCAGCCGATGCGACGGAAGCGGCACGCCGCCGGGGAGCTCCGGGCGCAGCAGCACCGAAATGGCGAGGGACTTGCCGGTGGGCGCGAGCCAGGTACGGCCCAGTCGGCCCCGGCCCTGAGTCTGGTTGTCGGTAACGACAACCGACAGGTCGGGCCAAGCGGAGGCATCCGCTCCCGTTGCGTGCTGCACGAGAACGTCGTTGGTGGAACCGGCCTCGGTAACGAACTCGAAGCGGGCAACGACCGGTTGGCTGAGCGGAAACTCCATACGCACTCCTTGATTGTGGCGAGCGGAGGCCCAGGTTCGGCCTCGCTACGTCGCTAGTTCAGGATATTCTCCCCCAACGGCCCACAGACACGCGTGTCGCGGCGTAAAGGAGCCCAATCTCCTGAATTAGCGACGGGGGCAGGGGAACCAACCAGCGAAACAGCGGTTCTTTGTGGAGAATCGTCAACGCGCCCCGATGGGGGCTGGCCGGTAGAGTAAAACGGTGACTGACAAGACGCCCCTGCCGGGCCCCGACCTGTACACGACGGCTGGAAAGCTCGCCGACCTCAAGCTGCGTTATCACGAGGCCGTGACCGCCAGTGGGGCCGCCGCCGTGGAGAAGCAACACGCCAAGGGCAAGATGACTGCCCGGGAGCGCATCGACCAGCTGCTCGACCAGGGCTCGTTCGTCGAACTGGACGAGTTTGTGCGCCACCGCACCGTGGCGTTTGGCATGGAGAAGAAGCGGCCCTACGGCGACGCCGTGGTCACCGGCACCGGCACCATCCACGGACGCCAGGTGGCCGTGTACTCGCAGGACTTCACCATCTTCGGCGGATCGCTCGGCGAGGTGGCCGGCGAGAAGATCATCAAGGTGATGGACCTGGCCCTGAAGACCGGCGTCCCCATCGTGGGAATCCTCGACTCCGGCGGAGCCCGCATTCAGGAGGGCGTCGTGGCCCTCGGCAAGTACGGCGAGATCTTCCGTCGCAATACGGCCGCCTCCGGCGTCATCCCGCAGATCTCGATCATCTGTGGCCCGGCCGCGGGTGGCGCGGTGTACTCACCGGCCCTCACCGACTTCGTGATCATGGTGGACAAGACCAGCCAAATGTTCGTCACCGGACCCGACGTGATCAAGACCGTCACCGGTGAAGACGTGGGCATGGAGGAACTCGGCGGTGCCCTCACGCACAACAAGGTCTCCGGTGTCTCGCACTATCTCGCGAGTGACGAGGCCGACGCGCTGGACTTCGCGCGCACCCTGCTGAGCTACCTTCCCGACAACAACCTCGCCGAGCTGCCGGTCTTCGACAGCGATGTCGAGCTTGAGACCACGGATGCCGACCTCAAGCTCAACTTCATCATCCCCGATTCCACGAACCAGCCGTACGACGTGAAGACCGTTATTTCCCACATTGTGGACAACGGCGACTTTCTCGAGACGCAGCCGCTGTTCGCCCCGAACATTGTGGTGGGTTTCGCCCGCGTGGAGGGCCGTTCCATCGGCATCGTGGCCAACCAGCCGAGCGCCATGGCGGGAACCCTCAACATTGAGGCCGGCGAGAAGGCCAGCCGTTTCGTGCGGTTCTGTGACGCGTTCTCGATTCCGATTCTCACCCTCGTGGATGTTCCGGGTTTTCTGCCCGGAACCGACCAGGAGTGGACCGGCATCATTCGCCGCGGAGCCAAGCTGCTCTACGCCTACGCCGAGGCCACCGTGCCGCTCGTTACGGTGATTCTGCGGAAGGCCTACGGCGGAGCGTACATCGTGATGGGTTCCAAGCAGCTCGGAGCCGACATTAACCTGGCCTGGCCCACCGCGGAAATCGCTGTGATGGGTGGCCAGGGTGCCGTGAACATTCTTTACCGCGCCGAGATCAAGCAGGCCGAGGCCAACGGCGAAGATGTGGCTGCGGTGCGCACGCGCCTCGCGAACGAATACACCTACAACGTGGCGAGCCCGTTCCTGGCTGCGGAGCGCGGTGAGCTCGACGGAGTGATCGAACCGGCCGCTACCCGCGTGGCGGTCACCAAGGCCCTGCGTGCGCTGCGCACCAAGCGCGCCACGCTCCCAGCCAAGAAGCACGGGAACATCCCGCTGTAGGGCACCATGACAGACACTCAGACGCACACCCCGCCTCCGGCGGCTGTCGCACCGCCCGCCCGCGCGGAATTTGACCCGTCCGACGTTATCTTCCTCACTCCGGGCGTCAGCGACACCGAGGCCTCCGCCGTGATCGCTATTCTTCGTGGTCTGCTGCGCGAGGAGTCGGATGAACGGCGCTCCGCACCGGGCCACGGCCAGAGCGCCTGGCAGCGAAACCAGCGCTCCGTTCGTTCGCCGATCACCCCTGGGCCGGGCAGCTGGCGGAGTTTTTCCGGCTAAATGCGCGTGTCCCCCTAAATGCCGACTGTGCTTTCTTGTGAAAGAGTTCACAATGGTAAGTGCTCGGTGTTGCTCACAGAGTTACACCACCAGATTCTCGCCGACTAGGGTATTGAGGCGAGAATGTGGGGGCGGGTACGGTGGCATTCGGGTTGTCACCTACGCTCGAAATGTTGACAGGGACCAGCCTCGGCTGGTCCCTTTCGCATGGGGCCTCTGGTGTGCTGCGAGCCTGTACTTAGAGCCGCTGAGGTACCTGGAGCTCCCGGGGAATCTCCAGCCACAGCTCAACCTCGTCACCGGTGTCGTCGTGCCCAAACGAGACGGTTGTGGGGTTCGGGCTGCGCAGACCCACGACCGTGACGGCCGTGTCGGAGCCATCTGCTGCGGTGCGCACGATGATCTTGTCGGCCGTGGTGCCCGCAATGGCTGCGGCGAGCGTGTTGAGCACCCGCTCCAGTTGCTCGTCAATGACATCATCCATGGCCCCCTCGTCGAGGAGAGTCACAATTGCTCCGCGACGTCGGGCGAGCATCACCTGATCGCGGACGGCGTCGTTCAGGAGTCGGCGTCCGCGAATCTCATCCCGGATCGCGCCCTCCAGGTAGCGGCACTCCTGACGCTGCGCAGCGTCGAGCTCACCGCCCTGCTCCACGATGTCGTGCAGCATAGCGAGGGCCAGCCGGTTCGTGTGGGTGAGGCGCACCTGTCGCTCGTAGAGGTGTGCCTCCTGGGCAGCCTGCCAGCGGGCCGCCTGTCGCTCGGCCCGGGAGAACTGCTGGGCGTCGCGGGCGGCCTTGGCCAGGGCTCGGGAGAGGAGGGCAGCGGCCGCCACCCAGACGACGCTTCCGATGACACCCATCGAGCCGAGGGCCCCCACACCGGCCCACCACAGGGTGTGAACAACCAGAAACCCCGCACCGATGAAAGCGAGCGCTGGACGCTTGCGGGTGGCCGTGATGGTGAGCAGGGTTCCCACGGCAGCCACGTACCAGGTGGCGTAGCCGTTGTTGAAGGAACCATTCAGCTGGCTCCCCACAACCAGCGGCAGCGCTCCGCACACGGCCACGTTGAAGAACGCGAGGCCGAGCGACATGCGGGTAGGGCTGGTGGGCCAGAGGCTCGCCACGCTCGCAATGCCATAAACCAGCATCGCCGCCACGATCGGACCGGCGGAGCGGGGCAGGTTGAGCGAATAGATACCGAGAAGGATGTGATAGCCAGAAAAGAGCGCGGCCAGCCCCAGAATCAGCGGACGCGCATGATTCATCACGCGAGAGCTCCCGGTACCGCTTGCGCAGCAGGCTCGCTGCGTGGGTCCCCATCGACGATGACCGGGGTACCCTCGCTCACATCGATTGACGAGATACCGTCGCCCTCCACCGTCTCCAGTGGCGCTTGGTCGGCCGGGCGCGGCCAGCGCAGAGTGATGATCGTTCCCTTCCCCACGCTCGTGCGCACGCAGACGAACCCGCCCACGCTCGTGACACGTTCCTGAATCGATACCCGCAACCCGAGTCGTTCTTCCGGGACGGCGCTAGCGTCAAAACCCACACCGGAATCGGCGATTTCAATGCGGCAGCCGTCATCGGGAGAGGCGGTGAGGGTGAGGGCACGCGACACCGAGGCATCCGCTCGCCCGGCGTGTTGCACACTGTTGACCATGGCCTGAACGGCCGCCGCGAACAGGGCCTCGCTCACCTGTTCCGGCACGGTGACCGACGCATCACTGTGGTCAATGAACGTGAACGGGGCAGCGGATGCCGCGGCCTCGTGCCGAAGACGGGTGCCAAGCCGCGTCACCGGCAGCCTGGCCACGTCGTCGGGGCGGGCCTCGCTGGCCTCTCGCAGACGCGCGATGGCATTGGCGGCCATGATGGCGGCGAGCTCCGCACCCTTCGCCGTGCGTGAGCCCGCAGCCGCGAGGAGCGTGGCCAGCACGCTGTCGTGCACGATGGAGTCCACCTCAACGCGTTCCACGTCGGTGGCGTGCTGACGCACCGAGGAGGTGTACTGCGCGAGGGCGTTGCTCTGGGCCAGGTCGACGTTGCTGGTGGCGCTGCGCAGCATGGTGATCAGGATGAGCACCACCTGGCCGAGAATAACCGCGTACATCACGTCGAGGGACGCGAGCAGCAGATCCGCTCCACCGCCCGAATCCTGCATTCGCACAATCCCGTAGGCAACCGGTGCGACAACGGTGTACACGGCGGCCCAGCGCGGGCTGAAACCAATTGCTGCGCACGAGGTTGCCACGGTGCAGAGGTACCAGAGCCAGGGCTTATCACTCACGTCTACCGGAGTGTGCTCAATGACGAACGGCCACGCCGCGATCGCCATGAGGTAGAACACGGCCACGGTGCCGGTGCACCAGCTCACGCACCTCTTCACCAGCGTTGCCACGAGCACACCGGCAATGGCGAGGCCGAGGGCGACCGCCATGATGGCGGTGCCAACCGTGGGATGTTCCTCGTACTGGTGCAGCACCGCAGGCACGCTCTGCAGGGCAAAGATTACCGAAATCGCAGCCACGGAGCGGGAGAGCACGGTTTCGATTTGCGCCCGGCTGAGCGAGTTGCGGGGGCGGGCTGAGGCCCCGAGAACGGTGCTGGTCATAGCGCGACGCTCGCGGGAGCGCCCACTGACCGTGCTCGGGCTTGCGGCGTGCGCCGCATGTTTAGACACGGCTGTCCCCGGCCTCGACGTCCAGACCCGGCAAAATGCCGTCCTCCACCGCGCGGCGCAGCAGATCCACCTTGGTGGGGGCCGGACGACCCACCTCCACATATTTCACTCGAATGCGGTCGAGGTATTCCCGGGCGGTGGAATGGGCGATACCCAGCTGCAGGGCAACCATCTTCAGCGGTAGCCCCGAGGCGTACAGGTGCAGCACGTCCCGTTCCCGGCGGCCGAGCTGGGCCTTGGCAAAGTCGCGGTCGGCGTCAATCGCGGTGGCCCATTCGAGGTTGTTGAGCACGTCACCATGCGCCACAGCGGCCACGGCGGCCATCACACTCGTGGTGGGCGACGACTTGGGAATGACCCCGGCAGCCCCCGCGGCGAGCGCTTCACGAACGGATGCCACTCGGTCGGCGATGCTGTGCACGAGCACAGCCGAACCCGTGCTCTGCGCCAGCTTCACGTTGTCGGTCACCACCGAGCCATCCCCGAGAGCAAGGTCAAGAACAATCACGTCGCACACCCGGCCATCGAGTCCCGCAATCAGGTCCCACACGGTTGCCGCGGTGAACACTACGGTGTAACCCGCGTTTTCACAGGCACCCTGCAGACCCAATCTCACCGATTCGTGATCATCAACGATGGCGACGCGAATCGGCTTGTCAGCGGATGCGAGAGTCTCGGGTAGGTGCTGTGTCACAATTTCTGCTTTCCTTGGTCTTCAGGTCAACGATAGCTATTTCGTGAGCACGGCGACGGCTTCAACATGGTGAGTGTTGGGGAAGAGGTCAAAAGCACGCAGATTTTTCAGCTCGTAACCGAAGCCGGCCAGCAGCGCCACGTCGCGGGCCAGAGCCACCGGGTCACAGGCCACATAGATGATCTGAGCCGGCGACAGCGCACCCAACTGGTCGATGACCACCTTGCCGGCTCCGGACCGGGGCGGATCGAGCACCACGGTGGCGGCCTGCAGGCGGGCGCGCTGGGCGGCATCCGCTTCGCGAAGAACACGCTGCAGGTAACGGTCGACTCGGTCGGTTTCCGCGGTCGCCCCCACCCATTCCTTCAGGTTGGTGGCCGCAAAGTTCACGGCCTCGGGATCGCTCTCCACCGAGGTGATGCGCACGGCGCTGCCGAAGCGGTCCCCCACGGCCGCGGCGAGCAGACCGACACCGCCGTAGAGGTCGAGGTTCGTAGCGCGAGGGTCGAACAGTTCCGGATCGATGGAATCCTGCACGGCGGCGAACAGCGTCTCGGCGGCGCGAGAGTGCACCTGCCAGAAGCCGGAGACGTCAAGCTCGAACTCGCGATCGCCCACACGCTCGCGAATCACGCTGCGCTCGGCTGGGCGCGGCTTGCCGAACGTGTCCTTCTCGGCCACGAGCACCCGCACGGGACCCTCAGACGGTGCCACGAGGTTCACCGTGGCAGCGTTGTGAAAAAGGGTGTCGAGCGGCGCGATCTCTTCAATGGCGTGCTCGGCCAGCGGGAGGTCGTTCACGGGGATCACGCGGTGCGAGCGGGCGGCATAGGGGCCAACCGTGCCGTGCTCGTCCACGTGCAGGCTGATGCGCGTGCGCCATCCCGTGCCGTCCATGAAGTCTCCGGGGCTCGCGTTCGGGCCGGCCTGGACGGACTCAACCGTCACGGGACTCTCGATGCCGGCCATCCGCTGCAGGGCGTCGGCCAGCACACGGCGCTTGAGCTCGCGCTGGAAACTCAGTTCGATGTGGCCCAACTCCGCACCGCCCGCGCGATCCTCGGGGGCACGGTCGATGGCCGCGGCTGCCCACACGTGCGGCTGGCGCTCGGGCGCCTCGGTGATGACTGCAACGGTCTCGGCGCGCCAGAAACTTTTGTGGTTGGCCTCGGTGAGGCGGGCACGCACACGTTCGCCGGGAAGAGTGTCGCTGACGAACACCACGCGACCCTCGTGGCGGGCCACGAAGATTCCGCCGTGAGCGACGTTGGTGATGTCGAGTTCGATCTCGGTTCCCACCGGTGATTCGGCCGTGCTGTTGGTGTTCGACTGCGTGTGATTACTGATGCCCATCCTTCGATAATCCCACATCGCCCCCCGTATTGAGGCCTTCTCGACGAAGCCCGGTGCGGGTTGTGCCCATATCGGTGAGAAAGTAAACCATGCACCTGATTTTGGCGTCCACCTCCCCCGCTCGACTCGCCCTTCTACGGGCGGCGGGAATCGAGCCGGCCCTCATCTCCCCCGATGTGGATGAGGAGGCCGTGACCGCCGCGGCGAATGCCGGGGCGGATGCCCCGCTGTCGCCTCATGAGGTTGTCGAGCTGCTTGCGCGTGCCAAGGCCGAGGCGGCTGCGGCCCAGTACGCGGCGTCGTCGAGCGTGAGCACCGAGGCATCCGCTCCCTCGCTGATTCTGGGCGGCGACTCGGTCTTTGTGCTCGACGGCGTGATTTACGGCAAGCCGCACACCGTGGCCACGGCGCACGAGCGTTGGCAGCTGCAGCGCGGCCGCACGGGCATGCTCTACTCCGGACACTGGCTGATTGAGGTCATCAACGGCGTGCCGGGCCGGGCCGTGGGCGCGGTTGCTGTGGCGGAGGTGAGCTTTGCCGATGACATCACGGATGCCGAACTCGACGCTTATATAGGAACGGGCGAGCCGCTGTTCGTGGCCGGCGCCTTCACCATTGACAGCCTCGGCGCGCCGTTCATCACCCGCATCGTGGGCGACCCCTCAACGGTCGTGGGGCTCTCACTCCCCACGCTCCGCCGACTCGTCGCCGGGCTGGGTCATCACTGGCCCGACCTCTGGAACCGGCGCGGCGCGCTCTGATCCGAGCAACTTTTCGGCTGTGATCGGCTACCTGTTGTAGGCATCCGCAGTGATTTGGCATCTCTTTTTGTGGGGGTCGGCTAAAAGGCCACGCGCGCGTACCCATAAGCTTGGGACTTGTGTCACTCATAACGAAGGTCCTCATCGCCAACCGGGGCGAGATCGCTGTCAGGGTGATCCGCGCTGCCAAAGACAGCGGAATCCTCTCTGTCGCCGTCTATGCCGACCAGGATCGCGATGCCCTGCACGCGCGCCTCGCCGACGAGGCCTACGGGCTCGATGGCACCACCGGTGCGGAAACGTACCTCGTCATTGACAAGATCCTCTCCATCGCCCGACGCTCCGGCGCGGATGCCGTTCACCCCGGTTACGGCTTTTTGGCCGAGAACGCAGACTTCGCTCGCGCCGTGATCGGCGCCGGACTCACCTGGATTGGGCCGTCGCCCGACGCCATCGACCAGCTCGGCGACAAGGTGTCGGCTCGACACATTGCCGAAAAAGTAGGCGCACCGATGGCCCCCGGAACGCTGAACCCCGTGGTGGACGCGGCGGAGGTGCTCGCCTTTGTCGACGTACACGGTCTTCCCGTGGCCATCAAGGCAGCGTTTGGTGGTGGCGGACGCGGCCTCAAGGTTGCCCGCGAACGCGCGGAGGTGGCCGAACTCTTTGACTCCGCCACCCGGGAGGCCATCACCGCGTTCGGCCGCGGCGAGTGCTTCGTAGAAAAATACCTCGACAATCCCCGGCACGTGGAAACCCAGTGTCTGGCCGACATGCACGGCAACGTGGTTGTCGTCTCCACCCGCGACTGCTCACTGCAGCGCCGGCACCAGAAGTTGGTCGAGGAGGCGCCCGCACCGTTCCTCACCGCCGAGCAGACCACTGAGCTGTATCGTGCCTCCAAGGCGATCCTCGCTGAGGTGGGCTACGTGGGCGCCGGAACCTGCGAGTTCCTCATCGGCCAAGACGGAACGGTGTCGTTCCTCGAGGTCAACACGCGCCTACAGGTTGAGCACACGGTGTCCGAAGAGATCACCGGCATTGACCTCGTGCGCGAGCAGTTCCGCATCGCGGCCGGCGGCATCCTCGACTACGCCGACCCGGTGGCTGTGGGCCATTCCTTTGAGTTCCGCATCAACGGTGAAGATCCCGGACGCGGGTTCTTCCCCTCCCCCGGTCCTGTTCACCAGTTCAAGCCCGCCGGCGGCCCCGGTGTGCGCGTCGATACCGGTGTTCAGTCCGGCGACGTGATCAGCGGGTCTTTCGATTCGCTGCTCGCCAAACTCATCGTGACCGGTGCCACCCGGGAAGAAGCCCTCGAGCGTTCGCGCCGAGCCCTCGACGAGTTCGAGATCACGGGCCTTCCCACCGTGCTGCCGTTTCACCGCGCCGTGGTGCGTGACCCGGCGTTCGCTCCCGAGAACGGTGAGCCGTTCTCGGTGTTCACCCGCTGGATCGAGACGGAATTCGACAACACCATCGAACCCTGGACCGGAACGCTCGAAGATGCCACTCCCACAAAAAAGCGCCACAACGTTGTCGTGGAGGTGGAGGGACGCCGCATCGAGGTGAGCCTCCCCACTCGACTGCTGCCCGGCGGTGCCGGCGATAACTCAACCGGTCCGGCGCCCCGTCGCCGTGGCGGTTCCAGCACCGTGTCGAGCGACACCGGTGACGCCGTGAAGGCACCGATGCAGGCCACGATCGTGAAACTGCTCGTTGCGGAGGGTGACCTGGTCGTGAAGGGTGACCTGCTTCTGGTGCTCGAGGCCATGAAAATGGAGCAGCCGCTCACCGCTCACCGTGATGGCGTCGTGGGAAACCTGACCGCCGTCGTGGGCACCACGGTCTCGTCGGGAGCGCTTCTCCTCACGGTGGAAGACGCCCGTCTGATCACGCACGCCGCGTAATCACGGGGGCGATGCCGGAGACGCGCTTCGGCGCATCCGCTGCCCGTTGCGACACACAAAACGCGCCCGCCCAGCTTCGGGTAGGCGCGTTCTGTGTGTGTCGTGCGGCTAGAGCACCACGTGCATGGCCCGGGCAGCATCGGTGATGGAACCGGTGAGCGAGGGGTACACGGGGAACGCCCGGGCCACCTCGTCAACGGTGAGGCGGTGCTCGACGGCCAGTGCGAGCGGAAAGATGAGCTCGCTGGCCCGGGGCGCCACGATGACGCCGCCGATGACCGTGCCACTGCCGGTGCGCGCAATGAGCTTGACGAAGCCGTCCTTGATGCCCATCATCTTGGCGCGTGGGTTCGAGGACAACGGGAGCTTGTAGACGTCACCCTGGGTCAGGCCGTCCTCGATCTGCTTCTGGGTCCACCCCACGGTAGCGATCTCGGGCTGGGTGAAGATGTTCGCGGCCACGTTGCGAATTTCGATGGGGTTGACCGTGTCGCCCATGGCGTGGAAGACGGCGGTGCGGCCCATCATGGACGCCACGGAGGCGAGGGGTAGCTCCGTGGTGCAGTCGCCCGCCGCGTAGATGTTGGGGATCGACGTGCGCGCCACGCGGTTCACCTGAACATGACCGCTGGCGGTCAGCTGAACGCCAGCCTCTTCGAGGCCGATGTTCCTCGTGTTGGGAACCGAACCGACGGCAATCAGGCAGTGGCTACCGCGAACCTCGCGACCGTCCTCCAGGGTGGCCAGAACACCCTCGCCCTCGCGCACAACGGATGCCGCGCGCGACTTGGACATCACGATCATGCCGTTGCGCTTGAACACGTTTTCAATCACGTTGGCCGCGTCGGCGTCCTCACCGGGCAGCACCTGATCGCGGCTCGAAATGAGCGTCACCTTGGCGCCGAGCGCTCGGTAAGCGGATGCGAATTCGGCCCCCGTCACACCGGATCCCACCACGATGAGGTGCTCGGGAACAGCCTTCAGGTTGTACAGCTGCGTCCAGGTGAGGATGTGTTCCCCGTCGGGCAGCGCGGAGGACAAGATACGCGGGCTCGCGCCCACCGAGACGACGATCGTGTCGGCATCAATGCGGTCAAAGTCAGCCGCCGTGCTGTCGGCACTGGTGGCAACGATCACGCCGGAGGTGCCGTCGAGGCGCCCGTGTCCCTGCACAAAGGTGACGCCGGCACGAATGAGCGTGGCCTTCATGTCTTCGGACTGCTGCCTGGCGAGGGTGAGCAGTCGCTTGTTCACCGTGGCGAGGTTGATCGCCACCTCGGGGCGCAGCGGCTTGCCCGTCTCCCCCCGCACGAAGAACTGCACACCGAGGTCCGTGGCCTCACCGATGGAGTTGGAGGCCTCGGCCGTAGCGATGAGGGATTTGGAGGGCACAACGTCGGTGATCACGGCCGAGCCGCCCACGCCAACGCTTTCCACCAGAGTGACCTCGGCGCCCTGCTGAGCACCGGCCAGTGCCGCTTCGTATCCGCCAGGCCCTCCGCCGAGTACAACAATGCTCTGCTTGCGTTCGAACTCATAGGCCATGTCCCCCATTCTCTCAATTCCGGAGGCCTCCGGCAAACCGCCGGATGCCCGGCATCCGCTCGTACGCTGGGAACGGCAGCCGTGGGGCGTCAGTGGGCGCCCCGGATCTGCGTCGATATCGTGGGTCGCTTAGAGTAGGGGAATGTTCAAGACCGACCTAAACCTGTTAGACGCGCCAGAAACAGACCCGTTCGACGTCGCACGCAGCGCAGCGCAGCAGATTGCCGACATCACGGGCGTGGCGCAGCACGACGTTGCTCTCACCCTCGGCAGCGGCTGGGGCAAGGCCGCCGATTTGATCGGTGAGACCACGCACACCATCCCCGCCCAGGAGATCACCGGCTTCAGTGCACCAGCCCTGGCCGGTCACGTGGGCACCCTGCGCTCGGTGCTGCTGCCGAACGGCAAGCGCGCGCTCGTCATCGGCGCCCGCACCCACTACTACGAAGGTCACGGTGTGCGCCGCGTGGTGCACAGCGTGCGCACCGCTGCCGCCACGGGCGTAAAGACCATGATCCTCACGAACGGCGCCGGCGGAATTCGCGAGACCTGGACCCCCGGCACGCCAGTGCTGATCAGCGACCACATCAACCTCACCGCTGATTCGCCGCTCGAAGGCGCCACTTTCATCGATTTGACCGACCTCTACTCCGCGCGTCTGCGCGATGTGGCGCGCTCGATTGACCCCACACTCGACGAGGGTGTGTACTGCCAGTTCCGGGGGCCGCACTACGAAACCCCGGCCGAGGTACAGATGGCCAAGGCCATTGGTGGACACATCGTGGGTATGTCGACGGCCCTCGAGGCCATTGCCGCCCGTCAGGCCGGAATGGAGGTGCTCGGGCTCTCGCTCATCACCAACCTGGCCGCGGGTATTCAAAAGACTCCGCTGAGCCACGGTGAGGTCATCGAGGCCGGCCAGCTTGCCGAACCCGTGATCAGCGCCCTCCTCGCCAAGATCGTGGCCGCACTATGAGCGCGAACAACGTAGCGCCCGCCGAGCCCGACGACAGCGAGAACACCGAGAAGCCGGCGACCCGCGTGAACGGTCGCCACTCCGCCCGGGCCGACGACGCTGCCGCTCCGACCGAGTCCGCTGCGGATTCCGCGGTGCCCGCCCCGGAAGCGAGCGCCTCACCAAACCCGTGGCTCGCGCTGTCTGGCGCCGGAACCGACTCCGCCGACGCCGACGCCGACGCCGAGGGCGAGGACGATTCCACGCCCACCCTCGTGATCAGCACGGTGCCTGAGCTGGCCGGCGAGACGCATCCGTCTGACTCACCGTCAGCGACCGCCCTCACCCACGCGGATCTTGACGAGGCCCCCACCACCGCCATGGACACGATCGGTGGCGACCCGACACGGGCAGCCACCGCTGCACCGCTGATCACCCGCGCAGGTTCCGAGAACAGCGACCCCACCAGCGCCGTGATCGCCAAGGCGCGTGCCTGGCTCAGCCAGGACCCGGATTCCGAGACGCAAGCCCAGCTGCGTGGCCTGATCAACGCGGCCGGCGACGGCGACGTCGCCGCGATCGCGTCGCTGCATGACCGTTTCGACACGCGCCTGGAGTTCGGCACGGCCGGGCTGCGCGGTGAAATTTCGGCCGGTTCCAACCGCATGAACCGTGTGCTGGTGTCGCAGGCCGCGTCCGGTCTGGCCAGCTACCTGCTGAGCCACGCCAAGCCGGGCATCACGCCGTCTGTCGTGATCGGCTATGACGGCCGCAAGAATTCCCAGATCTTCGCCACCGATACCGCCGCCATCATGGCCGGCGTCGGCGTGCGTGCCATTCTGCTCCCGCGCCTGCTCCCCACCCCCCTGGTGGCCTTCGCAGTGCGTCACCTCGACGCGAGCGCCGGCGTCATGGTGACGGCGTCGCACAATCCGCCGAATGACAACGGCTACAAGGTATATCTGGGTGGCGACAATAACGGTGCCCAGATTGTCTCCCCCGACGATAAGCTCATCGCCGCCCAGATTCTGCGCGTTGCCGCCGACGAACTGGTTCCCGAGCTGCCTCGGGCCTCCTACGAGACGGCCGATGAGGACGTGGTGCGCGCCTACGTGAGTGCCACCGCGAGCATCGCACACGCCCCGCGCGCTCAGGTGAACTCCGTCTACACCGCGCTGCACGGTGTGGGGTGGGACACCACCCGCCGCGTTCTCGAGCAGGCGGGCTTTGACCTTCCTACGCTCGTCGACGCTCAGGTCGCTCCCGACGCGGCCTTCCCCACCGTAGCCTTCCCCAACCCCGAGGAACCCGGGGCGATGGATTTATCGTACGAGACCGCGCGTGAAGTTGACGCCGAGCTCATTATTGCCAACGACCCCGATGCGGACCGGCTCGCGGTCGCCATTCCGGACGCCGCCGAGGCAAGCGGTTACCGCCGTCTCAGCGGCAACGAGGTGGGCATGATCCTCGGCTGGCGCGCCGCCTCGCTCGCCGCCCGCGCCGCCGGTAACACCCCGCCCGTGGGAACACTCGCCTGCTCCATCGTGTCCTCCCCGGCGCTTCGGGCCGTAGCGGATGCCTACGGTCTCGACTTCGCCGACACCCTCACGGGTTTCAAGTGGGTCTCGCGGGCACCGGGGCTCATCTTCGGGTACGAAGAGGCCCTGGGCTACCTCGTGAATCCGGTGACCGTGCGCGACAAGGACGGCATCTCCGCCGCCGTCTTCCTGCTCTCGCTCGTGAGCGACCTGAAGGCGGAGGGCCTCACGCTCGAGAACTACCTCGACCAGTTCAGCGAAAAGTTCGGCCACTTCGCCTCCGGTCAGATCTCGGTGCGGGTGAGCGACCTGTCCACGATCGCCCTCGTCATGACCCGGCTGCGCCAGACACCGCCGGAATTCATTGGCCATGTTGCCGTGGACCAGATTGATGACTTTCGCTGGGGCCTCGGCGACTTGCCTCCGAGCGACGTGCTGCGCATCCGTCTCACCGACGGTTCCCGCGTGATGGTGCGCCCGAGCGGGACCGAGCCCAAACTCAAGGTGTACCTCGACACGCACAGCTCCACGGGTACCGTCAGCGAACGCAAGGCGGCCGCACGCGCGGCTCTCGCCGCCCTCGACCAGGGAATGCGCGACCTGATCGCGTAGCGTCGGGCCAGTCACTCTGGCAGTGGCGCAAAACGCACCCTCCCCGGCCTGGGAGGGTGCGTTTTGGCGCTACGGGTGCGCTCGGCTAGGAACCGAGCGCCACGTTGAGTTTGGATGTGAGCTCGTCCACATCGAAGTAGTTGTTGATCACGATCACGTCGGCGTTGGTCTTTCCGATCACGCCGACCAGCTCCGACGAGGTGAGGATGACCTGAGCGTCGGCCGCTGCGGCATGCACGCCCGCGGCATCCGTTGCCACAACACTGGCCTCGATGTCGAGCCGCTCCAGGGCACGCTCGGCGTTCACCTTGAGGATGGCCGACGTCCCCACGCCCACACCGCACATCACGACGATCTTCACGAGGACTCCGTCTGGCGGAACACGGAGCGCACAAACTCCGCATCCGTAGCCGCGGCGAGGGCCGGAATAACCCGGGCGTCGTTGAAGACATTCGCGAGCGCGGCCACGGAGCGGAGGTGGTCCTCGCTGTTCGACACGGCGAGTCCCACAATCACGCTCACGGGATCGTTGTTGGGGTGACCGAAATTCACCGGTTCGGCGAGCGTGACGACGCTGAGGCCGTCGGCGAGCACGTCGGCACCCGGACGGGCGTGAGCCAGCGCCAAACCCGGAGCGATCACGATGTACGCCCCGAACTCGTCGATGACCCTGATCATGCGCGCGGTATAGCCGGCGGTCGTCGCGCCGGAGAGCTCCAGCGCGGCACCCGCAGCCGTAACCGCTGCGCGCCAATCACCGACCTGTGCGCCGATAGTGATGGCTTCGAGTGGGAGTGGCGGCAGCGACATGGAGTCCTTCATAAGTTGCGAGGGATAGTGATCAGGCGTTGGCGAAGCCCGCGATGATGGCGTTCGTGAGCTCTTCGCGATCCTCGAGCGGCAGGAACGACGCGGCGGCCGCGTTCAGCTGGAAAACCTCAAGGTCGTCAAGATCGTAACCAAACGCGTCACTCAAAAGCGCGAGCTCCTGCGACAGCGTTGTGTCGCTCATGAGCCGGTTGTCAGTGTTGACGGTGACCTTGAAACCGAGCTGGTAAAGCAGGTCGAAGGGGTGGTCGAGCAGGTCGTCGCCCCAGGCCGCAATGGCGCCGGTCTGCAGGTTGGAGGAGGGGCTCACCTCGAGCGTCACCTCGCGGTCGCGCACCCACTGGGCAACGGGGCCCAGGGTGACGAAGGTGTTGTCGTCATCCTGACGCTCGATCGTCACATCTTCGGCGAGGCGCACACCGTGGCCAAGTCGCAGTGCGCGACCGTCAAACAGTGCGCTACGGATGCTGTCCAGCCCGTCGGCTTCACCGGCGTGCACCGTCGTGGGCATGAATTCCCGTGCGAGGAGGTCGAACGCGGCCCGGTGATTGCTCGCGGGAAAACCCGCTTCGGCGCCCGCAATATCGAAGCCAACAACGCCGTCATAGCGGTACTTCACGGCCAGCTGGGCGATTTCGAGGCTGCGGTCGGCATGGCGCATGGCCGTGATCAGCTGACCCGTGCGGATGCTTTTCCCCTGAGCCTCAACAAGCTCAATCCCAGCCTCGAGGCCGTCCTGAACCGCTTCGACAGCTTCGTCGAGAGTGAGGCCGCCGGCAAGGTGCTGCTCGGGCGCCCAGCGCACCTCGCCATAAATGACGCCGTCCTGGGCAAGGTCCTCCACGTATTCCTTGGCCACGCGAAAGAGTCCGTCGCGCGTCTGCATCACTGCGCAGGTCACATCGAAAGTCTTGAGGTACTCCACGAGGGATCCAGCACTGGACTGATCGTAGAACCAGGCCTGGAGGCTCTCGGCATCCGTTTTGGGCAAATCTAGCCCAATAGCCTCAGCCAATTCGATGATGGTCTGCGGGCGCAGGCCACCATCGAGGTGGTCGTGCAGCGAGATCTTGGGCAGGGCGTTAATGCTCACGCCGCCGCCGGGCATCAGGAATTCTTCTGGAGTCGTATTCACACTTCTAATCTACCGGCAGGTGCGCCCAGAGGCTCCATGTTTACTGAGGGCGCGCTGCACGTCTGCCCGTTTCCGCGTGCTGTCGCTGTGACTGCCGCTGCCGTTGCGCCTGCCTTCCTTCGACACGCCACATTCTGCCCCATGGATTTCGTCACCCACCAACTTGCGCCCCTTCCCTGCACTCCAAGAGGCGCAAGTTGTCAGGTGACCGTGCAGGGGCAGCGCGCATGGGGCTGAAGTTGGCTACTCGAGCAGGGCGTGCTCATCCCAGCCTGTGGATAACACTGACACCCGTGCTCGTTAGTGGCACGCTCACACCATGCATCCCCGGACTCCTCTTCCCCCTGGCTTTACACACGGCGCATTCACCGCTGCGCAGGCGCACGCCGCGGGAATTTCGGCCAAACGTCGGCGATCGAGCGATGTCGAGCATCCGTTTTGGGGCATATGTATCGCTGCGGGAGGCCCGGACACCGCGGAGGATCGCTGCCAAGCCTTTCAACAGCGGATGCCGGCAGACGCTTTCTTCAGTCACGCCACGGCCGCCCTTCTCCACGGTATGCCCCTGCCCATAAGCCTCCAATCGGATAGGCGCCTTCACGTTTCGGTCGTGACCCCCCTCCGCGCCATCCGAACGCGTGGGATCATCGGTCACTGCACCGAGATTCGGCCACGCGTGCGCCTGCTGGCCGGGATGCCCGTGCTGGACCCCATAGCCACCTGGTGCCAACTGGCAGCTGTTCTTGGGCGGGACGACCTGGTCGCGGCCGGTGACCACCTGCTGCGGGCAGAGTTTGCGCTCGCCGACGCATCCGCTCTCGCCGACGCGGTGGCGGAGCACGCCGGCCAGCGAGGTGCCCGCGGCCTGCGTGAGGCTGCTGCGCTTGTGAGGCCACGCGTGGAGTCTCGCCGGGAGACGCACTTGCGGCTCTTCTTGCTGGACTGCGGCTTTCCTGAGCCGGAATCCAATGTGTACCTGTCGCTGCCCGTGGGGAAACCGCGTGTCCGAGGGGATCTTGTCTATATCAAGTACAGGGTTCTTGTGGAATATGACGGGGAACAGCACCGCCTCGACGACGTACAGTTCAACCGGGATGCCGAGCGTCTCTACGATGTTCGGGCTGCGGGCTGGCTCGTCGTCACCGTGCGCAAGGGATCGTCGCGCGAGTGGGTGCGCACCGCAGTCGATGAGGCCCTGCGTTCAAGAGGCTGGTTCCCCTAGCCCCGGTGCGACGGGGCCTGAGGTTTTCGCCTGCAGCGCGGGTGAAAAGTGGCACGTCGGCCACGAGGTGACAACATCTGCCCCATGGGCGGGCACCAAGGGGCAGATGCTGGCGTGTTACACGCGAGGTGACAACATTTGCCCCATGGGCGGGGCACCAAGGGGCAGATGCACGCGAGTCACCCCCGAGGTGACAACATCTGCCCCATGAAGCTGCGCGAAGGGGCGCAAGATGGCACATCACACGCGAGGTGACGACATTTGCCCCACGGGGCGGGCACCAAGGGGCAGATGCTCGCGGGTAACGGCCGCCAGGGGCAGAAGCTGGCGTGTCACACGCGAGGTGACAACATTTGCCCCATGAAGCTACGCGAAGGGGCGCAAGATGGCACGTCACACGCGAGGTGACAACATCTGCCCCACGAGGCGGGGGCTCAAGATGATGGGCTACCAGCGCCACGAGGTGACAACATCTGCCCCATAATCGCACACCAAGGGGCAGATGTTGGCGAGTCACAAGCGCGAAGAGGCCCAAGCTCACGAGTCACCCATGAAGTGACACCTTGCACCCACGGAAGAAATAATAAGGGGCAGCCAAGATGCGTGGCATGGCGGCCAGCCAGCGCCAAGGGGCACAAGATGGCGTGTCACACGCGAAGTGACACCATCGGCCCCATGGAGCAGCGCCATGGGGCACAAGATGTCAGGTCGCCAGCGCTAAGGGGCACAAGATGGCGTGTCACGCGCGAAGTGACACCATCGGCCCCATGGCGCAGCGCCACGGGGCAGAAGATGGCACGTCGCGCACGAGGCGACACCGTTCGCCCCCGCGACGGCACGTCACGGGGGCTACGAGGCCGGGGTCAGCGGGTGATGCGCTCAGCGATCAGTGGGCCGCCATCAAGCACGGGCTCGCCCACGTCTCCGATACGCCAGGCGCCCTCCACAGCCTCGAGTGCCCGAGCAAACCGCTCAGGCTCGTCGGCGCTGAGGGTGAAGAGCGGCTGGCCGCGCCGCACCGTGTCGCCAGGCTTCGCGTGCAGGTCAATTCCGGCGGCGTGCTGAACCGGGTCCTGTTTGCGCGCACGACCGGCACCGAGACGCCATGCACCGATACCAAACGGCAGCGCCTGCTGCTCCACGAGGATGCCGTCGCGATCCGCGAGCACGACGTGGGTTTCCCGCGCGACCGGCAGCGCGGCATCCGGGTCACCGCCCTGGGCACGAATCACGTCGCGCCACTTGTCCATGGCGCGGCCGTCGTGCAGTGCCGCCTCCACATCCACGTCGGTGATTCCCGCCTGATTCAGCATCTCGCGGGCGAGCGCCACCGTGAGTTCAACAACGTCGGCGGGGCCGCCGCCAGCGAGTACGTCCACCGATTCGCGCACCTCGTTGGCGTTGCCAATGGCGAAACCGAGCGGCACGTTCATGTTGGTGAGCAGAGCGGATGTTGCCACTCCCGCATCCTCGCCCAGCTCCACCATGGTGCGCGCGAGTTCACGTGAGCGCTCAATGTCCTTGAGGAACGCTCCGGAGCCAAACTTCACGTCGAGAACGAGAGCTTTTGTTCCCTCGGCGATTTTCTTGCTCATGATCGAGGAAGCAATGAGCGGGATTGCCTCGACGGTTCCGGTGATATCCCGCAGGGAATAGAGCTTCCCGTCGGCCGGCGCGAGGCCGCTCCCCGCCGCACAGACCACTCCGCCATGATCCTTCAGCTGGGTGAACATCTCCTCGTTGCTGAGGTTGGCGCGCCAGCCGGGAATGGACTCGAGCTTGTCAAGCGTGCCACCGGTGTGGCCGAGGCCGCGGCCGGAGAGCTGCGGTACCGCCGCGCCGAAGACGGCCACGAGCGGCATCAGGGGCAGGGTGATCTTGTCGCCCACACCTCCCGTGGAGTGCTTGTCGGTTGTGGGCTTGCCGAGGCCCTCGAAGCTCATCCGCTCCCCACTGTTGAGCATGGCCATGGTGAGCGCGCGAATCTCGTTGCGGCTCATGCCGTTGAGGAAAATGGCCATCGTCATGGCGGCCATCTGCTCATCTCCAACGTAGCCGCGAGTATAGGCGTCAATCAGCCAGTAGATCTGGGCGGTTGTCAGTTCGCCCTTGTCCCGCTTTGCATGAATCAAATCGACGGCGTCGAAAGCTTCGATGATGGTGCTCATGATGCTGCTCCTGAATGTGCTGCTGTGTCTGCAGCACCTGTCGATGTGCGGTACTCGGCGAGCTGCCGGGGCCCGAAGGCATCCGGCAGAACCTCGTCGATGGTGCGGATGCCGGATACGGTCTCAAGAAGCATGCCGGTTGCGGAATGTTCATACAGCAGCTGGCGGCAGCGTCCACACGGCATGAGTGAGTTGCCGTTGCCATCCACGCAGGTGAAGGCGACGAGCTGCCCGCCACCGGTCATGTGCAGGCTCGATACCAGCGCGCACTCGGCGCACAGGGTGAGGCCGTATGACGCATTCTCCACGTTGCATCCGCTGATCACTCGCCCGTCATCGACGAGTGCCGCGGCACCCACCGGAAACTTGGAGTAGGGCACGTAGGCGTGGCTCATGGCCTCGGTTGCCGCCTGGCGCAGCAGCGCCCAGTCGGGTGTTAGGGCACTCATGACTTGATGTACGGTTTGCCGGATGCCGCCGGTCCCCGCGATTTGCCGACCAAACCCGCCACGGCAAAAATCGTCACGAGGTACGGAAGCATGAGCATGAACTCACTCGGGACCGGTGAGCCGATGATGCTCAGCACGCTCTGCAGGTTGCTCGCGAAACCGAAGAGCAGCGCCGCGAGGGTGGCTCGAATCGGGTCCCACCGGCCGAAGATCACTGCGGCTAGAGCGATGAATCCGGCACCGGCCGTCATCTCCTTACCGAACGCACCCACCGAGCCGAGGGTGAAGTATGCACCGCCCAGACCCACGATGGCACCGGCCAGCGACACGTTGAGAAAACGGGTGCGAGCCACGTTGATGCCCACAGTGTCGGCAGCTTGCGGATGCTCCCCCACGGCCCGCAGACGCAGGCCCCACTTGGTGTGGAAAATGGCGAAGTACACCGCGATCACGGCGACATACATGAGGTAAACAATGAGGGTCTGGCGAAAGAGCACCGGGCCGATGATGGGAATCTCACTCAGGAACGGGATGTTGATGCGCTCGAACTTGGGCGGCTGGTTCAGCGTCGCCGAATTGGGGGCGAGCAGCTGCGTGTACAGGAAGCCGGTGAGCCCGCTCACGAGCACGTTGAGGACAACACCCACAATGACCTGGTCGACAAAGTACTTGATAGAGAACGCAGCGAGCACGAACGAGACCACCATTCCGGCGACCATGGCCGCGAGCAGACCCAGCAGGGGCTGGTTGGTGATGGAGGCCACGAGTGCGGACGTGAAGGCTCCCGCAAGCAGCTGACCCTCAATGGCAATGTTGACCACGCCGACACGCTCGGAGATGACACCACCGAGCGCACCAAAGATGAGCGGAACCGCGAGACTGATCGATCCGAACAACAGACCGGGCACCGGAATGGCACTCCCGGCCGAGGCCCACGCGAGGAAACCAATGAGCACGAGCACCGCGAAGATGCTGATGAGCCAGACGGGAACCTTGGTGCGCTTGTACACGAGCCACGTGCTGATCAGAGTGATGGCGAGCAGCAGCACGGTGATGATCACGCCGGTTGCGCGGGTGGGCAGCTCCACGTCGGGAAGCTGAATGAGGTCGGCTCCGGTGGACAGGCGCATCGTACTCACGCCATCGCGGCCAAATACCACCAGTAAAAGGAAGCTCAGCAGTGTGAAGATTCCGAGCGCGATGGGTGCTTTCCAGCTGCGGATCGCTCCGGCAGCCGCGCCCGATCGTGGTTCAAAGGGCTGGGTGGGGTGAATAACGGGTGCGATGGTGCTCATTTGGCCGTCACCTCCTGGGTAACGTTCAGGCGAAGCTTGCGCGAAGATGCGCCGGGCGTCGGGAGGTGGAAGATGGCCCGCACGAGCGGTGGGGCAGCGATGAAGAGAACGATGAGGGCCTGAACGACGACGATAATGTCAACGGGCACACCCTCGGCGGCCTGCATCGAGAAGCTACCGGCCTTGAACGCGCCGAACAGAATTCCAGCGGCGAACACACCCCACGGCTTGGAACGCCCGAGGAGCGCTACCGTAATGGCGTCGAAACCGATGCTGGAGTCCACGGTGGCGCCGAAGCCGCTCGTGGTCGTACCCAGCACCTGGTTGATTCCGGCGAGTCCCACCAGACCACCGGAAATGAGCATCGCGTACACATAAACGCGTTCCACCCGGATGCCGGCCACACGTGCCGCATTCGGGTTCTCTCCCACGGCGCGAAACTGAAAACCCAG
Organism: Cryobacterium sp. CG_9.6; assembly: GCF_029893365.1. Lineage (NCBI taxonomy): Bacteria > Bacillati > Actinomycetota > Actinomycetes > Micrococcales > Microbacteriaceae > Cryobacterium > Cryobacterium sp. CG_9.6. The sequence goes on along the minus strand of NZ_JARXUZ010000001.1, from coordinate 700,927 downwards.
GTTGGAGCGGGACAGGAGCCACCACGTGAAGATGGTGGCGGCAATCACGAGCAGGAACCCGAGGTGGAGGTTGTAGCTCGGCCCCAGTAGGTCAGGGAAGATGGCCGTGGGTTTGCTTGCCGGGCTCTGCGGGTTGTTCGACCCGGGGGTCTTGAGGAAACCGTCGCGCAGCAGATAGCTCACCAGGTAGAACGCCACGTAGTTGAGCATGATGGTGGTGATCACCTCGTGCGCACCGGTGCGAGCCTTCAGCAGACCCACGATTCCGGCCCACAGGGCGCCGCCGAGAATACCCGCTACGAGGGCCGCAATCAGGTGAATTCCATAGGGCAGGTCGAGCGCAAACGCAACCCAACCACCAAGCGCGGCAGCGATGAGCATCTGCCCGCGGCCACCAATGTTGAACATTCCCACGCGGAAACCGAGTGCGACACCGAGTCCGGCTGCAATGAGTGGTGTCGCGAAGGTGAGGGTTTCCGTGAGCGGCTTGATACCGGCGGCGAAAGTGTCGCGACGGAAGTTATAGATCGAGCCCTGGAAGAGGGCGGAGTACGCACCGGATACCGACTGCCAGATGGCGCCGAGCATGTCCCCGGGACGGCTGAAGAAATACCCGGCCGAGTCCTGCACTCCGGGGTTCGTGAATGCGATCATGACGGCACCCACGAGCAGCGCAAGCAGCACGGAGAGCACCGAGATGAGGGCGCTTCCCGTCGTGATCTCGCGAAAGACCGAGTGCCAGCGACCCGGCTGTTCGTCGCCGACTTTCTTCGGATCGGTGGGGGCGGCGGGCGTGACGGGTGGGGTCACGGGAATCTGACTGTCGCTCATGCGGCAGCTCCTTCGGTACTGTCTGTGGGCGTGCTGTCATCGGTTGGCGCAGCTACTGCGTCGGTGGGGACTTCGCCGGCCATCATAAGTCCGAGCACGCTGCGAGGCGTGTCACCGGGAACGATGCCCACGATGTGCCCGCTATACATCACCATGATGCGGTCAGCGAGGGCGGCGACCTCGTCGAGCTCGGTGGAAATAACGATCACCGGGGTACCGGCATCGCGGGTGGCCACAATGCGTTCGTGCACGAACTCGATGGAACCGACATCGAGCCCACGGGTAGGCTGAGCCGCCACGAAAAGGCGCAGCGGGCGGCTGAGTTCGCGCGCCAGAACCACCTTCTGCTGGTTGCCACCGGAGAGACGCCCGACCGGGGTGTCGATCCCCTGCGATCGCACGTCAAACTCTTTCACCTTCTCCTCGGCGAATGTCTTCAGGTAGTCACGCTGAACGTTGAAGCGCTTCACGAACGGTTCGGCGTTGGAGCGGTCCAGCATCAGGTTTTCCGCGATGGTGAACGCCCCGACGAGGCCGTCCTCATTGCGGTCTTCCGGCACAAAGCCCACTCCGGCATCGAGCACCTTGCGCACCGAGTGCCCGCGCAGCGACTCACCATCCAGGGTGATCTCCCCCGTGACGCGCGGCTGAAGTCCCATCAGGGCCTCGGTGAGTTCTGTCTGGCCGTTGCCCTGCACGCCCGCGATGGCGAGGATCTCTCCCTGAGCGACGGAGAAGCTGACACCATCGACAACAACCTGGCCACGCGGATCAATCACCGTGAGGTTGGTGACCACGAGTGCCGGCTGTCCGGGTGTTGCCGGGGCCTTGTCCACGGTGAGGTCCACGGCGCGGCCCACCATCAGCGTGGCGAGTTCTTCGTTGCTCGCAGTGGGTGATGCTTCGCCCACAACCTTGCCCAAGCGGATGACGGTGATGCGGTCGGCAACCTCGCGCACTTCCCGCAGTTTGTGCGTAATAAACACAATGGAGGTTCCGGCGGCTTTGAGCTGGCGCATGATCACCATGAGCTCATCGGTTTCCTGCGGGGTGAGCACGGCGGTGGGCTCATCAAAGACGAGCACCTTCGCGTCGCGCGAGAGCGCCTTGATGATTTCCACCCGCTGCTGCACGCCCACGGGGAGGTCTTCCACGAGGGCATCCGGGTCGATGTCGAACCCGAAACGATCGGAGATCTCACGAACGCGCGCACGCGCCGCCGGAAGGTCGAGGCGCCCACCAGACTTCGTCTGCTCGTTACCGAGCATCACGTTCTCCGCCACGGTGAACACCGGAATGAGCATGAAGTGTTGGTGAACCATGCCGATACCGGCATTCATCGCGTCTCCGGGACCTGCGAAGTGAACAACGGTGTCGTCGAGAAGAATCTCGCCCTCCTCCGCCCGGTACAGGCCGTAGAGCACGTTCATGAGCGTGGACTTACCGGCGCCGTTTTCACCAAGGAGCGCGTGAATCTCCCCAGGCTCAATGACAAGATTAATGGTGTCGTTGGCGATCAGCGCACCGAAACGTTTGGTGATGCCACGAAGTTCGAGCTTCATATTTCCCAATTCTATTGAGCGGCCCGCGAGAACCGGTCAGGTGGAGCGAACAAAAATCGGGGAGGCCAGCTCAGCTGACCTCCCCGGTTTCGCATCAATGCGGTCGTGCATATGCTGCGGCCATGCGGCGACGCTACTTCGGGGTTGCGTCCGAGGTCACAACAATGTCGCCGGCAATGATCGATGCCTGCAGGGCCTCAATCTCGGTGACGAGCGCCGGGTCCACCTTGGACTCGAAGTCGTGCAGCGGTGCCAGCAGGACACCCTCGTTCTCGAGCGTGCCCACGTAGGCCTCGGAGGAGAAGGTTCCGCCGGCGGCGTCGACGATGATCTGCTTGGTGGCTTCTGCCATCTGCTTCATCACCGAGGTGAGGTAGAGCGAGCCGAACTCGGGGGTGGTCTCGAAGAGGTCGCTGTCAACGCCCACGATGGAGACGTCCTTGCCGGACTCCGTGATGGCCTGTGCGGTGCCCTGGAAGAGCGGTCCGGCAACGGGAAGAATGATGTCGGCGCCCTGGTCGATCAGGCTCTGGCTGATGGTCTTGCCAGCGCTGATGTCGTCGAAGCTTCCGGCGAAGGTTCCGGTCTGCGCGGCCTTGTCCCAGCCGAGGAGCTGAACAGAGGTGCCGTTCTGCTCGTTGTAGTACGCGATGCCATCGGCAAAGCCGTCCATGAAGATGGTGACGGACGGGAACTGCAGTCCGCCGTAGGTTCCCACGGTGCCGGTCTTGGTGGTGCCCGCGGCGAGGTAGCCCGCGAGGTAGGCAGCCTGGGCCGTGTCGTACAGCACCGGCTTGACGTTGTCGAGGGTCAGCGGGCTGAAGTCATCGTTGGACAGCGCGGAGTCAATGATCGCGAACTGAACGTCGGGGTTCGCCTGAGCGGCATCGCGTGTTGCGTTGGCGAGTGCGAAGCCCACGGTGAGGATGAAGTTGCAGCCCTGGTCAACCATGCTGCTCACGTTGCCGGAGTACTGGTCGGCCGTGGTGGACTCGGCCTGGTTGAACTCGACACCGAGTTCCTCCGAAGCGGCCGTGATGCCCTCAAAGCTGGACTGGTTGAAGGACTTATCGTTGAATCCACCGAAGTCGGAGACGATGCACGGAACGAAGTCTGACGCCGCAGCGCCTGAGCCCGAATCGGTCTCGGTGGGGGCTGGCGCACAGGCGGCCAGCAGGGCGATAACGCCGAACATGGCAAGTCCGCCGAGGGCGGCCTTGCGGGTCGTGATTGTCAAAATGACCTCCAGGGTGCTGCCCTGCGGGGTTCGCTCGGGCCGTGGAGACCTACGTTACAGAATGTTTCGTCGCTCAGATGAGCAAAGTGGCGCGCAGACCGAATGGTTATGAATCCGCGACGTTCAGGGTGTCTTTTTGCTCATCTGAGCACCGCAACGACCGTTCTAGAGCACATCGCTGCTCCCAGAGAGCTTGAGCGCGTCGACGACAGCCTTCACCTTCTGGGCATTTGCGCTCGTGGTCACGAGCAGGGCGTCGGGGGTATCGATCACCACGATGTCTTCCACACCGATGAGAGCGATCATGCGACCGGTGTGACTGACCACGATTCCACTACTCGAATCGGCGAGCACACGGGCTCCCTCGCCGAGAATCGCCAGGTTCGCTTTGCGCCCTCCGGAATGCAGTTTGGCAATGGATGCGAAATCGCCCACGTCATCCCATCCGAACTGTCCGGGAATCACGACGAGCTTGCCTGCTGCCGCCGCCGGCTCGGCAACGGAGTAGTCAATCGCGATCTTTTTCAGGCTTGGCCAGACACGATCAACGACCGCACCGCGCTGCGGAGTATCCCAGGCCTCGGCGAGCTCGCGCAGCCCAGCGAGCAGCGCGGGTTCGCTCGCCCCGATTTCTTCAAGCAGGCGGTCGGCGCGAGCGATGAACATACCCGCGTTCCATAAATAAGTGCCCTCGGCAAGGTAGCGCTCGGCCACCTCGGGATCAGGCTTCTCCACGAAGGAGTCCACCGACAGTGCGTTCTCAGCTCCCGGGATCTCCAGAGCGCCATCGCTCTTGATATAGCCAAACCCGATGGATGGCTCGGTGGGACGAATCCCGATGGTGACGATGTAGCCGGCATCGGCTGCAGCCACCGCTTCCGTGACCGCGGAGCGAAAGAGCGATTCTCCGGTAATGACGTGGTCGGCGGGGAACGAGCCGATGATCACACCCGGTTCGCGGTGCTCCAGAATCGCAGCGGCGAGGCCGATAGCCGCCGTGGAGTCGCGTGGCTCACTCTCGAGCACAACGTTCGGGTCGCGCAGTTCGGGCAGCTGCCGTTCCACGGCAGCACGATGCGCGCGCCCAGTGACCACCATGATGCGCTGGTTTCCGGCGAGAGGAGCCAACCGATCCCAGGTATCCCGCAGGAGCGTCTGACCGGACCCGGTGAGGTCGTGCAGAAATTTAGGCGCGTCGGCCCGTGACAGCGGCCAGAGACGCGACCCGATCCCACCGGCCGGAATCACGCTGTAGAAACGGTCGAGGGCATCCGGGAGCTGAGGCATGGGGCCAGACTACCGCCCGGCCCGTGCGCGTCGGCACCCGTTCACCCGGCATTCACCTCGCATCCACGCGAGGTCGACCCCCAGGCTTTAGCGTCGAAACATGCGGGTAGCCCTCATCACTGAAAGTTTCCTTCCCACCATCAGCGGAGTCACGACCAGCGTCTGCAAGGTCTTGGCACACCTGGCACGCACCGGTCACGACGCAATCCTTATTGCCCCAGCCGGTGCGCCGTCGGAGTACGCGGGGTTTCCGGTCTACACCGTGCCCGCCATCGCCTACCGGCAGTTCCCGGTGGGGCTTCCGAGCCCGCAGGTGCAACGCTTGCTGGCTCACTTTCGTCCCGATGTGGTGCACGCGGCGAGTCCCTTCCTTCTGGGTGCTCAGGGTATTGCGGCCGCAAACCGGCTGGACATTCCCGCTGTCGCCATTTTTCAAACAGATGTCGCCGGTTACGCCGCACGTAATCGGCTCGGGCAGGCCACTGCTCTCGCCTGGCGCTACGTGAAGTGGGTGCACGAGGGAGCCGCCCGCACCCTGGTTCCGTCCAGCTCCTCGATGACCGACCTGAGCCGTCTGCACGTTCCACACCTCGCCCTTTGGCGACGCGGGGTGGATCTGGTGGGCTTTCACCCCAATCTCAAGAACTCGGCCGCGGTCACCGATCTCCGGAAAAGAATTGCCCCCAATAATGAGGTCATTGTGGGGTACGTGGGACGCATGGCACCCGAAAAGCAAGTGGAGCGCTTGCGTGCTCTACGAGGATTGGGGGGCATCAGTGTGGCTCTCGTGGGGGACGGCCCGTCGGAGCCACAGATCGCCCGTGCACTCGCCGGAATGCCGGTCACGTGGCTCGGCCGACTGCACGGAGCCGAGCTCGCCCAGGCCTATGCCAGCTTTGACATATTTGTGCACGCCGGAACGGAAGAGACCTTCGGGCAGACCTTGCAGGAGGCGAATGCAGCCGGAATCCCCGTCATTGCGCCCGACGCCGGCGGACCCCTCGATCTTGTTACTCATGGCGAGAACGGGTACCTCTTTATTGCCGACGATGAGCGCGACCTGCGCCGGCAGGTGCAGCGGTTGGTGCGGGACCCGGCGCTGCGCAACCGAATGGGCGAGGCCGGACGACGAACGGTTCTCGGGCGGTCCTGGACAACAGTCTGTGACGAGCTTCTCGGTCACTACGAGGGGGTCCTTGACGAACGCGCGGCCGTTCGCGCGCTGACCTGCATACCTCTCTCCTTACAGCGCTGATCCTGCGGCGGGTTTTGGGGCCGTTCACACGTGGCTAGAATGATGTTCAAGGTCATCAAGCGCGAACGGTCTCGCTTGAGGCACATCACTATTCAGCCAGGGAGGGTTGTTCATGCCAAATCCGTCGGCAGGAACCCTGACATCTCAGCAGAAGACGACATCACGTCGCCCGGCAGGCACTTTGTACCGGGGCAACGCAGGAATGTGGTCATGGGTCTTACACCGCGTTACCGGTGTGGCGATCTTCTTCTTCTTGCTGGTCCACATTCTCGACACGGCATTGATCCGGTTAAGCCCGGAAGCCTACAACGCGGTGATTTCGCAGTATCAGACGCCCATCATGGGGCTCGGTGAGATAGCCCTCGTGGGCGCCATCGTATTCCACGCCTTCAATGGTCTGCGCATCATCCTCATCGACTTCTGGAACGCCAAGTACCAGAAGGTCATGTTCTACGTGGTGATCGGCCTCTGGGTGATCACGATGCTCGGTTTCGCTCCGCGTCACCTCATCAACGTGTTCAGCGAACACTAGGGGAAACGACTATGACTACTACCATCGATGCCCCCCGAAGCCCGTACACGCGCAGCACAAAAAAGAGTGGCGTAAACCTCGAAAAATGGGGTTGGATCTACATGCGCGTCTCCGGCGTGCTCTTGGTCGTGCTGATTTTTGGCCACCTTTTTGTCAACCTGATGATTGGCGAGGGCGTCAATGCCCTGAACTTCGCGTTCGTTGCCGGCAAGCTGGCAAACCCGTTCTGGCAGGTCTGGGACGTCACCATGCTGTGGCTGGCCCTCATCCACGGTGGTAACGGTATGCGCACGCTGGTCAATGACTACGCGACGAGCAACGTCAGCCGCGGAATTCTCAAGTACGCCATCCTCGCCGCCGTGGTCATCCTGATCGTGCTAGGCACGCTCGTGGTCTTCACGTTCGATCCCTGCCCGGCCGGCTCGCCTGCCGACCTCCTGCCTTCTTTCTGCTCGGCCCTCTAGGAGCTGCAACCTAAAAAATGACATCGCCCGCATCTTCCTCCGCGCCCACAGTGTCCACCGTCGTTGATGGCGTTCACTACCACCAGTTCGATATCGTCATCGTGGGAGCAGGTGGTGCCGGCATGCGTGCCGCCATCGAGGCCGGCCCCCACGCCAACACCGCCGTCATCTCCAAGCTCTACCCCACTCGCTCCCACACCGGAGCGGCGCAGGGCGGTATGGCTGCTGCCCTCGCCAACGTGGAGGAAGACAACTGGGAGTGGCACACCTTTGACACGATCAAGGGTGGCGACTACCTGGTAGATCAGGACGCCGCCGAGATTCTGGCTAAGGAAGCCATTGACGCGGTGATGGACCTCGAAAACATGGGTCTCCCCTTCAACCGCACCCCCGAAGGCAAGATTGACCAGCGTCGCTTCGGTGGCCATACTCGCGACCACGGCAAGAGCCCCGTGCGCCGCGCCTGCTACGCCGCCGACCGCACCGGTCACATGATTCTGCAGACGCTGTATCAGAACTGCGTCAAGCGTGGCATCAACTTCTTCAACGAGTACTACGTGCTCGACCTGGTCATGACCGAGGTCGATGGCGTCGAACAGCCCTCTGCTGTTGTAGCCATGGACCTGTCCAGCGGCGAGCTGCACGTGTTCCAGGGCAAGGCATTCATCTTCGCCACCGGTGGATTCGGCAAGATTTACAAAACCACCTCCAACGCTCACACCCTCACCGGTGACGGCGTCGGCATTGTCTGGCGCAAGGGCCTGCCCCTCGAAGACATGGAGTTCTTCCAGTTCCACCCGACCGGCCTGGCCGGCCTCGGCATCCTGCTCACCGAGGGAGCACGTGGTGAGGGAGCAATCCTTCGTAACGCCTCGGGAGAGCGTTTCATGGAACGCTACGCCCCCACCATCAAGGACCTCGCTCCGCGTGACATCATCTCGCGCTGCATGCTCAAGGAGGTTGCGGAGGGTCGCGGTGCCGGTCCGGAGAAGGACTATCTCTACCTCGACTGCACGCACCTCGGTAAGGAGCTGCTCGAAACCAAGCTCCCCGACATCACCGAGTTTGCCCGCACGTACCTCGGCGTCGACCCGGTCACCGACCCGGTGCCCGTCATGCCCACCGCCCACTACGCCATGGGTGGCATCCCCACCAACGTGAAGGCCGAAGTCTGGCGCAACGGCGAAACCGTCGTTCCCGGGCTCTACGCCGCTGGCGAGTGCGCCTGCGTGTCGGTACACGGGTCCAACCGTCTCGGTACCAACTCTCTGCTCGACATCAACGTATTCGGCAAGCGCGCCGGAAACAACGCCGTCGAGTACGTGAAGACCGCGGAGTTCACGCCGCTGCCCGCCGACCCGGCCAAGTATGTGCGCGACATGGTGGAGGGCATCCGCTCGTCAACCGGCACCGAGCGCATCTCCGTTCTGCGCAAGATTCTGCAGGAGGAGATGGACAAGAAGGCTCAGGTGTTCCGTACCGAGGAGTCCCTCACCGAGGTCACCGAGACCATCCACATGCTGCGCGAGCGTTACAAGAACATTGGCGTGCAGGACAAGGGTCGTCGCTTCAACACCGACCTGCTCGAAGCCGTAGAACTGGGCTTCCTGCTGGACCTCGCCGAGGTTGTCGTGTACTCGGCTCGTAACCGCAAGGAAAGCCGTGGCGGACACCAGCGCGACGACTTCCCCACCCGTGACGATGTCAACTACCTGAAGCACACCATGGCGTACCTCACAGGCGACCCGCAGTCAGCGGATGCCGGTGACCACATTGCACTTGGCTGGAAACCTGTTGTTATCACCCGTTACCAGCCGATGGAGAGGAAGTACTAATGAGCATGTCAACCCTGGACAGGCCTACCGTCCCCGAGGCGATGCAGTCCTTCACCGTGACCTTCAACATTCGTCGGTTCAACCCCGAGGTCGATGAAGAGCCGCACTGGGAAGACTTCGACGTTGAGATGTACCCGTCCGACCGGGTGCTCGACGGACTACACAAGATCAAATGGGAGCTGGACGGTTCACTGAGCTTCCGCCGCAGCTGTGCCCACGGTATTTGCGGCTCCGATGCTATGCGCATCAACGGTCGCAACCGGCTCGCCTGCAAGACCCTGATCAAGGACCTCGACATCACCAAGCCGGTGTACATCGAGGCCATCAAGGGCCTTCCGCTCGAGAAGGACCTCATCGTGGACATGGAGCCGTTCTTCGACTCGTTCAAGGCGGTGCAGCCCTTCCTCGTGTCGCTGAGTGCGCCCAAGGATGGCAAGGAACGCATTCAGACCGTCGCTCAGCGTGCGCGCTTTGACGACACGACAAAATGTATTCTCTGCGCGGCATGCACGTCGAGCTGCCCGGTGTTCTGGACGGATGGTCAGTACTTCGGCCCCGCCGCCATCGTGAACGCCCACCGCTTCATCTTCGACTCGCGCGACGACAACGCCGCTGTGCGCCTCGATATCCTCAACGACCAGGAGGGCGTGTGGCGTTGCCGCACGACCTTCAACTGCACCGAAGCATGCCCCCGTGGCATTCAGGTGACTCAGGCCATCGCTGAGGTCAAGCAGGCAATTCTGCGCGGTTCGGTTTAGCACGTAACGCCCTCTGGCCGTTCCGCACACTCGTGCGGGGCGGCCTGTGGTGTATCTGGGCCCCAGCACGGCGTCGGCGGCGCGACCTGAGCCCCGAGCCAGAGGAGCCGATGAGGCCGATTCGGGTCAGCATCATCGGCTCCTGAGAGTCGGGCGGGCCCGCTCCGGCCCGCCGATACTGAAGCGTGACAGACCAGCGCTGCGCTCGCAAGACTGGACGACGAGTTGGCCCCGAGTGGGGACCACGCCGTGTGCGTCGCAGACGGCGGATGATCTGGATATGCTGGGCGGGTGAAACCGCTCATCACCAGAGTCACTGCCCTGCGGCCCGTTCGGGTGTTTACACACTTCACCGACCGAAGCGGCCCGATCATGGCCGGCGGCATGACCTACCAGGCAATTTTCGCCGTATTTGCGGCGGTCTGGGTCGGGTTCTCCCTTGCTGGGCTGTTTCTCACGAACACCCCCGAGCTCACGGCGCAGTTGTACGCCACGATCAATCAGTCCGTACCGGGGCTGATCGGGACGGACGGGGTGATCAACCCGGATTCACTGTCCCCCTCCGGCACCCTGAAATGGACGGGTGCTATCGCCCTCGCCGGGTTGCTCCTCACTGCCCTCGGCTGGCTATCCACCACGTCCCGTGCTGTGCGCCGCATCTTTGGAATGCCTCCGCAAACCACTTTTTTCCTCCTGCTCAAGCTGCGCGAGCTCGGGCTCGGGCTCGCCTTTGGCCTCGCGCTCGTGCTGTCGGCCGTGGTATCCCTCGCCAGCACAAGCGCCCTCGACAGCGTGTTCGGTCTGTTCGGCATCAGTCAGGAGTCGATCTGGTATCAGGCCAGCGCCCGCGTCAGTGGAATTCTGCTCGTTCTCGCGATCGACAGCCTCACCCTGGCCGGCCTGTTCCGGGTGCTCTCCCATGTGCGCATCCCGCCGCGGCGCCTCGTGATCGGCTCGATCCTCGGCGGCGTCGCGCTCGGCGTGATCAAAATCCTCGGCGGGGCGCTTCTCGGCGGAGCGACCAAGAACCCGCTACTGGCTACATTTGCCGTGATCATCGGACTGCTCATCTGGTTCAACCTCGTGAGTACCGTCATACTCCTCGCCGCCTCCTGGATTGCGGTGGGCATGATAGATGCCGGAATCCCGCCCCAGTCCCTCAGCGCCGACCAGAAAGCCGCCATCAGGTCCGCGGCAGAGGAACAGAAACAGCGTGACAACGCAGAGCGCGAACTTGTCCTCGCCCGCGAGGCCTGGGCCCGGCATCCGTGGTGGGCGCGCCTGGGCGCCACGCGCCGGGTGCGAGCGGCCCGCAAAGCCGTGACGAACCTGCCGCCGCACGCCCCTCGGTAGAATTGGCCTATGTCTTCTGCCACGCCCCTCCGTATTGCCAGCATCAACACCAACGGAGTGCGTGCCGCGTACCGCAAGGGCATGGGCGACTGGCTCGCGGCACGTGACGTGGATATTCTGGCCATCCAGGAGGTGCGGGCATCCATCGACGACCTCACGGGCCTGCTCGGCCCCGAGTGGAACATTCTGCACGATGCCGCCACGGCCAAAGGGCGCGCCGGCGTTGCCCTGGCCAGCCGCACGGCGGCCACAATTCACCGAGTTGAGCTGGGTGCGTCCGACTTTGATAGCGCCGGCCGCTGGCTCGAGGCCGACTATGAGGTTAACGGTCGCCTCATCACCGTGGTGAGCACCTACGTGCACTCGGGAGAAACGGACACTCCGAAGCAGGTGGAGAAGTACAAATTCCTCGACGCCATGCTCAAGAGGATGCCCGAACTCACCGCTCACAGTGACCTCGCCGTCGTTCTCGGCGACCTGAACGTGGGCCACCGCACTCTCGACATCAAAAACTGGCGCGGAAACAAGAAGCACGCCGGTTTTCTGCCGGAGGAGCGCGAGTACTTCGACCGCATCCTGGGTTCCGAGGGCACCGCGGACTACAACGAGGGCGCCGGACTGGGCTGGGTAGACGTGGGACGCAAGTGGGCCGGTGAGGTTGAGGGGCCCTACACGTGGTGGTCCCAGCGCGGACAGGCCTTCGACACCGACACCGGATGGCGTCTGGACTATCACCTCGCGAGCCCCGCGCTGGCGGCATCCGTCACAAATTACGCCGTCGATCGGGCAGCCGCCTACGACCAGCGCTGGTCCGACCACTCCGCCGTGGTTGTCGACTACTTCATTTGAGCATCCGCTTTCCTCTGACTATTCTGCTTCTGGAGATTTGAACCATGACCAAAACTCGCCTGTACTCGGGCATGCAGCCCTCGGCCGAATCACTGCAGATCGGCAACTACATCGGCGCCCTCCTGCCGTGGAAGTCGCTGCAGCAAACCCACGATGCCTTTTTCTCCATCGTGGATCTGCACGCCATCACGGTGGCTCAGGACCCGACGGCCCTGCGTGAAAACACGCGTCGAACGGCGGCCCAATACATCGCTGCGGGCATCGATCCCGCCGCCTCGACGCTGTACGTGCAGTCGCATGTGGCCGCGCACGCCCAACTGGCCTGGGTGCTGAATACCATCACCGGTTATGGCGAGGCCAGTCGCATGACGCAGTTCAAGGACAAGTCAGCCCGGCACGGTGCCGATGCCACCACGGTGGGTCTGTTTGCCTACCCCACGCTGATGGCCGCCGACATTCTGCTCTACCAGACGTCCCTGGTTCCCGTGGGTGAGGACCAGCGCCAGCATGTGGAGTTGACGCGGGACCTCGCCGCGCGCTTCAACGCCCGGTTCGGGGACACCTTTACCATTCCGGAGGTCGCCATCCAGAAGGAGACGGCCAAGATCTATGACCTGCAAAACCCGCTGTCGAAGATGTCGAAGTCGGCGGAGTCTCACGCTGGCGTGATCTGGTTGTTGGAGGATTCCGCAGTGACCCGCAAAAAGATCATGCGCGCGGTCACCGACACTGACGGCGGCGTGGTTTTCGACCGCGAGAACAAGCCCGGTGTGGCCAATCTCCTCACGATTTACTCGGTGCTCGCCGAGCGGTCTGTTCAGTCCCTCGAAGACGAATACGCCGGGCGCGGGTACGGCGATCTCAAGAAGGGACTCGCCGAGGTGGTCACGTCCACGTTCGATCCGATTCGGGCGCGCGTGCAGGAGCTGCTTGACGACCCGGCTGAGCTCGACCGGCTGCTCGCCGTGAACGCGGCGCATGCCGCCGAGGTTGCCAACGAGACGCTGGCCACCGTCTATGACCGTGTCGGCTTTTTGCAGCCCCGATGATTATGCTCGCGTCGGCATCCGCTCTTTATGTTTCTGTTTATGAGGACGTATGACTACGATTCGACTCGTTTTATTCGACCTCGACGACACCCTCTTTGCTCATCTCGAGGCGGTGGAGGATGGAATTGTGCGGCATCTCGCCGTCGTGGGTGGAGCCTTTACCGCGGCGGATCCGGTGGGGGCGCAGACGCTGTGGCGAAGCCTGGAGGAGCAGCACTATCATTCCTATCTGGCCGGGTCGCTCGACTTTCACGGGCAGCGCCGGGAACGGGCGCGCGACTTCGCCGCGGCCTATGGCGTGACGCTCTCTGCCTCGGAGGCGAGCGCATGGTTCGAGGGTTACTTTCTGCATTACCGCGAGAGCTGGCGGCTGCACGCCGATTCTCTTCCCTGCTTGGACGAGCTTGCAGCCCGCATCCCCGGTGTGCGCGTTGGGCTGATCACGAACGGGGATCTGACGTTCCAGAGCGCGAAGGTGCGCGGCATTGGCCTCAGCAACCGGGTGGAACAGGTCGTTGCGTCCGGGGAACTTGGTTACGCGAAGCCGGACCCGCGCATCTTCCAGCACGCGTGCTCACTGTTCGGAGTCAGCCCGGACGCCACCGTGTATGTGGGAGACCGCATCCACACGGACGCGATCGGGGCTGCGGAAGCCGGACTCACTGCGGTCTGGCTCGACCGGCGCGGGGCATCCGTGTCCGAGAGTGACGCCGCGGACGCCGCACGCCTGGGCGTCATCCGCTTGGAGGGCCTCGCGCCCCTCGCCGCGACGCTGGCCCCGTAGCCTGCGGCCCGGCCTCTTGGAGCAGGCCCCCGTTGCTGCTTCAGGAGAAACGCCGGCGGCGCCCGCCACTGCCGCACTACTCCGCGGGCTAGCTGGCCCGCCCAGCCCGGATCTCCTGAAGTAGCGACACCCGGCTCACCCGACCACCCACCCACGGCCGCACACCATCCAGGTCAGGCAGCGAACCCTTGCACGGCGGCCCGGTTGCTAATTCAGGAGAAACACCGGCGGCGCCCGCCACTGCCGCACTACTCCGTGGGCTACTTGGCCTGCCCAGCCCGGATCTCCTGAAGTAGCAACAGCCTTGCTTACCCGACCACCCGCCTCGGCCGCCGGCCGACCAGGTGCCGCCTCACACGATGACGGTGCGGAAGTGCTCGTGCGTGGCCAAGAGGCCCATAATCGCCGCGATCACCCGCTCGGGGTGGTACATAATGTCCTTGTAGAGCGCACGATAGGTCACGTAGCCGAGGGCGGCCAGATCACAGTCTCGAGTGCGATCTGCGGAATGACGGTCCCAGCCATCGTGGAACGAGCGACTATCTGCCTCGACGACGAGGAAGCCGGCAATCAGCAGGTCGACGCGTCCCACAGGTTCGATGGTGACCTGAATCTCGCACTCGATGCCCGCCTCCAGAACGATCCACCGCAGCACAGTTTCCTGACCCGACTCGGTGCGTGCGTCAATGCGGGATTGAAGATACTGCAGGTCCGCCGGCAATGCGGCGAATATGCCCGCCACAGCATCCCAAGGGAGCAACCGCAGGTGCAGGACATTGTCGACGGTGGCCAAAGCAAGTCTCGGCTGCTGACAGCGAAAGATCTGAATGAGCGCGTCCGGCAGCCCGATGCTGAATTCGTTGCCGTCCGACGGGTGTCGCAGTTCGTCCCAGTGGAGTTCAACTCCGTTGCGAGTCTCCTCTGTGAGGCGCTGAAGACGGTTCTGGGGTGCCCGCAGCCGAGATGCCCCGGGGCCGACGTGAATGTGGGTGTACTGGCCCTCGAAGGCAAAGCCGCCGGCATCCGCTATCGCTGAAATGCACCCAAGCCGACCACCTACGCGCACGGCCTCGATGACGCGCGGGCTGGTTGCGGGAAGCGCGTAGTACCCGCGGCGCACCCGTATCAGCGACCCCTCGGTGACTGCAGTTCTGAGTAGTCGGCAGGTTGCTCCCGCGGCCCGCAGTTCTGCCGTTTCGATAATTGTGCGATTTGCGCCGGCGAAGTACTCGGTCCACGTCATGCGAATACTGTGGCCGGCCGCACCTCGATGTGTGTCGCAGGAGGCCGTAACTGTGGACACCTCCCAGGCATCCGCTCCCGTGGAGGGACTCTGCCATGCCCTCCGCAGTCGGGTACCAGACGCTCCGGTTGCTACTTCAGGAAATCGATACTCCTCGGTCGTGACCCCCGCACTGATCCGGGTGAAAAAGCCCCCGGAACAGTGGATCTCCTGAAGTAGGGACACGAGCAGCACCCGACGCCCAGCCGGTCGAGCGGATGCCACCGGTTGCCACCCGGCTCGATACCCGCTTCCGAAACCCCCAGGCCCCGGCCCCACCGTACGGAAACCTAGGACCCAGCCACGAAGGCCCAGTGATCAGGCCGCAGAGCCCAGACCCTGAACTCAGCCATCCGCCACAGTGTCCAGACGCTCCGGTTGCTACTTCAGGAGATCCCCGCGCCCGCGAGACCGCAGCAGGACTGGTCCGGGGGCACAGGCAGGATTAGCCGCGGATCTCCGGAAGTAGCAACGGGGAAGATGGAGAATGTGCGCCGGAACGCGCAAAGCCCGGCGACCGCTGAGCGGCCGCCGGGCTTTGGGTGAGGCGGGGTGAAACAGATGCCAGTTAGCGCACGTCTTCGTCAACCCAGTCGAGGGTCTTCGTGACGGCCTTCTTCCAGTTGCGGAGCAGGCGCTCAGCCTCGTCCTTGTCCATCGACGGCTCCCAGCGGGAATCTTCCTGCCAGTTGGCACGAAGGTCGTCCAGACCACTCCAGAAGCCCACCGCGAGGCCAGCCGCGTAGGCGGCACCGAGAGCGGTGGTCTCGGCGACCACAGGCCGAACCACCGGGACGCCGATGATGTCGGCCTGGAACTGCATGAGCAGGTCGTTGGCCGTGGCTCCGCCGTCGACCTTGAGCTCGGTCAGCGGCACCCCGGAGTCAGCGTTCACCGCGTCGAGAACCTCACGGGTCTGGTAGGCGATTGCTTCCAGCGCGGCACGGGCGATGTGGCCCTTGTTCACATAGCGGGTGAGACCCACGAGGGCACCACGAGCATCCGAGCGCCAGTACGGCGCAAAGAGTCCCGAGAAGGCCGGCACGAAGTAGGCTCCACCGTTGTCATCGACGGTCTTGGCCAGGTCTTCGATCTCGGCGGCATTCTTGATCATGCCGAGGTTGTCACGCATCCACTGCACCAATGAACCGGTCACAGCGATCGAACCCTCGAGGGCGTAGTGCACCGGCGCATCGCCGAGCTTGTAGCCCACGGTGGTGAGCAGGCCGTTCTTGGAGTGCACGATTTCGGTACCGGTGTTGAAAATCAGGAAGTTACCGGTGCCGTAGGTGTTCTTGGCCTCACCCTGGTCAAACGCTGCCTGCCCGAATGTGGCGGCTTGCTGGTCGCCCAGGATTCCGGCGATCGGCACCTCCCGCAGCAGGCTGTTGTCGCTGGCAATGCCGTAGACCTCCGAGGAGGACTTGATCTCGGGAAGCATCGACTTGGGCACATCGAACGCGGCCAGGATCTCGTCGTCCCACTGGAGGGTCTCAAGGTCCATGAACATGGTGCGGCTCGCGTTGGTGACGTCGGTGGCGTGCACGCCGCCCTCCGTGCCGCCGGTGAGGTTCCAGAGGACCCACGAGTCCGTGGTGCCGAAGAGGAGGTCGCCGGCATCCGCTTTCGCCCGTGCACCCTCAACGTTCTCGAGAATCCAGACGATCTTGGTACCGGAGAAGTAGGTGGCCAGCGGCAGGCCGACCTTCGGCTTGAACCGTTCGACGCCACCATCGGCTGCGAGGCGGTCAACGATGGGCTGGGTGCGGGTGTCCTGCCAGACGATGGCGTTATACACGGGCACACCCGTGTTCTTGTCCCACACCACGGCGGTTTCACGCTGGTTGGTGATGCCCACGGCTTCGATGTCGTGACGGGTGATGTTGGCCTTGGACAGTGCCTGGCCGATGGCTTCACGAGTGTTATCCCAGATCTCCTTGGGGTCGTGCTCGACCCAGCCGGCTTTCGGGAAGATCTGCTCGTGCTCAAGCTGACCGGTCGAGATGATCGAACCGGACTTGTCGAAGATAATAGCTCGTGAGCTTGTGGTGCCCTGGTCAATAGCGAGTACGTACTTGGTCATTCTTAACTCCTTTGTTGAGAGCGTGCTGAAACGAGAAGGGTGAAGGTGTGACTACATCAGGACCGGAAGCAGGCTCGCGGATGCGAGTCCGGCGAGCACACCACCGATGATGGGCCCGACAACAGGGACCCAGGAATATGCCCAGTCGGACGACCCCTTGCCCTTGATGGGCAGGAGGAAGTGCGCGATGCGCGGACCGAGGTCACGTGCCGGGTTGATGGCGTAGCCGGTGGGCCCACCGAGTGAGGTACCGATCACGATAACAAGGATGGCAACCGGGAGGGCACCGAGGGCCGCGAGGCCGCCCGCTTCCCCGTTACGGCCGAAGGCGATCACGATGAACACCAGAACGAAGGTGCCGATGATCTCGGTGACCAGGTTCCAGCCGTACGAGCGGATGGCCGGCCCAGTCGAGAAGACACCGAGCTTGTTGGCCGCTTCCGGCTCCTGATCAAAGTGCTGCTTGTAGGCCAACCAGCAGACAACGGCACCGAGGAAGGCACCGACCATCTGCGCACCGATATAGGTGAGCACCGAAACGGTGTTGACCGGTACGCCCGAGCCGAACTCGGTTACCCCTGCGGAGACAAGCCCGAGGGTCACTGCCGGGTTCAGGTGAGCGCCCGAGTTATACGCGGCGATGACGCCGGCGAAGACTGCGAAGCCCCAGCCGAAGGTCACCATGAGGAATCCGCCGCCAAAGCCCTTGTTCTTAGCAAGAGCGACGTTGGCGACTACTCCTGTACCGAGTAGGACGAGGATGGCAGTTCCCACTACCTCCGATAAAAATACAACTCCGAGATTGTCCACATTGACCTTTCTGAGGGGAGAAAAAATTCAGCGATGAATTTTCAATATCTTGAAACGCTGTGCTGCTCAAACCGTACCGGTGTACGGCAGTTCATGGGCGGGTATCTTCGTGCACATTCGTGCAGTTTGGCCCACGTTCGGGGCGGATGCCGCGGGCTCAGTGAGCCCGCGGCATCCGTTCTATGCGTTGCTGAGTACTGTGCTGGTGGTGAAGTCCACGCCGTGCAGGTCGGTGAGAATGAACTCCGCCAGCTGCACCTCGCTGGTACGACGTTCCGCCGACCAACCGAGGACGTTGCCCACCACGATGGCCAGTTCTGCCAGCAAAACGGACGTGGCGGAACCGACGAAGGCCATGCTCGTGCGGCGGAGTAGAACATCGATCAGACGCACCACGGATTCGGTGGATGCGAGGTATTCAATCTCACGACGCGAGTAGTCCGCATTGTTCACGAGCGGGGCATCCGCTTCGAGAGACAGGAACTCGATCACGTCGGTCGCACGCGTGCCATAGCGGGCCAGAAGCTGGGCGGCACGGGGCGCGCCCACCTCGTCGCCGTGGGCGGCGACCCACACGCGATGCGCGGCATCCGTTGCCGGGAAGCCGCGCCCGCCACCGATGGCGAGGCCCTCGGTGTAGACGGTTCGTGACATGCCGATGAGCTCGAGGACCTGGTCGCTGAGGTTCTCAGCGAGGGCGCGGAACGTGGTCCACTTGCCACCGACAAGGCTCAGCAGCGTGCCCGGGCGACCGCTGGCCGACACGCGCTCCAGGGGGCGCGATTCGATGCGGTAATCGCGGGAGACAAAGCCGGGCTGCTCGTCGTCGTGGCGGGGCAGCGGACGAACACCGGCGAAGCGGAAGACGATGTTGGACCGGTCGACCGGTACGGTTGGGAATACGTGCGCAACGAGGTCGAAGAAATAGTCAACTTCGTCCTCCGTGCAGCGAATTGGCTTCGTAATGTCGTGCTCGAGGTCGGTTGTACCCACCAAAACGCGGCCCTTCAGGGGGTAAATCAGGACGATTCGACCATCTTCGTGCTCGAAGAAGATCTCGCGGCCGGCCGTGGCTTCGAGCAACTCCGGGCTGTCGAGCACAATGTGCGACCCCTTGGTTCCACCCATGAACGTGCTCGGCTGGCCGAGAGCATCGTTGGTGAGATCGGTCCAGGGTCCGCTCGTGTTGACCACGACGTCGGCGGCGAAGCTGAACTCCTCGCCGGTGACGACATTGCGCAGGCGCACGCCACTGTCATCCATGCCCACGGCCTCAACATAGTTGGCGGCGCGAGCGTTGTCGCCAGCATCGAGACCGTCGCGGAGCACGTCCAGAGCGAGACGCTCCGGGTCATGCATGGCCGCGTCGTAGTAGGTGGCCGTGTACTTGAGACCGGGGTTGAGCTTCGGCAGGGTGGCGAGCGCCTTCTTGCGGCCTGCGAACACGTGGCGAGGAACGGTCCCACCATCGCGGGAGAAGGAGTCGTAGAGAACCATGCCGAGCTTGATCAGCAGCGCGCCACGCTCCACATGCTTGGCACCCTGCTTGTGCGTGAGAAAACGCAACGGTGCGGAGAGCACACCGGAGAAGGTGGAGAAGATGGGGATGGTGGTCTGGAGCGGCTTCACGTAGTGCGGAGCGATCTTGATCAGACCGTTGCGCTCCTCAACTGATTCCTTGACGAGCCGAAACTCGCCATTTTCGAGGTAGCGAACCCCACCGTGAATCATGTGCGAGCTAGCCGCCGAGGCGCCGGACACGAAGTCGCCGCGGTCAACAATGGCCACGTCCACCCCTTGAAGAGCGAGATCTCGGAAGGTCGCAATTCCGTTAATTCCCGCTCCGATAACAAGTACCTGAGCGTGGGGACGTGCGACGAGGGCTGCCTGAGCCTGTACTGCGTTGGACTGCGTCATTCGGTCACCTCTGTTATGTGGGCTTGCGCTGGGGCAAGCACTGTGAATAAATCAATCTTGACAGTCCTACACAATTTCTCAATGGGAATGAACATACGTGCAACAGCCAGACGTTCTTCAGATCGACGATCCGAACCAGTCCGATCGCACTCGCGACGCCCTTCGCGCCGCTCATCTTTATTACATGCAGGACCTCACCATGGATGCGATCGCTCGCGAGCTCCATACCTCCCGCTCCTCAGTGTCTCGCCTGCTCAGTCATGCCCGGGCCAGCGGCCTCGTGGACATTCAAATCCACTCCCCCATGGATGCCCCCAGCCGGATCGAAAAGGAGATTCTTGACCGTTTTCACGTCGCGGCACACGTTGTTCCGGTTCCCGACAGCGCCAGCGACGTGGACAGATTGGAGCGCGTGGCGCTATCCGTTGCACGAATGCTCGGCCAGTATTTCGACTCCAACATGACAATGGGCATCGCGTGGGGATCAACGATGAACGCGGTCAGCCGTCACGTGAACCTCAAAGCCACTCACAATTCACAGATCGTGCAGCTGAATGGCGCCGGCAACATGAGCACGACCGGGCTCGGTTACGCCAGCGAGATCCTCGGTCGCTTCGGCGCGGCCTTCGGGGCCCACGTGCAGCAGTTTCCGGTGCCGGCATTCTTCGACGATCCGGCCACCAAGGACGCCTTTTGGCGTGAGCGTAGCGTGAGCCGGCTACTGGAGATGCAGAGGCACATGGATGTGGCTCTGTTCGGCCTCGGCTCACCCTTCTCCGAGGTGCCGAGCCGCGTCTATGCCGGCGGCTACCTGGAGAAGGCCGACTATGCCTCGCTCAGCGCTTCCGGCGCCGTGGGGGACGTGGCCACCGTGTTCTTTCGTGCAGACGGTTCGACCGACGGTATTCCACTCAACCTGCGCGGAACCGGTCCCGATTTCGCGGTGCTGCGCCGCACACCGCGCCGCATCTGTGTCGTTGCGGGCAGCTCCAAGCTCGCCAGCCTGCACGGCGCCCTCCGCGCCGAACTCATTACCGACCTGTTCGTCGATGAGGGCACCGCTCGAGCTCTCGTCGCCGACTCCTGATTCGCGCTGGCCGGGGCCAGCATCTGCGGTCAGCCCCGCCGCCCGTTGCTACTTCAGGAGATCCGCCCGCTCGCGCTGCAACCGCCGCACTCCTCCGGGGCCTGCCCGCGCTCCCACCGCGATTCTCCTGAAGTAGCCACGACACCCGCCCAACACACAGCGGATGCCGGGGCCGAGACTGCGTGTGACGCGGGAATAACGCGGGCCGTCGCGTGTTGAGCCATACTAGAAGTAAGAAACGTGCTCCGGGGTCGGTGTAATTCCGAACCGGCGGTTAAAGTCCGCGACCCGTTAGTTCCTTGGAACGAAACGGTTGAGCTGGTGAAATTCCAGCGCCGACGGTTAAAGTCCGGAGGAGAGGCGCACGGATCAAAGGAACGTTTGTGGTCCTTTGACGGTTTCGCTTGCGCGACGCCAGCCCCGGAGTTTGTCAAACGACGAATGAGGGTGATGATGAGCGAAACGTCCGACGCACGCGATGTTCGTTCCGCCCGCGACGAGTCCTCTGCCACCCTCGCTGACAATGCCGCCATGGAGCGCGCTTTCGTCCTCGCCGCGAACGGGCCGGCCACGGGAATCAACCCACGCGTAGGCTGCGTCATCCTTGCCCCCGATGGCCGCACCCTCAGCGAAGGCTGGCACCGCGGTGCGGGGACCGCCCACGCCGAGGTCGACGCCCTGTCCCACCTCTCCGCGGATCAGGCGCGCGGCGCGACCGCCATCATCACCCTGGAACCGTGCAACCACACCGGTCGCACCGGCCCCTGCACCACTGCGCTGATCGAGGCCGGCATTGCCCACGTGGTCTATGCCGTGAGCGACCCGGGCGTGCACTCGTCCGGTGGCGCCAGCCGCCTGCGCGCCTCCGGCATCACCGTCACGGGCGGCGTGCGCGAGGCCGAGGGCGAAGAATTCCTGGGCGACTGGCTTGTGGCCGCGCGCCTTGGTCGTCCTTTCGTCACGGTCAAATGGGCGTCGAGCCTTGATGGCCGGGCCGCCGCGGCCGATGGCACCAGTCAGTGGATCACCGGCTCCGCCGCCCGCGCGGACGTGCACCAGCGCCGCAGCCACGCAGATGCCATTCTGGTGGGTACCGGCACCGTCCTCGCCGATGACCCCTCCCTCACGGCTCGCGATGCCAGCGGTGCACTGCTCCCCACCCAGCCACTCCCCGTGGTCATCGGCCGACGCCCTATTCCCGCGGATGCCCGGGTGCACGCCCACCCGCACCCGCCACTCCTGCAGCCCACCGACGACCTGCCCAGCGTGCTACGGGGACTGCACGCTCGCGGCATCCGCACCGCCTTCATCGAGGGCGGCCCCACGCTCGCGAGCGCGTTCGTGGCAGCCGGTCTCGTGGACGAATACCTCATCTACCTCGCCCCCACCCTCCTTGGCGGCCCCCGCCTTGCCCTCACCGACATTGGCGTGGCCACCATCGCCGACCAACGAACCCTGTCCCTGCACGCGCTCCACCGATTGGGCGACGACATCCTCGTCGTCGCCCGCCCCAGATAAGGACCGCCATGTTCACCGGAATCATTGAGGAGCTCGGCAGCATCGAGCGCATTGACCACAGCTCAGATGCCGCACGGCTTACCATTCGCGCGCCGCTGTCGATAGCGGATGCCCACCACGGCGACTCCATCTCGGTGAGCGGCGTTTGCCTCACGGTCGTGGACCGCACCGAATCGACCTTCACGGCCGATGTCATGGCCGAGACGCTGCGCATGTCGACCCTGTCGAGCGCCGCCGCCGGCACCACGGTCAATCTGGAGCGGGCGGCACTCGTGGGCGGACGGCTGGGCGGACATATCGTGCAGGGGCACATCGACGGCACCAGCACGCTACTGTCCATCGTTCCGAGCGACGAGTGGCGCGTGCTGCGTTTCAGCCTCTCCCACGAGCTCGCGCCACTCGTGGTGAGCAAGGGCTCGATCGCCATCGACGGCGTGTCCCTCACCGTCAGTCACATCAGCGCTGCGAGTGAAATGGACCAGTGGTTTGAGGTCTCCCTCATTCCCGAAACTCTCGCCGCCACCACCCTGGGCGCTCGCGCCGTGGGTGACCACGTCAACATCGAAACAGACATTCTCGCCCGCCATGTAGAGCGCATGCTCGCCATGGCCGCGGCGGAATCCACAAGGAGTGCAGCATGAGCCTCGTCGACATCCCCACCGCACTGGCCGAACTTCGGCTCGGAAAGCCCGTCATCGTGGCCGATGACGAGGGCCGTGAGAACGAGGGCGACGTGATCATCTCCGCCCAGCTGGCCACCCAACAGTGGCTGGCGTGGACCGTGCGGTATTCGTCGGGCTTCATCTGTGCACCGATGACCAACGACCTGGCCGACACCCTCGACCTCCCGGTCATGGTGCTGAACAACGAGGATGCGCGCGGCACGAACTATACGATCAGTGTCGACTCGGCCTCCGGCGTCACCACGGGGATCAGCGCCGCGGACCGCGCGCACACACTGCGGGTACTCGCCGACCCGACCTCCACCCCCGCCAGCCTGCACCGCCCCGGCCACATCCTGCCGCTGCGGGCAGTGGATGGTGGAGTGCGGGAACGCGCCGGCCACACCGAAGCTGCCGTCGACCTGATGAAGCTCGCCGGTCTGGCACCGGTGGGTGCGATCTGTGAAATCGTCACCGATGACGGCGAAATGATGCGGCTGCCCGGTCTGCTCGAGCTCGGCGAGCGCGAGGACGTCGTGGTTATCACGATCAAGGACCTCATTGCGTACCTGAATGAACACCATGGCATTGCACCGTTGCCCGCTCTTCTTCCCGTCGCCGCCGCTCCGCGCGTGGACTTCGAGGTGGAGACGATCGTTCCCACCCGTCACGGCTCGTTCCGGGTGCGCGCCTACCGCGACCGGATGACCGGTGCCGATCACGTGGCGATCATCTCGGGTACCCCCGTGGACGGCGCTCTTGTGCGCGTGCACTCGGAGTGCCTCACCGGCGAGGTGTTTGGGTCGCTCAAGTGCGAGTGTGGCCCGCAGCTTGATGCGGCCCTCGAGACGATCAACCTCGAAGGCGGCGTGGTCGTGTACCTGCGCGGGCAGGAAGGCCGCGGTATTGGTCTGATCAATAAGCTGCGCGCCTACCGCCTGCAGGAGGATGGCATGGATACTCTCGACGCCAACCTCGCCTTGGGCCTCCCGGGCGACTCCCGCGACTACGGCGCCGCCACCGGGATTCTGCATGACCTGGGCCTGAACGACGTGCGTTTGCTCACGAATAACCCCGAGAAGGTACGCCAACTCGAGAACAACAACGTGACCGTCAGTGAGCGCGTTCCTCTGGTCGTGGGAATCAGTGCACACAACGTGGACTATCTCCTCGCCAAGCGCGACCGGATGGGCCACCACATCAATGAGCAGGATCTGTTGAAGGGAACCACCGTATGAGCATCGAAGGATCACCCACCATCGCCGTGGACGGCACCGACCTGCGAGTCGTTGTGGTTGCCGGGCGCTGGCACGATGAAATCACCGCTGGGCTGATCGCCGGCGCTGTGCGCGTGCTCGAGGCATCCGGTGCCGATTTTTCGGTCGTTCGCGTGCCGGGCAGCTTCGAGCTGCCCGTGGTCTGCAAGGTGGCGCTCGAAAACGGCGCCGATGCGGTGGTGGCTCTCGGCGTGATTATTCGCGGCGGCACCCCGCACTTTGAGTTCGTGTCGAATGCGGCAACGGATGGCCTCACTCGCGTCGCCCTCGATACCGGCAAGCCGGTGGGGTTCGGCGTTCTGACCCTCGAGGATGAGCAGCAGGGTCTCGACCGTGCCGGTCTGCCCGGTTCGAAAGAGGACAAGGGTGAGGAAGCCGCAACCGCAGCCCTGGCCACCGCCGTGTTACTTCGCGAGTTGCGCAGCTGACACGACCGGCACGCAGAATTAGGCAATTTCTCAGGTAAGCGTAAGGTACACATGTGGCTGCTCTGAGGGGCCGCACTTATTCGTGCGTTCCGTTGGTCACCGTCTCGTCGTGACCGTGGGCGCAGACGCCTGATCACGGAGCGTCCCCACCTATGTCCACATCCACCACGCCCGCAACGACGTCGGCAACGAGCGGCCCGGCCAACCCGAAGGGCCGCGTCATTCTCGCGAGCCTCATCGGTACGACCATCGAGTTCTACGACTTCTATGTGTACGCCACGGCCGCGGTGCTCGTGTTCCCGTATTTGTTCTTTCCCACGGGCAATGAGACCACGGCGCTGCTGGCCTCCTTCGCTGTGTTCGGGGCTGCCATGGTGGCTCGTCCCATCGGCGCACTTTTCTTCGGGCATTTTGGCGACCGCAAGGGCCGAAAGGCAACCCTCGTGGGCGCCCTGCTCACCATGGGTATCGCTACCTTCCTCATCGGGCTCTTTCCCACTTACGCCATGATCGGGTGGTGGGCGCCGCTCATGCTCGTTATTCTGCGTCTCGCTCAGGGCTTCGCCCTCGGTGGCGAGTGGAGTGGCGCGGCCCTGGTAGCCACGGAGAATGCACCGGCCGGTAAGCGTGCCTGGTACGGAACCTTCCCGCAGGTGGGCGCCCCGCTCGGCTTCATCATTGCGAACACGCTGTTTCTCGTCATCGCCCTCGCGCTCCCGTCGGATGACCCCACGCGTCCGTCGCAGGAGTTCCTCGACTGGGCGTGGCGCATTCCGTTCCTCTTCTCTGCCGTCATGGTGATCGTGGGACTCTGGGTTCGTCTGCGTCTCGTAGAGAGCGAAACGTTCACGAAGGCGGTCAAGGCCAAGCGCGTGGAGAAGCTCCCGCTCGCTGCCGTGTTCAAGAGCAACTGGCGCGAGCTCATTCTCGGTACCTTCATCATGCTCGCCACCTACGTGCTGTTCTACCTGATGACCACGTTCACGCTCGGTTATGGGCGTGCCGCAACGGATGCCCCCATCCCGGGCCTCGGATACAGCTACAACAACTTCATCCTCATGATGATTCTCGGCGTGGTCTTCTTCGGTGTGTTCACGCTCGCGTCGGGTCCATGGGCGGACCGGCACGGGCGTCGCAAGACGCTGATCGTGGTTACGTCGTTTATCGTGCTCTTCGGCCTCCTGTTCGTGCCGCTTCTCGGCGCCGGGTTCGTGGGCGTGATGTTCTTCCTGATTGTGGGATTCTCCCTCATGGGTATGACATTCGGGCCTATGGGTGCCCTGCTCCCTGAGCTCTTCCCCACCGCTGTGCGTTACACGGGCTCGGCCTTCGCGTACAACATGAGTTCGATCCTTGGTGCCGCGGTAGCGCCGTTTATCGCGATCTGGCTCTGGACGCTGGGCGGGGGCAGCCCGTTCTGGGTAGGCATCTACCTGTCGATCATGGGACTCATCACCCTCGTGGCCCTTCTGCTCAGCCGCGAGACGAGAGACCTAGACATCGAGCGCTAGCCTCTGGCAGCACCCTCGCGCGATACACGGTTCCGGTGCGGCACCCGTGTGGGGGACAAACTGGTGCCGATCGAGTTACCATACGGTATGCAAGAGGGACGTGCCACGTTGACGACCCCGGGGGATCTCGCCCCGCGGAGCCTCGTGGCGTTGGCGTATTACGCATCCCCTCGGCGGCGCATCGTGACACTCGGTTTGGCAGTGCTGGCCATCGCCCTGGTGAGCGTCGTCACTCTCAGTGTGTCCCGTAATTCGGACTATATCTCGGCGTGGTGGCCGGCGGCGGGTCTCGGCGTGGTGACCGCACTCATGGCGCGCGGCACTCGTGTCAGCATTGCCCTCCTCATCTGGGTCACGGCCTCGGGCTCCCGAATCGCCGTGGGTGAGTCCATGGTCGTTGCTATCCTGTACGGATTCGTCACCGCACTCGAGGCATGGATCGTGGCCGCTCTTATCGATGGCGGCCGGGGCGCTCCCCCGTCTCATCTGACTGACGTGAGCAGCGTGGTGCGCTTCCTCATCGCCGTCGCGGTGGGCACCACAACCATGGGCGTTCTTACGGCCGTCATTATTGCTGTCGGGGGCGGCGATGCAGTGCAAACGTTCCTGGTCGTTGTGCCGTCCCATGCCTCCGCAATTGTGGTCATTGCACCGGTTTTCCTCCTCGCGCGCATCCGCCCTCCCCGTCGGCTGCGACCCGAACTGGTGCTGCAAGCTCTGCTCCTGGCTGGCGTGCTCTGCATCGTGTTCTGGCCCGGAACCAGCTCCCAAATTAAATTCCTCACCCTGCCACTACTCGTGTGGGCGGCCCTCCGGTTCGGCACCCGGGTGGCCGCGTGGCAAATGCTCACGACCGCACTGACCGCCACCGGTCTCAAAGATCTGGCGTCCTGGGCGGGGTTCGAGTCGGCCAGCAGCAACGCCTTTACCGCGCAAAACTCGAGCATCATCCAGTCCTTTTTCATCGTGTACGCGGCTACCGTTTTGGTCATCGGTGCCAGTCGCGAGGAGCGACTTCGCCTCGTGCATCAAGTGGATGCCCGCAACCACCTCCTCCGCGGCGGAATCGTGGGGTCCCACATCGGCCTCCTCCTCCTCGAAGAGGATGCCCTCGGTGCGATCAGAGTCATCGACGGGAACGAGATCGCGGCCCGGCTGCTGGGCGTTGTCCTGGCGGGTCCCCTCGCGCCGGCGCCCATCGTGCCGCAGGACGGCCCGCTCGCCGAGGCCATCCTGCGAGTGCGTCGCAGCGATACGCGCACGCACGACTGGTCCGGAGAGGTAGAGGTGGACTCCGGCACGCGTCGCCTTCAGGTCTTTGTGGCACGCATCCGCTCGGGGAGTGCGACTGCGCTCCTGACCGTGCAGGTTATCGACATGACCGCCCGGTACGCGGCCGCGACGGCGGTGCAGACAGCCCTAGAAAACGAACAGGCCACCACGCAGAACCTGCGCGAGCTGAACCGCCAAAAGGAAGACTTCGTCTCCTCGGTCACCCATGAGCTGCGCACTCCCATCACGAGCATTCTCGGGTACTCCGAAGAGCTTCAGGACACCGCACTCAGTCCCATCGCTGCCGACTACGTGAGTGTGATTGCCCGCAACGCCAACCGCCTCGCGACGCTGGTGGAGGACCTGCTCGAACTCGCCCGCCTCTCCGAACGCACCGAGACAACGCTTCGGTCGATCGAGATTGCCAATGTGGATGTCGCGGTCACCAACTGCATCGAGGAACTCGGCGCGACCGCCCGATCGCACGGCGTCACACTCGAAGCGGTGGTGCCAGCCGGGAGCCTGGAGGCCATCGGACGCGAGCGCGATGTGGCACGAGTGCTCACCAACCTTGTGGCCAACGCTCTGAAATTCACGCCACGAGCCGGACACGTGGTGGTGGAGTGTTCCCGCGTGGCGAACACCGTGCAGATCGATGTGATCGATAACGGCATTGGCATTCCTCCCGCGGAGATTCACCGCGTACTGGAGCGCTTCTATCGCTCGTCAACCTCCGTCTTGCTGCCCGGAACCGGCCTGGGACTGTCCATCGTGACCGGGCTGGTCTCCGAGTTGCGCGGCACCCTGGAGCTCACGTCCGATGGGACAACGGGCACCCGGGTGCGGGTCACCCTCCCCGCTCACGTGCGAGCAGCCGCGTCCTAGTGACGCAGGCGAGGCACATCCGCTGCGGTTAAGATTGGAACGTGAGTATTCCGCGTAACACCAGCACCAGCAGCGCCGCGCCCAACGAGCGGGCGTCCGGTGAGCGGTCCCCGGGATCACGCACGGGAGCACGCACCCCGCGGCCGCCGCGCACCCATCGGCCCGGCCGCCGCGGTCCAGGAGGTTCACCCACCGACACCGGCCCGCGCGCCACCTTCAGCCAACTGCTGCCGTACCTGCTGGAGCACAAGAAGGTGCTCGGCTTCGTGATCGTGCTGAGCGTGCTCGGCGCCGCCACGAGTCTCGCCCAGCCGCTGCTCGTGAGCCAAGTCATCACCCGCGTGCAGGCGAACACTCCGCTGGACTCCCTGGTGATCGCGCTCATCGCTCTCGTGGTCGTTTCGGGTCTGATCAGCGGTTACCAGCACTACCTTTTGCAGCGCACGGGCGAGGGCGTGGTGCTTTCCAGCCGCCGCAAGCTCGTGGGCCGGTTGTTGCGCCTGCCGATCAGCGAGTTTGATGCCCGCCGTACCGGCGACCTGGTGTCTCGCGTGGGCAGCGACACCACTCTGCTGCGCGCCGTACTTACCCAGGGTCTCGTCGAGGCCATCGGCGGATCGCTCACCTTTGTGGGCGCGCTGATCGCCATGCTGGTGATCGACCCGGTGCTGTTGGGCCTCACCGTGCTCGTCATCAGCGTGTCAGTGGTGACCGTCATCCTGCTCTCGCGTCGTATCCGCACCGCCAGCCAGGCCGCGCAGGCCAAGGTCGGCGACCTCGCCGCGAGCGTGGAACGTGCCATCAGCGCCATTCGCACCGTGCGTGCCTCCAACGCCACCGAACGTGAAGTGGCCGTGATTGAAGAGGATGCCCGTGGCGCATGGCGCATGGGCATCAAGGTCGCGAAGATCTCGGCTCTCGTGGTGCCGATCGCGGGCATCGCCCTGCAGGTCTCGTTTCTTGTGGTGCTGGGCGTCGGCGGATTCCGCGTGGCGAGCGGTGCCATCACCATTGCCGAACTCGTGGCGTTCATCCTCTTTCTGTTCATGATGATCATGCCGCTCGGCCAGTTCTTCGGAGCCATCACCTCGGTCAACTCGGCGCTCGGTGCCCTCGGCCGCATCGAGGAGATCATCGGGCTTCCTTCCGAGGACCAGTTCGACCGCGACGTTGCGCCGCTCGCCACCACCGTAGGCGCCGCCAATGAGAGCGTGCGCCCCGACGCCCCCGCCATCTCATTCGAGAACGTGCAGTTTGGCTATCAGGCCACCCCGGTGGCCGTGGATGCCGAGGCCGCCGCCGACTCGGCCGCCGTGGCCGGCACCGTGGCCGCCGTGGCCGCGCCGGAAACCACGCCAGCTCCGCCCCGACCCGTGCTGCACGGAGTCTCGTTCAGCGCTCCGCGCGGGTTGCGCACGGCGCTGGTGGGGCCATCCGGTGCCGGTAAGAGCACGATTCTGGCGTTGATCGAACGGTTCTACGATGCCGATGCCGGAGTTGTTCGACTCGGCGGGCTCGATATTCGCACCCTCGATCGCACAGCATTGCGCGCCCAGATCGGTTATGTGGAACAGGACGCCCCCGTACTCGCCGGCACGCTGCGCGACAACCTGGTTCTGGCGAGCCCAACGGCCACCGATGCGCAGTGCATTGAGGTGCTGCACGCCGTGAACCTCGGCGAGGTGCTGGACCGCGACCCGGCCGGACTCGGTGCCACGGTGGGTGAATCGGGAGTGAAGCTCTCCGGCGGTGAGCGTCAGCGGCTTGCCATTGCGCGCGCTCTGCTCTCCGCTCCGCCCATCCTGCTGCTCGACGAGAGCACCTCAAGCCTCGACGGCGCGAATGAGCAGATGATGCGCGCCGCGATCGACGCGGTGGCTCAGGACCGCACGCTCATCGTGATCGCCCATCGGCTCTCCACCGTGGTGGACTCGGACCAGATCGTGGTGCTCGATCACGGAACGGTTATTGGCACCGGCACGCACTCCGAGTTGGTTGTGTCCACGCCGCTCTACCGCGAGCTCGCCAAGCATCAGCTGCTCGTCTAAGCGCCGTGGTCGGTCGGCGAGCGGATGCCGCCGGTACTAACCGCGCACGAAGCGCAGGGTCACCAGCTGGAAGGGTCGTAGTTCGAGGGTGACCACCTGGCCCGACCAGCTGGCCGACGGCCGGGGCGGCGGGACGACCAGGCGGCGCTCGAGCAGGTCGGTGGGGTAGACATCCACTGCGGTGAAGGTGTGCCGGAGCGCGGCACGAGCTCGGGAGCCATGAGCCTCGTACAGCCGCACAATCACGTCGCCGCTGGCGTCCTCGGCGAGTTTGACCGCTTCGATGACCACGGCCGGACTGTCCACCGTGAACAGCGGCTCGATGACCGCGGTGCCGACGCCCGTGATCCGCCGCAGCGGCAGGTTCAGTCGATACCCCTCGGCCACGGCGTCGGCGATGGTGGCGCCCACCCGCAGCGACACCGTCATCTCGTGGCGGCCCTGATCGGCGGTCGGATCCGGAAAGAGCGGCGCGCGCAGCAGCGAGAGCCGCACGGTGGTGTGTGTCGCTCCGGCGGCATCCGCTGTGCGAGTAATGTCGTGGCCGTAGGTGGAATCGTTGGCCACGGTCACCCCGTAACCCGGCTCACCCACGTGCACCCACCGGTGCGCGCAGGTCTCAAAACGGGCCGCGTCCCAGGACGTGTTGGTGTGGGTGGGCCGGTACACATGGCCGAACTGAATCTCCGACGCCGCCCGGTCGGCATGCACATCGAGAGGGAACGCCAGCTTGAGCAGCTTCTGCCGCTCGTGCCAACCGATCGCGAAATGCAGGTCGATCGCGGGGGATCCGGCGGCGAGGGTGATCGTCTCCTCGATGTGTGAGGCCCCCAGCGTGCGTTTTACGCGAACGTCCACGCGCGCCGGAGTGTCGAGCACGACCTCGATCTCATCGGCGTTCGTGAGGTCTTCGACGTTGCGGCGATAGTGCTCGTCGATGTCCCACGCATCCCACTGGGTGGGGGTGTCACGATGCAGCTGCAGTAGGTTGCCGCGCTGGCCCGCCGGAATCACCTCACGATCAGCGACGAGGTCGCGCACCGAGGAGAAGAGACCGTCATCGTCGATCGTCACGGCAACGAGGCCGTTCGCCAGCACGATGCCGGCGTCCGTGCGGGTGACGCTGGCGGCGCCGGCTCGAGGGGCAGTGGCTGCATTCGGTTCCGCACTCGGTTCCGCATCGCCCACGCCCCTGACGGCTGCATTGCCGGCGCCCGCGGAGACCCCGGCGAGGGCATAGGGGCCGGCGTTCAGCACCACTGTGGCAGCGCCGCTGCCACAGAGCTCCCGAACGGATGCCTCAATCAGCTCGGTGAGCACCCGCGCCACCTCGGCATAGTTGCGTTCAGCCTCCTGATGAACCCAGGCAATCGAGGATCCCGGCAAAATATCGTGGAATTGCTGCAGCAGCACCGTGCGCCACGCCCGCTCCAGAGCTGCTGACGGGTACTCGGAACCCCGCTGTACCGCGGCCGTGGTGGCCCACAGCTCGGCCTCCCGGAGCAGGTGCTCGCTGCGCCGATTGCCACGCTTCGTGCGGGCCTGCGAGGTGAACGTGCCCCGGTGAAACTCCAGGTAGAGCTCGCCCGACCACACCGGTGGGGCACCGTATTCGGCCTCGGCGGTCTCGAAGAATCGCTGCGGCGTGGAAAACTGCACGGCGGGCGACCCCTCAAGGTTGGCCGTGCGGCGCGCTGCGGCGATCATCTCGCGGGTGGGTCCGCCGCCGCCATCGCCCCACCCGAACGGCACGAGCGAGGTGGTGGCCACACCTTTTTCGGCGTAGTTGCGCTCGGCGCGGGCCAGTTCGGCGCCGGACAGCTCGGCGTTGTAATCGGCCACAGGCGGAAAGTGCGTGAAAACCCGTGTGCCGTCGATGCCTTCCCAGAGGAATGTGCGGTGCGGAAAGACGTTCGTCTCGTTCCACGAGATTTTCTGTGTGAGAAACCACCGTGACCCGGCCGCCACCACAATCTGCGGCAGAGCGGCGGAATACCCGAACGAATCCGGCAGCCACACCTCCAGCGGCTCCACCCCGAATTCGCGCAGGAAGAACTGCTTTCCCGCCACAAACTGCCGCACCAGAGCCTCACCGCCCGGCATGTTGGTGTCCGATTCGACCCACATACCCCCCGTGGGAACGAAGGCACCGCGGGCCACGGCCACTTTCACTCGTTCAAACAGCTCGGGGTACGCCTCCTTCAGCCACGCGTATTGCTGAGCGGATGACGCGGCGAAGACAAAATCCGGGTTCGCGTCCATGAGACTCAACACGTTCGAGAACGTGCGCGCCACCTTGCGCACCGTCTCGCGCACAGGCCAGAGCCACGCGCTGTCGATGTGCGCGTGGCCCACGGCATACACCTGGTGGGCACTGGCGTTCGCGGGTCGGGACAGCACCTGCGCGAGTTCGGACCGGCCGGCGGCAGCGGTATCGGCCACATTCTGCGGGTCGACGGCATCGAGGCACCGCTCCAGGGCGCGGAGGATCTCGGCCCGCCGCGCGGACGACTCGGGGAGTTCGGCGTGCAGCCCGAGTAGCGCCGCCACGTCCTGTATCAGCTCCCAGACGGTCTGATCAGGCAGGGCCACATCGGCTCTGCGGAAGGTATAAAGGGGCGTGGGTGGAGCGGTGGCGGGATCTCCGAGGTCGGTGGGCAGGAAGCTGAAGTCGGCGGCGATGTTCGGGTTAGAGGCGGCCTCCACGTAGACGTCAATGGTCTGCGAGGTGAGCGGAACCGTCTGGTTGCGCGCCTCGACCGCCTTCACCACAATTCCCTCGGCGGTATACACGAGGCCCTCCGCCTGAAACCCGGGTACCGAGGTGCTAAAGCCCAGATCCACGACAAGTTCGGGGTGGCGGCCCGCGCCGGTCCACCCGGGCGGAACCGTGCCGGTGAGGTGGAACCAGGTTGTTCCCCACGGGGATCCCCAGGCTGTGCCTGGCTCAAATGGTGCGAACACCTGCTGCTGCGCCGCGCTGAACGACACCGGCTCCCCCGGCGCTTCCCACACCTCCACGCGGAGGGGCTTCGTGTGCCGATACACGGCAGGGTGCAGCCTCTCGGCCACGAAACGGGTGATCCGAAGCAGAATGAGCGCGCTGGTGTCGTGCATGCCAGCATCCTAGGCCTGCCGGCTCGGTGACCGGCGACAAGAGCACCTTCCCGCCGCACCGCAAGACGCAGACGGCGCCGGTCATGTCGGCATGGGCCGCACCACGTAGAACGGCCCCGTCGTGGGGGGACGACGGGGCCGTTCTACGTGGTGCGGGGAGGTGACTAGTCCTTGAGGTGGTAGCGCACACTGGCGAGCTCAGCGAGCAGAGCCGGCGGCACGCGGTCACCGAACTGGCTGAAGTACTCGTCGGTCAGGTCGCACTCGGCCAACCAGCTGGTCTCGTCGATGTGGAAGAGCTGCTCAAGGGCATCCGCTGAAAGGTCGAGACCGTCAAGGTTGAGGCCGTCCTCGGTGGGCAGCAGACCGATCGGGGTATCAATTGCGTCGGCGTGACCCTCAATGCGGCGCACCATCCACTCGAGAACGCGCGAGTTCTCGCCGAATCCGGGCCAGATGAAGCTGCCGTCCGGGCCCTTGCGGAACCAGTTCACCTGGAAGATCGCAGGGGCCTTGGTGCCGAGCGACTTGCCCACCTTGAGCCAGTGGGACCAGTAGTCGGCCATGTTGTAACCGCAGAACGGGAGCATGGCGAAGGGGTCGCGGCGCAGCTCGCCGACGATGCCGTCCGCTGCCGCGGTCTTCTCGGAGGAAATCGTGGCGCCCATGAACACACCGTGCTTCCAGCTGCGGGCCTGCGCCACGAGCGGAACGTTGGTGGCGCGGCGGCCACCGAACACGATGGCGTCAATGGGTACACCGCCAGCGTCTTGCCACTCGTCGGCAATCGAGGGGCACTGGGCGGCAGCCACGGTGAAGCGCGAGTTGGGGTGCGCGGCCGGTCGACCGGATGCCGGTGTCCAGTCTTTGCCCTGCCAGTCGATGAGGTGCTCAGGAGCCTTCTCGGTGAGGCCCTCCCACCAGACGTCTCCGTCATCACGCAGGGCCACGTTCGTGAAAATCGTGTTGCCCCACATTGTGGCCACGGCGGTGGGGTTGGTGAGTTCACCGGTGCCGGGGGCAACGCCGAAGAACCCAGCCTCGGGGTTGATCGCCCAGAGGCGACCGTCTTCACCCTTGCGCAGCCAGGCGATGTCATCGCCGATGGTCTCCACCTTCCAGCCGGGAATAGTGGGCTGCAGCATTGACAGGTTTGTCTTCCCGCACGCGGACGGGAACGCGGCAGCAACATGGAATGTGCCGCCCTCCGGGGAGATGAGCTTGATGAGCAGCATGTGCTCGGCGAGCCAGCCCTCGTCCCGACCCATGACCGACGCGATACGCAGCGCGAAAGACTTCTTGGACAGCAGAGCGTTTCCGCCGTAGCCCGACCCGTACGACCAGACCTCACGGTCTTCGGGAAACTGCACGATGTATTTTGTGTCGTTGCACGGCCACGTGACGTCGGGACGGGACATGCCGGCGGCATCCACGAGCGGGTAACCGACACTGTGCACCGTGTGTACCCACGGGTCGCCGGCTTCGATCATGGTGAGAATTTGCTCACCCAT
Organism: Cryobacterium sp. CG_9.6; assembly: GCF_029893365.1. Classification (NCBI taxonomy): domain Bacteria; kingdom Bacillati; phylum Actinomycetota; class Actinomycetes; order Micrococcales; family Microbacteriaceae; genus Cryobacterium; species Cryobacterium sp. CG_9.6. The sequence continues at coordinate 665,723 of NZ_JARXUZ010000001.1, read as the reverse complement.
TCGGGTCATGATGCCCATGTTCAGGACCACGTAGGCGGAGTCGGTGATCTCAACGCCGAGCTGCGAGATGGGTCCGCCGAGCGGGCCCATCGAGAAAGGCACAATGTACATGGTGCGGCCGCGCATGCTCCCGGCGAAGACGCCCTTGAGTTCGCCGCGCATGGCGGAAGGCTCAGCCCAGTTGTTTGTGGGGCCGGCGTCGGCCTCGTCGGCGGAGCAGATGAAGGTGCGATTCTCAACCCGTGCCACGTCCTTGGGGTTGGTGCGGGCGAGGAAGCTGTTGGGGCGCCATTCCGGGTTCAAGCGGATGAGCTGGCCCGAGGTGACAAGTTCCTTCGACAGTTGGTGCGCCTCACGAGATGATCCGTCGCACCAGACGATTTGGTCGGGCTTCGTGAGGTCGGCGATCTCGTCTACCCAGGCACGCAGCACAGGGTCGGTCGTTCCGGAGCGCTTCACGCCTGTGTCCGCAAGGGTCTGGGGGGATGAACTTGTCAGGGTCATAGTGTGGCCTTTCCAAAGCCGCCTGCGAGCGACCTTGATCGGGTGGAATCTTTGGGGAGCATAATTTTCTCTCGTGTCTCTAGAATGCTCTCTTTTCTCTCCTCACTTCGAGAAAAGTACTGTTAATAATTGCGATTCTTTCGCTATTGTTAAGGAATGTCGCCTCAAGCCTCGGACCTCATCACTCTGGGTCATCGCATCCGTCACTTTCGTACGGAGCGTGGCCTCACCCTCGACCAACTCGGGGAGCGGGTGAACCTTGCCGGCAGCCAGCTGTCCCTGATTGAAAATGGACGCCGCGAACCAAAGCTTTCGGCGCTGCAAGACCTGGCTGGGGCCCTCGGCGTTGAGCTAGCCGACCTGCTGAGTCGCGAGGCGCCCAACAACCGGGCCGCGCTCGAGATCGAACTCGACCGTGCCCAGAAGAATCCACTGTACGGAGCGCTTGGATTGCCGCAGGTGAAAATTACCAAGGGCACACCATTGACGGCAATTGAGTCGCTGCTGGGGCTGCACCGGGAACTCGCACGCCGAGCAAGCGAGGCGATCGCCACGCCGGAGGAGGCACGCCGAGCGAATACCGAACTGCGTGAGCGCATGCGCGAACAGGGAAACTACCTGCCGGACATTGAAGAATTGGTCGAGAAACGCGTCTCGATGAGCGGCCACACCTCGGGGGCACTCACCCACCGTGAGGTGAGCGTCATGGCTGAACAGCTCGGCTTCAGCCTGGTTTACGTGAACGACCTACCCAGCTCCACCCGGTCGGTGACCGACCTCGTGAACGGGCGCATCTACCTGCCGCCAGCCTCGATTCCCGGCGGGCACGGGCTGCGCTCAATGGCCTTGCAGGCTATGGGCCACCGGCTCCTTGGACATGAACGTCCCGGCAGTTACGCACAGTTCTTGTGGCAGAGACTCGAGATCAATTACTTCGCGGCCGCGTGTCTCATGCCGCGCGGGGCATCCGTTTCTTTTCTGTCGAATGCCAAGGCGGAGCGCGAACTGTCGGTCGAAGATTTTCGCGATGCGTTTGGCGTGACGCATGAGGCCGCCGCCCTGCGCCTCACCAACCTCGCGACCTCGCACCTCGATATGCCGCTGCACTTTCTGCGGGTGAACGGCGACGGCGCGCTACAAAAGGGCTACGAGAACGACGGCCTACCGTTTCCGGTCGATGTGACCGGCTCGATTGAGGGTCAATTCGTCTGCAAGCAGTGGTCGAGTCGCAGTGCGTTTACGCACACCAACCGCACCACGGAGTTTTACCAGTACACCGACACGCCCGCGGGCACGTTCTGGTCGGCCACCCAGACCGGGGCAACGGATGCCGGCGAATTCTCCATCAGCGTCGGTGTACCGTTCGAGCAGGCCAAGTGGTTTCGGGGGCGGGAGACCACGCAGCGCACGGTGTCGCGCTGCCCCGACGAGTCGTGCTGCCGCCGCCCCAACTCGGAGGCCGCGAGCCGCTGGGCCGGACGCGCCTGGCCGAGTGCACGGTTGCACGCGAACGTGCTGTCACCCCTGCCATCCGGCACATTCCCCGGCGTCGACGACATGGAGGTCTACGAGTTTCTCGAGGCGCACGCCGCAGAATAGTGCCCCGGCGCGGTTGGCTCGCCGGGCAGCCGTTGCTAGTTCAGGAGATTCGCATCCACACGCACCAGGAACCCCCGGACCAATGCGGCGGCGCCACTTCCAGCCGCCGGATCTCCTGAAGTAGCAACGGGCACCGCTGGAAGGGCGTGTCGGTATCCGCTGCCGCACTGGTGCGCCTCGTGGGCCCTAGTGCGCTGCGGGGACCTCGAGCCGGGCAACCGCACGGTTGTGGACGAAGCGCACGGCTAAATACGGGCCGAGCACCACCACGATCAGAATGAGGAACACGAAACCCCCGAGGTCGGCGGTGACCAGATTTCCGCCCCAGATCATGAGACCAACCGTGCTCAGCATGAGCGCCGTTCCCGCGCGCGACCGCGCCGGCGGGTTACTCAGCAGAGGAATGAACACACCAGGGTTAGCGCGGGACGTGAGCCGCACCGCCGCGACCGAGCATACGGCACTGGCCACGATCATAATGATTCCCAGAATGAACATTGACTTCTCCTCTAAACGCCAACTGCCAGCCTAACCCGCCCCACTATTTCGGCTGCATGCGAATGGCACCGTCGAGACGAATGGTCTCCCCGTTGAGCATCGAGTTCTCCACGATGTGACACACGAGGGCCGCGTACTCGGCGGGCTCGCCGAGGCGGCTCGGGTGCGGAACCTGAGCACCGAGCGAATCGCGCACGGGCTGCGGCAGCCCCTTGAGCATCGGGGTATCGAAGATTCCGGGAGCGATGGTCATCACCCGAATGAACGTCTGGGCGAACTCCCGGGCCAGCGGCAGGGCGAGGGCCGCGACGCCCCCCTTCGAGGCGGCGTACGCAGCCTGGCCGATCTGGCCGTCAAAGGCGGCAACGGATGCCGTATTCACGATCACGCCACGCTCGGCCGTTCCCTGCTGGCCCGTTCCACCGATCGGTTCGGTGAGCTGCATGGCCGCGGCAGCGAGCCGAATCACGTTGAACGTGCCCACCAGGTTGATGCGGATGGCGCGCTCAAAGTCCTGCAGCGGCAAGGGTCCATTGCGCCCCACCGTGCGTGCTCCAGGCGCAATGCCCGCACAGTTCACCACGATGCGGAGCGGGGCGAGCGCGCTGGCGGCATCCACGGCCGCCTGCACGTCACCGGCGCTCGTGACATCCCCGGCAACAAAGTGCACCTGGGGGCCGGCTTCGCTCATCGAGGCGGCGATCTGGTCCCCGGGCGCGCCGGGAAGGTCCAGCAGCACCACCGCGGCACCGGCCGCGTGCAGAGCGGTGGCGGTGGCCAGGCCGAGGCCGGAGGCGCCCCCGGTCACGAGGGCGGAGCATCCGTCGATCTGCATTTAATACCTTTCGTTGGGGGTGGGGTGAGTGCGGGTCACGGCTCGAGGCGTTCGATCAGGGTGGCGTTGGCCATACCGCCGCCCTCGCACATGGTCTGCAGGCCAAAGCGCCCGCCGGAGGACTCGAGTTCGTTCAGCAGTGTGCCGAGCAGGCGTGTGCCGGAGGAACCCAGCGCGTGCCCGAGGGCAATGGCACCGCCGCGCGGGTTGAGTCGCTCAGGGTCGGCGCCGAGTTCCCGCTGCCAGATGAGGGGTACCGAGGCGAAGGCTTCATTCACCTCGTAGGTGTCGATATCGTCGATGCTGAGCCCGGTGCGCTCGAGAATGCGCCGAGTCGCCGGAATGACACCCGTGAGCATGAGCAACGGGTCGCTTCCGGTGACCGCGAAGGCGTGAAAACGAGCGCGGGGGGTGAGGCCCAGCTGTTCGGCTCGCTCGGCGCTCATGATGAGGGCAGCGGATGCGCCGTCCGTCAGCGGCGAGGAATTGCCGGCGGTGATGTGCCACTGCAGGTCAGGGAAGCGCGCGGCCGCGCCATCGGAGTGGAACGCGGGCTTGAGCCCGGCGAGGGACTCCAGGGAGGTGGCAGACCGGATGGTCTCGTCGTTCGTGACAAAGCGGCCGTCCGGTGTCGTGACGCCCACGATCTCCCGGCCGAAGTCACCACGTTGGGCGGCGGCCGCGGCCAATCGGTGGGAGCGCGCAGCGAAGGCGTCGAGTTCGTGGCGGCTGAGACCCCACTGGGCATTCATCAGCTCGGCGGAGATGCCCTGATTCACGAGCCCGTTTGGGTAGCGCTCGTGCATGAGTGTGCCGAACGGGTCCTGGCCTGACATGGACGACCCGAGCGGCACGCGGCTCATGGACTCCACCCCGCAGGCGATAACAATGTCGTAGCTTCCGGCGATGATCCCCTGGGCGGCAAACGTCACCGCCTGTTGGCTGGAGCCGCACTGCCGGTCGATGGTGGTTCCGGGAACGGAGTCGGGGAAACCGGCACTGAGCAGCGCGGTGCGGGTGACGTTGTAGCTCTGCTCGCCCACCTGGCTGACGCATCCGCCGATCACGTCGTCGACGATTGCCGGGTCGAGATCGTTGCGGTTGAGCAATTCCGTGAGTACTCCCGCCAGAAGATCGGCCGGATGCACGGTGCTGAGCGCACCACCGGGCTTGCCTCGACCGGAGGGGGTACGAACGATATCGACGATGACAGCTTCATTGCTCATGCGCTCAGCCTAGGCCGGTGGCTGCTCGGTTCGTCGCATCAGCGGGCGTTCATCAGGCTGTTTTAGAGTTGTTGCACAACGAAGGGCAGCACACTCATGACAGAAACATCGTCTCCCCCACGCCGCGCACTGGTCGTGGGCGCAACCGGTATCGCCGGCCAAACCGTGAGTCGACAGCTCATCGAGCAGGGCTGGCTCACCTTCGGACTATCCCGGGGCGGCTCCTCCCAGGTGGCGGGGATCGAAAACGTTGCGGCCGATTTGCGGGACCCGGCGGCGCTCACATCCGCTCTTATCGACACGCAGCCGGAACTCGTGATTATTGTGGCGTGGATGCGCAATGACACGGAGGCCGAGAACATCACGGTGAATAGTGCCCTCATTCGCAATGTGCTGGCCGCGCTGGAACCCCAGAAGTCTGTGCGGCACGTTGCGCTCATGACCGGTCTCAAGCACTATCTCGGGCCGTTCGAGGCCTACGGTCAGGGGGTCATGTCGGACACGCCATTCCACGAAGATGCCGCGCGCGTCGACGCTCCCAATTTCTATTATGCGCAGGAAGATGAGCTGTTTGCCGCGTCGGAGCGCACCGGTTTCACCTGGAGCGTGCACCGGGCCCACACCGTATTTGGCTACGCCGTGGGGACCGCCATGAATATGGTGCTGACGCTCTCGGTCTACGCCACGATCTGCAAGGAGCTGGGGCTACCGATGGTCTTCCCCGGGTCGGACGTGCAGTGGAACGGCATCACCGACGTAACGGATGCCAACCTGCTCGCCGAACAGATCATCTGGGCCGGCACCAATCCGGCCGGCGAAAACGAGGCCTTCAACATCGCGAATGGTGACGTGTTTCGGTGGCGCACCCTGTGGCCCCAGATTGCCGAGCACTTTGGCGTGGGCTGGGAGGGCTTCGTGGATGCCCCGCGCACCCTGGAGGTGCAGATGGCGGGCATGGAGAACACCTGGGCCGCCCTGGCGGACAAGAACGGTCTCGCCGAAACGGACCTCACCCGGCTGGCATCGTGGTGGCACTCCGACGGCGACCTGGGTCGCACAATTGAGTGCTTCACCGACATGACCAAGAGCCGCACGGCCGGATTCGGTAACTTTCGAGCCACTCCGCGAAGCTTCTTCGACACGGTCGAGCAGTACCGGGCGGCCCGTATCCTGCCCTAACCGACTGCGTCTCCACCGCGACTAGCCGGAGAGCGCCCACATGGCGACCGCGCTGGCCGCAGCCACGTTGAGCGAGTCGATGCCGTGCTTCATCGGAATCTGGACGACGCTGTCGGAGGCGTCGAGGGCCTCGGGGGTGAGGCCTTCGCCCTCGGCGCCCAGCAGCAGGGCCAGCCGTTCGTGCTCGTGGCCGGTGACATCACGCAGGCTCACGGCATCCGCGGTGAGAGCCAGCGCAGCCACGTGAAAGCCGTGCCGGGTGAGCAGTTCGCGGGTGGACGACCAATCGCCGACACGGGTCCACGGCACCTGCAGCACGGTGCCCATGGAGACGCGAATGGAGCGGCGATAAAACGGGTCGGAGCAGCGCGGCGTCACGAGAATAGCGTCGGCACCAATTGCCCCGGCGGACCGGAAGATGGCGCCCACGTTGGTGGGATCGGCGACATTCTCAAGAATGACGATGCGGCGCGCACGCGCCAGCAGGTCATCGGCATCGGGAAGCTCGGGCCGGTGCATGGCGGCAATCACACCGCGATGCAAAATGTAGCCGGTGAGTTCGGCGAGGAGTTCCCCGGGACCCACGAAGACCGGAACACGGTCGGCCCAGTCGCCGAGAACACCCACAGCTTCCTCGGCAGTGTTGCCCAACGCGAGCACCGATCGGGGTTCATGCCCCGCGCGCAATGCACGCTCCAGAACCAATGCCGATTCGGCTATATAGAGTCCGTGCTCGGTGCCGCGCGCCTTTTTCAGGGCCACATCGGTGACGTGGGCATAGTCTACGAGCCGCGGATCGCTCAGATCGGCAATCTCAATAATGGGCATCGAACAAGTGTACCGAGCACCCTCCCGACGCGCGGGAGGGTGCGCGACCGGCCGGTTACCCGAGGAAGGGGTCCGGTGTGAGCGTGTACTTCGTGGAGAGGTATTCACGGATACCTTCGAGCCCGCCCTCACGGCCGAGGCCGGACTGCTTGACGCCGCCGAAGGGGGCCGCCGCATTGGAGACGACGCCGGTATTGAGGCCGAGCATTCCGGATTCCAGTCGCTCCATCATGCGCTGGCCACGGGCGAAGTCCGCGGTGAAGACATAGCTGATCAGACCGAAGTCGCTGTCGTTGGCCATGCGAACGGCCTCGTCCTCATCGGAGAAGGTGCTGATCGCGAGAACCGGGCCGAAGATTTCCTCGGCCAAAATGTCACTGCCTACCGTGACGCCACTGATGACGGTGGGCGCATAGAACGTGCCGACCCCCTCAATGGCGGTGCCGCCGGTATGCAGAACGGCACCCCGGGACAGGGCATCCTGCACGAGGGCGTCCGATTTGGCGACGGCTGCCGCGTTGATCAGCGGGCCGATCGTAATGCCGGCCTCGGTGCCGCGGCCCACAACAAACGCGTTCACGCGCTCGGTCACCCGGCGGGCAAACTCGTCCGCAATAGACTCGTGCACGATGAAGCGGTTCGCTGCGGTGCACGCCTGACCGATGTTGCGGAACTTCGCGATCATCGCGCCGTCCACAGCCTTGTCGAGGTCGGCATCGGCGAAGACGAGGAACGGTGCGTTGCCGCCCAGCTCCATCGAGGTACGCAGAACGTTCTCGGCCGACTGGCGGATGAGCGCCTTGCCCACGGCGGTCGAGCCGGTGAAGCTCAACTTGCGCAGGCGTGAGTCGGCGATGATAGGTCCAGAAACGGCACCCGATTGCGAGGTGGTGAGCACGTTTACGACGCCAGCGGGCAGCCCGGCCTCCTCGAGCAGCGCCACGAACAGGAGCGTGGTGAGCGGCGTGAGCTCGGCGGGCTTCACCACCACGGTGCAACCGGCAGCGAGGGCAGGCGCAATCTTGCGGGTGGCCATGGCGAGCGGAAAATTCCACGGGGTGATCAAGAAGCAGGGTCCCACGGGCTGCTGGGACACGATCATGCGCCCGGTTCCCTCGGGGTTGGCGCCGTAGCGGCCACTGATGCGCACGGCTTCTTCGCTGAACCAGCGCAGGAACTCGCCGCCATAAGCAACCTCACCGCGCGCCTCGGCGAGCGGCTTTCCCATTTCCATGGTCATCAGCAGAGCGAAGTCTTCTTTGCGTTCCTGCAGAAGATCAAAGGCACGCCGCAGAATCTCGCCGCGCACGCGCGGTGCCGTTGCCGCCCACCCCGCCTGGGCCGCGACGGCCGCATCCAGGGCGGCCGCGCCATCCGCAACGCTCGCGTCAGCGATGGTCCTGATGACCAGTCCGGTGGCCGGGTCCACAACATCGAGGGTGCGACCAGCGGATGCCGCCCGCCATTCCCCGCCGATGAACAGTTGGGTAGGTACGCGCGCCAGCAACTCTGCTTCGACGTTTCGTGATTCTGTAACCTGCGTCATGGTTCCTCCTCGAAGATCTTGTGGTTTAAATGTATCTGCTCGGGCGTACTGCGAGCGGCCTGCGCCGCGGCATCTCCGCGCACAACGGCAGTGTGTTCGGGTGTGGGACCGTTGATTTGTCGAAATCAATACTTACCGATAGGTAGGTAATGCAGCTCAAGCGTGCCATACTGCCGACGTGCCGGGTTCACCGGCCGCCAGCGCGCGTGTCACACCACCCTTCCCGAGAACCGCAGTGAAATACATAGGAGTATTCCATGGCTATAACGACCGATGCCCCGCAGACGACGGCTGCCAAACGAGCCGAGGAGCGCCGTGTTCTCGCGGGCACCATGGTGGGAACCACCATCGAGTGGTACGACTTCTTCATCTATGCGCAGGCCGCCGGCCTCGTACTCGCCGGCCTCTTCTTCGCCCCGCTCGCCGGCGACAACGCGCCACTCGCGCAGCTCGTGGCCTGGGCGTCTCTCGGAATCAGTTTTCTCTTTCGCCCGCTCGGCGCGATTGTGGCGGGGCACTTGGGCGATCGCCTAGGCCGCAAGGCCATGCTGGTCTTCACGCTCATGATGATGGGTGCGGCCACGGCACTCATCGGGCTCCTCCCCACGTTTGATCAAATCGGAGTCTGGGCACCGATTCTGCTCATCGTGCTGCGTATTTTGCAGGGCTTCTCCGCTGGCGGCGAGTGGGGCGGGGCAGCCCTCATGAGTGTCGAGCACGCACCGGTGACCAAGCGTGGCTTCTTCGGCGCCTACCCACAGATCGGTGTTCCGGTCGGGCTCATTCTGGCCACCGGTGTGATGCTCGCCGTCACCACCTCCATGAGCGAGGAAGCCTTCCTCAGCTGGGGCTGGCGCATCCCGTTCCTCGTCTCGGTGCTCCTCATCGTCGTGGGATATGTCATTCGCAAGGCCGTCGATGAGAGTCCCGTTTTCAAGGAGATGCAGGCCCGCAAGAAGGAGTCCGCCGCACCGCTCGCTCAGCTGTTCCGTGGACACTGGCGCCAGGTGATCCTCACCGCACTCATTTTCATCGCCAACAACGCTGCCGGCTACATGTTGATCGCATTCTTCTCGTCCTACGCGACGAAGCCAGTCGAGGCTGGTGGCCTCGGCATGGAGCGCTCGCCCGTGCTCGTGGCCAGCACCGTTGCCGCCGTGTTCTGGCTCGCGTCCACCATGCTCGGCGGCATCCTGTCCGACAGGACGCATCCGCACATTCCAGCTCGGGTATGCGTTCCTGTTCCTCTGGTCCATCCCTATGTTCCTGCTCATCGACACCGGTGACATCATGTGGTTCGCCCTCGCGCTCATCATCCTCGCCGCCGGACTCGGTTTCTCGTACGGACCTCAGGCGGCGCTCTACGCCGAAATGTTCCCCGCTCAGGTGCGCTACTCGGGAGTGTCCATCGGCTATGCCCTCGGCGCCATTCTCGGCGGCGCCTTCGCCCCGCTCATTGCGCAGCTGCTCCTTGACAAGACCGGACAGACCACGTCGATCGCCATCTATCTCATGGTGCTAGCCGCCATCTCGTTTACGGCCGTCAGTCTCGTGACGGAGACAAAGGGCGTGCACCTCGGCGTCAGTGCCCACGACTAGCGGGATCCACCCACGACGGATTACACAAATGGATGCCTCGGCGCACGTCGCCGGGGCATCCATGCGTCCCGCCCCGCCCCGCATCCGCTTAAAAGGGTTACCGCGCCTGAAATGGAGGGCCGCGCCTGAAATCGCGGACCACCGCGCTTGAAATCGGCGGCCGCTACGGTAACCGCCGCAGCGGCCACCGAAAGCCGTAGCGACCTTGCACAATCACACCCTCGACACCGCGACTTGGATCGTATATGGTTTCCTATATAAACCGCAGTGTTGCGAGAGGATGCCATGACTCACGAATCGACGCCGTTCCTCGCCCGTCCTGGCAAGGTAATTGCTGTTCACGTGAACTACCCTTCGCGTGCCGCCCAGCGCGGCCGAGTTCCCGAGCAGCCCTCCTACTTTCTGAAACCCGGCACGAGCGTGTCGAGCTCCGGCACCGCCATCGTGCGCCCCAAGGGCACTGAACTCCTCGCGTTCGAGGGAGAGATTGCGCTCATCATTGGGCGTCGGGTGCGTGGGATCCGTCCCGAAGACGGGTGGGCTGCGGTCTCGGGGGTCACCGCCGCGAATGATTTCGGTGTCTACGATCTGCGCTCCGCCGACAAGGGATCGAACCTGCGCTCGAAGGGCGGCGACGGCTTCACACCCGTCGGGCCGAATATTCTCCCGGCGCACTCCCTCGACCCCACGGCCCTGCGCGTGCGCACCTGGGTGAACGGGCAGCTCGTGCAAAGCGACACCACCGCGGACCTGTTCTTTCCCTTCGGGCAGCTCGTGGCCGACCTCGCCCAGCTCATCACGCTGGAACAGGGTGACGTGATCCTCACGGGTACGCCGGCGGGGGCATCCGTTGTGAAGCCCGGAGATGTGGTCGAGGTCGAGGTCGATGCCCCCGACGCGATAGGTGCCCCGACCAGCGGTCGCCTGGTGACCCCGGTGACCGAGGGCACGGTTGAATTCGGTGTCTGGGGGGCCCGCCCGCAGGTAGACGACCACCAGCGCACCGAGGCCTGGGGCTCGGCAGCGGCCGCCGGTCTGCCTGCTGCGCCACCCACCGTTAGCCTCACCGACGATCTCAAGGCACGCATCAACAGTGTGGGCACCGCAACGCTGAGCGCCCAGCTGCGCAAGCGCGGCTTCAACACCATGAGCATCGACGGCGTGCGTCCGACGCATCCCGCCCAGCGCATGGTGGGCCGCGCGCGAACGCTGCGCTTCATTCCCGCCCGCGAAGACCTGTTCCAATCGCACGGTGCCGGCTACAACGCCCAGAAGCGGGCCTTCGATGGCCTCAATCCCGACGATGTGCTCGTCATTGAAGCTCGCGGTGAAACGGGAACCGGCACGGTCGGCGACATCCTCGCCCTTCGAGCACAGGTGCGCGGCGCGGCCGGCATCGTGACCGACGGCGGCGTGCGTGACCTCGCCGCCGTTGAGGCCCTCGACATTCCGGCCTATCACGCCGGCGCTCACCCGGCCGTGCTCGGCCGACGCCACGTTCCGTGGGACGTGGACCTCACAATTGCGTGCGGCGGGGCATCCGTTCAGCCCGGCGACATTATTGTGGGCGATGCTGACGGCGTACTCGTGATTCCCCCGCACCTCATCGAAGACCTCGTGACGGATGCGATAGAGCAGGAACGCGAAGAGACCTTCATTGCCGAGATGGTCGCCGCGGGCGAGGGCGTGGACGGCCTGTACCCGATGAACGCCGCCTGGAAGGACCGGTACCACTCATGGCAGCCGAAACAGTAGTCGCGCCGCCGGTGGGCAAGGCGCAGCGCGCCTATGACTGGCTCAAGACCCGCATTAACGGGGGCACGTTCGGACCCGGCTACCGGCTCGTGCTCGACCAGATCGGACGCGAAATCGCGATGAGTCCCGTGCCGGTGCGGGAGGCCATCCGCCGCCTCGAAGCCGAGGGGCTGGTGACATTCACGCGCAACGTGGGCGCCCAGGTGGCCATGCTCGACCCCATCGAATACCAGCACACCATGCAAACGCTCGGCCTCCTCGAGGGTGCGGCCACGGCTCTCTCCGCTCCCCTCCTCACAGCGGATGCCCTCGCTCGCGCCCGTCACATCAACGCCGACCTCGCCGAGACCCTCGCGCACTTCGACCCCATTCGCTTCACCGCCCTCAATCGCGAGTTCCACGCCGAGCTCTACAGCACATGCCCCAACCCGCATATTCTCGATCTCGTGCACCGGGGCTGGAACCGGCTCACGGTGCTGCGAGAGTCCACGTTCGGTTTCGTGCCCGGCCGCGCCGCGGAATCCGTGGCCGAGCACAGCCATCTGCTCGACCTCATCGAGCAGGGTGCCTCGCCGCTTGAGATCGAGCTGGCCGCGCGAAACCACCGACTGGCCACCCTGGAGGCCTTCCTGGCCTCTCGTGCGAGTAACCCGCAGCCCGCTCGGCCCGACAACACCTGACATGACACGTCACCTCTGTCGCTACTTCAGGAGATCCGCGGCCACGGCTCTGCAACACCCCCGTAAGCATGCGGCAGAGCGGATGCCCCCGCCCCGATCTCCTGAACTCGCAACCCACCACCACACCCACCACAGCCACCACACCGGAAGGACCACATCATGAGGTTTCGCAGCAGCCCGAGCCAGATTCGCGGATCCATCGCCGCCCTGATGACCCCGTTCACCGCGGACGGAGCCGTGGACCACGCGGGTCTGACCAATCTGGTGAATTGGCAGATCGCATCCGGGTCTCACGGGTTGTCGATTGGGGGATCGACGGGAGAACCGAGCTCACAAACCATCACTGAGCGGGCCGAGGCCATTCGCACCGTCGCTGCAGCCAACAATGACCGGGTGCACTTCATGGCCGGAACCGGGTCGACCAAACTCGACGAGACTCTCGAACTCACGGCAGCGGGCCGTGACGCCGGAATCGACGCCGCGCTCATCATCACGCCGTACTACGCCCGCCCCACGCAGGAGGCGCTGTACGTCTGGTACAAAACCGTCTGCGAGGAGTTCCCCGACCTGCCGATCGTGGCCTACAACGTACCGAGCCGCACGGCCGTCGACATCGCGCCCGAGACCGTGTCCCGTCTCTACCGTGACTTCGACAACTTCATCGGCGTCAAAGAAACCACCAAGGACTTCGAGCACTTCTCACGTGTGCTGCAGCTCTGCGGGCCCGAACTCATGGTGTGGAGCGGCCTCGAGCTGCTCTGCCTGCCGCTGATGGCCCTCGGTGGTGCGGGTTTTGTGAGCGCAACCTCCAACATTGCACCGGCCGCCGTGGCCGAGATGTTTGAGGCGTGGGAGTCGGGTGACCTTGATCGCGCTCGAACCATTCACTACGGTCTGCACCCGCTCGTGGACCTACTCTTTGTCGAGACAAACCCGGCACCGGGCAAATGGGTGATGGCTCAACAGGGACTGATTGCGAGTGCCTTCGTGCGGCCGCCCCTCATCGAGCTCACGCCGGGTGGGCTCGCCAAGGTTCGCATTCTTATGGCTGCCGGATCGCACTATCTCACCTCCAGCGCCGGGTTCTCCTTCACCGAGACCGGGCCGCTCAGATGAGTACGCTGCACGTCCCACAGAACCTGCCCACCCATATTCAACACTTCATCGGCGGCCAGTTCGTGGACAGTGTGAACGGGGAGACCTTCGACGTGCTCGACCCGGTGTCGAACCAGACCTACGCCACGGCGGCGGCCGGTCAGCAGGCCGACATCGATCGTGCCGTCGCGGCGGCGAAGACGGCTTTTGACACCGGACCGTGGCCCAGAATGCTCCCCCGCGCCCGAGCCCGCGTGCTGCATCGCATCGCCGACGCCGTGGAGGCGCAGGATTCCCGACTGGCCGAACTGGAGACCTTCGATACCGGCCTGCCGATCACGCAGGCGTTTGGTCAAGCACAGCGTGCGGCCGAGAACTTTCGGTTTTTCGCGGATCTGATCGTGGCGCAGTCCGACGACACCTACAAGGTGCCCGGTCGACAGCTCAACTACGTGAACCGTAAACCGGTCGGCGTGGCGGGACTGATCACCCCGTGGAACACCCCGTTCATGCTCGAAAGCTGGAAGCTGGCGCCCGCACTGGCGTCCGGCTGCACCGTGGTGCTCAAGCCCGCCGAGTTCACACCGCTCTCGGCGAGCCTCTGGGCCGAGATCTTTCGCACCGCCGGTGTTCCCGAGGGGGTCTTCAACCTAGTCAACGGCATCGGTGAGGAAGCGGGTGACGCGCTGGTCAAGCATCCGGATGTCCCCCTCATCTCCTTCACCGGCGAAACGACCACCGGCCAGACCATTTACCGCAACTGCGCTGCGAATCTCAAGGGCATGTCGATGGAGCTCGGTGGCAAGTCACCGGCCGTCATCTTTGCCGACGCCGACATCGAGGCCGCCATCGACTCGACCCTGTTCGCAGTGTTTTCGCTTAATGGCGAACGCTGCACCGCATCGAGTCGCATTCTGGTGGAGCGGTCGGTGTACGACGACTTCTGCGCGCGCTACGCCGCCCGAGCCGAGCGTATCGTGGTGGGCGATCCGCACGACCCAGCCACCGAGGTGGGTGCACTCGTGCACCCGGAGCACTATGCCAAGGTGATGAGCTACGTGGAGATCGGCAAGACCGAAGGCCGTCTCCTGGCTGGTGGAGGCCGCCCCGCCGACCTGCCCGAGGGCAATTATGTGTCTCCGACGGTGTTTGCTGATGTCGCTCCGACAGCACGCATCTTTCAGGAGGAAATCTTCGGACCGGTCGTGGCGATCACCCCCTTCGACACCGACGAGGAGGCACTCGAGCTGGCGAACGGCGTCAAGTACGGTCTTGCGGCCTACATTTGGACCAGCAATCTTGAACGTGCGCATACCTTCGCGCAGTCCGTGGACGCAGGGATGGTGTGGCTCAACTCGCACAACGTGCGTGACCTGCGCACTCCGTTCGGCGGAGTCAAAGCCAGCGGGCTCGGCCACGAGGGTGGCTACCGTTCCCTGGACTTTTACACCGATCAACAGGCCGTCCACATCACCCTTGCGCCGGTGCACACCCCCCACTTCGGCGCTCTCTAGAGCACCCCAACGTCCCCGTTTCTGAATCTCACCGAGGAGAATCTCATGACTCACGTGACCAACCCGATTCCTACGCCCACCGCCACCCCACCCGATATTTTGCGCTCTGCCTACATGGTCATCGTGGTGACCGATCTGGCCCGGTCACGCGAGTTCTACGTGGATATTCTCGGTCTCGTTGTCACCGAGGAGAACGAGACCGAAATCTACCTCCGCGGCTTTGAGGAATTCATCCATCACAACCTCGTGCTGCGCCAGGGCCCGGTTGCCGCCGTCGCCGCCCTGGCGTTTCGCGTGCGAACCCCCGAAGACGTGGACCTCGCCGAGGCCTACTACCAGGAGCTCGGCTGCCGCACCGAGCGCCGAGCGGACGGTTTCGTGCGGGGCGTGGGTGACAGCGTGCGCGTTGAAGACCCGCTCGGATTCCCCTACGAGTTCTTTTTCACCGTTGACCACGTGGAACGTTTGTCGTGGCGTTTTGATTTGCAGGGTCCTGGCGCCCTTGTTCGCCTCGACCATTTCAATCAGGTCACTCCAGACGTCGGTCGTGGCCGTAAGTACCTCGAAGACCTCGGCTTTCGGGTGACGGAAGACATTCAGGATGCCGACGGCGTCACCTACGCCGCGTGGCTCCGCCGCAAGGACACCGTGCACGATACCGCCCTCACCGGCGGCAACGGCCCCCGCATGCATCACATCGCGTTCGCGACGCACGAAAAGCACAACATCATCTATATCTGCGACAAGCTCGGGGCTCTCCGCAAGAGCGACCTGATTGAACGCGGACCCGGTCGTCACGGTGTCTCGAATGCCTTTTACCTGTATCTGCGCGATCCCGATGGCCACCGCGTCGAGATTTACACCCAGGACTATTACACGGGCGATCCCGACAACCCCGTGGTCACCTGGGACGTGCATGACAACCAGCGGCGCGACTGGTGGGGAAACCCCGTTGTTCCCAGTTGGTACACCGATGCGTCGCTGGTTCTCGACCTGGACGGTAACCCGCAACCGGTGCTCACGCGCGACGAGCCGAGCGAAATGGCCGTGACCGTGGGCGCCGACGGCTTCTCCTACACGCGCCAGGACGACACCGTCGCCGGCTTCAAGCTCGGCAACACACTGTAAACCGCTCCGCCCGTGCCGATCAAGAGAACGGTACGGGCGTGCTCGTTAGAGGGTGTGCAGTTCTCCACGCACGATGGAATCACTGGAATGGGCCGGATTACCATCGTCAGGCTCCGCCGACACGTCAACGAGAGAGTACTGCGCCAGGTCCACAGCAGCCGGAATACTGAACCGCCCGCTGTCTCCATCGAGGAGCCCGATGCTGATCAGAGCGGATGCGTCGGCTTTGATCAACCAGACCTCGCGCAGCTCCGCTCCCGCCGGCGCTGCGGTGAGGTTCACCACCACGTCCCGATGCCCGTCGGCTGACCTCTCAACCTGAACGCTACCGCTGGCATCCCAGCCGGGGAAGGGCTCTAGTTGAGCTTCAGCGATGACAGGAACCGAGGACGTTTGCAGCGAATCCCACCACAGACCGCCGCCGAGTCCCGCCACGAGACCAATGACGCCGGCAGCCACCGCCACGGGAAACCACACCCGCCGACGAGTACGCGACCGAATATCAGAAACGTTGTCCGAATCAGCGACCGGGACAGACGGAGCAACCAGAGAGATAATCGGCGGGGGTGACGTTTCTTCCTCGCCCTCGTCCGTGACGTCGTCGACGATGCGCGGCGTCGCTGCAGTTTCTGCACTGAGCCTGAGCTCGGAATGAATGCGTGTCCACACCTCATCGCGGGGGGTCGCCAGCTCGACCGTGCGGGCGGATCGACCGACCGCCACGATGTGCTGAAGAGAGATGAGATCCAACGCGCACTCGTGGCATGCCGCCGTGTGCTGACGCTCAGACTCGGTGAGGTCGAAATCCGCCATGGCGATCAGGGCGAGATGGTCTCGGTCAATGTGCGTCATCATTCGCCTCCAATCTGGTGCGTAGCCGGGTGAGGCTCCGACGGATATGACTCTTTACGGTGCCCAAGGGCATGCCGAGATTATCGGCAATCTGGGTGTGGGTGAGGTCCTCATAGAAGGCGAGCTGCATAACCTGTTGGGGTATGGCCTCAAGCCGTTGAAGTTCCTCACTCATCATCACACGATCGGCGACGTCCGCCGACTCATCGGCTTGAACAAGTTCGCGCTCAAAGATCACGGCTTCCTCCACCCGCCTGCGGCGGGAGCGAGCCTCATGGGCATCCGCTACCGTGTGCCGGGTGATTCCCACCAACCAGGCCGGCAGTCGCGATCGTGTCGGTTCAAAGGAGTCACGTCCACGCCATGCGGCTAAGAACACCTTCTGTGTGACGTCCTCGGCTTCGGTCGGATCGCCCAGGGAGCGCACGGCAATCGTGTAGACGAGAGATGACCATCGGGCATAGGCCTCAGCGAGTGCGTGCTCGTCACCCGCCTTGAACGCTTCAGCGAGGCGGGCGTGGTCATCTTCGTTGGGGAGTGCTACCACGTCGTCTCGGTGTCCCCCCGTTGGTGAATGCCTTGGAAGGTCGTGCGTCTCGAGTCCGCCGGAGAGCTGGCCTCGACCACCTTTACCTACAGCATAGCGACGCGAGGGCATGATGGTTTTCACTCACGGAATGGACTGCGCCGAGACAATGACGTTCGACGAGTAACGAAGGTTTTCGTAGTCGAATTCGCCGCCACAGGTGACCAGCGTGAGCCGGGACGGACCGTCGCGATCAAAGACCGTTCCCCACGGTACGTCCCCCTTCGGCATCGTTTCGGTGGCGTCGATGGCGTAGCGGTGTTCTGTACCGTCGGTCGTGGTCACCACAATCTCGGTACCGGCCGGCGCCTCGGCGAGCTTGGCAAACGGACCCAGTCCGTACACGAGGGCGTCAACGTGGGCGGCAATAACCGTGGCACCGGTCGCACTGCTGGGAACGGGTCCAAAACGATACCAGGCGGCCACGTCGGGGTTCTTGGGAAGAGCCATATCACCGGCCGCGGCCAAGCCAACAGGTTCAATGGCCATATCGATGCCGAGCGAATCCACTCGGATACGTTGCGGACTCAGCGACTCGAGGTCCGGGGCCGCGCTCAGGGCAGATGAGACCCTCGGGACATCAACTGCGGCGGTGGGAGGCGGTGCAGGAGCAACGCTGGGTGCTGCGGTGGTGGCGGGCGCGACCGAGGCCTCCGTGGAGGTCGCGGCACACCCGGTGAGCAAGACAAGAGCCACAGCGAGCGCTGTGACAGTGCCCGCTGTGGCTCTCATAATGTGCGGTCCTAACTAGCGACGCGCGGCAACGCGGCGCATGCCGATCACCGATGCGGCAACAAGGCCCATGAGCAGTGCTGCGAAGCCACCGACCCAGAGTCCGGTGGTCTCACTCGGTGCGTTCGTTGCGGCCAGGCCAGCTCCACCGGCGTTGATGCTGTCGGGGTTGGAGTGGAGTCCGTCGATCGTCTGCACGCCCAGGGCGAGGTTCGTGTCGGTGAGGCTACCCCACGCGTACACGATCGTGTTCGTGCCCTCGGCAACGTTCACGTCTGCCGGGCCAATCACCGGGTCAGTCGTTCCGGTGGCGGCGACAGCGGCCGAGATGGTTCCGGCAGGAAGCACGAGTACGGACTCGGCCGGGTTCTCGAGGTTCGTGATCGCGGCAGCGCCGTTGGCCAGAATATCAACCGCGGGAGCAGCTGCAACGTGGCGAACCGTCAAGCGGCCCTCACCGGCAGCAAGCTGCGAGATGTCGTTGGTGAACAGCGTGGCGGTGGGGGTGCCATCTGCCTTGAGGTGAGCAACGGCAGTGTAGTTCTTGCCGGCCTCGAGGGGCAGATCAACCGGTCCGATAACGGGTGCGCTGGAATCAGCCGCATCCGCGGCCGTGATGGCGACCGTGTAGGTGCCGGGGGCAAGTGCGAGCGGGCCGGCAAGGTCGCCGGGGGCGAAGTTGTCGAGGGTCAGCGCGTCGTTGACATAAACGTCGACGGTGAGTCCGGGAACGCCATGAAAGACGGACAGCTGAGCATCGCCTTCGGCCGCCTGTGCGGGTGCGATACCGCCGAGGGCGACGAGAGCGCCAAGGGCTCCGGCCGTCAGGCCAATCTTGAGGGACTTATGCATCGTTTCCTCCTGCTTAGGGTGCTGCGTAAATGTGGTGAAGGGAGGCAAATTTCTTCCCTCTTACCTATGTCTTCTCCCGCAGTGCCCAAAACGGATGCACCTGCACCAAAAAGAATTTGATTAAGACGCTGACACTTCCACGGGAAAATGCTCAGCCGAGGAAGGCGAGGGCCGCCGGTTTGAACTCGGGCGCACCGAGCGCGTTGATGTGGGTGCGGCCCGGCAGCTCAAGATACTCGGCACCGGTCCGGCGGGCGAGGTCCTCCGCTCCGGCAGGAATCGGGTCGGCTCCACCACACACGTACAGCTGCGGGATGGTCCGGGGAACGTCGAGCCGAGACCCCGTCATGCCCTGCACGCAGGCCAAGATCGACAGCCGGTCGGCGCCCCCGGCCAGGGCCGGGCCGACGACAGCCGTGATGGTTGGATCACTCGGCACGCTGCCGTCCCGGATGTACTGCTCAAGCGCCGCCGGGTCGAGGGTGGCAAAGTGCTCGATTGGTCCCGCTCCGCCGAGAACCACGCGGCGCACACGTTCGGGAGCAAGTTGCGTGAGGGCGGCGACCACCCGACATCCGAGAGAATACGCCACCACGTCCACCTGCCCGAGTTCGAGGTCGTCGAGCACGAGAACGAGGTCGGCTGCCATTTGGCGGGGAGCGTAATCGGCCGCCGCGTGCGGGCTATCGCTGCGGCCGTGACCACGCAGATCTGGCACGATCACGCCCCGTCCGGACTCGGTGAGAAACCGAACCCACCCCGTGGCACCCCAGGTTGCTGTGCCCGAGGACGCAAAACCGTGCACGAGCATGATCGGTTGTTCCCCGGGAATACTGTCGTACGCGATTCGCACGCCGTCGAGGCGGCGAGCGAACTGCGTTTGCCTCAATCGAGCACGCTGTCGCGGGTCACGACGGTTGATTCGGCGAGCACAGCGCCCAGGTGCGCCATCTCCATGAGGGCGGCCTCACTCGCGGCAGTGTCAACGCCAGCCACGAGATCGGTGAGGACCCGCACATGCTGACCGTGCTCGAGCGCATCGATGACCGAGGCGCGCACGCAGTGGTCCGTGGCGAGTCCGACCACGTCAATGTCGGTCACCCCGCGCAGCGTGAGCAGCCGACCGAGGCTCTCACCGGCATCCGTTGCGCCCGAGAAAATGGAATATCCCGGCTCGCCACGGCCCTTGAGAATGTGCACGGTGCGTTCTGGCAGCGTGAGCGCGGGGTGGTATTGCGCCCCCGGCGTCTCGGCGACGCAGTGCACCGGCCACGTGCTCACGAAATCCGGCTCATCGGCAATGTGGCCGCCGTTGTCGGCATCGGCATCGTGCCAGTCGCGTGACGCGAAGATCGACCGGTAGGCCTGGGGTTTCGCGGCAAGCAGTGCGCTGATTGCTCCGGCAATGCCTTCCCCACCCGTGACCGCCAAGACGCCGCCCTCGGTGAAATCATTCTGTACGTCAATGATGAACAGTGCGCGGGTCACGATGGCTCCTTTGGGGTTGGACGTGGGGGCAATAGGTCGAAGCAAGGAAATTAGTTGTTAGAAAGATTATCGCCGCATCTGAAGAACCCGGTAGTAATTGTGTCGATGGCTTGCTTCGCGTTGTCGCGCACATTGCCGAGGGCATAAACGGCGAAGGTGAGCGGGGTGCCGTCAGCGGAGCGGATGACGCCAGCCAGCGTGTAACCGGTGGTAATCCACCCCGTCTTCGCGAAGACGGCACCGTCGGCGGCGGCGTTCGCACCAGAGAAACGGTCGCTGTAGGAGAGCGATCCGGAGGGGCCACCCGCCACCGGTAACCCATCGAAGATGACGCCAAGATGACCTTCCCGGGCATTGATCTTCACGAAAAGTTCGGTGAAGTAGCGCGGCGGAACGGCGTTCGCGGGGCTGAGCCCCGAGCCGTCCTTGATCACGATTCCGGTCGTGTCGACACCGTAGCTGGCGAGCCCACCCACGATTCCCTGCTGCAGGGCGCTGAAGCTGTTGCCTGCCCCGCTCTGAATGGCCACCAGGCGCGCGAGCATTTCGGCGATGGTGTTGTCTGACACGATGAGCGACTGCTGGATGAGCGTTGATACGGGCTGGGACTGCACGGCACCCAGCTGGGTGGCGCCCGCGGGCGCCGTGCCCGCACTCACCGAGACTCCGCCGCCGAGGGCCTCGGCGAAGGCCGAGCCGGCCCGGCCAATCGGGTCCTCGCTGCGCGGCGAGGTGCTGCGGGCGGGATTGTCACGGTCGCCATCCACCTGAAGGGCCGTGATTTCGGGCATGAAACCCAGGCCCAGCTCAGACCGTGCCCAGCCGTCATCCCAGCCGGGGCCGGAGAAATAGGACGAGTCGAGAACCAGGCTGGTCAGCGGTATGCCCGCGTTGGCCGGGTCAGCATCCCACGCCGTGCGCACCTGCGCGGCCAAATTGTCGAGGTGAGCGGCACCGGTGTAGAACGGTTCAGACCCCGTGGGCAGCCGCGACAGGGTGAGGTCTCCCCCACCCACGAGCACGACCTGCCCGGGTTCGGCCCCCTTCACCACGGTGGTGGACGCCCGATAATCGGGCCCCAGCACGTTGAGGGCGGCGGCGCTCGTAATCACTTTGAGCGCACTGGCGGTGGCGGAAGCGGTGGTGCCACCGCGATCGAAGAGCACCTCGCCGGTGGTGGCATTCACGACCTGCCCCTGAAAGTTTGCCAGCCGGGGATCCGTGGCAAGCCCAGCTACCGAGCAGGTGCGCAGGCGGCTGGCCGCGGTGACCGCCGCGGGGGAAGGACGAGCGGGCGGCACCGTGGCTGTGGGCGTCGGCGTGGGCGACGCTGTGGCAGAGACGGATGCCGCGCTCGGCTCGACGCCGCCGGTGGCCGCTCCCGCCATTACCGCGCCCGTTCCGAGGAGAACGAACACGAGGGCGCCCGCCCCGGCGAGCCAGGCCCGGGGATGCGCCGCGAAGACGGCGCCCAGACCACGCCGGGTCGGGCGCTGGTCACCGGTGCCGGGAAGGTCTGCTGTAGCCACCCGAGTATGTTATCCGACGAGTTGGCTACTCACCCGGGTAGCTCAACCCGATCTGCTCCCGCACGGCGTCAAGGGTCGCCATCATGCTCACCGATTCCTCGGCGCTCAAGATCTCGCCCGTGGTCTTGCCGGCCGCAATGAGCTCTTCCACCTCGGTGGCTTCGTACTGCATGCCACGCCCGACCACGTCACTCACGAACGTCTCGGTCACCTCATTGGCACTGTTGAGCACCCGGAACGTGGTGGGCGCGTACCAGACGGAGTCGATGTCAATGCGCCCGTCGGTTCCGAGAATGCTCGCCGTGTTCGGCCCCTTGGTATCGCTCGCCGAGAGTGTCGTGGCCATCTGGCCACCGGCGTAGCGAAAGATTGTCGCGACCTGAGCATCCGCTCCGGTGGGCTTAAAGGACGCCGAGGCGAGAATTGTCTGCGGTGTGCCAAAGAGGGCCGACGCGAACGAGATGGGGTACACGCCCAGGTCGAGAAGCGCGCCACCACCCAGCGCCAGCGCGTTCAGTCGGTGGGCCGGGTCATCGGGCAGGTCCTGGGTGTGGTCCACCATGAGGCTGTGCACGTCGCCGAGGGTTCCGGCGGCGAGAATCTCGCGAATTCGCACCATGTGTGGCAAAAATCGCGTCCACATGGCCTCCTGCACGAGGAGGTTCTTCTCACGGCCGAGGTCCACGACCGCGCGCGCCTCGCGAGCGTTGAGGGTGAAGGACTTCTCCACCAATACGTGCTTGCCCGCGTTCAACGCGAGCGTGGCGTTCTGCGCATGGAACGGATGCGGGGTGCTCACGTACACGACATCAACCTCGGGGTCATTCACCAGCGCTTCGTAACTGGCGTGCGCGTTGGGAATACCGAGCTCGGCCGCAAAAGCATCCGCGGATTGCTGCGACCGTGACCCCACGGCCTGCACCGTGTGTCCGGTGAGAACAAGATCCTCCGTGAAGGAGTGCGCGATACCGCCCGTGGCCAGGATTCCCCAGCGAATGCCATCAGTCATGACCCGAGCCTACCCAGCCGCACGCGGGCACCGGTGCACCCGATGGAGAGTCCTGTCGTGATGTTGTCCGGCGGCACCGCTGTCACAGGGACTGCCGAAGAATGGATATCACGTCAGCGGCGGTGGGCTGAATGGGATTGTTGACGGTGACGGTATCGGCAAGAGTATCGCTGGCCAGGGAAGCAAGATCGCCCTCGGTCACTCCGAATTTTGCGAGTGGGCCGGTCATCCCCACAGTGACCGCGAGTGCGGCAATGGCACAGATGGCGCTCTCCGCATTTTCGTCGATGGTCGCAGCGGTGCTTCCCACCCCGAGAGCAAAAGCCACCCGAGCGATGCGGGCGGTGCGTGCCCCCAGGTTGAACCGCAACACACCCTCGATCACGATGCAGAGCGCAAGCCCATGTGGAATGTTGAACTGGCCACCGAGCGGATGCGCGATGCCGTGCACGAGCCCCAATCCGGTGTGGGAGAAACCGACACCGGCCACATGACTCGCGAGCAAGAGTTCGGCCCGAGCTTCAATATCGGTCCCGTTTTCACACGCCCGGGGAAGAAACTCAGCAACCGTCGAGATGACCTGCAGAGCGATTCCATCACTGTAGGGATTTGCCCGCACGGACAGGTACGACTCCAACGCATGTGTGAGCGCATCCATGCCCGTGGCTGCCGTCGCCCCCGACGGCAGCCCAACGGTCAGATCCGGATCCAACACCGCCGCGCGGGCGAGGGCGCTGTCATGGCCCACATAGAACTTGCGGTGACTCACCACGTCTGTGATCACGCCAAAAGCGTTCACCTCGGCGCCTGTTCCAGCGGTCGTGGGAACGGCCACGATCGGCAAGGCCGGGTGAGCGAAGGTGCTGCGGTAGTCCAAATCGATTCCCCGCTGCGGATTGAGGGCGCCGAGCGCAATTCCCTTCGCGGCGTCCATCGATGACCCACCACCCACGGCCACGATTCCATCGGCACCAACCGCTGCGGCAAGATCGCTTCCCTCGTCAACGCAGGTCGTTGTGGGGTTCGGCGTGACGCCGCCATATACGGTCACGAGGAGGCCGGCCGATTCGAGGGCGCGGCGTACCGACGCGGTAATCGGGCTCACAGCGAGGAACGGATCCGTGACGATGAGCGCGTGGGTCACCCCACTCTCAGCAGTGATGCGCCCTACCTGAGTGACCGTACCGCGACCAAAATGCGCCACGGGTTTGGGGTCAAGAACGAGCGACGTCTCGCTGAGCGGCTGTGGCAGCGGGGCGAGACCGGTCGCGGTGCGCGGAACAGCTGTGCTGGCAGACGCACTCATGCTGAGGCCAGATCCGAGTTGACCGATGACGCCACGGCGGCGGCGGCCACGGACGCAGCAACCGACGCGGCTACTGAGGCCACAGCTGACAGCTCGGCGGCTTCTTCAGCAGCGCTCACGGCCGCGACCACTTCGGCCGGACTGGCCGAGGTGGAATCGTTCAGGCGCAGATTGATACCGCTGAGGTCTTCGTAGAGTCGCACCGGGCTCATCTCCCCCGCACCGTCACCGTATTGGGCCCGAGCTCGGCGATAGATCTGTTCGACCAATCCACTGAGTTCGGCGGGAACTCCCACCGATCGAGCCAGATCAATAGAGAGACCGAGGTCCTTGCAGGCGAGGGCAATCGAGAAGCCCTCGTCGTAGTCCCCGTCGCCCAGAATCAACAGCACATCATGTTGAACAAAGTTGCTGTTGGCGGGACTCGCAATGAGCGAGGCCCGAAGCACACCCAAATCGACACCGGCCTTCACCCCGATGCTGAGCACTTCGGCTGTGGCCACCAGGTGCGAGAACCACAGCTGGTTGATCATCAGTTTGACGGCGTAGCCGGTCCCGGCAGCACCCACATGCAGGATGCGGTCCGGATCACCCATCGCCTCAAAGATCGGTCGCAGGGAGTCGAAGTCGTCAGACGACCCGCCGACGAAAATCTGCAGCATGCCCGATGCAGCACCAACCGACATGCCGCTCACGGGGGCATCCACGATGCGCAGGCCTCGGTTGGCGTGCTCGAACCGCACTCCATTGGCCACGTCGGGGACGGAGGTGGACATGTCAATCCAACAACCTCCATCCGCGATGCCGGCCAGAATACCGTTCTTGCCATTGACGACCGTGTCAACGTGCCGCGGCGTGGGCAGCATGGTGATGACAACATCGGTCTGGGCTGCAACCTCGGCGGGCGTATCGGCCCAGATCGCCCCGTTAGCGATAAGTTCCGCGGCCGATTCGCGGCGGATGTCGTTGACCACGAGCGCAAAGCCGGCCTTCTGCAGGTTGCGTGTCATACCGGAGCCCATGTTGCCGAGGCCGATGAAGCCGACTCGCGTCGACGGGTGAGCGGTCATAGAAGTTTTCTCAATTCAGTCAGTGGTGAGGAGGTTAGTCAGTGGGGAGTTGCGGCGTACCGAGGTTGATCCATGTGGTTTTCAGCGCGGTATAGGCGTCGAAGGCATGCAGAGACCGGTCTCGGCCGCTCCCGGAATTCTTGAAGCCCCCAAAGGGAGTGATGATGTCAGAGGCATCGAACGTATTCACCCACACCGTTCCAGCGCGCAGTTCCCGGGCCGCGGTATGGGCCGTCGTGATGTTACGTGTCCAGACGCTCGCCGCAAGGCCGTAGGCGCTGGCATTGGCCACCCGCACCGCTTCCGCTGCTCCGCGAACGGTGGTGACGGCCAGGGCCGGGCCGAAGATTTCTTCCTGTCCGATGCGCCCGGCGTTGTCGACGTGGTCGAAGACGGTGGGCTCCACGTAGTACCCCTCGGCCAGCCCGTCCGGATGAACCCGGCGGCCACCGTGCACCACGGCTCCCTCGGCCTGGGCTACATCAGTGTATTCAAGCACCCGGTCAAGCTGTTTCTTACTCGCGATCGTGCCAATTTGGGTTGCCTCGTCGAGGGGGTCGCCCAGCACGAGTGAGCGCCCGACTGCGAGCACCCGATCAACAAGCTCGTCGTGAACACGTTCGTCAACGATGAGTCGGCTACCTCCATGGCAGGTCTGTCCGGCGTTGTAGAAAATGCCCCAGGCCACCGATTCGGCGCACGCGGCCAGGTCCTCGGTATCCGCAAGAACCACCTGGGCAGATTTACCACCGAGCTCGAGTGCCACCTGTTTTCCGTTGGATTCCCCCGAATAGTTGAGAAAGCCGCGACCCACGGCAGGGGAACCCGTGAACGTGATCTTGTCCACCAGCGGATGCCGGCCCAGCGCTTGCCCGGCCACCGGTCCGAGCCCGGGAACAACGTTGAACACGCCGGCCGGAACGCCCGCCTCGACGGCCAGCTGCGCAAGTTTGAGGGCCGACAGGCTCGTGAGCTCCGCGGGCTTGAGCACCACGGAGTTGCCCGCCGCCAGGGCCGGCGCAATCTTCCAGGCCGTGATGATGAGCGGGTAGTTCCATGGCACAACCGCACCCACCACGCCAAGTGGTTCGCGGGTGATCAGCGCAAGGGCGGTGTGCGGGGTGGGGGCGATCTCGTCGTAGATCTTGTCGATTGCCTCGGCGTACCAGCGCACCGTGCGCGCCGCTTGCGGCACATCCACTCGTCGAGCATCCCCGATCGGATGCCCGGAATCGATCGATTCAAGGAGGGCTAGTTCGTCAAGATTTTCCAGCATGAGATCGCTCAGCCGGGTGAGCACACGCGCGCGTTCGCGTCGGTCAGCCCGCGACCAGACACCGGCCTCGAAAGCGCGGGCGGCAGCCCGAACGGCGTCCTCAACATCGGCTTCGCCAGCCGCGCTCACCGCGCACAGGAGTCGCCCATCGCGCGGAGAAATACTGTCAAACGTGGCCCCATCACGGGCTGGCCGAAATTCACCGTTGATGAAGAGCCGGGTTTCCAACTTCAGTGCGGCGGCAGATGCGATCCAGTTGGTCATAGGGTGTACCTCTTCACTGCGGTCCAGTCGATTTGAGCGCCGAGCCCCGGCGCGGTTGGCACCACGAGATCGCCAGCCGCGTCGATGTCGAGTGGGGTCATAAAAAAGTCGCGGCGTTCCGGCGTCCACCCGGGAGGATCATAGGGAAATTCCAGGTACGGTCCGGCATCTACCCCCGCTGCCACCTGCAGGTTGGCGAGCAAACCCAAGCCATTGCTCCAGGTGTGCGGGGTGAAGAGCCGATGCCGAAGGTTCGCAGATTCCGCCACCTGACGAGCTCGATACATACCGACCGCGAGCACGACGTCGGGTTGATAGATGTCGTAGGCATCCGCTTCGATCAGCGCATTCATTTCACCCATACTGCGCACCATTTCACCCGCTGCAACCTGAATACCCGTTTCCGAGCGGATGCGCCGAGCACCGACAACGTCAGCCTGCGGTAAGGGTTCCTCGAGCCACAGCACACCCAGATCGTTGAGCTCCTCAGCGATCCGGCGAACGCGCGCGAGGGGCAAGGCGGCCTCGATGTCACCACTCATGCGCCACATCTGGTTCAGGTCGACCATGATGTCAAAGTGAGGACCGACGGCCTCGCGCGTGGCCCGTACGGCCTCGATACCCTCGTCAATCCGGTCACGGGCAATACGGATCTTCATGGCCTTGAAGCCACGCTCACGCGCAGCTAGCGCGGACTCGGCCCGAGCGGCGGGTGGTTTCAGTTCCCCGCAGGACGCGTATGCCGCGAGCCGGTCGCGTGCACCACCGAAAAGCACGCTGACGGGCAGCCCAGCGACCTGACCAATAATGTCCCAGAGTGCTGCTTCCAGCGGCCAATACCGTCCGCCGTGAAAGTTGATGGTCTCAATGCGGCGTACCTGGTTGAGGATCTGGAGAGGGTCGGTACCAAGAAACAGATCTTCGTATGCTTCGAAACCATCCATCGTGTCACCCGAACCCACACCGATGACCCCGGAATCCGTTTCGACCTGCACCAGAGTGGCCGGAAAGATTCTGCGGGGAATAGGATCCCAGGCCGCCAGGAAGGGCGGATCAAGCGGCAGGGCGAGACGGGTGAGGCGAATCGCCGTGATCTTCATGTTGAGGCTCCGGACGGGATCGCGGACGACGCCCGGTTGTCGCTGGCGGCGGGGGTGAAGAACGGGTTGGACGGGCTGTCACGGGCAGCGATCACGGCATCCGCGCTGGGCAGAGAAGCTGTGCCGTTGACCAGAGCGGTGTGCACCGAGAGCCGATTGTTGGCATAGACCGCTTCCGCGTCATCGGCGGCGGGGTTCACCCAGACGGCGGCGATGATCACCCAGCTGTCGGCCTGTTCGCGGGAAATGGTGCCATCGAACAGTGCCTCTGCGACTCCGGCGGCGATGCCTGCCTGAGCTGGTCCCCAAATGAGGAGACCGTGGGCATCCGACGCCGGGGCGGCTTTCGTGACGAAGAGCGTGAGCGGTTTTACGGGCAGTGATGGACGGAGCACCGTGACGAAGGGTACGTGCCCGGTACTGGGAGTCGCTAGGGCAGTCGCCCACGCGACCCCGGCTGGCCCCTCGCGGTGACCGAAGACGGTGTTGACATGGGCAGCGTTGACACCGTCACCAACAAAGCTCTCGCCAATTTGCAGGGCTTGGGCTGCACGAGGGGCCAGGGTCATCAGATCAGTCCCTGTTCCGTCAGCCAGTCGTTCGCGATGTCTTCGGGGTCGTCACCATCGACATCAGCCTGCGCGTTGAGCTTTTGCATTTCTTCGGTCGTGAGCTTGTCGCTCATGAGCGCCATCACGTCCGCAATACCCGGATACTCATCGAGCACGGTCTGCTTGAGCGTGAACGCACCCTGGTAGACGGGGAAGAACTCCTTGTCGTCTGTCAGAACCGTGAGGTCGAGGGCGGTGATTCGACCGTCGGTTTGGAACACCTCACCGAAGTTGCAGTCATCGCCCTTTTGCGTGGCCGTGTAGATAACTCCCGTGTCGAGAAGGGCAACGTTCGAGTCGGGAATGTCGAGGCCGTAAGCGGCCTTGAGCCCTGGCCAGCCATCATCACGGGTGGAGAACTCACTTTCAATGCAGAAGGTCTGATCGGCGGCGGGCAGCGTGGCGATATCGCTGAGCGACGTGACGCCCAGTTCCTTAGCCTTGTCGGAGCGAATCGCAAAGGCATAGGTGTTGTTGAGCGGTGCCGGGTCGAGCCAGGCAATCCCGTTCGCGGCGTCCGCCTCCTTTGTCGCGTCAAACTGGGCTTGCTCCCCCTGCACCGGAACCGTGTTGTTGTTGTAGGTGATCCAGGAGGTTCCGGTGTATTCCCAGTAACCCATGAAGTCGTCGCTTTCGAGGGCGGCACGCACGTTGGCCGAGCCGACAACCTGCGTGTTGGCATCCGTCTCAGCGCCGTGAGCGTTGAGAAGCCCGCTCGTCAAGTACGCCAGGATGTATTGCTCCGAGAAGTCCTTGGCACCGATGGTGCCAGTGAGGCCGGCGACTTCATCACCCTTCGCTCCCGCCGTGCTCGCCGCTCCGGCGGAACAGCCGGACAGCGCCAAGGCTCCGACGGCGCTGAGCGCCAGGATCGATAGGACAGTGGTTTTTTTCATGGTTTCTCCTCGTGTGCAGGGTGGGACTGGCTGTGTTCGGATGAAAAGTCAAGAAATTCAGGTGCCACGCGGGCGTAAAACGTCTTCGAAAGTCGCGGCGATCCAATCGATGAGAAGCGCAATGCACGCCACCAGGACGGCACCGGTAACGAGGACGGGGTACCGCTGCAGTTTGAGACCGTTGACGATCATGTCGCCCAAACCACCGGCGTTGATAAAGGTTGCGATAGTTGCCACGCCGACGCAGAAGACCAGAGAAGTGCGCAGCCCCGCCAGGATCACCGGGACAGCCAGGGGCAGTTCGATGCGGAAGAGCACCTGATTTCGGGTCATGCCCATTCCAAACGCGGACTCGCGCACGTTTTCATCGATCTGCTGTAACCCGACCATGGTGTTGCGCAGCACGGGCAGGAAAGAATAGATGACGAGTCCAACCAGAGCGGTGAGATAGCCGGTCTGCCAGATGATGGCCAGCAGAATGATGACGCCAACTGCCGGTGTGGCCTGTCCCACGTTTGCGAGGGCGAGAACGGTGCCTTTGAGAACACGTGAACGGGTGCGGCTGAGCAGAATACCCGTGGGAATGGCGAGAACGGCTACAAGGGCCGACGCGACCACGGTGAGTCCGAGGTGTTCCCGCACGCGGGCGATGATGTAGTCCGCGTTGAGCGTGCGCGACTCAATTGAATCAAGCGAACGGTTGGAGAGCCAAAAATAGAGGATGGCGAGCACGATCAGCACCACCGCAGGGGTGACGAACCTCTTCACCGACAAGATCTCCGCGCGGCGTGAGGCCGGGCGGCTCACCGTAGCCATCGGACTGGTGGCAGTAGGTAGAACCACGGTCACGCCTCCGCTGCAGGGGCGAGGGTGGGCACCTCGGCACCGAGTACAGCCGATATCTGATCGACGGTAATTGAGCCCACCACCCGTTTGTCCTCATCGAGAACCGCAAGCGCGGGTAACCCGGTCAGCACGAGCGCGTCGAGAGCGTCGCGCAAAGAGTCGGTCGTGCGCACCGTTGTCGCGGTCCGGGGAGCTGCGCTCGCTGGACCAAGCCTCGCCGCCGTGACCGGAATGAGAACAAGACGCTTAATGGCGGTGCCGAGACCAATGAAAGATGAAACATAGTCGTTGGCAGGGTTCGTGAGGATATTGGCGGGAGTGTCGAACTGTTCGATCTGGCTGCGGTTGCTCAAGACGGCGATGCGGTCGCCCAGTCTCACGGCCTCATCGAAGTCGTGAGTGACGAAGATGATGGTCTTGCCAATCGACGCTTGCAGGCGCAAGAATTCGGCCTGCAACTTCTCGCGAGTGATCGGGTCAGTCGCGCCAAACGGCTCGTCCATGAGCATCACGGGAGGGTCTGCGGCTAAAGCGCGAGCCACACCCACGCGCTGCTGCTGCCCACCAGAGAGCTGTTTCGGGTACCGATGAGCGAAGTCTTCCGGTTCGAGACCCACGGTCGTGAGCAGTTCGTACACCCGGTCGTTTGTCTTCCCCTTACTCCAGCCCAGAAGCTTGGGGACGACGGCAATATTCTCGGCAATCGTCATGTGCGGGAACAGGCCAATTTGTTGAATGACGTAGCCAATATGCCGCCGCAGCTCGCTCGGGTTGAGCGACAGCACATCGCGGCCGTCGATGGAGATGGAGCCGCTCGTGGGTTCGATAATGCGGTTGATCATCTTCATCGTTGTGGTTTTTCCGCATCCGCTCGGCCCGACGAACATGATCAGCTCACCCGGTTGCACGGTCATGGAAAAGTCCTGGACAGCTGGCACAGGCTGGTTGGGGTACTGCTTGGTGACGCTCTTGAGCTCGATAAGAGCACCACTCGTCTTACCAGCGATCTGGATAAGGGCGGTGTTCAGTTGCTTAGGCACGGAGTCCCCTTGATGTGGTTGTTCGGGTGATGGCCACAAAGGCTGCATCAACGACGAGGGCGAGAATCACGACACCAAATGTTCCGGTGAGGGCAAAATTGAGGGCATTCTTGGAACCGAGCGAGCTGAGACCCTGAAAAATGAACTGCCCTAAGCCAGGGCCGGCGACGTAGGCAGCGATGGCCGCGACGCCGATCGTCAGCTGGGCAGCCACGCGAACTCCCGTGAGGATGATTGGCCACGCCATCGGAAGTTGCACCCGGAGCAACACCGTGAATGGTGTCATTCCCATACCGAGGGCGGCCTCCATGATGGCTGGTGGAACCTCACGCAGCCCCACAACCGTGTTCCGCACGATGGGCAGCAACGAATACATCACCAGAGCGATGACCGTTGGGATCCAGCCGAGTCCGAATATGGGGAGCAGAAGAGCCAGCAGCGCGAGGGACGGGATAGTGAGGGCGACACCTGCTGCGGCGATGACCGTAGATCGAGGCAGTGGTTTGTTCCACACCAACATGCCAACGCCGACACCAATAACCGTGGCGATCAGGAGCGAGACCGCGACAACAGCGATGTGTTCGCCCACCAATTCCAGAATGTCGTCCCATCTGCGTACCCAGAACGTCAAGAGTCCGTTCAAATCTAGGTTCACGGGCGCGGCCTCCTTCACTCAACTCTGCGTGAACCGCCATTCGTGTGAATTGGCGGTGGGATACAGCGAGACTACGAGATGGGGTGTATTTGCACAACCACGATTGCGCATATGGCAACTGCCGGTTAGTGTGCTGTCATGCAGAACAACACCCTGGGTCGTGATTCCCAACCAGCACCAGCCCCGCCCCGCCGGAACTCTGCAGGATTACGGCGCGATTTCGAGATCCTGGAGATTCTCGGATCTCCTGAGGCTGAGGCGTCTGGAGGGTTTGGCGTGCTGCGAGTGGCGCAACTGTCCGGCCGGGACAAGGGGCTTGTGTCACGCACGTTGGCAACCCTTGCCGAGTTTGGCCTCGTCTCCCGCGACGAGGTCACCCAGAACTATCGCTTGGGATACCAGCTCTATGCCCTTGC
This sequence comes from Cryobacterium sp. CG_9.6, assembly GCF_029893365.1. NCBI lineage: Bacteria > Bacillati > Actinomycetota > Actinomycetes > Micrococcales > Microbacteriaceae > Cryobacterium > Cryobacterium sp. CG_9.6. Next base: position 633,209 of record NZ_JARXUZ010000001.1, on the reverse strand, counting down.
GGCGCGCACGCTGGAGTCACGACTCGTTCGGGCATCTGTTCCGTATCTGCGTCGTGTGGTCACGGCAACGCATGAAACCACTCACCTCTGTGTACTGCGTGGGGGGAACGTGCTGACCCTCGCCAGCGAACTGAGCGAGTATGCATTTCGCGGCCTCGGCTGGGAGGGGGTCAGCACTGCGGCGTGGCGCACGTCGTCGGGCCGTGTGCTGGTGAGCGACTGGGCCGAAGACGATTTGAAGCGCTGGTACGAAGCCCATGGCAGCGACGAACCCGTGACCAGCCCTGGGGCTCCGGTACTACTCGGAACCGCCATGGCTCCGGCCGCGCGAGAAAATGACGGAGTGCCGCTGGTGACCGACTTCGAGAGCTTGAAGCGCGAGGTTGCTCACATTCGTCGTCGTGGCTATGCCACCGTCGACGAGGAATTTGAGAAGGGTGTCGTGGGAGTCTCCGCGCCGGTCTTTGATTTTCGACGCAACATCATCGCCGCGATCAATGTCAGTGCACCAAAGACACGGCTCGGAACCCACCTCCATGAGGCCGGGGCGCTGGCCGCCCGGGTCGCCGCGGAGCTCTCCGTGCAACTCGGGGCACCCCCAACGTCATAATCACGGTTTTCGCCTGCCTTTGCGGGCGGGTGCTCTCGTTGCAGCTGGCGCGTTGGTACTGGCGCTTCGCCGGCGTGGACTGCGAACCCGCTGAGCGCCACCCGGCAGGAGAAGAACTGAGCCATCGCGACCAGTGCGTGCTGTCGGCTCCGGGATATTTTGTGGAGCCGCCTGTCAGAATCGAACTGACGACCTTCTCATTACGAGTGAGATGCTCTACCAACTGAGCTAAGGCGGCGTTACCAGATCACCCCGTAGGGCAGTCGGTGACACAAGAAATAAGCTTAGTCGCTCCGGCGGGTCATCTCGTACATCTCATCAAAGGATGAACGCACGTGCTGGGAGAGCGGAATCGTTCCATCACTGTTGGCCCACCTGAGCCAGCCGTGCCGAATCGTGGCAGTGGCGACCAGAGCGTAGAGTCGGGCTCGATTTTCCAGTCCCTGCCGGTCACTGGCAAGTTCGGGACGGTCGACCAGGAAGCGACGGATGAGGATACGCTCCAGATCCTGCTCGAAGTCTCGCATCGTCGCCATGTAGATGCCAAAGAGATACGAGTTCTCTCTCATCACCTCAAGGCGCAGCTGATACAGCTCACGGTCGGCCTCCGTGCGACGAAGATTGGATTCGAGCAGACCCATCAGCTGGGACACCAGCGATTCGGTCCCACCGCCGGCATGGACGAATGCCTCGATGTCAGCGTCGGAGGGGATTCCCGGAGCTTCACCGATGAACGCAGCGCTTTTCGACGGAAAATAGTTGAAGAATGTGCGTGGAGACACATTGACCATGCGGCTGACGTCTTCGACGGTGACCTTATCCAGGCCGCGTTGTCGCACAAGCCGGAGCACGGCAACCTGAATCGCACGACGAGTCTCCTGTCGCTTTCGCTCACGTAGACCAAGCTCGTGCGCTTCAGACATGCCCCAATTATTTCACCAACAGCCCAAGTGGGCAAAGAACTGTGCGATCAAATTCGTGTCGGTCAGCTCGCCCCCGATCAGCACTGCGGATCCTCGCTCGGAACGATGCCTTGAATCAGATAGTCATCGACCGCCGCGTCTACGCAGGCACTGCCCTTGTTGTACGCCGTGTGGCCTTCTCCCGTGAACGTCACGAGGGTGCCGCTCTCCAGCTGGCGCGCAAGGCTCTGGGCCCAGGCATAGGGGGTAGCCGGATCATTTGTCGTACCCACCACCAGAATGGGGTCGGCTCCCGCAGCCTGGATCTCGCCGCGCTCCCCGGTGAATGCGTACGGCCAATTGGCGCATCCGATATCGCCGAAGCTCATGTACCTACCGATGATCGGCGCCATCACCTCAATCTCCGCCGCCTGGGCACGCATGGATGCCGGATCGTCGTTGTAGGCGTAGTCCACGCAGTTGATTGCCGAGAACGCCTCACTCGAATTGTCCCGGTAGCTCCCGTCCGTCTGCCGACCGTTGTACTGATCGGCCAGGCTGAACGCCGCTGAGGCATCGTTCGTCATCGTGGCCGTGAACATCTTACTCAACAGCGGCCAGGCTGCGGCCTCATACAACGGGGCGATAATGGCGGTGAGCAGGGCATTTGCACCCAGCTGACGGCCATCAGTGCTCGTGAGTGGGCTGACATCAACGGATGCGAGCAGCGCGCCGACCGTCGCCATCGCGTCATCCACGGTGCCGCTGAACGGGCACTGATCACCGGCGAGGCAGTCCGTCAGGTACGCGCGCAGCGCACTTTCAAAGCCCTTCGCCTGCAGCTCGGTCACCTCAAAATTGCTGGTGGACGGGTCAATCGCCCCGTCAAAGACCAAACGTCCCACCTTGTCCGGAAACAGCTCGGCAAACGTGGCACCGAGGTAGGTGCCGTAGGAGTAACCCAGATAGTTGAGCTTCGCATCCCCCAAAACCGCACGCAGCAGGTCTAGGTCGCGGGCGGCGCTCTCCGTGTCGACATGTTCGAGTAACGCGCCGGTTTTCGCCGCGCAGGCCTCACCGAAGGCGACCGAGGAGGCCTCGAGTTCGGCGATCCAGGCATCCGTTCTCCGTGCCGCGGTCGTCAGGCCGTACAGGTACTCGTCCATCTGCGCCGGCTCGTAGCAGGCCACAGCACTGGAACGCCCGACTCCCCGCGGATCAAACCCGACCACATCGAAACTGTCTTGCAGAGTTTCGTCGGTAGCGAAATCCACGGAATTCTTCACCAGGTCATAGCCCGACGCCCCCGGCCCACCGGGATTCACGAGCAGCGACCCCTGCCGGTTGCCACCAGTTGCCGGCTGACGCACGAGCGCGAGGCTGATGGTGCCCGCGCCGGGGTCACCGTAGTCGAGCGGCGCGTTGGCCGTGGTGCACTGCATGCCGTTGTCACAGTCGTTCCACTGCAAAACCTGACTGTAGAAGGGGTCGAGCGCCGAATCCACCGCCTCGCCCGTGGGAGTGGACGTGGTGGGGGCGGTGTCGGGAGTGAACGCCGACACGCATCCGCTCAGCCCGAGCGTGAGCACGACCGCACCGGCCATGACGGCAATCAAACGAGGGTGGGGAGTCATCGGGTTCCTTCTGTCGTGCACAGGTAGAGGACGCTAGCGCCTTATAGCGGACACGAGCATGGCCTCCAGGGCCAGTGCCGGTGCCACGTTAGATTGAATTCGGGTGCGAGCGAGCGCTATCGCATCCATTGTGGCGACGGTAGCTGCAGGTGCGCTGGACGCCCCCGCACTCCGCAGCTCGGCACCAAGCTCGAGGTTGATCACGGCCTGCTCCCGACCCAGCTGCACCATCATGACGTCGCGGTAGAGCGAGGTAAGGTCCACCAGAATTCGATCGATGCCGTCCCGCAGACTTCGTGTTGCGCGACGCTTCTGATCGTCTTCGAGGGCCTTGATCTGGCTGCGCAGGCCGGTGGGAACGGACTGCCCGGGTTCTACACCCAGGGAACGCAGCACGCCTTCGCGCTCAGCCGCATCCCGTTCAATCGTGATGGCCTTCGCGTCGTCGCCGGCAATGGCGAGAAGCCGCGCGGCCGCATTCACGGCCATGGATACCGAACGGATGCCCAGAGCCGTTCTCAGGGTCTCCTCACGCCGCACCCTCGCCTCGGGGTTCGTTGCGAGCCGTCGGGCCATACCGATGTGGCTCTGCGACTGCCGGGCGGAGAGCTCCGCAATGACCGGATCGACACCGTCCCGCTTCACGAGGAGGTCGGCAACGTCGTCGATGCTCGGGACGCGCAAGCGGACCGTGCGTACGCGCGAGCGAATGGTGGGGAGAAGGTCGGCCTCACTGGGCGCGCAGAGAATCCATACGGTGCGTTCCGGCGGTTCTTCCAGGGCTTTGAGCAGAACGTTGCTCGTGCGTTCCACCATGCGGTCGGCGTCTTCGACCACGATCACGCGGTATCGGCCCACCGAAGGGGAGTATTGCGAGCGAGCAACAGCCTCTTTCACCGTGCTCATCTTGATAATGACGCCGTCGGTCGTGAGCACGCTGAGGTCAGGATGAGTGCGTGCCTCAACCTGGCGAATGGCATCGCGGTCGCCATCGAGTGTTCCGGGGCAGAGCAGAGCGGCCGCGAACGCGAACGCGAGGTTGGAACGGCCGGAGCCGGGGGGCCCGGTAATAAGCCAGGCATGTGTCATCGACGACGTATCGCTGGCCGTTGCCGCCGCGCGAAATATCGCGATGGCCTCAGCCTGTCCCGTCAGGTTTTCCCACACTGCCATGCATCAAGGGTACCGTGGGCCGCCGACACCGGCACCCGCAACGGGCTCAGAGCAGGGAGGTCACGCGCGCACGAATCTGTGCGGCGATCGTGTCAACGGATGCCGCCGCATCGATCACCAGAAATCGCTCCGGTTCGCTGGCGGCCAGGGCAAGAAACGCACCGCGCACGCGGGCGTGAAACTCGTTCTTCTCGGCCTCGAGGCGGTCAAAGCGCTTGTTGGCGGCGTCGAGGCGACTCCGGGCATCCGCTTCGTTAAGGTCCAGCAAAATCGTGAGGTCGGGCAGCAGGCCCTCAGCCGCCCAGAGGGACAGCTGGCGTACCTCGTCGGCACCGAGCACGCGTCCGGCACCCTGGTAAGCCACGGAGGAGTCCAGATACCGGTCCTGCACAATTACCTCACCGCGGGCGAGAGCCGGACGCAACTTGGTGGCCACGTGCTGCGCGCGATCGGCCGCGTAGAGCAGCGCCTCCGCACGCGGGGCGATTTCGCCGCGGTGGTGCAGCACGATCTCGCGAATCTCCACCCCCACGTCGGTGCCGCCCGGCTCCCGGGAACGCACGACCGTGCGCCCCTCGCTCTCGAGCCAGTCGGTGAGAAGCTCAGCCTGGGTGGATTTGCCCGTGCCGTCGCCGCCCTCGAGCGTGATGAAGAGCCCGGTCACTCCCCCGCTGCCTTCTTGGCTGCGGTCGCAGCCCGAGTGGCGGCAGCCTTCGCGGCCGTCGCTGCCTTCGCTGCAGCGGTCGGCACCTTGCGGGCCGGTGCTTTCTTCACCGGTGCCACCGTGGTTCCGGCCGCAGCCGCCTTCGCCGCAGCGTTGGCCGCGCGTGTGGCAGCAGCCTTCTTGGCCGTGGCCGCCTTTGCTGCCGCAGTGGGAGCCTTCTTGACGGCCGGCTTCTTCACGGCCGCTTTCTTGGCCGGTGCTTTCTTGGCCGGTGCCTTCTTGCCACGCGGAGCGGCGGGTCCCTTGGCGCGCTTGTCGGAGAGCAGCTCCACCGCACGGTCGAAGTCAATCTCGTCCACGTTTTCGGACTTCGGAATGGTGGCGTTGGTGAGTCCGTCGGTGACGTACGCGCCGAACCGGCCGTCCTTAATTTTGATCGCCTTTCCGCTCTCGGGGTCGGGCGCTTCAAATTCCTTCAGTGCGCTTGAGGCCCGCCGTGCACCATACTTAGGCTGCGCGTACAGCTCCACGGCACCTGCGAGGTCGATCTCGAAGATCTGGTCTTCGCTGGTGAGCGAACGCGTGTCGATACCCTTCTTGAGGTACGGGCCGAACTTGCCGTTCTGCGCCGTGATCTCAGACGAGCTCTCCGGGTCCACGCCCACCACGCGCGGCAGCGCCAGAAGGCGCAGCGCGGTGTCGAGGTCCACGGTTGCGAGGTCCATCGATTTGAAAATGGATGCCGTCCGCGGCTTGTCGGCGGCAGCAACCTTCTTGGCAGCGGGCTTGCGCTTGGGCTTGACCGGGGTGACTTCGCCGGTGATCGGGTCCACGATCTCGGTCGGTACGGCCGCGAGGGCTGCCGCTGCGGCCGCCGCCACAGCGGGATCAACGACGGGCGCGGGCTCAAGCTCGGTGACATACGGCCCAAAGCGACCGTCTTTTGCCACGATTTCTTTGCCGTTGACGGGGTTCAGACCAATCACGCGATCCGTGATGACCGGTGCATCGATGAGTTCGCGTGCCTTGGCCGGCGTGAGCTCGTCGGGTGCAAGCTCCGGCGGGATATTTACGCGGCGGGGCGGGGCATCCGGAGCCGCATCGGGGTCGATGACCTCCAGGTAGGGCCCGTACTTGCCGATGCGCAGGGTGATCTCGTCATCGATGGGGATCGAGTTGATGGTGCGAGCGTCAATCTCACCCAGGTTATCGATCACATTCCGCAGGCCGCGGTGCTTGTCAGAGCCAAAGTAGAAGCTCGTCAGCCAGTCGGTGCGATTGGCTTCTCCCCCGGCGATGCGGTCGAGGTCGTCTTCCATCTCGGCGGTGAAGTCGTACTCCACCAGATCCCCGAAGAATTCTTCGAGCAGGCGCACCACAGAGAACGCGATCCAGTTGGGCACCAACGATTGGCCGCGCGGGGTCACATAGCCACGCTCGGTGATGGTGGAGATAATCGACGCGAACGTGGACGGACGACCGATGCCCAGCTCCTCGAGCTTCTTCACCAGGCTCGCCTCGGTGTACCGCGCAGCCGGCGTCGTCTCGTGGCCCTTGGCCTCGAGGTCGAGCAGCGCGAGAGTCTGACCCTCCTGAAGCGGCGGCAGTTTGGACTCGGTGGCATCGGTGGGCGCGTTGCGCTCCTCATCCTTCGATTCCTCGTAGGCGAGCATGAACCCACGGAACGTGATCACGGTTCCGCTGGCCGTGAATTCGGCGAGGGCACCGGATGCCGCGGGGTGCGACGCCACGCCGGTCGGGCCGGCCGCAATAGTGACGGAGGCCGTCGAACCCGTGGCGTCCTTCATCTGCGACGCAACCGTGCGCTTCCAAATGAGGTCGTACAGCTTGAAATCGTTACCGCGCAGGCTCGACTGCAGCGACGCAGGCGTGCGGAACATGTCGCCGGACGGGCGGATTGCCTCGTGGGCCTCCTGCGCGTTCTTGCTCTTCCCCTTGTAGACACGGGGCGCGTCGGGAACGGTCTCGGCACCGTAGAGGGCAGCAGCCTGGGTACGCGCAGCCGTGAGGGCCTGCTGCCCGAGCGACGGCGAGTCGGTACGCATGTAGGTGATGTAGCCGTTTTCGTACAGTGACTGCGCCACACTCATGGTCTGACGCGCGGTGAAGCGCAGCTTGCGGGCGGCTTCCTGCTGCAGCGTGGACGTGGTGAAGGGAGCAGCGGGGCTGCGCCGGTAAGGCTTGGAGGCAACCTTGGTCACCGTGATGTTCACGTTCGGCGCCGTGAGCGCCGCTGTGAGCGCAGATGCGGAGGCCTCATCGAGCGTGACGGCCTTCACGCTGGGCTTCAGCAGGCCCGAGTCGTCGAAGTCGCCACCGGTGGCAATGCGCTCACCGTTCAGGCGCATAAGCTTGGCATCAAAACCCTGCTCGGTGGCCGCGGTCGAGGCCGCGAGCCGGGCGAGAAGATCCCAGTAACCGGCCGAGACGAAAGCGAGGCGCTCTCGCTCGCGATCGACCACCAGCCGGGTGGCCGCGGACTGCACTCGTCCCGCGGACAAACCGGGTCCCACCTTGCGCCAAAGCACGGGGGACAACTCGTAACCGTAGATGCGGTCGAGGATGCGGCGTGTTTCCTGGGCGTCAACGAGGGCCGTATCAAGGTCGCGGGTGTTACCCGTGGCCGCAAGGATGGCTTCCTTGGTGATCTCGTGAAAGACCATGCGCTTCACAGGAACCTTCGGCTGCAGAACCTGCAGCAGGTGCCAGGCGATGGCTTCGCCCTCGCGGTCCTCATCAGTTGCGAGGAGGAGCTCGTCGGCGTTCTTCAGTGCCCGCTTCAGCTCGCTGACGGTCTTTTTCTTGGCATCGGACACCACGTAGTACGGCTCGAAGCCATTTTCCACATCGACCGAGAAACGACCCAGCGTGCCTTTCTTGAGCTCGACGGGAAGGTTTTTCGGCTCGATGAGGTCTCGAATGTGCCCCACCGAGGATAAGACCTCATACCCGTCGCCCAGATAGGCCGCGATCGACTTCATTTTCGTCGGCGACTCGACAATGACCAGCTTCTTCGTGCCTGGCACCAGACTCCTCTTTATACGTAGTGGCCGATTGATAGACCACAGCACACCATACACACCCGAATGGAGTACCCGCCTAATCGGGGGGCAACCCCCAATGGCGGGTTTGACCATGACGGGAGCGGGTTTGAGCCGATTATGCCCCCGTGGGCCCCAGCGAAATCAACCCTTGCGGGTTTGGCCTGGCTGAGGACAATGGTTTCATGGAAACAACGCAGGGCAGGTACACCGCGAAGTTGACGGATGGCCCACTCCAAGGCAAAACCATCACGACCGAGTTCCTCGACTCCGGAGATCCGCGGGCGAGGATCGAGATTCCGGCCGAGGCGGGCAAGCGCTACCTCTATACCCGTGGATCCGGCCTCGAGTACGAGGGGTCGAGCATTCCCGTTCGGCCCACCGCTGTGGAATACCGGTTTCTCGAGGCCATCTTCGGCTAAAGCTTGCTCCGGCGAGGCAGGAATCAGGGCGGCGGCCCGGCACGGGCCGTCGAACCCAGGTCAAAAACAAGGAAGCGCCGATGCACGCTCACCGTGGCGATAAGCCCGATAACGCTGCAGCGCTGCACGGCCGCGCCACCCAGCATTGCAGCTTCGGCGGCGACTTCGCACGGGTATCCCGACACGAAGCCCGAAGCCGTGTCGGCAGCAGCGAGCGCCGCGGCATCCGCTGCGTTCTGCACCGACTGGTTAACCGCCAGCGTCGACAACAGCGGCACGAGTACGGCGGTGAGAGCAATCGTGGCACCGAGGATCCCCAGTGCCAACACCGATCCGGCACCGCCCTCACCGCCGGCGTTGCGGGCTCCGCGCATCACAGCCCTCCGGCGAGCGCGCAGGACTGAGCTTCGAGGCGCAGGCCAGCGATGGTGAACACTCCGAGCTGACTCATCGCAACAAGCCGAGCACAGACAAAGTTGCCACGCTGCTGTACCGAGAGGCTCGCCCCCGGTACCTGGCCGGTGACCACCTCGGCCACCTGCTCGGTCGTGTCGCCGCGGGACAGGGATCGGGCGGCGTCCGCGGCCGCGTCAGTGAGGCGAACCTGCTGACCGATCACCTGAACGGCCCCGAGGCAGCAACCCAAGACAAGCACCACTGCCGGCAAGACGGTGGCGAGTTCGGCGGTCACGGTGCCAGCGTCGCTGCGGTGCTTGGCGCTAGCCCACCGAGAGAGCACGGCGCACAAGGTCGGTGAGAATGGAGCGCACCTCGTCGCCGCGCAGAATAACAATCAGGAGGCCGGCAAAACCTACCGCGGCCATGGTGGCCACCACATACTCGGCGGTTGCGGCCCCCTCGTCGCGAAACCACTCACGGCGCAGCGCGCGAGGAACCCGCGCGGCGCGTGGCGGGGACACGAGCGGCGTCGTGCTCCCGACCGGGGTCTGGCGGGCTGGAGCAAGGGAACAGGTCTGGTCAGGCTCCTGCGGGGTAAGCACGGTGTCGTCTCCATCTGCGTCGTGAAACGCGGTCGCGGGCGGCTCGAGTAACACCACTGTGCCGCGATCCACCCGTGACGAGGTCACCGACGCCCCATGCGTTCAGAAGCACCAGCTGCGCCGCACTGTGGAGGAGATGACGCGACTACTCGTTGACGAGAACAGGGACTCCCACCGACACTGAGACAGCCTGGCCCACGCTGTCTGCGGGGACGGGAACGCTGAACTGCACGCTCTCCTCCGGCGGCCCGTCGTGAGCGTCACCGTTGTCGTCGAGGTGGTGCACGAAACGACCCGTTGTGAGCAGTGTTCCCGACTCGTCGTAAAAACCCGTGAGCACCTCAAGTTCAAGCACTGCGCTCACGTCGCTCGTGACACGGATTGCACCGGTCACTGCATCCCCGGTGAAAAGAACATCCTCCACCACAAAGCGATCGTCAAACGGGCCACTGGCTCGCACCACCTCGCCTGGCCGAGGTGTGAGCGCTGCGATGCTTGCAAGCTCGGGTTCACCGGAGGGGGCCGGGAGACCCACAAAGGTGGTCTGTGCCGCCGAGGCCGGATCAGCCGACACCTCTCTCTCGAGCTGGATGGCACCCAGCGCGAGAAAGATGAGCAGACCAAGAAGCGCGGCACCCACGATGACGGTAACCGTGAGGACGGTGTGAGACCGGGACGAAGACTGAGACATGACATGTCCTGACGTTGGGGACAGCCCGGGGAGGGAATTCTCCCCGGGCGGAGAGTTTGACGGTCCTAGCGTACGAGGCCGAGCGAGCGCCCCACAATGCCGAACAGCTCGATGTTGTCGACCGTACCCTGCAACTGTTCAGAGCCGGGGCCGGTCGCGAACACTGGAACATCTGCTCCCGTGTGATTGCCCGAGAGATAGCTCAGCCAGAGGCCCGCCTCGGGGGAACCATCCTTCACATCCGCGGCATCCGTGGGCACCCGAAAGGTGGCCGGCGCGAAGTTCTTCGGGTCGGTGCTGCCGGCACCGTTGACGGCACCGGTGCTGCGCGAGGTGTCCCGCGTGTTCGAGCCGCGTGAGGGAGTGGAATTGTTGGCGGTGTTTCCACTGTCCACATTGGCGGGTGGCGTCACGGCTTCCGCATTAGTGAATGTGCCCTTTTCGATGATGTTGAACCCGGCACACTCGTGGTCCGCGGTGACGATCACGAGCGTGTTCCCGTCGCGCTTGGCAAAGTCGCGGGCGACAGCAACCGCGTCGTCGAAGGCCTTCATCTCGGCGAGTGTCTGCGCGGCATCATTAGCGTGCGAACGCTTGTCGATGAGTGCCCCCTCAATCTGAAGGTAAAAACCCGTGCCCGACTGAGATCGCGAGGCTGACTGGCCCTGTGAGCCTTTCGCCTGTGTGTCGGAGAGCAGTGCGATGGCCTTCTTGGTCATCTCCGGCAGAGTCGGCTCGAGCGCCTCAACGGACGACGGGTTGTCCTGCTTTGCCTTCTCAATCGTGAGATTGCCGCGGTTGAAGAGTGCGAATACCTTGGAACCGGTGGCACCTTCGAGGTCAGCCTTGGTGGCCACGGTCTGCGAGGCACTGGAGCCGAGCACGTTATAGCCCTGGTCCTTGAGCGCGGTCTCGTCGGCGGCGTCGAACCGGCCGAGGCCACCACCGAGAATCACGTCGGCGGTACCATTTCGGGCGATCTGATCAGCGATGGGTGTCACGCGAACGTCACTGGTCGGCAACGCGGTGCCGGTGATGCTGAGGTCTTGACAGGCAGCGGCGGAATAGACGGGGCCCTGGCAACCGCGCGCGAGCGCGTGGCTCATCTGACCCGCCGGTGTGGCATCCGTAATCTCGGCCGTCGAGACGTTGCCCGTGCGAAGGCCCGCCTGCTTGGCGAGTTCCATGATGGTGGGGGCGACTGCACCCTTGGCATCCACGCCCAAGGCCGCGTTATAGGTCTTGACCCCGGACGACCAGGCGGTGGCCGCCGAGGCTGAATCCGTCACCGGGTTCGGTGCAAAATCGGCGCTGCCGGGTTGACCGGAAAGCTTTTCCACCGCGTAGGTGCTCACGTGTCCCTGAGCGGGGAGGGTTTCCATGGCGAGCTCACCGTTGGCGCCGTAGAAGCGCTCGCGGGCAGCGGTGACATGGGTGCGGCCCATGCCGTCTCCGAGCAGGTAGATCACGTTCTGAGCGCGGCTCTTGTCTCTCGAATCAGCGGATGCCGCCGGTACGACGCCGGCCACGGCGGCGACCGTGGCCCCGGCAACAAGTGCCGTGACCAGGGTCAGTGCAGTCAGGATCGGAACTCTTCGTTTCATCAGAAATCTCCCCGTGTAACAGGTGGACAAGGGCAACTCCTGTCGCCAGAGAAACCGTAGAAGTAGCGACCGACATTTTTGTGTACAAACAATGAACATCAAACGCGGCTCCCGCTCAGAACGACTCCAGGGTGCCGGCCAGGATTGACAGCACGAGCGGCACCACCCCCACGAGCATGAACGCCGGCAGCACACACAGCCCGAGCGGCAGCATCAGCGTCACAGCGAGCGCCTCCGCCCGCTGCTGACCCGCACTGCGTGCGTCCTGTCGTATCTGCTGGGCCTCACTGCGCAGCAATTCGGCGGCCGGAACACCTGCCCGCTCCGACAACCGCAGCACGCGGGTGAGCGTCGAGCCCTCCGGGGAGCGAGAATTATCGGCGAGAACCGAGCACGGGATGCCAAACCGCAAGGTGGTCTCCTGCACAAGGCGTCGCGACCGGTCAACCGATGCGCCACCCGCCATCGCGATGGCCATCAGGTCCAGTTGCAGACCGGGAGTCGTGGCAGCCGCTGTGGCCGTCGACACGAGCCGACGATTCCACCGACTCGCCACCCACATGAGCGCGCCGCCAGTGCACAGGCACAACCACCCCGGCGCGGTGAAAAACAACATGTGCACCGCGTTGAACCCCATAGCCGCGCCCACCAGAATGCCGCCGACCGGTAGTCCCATCACGAGCCGTGCCGTGGCACGCGGTCCGGAGAGGGCCACCTGACAATCCCGGTGCAGTTGCCCGAGCTCGCGAAACGTTGCCGCCAGAGTGCGCAGGCACGCGGCAAGCGGCGCTCCCGCCACCGTCGCCACCTCCCACGCGGCAGCGAGTCCGAGCCAGGCCTCACCCACCTCCCCGCCCACCAGACGAGCCCGATCGGCCAGAGCATCGGGCACGCTGTCACCCCGCACGGCGGCGTCGACGGCTGCCTCAATTAGGCCGGCCGCGCCCGCTGAAGCGCGGTCAGTGTCCACGGCAACCGGTGTCCCCTCACCCGACTTCCCGTCATGCCACAAGGGCCGCACCGCAGAGTCCTCTGCGACCTCGGGCACCAAGTACGACCAGGCCGAGCTGGGAGCCACCCCCGCGCTCAGGAGCACCGCGAGGCGCTGAGTGATGGCTGCCACCTCGTCAAGTGGCGCCGCGTGGACCCGGCGCCTTCCGACTCGGCGCCGCTCGAACAGGGACGTCGTCACTCATTCACCATGATGAGCCGGTCACGCCCGTCGAGTTCGAACCTCCCCATTCGGGTGAGCAGCCGCCGGGCACCGAACCGCTCCAGGTGCAACACCAAATCGATGGCGCTCACGGTCTGACGTGCCACAGCCTCGGCACTCATCCCCGCGAGTGCCCCCAACGCCTCCAGCCGCGCGGGCACATCATCCAGCGAATTCGCGTGCAAAGTTCCCGCCCCGCCGTCGTGCCCGGTGTTCAGCGCCGTCAGTAGCTCCCGCACCTCGGCGCCCCGACATTCGCCGAGCACAAGCCGATCGGGTCGCATGCGCAGCGCCTCCCGCACGAGAGCCTCGAGACCAATGCGGCCGGCCCCCTCCAGGTTCGCCTGACGTGCCTCCAGCCCGACCACGTGCGGGTGCGCCACCCGCAGTTCGGCCACGTCCTCAATAACAACGATTCGCTCCCCCGGCGGCGCTTCACCCAGCAGCGCCGCCAGCAGGGTCGTCTTGCCGCTTCCAGCCGCGCCGGTCACGAGCAGATTCTCCCGGTGGGCCACCGCCAGACGCAGGCGCTCGAGCACAGCGGATGCCGCCGGCTCCCGCCCGAACATGCCCGCGGTACTCAGGGCGGCGAGGTCCAGGTGCTCCCGCCGGGGCAACCGCACCGAGATCAATGTGCCGGAGCTTGAGGCCGGCGGAAGAACAGCGTGCACGCGAATTGCGTCGGCAAGCCGCACATCAACACACGGGCTCGCTTCGTCGAGGTGCCTGCCGCCCAGAGCGATCAGGCGAACGGCAAGGTGCCGCGCTTCCGCCTCGGTGCACCGCCACCGGGATTCGTGCACGAGCCCGGAGCCGGAATCCGACCACAGCCCGGATTCACCATTCACGAAGAGGTCGGTCACGAGCGGGTCCGCGGCATACGGCGCGAGCGGACCCAGAGAGTCTGCCCGCCGGGCATCCGCTGGGTGCGCCGCGCGGCCCGGAACAGACAGGGAAACGGGCAGGGGTGGAGGCGGAATCGGGTCAGCGCCTGGCGGGCGAGTCCGCACCGGTTGCGTGACGTAGGAGGGAACGGCAACGAATGGCTCGGTCATGAGGCCGAGAATAGATCCCGTACGGCGGTCGCGCCCAGGATTCCCGGATCGGTAACACAACCCGTCCCGGGCTGTTCTTGTGGAGGACGTGCTCCGGCACCACACACGCCTCATTAAAAAAAGGGGGCGGCACCTATTGGGGGGAACAGGTGCCGCCTAGCAATACGTAGATTGGGGGGAACCATACGTATTGCTGGCCAAAACTTTCGTTCTGACGGATATCAGTGTACAAGCCATGGCGAGAAGCGCAAGTCCATATCGACTCTTTATTGGGCACCTCCTGCACGGGAAAGAAATTTACCCGCGTCAGGCCCATTCATTACCCCCAAACGCACGCGGGGGCGAAGGACGTCCTTCTGGGCGGTATGGTTCAGGTGTGGCGACCCCACGCCTGCATTTACAGCATCGCAAAGGAGCGACACAAAAAATATGAGCGTTCAGATTGATCACCTCCTCAACGAATCCCGTCGATTCGCGCCCACAGCCGAGTTTTCTGCGCAGTCCGCAGCCAGCCCGGAACTCTATGCCGATGCTCAGGCTGACCGTCTCAGATTCTGGGCAGACCAGTCCCGTGCGCTGCTGCACTGGCACAAGCCGTTCACCAAAACCCTTGATTGGACCAACGCGCCGTTCGCGAAGTGGTTCGATGACGGCGAACTGAACGTCGCCTATAACTGTCTTGACCGCCACGTGATTGCCGGCAACGGTGACCGAGTCGCTCTGCACTTCGAGGGTGAGCCCGGCGACTCCCGCGATATCACCTATGCGGAACTGACCGCTGAGGTCAAGCGCGCCACCAATGTTCTGATCAAGCTGGGCGTCACAGCCGGTGACCGGGTGGCCATCTACCTACCCATGATTCCTGAGGCCGTCATCTCGATGCTGGCCGTAGCCCGTCTCGGTGCCGTGCACTCGGTCATTTTCGGTGGCTTCAGCGCCGAGAGCCTGCGTTCTCGGATCGACGACGCCAACGCCGTGCTCGTCATCACCGCTGACGGCGGCTACCGCAAGGGCCGCATCTCGGCCCTCAAGCCGGCCGTCGATGCCGCACTGCAGACCGGGGACTCCTCGGTGAAGAACGTGCTCGTCGTCAAGCGCACCGGCCAGGACGTGGAGTGGAACGACCGCGACCTCTGGTGGCACGACGAGCTCGCCTCCGTGGAGGCCGAACACGTGGCCGAGGCCTTCCCGGCCGAAAACCCCCTCTTCATCCTCTACACATCCGGCACCACGGGGGCACCGAAGGGCATCCTCCACACCAGTGGTGGGTACCTCACGCAAAACGCGTTCACCCACAAGAATGTCTTTGACCTCAAGCCCGAAACGGATGTCTACTGGTGCACCGCCGACGTGGGCTGGATCACCGGACACAGCTACGTTGTGTACGGTCCACTCGCGAACGGTGCCACCCAGGTACTGTTCGAAGGCACACCGGACTCACCGCACCCCGGCCGCTGGTGGGAGATCATCGAGAAGTACCGGGTGAGTATTCTTTACACGGCTCCCACCGCGATTCGCACGTTCATGAAGCTGGGTCGTCAGATTCCGCAGAAGTTCGACCTCACCAGCCTGCGCGTGCTCGGATCGGTGGGCGAGCCCATCAACCCCGAGGCCTGGATGTGGTATCGCGAGGTTATCGGTGGCAACCTCACTCCCATTGTGGACACCTGGTGGCAGACCGAGACCGGTTCCATCATGGTGTCGGCGCTCCCCGGGGTCACGGAGACAAAGCCCGGAGCAGCACAGGTTCCGATCCCCGGAATCGCGATCGATGTTCTCGATGACGACGGCACCCACGTGGGCCATGGCAACGGCGGACTTCTCGTTGTCACCGAGCCCTGGCCGGCGATGCTGCGCGGAATCTGGGGAGACCCGGAGCGTTTCAAGGAAACCTACTGGGACAAGTTCGCGGGAACGACCGGTGCGAAGGACGGCCCGCTGTACTTCGCCGGCGACGGCGCGCGCCTCGATGACGACGGCGATATCTGGTTGCTGGGGCGTGTCGACGATGTCATGAACGTGTCGGGTCACCGCTTGTCCACGGCGGAGATCGAGTCGTCCCTGGTGGCGCATTCGCTGACCGCCGAAGCGGCCGTCGTTGGTGCCTCCGATGAGGTCACCGGCCAAGCGGTTGTGGCGTTCGTCGTGATCAAGTTCAGCCAGGCGGAAACGGCCTCCCACGAGGACATCAGTGCGGTTCTGCGAGCACACGTTGCTCAGCAAATTGGTGCGATCGCCCGCCCGCGGGAAATCTTCATTGTGGACGAACTGCCGAAGACGCGTTCGGGCAAGATCATGCGCCGTCTGCTTCGCGACGTGGCCGAGGGGCGTGAGGTGGGTGACACGTCCACCCTCGCTGACACCTCGGTGATGCAGATCATCACGCAGAAGATGAAGTAACCCGGCTCCTTCCCACAAGAATGGCCGCCTCCCATCCGGGAAGCGGCCATTCTCTGCGTCAACGTGGTTAAGCGAATGCCACGATGAACTCGATCTCCACCGGAGCGTCAAGCGGAAGTACGGCCACGCCCACGGCGGAGCGGGCGTGCTGACCGCGGTCGCCGAAAATCTCGGCCAAAACCTCAGAGGCACCGTTGATGACTGCGGGCTGACCGGTAAACGACGGATCGGATGCCACGAAACCCGTGACCTTGACGATCTGGGTGATGCGGTCCAGGGAACCGATGGCCCCCTTGATTGCGGCGAGACCGTTCAACGCACACTGGCGGGCATACGCCTTGGCGTCGGCAGCCGGGACGAGTCCGTGACCCTCACCCACCTTGCCTACGGCCGGGAGCACCCCGGCCACCATCGGCAGCTGCCCCGCGGTGTAGACGAGAGAGCCGGAAACCATGGCCGGCACATACGCGGCAACCGGCGCCACTATGGGGGGCAGCTCGATACCCAGCTCGAGAAGGCGTGCCGCAATCTGTGTCATGTCTAGGCACCTGCCACGGTTGCGGGGGCGATCGGACGCTTCATATACGCCACGAGGCCCCCTTCAGGACCGGTGACAACCTGAACGAGCTCCCACCCGTCAGAGCCCCAGTTGTTCAGGATTGCGGCGGTGTTGTGGATCATCAACGGCGTTGTGAGGTACTCCCAGGTGGGCATGTGTCTCCTATTGAGGCGGTTTTCCAGATTTGTCGCTTACGCTCAAGTCTATGTCTGCCAAAAAAACCACGATGAGCGGAGCCCTTGCGGGGTTCCTGGCCTTGATCGGTATGAGCGTTGTCGCCGGGGTCCTCGTGACCGTCAGCGTCACTCCCGCCCTGGCCCTCTCGGGTATGGCCGCCACCAACACCATTAACGTGTTTGAGAACATGCCGGCGTACCTGTCCATTGATCAGCTGGCCCAGAAGAGCAATATTTACGCCAAGCAGGCCGATGGAACGCCCGTGCTTCTCGCCTCGTTCTATGAACAGAACCGCGTGGAGGTGTCGTCCGACGCGATCAGTCAGTTCGCGAAGGACGCTGCCGTGACCGGTGAAGATCCCCGGTACTTCGAACACGGCGGAATTGACCTGCAGGGCACCGTCAGCGGCGCCGTGACCACGTTTGCGGGCGGCGCGACGCGCGGTGGGTCATCCATCACGCAGCAGTACGTGAAAAACGTGCTCGTGCAAAAATGTGAGGCCATGAACGACGCCGAGAAGCGGCAGTCGTGCTACAACGACGCCACCGAGGTGTCCATCGACCGCAAGCTCAAAGAGATGCGCTTGGCCATTGGCGTGGATAAGAATTACTCCAAGGAAGACATCCTTCGCCAGTACCTGAACATCACCGGTTTCGGTGGGACGGTGTACGGCATCGAATCTGCTGCCAACTATTACTACAACACCACCGCGGCGAACCTCACCCTTCCGCAGGCCGCCAGCCTCGTGGCGATCGTGAACAACCCGGTGAAGTACCAGCTCGACAGGCCCGACAGTGAAACCAACGGCGCAGCCAACGGCTACGCCGATAACAAGGTGCGTCGCGATTACATTCTGGGCGAGATGCTCGAGTATAAGAAGATCAGCCAAGAGGACCACGACGCCGCGGTTGCCTCTCCGATCGAACCCACCATCACGTCATCGTCGACCGGGTGCCAGACCGCCGGTGCCAATGCGTTTTTCTGCGACTACGTCACGCACGTACTGAAGACCGACCCCACCTTTGGTGAGGACGAAGATGCCCGTTTGGCGAACTTCCGTCGCGGTGGTTACAGCGTCTACACGACCCTCGACCTCGACCTGCAGAACGCTGCCGTCGCCACCCTCGACCAGAACGTTCCCAAGTCCATGGCCAACTGGGATGTGGGCGGTGTTGTGTCTAGCGTGGGCGTGGGAACCGGCAAGGTTCTCGCGATGGCGCAGAACAAGGACTACACGCAGGACCCGAACCAGACCGGCGCCAACTTCACCGGCATTAACTACAACACGGACTATACCGCGGGTGGGTCCGGCGGATTCCAGCCCGGGTCCACCTACAAGGTCTTCACTCTGGCCGAGTGGCTCAAGGAAGGTCATACGCTGAACGAGCGTGCCGACACGGCGCGACGATCCGACTGGGGTACGTTCCAGGACAGCTGCGATGGGCCACAGTCCTTCCCCGGCTTCAGTCCGCGTAACGATGCGAATGAGTCGGGCCGCAATTACAGCGCCCTGCAGTCCACGATCGGTTCCATCAACACCGGCTTCATTGGCATGGCCAAGGAGCTCGACCTCTGCGGTATTCGCAGCACGGCCGAAGCCTTTGACGTGCACCGCGCCAACGGCAAAGTGCTGGAAAAGGGTGCCGGGTCTGTTCTGGGTACCAACGAGATTGCGCCGCTCACCATGGCCGTAGCCTTTGCCGGCATCGCCAACAACGGTTCCACGTGCACGCCAATCGCCATCGAGTCCATGGTTGCCGCCGATGGTACCGACATGCCGGTACCGCAATCCGTCTGCACCCAGTCGGTGGAACCCGAGGTCGCTGCCGGTATGACCTATGCCATGAGCCGCGTTATGACCAGTGGAACCGCGCAGCAGTCCTACGGGTCTACCTCACCGCGTGTTCCCATGATCGGCAAAACCGGGACCACTGACGACGCCAAGGACACCTGGATGAGCGGCTCCAGCAGCAAGGTTGCCACCGTCGTGGGTGTTGTGAATGTGAGTGGTACCTACAAGAACCAGCGCAAGATACGGTTCGAGAGTGGGTCGGCTTCCACCGCACGGCACCGCATGTGGCCAGACGTCATGTCAGTCGCTAACGCCAAGTATGGCGGCGATGCCTTCATGGAGGCCTCGAACGCCGTACTTCAGGCCGTTCAGGTAAACGTGCCCGATCTGCGCGGCAAGTCCATGGCTGAGGCTCAGGCCACACTTGTGGCAGCTGGCTTCGAATTCGCCGACGGTGGAGTCATCGACTCCGCGCTGCCCGCAGGAACCGTGGCCAGCACCGACCCGGCCGGTGGAACCAACGCGGACCGCGGTTCCACGGTCACCGTGTCGTCAAGCAACGGAAGCCAAAGCGCGATCCCCGATACCGTGGGTAAGACCGAGGCCGAGGCGAGATCCCTGCTCACCGGGGCTGGCTTCACCGTCACCAAGACCGAGCAAACCGGGGCCGAAGCGAAACAGGACGGCAGGGTCATCTCCATGACGCCGGCTGCGGGAACGGATGCGGCCCCCGGGTCGGCCGTCACCATCGTGGTGGGGACTAAAACGCCGGCCGAAGGCGCCGCGCCTCCTGGTCAGGACTCCAACGGATGACCCGGGTCAGCCCCGCAGACGTCCTTGACCTCCTGAACCTGCAGGACGCTGTGCGTGATGCGCAGGCGGCCGCCTCCCGGCCAGGAGGCGGCGGCCGGGTCGTGGCGGCGGCATCCGTTCTGGTGGCCGCCACTGGGCTTGCCGCCTTTGCTTGGGGTGCCCTCGTGGAACGCAAGCGCTTCACCCTTCGTGAGGTGACCGTTCCAGTGCTGCCACCAGGTGCTCTGCCCATTCGGGTACTGCATATCTCCGACCTGCACATGGCCCCGTGGCAACAGGATAAGCAGGAGTGGATCCGCGCTCTGGCTGAGCTGAAGCCGGATCTTGTGGTGAACACGGGTGACAACTTGGGGCACGCGGAGGGAATTGATGGGGTGGCATTCGCCCTCGCTCCTTTTCAGGGCGTTCCCGGCGTCTTCGTGAACGGCTCCAATGACTACGTGGGGCCGCAGGCGAAGAATCCCCTGCGTTATTTCGCCGGCCCGTCCAAGACCCGAGCAACAGGCGAGCCGAGCAGTGCTCTGGACACCGACAAGCTGCGCAACGTGTTCGCCGAGCTGGGCTGGACCGACATCAACAATGCGGCCGAGGCGCTCGATGTACGCGGAACGCACGTGGAGTTTTTCGGAGTCGACGACCCGCACATTGGACGCGACCGTCTGGACCTGATCACACGGGCGATCGACGATTTGCGTGCGAATGATCCGCTCTCCGATGAGCGCTGGCCGGATCCGGAGACGGCCACCGAACCTCGCCCGACCGTGACCATCGGCGTGACCCACGCGCCTTACCAGCGCGTTTTAAACTCTCTGGTGAACCACGGCGCCCAGCTCATCCTGGCCGGCCACACACACGGCGGTCAGGTGTGCGTTCCCGGCTTCGGGGCGCTCGTGACCAACTGCGACATTCCGCGCCGGCAGGTGAAGGGGCTGAGCCTCTGGAATCTGGGGTTGCGCACCGCCTTCCTGAACGTGTCGGCGGGACTCGGCACCTCGATCTACGCTCCGGTACGGTTCGCGTGCCGCCCGGAAGCGACTCTGCTGACCCTGACCGCGGCCTGATCGCTCGTCGCGACGGGGAAACGCCCGAGCACGGTTCGGTTAGTCAGACCGGCACAACAGGACATATACTAAGTGAGGCCCTCGGGCCATCGGGGTATGGCGCAGCTTGGTAGCGCGCGTCGTTCGGGACGACGAGGTCGCAGGTTCAAATCCTGTTACCCCGACTGTAGGGATAAAACCCCCACTCCTTGGAGTGGGGGTTTTATTGTTCCCGCACCCCACTCTCCTGCGAATGGACCGGCTCCCATGTCAAAAATTGATCCGAATCTCGCCGCCACTCCGGTTGTTTCGCGGCGCGCCTGGCAAGCCCTCATCGTTCTCCTCGCGGGAATGTTTATGGCCCTGCTGGACACCACAATTGTCAACGTTGCCCTCCCCACAATTCGCACCAGCCTCGACGCCTCCGAGGCGACGCTCTCCTGGATTATTTCCGGGTACGCCCTCGCTTTCGGTCTCGCGCTCATTCCGGCTGGACGCATCGGCGATCGTGTCGGACATAAGTGGGTGTTCTTCACCGGACTAGCCCTCTTCACTGCGGCGAGCCTGGCGTGTGGCCTCGCACAGAATGACCTTCAGCTCATCATTGCGCGGGTGGCACAGGGCCTCGCTGGTGGAATTTTTGTGCCTGCCGTCACCGCGGTGATTCAGTTGATGTTCCCGCCGCGGGCGCGTGGCAAGGCCTTCGCCATCATGGGTTCCGTTATTGGAGTGTCCACCGCTCTCGGACCGATCGTCGGTGGCCTGATCATCCAGGCCTTCGGAGACGAGAATGGCTGGCGACTCGTCTTTTGGGTGAACCTTCCCATCGGGATTGTGGCACTCGTCGCTGCCGCCCGGTTGCTGCCCTCGCGCGCCGAGGCAGCCGTTGCCGGCGGCGGTACACCCGGCGCCGCAGCACCGGCTCGCGTGGCCCTGGACTGGGTGGGTCTACTGCTCGTCTCATCCGGTCTCGTTGCCCTGTTGGTTCCGCTGATTGAGGGTCAGGATCAGGGCTGGCCCTGGTGGACCTTTGCGTCGCTCGCCGGTTCCGTAGTGCTCATTGTGCTCTTCGGTGTGTGGGAAGTGGCATATACCCGGCGCGGGTTCACCCCCATCGTTCCGCCGCGTCTGTTCAGCCACCCGGCCTTCAGCGGTGGTGTCATTTTGGCGCTCGTGTATTTCGCGGCCTTCACGAGTATTTTCTTCACCATCTCGATTCTGTGGCAGGCGGGCCTCGGCCACACCGCCCTGGAGTCAGGTCTCGTCTCGATCCCGTTCGCCATCGGCAGCATTATCGGCGCATCACAGAGCAACCGGCTTTCCGAACTTCTGGGTCGCACCGTTCTGATAATCGGTGTCGCCCTCGTGACCGTGGGACTCATCTGGATCTGGCTGGTTCTGCTCCTCACACCGGTGGGAGACCTCACTAACTGGCACCTCCTGACGCCCCTCCTGATCGCGGGTCTCGGCAGCGGCTTCTTCATCGCCCCGAACGTGCAGTTCATCGTGGCCACCGTGGACCCGACCGAGGCGGGGGCGGCCAGCGCCGTCGTGGGTGTGATGCAGCGTGTGGGAAGCGCGGTCGGAATCGCCGTCATCGGCAGCGTGCTGTTCGCGAGCCTCACCGTGACCGCACCCGGGCCCGACGGCGTAGCCGCCGCCTTCACCGCGAGCGCCACGAACGCGATGGCGGTCAGCGCAGCCTTCAGCGTGGTGGCTCTGATTCTGGTGTTCGCCCTCCCGAAGCGGGTGACTCCCTGGTACTAGCCGGTTGCGCGCGCGACTGTCTTTTGCTGTCAACGCCAGCTCTCGGGTGCCAGCGACCACGAAGAGTGTCTAGTATGAACAGATCAATGGTGAGCGGCTCGATTGCGCCTTTTACCCTGCACCGACCGCTTCACACGTGGAGGTGAGTGCATGAACCAGATCCGTTTACGACGAAACGCCGCTCTGCAGCGTGTCGCGATCGTGCTGAGCGTGGTCTACCTCACCGCTCTCGCGCTCATCGCATTCTGGCCCACCCCTGTGGATCAAGGTGCTCACACGTACCTGATGTCTTTGCTCGGCTGGCTGCAACGCCATGGTGCGCCCACCTGGCTCGGCTATGGGTTCGTGGAGTTCGCGGCCAACATCGCTCTCTTTGTGCCCGTCGGACTTCTTGGTGTGATTCTTCTCAGAGCCCGGCGTTGGTGGCTCGCCATTTTCGCCGGATTCTTCGCCAGCTGCTGCATCGAACTCGGCCAGCTCATGTTTCTACCCGAGCGTTTCGCTACCGTTCGCGATGTCGTGGCCAACACGGGTGGCACCATTATCGGCACGATGCTGGCACTGATCGTGTTGGGTCTCGTGCATGTGCTGCCATCCACCGACGAGCGACCGCCCACCGCACGCCGGATGAGCACGCGCGCCGACAAGTCCGGCGTTCTTGACGGGCGTTCCTAGGGGCGCGCGGCGAGCGTGGGAATTAGCGTGTCGAGGTAAGCGGCCGTGTCTTCCCAACCGTCGACAGCCACGCACTCCACGCCCAGGACTTTCACCGGGTAGTCGTTTCCGTTTTCGTCGAGCCGGTCGCCAATGAAGAGCATGTCGTCAAGCGCAATATTGGTGAGTTCGGCGAGGCGCTTCATGCCATAGGCCTTATCGATGCCGCGTCGAGTGATATCAACGGATGTCGAGCCTCCGGAGCGCACTTCAAGGTCGGGTAGCAAGGACTGCACCCTTTCACGCAGGGCATTCTTCTTCTCACCGGATGGATCCCAGTGAACCTTGCTGGCCACGGGCGCGGCCTGGCCCAGTGCCGAGAAGGTGATCTGCGAACCGCGATCTTCGAGGATGGGACCCCAGGTCTGCGTCTCCCAGTAGCCCAGATCGCGTGCGCTCGTCTCGACGGCAGCGAGTGCCCGAGTCTTCTCGTCGTCGCTCAGGTTCTCCGCATAGATCTGGGCCCAGGCGCCGTCGTGGTGACGGTAATACTGCGTTCCGCAGGTGGGCAGCAGGTGCAGACCCGCGAGTGCCGCATCAGACACGTTCTCGAGATTGTCCACGAGCTGCATTCGGAATTGGGGGAAATTGCCCCCCGAGATGACGCACACCACGGCAACATCGAGAAGGCGAACCAGAAGCGCGGCCATGCGCGGGTCGAGCGGCGACTTCGAGGCGGCGAGCGTGTCATCGAGGTCAAAGGCAACCAAGCGAGGCAGTGCAGTCATGAGTGCGAGTCCTTACGGTTTCAGCCCGGTCAGGGCGCCCCCGGCGCCGCAGGGCACCTGTCAGCCTAGCCCGACGGGTGCCAGTGGACTGCGCCAGTGAGGCCCGCGGAGCTAAAACCTACCACTAGTATGTTTGCAGAGCGATTACCCATAATCGACCCGTGCCACGATTCAGGACGTAGGCTTGAAGCGCTTCAGCGCTTTCGCCCGAACGTTCGCGTTCCATTCATCGACGTTCAAGGAACCTGTGCCAAACGTAGAAAGCGTGTCCCGTGTGCAGCCATTGGCACTCGGCCCCGGTGCCGCCGTGCTGGCCTTCGACACCCGCAACACCAGCACCAAAGCCGCTTTGTTCGACGTTCAGGGCCAGATGCTCGGCTTCAGCCGCACCCCCACACCGGTGAGCACCGCCAACGCTCCGGAGACACTACTGCTGCACATCGAAGACCTGACCACCCAGTTTGCCCGGGATTTTCCGCAGGTGGCTCCCGCGGCTGCCGGCCTGATCGCCCCCGGTGTGGTGGACGACGAGGAGGGCATCGCCATTCTGTCGGCGAACCTGCGCTGGGCGAACGTGCCCTACAAGAGACTGACCGAAGGTCGGTTACACCTGCCGAGTTCCTTCTCCAATACAGCACGAGCGATCGGCGAGGCCGAGTTTCGACTGGGCGCGGCCAGACCCTTTAGCAACGTCGTGGTCATTCGCTTCGGAAGCAGGATTACGGCGAGCCTGTTCATCAATGGAAAAGCCCACGCCGGCGGTGGTTTTGCCGGCGGGATTGGTCATTCCATTGTGGATCTGAAGGGAGAAAAGTGCGTCTGCGGTTCTCGTGGGTGCCTCGACACGGTCGCCTCCGCGGCGGCAATAGTGCGCCGTTACGGCGCCCTCACCGGCGAGGTTCTGCCCGGCGCCGAAGCCGTACTGGCACGGGCGCGCAGTGGTGACGCGGCCGCAGATGTGGTCTGGAACGATGCTCTCGATGCGTTCGCCCTCGCGATCTCGCAAATGGCCGCCGTTATCGCGCCCGAGGCGATTGTCATCGCCGGCGGTCTGTCTCGGGCCGGTGACGAGCTATTCGTTCCGCTGCGGCGCCGGCTCGACGCCCTACTGAGTTTTCACCGGCGCCCCGTCGTCGTTCCCGCTATCCTCGGCCCCAACTCTGCTCTGCTCGGCGCAGCCCTCCGCGCTCGAGCGACTCTGGCCCCCTAGTTAGCCCGCCGCAACGCGAGGGTTAGCGGATGCCGGCCTTCCAGACGCGACGCACGAGCGGAACACCTGGCCGGTAGGTGAGGTACACGTAGGAATCGGCCGTCAGCTGCACAACATCGGCCCGCGCACCCACCGCAAGGCGGCCAATGTCCGTGCGCCGCAGAGCGGCGGCCCCGCCAGCCGTCGCGGCGTAGAGTGCCTCTGCCGGGGTCATTCCCATCTCCCGCACGGCGACGGCCATGCAGAACGGCATGGACGAGGTGAACGACGATCCCGGATTGCAATCAGTGGCCAGAGCCACGGTCACCCCCGCATCGAGAAGTCGACGCGCGGAGGGGTAGGGCTGCCGAGTCGAGAACTCCGCGCCGGGGAGCAGCGTCGCTACCGTACGCGACCCCGCCAACAGGGCCACATCGGCATCGGTCAGAAAGGTAGCGTGGTCAATGCTCGCGGCGTCAAGCTCAACGGCCAGCGCTACTCCGCCGCCGGGTGCGAGCTGACTGGCATGCACGCGCAGCCCCAGTCCGAGCGCCGCACCAGCCTGCAGAATGCGCCGGCTCTGAGCCACCGTGAAGGCACCGGTCTCGGAGAACACATCAATCCAGCGTGCGGCCGGTGAACAGGCACTCAGCATCTCACCCACGACCAGGTCAACGTAATCCTCCTCCCGACCGGTGAAGTCTGCCGGGACAACGTGGGCACCAAGAAAGGTGACCTCGGAGGTGAACTCGGCTGCGAGACGCACCAGGCGCGCCTCATGCTCGACCGAGAGCCCGTAGCCGCTCTTGATCTCCACCGTCGTGGTGCCCTGAGCGAGCATTTCGGCCAGCAGCGCGCGTGTGCGCTCCCGCAACGACTCCTCCGAAGCGGCGCGGGTGGCAGCCACCGTGCTTCGGATACCGCCAGCTGAATATTTCTCGCCCGACATCCGCGCCTCGAACTCCGTCCCACGCTCGCCGCCAAAGACCAGGTGAGTGTGACTGTCGACAAGGCCGGGAATGACACACGCCCCAGCCGCATCGGTAACGGTGTCGCAGGCGGGGGCATCCGCTGCCGCACCCACCCAGGCCACCCGACCCTCGGCGAGCACCACGGCGGCATCTCGACGAATACCCAGTCGCGCCATGCCGTACCCGTCGCCGCTGTTGGTGACCAGCTGCCCAATGTTGGTGATGAGCTCGGCAGGCTGAGCACTCGTCGGAGCGTGGTGGCCCACAGTCGCTACTTCTCCCACATGGGTACGCGAAGACCGCGCTCCCTCGCCACCTCTTCCGCACGTTCGTAACCGGCATCGACGTGGCGCATCACGCCCGTGCCCGGATCGTTCGTGAGCACCCGCTCAATCTTTTCGGCGGCCAGCGCGGTGCCGTCGGCCACGATCACCTGACCGGCGTGAATGCTGCGCCCCATGCCCACACCGCCACCGTGGTGAATGGAGACCCACGTGGCACCCGAAGCCGTGTTGAGTAGAGCATTGAGCAGGGGCCAGTCGGCAATGGCATCCGAGCCGTCCTTCATCGCTTCCGTCTCGCGGTACGGCGAGGCGACGGAACCCGAGTCCAGGTGGTCTCGCCCAATCACCAGCGGGGCACTCACCTCACCGGACGCCACCATCTCGTTGAATTTCAGACCCGCCAGGTGTCGTTCCTTATAACCGAGCCAGCAGATGCGTGCGGGCAGGCCCTCGAAGTGAACGGTGGTGCTCGCCTTCTCGATCCAGCGACGCAGATGTTGGTCGTCGGGAAACAGGTCGACAATGGCTTTGTCGGTGGCGGCGATATCGGCCGGGTCCCCCGACAGTGCCACCCAGCGGAACGGGCCCTTCCCCTCCGCGAACAGCGGGCGAATATAGGCCGGAACGAATCCGGGAAAATCGAAGGCGCGGTCGCAGCCTCCGAGCTGCGCCTCGGCGCGAATGGAGTTTCCATAGTCGAAGACCTCGGCACCGGCATCCTGAAATTCCACCATTGCCGTCACCTGCTTGGCCATGGCCAGCCGAGCGCGACGGGTGAATTCATGCGGGTTCGCGGCGGCGTACTCATGCCACTCCGCCACGGTGACCCCCTCAGGCAGGTAGGCGAGCGGGTCGTGGGCGCTTGTTTGGTCGGTGACGATGTCAATCGGCACCTCGCGCGCGCGCAGCTCGGTGAACACGGTGGCGGCGTTGCCCACGAGACCCACCGAGAGTGCACGGCGCTCGGTCTTGGCGGTGAGCACCCGAGCGATGGCGTCATCGATGTCGAGAGCGATTTCGTCCAGATAGCCGTGGTCGAGGCGCCGCCGCAGCCGAGATTCATCCACGTCAACGATGAGCACCACACCCTCGTTCATCGTGACGGCGAGCGGCTGGGCACCGCCCATTCCCCCGGCACCACCCGTGAGCGTCAGGGTTCCGGCCAGCGTGCCACCGAAGCGTTTGGCGGCGACCGCGGCAAACGTCTCATAAGTGCCCTGCAGGATGCCCTGCGTACCAATGTAAATCCACGACCCGGCGGTCATCTGGCCATACATCGTGAGGCCCAGTGCCTCCAGGCGCCGAAATTCGGGCCAGGTTGCCCAGTCACCCACCAGGTTGGAGTTGGCAATGAGTACTCGGGGCGCCCACTCATGGGTGCGAAAAACCCCCACCGGCTTTCCGGATTGCACCAGCAGGGTCTCATCTTTTTCGAGCGTCGTGAGGGTGCGCACAATGGCGTCATAGGCCTCCCAGTTGCGTGCCGCCTTGCCGGTGCCGCCGTACACCACGAGGTTCTCGGGGTGTTCGGCCACCTCGGGGTCGAGGTTGTTCATAAGCATGCGAAGGGGGCCCTCGGTCTGCCAACTCTTGGCCGTGAGGGTGGTTCCGCGGGCGGCGCGCACGGGGCGGGATTCAGTCATGACGTTCCTCTTCTCGGGTAACGGGTGCCACAGCGGATGTCTCGGGGTGCGTCCCGAGGGCCCGGGATACGGTCGCTGCGGCCTGAACGAGCAGCTCACCGAAGCGAGTCACGTCGGCAGGGACCACGCGGTAACTGGGGATCACGAGACTGAGAGCCGCGACCGTTCGTTCAGCGGCGCGCACGGGAACGGCGATTGCCGTGACATCCGCTTCGACACCCCGCTCCACCACCACATAACCGACCGCACTGACGTCGGCACCCGGTGCGGTGAGCGCCTGGCCGGCGGCGGAGGAGTGCAGCGGAACGGTGCGTCCCACCCAGTTGGCGTGTCGCACGGAGTGCGTACCCTCCACAATGGCGAGGTAGAGCGCGGTGTCGCCGTGTCCCTGAACGCTGAGATAGGCCGATTCGCCGGTCTGCATCACGAGGTGGTCCATGGCCGATCGCGCGAGGCCCACGAGCGAGTCGCTGCTGAGCGCCTGCGCACCGAGCTGAATGATGCGACTGCCGGGTCGATACTGGCCAGCCTCGTCTTTGCGCACAAAGCCGCTGGACTGCAGGGTGCGAAGCAGCCGCAGTGCCGTGCTCGGAGCAAGGTCCACGAGCCGTGCGCTCTCGGCGAGAGTGGGGCCGTCGCCGTCGCAGATCACCTCGAGGAGGCTGAGCGCACGATCGACGGCGCGGGTTGAGGTGTCGGTCGTCATGCCAACTAGTAAAACCCAAATTCCACACAATGGCAATGACCATTGTGGCGGCGAGCGAATCCCTCGATACTGGAGCAGTGACCACCTTCCCCTTCACCACGTCTGCAGACGCCTCCGCCAGCCTGCGCCGCTCCTTCAACCGGCTCTGGTCCGATCTGGCACCCGTGGGCCGCGACCCGCGCACGGGCGGCTACAACCGCCTCGCCTTCACCGGTGTGGACCTCGCCCTCCGGGAGTGGTTCGTGGGCGAGGCCGAGGCGCGCGGGCTGCAGGTGGAGGTGGATCAAAATGGCAACCAGTGGGCCTGGTGGGGAACGCCGGAGGCCCACTCGGTCGTCACCGGCAGCCATCTCGACAGCGTGCCGGGCGGCGGCGCCTTCGACGGCCCCCTCGGTGTCGTCAGCTCCTTCCTCGCCGTCGACGCCCTGCGAGCAGCCGGCGTCGCACCCCGGCGGTCGCTCGCCATTGTCAATTTCATCGAGGAGGAAGGGTCCCGCTTCGGCCTCGCCTGCCTCGGATCCCGACTCCTCACCGGTGCCATCGACGCTGAGCGAGCCCGCGGGCTCACCGACGCGAACGGATGCTCCTTCGCCGACACCCTCAAGGCCGCCGGCATTTCACCGCTCGGCCTCGGCGCCGACCCCGAACAGCTCGCGCGCGTGGGTGTCTTCGTCGAACTCCACGTGGAACAGGGCCGGTACCTGATGCACGGCGGGGCATCGGTAGGGGTGGCCAGTTCCATCCAGCCGCACGGTCGTTGGCACTTCTGCTTCTGTGGCGAAGGAAACCACGCGGGCACCACGGCGCTCGCCGACCGTCACGACCCCCTACTGCCCTTCGCCGAGGTCGTCTCGGCGGCCCGTCACATCGCTCTCGAGCACGGGGCGGTGAGCACGTGTGGGCGCGTTCGGGTTGACCCGAACGGCACCAACGTGATCGCAACGGCCGTCGACGCCTGGTTCGACACCCGGGGCCCCACAGCTGAGTCGGTAACGAGGGTCATGGATGATCTGACGCGCGCGGGTACCGCGGCTTCCGATCAGCACGGGGTGCAGCTCAAGGTGACCCAGGAGTCCTCCTCTCCCCCGGTCGTCTTCAACGTCCCGCTGCGAGACCACCTGGTGCAGTCGCTTCAGGTGGCTGGTATCGACGTTCCCATCCTGGCTACCGCGGCCGGCCACGACGCCGGGATTCTGGCGTCGACCGTGCCCACGGCCATGCTCTTTGTTCGAAACCCCACCGGCATCAGTCACAGCCCGAACGAATTCGCCGCCGAGAGCGACTGTATCGACGGCGTTGTGGCCCTCGCCACGGTGTTGACGTCTCTGCTCACCGCACGCGAACTCCCCGCACGCATGCCCGTGGCCTCATGAGCGTGTGGTGGGCAGAGCACGCCTGGCTCGGTGAGGAGCACGCCGAGCAGGGTGTGCTGATCAAGACCGCGGGCGGCACAATCACGCGGGTGGACCGCAACGTTCTGACGCCGCCCGAGGGAGCTACGATTCTTCGGGGCCTCACGCTCCCCGGCCTCGTGAACGCTCACTCTCACGCCTTTCACCGAGCTCTGCGCGGAAGAACTCAAGCCGAGCGTGGCACCTTCTTCACCTGGCGCGAGCGCATGTACAACGTCGCATCGCGACTGGAGCCCGATACCTATTACGCCCTGGCCCGTGCCACCTTCACCGAGATGCTCCTCGCCGGAATCACGACGGTCGGCGAGTTCCACTATCTGCATCACCGCCCGGACGGCACACCGTACGCCTCACCGACGGCAATGGCAATGGCCGTGGCGCGGGCGGCAACGGATGCCGGCATTCGGCTCACACTCCTCGACACCTGCTACCTGCGGGGCGGTTTCGGGCTCGGACCCGATGACCCGCATGTTCCGCTCTCCCCTGCTCAGCTGCGTTTCGGGGACGGCACGGCCATCGCGTGGAGTGAGCGGGCCACCCTCACCCACCAACAACTCGAGAGTGCCACCGTGCGGGTGGGAGCGGCGGTGCACTCCGTGCGTGCCGTTCCGGCCGAGGACTTGCGCACCGTCGCCGACTGGGCCCACGCGCACACGGCACCCATCCACGTGCATGTCTCGGAACAGCCTGCCGAGAATGAAGACTGCCAAAACATCTACGGCTGTAGCCCCACCGAGTTGCTGGCCCGGCACGGCGTTCTCGACCACCTGGCGTCCGCCGTGCATGCCACCCACCTCACCGTGACCGACGTGCAGCTGCTGGCTACCAACGGCGCTTCGGCCTGCTTCTGTGTGACCACCGAGCGAGACCTTGCCGACGGCATTGGTCCGGCGGCACAGCTGGCAGCGGCAGGGGTGAACCTGACGGTGGGCAGCGACAGCCACGCCGTCATCGACCTTTTCGAAGAGACCCGTGGAATAGAACTCGGCGAGCGCGTACGCAGTGGACACCGGGGCTATTTTCGAGCCTGTGATCTGCTGGAGTCTGCCACGTCACGGGGCGCAGCCTCACTCGGCTGGCCAGAACTTGGGCGATTGATTGTCGGTGCCCTGGCAGACTTTGTCACAGTCTCTCCTGACTCGGTGCGCATGGCCGGCGCCGAACCGAAAACCTTTCTCGAAACCGTGGTTTTTGCTGCCGTTGCATCAGATGTGCATCACGTCGTGGTGAACGGTGTCACGGTAGTGGAGAAGGGCACACACGTGAGATACCCGAATGTGGTCGCAGACCTCACCCGGGCCATCACGAGCGTGTGTACCTAGGTGTGGGCGCGGCGACGACGAATGATGGGAACGGAGACAAGCCCGAGTCCGAGACCCAACGCACCCACGGCTGGCCAGATGAAAGCGCCTGCGTCACTACCGGTGGCGGCCAGCGCTGTCACTTTAACCGCGCCGTTGCTGTTGCTGACAGGCACGACCGGCACATAGGTATCGGCGTTGGCGACAGTGGGAACGAAAAAGATTGCTAGGCCTGCCAATGCGAGTGCCAGAAGACTTCGTCGAACCATGATGTTCTCTCCCTAACCGTAGTGACGATCGTAATGTGCGTGAAGTGTATGTCGATTGCGCTGTTACTTCTACGGGGCTCAGTCACAAATGCTGGTAAGCATCGTGGGAGTCTGACTGGTGATGATCGGCGTCCCCACCGCCAACAGCGTTCCGTCGAACTCCTCGTCGCCCAAATACCCGAAGTTGAGCACCGCGCTCTCCCCAGGCACCAGCTCAACTCCCACCGTTGTGACGGGATACCCGCCGTCGGTGGACTGATTGTGGTCAACGGGTTGGCCATCCCGCGTCAGCCCGAGATCCGTCATTCCCGTCACCCCATAGACCGACAAGATCGTCTTCACGTTCCCGGGCGTTACGCCGTACTCGCCGAAAGTTGTTATCCGGGACGGGCGGGACGTTTTCGCATCGAGAGGGGCGGTGTTGGTGAGAGTGATGGAGACCCGGTAGCTCGGGCGCCCCGGGGCCCCGCAGGTCTGCTGCCCGAGCGCTGCTTTCACGCCGAGATAGGTGCCCATTTTTCCGCCCGTGGCATCGTTGAGATAGATGCCAAACCGCGCTGCCCGCGCATCGCTGACGGGGAGACCTCCGGCCAGCGTTGTCCCAGACAGCACATTCTGGTCTGCTTTGTCCGCACTCCAGACGAGCACACGCCCTTCGTCACCACCCCGGGCCACAGCTGCAACGAGCTTTACCGGATCAGACTGACCCGCAGAAAGTGCGGTGAAGACAGCGCCCGCTGCCGCGGCAAAAAACGCATCCTGCCGGGCCGGTTCGGGGTACCGCGCATACGCGTCCCTCGTCAAAACCTGAACCGCGTTGTCGGCTGTGAGCACCTCGCCGCTGGGCACCGTGATCGGACCAGTGGCAGCGAGCAGGTAGCCAAGAGTTGCTGGGTCGACCGTGAGCACACCGTCGACCGTGAGGCCGTAGCGAAGTCGCCACATCTCCCGAGCTAGGGCTCCCGTCAAGGCGAACCGGGGAGTGAGGTTTGCGCTCTGAATAAATCGCCCCGTGACCTCACCATAAATAGCGGTCGTCTCCGCAGGTAGGGGAAGAACAGGTTCAGCAGCTGGGGTGAAGTCTTCGGTGCTTGCCTGCTGGGTAAGAGTGATGGCACCGTTCTCCGTGTGAATCAGTGCCATCGCCCCCGAAACGCCGCCCGTGGCGCGAAGCTCTCCGGGATTCTGCACCAACAGGAGATAGTTTCGTGGGCCGGAGTCGCCGAGCATTCTCGGAAGCAGACGGCTGGCACGGTCCAACGCATCAACGCTTCCGGCCGCGTCGACAACCACCGTCTCGAGCTGTGCCACCGCATCACGGACCGGAGCGAGGGTGTGGGCGGCATTGATGAGTCCGACATCGGTTCGCGCCCGGGCAAGAGCCACGTTGGCGGCGGCAATCTGGGGCTGAACGGCAAGGAGCGGCTGCAGGTTCACGGCCCCATTCACGGGTGCGAAATCAGCCACGTTGACACCACTGGCAGCTTCTATCAGCGGCTGAACGGCGTCCAGAACCAGGCTGTCAACGATCGCCGCCACACCACGCACAGCGGAAAGATTGGTCCCGAGTACCGGAACGGTCTCGAATGCCCGCCACACAGGATCGCTCGTGAGGCTCACAGCGCGGGCAGCGTGAGGTGCGAGTTCAGCGACGGTCTGGCTGGCCGCCTGGCTGTTGCCAGAGACGACGTCGCTGCGAATCTTCTCGGCCAGTGGAACGGCGCTCTGCAGTTCGTCCCTCGCCATCACCGCGCGAACTCCCACCCAGGCCGTCCCGAGAAGCACGATCGCCAGCACGGCCAACATCACGCGCACTGCCACGACACGCCCCACGGATCGAGATTTTTCTCCTGGTCCACCGACAGCTGAAGGCTTCATGCCAGTAGTTAACCAGAGCAGATCACCTTGGTTTTGCTCGGCTGCTCACCCAGTTCGAGGGGGTATCTCCACTTATCTCGTGGCCCGCAATCTCACGCGAGAGCGAGGTCCCGAGTAGTATGACGCTGCCAACCGCCCCGAACCGGGCACACCAGAACAATCCATGTCCCCCAAGGATCGGGCCCATGACACCACAGGACCGCAAGCTCGTCATCGTGGGGCAGGGGTATGTCGGGCTGCCCGTTACCATGAGGGCGATCGAGGTGGGCTTCACGGTTGTGGGGATTGACCTCGACCAGACCCGCATCACTAATCTGCGGACTGGAATCTCCTACGTCGATGACGTCTCCGACGAGCAGTTGCGCACCGCGCTCGCCACGGGCCGGTATCTTCCGACAACCGATTATGCCAACACCGCGCGCTTCGATGTGGCGGTCATCACCGTTCCCACCCCCCTGCGGGACACTCTCCCGGACCTGTCGTACATAGAGCAGTCGAGCGCATCGCTCTCCGGTCATCTTGAGCGGGGAGCCACGGTTATTCTCGAGTCCACCACCTACCCGGGCACAACCGAGGAAATGCTCGTGCCCATTCTCGAGCGTGGTTCCGGTCTCACTGCCGGCACGGACTTTTACGTGGGCTACAGCCCCGAACGCATCGATCCGGGCAACAAGGTGTGGGGGTTTCAAGAAACTCCCAAGGTGGTCTCCGGAATCAACGCCGATTCCCTCGGGCACGTGAAACGCTTCTATGACGAGTTAGTCAACCGCACCGTTCCCGTGAGCTCACCCAAAGAAGCAGAACTCACAAAACTGCTCGAAAATACCTTCCGTCACGTCAATATTGCGCTCGTCAACGAGCTGGCCATATTTGCGCATCAGCTGGGGGTGAATGTCTGGGAGTCCATCGAGGCCGCCGGAACGAAGCCGTTCGGCTTCATGAAGTTCACACCGGGTCCCGGTGTGGGTGGACACTGCCTACCGGTTGATCCGAGTTACCTCTCCTGGCAGGTGAAGCGCAAGCTCGGACAGAACTTTCGCTTTGTGGAACTCGCCAACGATGTGAACGACCACATGCCTCAGTACGTGGTGCAACGGATGCTCCAGCTGCTGAACGACGACTGCAAGGCCATGAAGAACTCGCGTGTGCTCCTGCTCGGACTGGCATATAAGCGAAACACCGGGGATATTCGCGAGGCGCCCTCCCTGCACCTCGCCGATCTGCTGCGTGGTTACGGAGCCGCGGTCGCCGCCGTGGACAGTCATGTGGAGGATCATCGGTGGCCGAGCGGTATTGAGCGAACGACCCTCGACAGGG
The DNA here is from genome assembly GCF_029893365.1 of Cryobacterium sp. CG_9.6. Taxonomy (NCBI): domain Bacteria; kingdom Bacillati; phylum Actinomycetota; class Actinomycetes; order Micrococcales; family Microbacteriaceae; genus Cryobacterium; species Cryobacterium sp. CG_9.6. Next base: position 598,218 of record NZ_JARXUZ010000001.1, on the reverse strand, counting down.
AGTCGGTGGCGCACGCCGACATTGTGGTGCTGCTCACGGAACATGACGAGTTCGACCTGAGCCTTCTGGCGCGCAGTTCCACTCTCACGCTTGATACCAAGAACTGCGTTCCAGCTGGCGAGCGCGTGCACCGGTTGTGAGCGTGACGGGAAGAAAGGACACCATGGAGGTTTTGGTCACGGGCGGGTGCGGATTCATCGGAACGAACCTGGTGGACCGGCTCCTCATCGAACCCGAGATCGACCGCGTGCGCACCCTGGACAACTATGCCACCGGCATCCGTCGTGCACACCGACCGGGCTTTTCAACCGCGTCAGACTCGGCTCGGGTGTGGGAGATTGAGGGGGACCTACGTAACCTCGACGACGTGAAGCGGGCCACCGAGGGTGTGCAGGCCGTGGTGCACCTGGGTGCGCTGCCCTCCGTTCCCCGCTCCCTGCATGATCCCCTCACCACAAACGCCGTGAACGTGCTGGGAACACTTCACGTTCTGGAGGCCGCCCGGGCGAACGGAGTGGGTCATGTGAGCGTGGCGTCATCATCGTCGGTGTATGGGGCGACGATCACCCTGCCCAAGGTGGAAACACTGCCAACGGTCCCGTTGAGCCCCTATGCGGTGAGCAAACTCGCCACGGAGGCCTACGCGAATGCCTACTCCACGAGCTTCGGCATGAACACGCTTGCCCTGCGATTCTTCAACGTGTTTGGCCCGCTGCAGCGCGCCGATCACGTGTACGCGGCGGTCATTCCCAAATTCCTGGCCGCCATCAAGAATGACGAACCGCTCACCGTCTTCGGTGACGGCGAGCAGTCCCGGGACTTCACGTCGGTGCATGCCGTCACGGATGCCCTGACCGTAGCGCTTCTCAACACGGTGACCCACCCCACTCCGGTGAACCTGGCCTTCGGCACCCGAACGTCCCTGAATGCCGTGATCGGGTTACTGCGTCAGTGGCACCCACGCCCCATTCTGGTGAACTATGTGGCGCCACGCGCGGGCGATGTGACGCATTCTCAGGCCAATCCGGCCCTGCTCGAATCCCTGCTCCCCACGGTGGTACGGCCCGATTTCGAGTGGGCGTTACGCCAGGTATACGACTGGTATATGGGGTTGTGAATGGCCAACCCGCGACGCGAGACCGTGGCCAGCGTGCGCACCCGTGCGCTGCTGCTCGGCATCGCGACCGGGCTCGGTTCCCGCGTGCTCACACTGGCGGCACCACTGCTCACGATTCCAGTGACGCTGCGCTACCTCGGCGCCGATCTGTTTGGGTTCTGGATGATCGTCACGTCGATCACGGCCATGGGCATGTTCGCCGACCTTGGCCTCGGTAACGGCCTCCTCACCCGCCTGGTCTGGGCGGTCGCCGGACGTGACTTCGTGAAGGCGAAGACGCTCGTGAGCACGGCCTATCTCACCCTCGGCGGCATCGCGGTGCTACTGCTCACCGTGATCTGGCTGGCCGTTCCCCTCATCGACTGGCGGCGCGTGGAGTCACAGAGCAATGGACTCGACGCCCTCACCGCACAGGTGGTGGCAGGACTTGCTCTCTCCGCCTTCGCGGTGAGTATTCCCCTCACGCTGGTGCAGCGCGTGCAGTATGCGCTGCAGGAGGCCTGGAAGAGCAACCTCTGGCAGGTCACCGGTGCCGTGCTCACGGTTGCTACGGTCTATACAACCGCACTGCTTGATCTGGGTGCCGTGCCCGTTATTGCGGCCGCCGTCTTTGCGGGGCCGGTCACGATCCTGATCAATAATCTGGTGTATTTTTCGCGCCGAGGACTCCTCCGGCCATCCTTCCGCTCCGCTTCGAGGACGGCGGCCGGCTCGCTGCTGCGCGTGGGCTTCGCGTTCTTCTGTCTCTCCGTTCTCACCTCACTCTCACTCAACGTCGACAACCTCATCGTGGCGCGCGTGGCCGATTTTGCCACGGTCAGCCAATACTCAATCACGAGCAAACTCTTCGCCCTCCTCGGCCTCGCCGTCACCCTCGTTGCTCTGCCCCTCTGGCCGGCAAACGGCGAAGCGCTCGCGCGCGGTGACGTGCGCTGGGTGCGCACCACCACGCGGGCTATGGTGCTCTTTTCTGTGGGCGCCGTCGCCCTGGGCGGACTCGTTCTCGTGGTCGGTCGTGACCTCATCGCCACGCTGTGGCTGGGAAACACCACGGGCATCCCGCTCGATCTTGCACTGAGCCTCACGGCATGGTCGCTCGCAATCGCCTTCTGCTCACCGTTCTTCAGTGTGCAAAACAGTGTCGGGCGCCTGCGGTACCAATACGTGGGCTGGGGTCTGTTCGCCGTGTGCTCGATTCCCCTCAAGTTCCTTTTCTACCCGCTGTTCGGACTCGCGGGCATCCCCCTGGCCGGTGTCGCCGCCTACATCATTTTTGTCCTGCCGTCCGCAATCCTCGGGTACCGGGCCACTCTCAGTCAGGTGGTGCCGATTGATTCCTGAGCCTGAAGCGAAAGTGCTGCATGTTGCCTACGTGGGTCCCGTTGATTTTGGCTCGTCGTCGGCCGAGGCCCAGCGGATGCTGGGGGTCACGCAGGCACTGCTGGAGGCCGGTGACCGGGTCAGCATCGGTTCCGCGACCTGGCCCGAACCATCGTTCGGGGCTCATCAGGCGAACGAGCATGCAGCCGCTGCGAGCGGCCGCACGCTGACCGTGACCCAGCTCGGCGAATTTCCGAGACCGGAGTGGCCCAAGCTCCGGCGCGTCTGGCGAGGGCTCAGCTGGGGAGCTGCGACCCGCACCTGGCTCTCGGAACTCCAACCGGCCCCGGACGTGATTGTGCTGTACGGGACCTCCCTCGGTTATCTGGTGCGTCTGCTTCCGCTTGCGCGGCACCGCCACCTGCCACTCGTCCTCGATGTCGTGGAGTGGTACCAGCCCTCGCATCTTCCCGGAGGTCGCTTCGGACCCTTTGCGCTGGCGAACGCCGTGGCGATGCGCGTTGTCGCGCCGCGGGTGGCCGGTGTCATCGTGATCAGCCGCTTTCTGGAGCGGTATTTCACCTTCGCCGGCACCCCGAGTCTGCGGGTGCCTCCCCTGTTCGAGGTGGCCGAGACCCCACATCTGCGCCCCCGCGAGTGGTGGAGTTCACCGGGCCACGGGCATCCGCTCACCCTGTCCTATCTCGGGTCGGCGGGCCGCAAGGATGCGGCGACGATTCGCAGTTTGGTGTGCCTACCCGGCTTGCTGGGGCTCACCGCCGAGGCGCTCTGCATCAATATTGTGGGGCTCACCGCGCAGCAGGCCGCAACGCTCCTTCGCACCCCCACGGTGACGCATGAGTGCCTGAGGTTCCACGGACGGTTGCCGGCCGATACGGCTCGCGCAGTGCTGGCGGACAGTCACTTCTCGGTGCTTCAGCGCGGCCTGGAGCGGTTTGCCGCGGCGGGATACCCGTCCAAGGTCGTGGAGAGCCTCGTGCGCGGCGTTCCGGTGCTGGCCAACCTCACCAGCGATCTGGGCGACGTGCTCATCGACGGCGTGAATGCGCGAATTCTCCCCGATGAGTCCCCTACCGCTCTCGCGGACGCGGTGCGGCGAGCCCTGCAGGAACCATATACCTTCGACCGCACAGGCATCGCCTCCGCGGAGCGGCATCGCTTTGCACCCCGAACACATTCACAGCCACTGCACGATTTTCTGCGGTCGCTCGTTCATGGCGAGGCGCCATCATGAAGGGTGAGCCAGGCCAGACCAGGCGCGCGCGGCCACCGGCTACGCCGCACTTTCGCCCGGACCTCAACGGCCTTCGGGCTCTCGCCATTGTGCCCGTCGTGGCATTCCACGCGGGAATCCCCGGTTTCAGTGGGGGGTTCACGGGCGTGGACGTCTTCTTTGCCATCTCCGGTTTTCTCATCACCTCGAACCTGCTGCGCGAGGTCGACCGCACCGGCGGGCTCCACCTCGGTGCGTTCTGGGCCGCCCGATTGCGACGCCTGGCTCCCGCCCTGTGCGTGATGATCGCGGTCACGCTCGTGGCGGGGCTGATCGTGCTGTCCCCGTTGGAATGGGCCACCCTCGGCGAGCAGAGCGCGGCGGCAGCGGTCTATGCCTCCAACGTGCTGTTTGCAGCGCAGTCCTCCGACTACTTTGCAGCCAGCATCGACCAGAGTCCGCTGCTGCACACTTGGACGCTCGGCGTCGAAGAGCAGTTCTACATTTTCTGGCCGCTGCTGATCGTGACCGCCTGTGTGCTGGCGCGGCGCCGGGGGGTGTCGCCACGCGGCGTGATCGTGACAGCCTTCGCAGTCACGCTGGTGGCGTCGTTCGTGCTGTCTCTCTGGCTCACGGATGCCCGCCCCACCTGGGCGTTCTACCTGCTGCCGACCCGAGCCTGGGAATTCGCGGCCGCCGGCCTCGTGGCGGTGCTGCCGCTCGGCCGCCTGGCGGCACGCCTAGCGCCCCTGCAACGACAGACCCTTAGCCTGGTGGGTCTCGTACTCGTGCTCGGGGCGGTGTTTCTTCTGAACAACCGCATACCCTTCCCCGGCTTTGCTGCGATCGTTCCCGTTCTGGGTACGCTGCTGCTCATTGTGGCCGGCACCCCAGGCGACCGGCCAAGCGACCGACCGGGTGACCAGGGGCCGGATTCTCAGCCCGTGCTGGTTTCTCATCTGCTGGGCGCCGGGCCGCTGCAGTGGATCGGGTCACGATCGTATTCCTGGTACCTGTGGCACTGGCCGGCCATCGTTTTCGCTTTCGTGCTGCTGCGAACGGATTCGGCTGTCGTGGGAAGTGTGGCGGGTATCGGGAGTCTGATCCTCGCCAGTGCGAGTTACGCCTTCGTGGAGCAGCGCGTGCGATTCAACACGCGTCTACTCGGCTCGGTGCGCCTGACGGTTGCGTCCATGGCCGTGAGCGCCGCGGTGATCGTGGCGCTCTCGGGCGGGGTGGCCATGATCGCCGGGGCTTCCACGACCAGTGCGACCTTCGCCCCCTACCAGGCTGCCGTTGTGGCACGCGGGGTCAGCACGTGCGCCGAGCGCACGACGGAAGCGTCGGGCATCCGTTATTGCGAGGACGGGGATGCGTCATCGAAAAAAACCGTGATGCTCGTGGGCGATTCGCATGCCGGCATGTGGCAGAACGCCCTTGGTGCCGCGGCTCAAGCAGAGGGGTATCGGCTCGTCACTCGGTGGCTGTCGGCGTGCCCGGCCATCCCCGTTGCGGTTGTGAACGCGCAGGGCGTTCACGACCCGGCCTGCACCCAGTTTCGGACAGGCACCGTTCGACTGATGGGCGAGGTGAAGCCACAAATGGTGGTGATCGTGAATGCAAACAGTTACGTGGGCAGAATCGTCGACGGATCGGGTCAGTCTCTTGAAACTACCGCCCAGGCTCACAGTTGGGCCGCGGCGTACTCCGAGTTCGTGGCTCAGATACGTGGCTTCGGTGCGCTCGCGTCGTCGATCGAGGACAACCCGCAGCTCTCCTTCGATCCCGTCTTGTGCCTCACCCGAGCCTTGGGCTCGGAGGCGCGGTGTTCATCCGATCGAGGGTCCGCGCTCGCGACTACCAGGGTGTTACGTACCGCGGAAGCGGTGGAGGTCGAGGCACTACACATGACCGCACGTTTTGCGACCGTGCCGTTGATATGCGGCAGCGAGTCCTGCCGCGTACTCGCCGGCACGGAACCCATTTTCGCCGACCAGGGACACCTGTCCGCGGCCTTTACGCGCCTGCAGGTACCTGATCTGCGGCTCTTTCTCCGCCGCACTCCTAACGCGCAATAGCTGCACGGCTTTTTGCGCGCTCACGTGCACCCTGAGGGAGCGTCGTGAACTCTGGCTCCTAGTCGTGCAGGTGCCTGAGCGCATCAGCATCGAGGCGTTCCGCCACCGCGTAGAGGGCGCTCTCGTGGGCGAGAGCCTCGGCGCGTGAGAACCGGGCTCGAACCACAACACCGGGGTTTCCCACCACCACGCTGTAAGGCGGCACGGATCGAGACACCACCGCGGCCGCCCCGATAACGCTGCCCCGCCCGATCGTGACTCCGTGCAGAATGGTGGCTCCGCCGCCCACCCACACGTCATCCTCAATGTGCACACCGCGATCGTCGCTGTCACGTTTCATCGCATCGGTCACGTTCACAATGAACTCTCCCACCACGTCAAACCGATGGTTACCGCCGCGCACCGTGACGCCGGGGCCAAAAACCACATTGTTGCCGATGCGAATCTGCGACCGCGTTGCCATGAGAGTGGGGCGCACTCCGAGGTTCACATTGTTTCCCACGAAGATCGACGCAAAGGTGTACGTTCCCGCCGGGTCGAAGACGAAGTTCGTGCCCCGCGCCCCGAACCGGGGCGCCACCGCGAGTCCCCGAACAATGCGGGCGGCTCGAGCGCCGGCGGTGGCGGCAGCAACAAGGGCACGCGCGGCACCCGCCACTAGTTGAGACGGATGCCCAGGCTCAATTCTCACGGTCTTCCTCTCTGTCGTGTGCCACGTTGGGTGGCACCTGACCTCGTTTCCAGTGCGCTGAGAAATGCGGCGATGCGCGCGCCGACGACGGCCTGGGATTTGTGTTCCACAACGTACTGCTGTGCGCGGCGGGCCCGACTCTCGGCCGCCTCGAGATCACTCAACATAAGGCTCAGCGCCTGCGCCAGCGCCGACACCGAGTCGTCGACGGTGAGCTGAAGGAATACGAGATCGTCGTCGGGGATCCCCGCGAGGCGGGTGGAGACCACGGGCACACCGAGGGCCAGGTATTCGAGAAGCTTCGAGGGAAACGAATACTTGACGAAGAGCTGGTCGGCCGGGCGGGGGTTCACCAGAACCTGGGCGGCGCGCAGGTGGGGCATCAGGGCGTCGTGCGGGAGGATTCCGTGGTGGGTGATGCGAGCATCCGCTTCACACTGCCCCACCACCCAGCCGTCGAGGGTTCCACGGCCATACAGATCGAGTCGTAACCGGCGGTCAGGCAGAGTGCGAAATGCCTCGACAAGGTTGCGCACGCCGTACTCGGTGCTGATTCCGCCGGCGTAGGCCACATGGATCTCGTCGGGGTTCCGGTGTGCGGCAGCCGTGGTTGCGAGGTGAGGGTTAACGAAACCCTCCAGAATAAGGCGCGGCACACGGGGGGCGAAGTCGGCGGCGAGCGCCGGCGTCAGCGCAATCACGCCGTCGAATCCGCGGGTGAGGCGACGGAGGAGGCGGCGATCAAGACCTTTCAGCCGCCGAGCGAGGGGGCCATCCACGTGGCGAATTATGCCGGGTGGGTCGGTCAACACCAGGCAGATCCGGACCGGCAGTGTGCGGCGCAACAGGAGAGCGTAGAGGAGAAACGGCGTGTGGATACCGTGCACGATGACAACCTGTGGGGCCTCACGGCGCACGAACCGGGTACCCCGCACGAAGCACGAGGAAAAGCGGGTGAGGTGTTTGAGCACGATCAGGTTGATGAAGCCGAGGCTGCGGCCATGCGAGCCGATGCGCGGGTCGTGAATACGTGCGGAACGCACGAGAACCCGGGGGTATTCGGGGTAGTCGGGTACCGGCAGAACCGACAGGAGCGACACCGTGGAGCCGGCCGATTGCAGCGCTCCCACGAGGTTCCAGGCGAAGTTGTGGGTTTGAATGGGGGTGCCGGGCTGATCGCGGCGATTGCGCTTAGGACCTTGTCGTTGATGGTGAAGCCCAGGAGAAGAACCCGCGGCTCGGGCTCGGGGCCCCGGGCCACCGAGCCCCGCCGGTCCGCGGCGAGAATGGCTCGGTACACCTGCGCGAGCCGTGCCACCATATGACCGGTCGTGTAGCCGTTCTCGACCGTGGCGCGCGCTGCTTGACCGACGACAGTGCGCAGCTCGGCGTCGACAATGAGTGTCTGCAGGGCCGCGGCGAGCGCGAACGGATCACCGGGCGGCACGAGCACCCCGCCGCCATTTCGGAGGACCTCGGTGTTTCCACCCACCCGCGTGGCCACGATGGGGAGGGCGGCCGCCATGGCCTCGAGGAGCGCATTCGACAGATTCTCGTGCAGGGTGGGAAATACGGCCACATCTGCCGCGGCGAGCAGGGCCGGCACGTCATCACGCTGGCCGAGCAGGTGCACCCGATTCGACGATGAGACGGATGCCGCTGCGCGCGCAATAGGAGCCCGGTCGGGGCCATCTCCCACCAGCAGCACATGCACGATTGCACCGGGCAGGGGTGTCAACCCGTCCAGTGCCGCGAGAAGGTCGACCTGTCCCTTGTCGAGCACCAACCGCCCGACACAGATGAGTGCCACATCGTGGGGCTGAATGTTGAGTTCACGGCGGACCCGCCGTCGTTGGTCCGCCGTAGATGAGCGCACCACCTCCACCCCATTGGGCACCACACCCACGACTTTGCGCCAGACGGGAGCCAGCACGGGTTTGTCGAGTGCGTCTTCACAGACCGTCACCACGTGGGTGGCGAGGCGCAGGGTCAGCGGTTCGAGAACCCATCCGACGAGAGCCCGCCGCGTGCTGCCGCGGCCGTGCACGAGGTCACGAACGGAGCCATGCACCGACACCAGAATCCGTGGCACTCCGGCGAGCCTCGCCGCGAGAACACCGTGGAAACCCTCATTCCCTAGCCCTCTGATGTGGGCGAGATGCGGATGAAAATCACGCATCTGCCGTGCCATGCGGCGCACCAGCCTGAGGTTCACCCCTCCGGCAGCAGCTGGTTGGGCAACGTGACGAAACTCGAATTCGCCGGTGATCTGAGAGTTCATAACCCGGGCGAGCGCACCGATGGGGCCGCCGGACCCAATCGACCCGAAGGAATGCTGCACGATTCTCTGCCTGTTCATCACCGGCACACTACTGCGCTGCGGTCACAAAGTGGCGAAACAGAGCGAGGGATTACAACCCAGCACTTTCGAAAATCGCGGAGCAGACGTATGGTGCTGAAAAGCTTTCCGCGCCAGCTGAAGGTAACGCAGAGTGGACGGAGTGCATCCGTTGTGACCAACATACGTGCGCGGCCGAGTTCGCTGCTGATGATCATGGTCGTCGAAGCTTGTACCGTGCCCTTTGTGCTGGCGGTAGCGTGCAGCAAAACTCGCATGGCACTGATGGTTGCCGCCCGTCTTCCGTCGGTGACTGCGCTTTATTGCACCTCGGCCATGATTATTCTTCGAGTCGCTCCGGGTACCGTCACGAGATGGGTAGCGGGCGTCACAAAAACTACGGCCAACGCAGCGCACCACAGAACCGATGCGCGTTCCACCCTGCACTTGAGTGGTGAACTCGCCGGGCGATGCAGGATATTTCCGCGTCCTCCGCGTCTTTTGAACGTAAAGTCGGCTCCGGGCTCGCTGATACCGCAGCGTCGCCACGCGGTGCAGGCATGAGAGACCGACCGCTTCGGGTGCTGCTCATCACCCAATGGTTTGACCCCGAACCGGCGTTCAAGGGGCTTCTCTTTGCCCAGGAGCTCCGCAAGCGCGGACTCGACGTGCGGGTGCTCACGGGATTCCCCAACTACCCGGGCGGACAGGTGTATCCCGGGTACCGGATCCGCCCCTTCACCCGGGAAATCCTCGACGGAATACAGGTGCTGCGGGTCGCACTTTTTCCGAGCCATGATGCATCCGGTCCTCGTCGTGCGCTGAACTACCTCTCCTTCGCGGTTTCAGCAAGTATCGGTGTTCTCTGTGTGCGGCGCCCCGATGTGGCTTACGTGTACCACCCACCAGCCACGGTGGGTGTGCCCGCCATGGTGCTGAAACTCCTGCGCGGCGTCCCCTTCGTGTACGACGTTCAAGATATGTGGCCGGAATCCCTGAAGGCAACGGGCATGGTGAACAGTCCCCGCGCGCTCACCCTCGTGGGTCATCTGCTGAAGAGAATCTATTCGGCGAGTACCAGGATCGTCGTTCAGTCCCGGGGATTCAAGGACACCCTTGTGGAGCGGGCTGTTCCAGCGTCTCGCATTGAGGTGATCCCTAACTGGGCCGACGAAGAAAACATCTCCCTGGAATCGCCGTCGGCGTCCCGCGCTGCCGAGCTGGGGTTCGCTGGCATGTTCACCGTGACGTTTGCCGGAAATATGGGCCCCGCTCAAGACCTTGAGACGGTGCTGCGGGCGGCCGAATTGCTCCGCACCGAGAACGGCATCAGATTTCTGCTGGTGGGTGGCGGTTTGGAGCTGGCGTCCCTGCGACGGCACGCCACTGAACGTGGCTTAGTGAACGTCACATTCATGGACCGTCGACCCGTCGCAGAAATCGGTGAAATCCTTGCGCTGTCCGACGCCCTCCTCGTGCACCTTCGAGATGATCCACTCTTCGCGATCACTGTCCCGTCGAAGACACAGGCCTACCTATTGGCCGGTCGCCCGATCGTGATGGCAGTGCGGGGCGACGCCGCACGAATCATTGAGGAGTCTGGGGCGGGCGTCACCTGCGATCCCGGTAACCCGGCGGCCCTCGCCGACGCGGTTCGAACGCTCCACCACCTCGGGCAGGAGGAACGGGATGCCATGGGCCGGGCCGGGCACGCGTACTACCGTGAGCACCTGGCTGTTTCTTCGGGAAGTGCCCGCTTTGTCACCGTTCGGCTCCGTGCACGTCGGGAGAAGTCGCACCGTCTTCTTCTCAAGCGTGCCGGAGACGTGATCGCATCGCTGGTGGGTCTCGGAGTTCTCAGTATTCCCCTGGGCGCACTCGCTCTGCTCGTTCGCCGTCATCTCGGTTCCCCCGTAATCTTCACGCAGACCCGTCCCGGCCGGGACGGTGTTCCCTTTCAGATTTTCAAGTTCCGCACCATGACGAACGCTCGAGGAGTCAACGGCGAACTCTTGCCCGATGCCGACCGCCTGACCCGCTTCGGCTCACTCCTGCGGGCAACCAGTCTCGACGAACTCCCCGAGCTCTGGAACGTGCTGCGGGGTGACATGTCCCTCGTCGGGCCTCGTCCACTCCTGATGCGCTACACCGAGTTTTTCACTCCCGACGAGCGCACAAGGCTCGATATGCGGCCAGGAATCACGGGACTGGCACAGATCCACGGCAGGAATACCGCTTCGTGGGACGACCGACTGCGCCGTGATGCTTGGTACGTTTCTCACTTCTCACCGATCCTCGACCTCAAGATCCTCGCCCACACGCTGCTCCAGGTGGTGCGACGAACGGGCGTTGTTGTGGATCAGCAGTCGATGATGCTGAACCTGGACGACATACGCAGAAGCATGATGACCGACTGACCCCGCACCGGCACGAACGGTGTCTTCGGGTACGCATCGTCTCGTTCGTGCGGCGCGAGCGGTGCGCAAACTACGGACGGCGAATTCCGCTGCGTGCGTGGTGGCTGTGCGCCGTGGAACGCAGGAAGGCGAGCACCCGGCGAGACGTATCGGTCACGTCGTACTCCCAGGGGGGTGTGGCCGGCCCGTCGGCGTCAAACGCAGCGAGTGCCAGTCGCACACCATCAAGAATGGCCGCGGGTGTAACACCCAGTGTGAGCATTCCGCCCGCATCGAGCGCCTCCGGCCGTTCAATCGCGTCGCGCAGTGTGACGGCGGGAAACCCAAGAATGAGAGACTCCTCACTGATCGTCCCGCTGTCCGACAGCACCAGCCGCGCTGACTGCTGCAGTTTCACATAGTCGTTGAACCCGAAAGGTGGGTGCAGGGTGAGGGCGTCGGTGGTGTGGCCGGGTAGCCGGTCCCGCGTGCGCGGATGGGTGGACACGAGCACCGGCATCCGGTGCTCTGCCGCCAACTGGGTCAGTGCCTGAAGCACCGAGCTCAGACGCACCGCGTCGTCCACGGTCTCTTCCCGGTGCAGGCTCACCACAAAATACCGGCCAGCCGTGAGGCCGAGCCGAGTGAGCACATCGCTCTCGGCGATCTGGGCCGCGTTACCCGCGAGCACCTCACGCATCGGTGACCCGGTGAGCAGAATTCGAGACGGATGCAGCCCCTCAGCCAACAAATTTCGTCGAGCGTGCTCCGTGTACACCAGGTTGTAATCGGCAATGTGGTCCACGAGCCGGCGGTTGGTTTCCTCCGGTACGTTCTCATCAAAGCAGCGGTTTCCAGCCTCCATATGAAAGACGGGGATCTTGAGCCGCTTGGCCATCAACGCCGAGATGCAGCTGTTCGTATCGCCAAGCACGAGTACGGCATCGGGCTTCTCCTCGAGCAGAATCGCTTCGGTCTTCACCAGAATGGAGCCGAGCACCGCCCCGAGGGAGCGGGTGTCGGCCTGCAAAAAATGGTCGGGCCGTCGCAGACCCAGATCGGCAAAGAACACCTCATTGAGCTCGTAGTCGTAATTCTGACCGGTGTGCACGAGCACATGGTTCGTGTGGGCATCAAGGCGCTTAATCGTTGCCGACAAACGAATGATTTCGGGCCGAGTCCCGACAATGGTCATGATTTTGAGCAGGGGAACATCGGTCATGACTGCACTGCCTCCGCACTGGTGTCTGGTTGCTGCGCGTTAAAGGGTTCGTTCGCCCAGAACGACGTGAACAGCACGTCCTGCCCGGTATTGGTGATCTTATGAGCCCACATGGTGGGCATGTCAATGCTCATGGGGTTTTCACCCGACACCGCAAACTCGAGCACCTGGTCGAAGAAGAGTCGTCGCAGCGAAATGGTGGCCGTACCCGAGAGCACTGTGAAGCGTTCCACCTTGCGTCGGTGGTAGTGGTCGCCACGGCTCGCGCCCGGCACCGTTGTGGAGAACGAATGCTGGCCGCTACCCCCGTGGGTGCGCACGACCTCGACGAATGAACCACGGGCATCCGTTCGTCGGTCCAACACGAACGGTGCCTCGGGCCCGAACGCAGAGGACCGATAGGTGTTGAACAAATCACGCTGAAACGGCAAACGGATGTCGGGAATCTCGCCGCCGCGATACGCCGCGGCCATCCCGCGCAGCTCGTCGAGCAGGGCACCCACCGAGCTCACCACCTCACGCGCACTCGCGGCCGCCGCGCTGAGGTTTCCGATGAGGAGCTCAGCAGCGTTCTGGGCATGCAGCAGAACAAGCTCACGGTCGTGGTGCACGACCGGCTCGCCACCGTGCGCAAGTTGGTGGCAGAACGTGGCCGTCACCGAGTTGTAGTGAGCGCGACCGTGCTCACCGAAGAGATTGGGGAGGCGCACATTCTCGAACCGGGCACCGACGTTGTCGGCGGCAACGGTCAGCGCCTCCGCAGCGCGGGCCTTCGCCTCGCCGTAAACGCTCCCGTTGCCGCTCTGCACGGAATTTGCGAACACAACCAGCGGTGGCGGGTGTTCGCACCGGCTCAGCGCGTCCGAGACCTGACGGGCCAGAAGCACATTGCCCTCGGCAATGTCTCCGTCGGTTCCCCGGTTCACCCCGGCCAGATGGACGATACGGTCCGCGCCGCTGAGCGTTTCCGCCGCACGAGCCACATCGAATGGCGCTCCCAGCGGGAGGACACGGGTGAGCACCCCCGCCTCCCGCAGCGCCACGCGGGTGTGCCAGCCGAGAAACCCGTGCGCTCCCGTCAGCACCACACCGGGCCCGCCGGACGGCGCAGCCGTGATCGGCGGCGGGTGAGTCGAACCCGCATCACTCACGGTATTCACCGCGCTCCACGGGCAGACCCGCCGCCCGAAGGTCCCCCCGTACTTCGGGCAGGGTCAACAGCAGCCTCTCCACCTCGCGCACCGACATCCGCTCCACCGTATGCGAGTCGTAGTCGTCGTACTGCGTCTGGGCGGGGTTACCCTCCTCCACGTAGATGCCGTAGTTCAGATCACGATTATCTGCCCGAATACGAAAGTAATCGCCCATGTCCTCGGCTCGCGCGAGCTCTTCCCGGCTTGCGAGCGCCTCCGACACTTTCTCGGCATGACGGGTTCCAATGACGTCAACCCGGGCGTGCGAATGGAAAATGTTGATGGTGGCCTGGGCCAAGTCACCAACCGTGCAGGCCCGGGCCTTCCGAATGAACAGGTCTCCCTGACGTGCGTTGTGGAACGCGAATTCCACGAGCTCCACCGAGTCGGCGAGCGACATCATGAACCGCGTCATATTGGGGTTGGTCACCGTGAGGTTGTGTCCCTCGCGTAACTGCCGAATGAACAGCGGAATTACCGATCCACGGGAGTACATCACGTTGCCATACCGAACACACGACACCACTGTTCCGGCGTTGGGGTTGTTGAGACCGTGCGATCGTGCCACCTTTTCCATGATCGCCTTGCTCATGCCCATGGCGTTTACCGGGTAGACGGCCTTGTCGGTGCTGAGGCACACGAGCGAGCGCACCCCGCACACCTCGGCGGCACGCACCACGTTCTCGCTGCCCACAATATTCGTGCGCACGGCCTCCATCGGGAAGAATTCACACGACGGCACCTGTTTGAGCGCTGCGGCGTGAAACACAAAATCCACGTCGGTCGTGGCGCGCTCCACACTGCCGAAATCGCGCACGTCGCCCAGGTAGTAGCGCACTCGGGTGTCCGCGATCTCGTTCCGCATCAGGTCTTGCTTCGCTTCATCCCGGCTCAGCACGCGAACCTCAGCTACGTCACGCTGCAGCAGCTTGCTCGTGACCGTGTGCCCGAAAGACCCGGTTCCACCGGTAATCAACACGCGTTTGCCCGCGTAACTGTCGGTCATCGGGCCGGAACCCCCATCACGACCGTGTCGCCGGGGACATGCCGCACGACGCACGCGCTCGCGCCCACCACTGCACCAGACCCCACAGCAAGACCCTGCAGAATCACTGCTCCGGCACCAATCAGCACACGGTTCCCCACCTCCACGTCACCCGAAATGATGGCACCCGGGTTCACTGACACGAAGTCATGCAGCACGGCGTCGTGGCCGATGGCCACGTTCGGGTTGAGGTGCACGTGACGCCCGAGCCGCACGTTCGTGGATACCTGCGTGCCACCGCATACCACCGTGCCATCGCCGATCGTGGCCTGCGATCCAATCGATGCCAGCGGATGGATGGCCGTGGCCGCCGCCATTCCAGCGTCAAGAAAGAGGCGGTCGAGGCTCTGACGGGCCACCGGGTCGCCGATCCCGATCAGATACAGTGCGTGATAGTCATAGGCCAGCCATTCGGCCACGGTGCCCAGGTAGGCCTCACCACGCTGCTCGAGGCGCTCCCGATTAAGATCGCTCAGGCCCGAATCGACCACACCAAGAAGGTCAAATATGGGCACATCAGCAGCGCGGTTGAGTGCCTGCACCACGTCAAGCGTTTGCCGGCCGAAGCCTCCTGCTCCCACCACGATCAGCTCCGTACTCATAGCGCTCCCTCTGTTGGTTCGGCCCGTAACCCGGTCGAGTGACCGGCGTGGAACATCTCTCGGCGCACGGCACTCACGATCTCCATCATGAGTACACGGTGACGAAGTCCTGCAGGGCGGCAGCGACACGATCGACGTCGGTACCCCGCAGCGCGGAGCCGCTCGGCAGGCTCACCCCGGTCTCAAACAAGCGCTGTGCCTGGCCGTTCAGTGTGCTGCGGGCACCGGCGTACACCGGCTGCAGGTGCATGGGCTTCCAGAGTGGCCGAGTCTCAATGTTCACCGCGCGCAGCGACGCCCCCAGATCCGCGGCCGACCACCCGGCCGTGTCGGCGTCCACCAGCACCGCTGTGAGCCAGCAGTTGTCCTCGGCGTCGTTCTCGCCGCCAAAGATCGTCACGCCGGGCACACCAGCGAACAAGCTCCGGTAGGTCTCGCGAATGCGGCGTCGCCGGGCGAGCATGCCGTCGAACCGGGTCAGTTGGCCCCGGCCGAGCGCCGCCAGTATGTTGCTCATGCGGTAGTTATATCCCACCTCGGCGTGTTCGTAGTGGGTAACCGGCAACCGGGCCTGCGTCGACAGCGAACGGCTGTGCTCGGCGAGCCGGGCATCATCGGTGAGGAGCATCCCGCCACCGGAGGTGGTCATAATCTTGTTGCCGTTGAATGACACCACGGATGCCGCGGCAAGCGATCCGACGGCCCGCCCGCGGTAGTGCGCCCCCAGCGACTCCGCCGCGTCCGCGAGGACCGGCACGCCGTACTCGGCGGCAACCCGGTCAATCTCTTTGTAGTCCGCGGCTTTCCCCAGCAGGTCCACCGGTACGATCGCGGCCACCCGCTCACCGGAGGCCGTGAGCCGATGCAGCGCTTCCCGCAGCAGGCCGGGGTGCACATTACCGGTGTATGCGTCGCTGTCCACGAAATACGGTTCGGCACCGGTGTAGACGATGGCGTTGGCCGTGGCCACGAAGGTCATGGTGGCGGTCACCACCACGGTGCCCGGCCCGGCTCCGAGACCGAGCAGTCCCAGGTGGAGGGCGGCTGTCCCCGAACTCAGGGCCACACCATGGGCCACGCCCACCCGAGCGGCCATCTCCTGCTCGAACAGGTCCACGTCGGGGCCGAGCGGTGCGATCCAGCCGGAGCGCATCGCCGCAACCACATAGGCTTCCTCCCTCTCGCCCACATCGGGAGCCGACAGAAGAATGCGCTCGTTCATGTGTTTATCTCGCTTTCGCCCTCGCCCGTCGCCGAGCGACCGATGTGCTGATAACCCAGCCAGCGGGTATCCCACTCAGCCTTGTCGAGCCGCGCCGGTGATAGTGGCGTGATCGTCGCATGCGAGATTTTGGGGTGCAGCGGCCGTTCGTCACTCTCCCCTTCACCCCGGAGATCCTCGTGCAGTTTCTCGCCGCGTCGAAGTCCGGTGAACACGATCTCCACGTGCTGCCCAGACATATCGATCATGCGCCGGGCCACATCCAGGATCTTCACCTGTTCTCCCATATCGAGAATGAGCACCTCCGCTGGGCGTCCGATTCCACCGGCCTGCACCACGAGCTGGCACGCTTCGGGAATGGTCATGAAGAAACGAGTGGCCTCGGGGTCCGTGATGGTGAGCGGGCCGCCCGCCTCGATCAGGGCCGTAAATGTGGGCAGCATCGAACCTCGACTGCCGATCACGTTTCCAAAACGCACGGACAAATACCGGCATCCGGTTTGCTCGGCCATCGAGGCGGTGAGGCGTTCAGCCAGGCGCTTGGAATGGCCGAGTACGCTCGTGGGTCGTGCCGCTTTATCCGTGGAGATGTTCACGAACACCGACACGTTCACGGCGCGGGCGGCCTCCAACACATTGCGGGTGCCGAGCACATTGGTTTTCCATGCCTCGTCGGGGTACTGCTCAAGAATGGGCAGATGCTTGAGCGCCGCAGCATGAAACACCACTTCGGGCTGGCGGTCTTCAAACACGGCGTTCAGGGCGTCAACATCACGGATGTCGGCCAGAACCACGTCTCTCGTGTCGAGGAGCCCGTGTCCACGAATGGAAATCTGTGCGGTTTGCAGCCCGGTTTCATCCCGGTCGAGCATGATGAGTTCCCGCGGCGCATACCGATGGATCTGTCGGCACAGTTCAGCCCCGATCGAACCACCCGCTCCCGTCACCAGCACGCGTTTGCCGGTGAGATACCCGGCCACAGATTCAACATCCGTATCGAGCAGCGGTCGGCCGATAAGATCCTCTATCGAGATATCCCGCAGATCGTTGAGGCGGGACCGGCCCGTGAGAAGCTCCTCCCAGGGCGGCAACACGAGCACTCGCAGGTCGGCCACTCGCGCAACGTCGGCAATCGCACGCAGGAGTGCGGCATCCGCTTTCGCAATGGCGACCACGAGCGTTACGGCTCCGGTCGCGTCGACAATGGCCGGTAGGGAGCTCCGTGTACCGAGGACACGAACGCCGTCGAACCACACATTACGTTTGAGTGGATCATCATCGATGAGCCCAATCGGTCGGAACGAGGACCGCCGGTCCGTCTTCATGTGGCGAATGATCTCGGCACCGAGGTAGCCGGCGCCATAGATCAGCACCGGCACGGCGCCCTCGCCGGGACCGAGAGACCGCTCGAGCACGAGTCTGCGCACGTAGCGAACTCCGCCCATGAAAACAAAGGCAATCGGAAGGGCGATCAGAACCGTGCTGCGCGGAATCTGGAGCGCCGCTCCAAATGCAGCAACAGGTAGGCCAATGAGCACCGCGACAGAAAGCACAACGCCGAGCAGCGCACGCACTTCGGCGAAGCTTCCGTATTGGTGGCGTCCCTGATAGAGGTAGAAGAGGAGTCCCACCAGAAGCTGGAGCACGCACGCTACCGACCACAGGAGCAGCAGCGGGATCCACACAATTGCGGACAGATCAAACTCATAGCGCAACGCCTGCGCTGCAGAAAGTGCGAGGAGCCAGCAGAGCGCGTCGAGGAGGAACTGCGAACTGAAACGCACCACCGCAGGTAACGGCTGTTGGTCTCTTCGCCACCTCTGTGCGGTTTCGCCACCTAGAACCATGATGCGCCTCCATCGCTGGGTGTGGACATGATAGACCCAGCCCACACCATCAGCGCGTCGGGGCCGCGCGCAGGTGTCACATCACAACGTGTCGTGGGGATTTGTGAAGCGTGTTACCTGGCTACGAGATGTTGGCGTGGCGACGGCGACTGATCAGCAGAACCACGAGAAGGGCGGTTCCCAGCAGCAGAGCGCCTCCGGCCGACCAGAGCAACCCGCTCGGCAGTGCGTAACCCGTGGCGGCGAGGCCGCTGTCAGATGTCACTCCGCCTGCTCCACTACTCGGGGTTGGCAAGGCGACGTTGGCGCTGCCAACATTTCCAGACGTTAGACCGGTAGCGGTGATCGTGTAGACCCCGGACGCGTTCGAAGGGAGTGTCGCGTCAACGCTCGAGGCACCGCCCGCCGTTGCTGGCTTCACGATAGTTACCGTTGCAGCTTTGACTACGGCAAGTGATGTGTCACCCACGCCGGTGCTCGCCCACGAGACATTCTCGCCCGGAGTGAAAGACCCATCACAGAACGAAACAGTGACTGTCCCGCCCGGGATTGCGGATCCTGTGACGGAAGCGCTGCATGAAGGAACATAGCCCACGGCAGAAGCGATCGCGGGAACTGAAAATATGGCAATGAGTGCGAGTACGAGGACCGCAAAGATCTTTTTAAGCATGATGTGACACTCCCTATGTGTGGGTGGACCCTCCCCCAAACGGGGTCTGTAAGTGAGAAGCACTCATATAATAGGCAGATTAACAAGAAAAATCCACTACTTTTTCGATCGCAAGGTCAAGCGTGGGGGTTGTTTCCAGAGCCGTCTGGGGGCTGGTCGACTGGTCACCTAACCACCCAAACTGCACCACGGTGCTCTGACCCGGCGCGAGCTCCACATCCAACGCACTCACCGGGTAGGTCACGCCTGTCGGCGGGTACGGAGAATCGATGGTGGGAAGATACCCCACCACAGCACCATCCTGTTTCGCTCCCACCGGTTGCATTCCAGGCACCCCATACACCGAGACAATTGTCTTCACCTGACCAGGAGGCACGCCGAAGGAGCCATCTCCCGTAATACTGGGGGGCAGCGTCAGAGCCGCATCGGCTGGCGCCGTGTTCGTGAGTTCTACCTGCACCTCAAAGGACGGCCGGCCATCGGCTCGGCAGCTCGCCTGCGCCGCCCAGGCTCGCACTCGCAGATACGTCCCCATTTTGGCGCCGGTGGCGTCGTTGAAGTACACACCGAAACGCGAGGTATCCCCCGCATCGACTGGTAGCGTCCCCGCTAGCTGACCCTCCACCAGCAGATTCTGCTCGGCCTCATCGTCGCTCCAGACCAGCACACGCCGCTCCACTGCGGCGCGATCCAAAGCCGTAACCATGCCAACCGTGTCGAAAGCGCCCCCCGATACCGCCACAAATACCGCGGCTGCTGCATCAGCAAAGAATTTGTCCTGGTCCAGAGCCACCGGGTAACGCGTGTACACATCGGTCAGCAGTAGTTGCACGGCATTGTCTGCCGTCAGCACATCTCCGGTGGGGAGGGTGATGGGCCCGGTAGCGGCCAACAGATAGCTCAGTGCCACGGGGTCAATCGAGAGTACGCCATCGACCACACCACCAAACTTTTGCGTCCACATGGCACGGGCCAGCTCCGCCGTCAGCGCAAAATTGGGGGTGAGGTTCACATTGCCGATGTAGCGCCCCGTGATATCGCGATACAGAGCGCGGGTGTCGTCGGGAAGGGGAAAGACGGGTGTGGGCAGAATCGGCAGCTCGGTGGCACCGGCCTGCCTCTCCAGTGTGAAACGACCGTTCTCGGCGCGCAGGAGGGCGAGCGCCCCGGATAATCCCCCGGTTGAGCGCAGCTCCGCCGGGTTCTGAAAGAGCACGAGATACGTTCGCGGTGCCTGCCCGCCCGCCATAGCGGGGATGAGGTGCACGGCCCGGTTCACGGTGCTCAGACTCTCGGCCACACCGGTGATGGATTGCTGAAAACGATCATGTGCATCACGCACCGGGGGCAGCAGGCGGGTACCGTCAATGAGACTCAGCTGGTCGTGGGCCGCCAGTACCGAGGTGGTTGCAGCGGCAAACGCGGGCTGTGCGTCCACGATCGGTTGCAGGGTGATGGCCCCGTCCTGTGGGGCCAGGGCGGCAAGGTTCATCGTGCCGGCCACGGCGATGAGGGGCCCGATCGCCTCGGTGCTGAGCAGCCTCGCGGTGTCGGCGAGCTGTCGAACCGCGGTGAGGTTTGCACCCAGTAACGGCAGGGATTCCCCCATCCGCCACACGGGGTCGCTCGTGAGTCGCGCCGCCGCCTCCGCATGCCCAGACAGTGCGGCGAACGTCTCTGCGGCGCTGTTTTCGTCTCCCGCAACCACCTGTTTTTGCAGCGTGGACGCCAGAGTCTGGGCCTGAACAAGTTCATCGCGGGCGAGCAGCCCTCGCACTCCGATCCAGGTAACACCAAGCACGACAATGAGCAGCATTCCGAGCGCGACGAACCACACGATACGCCAACGATGAGCCCGCACCGGCTGCTCTATCGCCTCGTTCACCGATGCACCATCTGACCATTTAAGCCACGGGTGCGTTCGTTGTCAAGACCCGTTTACCCTCGTGCTGCGCCGAATCTTTGTCGGGCACGGTTCCATCAGCGGCGTTTACATCTTCCGGAACGCCGGAAGGATGCAAACGGCGCCGATGAACGTGGCGCCGCTGGCTACGGGCGACCGAGGGAGGTGTAGTTCCAGCCCGCAGCGCGCCACGCCGCCGCGTCGAGCGTGTTGCGCCCATCGATGATCGTGGCCGTTCGCACGAGGGTCTTCGCCCATGCCGGGTCAATGCCCTTGAACTCGGGCCACTCGGTTACGAGTACCACGGCATCGGCCCCGGTGAGGGTCTCTGTAATGTCGGTCGAGTACGTCAGTTGCGGATGCCGAGCACGGGAATTCTCAATGGCCTGCGGGTCTGTGGCCACCACATTGGCGCCGAGGCCCCGCAACTGCACGGCCACATCGAGTGCCGGTGAGTCGCGCACGTCATCGGAGTGCGGCTTGAAGCTCAGGCCCAGCACCGCAACCTTCTTGTTGTAGGCGGAACCCCCGAGGGCAGACACCGCGAGGTCAATCACGCGCTTACGGCGGCGCAGGTTGATGCCATCAATCTCTTTCAGGAAGGCCACGGACTCGCCGCGCCCCAGCTCCTCGGCGCGCGCCGTGAAGGCTCGAATGTCCTTGGGCAGGCAACCGCCACCGAAACCGACGCCGGCATTCAGAAAGCGCCGGCCGATTCGGGCGTCATAGCCAATCGCATCCGCCAGCTGGGTGACATCGGCACCGGTCACCTCGGCAATTTCGGCCATGGCATTGATGAAACTGATCTTGGTGGCCAGGAACGCGTTCGCAGCCACCTTCACCAGTTCGGCTGTGGCATAGTCGGTGACGACCAGTGGCGTGTCGGCCGAAAGAGCCGCCGCGTACACTTCATTCAACAGTGCGGTGGCGTGCGTGCCGGCCTCCCCTTCCGGAACGCCGTACACCAGGCGGTCGGGGCTGATGGTGTCCTGAACCGCAAAGCCCTCGCGCAGAAATTCGGGGTTCCATGCAAGGCTTGCACCGCGACCGGATTCCTCCACCACGCCCGCGAGGCGAGTGGCCGTCCCCACGGGAACCGTGCTCTTGCCCACCACAAGGTCGCCGGAATTCAGGTGCGGAAGAAGCGACTCGATGGCGGCATCAACATAGGTGAGGTCTGCAGCGTAGCTACCTGGCTTCTGTGGAGTTCCGACCGCAACAAAATGCACCCGCGCGCCGGCCGCGTCGGCGATGTCGGAGCTGAAACGCAAGCGACCGGAAGCCATCGCCGAGGTGAGCACCTCGGGAAGACCCGGCTCGAAGAACGGCGGGCGTCCCGCAGCGAGCATCGCGATCTTGGCCGCGTCAACGTCGATTCCGATCACGTCGTGACCCAGTTCCGCCATGGCGGAGGCGTGAACCGCGCCCAGGTAGCCGCAGCCAATGACCGATATCTTCATGCTTTATTCCTCATACTTCGACCCTATCGGCGCTGAGGGCGTTCCCTCTGCCACTCGGCGTCCTCCCACCGGGTCCGAGCCTCATCAGGAGCTTTGCCAGACCACGCGCAGAGAAGTCGTACTATCTCCGCCTGGGCCTAAGTGTGTCTTGCGAGGTTCGTTGTCTCGACGCACGAGGGCCAAGGAGTCGACGAAGAACATAAATCGCGAGCAGGGTGATCAATCCCAATGCCGTGTATCGGGACTGCATCAGCTGATTGTTTGCGGGAACATAGACCAGAATGAGGGCACTTGCAGCGAAGAGCACGAGTGAGAGCGGGTCACGTTCGTACCGAACCCCGATCCACATCCGGGCCATGAACCAGCCGAATGCCCCCATAAAGAGCGCGGCACCAGGGAAGGTGAGGTCTGATGCCAGCCACGGGTAAATGGTCGACCACACCAGCCCAGCCGGCCAGCCCGTTACCGCTTCCGTACGCACGGGATAGGACGCCCGCATCGGGTCATCACCTCCGAAATACTGCGTTTTGTAGCTCGCAATCGCCGGGATGCTTGCACCACCGGACCACACGAAGGGCACACTGAGATTCTTGGAAAGCCCAAGATACCCATGGGTGGGATAAAAGACCGCAACCGTCATGCCGCGCGAGAACGTCTCTCCAAAAAGTTGGGTCAGCACCGGGTTCGCGCCAAACTTGCCGGCACCACTGGTGTCTCGAATTCGCTCTCCCTGCACGTTGGCGAGGTAAATGACAAAGCCGCACGAAAGTACGATCGCGGCAATAACCAGCCACTTACGCGTGCGTTTCCGTCTACCCGACGACGCGGTTGGGCCCTGCTGGCTCCCCACGGAAGCCGCCAGTGCGGCTAGGAGCATGATGAAGATGTCGCCAATACCTTTTTGTGTTCCGATGAACGCAAAAAAGAAAATATAGCCAACGACTCCGGACACGGCAAGGGATCGGAGCACGCTGCTCAAGTTGCGCCAGTAATACACGGTGAGAGGAATCAGCACAAAGTAGAACGCTCCAGTCAACACGGCGATTTGAAGCGGCAGACTCGTTCGGCCACTGGCCGCTTGCTCACGGTAGACCTGAAACTTGTTGAGATAGCTTCGAGCAGGGTTCAGAGCCGCGTTGATGATGTCGCCTATCCCGGTCGCACCATATTCAAAGAGGGACACGGTCGAAAACACGAGGAACCAGACAGCGGAAAAAACAATCACGGCGCGCACAAGCGGAGTGACTTCGCGTGATTGTCCGGTAAATGTCTTGTAGTGCCTCGCGTGGGTCGTACTCAAGCGATATCCCAGCGCAAAAAGCCCAACGGCTGAGAGAACAAAAAATGTCAAACTCGGCAGATTTTTCACCTCCGCCGCCCCTGGGCCGAGGAGGAAAACACCGAAGGTACCAAGCAGATAGGCAAGAGCGATCTTGAGCGGCAGGTAGAAACGGAACATCGGGGC
Source organism: Cryobacterium sp. CG_9.6 (assembly GCF_029893365.1). Classification (NCBI taxonomy): domain Bacteria; kingdom Bacillati; phylum Actinomycetota; class Actinomycetes; order Micrococcales; family Microbacteriaceae; genus Cryobacterium; species Cryobacterium sp. CG_9.6. Next base: position 574,415 of record NZ_JARXUZ010000001.1, on the reverse strand, counting down.
AAATTCAGGCGTGGGACCAGAACCCCGGCGAGCTGATGCCCCCGCTTTGATGTGCATAACGGCGACCCTTCGGTCATCACCGCGATTTCAGTCCCGCTGTGAATCCCGGACCCGTTCGCGACTCACTGGTGAATCCGATCGATACCGCTTGATCCTGACATCAATCGTGGGCTAAAGCTAGAGGTCGATAGCCCACCGAGGCGGGTGGCTCCGGAGAACCATCCGCCTCGAACCGTAGCGCTGCGGGCGGGCTGCTACGGGTGAACGAGAATTTTAACCTGGGTCTCGTTGTGGTTGATGAGGGCATCAAAGCCCTCGGTAATCAGGTCGTCCAGGGCGATGCGGGCAGTGATGAACGGCTCAAGGTTCACTTTGCCCTCCTGCACCAGCTTGATCGTGGCCGGGTGGTCGTTCGCGTAGGCGATCGTTCCGCGCAGGTCGATCTCCTTCAGCACGAGCTTCTGCATGTCGACGGTGGCCGGGTGACCCCAGATCGACACGTTGACAACCACGCCGGCGGGACGCACGGCATCCAGCAGGGTGTCGAGCACCACGTTGACGCTCGTGCACTCGAAAGCCACGTCAACACCGAGCCCGCCGGTGAGTTCACGCACCGCCTCGGCCACGTTGACCTCGCTCGGGTCGAGCACCACATCGGCGACGCCGGTGCTGCGGGCCTTGTCCTTGCGGGCCTGACTGAGCTCGGAGATATACACCGTGAGGCCCTCGGCCTTGAGCACAGCCGCGAGCATTAGACCAATGGGACCTGCACCACCGATCAGCGCCACGTCGCCGGCCTTGGCGCCACTACGCACGAAGGCGTGGTGACCCACCGACAGCGGTTCGATCAGGGCGGCAACGTCGAGCGGAATATCACCGATCGGGTGCACCCAGCGGCGTTCGACGACGATCTTCTCGCTGAGTCCTCCGCCGTAACCAGCCAGACCGATGAAGTTCATGTTGGCCGAGAGTTGATACGGCTCTCCCGGCCCAATCTTCACGTCGGAACCGATGATGTAGGGCTCCACGACAACGTTCTGTCCCACCTCAAGGTCGGTGACACCCTCGCCCAGAGCGGTGATGGTGCCCGAGAACTCATGCCCCATGATGACCGGTGCTTCTTCACCCGAAATGGGGTGCGGATGCCCCGGCGCCGGAACAAAAATGGGCCCGTCCAGGTATTCATGCAGGTCGGTACCGCAAATTCCGCACCAGGCGACATCGATCGCCACGGTTCCGGGGCGCAGTTCGGGTTCGGGCACCTCTTCGATGCGAATGTCTTTTTTGGCGTAGTAGCGAGCGGCTTTCATGCTGATCTCATTCCTGTCCAGGGCAACCGTGTCAAGACGGCGCCCTCAGGCTACCGCTGCAGCGTGAACGTTCTCCCAACGAGCCTCGGATCCAGCCACTGAGATTACTCGCGGAGCTTGGTGCGGCGCGTGACGGAGGTGCGGGCGGAGTCGGGCGAGGACGGCCCGGCGGTGGTTTCCGCCCCCGCCGGGTTCACATCTCCGGGTTCAGCGCCGTAGCCCGCGCCATAGCCATAGCCATAGCCATAGCCATAGCTGCCGTAGCCGTAGGCATCGGGGCCCTTGGCAGGCAGCATCGTCAGAACAAGTCCAGAAATGGACGCTCCCACATTGTCCAGGGCGGAGATGGCACCGACAAGCTGGTTCTTGTGGGTTCGTCCAGCGGCAACAACCAAGATGACCCCACCCACATTTTTGGCGAGAATCGCGGCATCCGTTACCGGGAGCAACGGCGGGGTGTCAAAAAGAACAACATCGAACATGCTGTTCAGTTCGGCGATGAGCAGCCCCATTCTGGTGGATCCGAGGAGTTCACTCGGGTTGGGTGGCACATGCCCAGCCGGCAGAACGAATAAGTGGCCAGTGCCCCACGGCTGCAATACATCGCGGAGCGCTGCGCGGCCGATAAGAACGTCGGTGAGGCCAACCACACCCTCGATCCCCATGTAGTCCGCTATCTTGGGACGTCGAAGGTCAGCGTCAACGAGGAGCACTCGGGCGCCAGCATCGGCCAGAGCGATGGCAAGGTTAGCACCGGTGGTACTTTTACCCTCACTCTGCACCGATGACGTCACAACAAAGGACCGGTCGGAACGACCCACATCCAGGAACTGCAAATTGGTGCGCAACGTTCGGAACGACTCTGCACGTGGGCTTCGGGGGTCAACGTGAACGATGAGCGGGCGCTCCGAGGCCTTGGGATCAAAAACTATGCCACCGAGTATGGGTACGGCCGTGATCTGCTGAACGTCCCGCTCGTTGCGAATACGGGTCTCCAGAGTCTCGCGAAAAACAGCGGCGGCCACCCCGAGGGCGAGGCCCAAGGCAGCACCCAGAATAATCGTGAGCGGCACATTGGGACTGACCGGTGTGGATGGAACTGTTGCCTCCTGCGCGCGGGTGAGCTTCACCGGTGACACAGCGTTGGGCTGAGCGGGAGTCTCGATATCTTCAACGACGGCGGTGAGGCTTGCCGAAATGGAATTAGCCGTGGCTGCGGCACGGACCGGGTCGGTATCGGAGACCGTGATGTCAATGATGGTTGTATCCAGCGGTGCCGATGCCGTGACTCGGCTGGCAAGAGCATCACTCGTGACGCCGAGTTGCAGATTACTGATGACGGGGAGTAGGACTATAGGGGTCCTGACCAGGTCAGAATAAGTCTTCACTCGCTGAACGGTGAAGCTACTGCCCTGGACGAGTTCGGAAGTGGTGCCACCGGACTGTGTGGACACGAAAACCTTGCTCGTGGCGTTGAACTTCGGCGTCTGGGTGAGAGCGTAGACCGAAGCCACGGCTACGACAAAGAGGGCGATGAGCAGAATAAGTACCCAGCTTTTATGCAGGATGCGAAGATAGTCGCGAAGTTCCACTCGACAGCCTTTCTCACGCCGTGCACTACGGTCTGCGCGAACATTGTGCCATAGATGAGGAAAAATTACCTTGCCTCCCGGATGCTTCTCTGTGGGATCGTGAAACCGTGCCGCCTCAAGGGTGCGTCGCGCGCGAGGAGATTCCTGCGGTGAAGATTGCCGGCCTCAACGCCCGTCTTCTCGGGAACATCGCACTACCGTGGGGGCATGAGCACAGTCGGGACACCCCGAGGATTCGATGCCCGCCGCTGCCTCACTGATGCCACGGCCGGTGTCGTGCTCGCCAGTGTGCTACTTGTGCTTACGGGGTTATCCGCCCCACTTTTCTGGGTAACTGACGCGCATCTGCGTGAGCTACTGAGCTATTTGCTTGTCTGGCTTCCACTCCTGGGGGCCGTGGCTGCGGCATGGCGCTGGCACGGGTTCGCACTCGCACTCGCACTCGCACTGAAGCTTCGACCACTCGATCTCGTCTGGGGCCTGTCAATTGGGTTGCTCGCGCGCCTGGTTGCCACCAGCGCAGAAGCTTTGGGCTATGGACACATTTCCTCGGGAACGGTGACATTCGGCGAGACCGTCTACGACGCCTGGTGGATATTCGGCACCGCGCTGGCTCCCGTCTTGATCGCGCCTGTTATAGAAGAAATTTTCTTTCGTGGGCTGCTGCTGCGCTCCCTGCTCGGCTCGATTCGAGCGTCGAATGGAGGGGCGAGGACATCGGTGGTGATCTCGATTGTGGTCAGTGCATTAACCTTCGCACTCGTACATACCCTCACCGCGAGCACCGTGACTGGCGCACTCGTGGTGGGTATTTCGACGTTTGTTTTCGGAATCTTGGCGGCCCTGCTCACCGTGGAGACCGGTCGCCTCGGCGGGGCGATCATTGCCCACATGACCTTTAATGCGATCGTGATCGTTCCGGCTCTTCTCACCACGTAGCTCATTTGGGAGCGCGGTACCCCCCGACTTGGGGGGTACCGAAGGGGCTCGGTGACGTCTTTGCGGCAACGGCGGTTACTAAGCTGAGAGAGCCTCGAGAACGCACACTCTCATCGTGGGAATGAGGCCATGGGCTGCGTTTTTTCACAACGCGATCAGGTTCTTCGCAGAGCCCGAGTCCGTCTGAAAATAGTGGAGCATGAACATGGGCAAACTGATCTACGACTCAAGCCTGACGGCTGATTTCGACGATCGAGTCCTTGCCCACATTCAGCTCGTGATCGGAACAAAACTTCGACGTGGGGAAAGCTTCTACTTCTCGTGGCGTGACGACCCCCTCGCCGGCGGTGGGCGCAGCACAATCTGGCTCCACCCAAGCATCCCCCTGGCCTACAAGTATTTTGGCAGCCGCCTTCCTGCCCTCAATCGCGAGTGGATTGAAGCTCTCTCACTGTCGGCAAATTCTTCTGCGGGGCTGCAGATCGTTCCGGAGCCGATCGCCACGTAGTTGGCGTGACCGTTAACTTTTTAGGCGTCGGAGGTGCTTCCATCGCTGGCTACAATCATCATGCGATGCTCAACCGACTCCACCACGATTGTTGCCAGTTCGACGCGTGCAGCGGGGAGAATCCGAACGGTGAAGCGGCCGAATTTCAAGTCATTCAGTTCGTGAGCCACGAGCTGGGCCAAAACCTTTACATCGGTGAGCGCTGAATCGCCGCTGTCATCGAGCAGGGTCACCTCGACGCCGCGGGACCGCGCGGCGCGTGTCGCGGAAATGATCGGTTCCACGAAAAGGCTCCGTGCGCGGATAGCGTCGCGCAGGCTTGCCTCGACCAGCAGACATTCGGCCTCCTCCGCGGGACTGAGCGGGGTGGCCTGCATCAGCCGTTCGAGAGCAGGACGAGCCAGCGCGTTCACTCGCGCCAGCTGCATCTCACGTTCCTCCACTTCAGCGCTGCTCGTGGCTTCAGCGGACGCCCGAGTGCCGCGCTCGCGAACGAGCAGGGTGAGACTGCGAGCAGAGCGACGGAGCCCCACCGCAAAGAGGGAACCAACCATCAGGGTTCCGGCATTCTGCATGACCAGATTCACGCTGTCCGCGAGCGGCATACCGTAGGCCAGCGCCCAGAGAATGGTAGCCACGGCGAGCGCCGCGTAGCCCACCCACGCCCAGCCCTGTCGGCCACGTGCCACGAGAACAACAAGAACGAGAGTCACCGCCCCGAGCTGCCAGTGCGCGAACAGTCGCCCATCGAGCGGGGATACCTGCAGGAACATAATGCTGGCACTGACCCCACAGAGGGCGAGGATGCCGACGGTTCGGAGACGAGGAAACGGATCTTGGGCCGGCAACATAATCCACACCGCAGCCGCCGACACCGTGAGAAGAGCCAGGACCTCTCCCACACGGTCGAGGGAGAGCCAGACCCGTTCGGTATCCGCGAAGGCGAAAATCGCGTGAAGCCCGATGAACAGGGCGAGCACACTGCGCGCCAGCGGGGTGGACAGCCCCAGAGTCCCCGGGAGAGTCACGGGGCGAGGGGTGGTGAGTGGCCTCTCGGTGGTGTCATCGTGTCCCGCCGCCGTGTCCGACGTCTGTATCGCAAGCAGCGGTAACGCGGTGATCGCAGCGGGGGGAAGCCAGGTAATCACCACCTCGGTACCGCGACCGGGGCGGGAGCTCACGACGGCGGACCCCCCATTCACGCGCTGCATGCGGCCAACGATGCTCTGGGTGATGCCGAGTCGCTCGGCGGGCACGAGTGACGGCTCGAACCCAGCACCATCATCGGTCACGAGCACCTGGATGCCGCCTCCCGCAGGTCGCACGGTGACTCGACGCGTGACCCGGTGCCGGTGCCCCACGCCGGCCGATGCCACGGAATTACGAAGCGCCTCCCCGACAGCGCCCAGAACGGCCTCACCAACCCCGAGCGGAATCATTCGTTCCAGGTGGAGCTCGGTGCGCAGGATTGCCGTTGGAGCCAGCTGGGCAGTGAGAGCCTGAAGACGCAACCACACACTCGAGCGCGGCACCATCTCAAATTCAATCGGCCCACTGAGGGCGTCCAGCTTGCTGAGCGTGGCGGCGGCCTGGCCGGAGATGACCGCCATATCCGCGCGCCCGAGACCCGCGACCAGCAGGATCGAGATGACACTGTCGTGCACCAGCGCATCGATCATCTGCCGTTCTCGGACTCGCGCGTTTCGAGACGCGGCTCGAGCATCGGCCACCGCAGACAGCCGAACGGCTACCTCCACCCACCGGGCGCTCCGGCGGAACGCGAGAGTAAAACCAATGAACACGCTGATGACCAGAAGCGAATACAGGCCGTCTTCCACGCCAATGAGCGCGGGCCGCACGTTGGGGGTGGTGACGGCGCGCACGAGTCCGCTGAGTGTGCAGGCCACGACAACGAAAACCCACACCAGATAGGCACGCTCGGCCACGGCTATGGCCACGCACGCCACGCCCACAAACAGGAGTATCCACGGACTTCCGACTTCCTGCGGCAGCGCCTGAGCGCCCAGAATGAGCCATCCCACTAGAGCGCTTAACAGCACCGCTCCGTGCACCAGAGCGAGGGCACGCAGAACGGAGTGCGGTGCTCGGCGGGACAGCAGTGCCGAGACGATCGGGAGCCCACACACCAGCAGCCAGGCAAGCCACGACACTCCCAGCGAGGGACGGTGTGCCTGCGCGAGGAACGGTTGCAGGGAGAGAGCGCCGAAGATGATGGCTCCACCGCCCACAGCGGCGTACATCAGGCGGGCTAACCGGTCCCGGGCACCGTCGGCCACGGGATCAGGCTCCCTGTCATCGACGCGCAGCTGCGCCTCGGTCGTTACCGTGGACACCGGGGACTCGCCGCCTCGGTGCTCGTCGTCAAACGGAAAGAACCTCTGCTCTGCCCACACAAGCCGTGTGGGGTCATGGATGCCCGGGTATGGGCAGAATCCCGTCCTCGAGCGCCCGCTTATACAGATCGATCTTGGTGTTCGCTGGCCGTCCCACCCGCTCATATTTTGACCGCACGCGACGGATGTAGTCAATCACCGTGGACTCGGACAATCCCGTCCGCGACGCGACCAGGGGCGCTTTGGCTCCGGCCGCGTACAGAGAAAGCACCTGACGCTCACGGGGGCTCAGAGCGGCATCGGACAGCTCCGGGTCGCCGTCCAGGGCCGCAGCCCAGTCGGTTGACGCTATCGTCTCTCCCACGGCGGCGCGTGCAACAACATCAAGGAGAACGTTGGCTGGTTCCGACTTGCGAACGACGCCCAGCACACCCGATCGAGCCGCGGAGCGCATCAGCTGTGCATCGTCCCCACCGGTGAAGGCCAGCACGTCGGCTCCGCGTTCCCGCAGGCGATGAACGTTGCTCGACACCGTCGAGCCGTCGGAGAGGCGAAGGTCGAGGATGACGAGGTCAATCTTTTCCTCGGGAGGAGTCTTCTCGAGGAGTTCCGAAACGGTGGCGACGGTGGCCACAACGTGAATGTTGTGGATCGTTGAGAAGAGTTCGGCAAATCCGCGTGCGACGATCTCGTGGTCATCGATCAAGGCCACTCTGTAGCGGTACATGCTCTCACCATATCGGGGGGGACAGACCGGTGGGTGTATCCACCCCCAAAACGGTCGAAAAATCACCGTTCTTTCCGCTTTCAGCCCAAAAAGTGTTCTTTTTGGGGGCCATTAGAAGTGACGGCTAGCAGGAAGCTTTGGGGTGTACCTAGAGTAGATCCTGGGGAACATATATCGGGGGGACCGGGGGTGTTGGGGTGCTCGTGACTTTTCTAAACAAAAAGCGCGCGAGCGCCTCACCTATGGCTCATAACGCCGCTTAGGCCCGGCTTCGGGTATTGAGAACACCGTGGCTTTCTTCGAGGTAACACGATCCGCAGAGCGATTCGTAGGTGACCTCGGCGCCATCGATGGCCACCTGGTCGCCATCGAACACGTAGACGCCGTCAATCTTGCGTCCGTTGAACACTGCTTTGCGCCCGCACCGGCAGATTGTCTTGAGTTCTTCCAGGCTGTGCGAGACCTCGAGTAGGCGCCGACTGCCCGGAAAAGCCACCGTTTGAAAGTCCGTGCGAATGCCGTACGCCAACACGGGGACGTTTTCGAGAATGGCGATCCGCAGCAGGTCATCAACCTGCGTTTCGGTGAGGAACTGCGCCTCATCAAGCAGCAGAGCGCTCACATCTAGACCGGATTCACGGAGGACCTGAGCGCGGTGCTGCTGAAACGTGGCGAGGGCATCCGTTTCCGGAGTTAAGAGGTAGTCAACAGCGCGTGTCACGCCAAGCCGAGACAGGATGCCACGGTCCCCCTTGGTATCAACGGACGGTTTGGCGAGCAGCACTCGGTGCCCGCGCTCCTCGTAGTTGTATGCAGCCTGGAGCATGGAGGTGCTCTTGCCACTGTTCATCGCACCATAGCGAAAGTAGAGTTTCGCCATTTAGGGCTCGTTTCTGGTTAGGGCCATCGGACGCGACAGCCGTCGGACGTGTGATCGGTCGGCATTGCGATGGCCAGCCTCGCGGTGCTCGGCATCGAGATGCACCGTGAGGTGTTGACGGCCGACACCCACGCGAACGTGCGTGAATTCAACCCGCAAGACAGCAGTGAACGGCTGGAGGGCCGCACGCAGCTGCCGGGCGGGCACGACAACGGATGCGTCCAGTGAGATCACCGTGGCACCCTCGGCGTGCTGAGAATCCAACGGCTCACTCAGGCCGTCCGGGGTTGCTTTTCCGTGCGCCGGGGAAAGCCGAATGGCAAGGCTGGAGTGGTCGAGTCCGGGCTGAGCACAGAGCATCACCACCAGAGCTCCGAAGGCCGCGCGCTGCCTCGGTGTGAATCGAGCGGCCCGGCGCTCATCATCGCGCACCAGGGGCAGCGCCGCGATGCCCCCACCCGCTTCGGCCGCCAGGCCAGCGCTCTCCCGGGCCACCAGATCATCCAGCCAGGTGTGATCGGTTTCGGCAACCAGTGCCCGCCGCACCTGCTCCGCTAGCCCGCGTGCACGATCTATCTCCGCAGCCGAAACCGTACCGCGGTCAAGAATCGCGCTGAGAAAGGGCAGCACGCTTACTTCGAGGTCGGCGAGTCGCTGCTTTTCGACGGCGGGGGCCAGGGTTACCCGGCTCTCCTCGGTAGTGCGCCGAATGGACCGCACGGCGTCCGTTTGCCACACGCGAATGGACGTGACGACCTGACGGCAGTAGGCCGCGCCAGCAAGGGCGGGTGCGAGCAATTGCACCGCAGCAAGAATTGCGTAGAGGGCTGGTGGCGCACCGGTATCGAACAGAGACGCGTGAACGAAGGCCCCGGTGGCGACGATAATGGCGGACCCCAGGGCCAGGAGGATGATCTCTCGCCAGGGGCGGAAGGGTGCCAGGGCCAGGATGAGGAGCCCGAGAGCCACCTGACCGAAATCGTTGTGCACGCTCGAGTTCTGACCCCACAAACCCGCTTGTTCGAGAAAATAGGCCAGAAGGGCCAGCCCCACGAGGAGAATGCTGGAGCGGCGCTGAAAGGGTGCATTCTCGGGCAACGAGGCCCACACGAGAATGCCAGCCGCACCCGCGAGGGCCACCACCCCGAGGGCGGCGAACAGTGGGTTTAGCACTTCTGCGGCCTGTGTCATCACGGAGAAAATGGCATAGGTCACCACGATGAGGGCCGTAACGGGCGCAAGAGGCCAGACGGCGAGACCACCGATCGGATCAAGACGCTGCTGAGTCGCATCGGGTGCCGTCATTGCCTTCCCCGCACCGTGGGCGCAGGAACGGCGAGGTCACCTGCGGGAACGGTCAGCCGCACGGTGGTGCCAGCCCCGGGGCGCGTCCAAATGGTCACGGACCCTCCGAGGCGATCAATACGGCGCCGCACGGACTGGCGTAACCCGAGTCGCCCGCTCCCCGATCCCGACAGAGTGAACCCGCGGCCGGCATCCGCCACCATGATGGAGACGCTCTCGGAGTCGTTCTCCACGCTGACCTCGGCCGCGATCGTGCCGGCGTGCCGCAGAACGTTTCCGAGGCACTGCTCCACCGCCAGCGCAAGTTCGCGGTCGGCCGATGAGGTGAGGCGATCAAGCGAGTCGATGTCCCCGTTCACCTCAATGGTGAGGCCAGCGGTGCGGCAGCGGTCGACGGCCGCAAACAGCGCGCTGGCCGCAAGCACTCCGGTGCCGGGCGCATGCGGGTCGCCTTCGGAGAGCCAGGCGGTGTCTCGAAGCGTGTGGAGCGTGGTGCGCAGCCCCGCCTGCAGGTGTGGAGAGACAACCCCGGGCGATGACAATGACAGGCCCACCAGTTGATTGATGACCGTGTCGTTCAGCACGGCGATCGACCGGTTGTCAAGCGAGTGTCGCAGCTGGCTGGACGCATCGTTTCGTGCGGCGCGCAGCAATGCCGGCTGCGCAAGCGCACCTCGACGGTGTCCAAGCCCGGCCAGGAGCAGCGCTACCGTGAGCGCCACGTAGGCCGTCACCGTGAAGAAATCCCGGCCAACGCTCACGTCCGCATGAACAACCGCAAGGAGTCCCGCCGCCTCGGCCAGGACAAAGCCCGCCGTGCTCCACAGCACCCCCACCAGAAGTCCGGATCCGGCGCCGGCCACCATAACCAGCGCCATCTTGGGCAGAGCCAGCAGAAAGAGCGTGGACGCCGAAAAGCTCTCTGGCGCGCTCAAGACGGTATCGGTGAACACGTAAATACACAGTGTTCCGATGATCAGATAGCTGAGGGACATGAGGAGGCTGCGGCGGCGTGTGACAAGCACAAGAAGGCCAGCCATAGCGAGCATCACGGCGATTGTGATGGGCAGTGTGGTCCCGGCCTCGGTGGCACTCAAGACGATGACAGCTCCGAGGGCCCCGGTGAGACAAATCAGACCAAAGCCATGCGCGGCACGGGCGAGGGCGCGGGCGAGCTCGGACTGCACCAGGTGTCCCGGTAATCCAAGAGTCATTGCTCCCCTTCAATTCAAGTATGTCACCTGAGATGGGGGGCACACCCGCCTGCACGGCGTCGTGCGGCCGGCACGAGCGACAGCTCGGGGAACCGCCGTCACCACGCTCCGGGACGCCGGCTACGCGGTGAGGTGCAGCACCTGTGCCGTGGCCGCCAGGGAGGCGGCGGCGGCGGCAGGATCGTCGGAGAGCTTGGTGCCGTAGCTCGGGATCATGGCGGCGATCTTCGGCTCCCACGCCGCGATGCGATCCGGGAAGCACCGGGCCAGCAGATCCACCATGATCGGCGCAGCCGTAGACGCACCGGGCGATGCGCCGAGAAGCCCGGCGATGGTGCCATCAGCCGATGTGACAACCTCGGTTCCCATTTGCAACACGCCGCCCTTGTCGGCATCCTTCTTCATAACCTGCACGCGCTGGCCCGCCGTGATCAGCTCCCAGTCGCCCATCTTGGCGGTGGGAACGAACTCCTGCAGTGCCTTCAGTTTGGCGTTACGTGATGCGAAGATTTCGCCAATGAGGTACTTCATCAGGTCGAAGTTGTGGCGGGCCACGGCGAGCATCGGGCCGAGGTTGTGAGCACGAATCGACAGCGGAAGGTCGAGCCAGGTACTGGTCTTAAGGAACTTGGGGCTAAACCCGGCATACGGCCCGAAGAGCAGCGACATCTGGCCGTCGACGATTCGCGTGTCCAGGTGCGGCACGGACATGGGCGGGGCACCAACACCGGCCTTGCCGTACACCTTTGCCTGATGCTGAGCCACCAGCTCGGGGTTCGTGGTGCGGAGGAATTGACCGCTGATCGGAAATCCACCGAACCCCTTGATCTCGGGAATCCCGCTCTTTTGCAGCAGGGCCAAACCACCACCACCGGCACCCACGAACACGAACTTGGCATTCACGGTGCTACGGGTCTGTCCAACCTGGCGTAGGAGGTTAATGCGCCACGACCCGTCGGAGTTTTGCCTGAGGTTTGTGACTTCCTGGTTCATTTTCACCTCGACGCCGTGCCGGGTGAGGTTGTCGAACATGTACGAGGTGAGGGCGCCAAAATCGACATCGGTGCCCAGGTTGCTGCGCGTGGCCGCAATCTTCTGCCCGGACGGACGCTTCTTCGTGAGCAGGGGCGTCCAACCACCGATAACCGTTGGGTCATCGCTGAATTCCATTCCGGTGAAAAGCGGCTGGTCTTTCAAAACCTCGTGACGCTCGCGAAGGTAGGCAACATTCGCTGCTCCGTGCACGAAGGTCATGTGCGGTGTGGAGTTGATGAATTTCTCCGGCTCCGGGAGCGCCCCGGTACTCACTAGGTGCGCCCAGAGCTGACGGCTGACCTGAAACTGCTCGTTGATGCTCACTGCTTTGTCGGCGGTGAGCTTTCCCCCGGGTGCTTCGGGCATGTAGTTGAGTTCACACAGCGCTGCGTGACCCGTGCCGGCGTTGTTCCACGGGTTCGAGCTTTCCTGGGCCAATTCGCCCAATCGCTCGTACACTTCAATGCGCCACGACGGCTGCAGCTCCTTGAGGAGGGTGCCGAGAGTAGCGCTCATGATTCCGCCGCCAATGAGAACGACGTCTACGGGTTCCGTTGCATTCACGCTTCCGAGTGTATCGCGGCGCCGGAGCGCGCCGCGCCGCGCCCGGAACCCCAAGCAGGTCACGCAATCGAGATGAGAACCCGGCGTCCCCCGGCGCGCTGTGAATGGACGATAATCGCGGTATGACTGAACCCTCCGAGAAACGCGTCGCGGTCATCATCGAGGATGACCCCGACATTCGGGCGCTCCTCGCGGTCGTGCTCACCCAGGCCGGATTCGAGACGATCACCGCCAGCAACGGTCTCGATGGCGTCACAGCGGTGCGGGAACACAACCCGGTCGTCACGACTCTCGACGTGGGGTTACCGGGGATGGACGGATTCGAAACGGCCCGCCGCATTCGTGGTGTCAGTTCGACATACCTCGTGATGCTCACTGCCCGCAGTGACGAGATAGACACGTTGCAAGCCCTCGAAGCTGGTGCCGACGACTACCTGACGAAACCCTTTCGGCCGCGTGAGCTGCGGGCTCGGATCGATGCCATGTTGCGCCGCCCGCGGCATCACCTCGCGACCGACCGCACGGATACTGCGGCGGAACCCGAGACAACCGCCACTGACTCAATAACGGTCCCGAGCGCATGGCACGAGCACAACGGACTCCGCCTGAACGCTGCTGAGCGCCGTGTGCTCCTTGACGACCACTCGCTCGATCTCACCCGGACCGAGTTCGATCTCCTCGCCTCCCTCCTCGACTCTCAGCGGCGAGTGCGGAGCAAAGCCGACCTCGCGCTCATGCTTCGCGGCGAATCGTATGCCGATAGCTACTCCGTGAGCGAGGCAGATCAGCGTGCCGTGGAGGTGCACATGGGAAATCTACGACGCAAGCTGGGCGATAGCGTCACGGCACCGTCGTGGCTGGAAACGGTGCGCGGGGTCGGTTACCGACTCGCAGCACCACACGAGTCCTAGCCCGCCTGATCACCGGTCTCCCGGAGGCTGGCGACCGTCAGGACCGCCCGGCGGTCAGCGACCGCGACGCGCAGAACCGGGGTGACACTGCGGGGGGAACCACGAGGCCAAAAGTCCTCGACACCGCACGCAGCCGGGTGCGCGTTCGACGCGACCCGGGGGTCGTGTCCCGCGGGTTTCGTTGAAGATAACGGATGCTGTAGCTCACACTGTGACTCTGACAGCTACCAGCCCAGAAGCGCAGGCCGGCCGGTGCAAGGTTGCATCAAGCTTGAATCAAGACACCCCTTCGGGGGTAAGGATTCATGCCCTTCCGCGCATTCAGATCACGGGGTCGACAGTGCTGTGGCTGGAACCACGGCAGCGGCACCGTGCTGTACCAATCGCGCGAGCACCACATCGAACGGCTGCGGGATGCCGTAGTGAAAGCCTTGAGCGCTTCGAATGCCCAACCTGGAGAGGTGGAGCGCCATCGCTTCGTCCTCAACGCCCTCAACGATCATCGAATATTCGAGGCTGTCCCCAAAGCCCTGCAGTGCCGTGAGAACCTCGCATTGGCGCACATCGTCGAGGTCATCAACGAGGCTTTTGTCGATTTTGAGAATGTCCATGGGAACACGCACGAGAGAGTCAACGGACGAATCCTCCGAACCGTAGTCGTCGAGCGCGATCAGAATCCCAATATCGCGCAGATGGTCAACCTGTGCCCGCAGCTCCGGGGACACCCGCGCAACCGAGCGTTCATTCAGTTCAAGACACAGCGAAATATCCGCATATCGGGCGGCAAGCTCTTCCACGAAATCACCGAGGCGTTCCGGCATGACCTGGTTTGCTTCCACATTGATGGTCATGCAGACGATGCGTGGTTCGACGAGCCGAAACTCGGCGGCCGCCGTCATGGCCTTCTCGGCCACCTGTTGCGTAAAATCGTCGAACAGTCCAAGTCGCTTGGAGGTCTCCACGAGTGAGGGCGGCGAGAGCGCCCCGATCTCCGGATCGGTAAAACGCACCAGGGCTTCGAACGCCCAGATCTGGCTCGTGACCAGACTCACGATGGGCTGGTACGCCATGGTGAGATTATTCTCGCGAATAGCTTCCGCCACCCGCTCGATCACCTGTGGCGATCGATGCGCCGAGATGCTGATGCTGCTCTCGTTGGAAGGACCACCGCTCCGGCGGCTGTGTTTCACCGCGAGCATGCTCTTGTCGGCGTCAAGAACGAGCTCCCAGACATCCGCTTCCCGATGCGATGAGTAGGCGAGGCCAATGCTGAGAAGCGGATGCACCGTGGCTCCCTCCAGCACGATCTGTTTCCCTGAGGCCACCAGGATGCTTTCGGCAATCTGATTCGCTTCAGCGAGTGAAGAGAGCCGGGTGAGAATGATGACGAACTCGTCGCCACCGACACGGGCTACGACATCGGAGGGACGCACGGCGGAGCGCAGCCGGTGACCAAGAACGCGCAGCACGTCATCCCCGACCTGATGCCCATACCGGTCATTAATTCGCTTAAAATCATCAATGTCAAGAAAGAGCACCGCGAGCGCTTCGGCGTAGTTGCGGTGCCCATTGATGTTCACGAGTGCGGCCTGAAATGCACCGTAGTTCGGAAGGCCGGTCAGTTGATCGGTATTCGCTCGTAAAGTCAGGCCACCGATGTCATCACGAGCCCGCACCACAACGTTGGCGGTGTGCGCGAGGGCGTTGAGGGCACGCTTGTCATCGCGGCCAAACGCCACATCGATCGCATCACGATGCGCCACGATAAAAAGCGGCTCTCCTTTCACCAGCGTGACGCTGGCAGAGATGTCGGGCCAGGACCCCGGGTCCTTGCGCAGGGCAACCCATTCCGCGCCGATCGCCTCGGTGACGGCACGTCGCACCAGATCGGCGAAGGACTCCGATCCGGGAGTGTGACCAAACGACTTGGCGTTGAGCGCAGCCGTTCCCCGGATCAGACCGTTAAACCGCCGCCTCATGTCCTCCAGCCGCACCAGCGCTTTGGCCGCCACGGCAATCAGCGTGAGCAGCAGCAGCAGGATGAGGGCGTTGCGGTCCTGAACGGACTCGGCAAAGAAGGGCAGTGCCGGATTATTCCAGAAGGCGGCCAGGGCGGTGAAGCACGCGGCACCGGTCAGCAGGGCGGCACCTCGGAAGGGCGATGTCGGGGTGAAGGACCCCAACTCGATCGGTGCCCGGATACTCCACCGACGTACCACCTCTACGGAGAGCACCACGGCCACGAAGATGATGGCAGAGAAAAGTACCGCAACAACAAGGATCACGTCCGCGTCGAGCAGTGCCTGAAAGACCACAACATTGATCGTGGCCCCAACGCCCGTCAGGCCCGCGGAGTACAGGGAAATTGCCCAACGCCGCGTGCGGGCCAGTGTGCGGATGAGGACACCGAGGGCTATAGTCCCGACCGCTACGGTCACACCCAGCACGCCCACCAGAATGGGAAGGGCAATAACGGGCAGGCTATAGGACAACCCGCGGTAGGGCGACCAGCCCATCCAGATGCGGTTACTCTCCAGAGCCACGATGCAGCCGACGCCGATCGCGGCGATAAGTAGGCTAATGGCCGTCGCGCTCGACATGACAATGGTGGCGCCAAAAATGACGACGGCACCGTAGGCCGCAAAAAGCGCAAACCCTGCCCGCCGCAGTCCGCCCCACACCTGATTACGCCTCACAAAAGGTGAGTTTAGTGCACCTACAGTACCCGGCGTGGGGTAGACGAAGAGTTTAGGCAGCGACGAGCTGGGCAGCGACGAGTTCCGCGATCTGCACAGCGTTCAGGGCTGCTCCCTTGCGAAGATTATCGTTGCTAATGAACAGGGCCAGGCCGCGATTATTCGGCACGCCGGGGTCCTGCCGGATGCGGCCGACGAAGCTCGGATCTTGGCCTGCCGCCTGCAAGGGCGTGGGTACATCCGTCAGGGTCACACCGGGGGCATCCGCTAACAGCTCCTGGGCCCGGGCAACCGTCAGCGGCTGAGCAAACTCCACGTTGATCGACAAGGAATGACCGGTGAACACGGGAACCCGCACGCACGTGCCCGAGACGAGCAGCTCGGGAAGGTTGAGAATCTTGCGGCTCTCGTTACGAAGCTTCTGTTCCTCGTCGGTCTCGAAGCTGCCGTCGTCAACGATTGATCCGGCAAGCGGAATGACGTCAAACGCGATGGGGCGCGCGTAAATGGTGGGCTCCGGCAGGGTGACAGCCGTTCCCGAGTGCACCAGACCGAGCAGGTTTTCGTCCTGTACCGCAACGCGCACCTGGGAGGCCAGCTCGAAGGCGCCCGCAAGGCCGCTGCCGGAGACCGCCTGATAGGTGCTCACGATCAGGCGTTCGAGGCCGGCCGCGTCATGCAGCGCCTTCAGCACGGGCATCGCGGCCATGGTAGTGCAGTTGGGGTTGGCAATAATGCCCTTGGTGGCCAAGGCGATGGCCTCCGGGTTCACTTCGCTGACCACGAGCGGAACATCGGGGTCCATGCGCCAACCGGACGAGTTGTCGATCACCGTAACGCCGGCGGCGGCGAAGCGCGGAGCCTGCACCTTGGACAGCGACGCTCCCGCCGAGAAAATTGCCACGTCCAGGCCGGTCGGATCGGCAACCGCCGCGTCTTCGATCACAACATCGACACCCTGAAAGGAGAGGGTGTTCCCGGCGGAACGTGCCGACGCGAAGAAGCGGATGCTCTTTACCGGGAATTTACGCTCGGCCAGCAGGGCGCGCACAACGGCACCCACCTGCCCAGTGGCACCGACGACGCCAATATTGATGCCTGCGGTTGTGACGGTGGTGCTCACAGTGATTCCTAACGTAGAACGAGGTCGTGCACCCGGGTCGTGTCGACGCGGGCGATGAAAACTAGCGGCCGGTTCCGCCGTGTACCTGGGCGTCGGAGTCGGCGTCCAGTCCGAACGCGGTGTGCACCACACGCAGGGCTTCATTGATGGTGTCGGCCCGTGTCACCACGGAGATGCGGATTTCGCTCGTGGAAATCATCTCGATGTTGATGCCAGCCTCATACAGTGCCTCGAACAGCTTGGCCGAGACACCGGTGTTGGTGCGCATGCCACCGCCCACCAGGGCGAGCTTGCCGATCTGGTCGTCGTACTGCAGGCTCTTGAACCCGACGACCTGCTGTTCGTTGGTGAGTGCGGTCAGCACCTGCTGACCCTCGGATTTGGGCAGCGTGAAGGAGATGTCGGTGAGGCCCGTCGCTGCAGCGGATACGTTTTGCACGATCATGTCCACGTTGGCGTTGGTCTTCGCGACGATCTTGAAGATCAGCGCGGCCTTGCCGGGAATGTCGGGCACGCCAACGACCGTCACCTTTGCTTCACTCAGGTCGGCAGCAATCCCGGCGATGATTGGCTCTTCCACTATCTCTCCATTCGCACGGGCGGTATCGGCGTTGTAGACGATGGTGCCGGTGTTGTTGTTAAAGGATGACCGCACATGCAGCGTCACGCCATGGCGCCGAGCATATTCCACGGCTCGAATATACAAAACTTTCGCACCGGCGGCGGCGAGCTCCAGCATCTCTTCACTCGAGACGCTATCGAGCTTGCGCGCCTTGGGAACAACACGCGGGTCGGCGGTATAGACACCATCGACATCCGTATAGATCTCACAAATGTCGGCCCCCAAGGCCGCGGCGAGGGCAACGGCCGTGGTGTCAGAGCCCCCACGGCCGAGAGTCGTGATGTCTTTCGTGTCGCGGTTGAAACCCTGGAAGCCGGCAACGATGGCGACAGCGCCCTCGTCGAGGGCCTCACGGATGCGGCCCGGTGTCACATCGACAATGCGGGCGGACCCGTGCCGGGCGTCGGTGATCATGCCGGCCTGGCTGCCGGTGAAGGAGCGAGCGTCGTAGCCCATGCTCTTGATCGCCATGGCGAGAAGGGCCATAGAAATGCGCTCCCCGGCAGTGAGGAGCATGTCGAGCTCGCGCGGCGCGGGAAGAGGGGTCACCTGGTGGGCGAGGTCGAGCAGCTCATCGGTGGAGTCGCCCATGGCTGACACGGCAACCACCACTTCGTTGCCGGCCTTGCGCGTGTCCACGATGCGCTTGGCGACACGCTTGATGCTTTCGGCGTCGGCAACGGATGATCCGCCGAACTTCTGCACGATCAAAGCCACGGAGCACTCCTGAGGTTGGTGGGTGGGCAGAGGCCAAGCCTCTAGTATAAATGTCGGATCCGCAGGCCGTCGTTCATGTGACGCCCCGTGGCTAGTGCGTAACCTCGCGACGACCTTCAAAGGCACGGCCCAGAGTGACCTCGTCGGCGTACTCCAGGTCACCGCCCACCGGAAGCCCCGACGCCAGCCGGGTGACCTTGATTTTCAGCGTGGTCAGCAGGCGTGACAGGTAGGTGGCGGTGGCCTCCCCCTCGAGGTTAGGATCCGTCGCAATGATCACCTCTTGAACGGTGTTGTTCGCCAGCCGCTGCATGAGCTGGCGAATGCGCAGATCGTCGGGTCCGACCCCGTCGATCGGACTAATGGCACCACCGAGCACGTGATAGAGCCCCTTGAACTCGCGGGTGCGCTCGATCGCCACAACGTCCTTGGCCTCTTCGACGACGCAGATGAGGGTGGGATTGCGCCGCGGATCCCGGCAGATCATGCACGTGGGCTGCTCGCTCACGTTGCCGCAGATATCGCAGAACCGCACCTTATCGCGCACCTCGAGCAGCACGTTCGCGAGCCTGGTCACGTCAAACTTTTCGGTCTGCAGAATGTGAAACGCAATGCGCTGCGCAGATTTCGGACCGATTCCCGGCAGCTGGCCGAGTTCGTCGATCAGTTCCTGAACGATGCCTTCATACATGGGCTAGTCGCCTCTCGGTCGCGGCGTGGTCGCAAAATATGGCTGTTCTTCAATAAACGTGGCACCCAGAACCTCGCGCACCACCGCCTCGCCGTAACGCTGTTTCTCGGCAAAACTCGGTGCGGAGGTTGTGCGCGCCTTCTCGGTTGGGCGTCGACCAGCGGATGCCGCCGGCACCTGAACGCGCGGCGTGTTCTGCACGGTCGGCGTGCGCTCGTAGCCTGGGCCATCCCGCTCGGGCGGAACGTCATCGTCAAAGGGCGGGGGCACATCGTTGAACGGTGGCTCTGACTCCACTGCCCGCGCCGGCGCAGTCGCGCTGGCTTCCGGTGTGACAGGTTCGCGCACCGCGGGGGTGACAGCGGGTGCGGAGCCGGGAATAGCCACGGTGTTCCAGCCGGTGGTCGCCGGCCGTGCCGGGGTGACGGTCTCGGCAATGGGCGGCGGCACGGCGACGGGAGCAGCGACCGGGGCGACACCGACGGG
The DNA here is from genome assembly GCF_029893365.1 of Cryobacterium sp. CG_9.6. Taxonomy (NCBI): domain Bacteria; kingdom Bacillati; phylum Actinomycetota; class Actinomycetes; order Micrococcales; family Microbacteriaceae; genus Cryobacterium; species Cryobacterium sp. CG_9.6. Next base: position 554,741 of record NZ_JARXUZ010000001.1, on the reverse strand, counting down.
CGACGGGCTCTGCTCGTCGAGTTCTGCCGCAGACTGCGCACTGTCGGACACTGCGGCATTGCTCTCGTCGGCCCCCGTGGCACCGGCATCGCTGGCCCACGGCTCGTCGTCAACCACGTCTCCATCCGGCGCGCCGGACTCGTCGTTCTGCGGCAATGCGGACGGGGTGAGCACCGGCGCAACGGGGTCGTCACCGGCGGACCCCGACGGCGGACGCGGTTCCTCGCGAGCAATGAATTTCACCCGAAGCCCAAGCACCGCCACGATCGCGGTGCGCAGAAAATCACTCACGCCCATGCCGGGTGCCGGGGAGTGCTTGAAACTGGCCACATCGGCCTCGCTCGGAAACGACAGCACCAAAACGTCGTTGTCGCGCAGATCAATCAGGTGCGCGGTGTAGGCCACCAGCCAGGCGCTCACCTTGGCCGTGCGCACGGCCTCGAGAATCTCCGGCCAGGCGGCACTGAGCTGCGCAAACGTCACCGGAGCAGTGGGGAGCACGCGCACCGCGTGCGGGGCGTCTACCGCAACGGGCGCGGCAGCGGATGCTGGTGCCGCGTCGGCGCGTGCGGTCGGCGTGGTGTCCGCCACCGTGGGTGCAGGCTTCGCGGTTGCGGCCCACTGAACCGGACCCACACCGCTTGTGGGCGCGTCGGTGACCGGGTCGACCACGGGACGGGCGGGCGCGGTGGAGCTGCGCGGCGGCACGGGGGACGGGGTGCGGGACGGGGTGGCCGGGGCGGTTTCGGCTGGTGCGACCGCGGCCACACCCTCAACACCGATCCGGCGCTCGAGTCGCTCCACGCGAGCGAGCGCTCCGCGCACGGAGTCGTCCGTGGCGGGGATAAGCGCGCGGGCAATCATGAGTTCCAGATGCAACCGAGGAGAGGTGGCGCCCGACATCTCGGTGAGGGCCGCGTTCAGAATATCGGCGGTGCGCGAGAGTTCGGCGGGGCCAAATTGGTGAGCCTGCGCCGCCATCCGATCGATCTCGTCCTGGGGTACCCCGCGAAGCACGGCTGCGGCTCCCGCAGCCGACGTGGCCGCGACCACGATGAGGTCACGCATGCGTTCCAGAAGGTCTTCCACAAAGCGGCGCGGGTCTTGACCGGTCTGGATCACCCGGTCTGCCGCGTCGAAGGCTGCTCCGGCGTCACGGGCGCCGAGGGCGTCAATCGCGTCATCGAGCAAGGTGGCGCTGGTGTAGCCCAGCAGGGCAACCGCACGCTCATACTCAACGGTGTGGCCGTCGGAGCCGGCCATCAGCTGGTCCAGCAGCGACAGCGTGTCGCGGGGAGAGCCGCCGCCTGCACGTACCACGAGGGGCAGCACGCCGGGGGCAACCTGCATGTGCTCGGTTTCACACATCTGCTGCACGTATTCGAGCATGGGTGCCGGTGGAACCAAGCGGAAGGGATAGTGGTGGGTGCGCGACCGAATCGTGCCGATGACCTTCTCGGGCTCGGTCGTGGCGAAGATGAACTTCACGTGCTCCGGCGGTTCCTCCACGATCTTCAGCAGGGCGTTGAACCCCTGCGGCGTCACCATGTGCGCCTCGTCGAGGATGAAGATCTTGTAGCGGTCGCGAGCCGGCGCGAAGATGGCGCGTTCACGAATATCCCGGGCATCGTCGACACCGTTGTGGCTGGCCGCGTCGATCTCCACCACGTCAAGGGATCCGCCACCGTCACGGGCCAGTTCGACACAGCTCGGGCACACGCCACAGGGAGTGTCGGTGGGACCCTCGGCACAGTTCAGGCAGCGAGCCAGAATGCGCGCCGAGGTGGTCTTGCCGCACCCGCGCGGGCCGCTGAACAGGTAGGCATGATTCACCCGATTGGTGCGCAGTGCCGTCATGAGCGGCTCAGTCACTTGCGACTGGCCAATCATCTCGGCAAAGGTCTCTGGCCGGTAACGGCGATACAGTGCGGTAACCACAGATCAATGGTACTTGGCCCCACCGACGCTGCGCAGCCCGAGCACAAGCGTCCACGCAGATGAAAAGCACCCTCACGACTCCCGGAGGTCGTGAGGGTGCTTTAGTTCAGCCCCGAGTCAAGGAAGGAGACGTATGGTGCCGGTGGCGGGGGAACAACCGGAACCATACGAGTTGTTAGGCGAGCAGGTCCCGCCTGCGCCGGACAATTAGTAGCACCACACCTGCGAGCAGCAACAGGAGAACGCCAAAGCGAGCAATCGGCATCCCCCCGAAACCGGTGGAGGCAAGGAACGACGGCGGAGTGACAGTGGTCGTTGTGACCGTGGCGGGCACGTACCTGAACGCACCCACCAGTATTCCGGTGCCGCATGTTCCGCCGCCGACCACCGTCACATCAACCGTGCTGCTTCCGGCCGGCGAGGTTGCCATGATCTGCGTGTCGCTCAGCACGGTGAAGCTCGCCGCCGTTCCACCGAACAGCACCGAGGTGGCGCCCGTGAAACAACTACCCGTGATCGTCACCGTCGTGCCGCCCACCGCCGGCCCACTGGAAGGGTCGACACCGGTTGCCGTCGTGACCGGCGTGAATGTAAACAGTGCGGGCGGTGAGTTGCCGTTCGCCGAGAGCACGACCACGTCAACTTGCCCCGGCGCGTGTGCCGGAGTAGTCACCGTAATCTGCGTGTCTGAATCAACCGTGAAGCTGGGCACCGACGTTCCGTTGAAGGTTACATCCGTGGTCCCAGTGAACCCAGTACCGGTGATGACCACGGTGGTGCCGCCGGTTTGTGGCCCATTATCTGCCACGATACCGGTGATCGCTGCCGCGGGCAGGAAGGTATATGCCCCTGGCAGGGTGCCCGTGCCGCAGGTTCCCCCACCCGTGACGGTTACGTCCACGAGGCCGGTTCCGGCCGGAACGACGGCAGTGATGGTGGTGTCATTTACAACCACGAAGCTCGTGGCCGGTGTGGCACCAAACAGCAAACTCGTGGCACTGGTGAAGCAGACGCCGGTGATGGTTACCGTGTTGGCGCCAGCCTCCGGTCCCGTGTTCGGAGTGACCGTGATGACTTGGGCAACCAGGGTGAATGTGAAGCCCAGGGGAGCCGAGTTGCCGGCCGGATCAACCACGACCACGTCCACCAGTCCCGGCGCGTGCACCGGGGTCGTGAAGGTGATGGTGGCGTCATCGACCACAACGAAGGGAACGGATGTCCCGTCAACGGTGAGACCAGTGGCCCCGGTGAACCCGGAACCGGTGACCGTGACGGCTGTGCCGCCGGTCTCTGGCCCGTTATCGGGGATCAGGGCCGTGGCCCCTGCCGCAACGGCGAGCGCGTTCACGCCCACCTGACCAGTGCCGAGGTCGAGGGCGAGGGCACTGGTGTTCGGTAGGACGGTCACGCGCAGGGCAGTTTCGGTGAAGACCCCGGCCACCAGGGACTGGTTGTTCACGATGATGGCGAGCGCCTCGCCGAGCACTGCGCTGATGGCCGGGTTCAGACTCGCGAGCACGGGCGCAAGAACGTCCGTGCTGAGGGCATCCGTTGTCGTTTGGAGAGCGGTGATGGGCGGGAGCAGTGCAGTGAGGACCGACGCGACACCGCCGGGAAGTGCGAGACCAACACCAGCGAGCACGAGGCCACTCGTGTCAGCGACCTTGAGCGCCCCGACCGTGGTGTTGACTGTGAGAATTGGGACTCCGAGCACAGAGACATCACCCGTGATCGCGGTGGCATCGACGGCGGCGGTGATGGCCGCCTGGACGCTGTCGGTGACACCGGTGAGCACACCGAGAATACTGGTCTCAATCAGGGTGAGCACGGCCGGGGTCAGGATGCTCGTGTTCGGCGGAAGGCCGTTGAGCCCGCCGGTGAGAGCGTCGAGGTCAATCGTGACCTCGCCCGTGTCGAGGTTGATCGACACGCCGGGGAAGGCGATGTTCGTGACGGTGCCGGTTGTCAGACCTGCCGTGACCGCGGCCAGGTCCGGAGCGGTCACCGCGAGGGTGGTAATGGCGAGGGGATCCAAGAGCTGGAATTGTGCGTCAAGCGCCGCGGTGAGGTCCGCGTTGAGCACATCCAACTGAGCCTGCACGGCAGCCGTGCTCGTAGCGGTCGCTCCCGTAATCCCGGCAATCGTGGGGCTGGTGAAGGTGAGCTGCGCGCTGGCGATGTTGTAGCCGCCCACGGCCGCAGCCGGAGCTGCTTGCGCCGCGCTTCCGGCGACGGCACCCACCGTGAGGTTGAGGTTGGCGAGTTCGGCGATGCCCGGCAGGCCCAGATTAGCGACCACCTGCGAAAGGTCTAGGGTGAGCGGGCCCGGTGCGACGCCGGCATTCGGTGCGGTACCAATGATGCCGTCACTGCCGACTGCCCCCGATGATCCTCGGGAGGAAGCATTGTTGAGCGCCTGCGCAAACTGGTAGACAACTCCGGCGCTCGCGAGGTCGAGGGGAACCAGAACGCCGCCACCAATGTCGATGTTGACGGTGCCAAGGGCTGTGAGATCGAGGTTGTTCGCGTTGGTCTGGCTCGTGATGCCGTCACTCGTGGCCGTTTCACCGGCGAGGGCCGCCACGAGAGCAAGGTCCTGACCCACGAGGGTGCCGGAGATGAACTGGCCAGCGGCATTCGATATATCGCCGGGGGCGGCCATGGCTGGCACGCTTCCCGCGCCCAAGAACAGCGCCGTAATGGCAACGACCGAGCCGACGCGCAGGCCCGGGGAAGTCAGGCCCAAGTGCCAACGGTGCTGCGGTGCCGTATGGAGCGCGGTTCGCCTACTGCTGACACGATTTACGTTTGGAAAGAAATCGAATTTGGGCACGGTGTCCACCTTGAGTTCTCCACGTTCGCCTGTTTCACGGCCCCCGCCTCGCGAATCGTGGTCCAAGCTGGAGCCAACCGTACGCGCCCCCCTACGCAAATGGCAAGCATATTATGAGTAAATCTCAGACTATTCGGTTAGAGGGCTACATGCAGAGACGACCTCCCACGAGTCTCTTTCCCACATCTTTTTACCCCTTGAGTGGGGGAAGGCTTACTTTCTCTAACGCGATGAGGAGTCCCTTTCCTACTGTTGCGAACGAGGTACCCGCGGCCGGACAGTCGAGCCAGAAACCACGGAACACGCATAATCCATGCAGTACCCCACCACCTCCTCTCGCGCCCTTAGTCGCAAGAACACGACCCTTCTCGCCGGCGGCCTCGTGCCACCGTGGCCGGGCCCTCGCCCGCCGAGCGCGTGAGCAGGCTGAAGGGCGACACGAACTTGGCAGCGCAGTGACCACCACCTTTCAGGGCGGCCTGCTCAGCGGGTTGCTCGGGGGATCCGCCGATGTGGGCATCCGAACCGCAGATCCAAGCGGGTGAGGATCACCACCCCGGTGCGGGTTAGAGCACCGTCGCCAGGGTTTGCCGGGCGATCTCGAGTTCTTCGTTCGTGGGAATCACCAGCACGGTGACGGCCGAGTCATCCGCTGAAATACGCCGCGCCACCCGGGACTTGGCCTCGTTGCGCTCGGGGTCGATCCTGATACCGAGCGCCTCGAGTCCCTCCAGCGCACGGGCCCGCACCAGCGCGCTGTTCTCGCCCACACCGGCCGTGAACGAAATGACATCCACCTGGCCGAGCTGGGCATAGTACGACCCCACGTATCCCTTGAGTCGGTGCACGTATACGTCAATGGCGAGCTGAGACGGGCCATCGCCGGAATCTGCGGCCGTGATCACGTCTCGCAGATCGCCGTGACCGGTGAGGCCCAGCAGGCCACTCCCCCGATTCAACAGCTGATCAAGGTCATCAATGTCGAGGCCGGCCCGGCGGTGCAGGTGAAAGAGCACACCCGGGTCAATATCGCCCGAACGGGTGCCCATCACGAGTCCTTCGAGCGGGGTCATGCCCATGCTCGTCTCCACCGATTGGCCGGCACGCACGGCGCACACCGAGCCACCGTTGCCGAGGTGCAGCACGATCTGGTTCAGAGCGTCGACCGGCTGTCCCAGAAAATCGGCCCCGGCCCGCGACACGAAGCCGTGCGACGTGCCGTGAAAACCATACCGGCGCACGCGAAAGCGCTCGGCCAGGTCGGCGTTGATGGCGTAGGTGAACGCTTCCGGCGGCAGCGTTTGGTGAAAGGCGGTGTCGAAGATGGCCACGTGCGGCACCGCGGAAAAAGCGGCAATCGCGGCCGTGATTCCCTGCAGCGCGCCGGGGTTGTGCAGCGGTGCGAGGGCAGAAAGCTCGTCAATGTCGCGTTCCACCGACTCGGTGATCACGGTGGGCTCGTGAAAGCGTGCCCCGCCGTGCACCACGCGGTGCCCCACGGCAACGGGTGCGTGCGCCTCCAGCGACGGACCGTGCGTGCGGAAGGCCTCCAGCATGACCGCGAACCCGGCCGTGTGGTCGGCAATCGGCAGCTCCCGCTCGACGGTGACCGTCTCGGTGGCCTGGGTGATGGGGGTTTCGAGGACCGTGTGCGAGGAGGTGCCCATGAGCTCGCCGATCCGCTCCACGAGACCACTGGCGAGGGTGGTTTCGGTATCCATCTCGATGAGCTGATATTTGAACGACGACGAACCGGAGTTCACCACCAGCACGGCGGTCACGCGTGTACCTCGGCGGCGGTGGCTGCTGCCAGGGCGGCCGCCTCATCGAGGGACGCGGCCTGAATGGCGGTGATCGCCACGGTGTTCACGATGTCTTGCACCAGCGCACCCCGGGACAGGTCGTTGATCGGCTTGCGCAGCCCCTGCAGAATCGGGCCGATCGCCACGGCATTGGCGCTGCGCTGCACGGCCTTGTAGGTGTTGTTGCCGGTGTTCAGATCGGGAAAAATGAACACGGTGGCACGGCCGGCCACCTCGGAACCGGGCATCTTCGTGGCCGCCACCGCAGCATCCGTTGCGGCATCGTACTGAATGGGACCCTCAACCAGCAGGTCGGGACGGCGCTCACGCACAAGCGCCGTGGCCGCACGCACCTTGTCGACGTCGGCGCCCTCGCCGGAAGCGCCGGTGGAGTAAGACAGCATGGCAATGCGCGGCTCGATGCCAAACTGCACGGCGGTTTCCGAGGCCGAGATGGCGATATCGGCCAGCTGCTCGGCGGTGGGGTCGGGAATGATGGCGCAGTCGCCGTACACGAGCACGCGGTCGGCGAGCGCCATCAGGAACACGCTCGACACCACCCCCACGCCGGGCCGGGTCTTGATGATTTCAAAGCTCGGGCGGATGGTGTGGGCCGTGGTGTGCGCGGCGCCGGAGACCATGCCGTCGGCAATGCCCAGCTGCACCATCATGGTGCCGAAGTACGACAGATCGGTCACGGTGTCGCGTGCCTGCTCGAACCGGACGCCCTTGTGCACGCGCAGCTTCACATATTCCTCGGCAAAACGCAGGCGCAGCACGTCATCGAACGGGCTCAGAATCTGTGCCTTCGAAATGTCGATGCCGAGCCCGATCGCCCGCGAACGCACCTCAATCTCCTCGCCCAGAATGGTGAGGTCCACCACGTCGCGGGCCAGGAGGGTGGCTGCGGCCCGCAGCACGCGGTCATCATCGCCCTCGGGCAGCACGATATGACGGCGGTGGCTGCGTGCCCGCTCGAGCAGGTCGTACTCGAACATGAGCGGGGTCACCACATCGGCGCGACTCACTTCCAGACGATCCAGCAGAACGGATGCCTCCACGTGCTGCTCGAACAGGGCGAGCGCCGTGTCGTGCTTGCGCTGGGAATCCGCGGCAAGGCGCCCGCGCGTGTGCGTCACCCGCAGTGCCGTCTCGTAGGACCCGAGATCGGTGCTGATGATGGGGAGGGAGGGTGCGAGACCTTCCATCAGGCGCTGAATGGGTTCCGGCAGTTCGAAGCCGCCGTTGAGCACAATGCCGGCAATGGACGGGAACGTGGCCGCGGAGTTCGCCATGAGCACGGCGAGCAGCACGTCTTCCCGGTCACCGGGAACGACGACGACAGCGCCCTCAATGAGGCGGGGCAACACGTTGACCATCGACATGGCGGCGACGACAACACCGAGCGCTTCACGTGCCAGCAGCTCCGGGTCACCCTTGATGAGGCGCCCGTTGGTGGCCTCCATGATGCTCTGCATGCTGGGTGCCACGAGATACGGGTCTTCCGGGACCGCCCACACCGGGATGCCCGCGGTCGATTCCGAGCGCTGACCGGGAGCGTCAACGACGCTCCGCACCACCGAGACGATCTCGTCGAGGCGGCTGGCATCGGCCCGGTTCACGACAATGGCGAGCAACGAGGCGTGCTCGTCGCGCAATTCGGCGAGCGCGACATCCGTTTGCTGGCGAATATCACTCGTGGTTCGGGGGTCACTCTGGCCCAACCATTCGCCCTGGCTCTGGCCAACCCGGCCGCCCAGCACGAGCAGCACGGGGGCACCCAGGTTCGCGGCGATGCGAGCGTTGAAGGCCAGTTCGGTGGGGCTGCCCACGTCGGTGTAGTCGCTGCCGATGATGACGACGGTGTCACAGAGCGCCTCGACCGCTTTGTAGCGCTGCACGATGAGGGCGAGCGCGGCGTCGGGATCGGAGTTGACGGCGTCATAGGTGACGCCCACGCTCTGCTCGTAGCTCTGCACATACGCCGAACCGGCGGCGTCTCCGGTGTGGAGGTGTCGCAGCAGCAGTTCCAGCACGTAGTCAGGCTCGTGGGTGGACCGGGCAACCGGGCGAAAAACCCCCACGCGACGCACCGAGTGCGTGAGCGTGTCGAGCACGCCGAGTGCAATGGTGGATTTGCCGGTGTTTCCCTCGGCCGAGGTGATGTAGATGCTTCGTGCCACGGTATCCATTCAATCGTGTTGAGGAACCTGCCCAGTATGCTCCTGCCACCGTGGCGTATCCCGAGACAGCGGCAAATCCTTAAAAGAAAGGACCCCTCGCGCACCTACCAGAGCCCGGTTACCCTTGCTACGTTTCCGTCCTAGGGGAATTGGCCAAGATGGCACCACGCGAGGAGCCGCTACTAGCTTAGGTGAGATCGGGACGCACCAAAAACATCCGCTTTTCTGATCTGGTGTTGCCCGCTTGGGTCAGGCGGCAGCAGACCACCTCAGAAACAGATAGGATTCTATGGTGCCGTTACCTTCGGGAAACGGTGGCCAGGAGAATTCGCCTAGTGGCCTATGGCGCACGCTTGGAAAGCGTGTTGGGTGAAAGCCCTCGGGGGTTCGAATCCCCCATTCTCCGCCAATAAGGACTGCCAATAAGTACCGTCCTTAGAGCGTCACAGCGGGTAGATCTCCGCGCTGCCACTCTCGAACGAGAAGTACACGCGGGCATCCAGGTCCAGGTCGAGGTCGGCGAGGGTTCCTGGCGTGAGGTCGGCGAAGAACTCGGTGGACCGCACCCGAACCACGTCACCTCTCGGTTCGAGGTCATGCACACGGGCCTCAATGACGGTGCGCCCGGCTGGGGTGTCGGGGTGCAGGGACACGCTCACGTTGCCGGGTCGCACGGCCACCCCCACGCGGGATCCGAGCGGAATGTCGCGGGTTGTCGTGTCGCTGGCGCCGAGCGTGATGAGAGCGCCGGCGTCCGTGGCCACTCCAGCGGGCGTGCGCGTGCCGGAGAGCAGGTTGAGGGCAGCGAGGTCGGCCGTGAATCTGGTGCGCGGGCGTTCGAGAACCTGGCGGGTGGGACCCTGCTCAATGATGCGACCCTCGTGTAACACCACCACGCGGTCGGCCAGGGTGAGGGCATCGAGCACGTCGTGGGTCACGATCAGTGCGGTTTGGGTGGCCAACACCCGGCGGAGCATGCGCCGCAGCAGCGGCGCGGCGGCCACATCGAGCGCGGCGAGGGGTTCATCGAGCAGCAGGAGTTGCGGTTGCGCCGCGAGGGCGCGCGCCACCGCCACCCGCTGCGCCTGCCCGCCGGAGAGCTCCGCCGGGCGGCGGTCAGCGAACTCGGTGGCGTCCACCTCACCGAGCCACCGCAGCGCTCGGGTGTGGGCGTCGCGCCGGCTGACCCCCGCGCTTCGCGGTCCGAAAGCCACGTTCGCTGCCGCGCTCAGGTGAGGGAAAAGCAGCGCGTCCTGAGCGAGGAGCGCGACGCCGCGCGAGTGCGGCGGCGTCCAGGAGTCTCGGGGTAGGTGGGAGTCTCGGCGTGCCCGGGAGCCGTGGCGAGCGCGGGGGGATCCGGCGGCGGGTCGACCGGCGCCTTCGGCATCGGCATCGGCATCGGCATCGGACCCGAGCGAGAACAGGATTCGTCCGGCAAGCTCGGCTCGGCCGGATTCCGGGCGCACAAGGCCGGCGAGCACGCTGAGCAGGGTGGACTTTCCGGCACCGTTCGGCCCCAGAATAGCCACGGTTTCGCCGGGCTTGACGTGCAGCCGAATGTCGAGGCCGCGGGCGGGCATCCGCGCCGACACGTGCAGCATCAGCGGGCCCGTCGCAGAAAGCCGGTGGCGGGGTTAGCGCCGCGATGCGCGAAGCCCACCACGAGAACAGCCACGATCACGAGCACCAGGGACAGCGCCACGGCGGCATCGGGGTCGGTTTCTCGCTGCAGGTAGATCTCGAGCGGGAGCGTTCGGGTGACCCCCTGCAGGCTGCCAGCGAACGTGAGGGTGGCGCCGAATTCGCCGAGGGCGCGGGCGAAGGAGAGCACAGCGCCCGACACGAGTGCGGGCACCACCAGCGGCAGGGTGACCCGGCGCAGCACGGTGGTGGGCGATGCACCGAGGGTGGCAGCCACCGCTTCGTAGCGGGTGCCCACGGCGCGCAACCCTCCTTCGAGGCTCAGCACAAGATAGGGCAGGGCCACGAAGGTTTGGGCGAGCACCACGGCCGTCGTGGAGAAGGCGATTTGAATGCCCAGCACCTCAAAGGTCTCACCGAGCAGGCCGCGGCGCCCGAAGGTGTAGAGCAGCGCGATTCCCCCCACGACCGGCGGAAGAACCAGGGGAAGAAGCACAAGCGGGCGCAGAAGCCGCTGCCCGGGAAACCGCGTTCGGGCCAGCACCAGAGCCATCGGCACCCCCACCACCACGCAGAGAACGGTGGCGATACTCGAGGTGTGCAGGCTCAGGAGCAATGCGGCAACGGATGACTCGCTGGTGACGAGCTCGAGAAAGCTGCCCCAGTTGACCCGGCTGACCATGGCCACCAACGGCAGCACCACAAACACCGAGCCGAGGGCGGCGACAGCCATGACCCACCGTGGAACGGAGGTGAAGTGTGTCGTCCCCGGCGCGGAGGCGCGGCGATCGTTAGGGTCGGCCAAAGCCAGCCGATTCCAGAATGGCCTGGCCGGGGGTACTGGCGACCCATGCGGCAAACACGGCAGCCAGGGCGGCGTTACCGGAATCGGTGAGGGCCGCAATGGGGTAGGTGTTCACCACGTCGGCCGACTGCGGGAAGGTGATGCCCTCGACGCTGCCACCTGCGGCCTGAACGTCCGTCACGTACACGAGGCCGGCATCCGCTTCGCCCGAGCGCACCTTGCCGAGCACATCGGTGACCGAGGACTCCTCGCTGACCGGCGCGAGGGTGACGCCGGCAACCGCAGCAACGGCCACCGTGGCCGCCCCGCACGGCACCTGGGGCGCACAGACCACGGTTTTGACGCCCGGTCGGGCAAGGTCGGCGAAGGAGCGGATGCCGGCCGGGTTACCTGGGGGCACGGCGATGGTGAGCGTGTTGGTGGCGAAAGCCACGGGAGCGACGGCGAGGGACGCATCCGTGAGCGTGGCCATGTTCTTCGTGTCGGCGGAGGCGAACACGTCGGCCGGCGCCCCCTCCGTGATCTGCGTGACCAGGTCGGAGGAGCCCGCAAAGTTGAGAGCGATGGTGGTGCCGGGGTACTCGGCTTCAAACGCGGTCTTCATCTCGGTGAACGGAACCGTGAGGGAGGCGGCGGCAAAGACGGTGATCGACCCGCTTGGTCCTGACGCTGATGCGGGCGGGCTCGCGCCGGGCGCGCTCGCGCAGCCAGCGAGGGTCACGAGCAACGCGGTCGTGAGGGCAAGGACAACCGGCCGGGGCACTCTCATGCGCGGCGGCCGGGCGTTTCGATGATCACGTTGGTGGCCTTGATCACGGCCACACTCAGTGAGCCCACCTCGAGCCGGAGTTCCCGCACGGCCTCACTCGACATGAGGGAGACCACGCGGTACGGGCCGCACTGCACCTCCACCTGGGCCATGACCGTGTCCATCGTGATGGCCGTCACGATTCCCACAAACCGATTACGAGCGCTGCGACCCACGTGGGAGGGGTCGGTGGGCGAACTCGCCTGCTCCACCGCAAAGGCGGCTAACTGGGCACCCTCGATGGCGAGGCGGCCCACGGCGTCCACCGCGGCATCCATTCGCCCGGCGTCAACCCACCGGCGCACGGTATCGTCGCTGACCCCGAGCAGCTCGGCGGCCTCACTGATTCGATATTGAGTCACGCTTTGCATATTATCACCGCATCTGCTCCTGTTCGCCGGGTTGTTTCCCGCGCACACGTGGCCTGCGGGCCCTCGCCGGCGCACATCGCACCTTCGCTGGCACCGGGAAGGTGCACAGGTCGCCGGTGAGGCCCGGCATCCGGGGCCCGGCATCCGGGGCCCGGCCGGGTCGCACACACAGCCAACAACGCTTAGCGTTGAGGTATGGCTATTTCTCCTCTCGTCGAGCCCGTTGACCAGCTCAGTGCGTCAGAATCCGTGCGTACCGCCCGCCAACGCCGGCTACCCCAGCTCAACGAGCTCGGACAGCGGCGTCTCGCGAACGCGCGCGTGCTTGTGCTCGGCGCGGGCGGGCTCGGTTCTCCGGCGCTGCTCTACCTCGCGGCGGCCGGCGTGGGTACCATCGGCATCGTCGATGATGACGACGTGGAGCCCAGCAACCTGCAGCGCCAGATCGTGCACGGCGTCACGGACGTTGGCCGGCCCAAGGTGGCCAGCGCGGCGGAGGCCATTGCCGGCATCTCCCCCGAAGCCACCATCATTCAGCACAGCGAGCGCCTGGTTGCCGCGAACGCCGCCGCCATCCTCGGCGGATACGACGTGGTGATCGACGGAACCGACAACTTCCCCACGCGTTTTCTCGTGAATGACACCTGCGCGGCTCTTGGGATTCCGCTGGTGTGGGCATCCGTTTTGCGATTCGACGCTCAGCTCACCGTGTTCTGGGCCAACCCGCCCGCCGACAGCGGCGTGACCGGAGTGCACCTGCGCGATCTGTTCCCCACCCCGCCCGCTGAGGGCGAAGTGCCCAACTGCGCCGAGGCCGGCGTGCTCGGTGCGCTCTGCGGTCAGGTGGGATCACTGATGGCCACCGAGACGATCAAACTGATCACCGGAATCGGGAGCCCCCTCATTGGACGGGTGTTGGTGATCGACGCGCTCTCCGGTCGGTTCAGCGAAGTGCCGCTGCTGGGGACCGGCATCGCCGCCGCCCCGCTACCGGGCGAAGCGAGCGAGCCGGAGCAGAGCACCGCGGTGGAAATCAGCACCCACGATCTCGTGACGCGGCTGACGAATCGGGAATCCGGCCTGGACGACTTTCTCGTGGTTGACGTGCGCGAACCGAGCGAGCACGCCGAAACCTCGATTCCCGATTCGCAGCTTCTGCCGCTGGGCACCCTGCTGACCGCCGAGGGCCTGGCGTCGCTCCCGCGCGACAAGCCTCTCGTGGTGCACTGCCACACGGGCGCACGGGCGAACCGAGCGGCACTCGCCCTCGAGGGCGCGGGCTTCACTGACATTTCCGTGCTTGCCGGCGGGATCGTGGCGTGGGACGCCGCGGTCACTGCGGGCGAGGCACCCGGGGCGGGCAGCCGCTGGGCGACCGTCACTCCATCGAGCGCCTCCGTGCGCGTGGCTGCGGACGCGAGCTAACCCGTGGCCGACACCCCGATCCTGCCGCCCACCACCCACGACGCTCACGGTCACGACCGGGGAGCGGATGCGTGCGCGCCCGCGGCATCCGCTCGCACCGCTGCCGAGCAACTTGCGGCTGTCCTGGCCGAGGCCCACGTACTGCCCCCTACCCGGCTGTCGCTCGACGAGGTGCGCGGCCTCGTACTCGCGGAAGACGTGGTGAGCGCCACGGCCACGCCGCCCTTCGACAACTCGGCGATGGATGGCTACGCCGTGCGCCGCGCCGATCTGCTCCTCGCGAGCGAGGCCAACCCGGTGACGCTGCCCGTGATTGCGGATCTTGCTGCGGGCACCGCCGACAACCCCTACATCGACGTGGGTCAGGTGGCCCGCATCATGACCGGTGCACCGCTGCCCGATGGAGCGGATGCCATCGTTCCGATTGAGAACACCGACCAGGGCACGGAGCGGGTCACCATCACCGTTCCGCCGGCGGAGCATGCGCACATTCGTCGTTCCGGCGAGGATGCGCACGCTGGCGACACCGTGCTGCGTGCCGGGTCCGTACTCTGGGCTACCCGCGTGGCGGCGGCAGCCAGCGCGGGCACCTCCGTTGTGCTCGCTCATGCGGCACCACGCGTGGCCGTGATTTCCACCGGCAGTGAGTTGGTGACTCCCGGCGACCCCACTCGGCGTGGGCAGATTCCCGACTCGAACTCCTTTCTGCTGTCGGCGGCGGTTGCCGAAGCTGGCGGGATTCCGATTCGCGTCGGTGCCGTTCCCGACGATGAGCGCACCCTGAAGGAGCTCTTGACGTCGCTGTCGGAAACCGTTGACGTGATCGTGCTCTCGGGCGGCGTGAGCGTTGGCGCGTATGACGTGGTCAAGGCGGTGCTCGCTCCGCTCGGCACGGTGCGCTTCGGCCCGGTGAAGATGCAGCCCGGTAAGCCACAGGGCTTTGGTCGCTGGCCGACTGCCGGGGACTCGGCAGAGGTTGGCCCGGTCATCTTTGCGCTGCCCGGAAACCCGGTGAGCGCATATGTGTCATTCGAGGTGTTTGTGCGACCGGCGCTCCGCCAGATGCTCGGCCACACCGAGCTGCAGCGCCCCACCATCACCGCCACGGTGGAGGCCGGGTGGCGCTCCCCTGCGGGCCGAGCACAGTACATGCCCGTGATCGTCCAGCACGACGGCGATCGCACCCTCGTTCGTCCGGCCGCGGCTGGCGGATCCGGCTCACACCTCGTGGCCGGGCTTGGGCAGGCCAACGGACTGGCTATGGTGCCCGAAGGCGTGACACAGATTAGCGACGGTGACCGTGTGACTGTCATGCTGACATCATGAACTCTGCCGCCGACATGCCCGCTTCAGCGGCCGTCCAGCCCTTCACCCACCTCGATTCCACCGGCCAGGCCCGCATGGTGGACGTCACCGAAAAGATACCCACGGTGCGCAGTGCCACCGCCGCCGGCTTTGTGCGCTGCGGCGAAAAAGTGATTGCAGCACTCCGCGATGGCAGCGCGCCCAAGGGTGATGTGCTCGCGGTTGCCCGGATCGCCGGCATTCAGGGAGCCAAGAAGACCGCTGACCTGCTGCCCCTCGCGCACGTCATTGGAGTGCACGGCGCCGTTGTCGACCTGGTTGTGGGTGATACCGGCGTGAGCGTGACGGCCACCGTGCGCACCGCCGACCGCACCGGCGTCGAGATGGAGGCACTCACCGCCGTGTCCGTCGCCGCGCTGGCCGTGGTTGACATGGTGAAGGGCCTCGACAAGTCCGTCACCATTGAGAACGTGCGCCTGCTCGCCAAGACCGGCGGCAAGTCGGGCGACTGGCATCGCGCGGCCGAGTGAATCATGCCTGACATTCTGAACGACCGGTCCGCGTGAGCGGCGCAGTGATCGTCGACCTTATTGTTCTCGCCGGCGGACGCGGCCGTCGACTCGACGGAGCCGTGAAACCGGCCGTCGAGGTGGCCGGTCGCACACTGCTCTCGAGGGTGTTGGATGCCCGCACTCTGGTGCGACACGTGGTGATCGTGGGACCGGAAACCGCTCATCTCGCGGCCGGTGATACGCCGGCGGGAAGCACCCCGGCGGTCTGGGCGCTGGAGGATCCACCGTTCGGTGGCCCCGTGGCCGGCATTGCGGCCGGCCTCACCGCACTTACGGCCACCGACCTGCCCGACTGGGTGCTCGTTTTGGCCTGCGACCTCCCTTGGGCAGCGGATGCCACCCGCACGCTACTCCCGCACCTCACCGACCCCACTCTGCCGGCCTCGGTTCAGGGGCTGTACCTCACCGATACCGACGGTCACGCGCAATGGCTGACCGCGGCCTATCGGCTCGACGCCCTGACCGCGGCCATGAGCCGTCTCGGTGCCCGTGCGCACGGGGCCAGCATGCGTGAGCTGCTGGGTTCGCTCGTGCTCCGCGGCATCCACGACGACACGAACGCCGCAACCGACGTTGACACATGGCAGGATGTTTTGGAGAGCACCGCGCGGTTGACCGGCGCGACCGACAGCACGAGGAGCACCATCGAATGACGAAGCCCGCCCCCCTAGCCCCCGAGGCGCTCGACGAGTGGCTCGTGGCCCTCGCCGAGAAACTCGGCCTCGACCCGGCCGAGGTCCCCGTGGGCGCCCTGCTCGATGTGGCCCGCGATGTGGCTCACAACGTGGCGCGCCCCGCCGCCCCCCTCAGCACCTTCTTGGTCGGTCTCGCGGCTGCCCGCAACGGCGGCAGTCGCGACGCCATTGCGGCGGCCTGCGCGAGCGCAACCGAGCTCTCGCTGTCCTGGACCCCCGAGCCACTCTGATGGCCAGCATCCGACTCTTCGCCGGCGCCGCCGAGGCCGCTGCCACCGACGCCACCACCGTGAACGCCGCGACCATCGGCGACCTGCGCACCCAGCTCGTGCAGCGCTACGGCACGGAATTCGCCCGGGTTCTCGGCCTGTGCTCGCTCCTCGTCAACGGTTCACGGGCAGCTGATGACGAGGCGCCCCTCGCCGACACCGACTCCGTCGATGTTCTTCCCCCATTCGCGGGCGGCTAAGCGCTCAGACGAGGCCCACCCACGACGTGGCACCGTCGATCTCGTGCTGCTTCTTCCAAATGGGCACCTCGGCCTTCACGGTTTCCACGAGGTCTTCACAGGCCGCGAATGCCACGGCCCGATGCGCGCTGGCCGCCGCGGCCACGAGGGCCAAATCGCCCACCTCGAGGCGACCGACGCGGTGACTCACCGAGAGATTCACCAGCGGATGCTTCGCCCGCATGCGCTCGGTGATCTCACCAATAATCCGCCCCGCGTCGGGGTGGGAGCTGTATTCGAGCCCAACCACGCGGGTCACGGCGTCCGGGTCGTGGTCACGGACCTGCCCGATGAAGGTCACCACAGCGCCGCACTCGCTGGTGGAGACCGCGGCGACGTGCTCCGCGATGTCGAGTGGGGCATCCGTTACCTGGGAAAAACCGCGGGCGTCATTGGGCATCAGTGGTCTCCACCATCGAGTTGATCAAGAATATGGCGCACGAGTGGCGCCACGAGGGCAATGCCGTCGAGCACTCCCCCGGTGGATCCGGGGAGGTTCACAACGAGGGCACCGGCGTTACCGACGGAGTTTGCGATTCCCGACAGCCCGCGCGACAGCACCGCGGTTGGGATGGTGTCCGCGCTCTGGGCGCGGAGCCGCTCGGCGATGCCGAGTAACTCCAGGCGCAGTAACGGCCGGGTTCCTTCGGGGGTGAGGTCGCGGGCGCTGATGCCGGTGCCACCACTGGTGATCACGAGGCGGGCACCCTCGGCGAGGGCGGCCGCGATGGCCGAGGTGACGCTGTCGACACCGTCGGGCACGACCCGCGCCGGTGAACAGGGAATACCCGCAGCGGCGAGGGCTTCCACGGCGGCCGGGCCAGAGCGGTCGGGGCGTTCGCCGCGCGCACTCCGGTCGGACACCGTGATGACGACGGCATGCACGTGGGTGCCAAGTGGAGGATGTGTTGTCACCTTCACACAGTACCCCGCTGTCCTGCGCGGCCCCACTCGCGGCCTCACTCACGGCAAATGCACCCTCCCAGTGCGGCGGAGCGTGCAAACGGCACCAGCCTAGGTGTTATCGCGGGCCAAAATCCGATTTACGGATGCGGGCGTGCACGCCCGACACGATGTCCACCACCTGAGAGATATTGAAGTCGGTTGCGGCGCTGAGGTAGGCGTAGGCGAGGGTGCGATCCATGCCGTAGCGGGCATGGATCAGCGCGATGGCCGCCCGCACACACTCGCGTAGGGCCTCATCCAAATCCACGTCGAGCCCCGTGGGCACCAGAAAATCGGGGGTTTCCGCGAGCGGACCCCGAACCGTGCCGAACTGCGCCTCTGCCTCAGCCTGTGGAATCACGTCGAAGCGCACGGTCACTCGCAGGCTCGCCTCCATGGCGGTCAGGGCCACTTCGCCATCCCCCTGGGCAAAGTGCGGGTCTCCCACATAGGCCAGGGCACCGGCCACCTGCACCGGAAGGTACAGCGAATTGCCCACGGTCAGCAGGTTGATATCGATGTTGCCGCCGTGGGAACCCGGTGGAACCGAGTGCGGATGCTCGTCCCCGGCAACGGCGACCCCCATGATTCCGAGGAACGGATTGAGCGCAAATCGCACGCTGCGCGGTCCTCCCGGAACGAGCGGCAGGGTGCCGAACTGGGTTCCGTCATGCTCCTCCACGGTGGCGAAAACGCTCACGTTGTCGCTTCCGAGCGGGTACTCCTGCGGAAGCGCTCCCTTGGAGTGGCGGTTGGAGATGATGCCGTAGGGCACTCGCGGGATCGCTTCTATGAGCGTCATCTTGAGCAGGTCACCCGGCCTGGCGCCGCGCACATGAATGGGGCCGGTGACCACGTGCGGTCCATCGTGGGCGGGATCACGCGCAACATCGCTCGCGGCGAGCAGCACGGCGTCATCGAGAACCTGGTGTCGCTCCACACCGAAACCCGCGAAGAATGCGGCCGGGTCCCGGCCCTGGTCTTCGTGGATTCCCTCATGACTGATCGTGTCGATGGTCACTTCTTCGCCGGGTTCGATGGTGAGCACGGCGGCATCCGCTTCACACGGCAGGCGTCCCCACAACACCGTCTGCGGAGTGGCCGGCAGGTAGTGCGGGGCGCGCACGTTCCCCGTTGCGGGCTGAAGGAGGGTGCTCATAACTGGCATGAGGCCAGAGTAGTGCCACGGTTCAGGGTTCGCGCCGAGGCCGAGGAGCCGGGGGCGGGGGAACCTCTTTGGCCGCCACCACATCGGCGAGTGCCAGCGTCACCAGACCGCGTTTTGTCTCAACCTGGCAGGATGCCGCGTCAACGAATCGTAGGTAGCCCACGGCATCGGTGTAGCCCTCGGCGAGCCGGGTGCGAACCACCACCCGAGTGCCGAGTGCCGCACCCGCCAGAAAGTCCGTCATGGTTCGAGCGTACGCTGCCACCGGCACGCGGGAGAGAGCGTGCGTGGCATCCGCGATCGGGTTACCAGCCCCAGGTGCCGGCAGCGCCCTTGAACGGGCCCACAATCTTGGCGGTGATCCAGCCGCCGTAGAAATCGCCTTCCTGCGCCGTGACGGTCTCGCCGTCGACGGTGCAGCGGTCCATGGATCCGGGATACACGGCCACGAGCCCGGCGAGGTCTTCGAATCCGCGTGTGGGTTTCGGGTAGAACCAGGCGGCCCGCTCGGCGCTTCCGACGCTCAAATAGCTCGCAGCGCCCTTGAACTCGCAGAAGGTCTGCCCGGCGGCGGGTTGCAGCACGCCCGCCACGAAATCGCTGCGCGGCACGTAGTACACGGGCGGGTGACTGGTTTCCAGAACACGCACGGCCTGCGTGGTGTCCAGAACGAGCCGGCCGTCCATCTCAATGGTCACCCGCTCACTCATGCGCTCCACGCGCGGTGGACGGGGGTAATCCCACACCGATTCCTGCCCGGGTGCGGGCGTGATGCGGTTCTTAGCTGGCTGGTGACGAGCGCTCATACCCGATGTTAGCCGGCCCACCTGCACGCATCACGTGAGTGTGCGAACCGGGCGCAGCAGCAGCGCGGTCAGCAGGGCGGCAACCGCCGCGAGGCCCGCCACCATGCCGGCGGTGCCCACCCATCCCCAGGTGACGAAGAACACCCCACCGAGCCAGCCGAACAGGCTCGACCCGGCGTAATACGACAGGTTGTACAGAGAGGATGCCTGCGCTCGCCCCACCGAGGCCTCGGTCCCGGTCCAGCCGGACGCCACGGCGTGAGCCGCGAAGAACCCGGCAGTGGCCAGCAGCAGCCCGGTGAGAGTGAGCGGCAGCCAGACGGACAGGGTGAGCACCACCCCGCCGATCATCAGTGCCACCGCGAGCAGCAGCACCCACCATCGTCCAAATCGGGCGGCGAGAACGCCCGCCTGCGCCGACGACCACGTTCCCGCGAGGTAGGCCACGAAGACGAGGCTGATCAGCGACTGCGGCAGGTTGAACGGTTCGCCGGCCAGCCGAAACCCTAAAAAGTTGTAGAGCGCGACGAACCCACCCATGAGCAGAAACCCCTGCGCGTACAGAGCCAGCAGGCGCGGGGACTGCAGGTTGGCGCGGATCAGCCCTACCAGGCTCGGGTCGATGCCGCGTCGGCGCGCGCGACTCGGAACAAAACCCTGCGGGCGGGGAATCAGGGTAATAAACAGGGCGGCCGACACCGCACACAGCACGGCCACGGAAAACACACCTACTCGCCAGTTCGCCAGCTCAGCCACCGGGCTGGCCACCAGACGCCCCAACAGCCCGCCGATCGACGTGCCGGCCACGTATGATCCGGCCGCCCGCGCCGCATGCCTCGGTTCAATCTCCTCGCTCAGATACGCGATGGCGATCGCGGGAACGCCGCCCAGCATCAGCCCCTCCACGAAACGACCGGTCAGCAGCAGCGAAAATGTGGGAGCGAAGGGAACGAGCAGGCCGAACACGGTCGCCGAGATGACGGCGATGGTCATGGCCCGCACCCGTCCGACGCGATCAGCTACCACCGACCAGGGAATCACCCCGATCGCCAGGCCAATCGTGGACGTGGACACGACGAGTGCGGCATCCGCTGCCCCCACCGTGAAGTAGTCGGCAATTTGGGCGAGCACCGCCTGGGGCGAATACAGCTGCGCAAACGTGGCAATGCCGGCAAAGAACAGGCCCGCCAGCAGTCGACGATACTCTCTGCTGCCGTGCGAATGGCCGGTCCAGTCAGCGGATGCCCGCGGCATGCTGGCACGCCCATCCGCATTCTCAGAACTCACCTCTTCAGCGTAGTCAGCGCCACGCCACGCTCAGCGCAGCAGGCTGTACGCCTCCACACGCTCGGAGTCACCGGCGATGAGGATCACGTCACCCTCGGCAATGACCGTATCGAGGGAGGTATAGCTCCACCCCACACCGGGACGGTGAAATGCGGTGACCGTGACACCGTGTTTGGCACGCACCTTTGCCTCACCGAGCGCAATACCGATGAGCGAGGCGGGTGGTGCCGTCTTCACCAGGGCGAAGTTCTCGCCGATTTCGATGTAGTCCTGCATGGCACCGCGCACGAGGTGGGCCACCCGCTTACCCATGTCTTTCTCCGGGTAAATGACATGGTGCACGCCAAGCTGCGTGAGAATCTCGCCGTGCGGATCGCTCACCGCCTTGCCCCAGATGGTCGTGATGCCCAGCTTGAGCAGCAGAGATGCGGTGAGGATGCTGGCCTGAATGTCGTCGCCGATGGCCACGACCACGCTGCTGAAATCCGGAACCGACAGCTCACGCAGCGTCGCCTCTTTTGTGGAGTCCGCGCGCACCACGTGAGTGAGCAGACTGTTGTGTGCCTGCACGATCTCCTCATCGCTATCGATGCCAAGAACCTCCGTGCCGCTGCGCATGAGCTCGAGGGCGAGCGCGCTCCCGAAACGGCCCAGGCCGATCACGACCACGGATTCCGCCTCAGCGAGACGCGAGACGTCGCGGTGTCCGAAAAGTGAGTATTTAGCCAATGATCGGTCTTTCTTTCGGGTATTCGTAGGTGGAACGGCGCTGTCGGAGAGCAATCGCCGAGGCGAACGTGATGGGGCCCAGACGGCCAATAAACATCAGGAAGATCAGAATGGCCTGGCCTGCCGGTGGCAGACCCGCTGTTATGCCGGTGGAGAGCCCCACGGTGGCGAATGCAGAGATCGATTCAAAGATGAGCGCGTCCAGGGAGATGTCGGTCAGGAGCAGCAAAACAGCCGTTGACCCGATCACCACGGCCACGGCGAGCAGCACGATGCTGATCGCTTCGCGGTGCACCGCGCGGGAGAGCCGTTTGCCGAACACGTTCACGGCTACGTCGCCCCGCACCTCGGTCCACAGAATGAAGAAGAGCACGGCGAAGGTGGTGATCTTGATTCCGCCGGCGGTCCCGGCCGGGCCGCCACCGATGAGCATCAGCACGTCCATGCCCAGCAGGCTCGCGGAATCCATCTGACCAATGTCAAGGCTGTTGAAGCCGGCGGTTCGCGTTTGTACGGACTGGAAGAACCCCGCCAACAGTTTGCTGGGCCAGTCCATGGGGCCGAGGGTGTTCGGGTTATTCCACTCCACCGCGGTGATGTACACGGAGCCGAGCACGAGCAGTGTGATCGTACCGACCACGACGATGCGTGTGTTCATGGTCCAGCGCAGCGGGCTGCGCAGATGCTTGCGCAACTGCACGATCACGGGGAAGCCCAGCCCGCCGAGAATCACCGCCGCGCAGATCGGCAGGCAGATCCACGGGTCGGTGGCGTACGACATGATGTTGTCGCTAAACAGGGCGAAGCCGGCGTTATTGAAACTCGATACCGAGTGGAACACCCCGAGCCACAGAGCGCGCCCGAACGGCTCCCCGTACCCCGTGAAGAATCGGAGGGTGAGGAGAACCGCGACACCGGCCTCGATGATCAGGGAGATGGCGACGACACCGCGAACGAGTCCCTTCACATCTTCCAACCCCACACTCTTGGCTTCGGCCGCCGCATTAATGCGTGAGCGCAGCGAGAGTTTGCGCACCACGGCAAGTCCAATCACCGAGGCAAACGTCATGATGCCGAGTCCACCCACCTGAATGAGCAGCAGAATGACAACCTGACCAAATGGCGTCCAGTACGTGGCCGTGTCCACCACCGTGAGCCCGGTGACGCACACCGCCGATGTTGCGGTGAAGATTGCCTGCAGGAATGTGGCGCTGTCGGGGCCGCTGCGCGCATTGGGCAGCATGAGCAACGCTGTGCCCACCAAGATGGTGAACGCGAACCCGAAGGCCACGACCTGCGCCGGGTGCAAACTGCGCCGCTGACGCGGCAGCTGCCCGGCCTTGGTGCGGTTATTTCGAGTCGCCGACGAGTGCACTCTGTCACTATACGCGGCGCTGTGGGCTGTGCTGGTTGGCACCGAGAATGACGACGTGGCTCCGGTGAGTTTTGCCCGTTCGTGCCGTCAGCCGGGTGCGTTGCCCCGCACGTACCCCCACTCTGGGGCCCTCGGAACTACATCTGCACGGGACGCCAGATATGGGGCATACTCGTTGTATACGTGCACATCAGTCACGCACGTCATGGGGGGATGAAGTGGGTAGTGAATTGATCGTGCGCCCGCACAAGACCCTCCTGCGAGACACCCTTTTCGTGTTTCTGGCCTTTTGCGTGCCCACCTTTGCGGTGCTCTACTGGTTGAACATACCAACCGGAACGTGGCTGCCCGTGCTGGTGGCTCAGGCCTTCATCACGCTGTTTTATGTTCTGAGCCTGGTCGCCTCGTACCGAATCATGATCCGCATCGACGAGACCACCATCTCGGAGCGCGGATTTTTTCGCCCCCTGACCTCGTTTCCACTGGACACGGTGGGCGGCATGGTTCTTCTCGAGATGTACGCGGGCGGGGCTCTCGACACGAATCTGCAGCTGTTCGTCACCGATACCGCGGGCAAACTTCTCATTCGGATGCGCGGGCAATTCTGGTCACGCGACGACATCGACAGCCTCGCCAACGAGATCGACAAACCGATTGTGCGCGTGCAGGAGCCCGTGACTCTGGCCGATATCAACCACCTCCGTCCCGAGCTCCTCTACTGGTTCGAACGCCGCCCGCGGCGGCGCTCCCCCGATAACGCGGCTGATGTGCTGGTCCCGGAGGTCAGCGACATCCTCTTCCGGTAAGTTCCCCGAACCGGTGGTTGGTGATGTGTCCGTGACGGCCTACGAGACCCGCTCGGCGGCATCCGCTGTAAACACGTAGTTGTTGTCGTCGTCGACTTCGGGGCGCAGCTCCTGCGCCATGGCCCCGGTGATGACACGCCTCGACTCGGCCCGCAAGCGGCTGGCTTCCTCGGGTTGAGCGGCCCGCACCTCTTCGAAGTCCACCGCAAGGGGCAGGTGGTCCAGCCCGCTCCAGGGGGGCGGCCGATGCCCCAGAAGCGCTCGTCGAACCCGTTCGGAGTCGAGCCGCCAGCGCACCTCGAAGCGGTCACTCTGATCACTACCGCTGATGAGATCGCCGAGTCGGCCGTAGAAGTCGGGAAGAAAGAGTGACACCTCCGCACCCAGCTTCACCAGGTTGAAGTGTGCATTGCGGCGGATGAGGGGGTCGAAGGTCCAGCGCATTTCGGTGATGCCCTGCTCCAGGCAGACCGCGCGCTGAAACAGCTTGAGGGCGTAGCCGACACCGTGACTACGGCGCCACGGAACGACGGCAGCCATATGCGAATGCAGGTGCAGTCCGCCCGACCAACCGAGAAACCCGAGGGCGGCGCCCACCGGGCGGCCATCACCCAGCGCCACCAGAATGGTGTTGCCGGCATAGTCCAGTGCCAGCAGCATGGATCGGTCCGGTCCTCGCCCGGCACCCCACGTTCGGTCGAAGAGACCCAGGACGCCGCTGATATCGCTGGGGTCTGCGGAACGCACGGTGACCCCGGCGGCGCGCGCCGCGGCATCCGCTAACCGAAATGCCTCAGCGGTAATTACTGCCATCGTGTGTGCGGTCATGCAGAAAGTAGACCATGAAACAGGCCGACGGCGTGGTGTTTGTGGACGTTATCGAGTGGAATCGGAGTTAGCGGTCGCGGACGTGGGCGCCGATCTGTCGAGCCTCCGCTGCCGGGAAAGAACGCGTTCGCCATCGAGCTTTGCGGCCAGCGGCGCCCACAGTATGACGCCCACTCCGAGCCCCACGAGCAGACTGCCGAGCGTGTCGGTGAGCCAGTGGGCACCGAGGTAGGTGCGACTGAGCAACATGATCACGGTGTACGCCACGCCGGCGGCCCAGACCCACACCCGCGGAAAGATGATGCCCAGCACGACCGCCATGGTGGCCGCGTTCGCAACATGCCCGGACGGGAACGAGCCGAAGTCGCTGGTGACCAGAATATCGAGCGGACGGGCCCGTCCGAACAGGTTCTTGAGCAATTGCACGATGCCGGCACTGACGATCGTGGCGGCAAGAAAGTACCCCGCCGCCCATGGGCGTTTCAGAAGGAGAAGCACCACGGCGATGAGCACGGGGACGACGATGATGCCCACGAGCCCGCCGCCGAGAGCGTTCATGAACAGTGACGGCATCTCCCAAAACGGCGACCGGTGTTCGATGATCTCGTTCATCCACTCGGTGTCGATCTCGGTCACGCCCCGGTCGCGCACCACGACGAGGCCACCCAGTGCGGCCGCGAGAACCAGAGCGAAAACCCCGCTGATCACGGGCCAACGTCGTGCGATGCGGCGTGCACTCGGTGCAGCCGCGTGTTCCGGGGCCTGGGGAGTGGTCATGGCGTAATAATAATCCGTCGCGCGGCGAGCGCGGCCCGCCGGAAGGTTGACCGGCGGCGTTCGCACCGTCCCGCGCCACCGGAGGGTGCGATGTGCGCCAGCGGCACCCGCCGCGAGGTTGGCCGGCGGCCTTTGCACCTTCCCGGGCCGCCGGACGGTGCGATGTGCGCCAGCGGATGCCGGTGCGGCCGCCCGCCCGCCGGCCTAGTGCTCGAGAGCAGGCACCTGACGCGGACGCACGATAACCCAGAGCGCCACGATGGCCAGCAGCGAGGTGGTGGCCATCACGGCAGACATCGGTACCGCGGTCCCCACCCCGAGCAGGCCGACGATGGGCGAGATGAGTCCGGCCACGCCGAAGTTGGCGGCGCCGAGCAGCGAGGCAGCGGTTCCGGCCTCTTGACCATGCCCGTTGAGCGCGATCACCTGAACGCTCGGGAGGGTGAACCCGCAGGCCGCGATGAAGAACCAGAGCGGAACGAGTGTGCCCCAGAGCCCGGCGCCGGCGAGGTCTAACAGCATGATCGCCACAGCCGTGATCACCAGCACCACCGTGGACACGGAGAGAATCCACTGCGGTCCCACGTTGAGGCGGTGCATGAGCCGCGAGCTCAGCTGCACACCCGTGACAATTCCGAGGGAGTTCACCGCGAACAGAATGCCGTACTGCTGCGCGCTCAGGTCGTACACCTGTTGAAACAGAAACGGTGACGCGGACAGGTACGAGAAGAGGCCCGTAAAGGTCATGGCACCAATAATCGCGACGCCTATAAAGGTGCGGTCGCCCAGCACCGCGCGGTAGCGCTGCCCGAGGGTATTGTGGCCGCGGGTCTGCCGTGCACTCGGCGGCAGCGTTTCCACGATGAAGAACGCCACGGCCAGAATCACCAGGGCACCGTAGGCGGCGAGCACCCAGAAGATGCCGCGCCACGGCATCACGAGGAGCAGTTGCGAGCCGATAACCGGCGCCAGCACGGGTGCGAGGCCACTCACGAGGGCCAGCCGGGAGAGCATCTTCACGAGCGGCTTGCCACCGAACAGGTCGCGCACCATGGCGAGCGCCACGACCGCGCCGGCCGCGGCACCGAAGCCCTGCAGCACGCGGAACACGCCAAGCCACACAATGTCGGTGGAGAGGGCGGCACCGATGCAGGCCAGAATGTGGAATCCGGTGGCAAGCATGAGGGGCAGGCGACGACCAACCTTGTCGCTCCACGGGCCCACAACCAGCTGGCCGAACCCGAAGCCGATCATGGTTCCGGTGAGGGTGAGCTGAATGGCGGCGGCAGAGACACCCAGATCGCTCTCCAGGGTGGGAAAGGCGGGGAGGTACAGGTCAATGGTGAACGGGCCCAGGGCGGTCAGCGCCCCCAGAATCAGCACGTACACCAGACGTTGGCGGCGGCTGAGCGCATCGCCCGGGTGGCGAGCGGTGGAGCGCAGTTGTGCGGCGCTCACCACGGGAATAGCAGCTGTAGTCACGGGTGTGAGTCCTCAAAGATGTCGTTCTAGAACGGATGCTGGCCCAGCAGAATGCGGGCGGCGGCACCAACGACAAACACAAGGGCCGTAGTGAAGCTAAGCCCGAAGGTGCTCGGGCTATTCCCGCGCCCCCGGTTTTTGTTGGGGAGCCCACGAAAAAGCGTGTGCCCACGGTCTCCCGTGGGCACACGCATCCGTCTGAATTACTTAGGCGTTAATCATCACCTTGATGGCCTTGGTTTCGGCGGCGCGGCCGAATACGTCGTAGGCCTTTTCCATGTCCTGCAGTGCGAAGGTGTGGCTGATGAACTCCTCCGTCGGGATCTTGTTCTGCTCCACCATCTTCAGCAACACGTCGAGGGTGTTCGTGCTGACGAGCCCCATGCTGATGTTGATGTTTTGAATCCACAGGTCCTGAAGAGGAAGCTCAACGGGCTTTCCGTGCACGCCCACGTTGGCCACGTGACCACCGGGACGCACGATGTCGAGCGACATGGCGAAGGTCTGGGGGATTCCCACGGCTTCGACCGACACGTCCACGCCGAGGCCGTCGGTCAGGGCCAGAACCTGCTCCTTCCAATCCGGGTCGCTGGAGAGCACGCCGTCGGTGGCCCCGAGAAGCTTCGCCTTGTCGAGGCGGTTGGCGTCGAGATCGATGGCGATCACCTTGGAGGGGCCATAGAGTCCGGCGGTGGCGATCACCGAGAGGCCCACGGGGCCGGCACCGATAACGGCCACAACGTCGCCGGCCTTCACGTGCCCGTCGACCACACCGATTTCGTGGCCAGTGGGCAAGATGTCCGACAGGAGGGTTCCCTGCTGGGGCGTGACGCCGGCGGGCAGTGGGTAAACGGATGTCTCGGCGAAGGGCACGCGAACGTACTCGGCCTGGGTGCCGTCGATGAGGTGACCGAAGATCCAGCCCACTCCGGGCGCGCCTTCGCTGGCGAGGCAGTGCGCGAACAGGCCTTTCTTGCAATAGGAACAGTGGCCACAGGCCGAGACGCAGGCGAGGATGACGTGATCACCGATGGCAAGGTTGGTGACGGCGGCGCCGATCTCGGTGATCGTGCCCACGCCCTCGTGGCCGAGGATGCGTCCGGGAGTCACCGCGGGAACGTCGCCCTTGAGAATATGGAGATCCGTGCCGCAAATCGTGGTGGTGTCAATCTTCACGATGATGTCGGTGGGCTGAAGGATTTGGGGATTCGGAACGTCTTCCCACGATGCCTGGTTCGGACCCTTGTAGACGAGTGCTTTCATTGTTTTCCTCATTCCCTCGAGGAAAGGGGCTACTGAACCGGTTGCCTCGGGATAGAAAATCACCGGGCTGTCGACCCCTGTAGGGGCCTGGCAGATGACGCATGAGTCTCGTTGACCCACACCTGAATTGTAGACGTCAAAGCTGAACGTGCGATCTCCGCCGAACAAACGGTCGATCATGGCGCACGTCCACCGGGGTACGGTCCGATCAGGCGCCCGAGCCCGCCGCGAATGCCTGGGGGTCCCCGAGCACGCCCTCGAAGGCGAGCTCGGCGGCACCGATCATGAGCAGATTGGACCCGAGACGGGCCGAGTCGATGCGCACCCCCGCCAGAACCTCGGGGAGGGTCAGTGCGGCAACCGCCTGCTGCAGCCGGTCGGGGTCCGCCGCGCGCAGCGCCGCCAGGAAACCACCGAGCACCACAATCTGCGGGTTGAGCACGTTGATCGCGCCGGCCAGTGCAACGGCCAGAAAGTCCAGTTGCCGATTCACCTCGGCACGAACCTGGGGCGAGTCGGAGGCGAGGAGGGCGCGTTCGAGGTCGTCGGCATCCGCTGTGTTATCGAGGCCCAGCACCGCGAGTAGTCCACTGCGGGTCACCTCGGCCTCGAGCGTTCCGGCGATTCCCGCGGAGTCTCGGGCAGCGCTCTGGCTCACCCGGGTGTGACCGAACTCCCCCGCGTAGCCGGCATGGCCACCCACGAGGCTCCCGCCCACGAGCAGGCCACCGCCAATGCCGCTCGCGCCGCCGTTGAGGTACACCACGTCGGTGAGCCCCACGCCCGCACCGAAATATCGTTCGGCGAGCACACCCAGACTCGCGTCGTTCGCCGCGACAACCGGCCAACCCGTGGCCGCCGACAAACGCTCAGCAAACGGTTCGTCGGTCCACCGGAGGTGCGGTGCGTTGCGCACCACACCGTCGCTGATGCGCACCAGACCGGGGATGGCGGCGCCAATGCCCACTACGTCGAACCGCAGGGCGAGCTCACCGCGCATGCCATCAATCACCGCAGTGGCAATGTTGACGGCCTCCGTGGCGCTCGGTGAATGCTCAACCGGGCAGCGGATGCGCCGGTGCACCACGCCGTCGAGCCCCACGAGTCCCACGGTCACGGCGTCGATCTCTGGGTTGACGGCAATGGCGACAACGCGCGGATTCGCCTGAACCACGGGGCTGGGTCGTCCCACCTGGCGGGTGGCATCCGGCTGCCGTTCCGCCGCCAGACCGAGGAGCACCAGCTCCGATACGAGCGCCGAGATGGTTGATCGGTTCAGTCCGGTCAGGCGGGTAAGCGCAGACCGTGAGGTGGGACCACTGCGGTGAACCACCCGCAGAATTGTCGCGAGGTTGTGTCGACGAACGTCGTCATGATTGTTGCCCTGCATGAAAATCTCCCGGCCTTGGCTCTAGGCTACCGCGGGGAATCACGAGTTGACATGTTAGGTTGCCAACGTCAACAAATCCGCAGTGTCGCCGAGAGTCAGGACCCTCATGGAATTTCGTTATCTAGGAAACAGCGGGCTGAAAGTCTCCGCCGTCACATACGGAAACTGGCTGACCCACGGCTCACAGGTGGAAAACGATACCGCCGCGCTCTGTGTTCGCGCCGCTCTCGATGCCGGGATCACCACCTTCGACACCGCCGACACCTATGCCAACACCGTGGCCGAGAAGGTGCTCGGTGATGCCCTCATTGGCGAACGTCGCGAGTCGCTGGAAATCTTTACCAAGGTGTATTTCCCCACCGGCGCCAGGGGCCACAACGACACCGGCCTCAGCCGCAAACACATTTTCGAGTCGATCAACGGTTCGCTCACCCGCCTGCAAACGGACTACGTGGATCTCTACCAGGCCCACCGCTTCGACGTGCACACGCCGCTCGAAGAAACCATGCAGGCCTTCGCCGACGTGGTGCGTCAGGGAAAGGCGCTCTACATCGGCGTGAGCGAGTGGAACGCCGAACAGCTCCGTGCCGGTCACGCGCTGGCCCGCGACCTCGGCATTCAGCTCATTTCCAACCAGCCGCAGTACTCCATGCTGTGGCGCGTGATTGAGGCCGAGGTGGTGCCCACATCCGCTGAACTCGGAATCTCGCAAATCGTCTGGTCCCCCGTGGCTCAGGGTGTGCTCACCGGCAAATACCTGCCGGGTCAGCCGCCACTTGCGGGCAGCCGAGCAGCGGATGCCAAGGGTGGCGCCGACATGATTGAGCGCTGGATGACCGACGAGGTTCTCACGAGCGTGCAGCGACTGCGGCCCATCGCCGACGAGTTGGGGCTCACCATGGCGCAGCTCGCGCTGGCCTGGGTGCTGCAGAACCAGAATGTGGCGTCGGCAATCATGGGCGCGTCTCGCCCGGAGCAGCTGGCCGACAACGTGAAGGCCGTGGGCGTGACGCTGGAACCCGCCGTGATGGCGCAGATCGACGACGTCACCCGCTCCCTCGCCGAGGTCAACCCGCGCAAAACAACGTCGCCGACAGAGCGCCTGGCCTGATCGTTGTGCACAACCTGTGAGTCACAGTTTTACGTTGAGGAGAATTTGATGAGAATTGCAGTCACCGGCGGAAGCGGAAAGCTCGGCCGCAGCGTCGTTGCGCGCCTGACCGCTGAGGGTCACCACGTCACCAATCTGGACCGGTCGGGGCCTCGCAGCGAGGGATTCACCACCATCGACCTCACCGACTATGGCCAGGTGGTGGACGTGATGTTCGGCATCAACGACCGCACCGACGGCTTCGACGCCGTGGTGCACCTCGGTGCGATTCCGGCACCCGGCCTGTTTGCGGATGTGGCCACGTTCCACAACAACATGCTGTCGACCTACAACGTGTTTCAGGCCGCCCGGCGCGCGGGCATCAAGCGCATCGTCTACGCGTCCAGTGAGACCGTGCTCGGGCTGCCATTCGACATCGACCCGCCCTATATCCCGGTGGATGAGGAGTACCCGGCACGCCCGGAGAGCACCTACTCTCTGGTGAAGCATCTGGAAGAGCAGCTGGCGATTGAGCTGGTGCGCTGGGACCCGACGCTGAGCATTACGGCGCTGCGCTTCTCCAACGTGATGGACCCGGAAGACTACGCCGCGTTCCCGGCGTTTGACGCCGATGCCACACTGCGCAAGTGGAACCTCTGGGGTTACATTGACGGACGCGACGGCGCCCAGGCCGTGCTGCGTGCCCTCGAGAATGCCGTACCCGGCTTCGACCGGTTCATCATTGCCGCCGCCGACACGGTTATGTCGCGTTCGTCGGCGAGCCTCGCCGCCGAGGTGTTCCCCGGCGTCGAGGTCGTTCGCGATGTCGCCGAGAACGAGACGCTGCTCTCCATTGACAAGGCTCGCCGCCTGCTGGGTTTTGCACCCGAGCACAGCTGGCGCGACCACGTGTAGCGCGCCCGGCCACGTGTAGCGCCGCCCGACCCCGCGTAGCGCCGCCCGACCACGCGCCATCCGCCTCGCCCGCCTCGCCCGCGACGCAAACGGGTGGCCGCTACGCAAACCGCTCGCCGGCGCCCCCGAAATCGGGGGCGGCTGCCGTAACCGGCGTAGCGGCCACCGATTTCGGGCGCGGCCATCGCGAACGGATGCCGCGCAGCGCACGAACGCACCACGCATCCGCTATCGCACCGCCCACCGCCGCACCATCCGCCTCGCCCGCGACGCAAACGGGTGGCCGCCACGCAAACGGCTCGCCGGCGCCCCCGAAATCGGGGGCGGCTAGCGTAACCGGCGTAGCGGCCACCCGTTTCGGGCGCCGCCATCGCGCGCAGCGCCGGCAGCGACCGGGTCAGAGACCGAAGACCGTGCGGTCGAGGAAGTCGTTGCGGAAGGTATGGGTGGGGTCCATCCGCTCGGCCAGCTCCTGAAAGTCGTCGAATCGCGCATTCAGCGGCGCGATCTCGGCGCGCCGCAGCTGAAACAGCTTTCCCCAGTGCGGGCGAGCCATAAACGGCGCGAGCGCCGCCTCGATGAGCGGCAGCACCTGTTCGACGGCCTCCTGCTCCGGCTTCCAGGTGAAGTGCAATCCGATTCCGTCGCGGCCCTGATTCGGGCTCAACCACAGGTCATCCGCTGCCATCGTGCGTACCTCGCTCACCAGCAGGAGCGGCGTGATCACGCGGGAGAGGGCGCGAACGGCCTCGATTGCCGCCACCGCGTGCTCGCGCGGCACCAGATATTCACTCTGCAGTTCCGCGCCGCTGCTCGGCGTGAACGCGAGGCGAAAGTGGGCGAGCCGGTCGTGCCAGGGGCCCCAGACCCCCCGTTGCTCGGTGCAGTTCTCGGCCGAAATGCCGGGTAGCGGATGCCTCCCCGCGGTGGCCGGCGAGCCGCCGAAAAAGGTCTCCCGCGGCTCAAACGGCTTCGCGGCATCCGTTCGTCGGCTCTTCAGCCACGCCTGATCCACCGTTGCGCCACTCCAGTCGGTGAACAGGCTCACGCTGTAGGCCGCCGAGGTGACGGCGTCGAAGTGGGCCAGCACCTGCGACCAGGGCAGGTTCTCGAACACGTCCTGTCGCACGTCGAAGGTCGGCTGAATCTCGAGGGTGACGCGGGTGATCACGCCGAGCGCACCGAGGCCCACCACGAAGCCGGCAAAATCGGGGGTGTCGGCGCGGGACACGGTGACAATGTCGCCCGTGCCCGTCACGAGCTCCAACGCGGTGACGGCCGTTGCCAGATTGCCGTTGCGGTCACCCGAGCCGTGGGTTCCGGTGGCGATGGCGCCGGCAATCGAGATGTGCGGCAGGGAGGCGAGGTTGTGCAGCGCGAATCCACGGCGGGTCAGCTCCTCCGCGAGGATTCCGTATTTTGTTGCGCCACTCACGGTGACGGTGCTCGTTTCCTCGTCGATGACGATGTCGGAATCGAGGCTCTGTAACGAAATCAGCACGTCGCGGCTGTCAGCGATGTCGTTGAACGAGTGGCGGGAGCCGAGCGCACGCACCTGCGCGGCTCCGGCCACGACCACCTGCAGTTCGTCGATGCTCGTGGGGCTCACCACCGTGCTCGCCTGGTAGCGAAGGTTCCCGGCCCAGTTCAGTTCTACAGTCACGATAAGCGATCCTTGCCTGCTGTCCACGATCATTTAGAGGTCTCTAACAACATAACGGCAATCGGAACCCGAAGACAGCGCACACCGGCATCTCCCGGGACGCACTCCGGGCGCTCAGACTCGTCGAATCTCCGGTTGACATTCCCGAAATCCCTAATATGTTGGTAAGCAGAACATTTACCGCAACGATTGATCGGGAGCACTCAATGGCGAACCAGCCCACGCGCGATGACAAATTTTCCTTCGGCCTCTGGACCATCGGGTACAACGGCAGCGACCCGTTTGGTGGACCCACACGTCCCGAGCTCGACGTGGTGGACGCCGTCACCAATCTCGCCGAGCGCGGCGCCTACGGTCTCACCTTTCACGATGATGACCTCTTCGCTTTCGGCTCAACGGATGCCGCGCGCCAGTCCCAGATCGACCGCCTGAAGGGCGCACTGGCCGACACCGGCCTCATCGTTCCCATGGTGACCACCAACCTGTTTAGTGCTCCCGTTTTTAAGGACGGCGGCTTCACGTCCAACGATCGCGCCGTTCGCCGCTTCGCTCTGCGCAAAGTGCTGCGCAACATTGATCTGGCCGCGGAGCTCGGAGCGAAGACGTTCGTGATGTGGGGCGGACGCGAGGGCGCCGAGTACGACGCGGCCAAGGACATCCGC
This sequence comes from Cryobacterium sp. CG_9.6, assembly GCF_029893365.1. Lineage (NCBI taxonomy): Bacteria > Bacillati > Actinomycetota > Actinomycetes > Micrococcales > Microbacteriaceae > Cryobacterium > Cryobacterium sp. CG_9.6. The sequence continues at coordinate 520,669 of NZ_JARXUZ010000001.1, read as the reverse complement.
TCGGCACTCGAGCGCTATCGCGAGGCGGTGAACCTGCTCGGCGACTATGTGACCGACAAGGGATACGACATCCGCTTTGCGATCGAGCCCAAGCCCAACGAGCCGCGCGGCGATATCTTGCTGCCCACGGTGGGCCACGCCATGGCCTTCATCACCACCCTCGAGCGCCCCGAGCTGGTGGGAGTGAACCCCGAGGTGGGCCACGAGCAGATGGCGGGCCTCAACTTCACCGCGGGCATCGCGCAGGCCCTCTACCAGGGCAAGCTGTTTCACATTGATCTCAACGGTCAGCGCGGCATCAAGTACGACCAGGACCTCGTGTTCGGCCACGGCGACCTGCACAATGCCTTCTCGCTGGTGGACCTGCTCGAAAACGGTGGACCCGGCGGCGGCCAGGCCTACGACGGCCCGCGGCACTTCGACTACAAGCCGTCACGTACCGAAGACGTGTCGGGCGTATGGGACTCGGTCTCGGCGAACATGCGCACCTACCTGCTGCTCAAGGAGCGTGCGGCCGCATTCCGCGCCGACCCCGAGGTGCAGGAACATCTGGCCGCGTCGATGGTTCCCGAACTCTCGCAGCCCACGCTTGCTCCGGGCGAAAGCTACGACGACCTGTTGGCCGATCGCGCCTCCTATGAGGACTTTGCACCGGATGCCTACTTCGGTGCGAAGGGATTCGGCTTCGTTCGCCTGCAGCAGCTCGCCCTCGAACACCTGCTCGGCGCTCGCTAAGACCCAGTCACCGCCGTGAGTGGTCGACAGGTGCCGCTCACGGCTAGGGTCGAAACGTGACCGAACACATTTCTCTCCCCGTCGACGTGCAATCCCGAGACGCTCTGGCCGCCCACGGGCTCGACCTCCGCATTCTCGATCCGGCCGATAAGGCGGCGGCCCGGCACTGGTTGCAGGCCGACGCGCGCGGCTTTCACGATCCCGCCCGCAGCGATGACCTGCTCGGTGTGCTGGAAAGCGAGATGGCCACGGACCGGGTCACTGCCGTGTACGACCGCACCGGCGCAGACCCAGATTCTCCGGTGGCCACCGCCCGCTCGTGGCCGATGAACCTCACTGTTCCCGGCGGGGGCGAACTGCCCGCCTGGGCCATCACGTCCATCACGGTGGCACCGACGCACCGTCGACGCGGAATCGCCCGCGCCCTGCTCCCCGCCGAGCTGCGCACCGCCCAGGCTCTCGGCTTTCCCCTGGCGATGCTCACCGTCACCGAGGCCACCATCTATGGCCGCTACGGGTTTGGCCCGGCGGCTCACCAGGCGCACCTGCGCATCGACACCACTCGCGCCCGCTGGAGGGGCCCGACTCCCGACGGCCGCGTAACCTTCGTCACGCCCGCGTCCCTCTTCGCCGACGGTCCGGCCATCTTTGAACGCTCCCGCCAGCCCGGCGAGGTGGACCGCCGTCCCGTCTGGTGGAGCCACGCCCTCGGCCTCGTGCCGCAGGACCCCGATTCCGAAAAGCGCAGCCTGCGCTGCGTGCGTTACGACGACGCCGACGGCCACGCCCAGGGCTTCGCCGTGTATTCAATCGTTCTCGGCGACGACGGCTACCCGGCCCGACTGAATCTCGCCGACCTCGTGGCCGCGACGGACGACGCCTACGCGGCCCTCTGGCATTTTGTCATCGACATGGATTTGGTCACCGAGGTCAGCGCTCCGCTCCGCAGCGTGCGCGAGCCCCTCGTCTGGCACGTTCTCGACCGCCGGGCCGTTCGCAAAACGGTGGAGCGCGATCACCTCTGGCTGCGCATCCTCGATGTGCCTGCCACACTGAGCGCCCGCACATATGCCGCTCCTGGAATATTCCAGCTCACGGTGACGGACGACCTCGGTTTCGCCGGGGGTGAGTACCTACTCACCGTGGGGAGCAGCGGGCGCGGGACGGCGCATCCGCTCACCACCGCCGCCCCCGCGGGCACCACCCACGTGAGTGTGTCGGTCGCTGATCTCGGCGCGCTCTACCTCGGGGCCGGCAGCACGGTTGACCTTGCCCGGGCCGGCCGCCTGCACAGCACAACGATGGATGCCGCCGCTCGCCTCGACGCGACCCTGTACTCCCCGCACACCCCGCGTCTCAGCACCTGGTTTTAAGCCCCGCCAGAACGGTGCTCCCAGTGAGCTCACAGCACACGAAAGCCGTGCACACAGGCGAAGTGCTTACTGTCGATGGGAATCCTCCCATACGAAACGGTGACTGAGCGCATGATGAGCAACGCCTCTGGGCAGGCCCGTCCAGCCAAGAAGGACCGCCGAAAACAGACCCGCGAGACCGCCACTGGGCTGCGCGACGACCAGAAGAAAACCGCGACATACCGCCGGCTCCTCTGGCGCGGCGGTATCGGTGTGGCGCTCGTTGCCGCCGCGACAATCGTGGCACTCGTCATCATCACTCAGAGCACCCCGAGTGGGGCGGGCCCACGGAATATGGCCAGCGATGGGATTCTGATTGGTGGCGACGGTGCCACCGTCTCGGCCGCGAACACACCCGCCCTCGCCGCAGCGGCTCAGCCGGTTGCCACCGATCAGACTCAGCTCGACGACATGGTGAACATCGACATCTACGTGGACTATCTCTGTCCGGCCTGCGGACAATTCGACACCACCAACGCCGCACAGATTGCGAGCTGGGTCACCGCGGGCAATGCCACGCTTGAGCTGCACCCGATCTCGATCCGGGATACGTCGTCTCTGGGCACGAATTACTCCACGCGCGCCGCCAACGCCGTCGCGTGCGTGGCGAATTTTCAACCCGACAGCTTTCTCGCCGTCAACACGGCACTCTTCGCGAACATGCCCGCCGAGAACAGCGCGGGGCTGACAAACTCCGAACTGCAGAACGTTATCGAGACGGCTGGCGCCGCGGATTCGAACATTCCCGAGTGCATCAGGAACGAAACCTTCTCCCCGTGGGTCGGTGAGGCCAGTGACCGTGCGCTCACGGGGCCGTTGCCGAACGCCGACATCGCGAAGATCACGGGCACGCCCACCGTGCTGGTGAACGGCACCTCCTACCGAGGTTCGCTAACAGACCGGGCAGCCTTCCTGGCCTTCGTCACCGCGCACACCTCCACGCCCGCCGGCGAGTAGCGCTCACCGTCGGCCTAAGCGCGGCTCCAGACCCGTCACCGCGCCCCACATCGGTGCGCGCTACGCCGGTTACCGTAGCACCCGCCGATCTCGGGGGCGACCCCCCAGATCCGCAGCGGCGACACCCAGCGCAGCGCGACTGCGATACTGGAGCATGATCTCTCCCCCGCACATTTACGGTGCGGTCGTCGATGACCAGACGCGGTGCGTGCACTATCACTCGCCGCTCGACGTGATTGCGATCAGGTTCGCCTGCTGCCAGCGCTACTATCCGTGCTTCCAGTGTCACGGCGAGAGCGAGTCCCACCCCGCAACGCTCTGGCCGGAAAGCGACTGGGACCACCTCGCCGTCATCTGCGGTGTGTGTGACTCCGAGATGAGCATCCGCTCGTATCGGTCGGTAACGCACTGCCCCGCGTGCGCCGCCCGGTTCAACGACGGCTGCCGCCTGCACGCGCACCTGTACTTTGCGGTGCCTACCTCAGAACGAGAGGCCGAGCCACAGCCCTAACCCGGCGGCGAGAACGGATGCCACGAGCATGCCGAGTCCCACGACCAGCGCCGGTCCATACCGGCGTTGTTGCAGCAGGCGCACCGTTTCGACGCTCGCGGTGCTGAACGTCGTGAAGCCGCCGAGAAGCCCGCCGCCGAGCACGAGGTGCCACTCGCTGCTCACCAGGTGCCCGAGCGCGAGGCCGGTCACCAGACCGAGGAACAGGGATCCGCCCACGTTGATCACCGTCGTACCGAGCGGGAACGGCACGCGCAGTGTGGACCGCAGCACGCCGTCTACAAAGAACCGTGCCACGGCCCCGAGCCCGCCGGCAAGGGCCACGGCCAGGAACAGGAACGGGGTCATGCGGGGTCACCCGGGGTGGCTCGGCGATGCAGGGTGGCCGACCCGATGATGCCGAGCCAGGTTGCAACCGCTCCCAGAATAAGGGTTCCGCCGGCGTAGAGCAGGGCCAGTCCCACGGCGCCGTCGGCGAACAGCATGCTGGTATCGGTGGCCAGGGCGCTGTAGGTCGTGAATCCACCCAGCACCCCGGTGCCGAGCAGCACCCGAATACCGCGGCGCGGTGCCACATCGGGCCCGCGGCGCACGAGCGTCTCGAGCAGCGCTCCCAGCAGCAGCGCACCCGTAATGTTGATGGCGAACGTCACCCAGATGGTACCGGGGTTCAGCAGTAGCAGGGTCTGCCGCAGCGCGGTCCCCACGGTTCCACCGATGAAGACCAACCCCAGATACTGCCAGCGCATGTGCACGGCCACCCTGTTGCTCATGGGGCATCTACCAATTCTCGCCGCGGCGAAGTGGGTAGGAACCATCAGCAGCGAGCGGTTCGAGCGGATGCTCAGGCGGGATCCATCGCCAGGCTCCAGAATACACGCGGTCGCGTTCGTGCCGTCAGGACGCGTCCCACGGCAGCGCTTCAGTGGACGCAACCGGTGCGAGCGGAATGACCACAACCGGACGGTGCTGCCGATGCGCGAGGTGCACGGCCACCGAACCGTTGAAAAATTCGCCAAGGGTGGCACGCACGGTGGCTTCGCGGGTACCGATCACAATCATGACCGCATCGAGGGTGTCGGCGAGGCCGCCGAGCGCGAGGGCCGGTTCGCCGGCGAGCGCCCGCGTGGACCACACCAGGTCGGTGCCGCCGAGAAGGTCGGTGAGGTGGTTCCGCAACGCCGGGTCAAAGGTCGGTTCCGGCGGCTCCAGCAGGTCGGGATCAATCGGAAACGAGGTCATCGATCCGTCGCCGAGATCGAAGATCATGTAGCGATTCACGTCCACGTAGGCACACACGAGCTCGGCTGCAAACCGGCGAGCGAACAGTGCCGCCGCCACGACAACCGCGTCGGGCTGCCCCGGCACGACGCCCACAATCACGTATGCGGTTGGAGTGGTTGTCATGGCGCTCCCGCTTTCGGTGGTTCGAAATGCAGTGGTTCGGGTCAGTTCCGCTTGGCGCTCAGCCTGTCAGATTCCGGCCGCGCCTGCCACCGACGCGCCCGAGCGGATGCTACGCGAGGGTCAGAAAAAGCTTCTCCAGTTCGTCAACGGTGAGGGTGTTTTCACCGCCGGGTGTTTCGATGCAGTCGCGCATGGCGGTGGACACGATCACGAAACCGGCGCGATCGAGCGCGCTGGACACGGCCGCGAGTTGGGTGACCACGTCGCGGCAGCTGCCGCCCGCCTCGACGGCCGTGATCACGGCGCCGAGCTGGCCCTGGGCACGGCGCAACCGGTTGACGATCTTTTTCTGCTGCGCAGCCTTGTCGGAGTCCAGATCGATGTGGTCCATGATCAGGCTCCGTGCTGCACGGGCAGGCCGGCTTCAAGCCAGGCGTTGGTTCCCCCGGCCACATTCACGGCGTCGATACCGTGACCGGCCAAGTAGGACACGGCTTGGGCGCTGCGGCTCCCGGCCGCGCACACCACGTAGACCGGTCCGGCGTCGGGAACGTCGCCGACGCGGGCCACGAATTCGCTGAGCGGGATCAGCGTGACGCCGGGGATGTGCACGCTGGCATATTCGTCGGCTTCGCGCACGTCGACGACCACGGCATCGGTGAGGGCGGACAGTTCGGTTACGGTGATCTCGTTCATGCGAGGATCCTTTCGGGAGCGGTGCGGGTGGGGGTGAGAGACGCGCCGGCGAGCCATGTTCGGTAGCCGCCATCAAGATTACGCACGTCGAAGCCGTGCTGGGCCAGAATACGCGCCGCAGTGTGGCCGCGCTGGCCCACCTGGCAGTGCACAATCAGCGGGGCGTTCGGCAGATCGCCGAGCCGCGCGCGCAGGTCATCGAGCGGCACATTGATGGCACCGTCCACCGTACCGGCCTCGAATTCGCCGGGGTTGCGCACGTCCACGAGCACCGCGCCGGCCGCACGTGCCGCCGCGAGTTCGTGCCACTGAATATTGCGGCTCGTTCCGGTGCGCAGGTTGTCGGCCACGTAGCCCAGCTGGTTCACGGGGTCTTTTGCCGAGCTGAACTGCGGCGCGTAGGCCAGCTCCAAGCGCGTGAGAGCGGATGCCGTGAGCCCGCCGGCCATGGCCGTCACGATCACGTCCATGCGCTTGTCCACCCCGCTGCCGCCCACGATCTGGGCGCCGAGGATAGCATCGGTGACCGGGTCAATGAGAAGTTTCATGCTCATCGACTCGGAGCCGGGGTAGTACCCCGCGTGCGATCCGGGATGGGTGTGCGCGATGCGGTGTGCGCGGCCAGCGGCCACGAGGCGCTTCTCGCTCCAGCCGGTGAGGGAAATGGTGACCCCGAAGAGTCCCAGAATCGAGGTCCCCAGCGCGGGCGCTGCGGGTTCGCTCTGCCCGGCAATGCTGTCGGCCGCGGCGCGTCCGTGCCGGTTGGCGAGCCCCGCCATGGTGACGAGCAGCGGGTCGCCGCTGACGGCATCCGTTTTCTCCACACCATCGCCCACGGCGTAGATGAACGGGTCGCTCGTGCGCTGGCTGCTGTCAACCCACACGCCGCCGGTCGCGCCGATGCGCAGCCCGGCCTGTTCGGCCAGCGAGGTGTCGGGGCTGACGCCACTGGCGTCGATCACGAGGTCGGCCGGCACCGTGGTGCCGTCGCTCAGTTCGAGGCCGAGTCCCGAAGCGGATGCGCCGAGCACGGTCGTGCCCACGCGCACGTCGACGCCGCGGTCGCGCAGGAGTGCGGTGAGCGGAGCGGCCATTTCGGGGTCGAGGGGGGTGAAGAGCTGCAGGTTGCGCTGCACGAGCGTGACGTGCACACCGCGGTGCACGAGATTCTCCACAGCCTCCAAGCCAATGAATCCGGCACCGATCACGACGGCGGTGGCGTCATCCGGCGTCGCAGAGAGCACGGACTCGATGTAGTCCACATCGTCCACGGTGCGCAGCGTAGACGTGGTCAACCCCGCACGCGCTATTCGAGCGGATGCACCGGCGGCCAGAATGAGGCGGTCGTAGGTCTCGGTGGAGAAAGCCCCGGTGAGGGTGTTGCGCACGGTGACGGTGCGCGCGGCGCGGTCGATCGACGTGACTTCGTTATTAATGCGCACGTCGAGCCGAAAGCGACTCGTGAGTGACTCGGGAGTCTGCAGCAGCAGTTCGGAGCGGTTCTCGATCAGGCCACCCACGTAATAGGGCAGCCCGCAGTTCGCGAATGACACGTACTGGCCGCGTTCGAAGACCACGATCTCGGCCTGTTCGTCGAGTCGGCGCAGCCTGGTCGCGGCCGACATTCCGCCGGCGACCCCGCCTACGATGAGTGTTTTCATTTCGTACCTCCATGACCGAGTATACCCAAGGGGGTATCCAAGCACCAACCAGGAATGGCGGCAACCCACCGGCACACGGCACAAGCGGTCACTGGCAGTGGTTCGCCATGGACCGGTTCCGAGTCAGAGTACCCCTTGGGGGTATACGCTGAAGGAATGCACCAGTCACCGTCTGAAACAGGAAGCCATGACGCCAAGCACCACGCTGGCATGACGCACGAGAGCATCCCGCCCGGGCACGACGACCATGCTGCGATGAACCACGGAGCCATGGGGCACGCGGGGCACGGCGATCATGTGGGCCAGTTCCGGCGCCTGTTCTGGGTGATGCTGGGGTTCGCTGTTCCCACCATCGCCTTCAGCGGCATGTTCGCGGGGATCCTCGGATACTCACTACCCGACATCCTTGCCCTCACGTTCATCTCGCCCGTCCTCGGGACGGTCATGTACGTCTGGGGTGGCCGACCATTTCTCACGGGGGCTGTCGGAGAAATCCGCAGCCGCAAACCCGGCATGATGCTGCTGATTGCCCTCGCGATCACCGTGGCTTTTCTTGCAAGCTGGGGCGCAAGCCTCGGGATTCTCGACCAGCGCCTCGATTTCTGGTGGGAGCTGGCCCTGCTGATTGTGATCATGCTGCTGGGCCACTGGGTCGAGATGCGTTCCCTCGCGCAGACCGGAACGGCACTGGAATCGCTCGCCGCCCTGCTTCCCGACGAGGCCGAGCGCGTTGTCGGCGACGATACCGAGATCGTGAATCCGGCCAGCCTCGTCCTCGGCGACGTGGTGATGGTGCGGCCCGGCGGGCGCATTCCGGCCGACGGAGCAATTGTGGAGGGCACCGCCAACGTCGACGAATCCATGCTCACCGGTGAGTCCCGGCCGGTGACCCGCAGCCCGGGCGACCACGTGGTGGCCGGCGCGGTGGCCACCGATTCCGCGCTCCGAGTGCGGGTAGACGCCGTCGGAGACGACACCGCCCTCGCTGGCATTTCCCGACTGGTCGCCGAGGCACAGGCGTCCTCCTCCCGCGCTCAGCGTCTGGCTGACCGTGCCGCTGGCTGGTTGTTCTGGTTCGCCCTCGGTGCCGGTGCGCTCACGGCCGTGATCTGGACCCTGCTCGGCACGCCCGACGACGCGGTGATTCGCACCATCACCGTGCTCGTGATCGCCTGCCCGCATGCCCTCGGCCTCGCCATTCCCCTGGTCGTATCCATCGCCACCGAGCGCGCGGCCCGTGGGGGCGTGCTCATCAAGGACCGGCTGGCGCTCGAGAGCATGCGCTCCGTCACCTCCGTGCTCTTCGACAAGACAGGGACCCTCACCAAGGGTGAGCCCGTGGTGACCGCCGTGCAGGTGACCGACGGGGTCACGGAAGCCGAGTTGCTGGCGCTGGCGGCGTCCGTGGAGGGTGACAGCGAGCATCCGCTTGCTCGGGCCATCGTTACCGCCGCCGGGACGCACGATCTACCTGTGATGCGCGCTACCGATTTTCACACCGAGGCGGCGAGCGGAGTGGTGGCCACGGTTGAGGGTCGTCGCATCAGCGTCGGTGGCCCCGGCATGCTGCGCGCCCACGCCAGCGAGGCCCTGGCCGCTACTCAGAAGTGGGCGGAGGATGGCGCGATTATTCTGCACGTGCTCGACGGCGATCGGGTGCTGGGCGCGATCGCCCTCGCCGACGAGGTGCGTGCGGAGTCGCGCCAGGCTGTGGACGCGCTGCACACGCTCGGTATTCAGGTGGTGATGATCACCGGCGACGCCGACGCCGTGGCGCAGAAGGTTGCGGCCGAGCTGGGCATCGACCGCGTGTTCTCCGGTGTGCATCCCACCGACAAGGCCGCCAAGGTGGCTGAGCTGCAGGCGGAGGGACGCATCGTGGCCATGGTGGGCGACGGCGTCAACGACGCCCCGGCGCTCGCCCAGGCCAACGTGGGAATCGCGATTGGTGCCGGAACGGATGTCGCCATCGCGTCCGCCGGAGTCATCCTCGCCAGCGATGACCCACGTTCGGTGCTGTCCGTGATCGAGCTGTCCCGGGCCACGTACCGCAAGATGAAGCAAAACCTGTGGTGGGCCGCCGGGTACAACCTGCTCTCGGTTCCGCTCGCCGCCGGCGTTCTGGCGCCGATCGGCTTCGTGCTGCCCATGTCGGTGGGGGCCCTGCTCATGTCGGTCTCGACCATTGTCGTGGCGCTCAACGCCCAGCTGCTGCGCCGGCTCGACCTGCGCCCGTCGGTCAGCGCCGCAGCTCTCGCCCCGCGCACGCCGGTCCGCGTGTAGCGGCGTACCAACAACTGGCGCCCATCGCACCTTCCCTGTAGTCGGGAAGGTGCGATGGGCGCCAGTGTCAGGTGCGGGCGGTCTACGCGGCGAGCGCGCGGAACCGGCGCAGTCGCAGGCTGTTCGTCACGACGAACACCGACGAGAACGCCATGGCGGCCCCGGCGATGAGCGGGTTCAGCAACCCCAGCATCGCGAGCGGGATCGCAGCCACGTTGTAGGCGAAGGCCCAGAACAGGTTGGCCTTGATCGTGCCCAGTGTGCGGCGGGCGAGGCGGATGGCATCCGCTGCCGCGAGCAGGTCACTGCGCACCAGCGTGAGATCGCTCGCCTCGATGGCCACGTCGGTTCCCGTGCCCATGGCGATACCCAGGTCGGCGGTGGCGAGGGCCACGGCGTCATTCACGCCGTCTCCCACCATGGCCACCACGGCGCCCTCGGCCTGCAGCTGGCGAATGATCTCGGCCTTGCCCGCGGGCAGCACTCCGGCGGTCACCTCGTCGATGCCCACCGTCGCCGCGACGGCGCGCGCCACGACCTCGTTGTCACCGGTGAGCAGGATGGGACGTAGGCCCAGTTCCTTGAAGTGGGCAATCGCGGCCGCACTCGTGGGCTTCACCTGATCGGAGACGCCGAGAACACCCCGTGCCTTACCGTCCCACGCCACCACGACGGCGGTCTCGCCGTTGGCCTCGGCCACCCCGAGTACAGCGCTAAGTTCCACCGGCAGTGCAATGCTCCACGACTCGGCGAGCCACTGCGGGCGCCCCACCAGAACCGCGTGCCCGTCGACAACGGCGTGAACGCCGAGGCCCTGCTCCGAACCAAACGATTCCGCAGCCGGCACATCGCCCCGACGTTCTTGGGCACCCCGCACAATCGCGGCGGCAATCGGATGCTCCGAGCCACTTTCCGCGGCGCCCGCGTACCCCAGCAACTCGTGTTCGCTGCTGCAACTAATGGCCATGACGGTGGCCAGGGTCATCGTTCCGGTCGTGACCGTTCCCGTCTTGTCGAGCACGATCGTGTCCACGCGGCGGGTGGACTCCAGCACCTGAGGTCCCTTGATCAGAATGCCCAGCTGAGCACCACGCCCGGTTCCCACCAGAAGCGCGGTGGGAGTGGCGAGCCCGAGGGCGCAGGGGCACGCAATAATCAGCGTTGCCACGGCGGCCGTGAACGCGAGTTCCGGCCCGCCGCCCACGAGCAGCCACACCGCCAGGGTGCCGAGTGCGAGCAGAATGACGATGGGCACAAACACGGCGGACACGCGGTCCGCCAGCCGCTGCACATCGGCCTTACCGGTCTGGGCCTGCTCCACGAGACGTCCAATGTGGGCCAGCTCCGTATCGGCTCCCACCCGTGTGGCCTGAACGACAAGCCGGCCGCCGGCATTCAGGGTGGCGCCCACCACGGCAGCGCCGGGGCCCACCTCAACCGGCACGGATTCTCCGGTGAGCATGCTCGAGTCAACGGCCGAGGTACCCGAGACCACCTCGCCGTCGGTGGCAATCTTCTCCCCCGGACGCACCACAAACTGGTCGCCCACCACGAGCGTGCTGGTCGCAACGCGCGACTCCACGCCATCTCGCAGCAGGGTGGTCTCTTTGGCGCCCAGTTCCAGCAGCGCGAGCAGTGCCGCACCGGAGCGCCGCTTTGCGCGCGCTTCGGCATAGCGACCCGCCAGAATAAACACGGTGACAGCGGATGCCACCTCCAGGTAGATCTCGCCCGCACCGCCCTCCGGTGACGCCGTGAAACTGAATCCCATGGTCATGCCCACCATGCCGGCCGTGCCGAAGAAGAGGGCATAGAGCGACCAGCCGAGCGCGGCGAGCACGCCGACGCTCACCAGCGTGTCCATGGTGGCGGCACCGTGCCGCGCATTGATCCATGCCGCCCGGTGGAACGGCCAGGCACCCCACACGGCCACGGGAGCCGCCAGGGTGAGGGCCAGCCACTGCCAGTTGTCGAACTGCAGCACCGGAATCATCGACAACAGCGCCACCGGAACGGTGAGGGCCGTGGAGATGAGCAGGCGTTGACGGAGCTGGCTGACCTCGTCGGACTCGTCGCCGGCATTCGCTTCAGGGGCGTCGCCAACCGGTACCGGCACCGTGGCCGTGTACCCCGTGGCCTCGATGGTGGCGATGGCGTCGGCCACCGAGGTGCCGTCCGGCACGAAGACGGTGGCCTTTTCTGTGGCGTAGTTGACCGTGGCCTCAACCCCGGGCATGCGGTTGAGTTTCTTTTCAATGCGCGCCGCACACGAGGTGCAGGTCATGCCTCCCACGAGGAGGTCGACCTGCGACGTCGTCATGAGCCGATGGGGGCGAGCTGGTAGCCTGCCTCGTCGATGGCGGCCGCCACGGCCGCGGGATCTTGCGCCGCGACACTCGTGACGGTGACGGTGGAGGACCCACCCTTCACCAGCTCAACGTTCACGCTTTCGATGCCCGCAATGAGGCCGATCTCTTCTTTTACGCTGGCCACGCAGTGCCCACACGTCATTCCGGTGACCTGGTATGTATTCTCAATACTCATGATTCCCCTGTAACTGTTGTTGCTGGTCTCGTTTGAGACTATTATCTTAACTATACCCCTAGGGGGTACATTCTGGCCACCCGCGCAGCACCTCCGCACCAAGACAGCACCACGAACGGAACCCCATGACCGAGCCGGTTACGGTCTCAGCAGATGAGCATCACCCCGAGCACCACGGCGCCGGACACGAGGGACCGCACGGGTACATTTCCAATAAAGACAATTACCTGAAGCGGCTGCGTCGCATCGAAGGGCAGGCGCGTGGCCTGCAGGGAATGGTCACCGACGACAAGTACTGCATCGACATTCTCACGCAGGTCTCGGCCATGACCAGTGCCCTGCAATCGGTGGCCCTCGGCCTTCTCGACGACCACCTCAATCACTGCGTGCGCGATGCTGCCGCCGCGGGCGGCCCGGAGGCAGACGCCAAGATTAAAGAGGCGTCGGCAGCGATCGCGCGGCTCGTGCGCTCCTAAACCGCATCATCCGCTACGGCCCTTTGGCCCTAGCCGCGGGAGCCGAGGCGCGACACACTGGTGCAGAGACGCTCGCCCGGCCCGTGCCGCGCCAGCGAAAGGAGCACCATGGGCACCAGCCCGGAGATCGTAGCGGATGCCGACCCTCGGCCCCACGTTTCGCCGTCACCACGCTCGCCCCTCGCTGCCACCCGTGTCTTCATCCTCGATGACCACGAACTCGTGCGCCGAGGTCTGCGCGAGCTGCTCGAGGACGAGGGTTTCGACATCGTGGGCGACACGGGCCTGGCCGAGGACGCCACCGAGCGCATCCCCGCGCTGCACCCGGACGTGTGCGTTTTGGACGCCCGGCTGCCCGATGGGACCGGCATCGAAGTGTGCCGGGACGTGCGTTCGATCGACCCCACCCTGCAGTGCATCATCCTCACGAGCTACGACGACGAACACGCCCTGCGCGGCGCTATCCTGGCCGGCGCCGCGGGCTATGTTCTCAAAGAGATCCGCAGCGACGACCTGCTCGATTCCATCCGGCGGGCTGCGGCGGGCCAAAACCTGTTCGACCCCGCCATTCGCGCCCGCGTCATTGAGGGCCTGGCCAACCCCCAAGACGCGCGTCTGGCGTCACTCACCCCGCAGGAGCGGCGGGTACTCGACCTCATCGGCGACGGCCTCACCAACCGCGAGATCGCCAGTGCCATGTTTCTGGCCGAGAAGACGGTGAAAAACTACGTCTCCTCCCTGCTCGCCAAGCTCGATTTTCAGCGCCGCACGCAGGCGGCCGTGTACGTCACGAAGCACGAGGCCGAGCGTTAGGCAGCGGATGCCTCGGCCAGTGGTCGACGCATCCGCTCCCCTAACCAGCCTTAGCGGTGGTGCTTCGTGCGCGTGATCACCGTGGGGCAGGGGGTCTGACCGAGTACCTCGTGACTGACGGAGCCCATCCAGAGCCGGCTCACGGCACCACGCCCGTGGTTTCCCACCACGAGGAGCTGCGCGTTTGCGGCCGCCGACAGCAGCGCCCGGGCCGGAGTGTCTTCGGTGACGAGAACCTGATGCACGGTGAGGTCCGGGTACTGGGTGGTGAGTCCAGCCACGCACTCGGCGAGTACCACCCGCTCCTCGTCTAATCTCTCGGCAATACTGCTCTCCGGAATGTGTCGCAGCACCCGCTGCGTGGGAATGCGTGCGGCATAGACAGCAGTGAGGTCCTGGCCGGTGCGGTCGGCTTCCGCGGCCGCGAATTGCACCGCCGTGAGGGAATCCTCCGAGCCGTCCACTCCCACGACAACACCCGTTCGGTCACCGAAGGGATGGTTGGGAATGACAGCAACGGGACAGGCGCTCAGGGCCGCAATCTGCAGGCTCGCGCTGCCGAAGAAGTCGCCGTCAAAACCGGTTTTACGGTCGGTGCCCACCACCACGAGGCTCGCGTCCACCGACAGCTCGCTCAGCACCCGGGGAGCCGTGCCGGTGCGGAGGGTCGCCGTGGACGACACCGTGGGGGCCAGTTCAACCGCTCGGGAGCCAATCTGGCGAACGAGGGCCTCCTCCTCATTGATGATCGTGTTGTAGTAGCCGTACCCTTCGGCCAACCAGGCTGCCTGCACGGTATGCACGATGCTCACCGGGCAGTCGAGCGCTTCTGCCCGGCGAAGCGCCCATCCGAGCGCGGCTTCGCTGGGCTCTAAATCATCCACACCGACGACGATCTTGCGGTTCACAGGTCTACCTCGTCTTTTTCGAGGGGAGTGTCGTCATGGACGGCCTCCCGGTTGGGGCAGCCGAGTCGCTGCTCACGCTCACTATCCCGCATCCGGGCAGGTACGGCTAGGGGCAGAAGTCCCCCTCGTCTGGAGAACAGCTCTCAGCCCGGCGAAACTCACGCACTTAAGGTGGCGTTCGCAAGCTAACGTAGTGAGCAATTACGCACCATGTTCGGGCTCGGTGGCGAAAGGTACGAAACATGATTGAGAAGGCGATTGTGGCGTGGGACGGTCGGCCGCCGTCGCGGGCAGCCCTGAAATGGGCACTCGAACGTTCCTCGGGCGGCGAACTCATGATGGTGCGGGTGGTGGACCGCACGAGCGAATCCGCCGATTACTTCATGCCGGAGTCTGTGGCGCAAACCGCCCCGATTGTTCTGCAGAGTGACGCCGATCGCGTGCAGGAGGAACATCCCTCGGTCACCGTGCGCAGTGAGGTGGTGCCGGGAGATCCGATCGAGGAGCTCAAGCGCCTCTCCACCGAAGATGCGCTCGTGGTCGTGGGCACTCACCGCCGCGACGGCCCCACCGTTCGCTACGAGTGGTCGGTCGGCGCCCGCCTCGCGGGAGCAGCAAACGGCCCGGTGGCCATCATCCCCGAGAACGACGGGCCGCCCGGCGACGGGATTGTCGTGGGCGTCGACGGGTCAGCGGCGGCCAACGCCGCCATCCGCTTTGCTGTCCTGGAAGCCGATCGCACCGGTGAGGAGCTTCATCTCATCCATGCGTGGCAGGAACCGTTGATGTGGCCCGAGACCGCCGTTCCTGACATTGAGTTTCTGCAATCGCTCGAGGACATTCACCGCAGCGTTCTTGATGAGTCAGTGGCGTTGGCCCGGTCGATCTCTCCGGATGTGCGCGTGCGATCCTCCCTCACCCGTGGCGCTCCGCAGTGGGCGCTTCTCGACGCGGCACGCGGTGCCAGCCTCCTCGTGGTGGGTAATCACGGCGTGCACGGGATCAAGCGTTTCCTGCTGGGATCCGTCAGCCACTCGCTCGTGCTCAACATTCAGTCCCCCACCGTTGTGGTGAACGCCGCCCGCACCCCCTAAAACCTGGCCGCCTCACTCACAGCGAGGCCCAACGGGAGGCGGCTAGGGTTTTGCCATGAGATCTTTCGCTGGAGCACGCCACCGAATGCTGGCGTTGACGGCGATCCTGTCCCTCGTGCTCACCGGGATCGTGGCCGTCGGCGCGTCGGCGGCGCAGGCCGACGGCGAACCGGCCCCCTTTGACCCGGGGTTGATCGTGAGCGACTACAACTTCTTCAACCCCGATGCCATGTCCGAGGCCGACGTTCAGACTTTTCTCGAGGAGCGCTCCTGCGTGCGCAGCGACGCGTCGCCGTGCGCGTGGGAGTACCGCGAAACCACGACAGACCAGGCTGCGCAGCAGGACGGGCACTGCGCCGCCTATGCGGGTGCCGCCGAGGAGCCGGCCAGTCGCATCATCACCAGGGTCGCCGAGGCCTGCACCATCTCCCCGCGGGTACTGCTCGTGCTCCTGCAAAAGGAGCAGTCCCTGCTCACCCGGCCGACGGAGCGGGGCTACCTCCGGGCCACCGGTTACGCGTGCCCCGACACGGCCGAGTGCAATACCGAGTATTTCGGATTTTTCAATCAGGTCTACAACGCGGCCTGGCAGTTTCGGCAGTACACGCAGGAACCCGATCGGGCCTACCAGCAGGGAGCCGTGGACGTGGGCTTCAACCCCAACGCGGAATGCGGGGCGTCCACCGTGGACATTCGCAATCAGGCCACGGCAAACCTCTACAACTACACGCCGTACCAGCCCAACGATGTCGCCATAGCCAACCAGGGTGACACCGGCGACGCCTGCTCCACCTACGGCAACCTCAACTTTTGGGCGTTCTACGACCAGTGGTTCGGCGATCCCACCACCACGCGCTACCCGGCATTCTTCGACGACTGCCTCAACTATGCGGGCGGACAGAGCTGCGCCACCCCCACGCTGCTGCCCTGACCTAGACCAGCGCGCGCGTGTAGACCCAGGGAAGCGCGCCCGTCTCGAGGCGGTGACGGGGGCCATCCGCTTCGAACAGCGCACTGTCAGCGAAGGCCACGTCGTGCTGCCAGAACAGAACGGCTTCGTGCGGACTCGGTCCGAACCGTGACTCGAAGAGTGCCACCTCTCCCGCGCCCGCCGCGTGCAGTGCCGCGTCAACGGAAGAGTGCGGGGTGAGGGCGTTGAGTGTCACCCAGGTGGGCGGGAAGAGGCGCATGGTGCCGCTCGCGTGCCGGTCAAGGGCCGCCTGGGGCCGAAGCCACACGTGATCCACCGCTTCCTCCGAGGGGAGGGTGATCGTGCCCGCGGGTGCCTTCGACCAGTAGAACCAGGTGCGCAGGCGTTTGGGCGTGGACGCTGGTGGAATCCAGCATGCCGTCACCACGAGAGACCCCGGCACCAGGCGAAGGCTCGTCTCTTCGAGCACTTCACGCCGCGCCGCACGCTCGGCGGCCGGCTGCTCGGCGGCCGGCTGATCCGGCGCGAAATCCTCCGGGTCGACAGCGCCACCGGGGAAAACCCACGCCCCGGCAAACGATCCGCGATGGTGGGGACGCTCCAGCAGCAACACTTCCAACCCCGCGGCGCCGTCCCGCAGCAGCACCACCGTGGCCGCCATCGGAAGTGCCGGCTCTGCGCTGATCTCGTCTCGCTTCATTGCGGTGTTCCCATTCTGTGCGGCAGCTGGCGATATCTCTGTGGTGATGACCCGTCGCCTCCACCCTAACGCCGGCCCAGCTGGCGGCAGTAGGCTGCCAGTCATGAGCGATTCCGTGCCGGCCACCCTCGGCGAGCGCACGAGCATCCTCACCCGACGCATTCTGGCCCCGAACGCGGGGCCGATGACACTCGACGGCACCAACTCCTATGTGATCGCGGCTCCAGGTTCGAGCGGTCATGTCGTGGTGGATCCCGGGCCCGTCCACGAGGGCCACCTGGCGTCCCTCGCCGCAGCCGGCCGCATCGACCTTGTTCTCATCACCCACCAGCATGCCGATCACACCGCCGCCAGTGTTCGCTTTGCTGAGCTCACGGGCGCGCCGGTGCGCGCCTTCGACCCGGCGTTTTGCGTGGGCGGCAACCCGCTCCGGGGCGGCGAAGAAATTCGGGTCGCCGGCACCCGCATCCGGGTGATTGCCACGCCCGGACACACCGCCGACTCGGTGTGCTTCCATCTCCCCGACGACGGCGCGCACGGTTCGATGCTCACCGGCGACACCATCCTCGGCCGTGGCACCACCGTTCTTGGCCACCCCGACGGCACCCTGGCCGATTACCTGCAGTCACTGCAGATTCTGCGTGCCTGTGGGCCGGCCACCGTACTGCCGGCCCACGGCCCGGTCCTGCCCGATCTAGCCGCAATCTGCGACCAGTACGCCGCGCACCGCCACGAGCGGCTCGATCAGGTGCGTGCGGCGCTGGCCATACTCGGTAACGACGCCACGGTGGCGCAGGTCACCGACGCGGTGTACGCCCAGGCGGATGCGTCCGTGCGGTTCGCCGCCGAGGCATCCGTTCGCACGCAACTCACCTACCTCCGCGAACGCCCCCGCGCGCTACGCAGCGACGCGAGCTGACTTCACGAGCAGGGCGCAGCCGCACGATTGCGCACCTCGATCGCTTATCGGGCTGTCACCCCGGAGGCAGTCTGGTCGCGTCGGGTCGACCCGGGCCATACTGGGGTCATGGCCGAGAACAAAACGCAGCCGACGGATGCGTCCGTCGAGGATTTTCTCGACGCGGCGATGCCGGCCCAACGTCGCGACGACGGTAAGGCCCTCGATGCGATCTTCCGCGAGGTGACCGGCGCAGTGCCGGTCATGTGGGGTCCATCCATGGTGGGGTACGGAAGCTTCCGTTACGTGTCTCCGGCGAACCCCCGCACGCGCGGGGATTGGCCGAAGGCAGGATTCTCGCCGCGCAAGGCGCAACTGTCGATCTATGGGCTCAAAGACCTCCCCGAGGGTGCGGCCCTGCTTCCGGCTCTCGGCAAGTACACCGAGGGAATGGGCTGCGTCTACGTGAGGAAGCTCGACGACATCGATCTCCACGTGCTGCGCCGACTCATTGCAATCGCTGCGTCTCGGGGCGATGACCCCGAACCCGCGCCGACAACCGGGTAGGTTCCCCAATCATCGGCGGTCCTCACCCCTGAGGGGCGGAGTCTGGGCTTCGCCTCGGGGCCAGAATCGACGTGGCGGGTTTCTTGCGTCGTTGGGCCCGGGCGCTCGTGGCGGTGGTTTCGGCGGCTGCGCTGAACCGAGCGTTACTCATGCCTGAGCGTGCCGCTCGGGCAACCTTGTTGCTTTGCTTAGGGTTTTGGGCCATGGTGCACGCTCCAATCAATTGTTTTCGGGATGCGTATCCCGTGGTGTGCGCCCCCGCACGCTACGCGGCGACGCGCGCTGACTTCACGAGCAGGGCGCAGCGCTCACCGATCATCATGGTGGTGATGTTCGGGTTCACGGTCACCAGCTCGGGCATCACGGAGGCGTCGGCCACGCGCAGACCGGTGACGCCCTTTACGCGCAGCTCGGGGTCGAGCGGTGAGCCGATGTCGTCCACTGCACCCATACGCACGGTGCCGGCCGGGTGGTACACGGTGTTGTGGGTCTTCTCGATGTACGCCGTGATCTCGGCATCCGTCTGCACGGCGGATCCCGGGTACAGCTCCACACCCGCCCACTCGGCCATTGCCGGCTGGGCCACGATCTCCCGAGCCTTGCGGATTCCGGCCACCATCACGCGCATGTCGTAGGGGTCGGTGAAGTAGCGGGGGTCAACGAGCGGCTTGTCGCGGTAGTCCATGCTGCGCAGCTTCACCGTTCCCCGCGAGCGGGCATGGGTCACGTTGGGGGTGAGGCAGAAGCCGTTCTCCGTCGTGGGGTAGCCCTGGCGAGCCGTGTGCATGTCGAAGGGCACCGAACCGTAGTGGAACATGAGGTCGGGGCGGTCAAGGCCCTCCTCGGTGGTCGTGAAGATACCGAGTTCCCACCACTGAGTGGATGTCGTGGGCATGGGCTGCTTAGCCTCCCACTGAATTACACCTTCCGGGTGGTCCTGAAAGTTCTCTCCCACGCCGGGGGAATCCGCCAGCACCTCGATGCCGTGCTCGAGCAGCTGCTCGGCGGGGCCAACGCCCGAGAGCATGAGCAGCTTCGGCGAATCGATGGCTCCGGCCGAAAGAATAACCTCTTCGCGCACGGTCAGCGCGTGGGTGTGACCCGCCGCGTCCACGACCTGGGCACCCGTGCACCGCTTGGCGTCATCGAAGGTGATCTTGCGGGCACGCATGTCGGTAAGCAGGGTGAAGTTCGCGCGCTCCCGGATGGGGTGGATGTACGACACCGACGATGACGCCCGCGTGCCGTCGGCCTGCCGGTTGATCTGGAAGAAGTTTGCACCGTTGATGACGGTTGTTCCCGAGTTGAAGGTGGTGCGGGGAATGCCCGTCTGCTCGCAGGCATCCAATAGGGCCACGCCACAGGGATCGTTCGGGGGCACGTCCATGAGGTGAACGGGGCCATCGTGGCCGTGGTGCGGAGCCGGGTCGGAGTTGTTCTCAAGCTTTTTGAACAGCGGGAAGGTGTTCGCTGCCTCCCAACCGGTGGCGCCGTGCTTACCGGCCCAGTCGTCCATGTCTTCGGCCGGAGCCCAGAAGGCGATGCAGGAGTTGTGGCTGGAGCATCCGCCCATCACCTTGGCGCGTGCGTGGCGCATGAAGGAGTTGCCGTGTTCCTGCGGTTCGATCGGGTAGTCCCAGTCGTAGCCGGACTCCAGCAGTTCCATCCAGCGGTCGAGCCGCAGAATCGCGTCGAGGCCGGCGTCGTCGGGGCCCGCCTCCACGAGCGCCACCTCAACGGTGGGGTCCTCGCTGAGTCGGGCGGCGACGGCGGCTCCCGCGGAGCCACCGCCGATCACAACGTAGTCAAAGTCAGTCTTAATGGATGTTGTCATGCGTGTTACTCCTTCGTCGACGCTCAACGCGCCGCGAACCAGCCGGTCACCGCGGGCGCGGTGTTCTGGTAAATGTGCTTTGTTTCCTGATATTCGGCGAGTCCGCTGGGGCCGAGCTCCCGGCCCACACCGGACTGGCCGTAGCCGCCCCATTCCGCCTGCGGCAGGTAGGGGTGAAAGTCGTTGATCCACACGGTGCCGTGGCGCAGGCGCTTAGCAATGCGCTGCGCACGGCCGGCATCCTGCGTCCAGACCGCACCGGCCAGGCCGTACACGGTGTCGTTGCCGATGAGCACGGCTTCGTCTTCGGTCTCGAACGTCTCCACGGTAACGACGGGTCCGAAAGCCTCGTCGATCACCACGCTCATGCCGCGCTGCACCTGGTCCAGGATTGTGGGGGTGTAGTAGAAGCCCTTCTCGAGCTCGCCGGTGCCCCAGGTTCCGCCGCAGCGCAGGCGGGCGCCCTCGTCGAGGCCCTTCTGCACGTAGGCGGTCACCTTGTCGCGGTGCGCGGCCGAGATCAGCGGTCCGGTCTCGGCCTCCGGGTCGAACGGGCCGCCCAACCGAATCTGATTGGCACGGCGCACGAGTTCGTCCACGAAGCGTTCCGCAATGGATGCCTCCACAACGAGCCGCGCACCGGCGGAACACACCTGCCCGGAGTGCACAAAAGCACCGTTGAGGGCGTTGTCGACAGCGGCATCGAAGTCCGCGTCGGCAAAGATCACGTTCGGGTTCTTGCCACCGAGCTCGAGGGCCACCTTCTTCACGGTTCCGGCCGCGGCAGCAGCAATCTTCTTGCCCGTTTCGAGACCCCCCGTGAACGACACCAGGTCCACGTCGGGGTGGCTCGAGAGCGGCGCGCCGGCCACTGCCCCGGCTCCGAGCACGAGGTTGGCCACTCCGGCGGGCAGGCCCAGGTCATCCAGCAGCACCATCATCAGAATCGAGGTGTGCGGGGTGAGCTCACTGGGCTTCAAAATGAACGAGTTACCCGCGGCGAGGGCCGGCGCAATCTTCCACGCCGCCTGCAGCAGCGGGTAGTTCCACGGGGCGATCAGACCGCAGACACCAACGGGCTCAACCACGATGCGGCTGACGACGGACTCATCGCCGGCATCCACGATGCGGCCGGCATCCTGCCCGGCCAGCTTGCCGAAGTAGGTGAAGCAGTTGGCAATATCGTCCATGTCGATGTCGCTCTCGACCAGGCGCTTGCCGGTGTCGAGCGTTTCCGCTCGGGCGAACTCGGTCTTGCGCACGCGCAGCTCGGCGGCTACACGCAGCAGAAAGTCACCGCGCTCGGGGGCCGGAACGGAGGACCACACGCCACTGTCAAACGACGTGCGGGCTGCGGCGATGGCGGCCTCGACATCCGCTGTGGTGGCTTCGGACACGGTGCCCACCGCTTCGCCGTCGGCCGGGCAGCTGATGAGTCGGGTTCCGCCGTCGGCGGCCGGCACCCACTTGCCGTTGATGAACAGGGTCGAGGTCATGGTGCTCATTTCTTCACGTCTTCGGAGTCATAATCGGCTTCCCAGTTGTCCTTGGCCATCTGGTCGTCGGGGAGGGCAGTGTTGCCCGGTTCGGTGCGGTTGAGGTGCAAGAAGTCGAGGTGCGTTTCGTAGTGGTCGAGCACGTCGGTGATGACCTGCTCCTTGCCGTATCCCATCAGGTCATACCCGTGACTGCCCTCCAAAGAGAACACCTCCATGCGGTAATACTTGCCCTGCTCCGACGCACTGCGCACAGCATAGGTGGGAATATCCAGTTGAACCGGGTAGATCTGGTACTTGAAACCACGTTCATCGCCCATGGTCACGAGGAGGTCCAGGTGCGGAATCTGCAGACCTTCCACAATGCCTTCGGTCAGGGTGACATCGGCACCCTGCGCGAGAAGCTCCGCGTGCACCTCCTGCAGCGCCGGGAGCGCCACGGTGGAGACGAAACGCTCGGTCTGGCGTCGACCGGGGTAGCTCATGGCCCGGGTGAGGCGCTGGCGCCAGTTGCGTGCCCGGCTGGGGTCGGCGCTTCGACCGGAGAGTAGGCCGGGCAAACTGGCGCGGTAGCTGTCGGTGAGCGACTGCTCCACCCTCAGCGCCTTGTAGAGCCCGAGCATAATCAGCAGCAGCACCGCCGAGAAGGGCAGCCCCATAATGATGGTGGCGTTCTGCAGCACGGGAATCCCTCCCACCAGCAGCATGGCGAAGGTCAGGATGCCGGTGGCGAGCGCCCAGAAGATCCGGAGCCATTTCGGGCCATCCGACTCGGAGTTTTTCAGGTGTGAAGTGAAGTTTGCCATCACGAGCGCACCCGAGTCGGCGGAGGTCACGTAGAACAGCAGGCCGGTGAACGTGGCCACGGCTGCCGTCACGGGTGCCAGCGGGAATTGGTCCAGCAGGGAGTAGAAGGCGCGCTCGGGAGAGTTCATGGCAATCTCGCCGAAGCCGGCATCACCGCCGATGACGATGGCCAGGGCGCTGTTTCCGAAGATGGCGATCCAGAGCAGAATGAACGCGAACGGCACCACGAGCACGCCGGCCACGAATTCGCGGATCGTGCGGCCGCGCGAAATGCGGGCCAGGAACAGGCCCACAAACGGTGCCCAGGCAATCCACCACGCCCAGAAGAACAGCGTCCACGCGTTCATCCAGGCGTCGGGCCGGTCGTAGGCAAAGGTGTTGAGGGTCATTGCCGGGAAGCGGCTGAGGGTGTCGCCCACGTTTTGCACGATCGAATCGAGCAGGAACGAGGTGTTGCCCACCACGAGCACGAACAGCATGAGCGCAACCGAGAGCAGCACGTTGAGTTCGGAGAGACGACGGATGCCTTTTTCCACACCGGTCACGGCCGACACGGTGGCCATCACTACCGACAGGGCAATGAGCGAACCCTGCACGAACATGGTCTGTGGGGTGCCGAACATGAACGTCAGGCCGTAGTTCAGCTGCGCCACACCAATGCCGAGACTCGTCGCAATACCGAAGATGGTGCCCAGAATGGCGGCGATGTCCACAACGTCACCAATGGGGCCATAGATGCGCTTACCAAAGATGGGATAGAGGGCCGAGCGGATGCTGAGCGGCAGGTTCTGCCGGTACGCAAAGTACCCGAGGGCCAGGCCCATCAGAGCGTAGAGCGCCCAGCCGGTGATGCCGTAGTGGAAGAGCGTCCAGACCATGGCCTGCCGGGCGGCTTCAACGGTGCTGCCGTCGCCGGCGGGGGGCGCCAGGTACTGGGTGACCGGCTCAGAGACCGAGAAGAACATCAGGTCGATGCCGATTCCGGCCGCGAACAGCATGGCGGTCCAGGTGAACAGGCTGAACTGTGGCCGCGAGTGATCGGGGCCGAGCCGGGTCTTCCCCACTCGCGAGAGTGCGATGTAGATCACGAAGGCCAGCACAAGGGTGACAATCAGAAAGTAGTACCAACCGAGGTTGGTGGACACCCAACCGACAACGGCGCCGATGACGGCACTGGCGTTGTCGGGGGCGAGGATGGCCCAGAGGGCGATGGCGATGATGCCGCTTGCGGAGCCGATGAAGACGGTCTTATTGACGCGGGAGGGGGCTTCGTCACCCTCGGTAGAAACGGGTGCTGACAGAGAAATCTGGAACCTCAATGATTGGAGCGACGCGTCCTCCCCCGGCAATGGCAACGGGGGTCAGGAACGTTCAGCTTACCAAACCCCTTTTTCCGCCGCCGCGCGGGCTCTTCCTGCCACAAACGGACGGCTGTTCCTGACGTATCAGGAACAGCCGTCCGCAGGGAATGACTGGTGAAACGGTGGGGCTAGAAGTCCCAGTCGTCGTCTTCGGTCACAACAGCCTTGCCGATCACGTACGAGGAACCGGACCCGGAGAAGAAGTCGTGGTTCTCGTCGGCGTTCGGCGACAGCGCAGAGAGAATGGACGGGTTCACGTCGCACACCTCCTTGGGGAAGATGGCCTCGAAGCCGAGGTTCATCAGCGCCTTGTTGGCGTTGTAATGCAGGAACTTCTTCACGTCTTCGGTCAGACCAAGCTCGTCGTAGAGGTCCTGCGTGTACTGCACCTCGTTCTCGTACAGCTCGAAGACCAGGTTGAAGGCGTAGTCCTTGATCTCGTCGCGACGAGCCTGCGTCTCCCGCTCCATACCCTTCTGGAACTTGTAACCAATGTAGTAACCGTGCACGGCTTCATCACGAATGATCAAGCGGATGAGGTCGGCCGTGTTGGTCATGCGAGCGCGGCTGGAGAACCACATCGGCAGGTAGAAGCCCGAGTAGAACAGGAAGGACTCCAGCAGCACGGAGGCAACCTTGCGCTTCAGCGGGTCGTCGCCCTGGTAGTAGTCCATCACGATGGACGCCTTGCGCTGCAGGTTCTGGTTTTCGGTCGACCAGCGGAACGCCTCGTCGATGTCCTTGGTGTTGCTCAGGGTGGAGAAGATCGACGAGTAGCTCTTGGCGTGCACGGACTCCATGAACGCGATGTTCGTGTACACGGCTTCTTCGTGCGGCGTGATCGAGTCGGGGATCAGCGAGACGGCGCCAACGGTGCCCTGAATCGTGTCGAGCAGGGTAAGTCCGGTGAAGACGCGCAGGGTGAGCTGCTGCTCCGTAGGGGTGAGCTGGTTCCACGACTGAATGTCGTTGCTAAGCGGAATCTTCTCCGGCAGCCAGAAGTTATTCGTCAGTCTGTTCCAGACATCGACGTCTTTATCGTCTTCAATCTTGTTCCAGTTGATCGCATCTACGTGCGAGACCAGCTTGAGCTTGTTAACCATGGGATTTCTTTCTACTACGTCGTTGGTCGAGCTTGTCGAGACCGCGCATGTCGAGATTGAGCAGGGTTAGAGTGCGCAGGACACGCAGCCCTCTACTTCGGTTCCCTCGAGCGCCATCTGGCGCAGGCGGATGTAGTAAATGGTCTTGATGCCCTTTTTCCACGCGTAGATCTGCGCCTTGTTGATGTCGCGCGTGGTGGCGGTGTCCTTGAAGAACAGGGTGAGCGAGAGGCCCTGGTCCACGTGCTGTGTCGCCGCGGCGTACGTGTCAATAACCTTCTCGGCACCGATCTCGTAGGCATCCTGGTAGTAGTCCAGGTTGTCATTCGTCATGAACGGAGCCGGGTAGTACACGCGGCCCAGCTTGCCTTCCTTGCGAATTTCGATCTTTGCGGCGATCGGGTGGATCGATGCGGTGGAGTTGTTGATGTAGGAGATCGACCCGGTGGGCGGCACGGCCTGCAGGTTCTGGTTGTAGATACCGTGCTCCATGACGGATGCCTTCAGCAGCGCCCAGTCGGCCTGCGTCGGGATCTCCACGGCCGACTGCGCGAACAGCTCGGCACCGCGAACGGTGGACGGCTCCCACACCTGGTCGGTGTACTTGTCGAAGAATGTGCCCGAGGCGTAGGTGGAGTTCTCGAACCCCTCAAACGTGTGGCCACGCTCAATCGCGATGGCGTTTGAGGCACGCAGGGCGTGGAACAGCACCGTGTAGAAGTAGATGTTGGTGAAGTCGATTCCCTCTTCGCTGCCGTAGTACACGCGCTCACGGGCCAAGTAGCCGTGCAGGTTCATCTGGCCGAGGCCGATGGCGTGCGAGCGGTCGTTACCGTCTTCAATGGAACGGACGGATGCGATGTGGCTCTGGTCCGAGACCGAGCTCAGACCACGAATGGCAGTGTCGACCGTGCGACCGAAGTCCGGGGCATCCATGGCCAGGGCGATGTTCATCGACCCCAGGTTGCAGGAGATGTCCTTGCCAATCTGGTTGTACGAGAGGTCTTCGTTGTAGGTGGTGGGCGTGTTCACCTGCAGAATCTCGGAGCACAGGTTCGACATGTTGATGCGGCCCTTGATCGGGTTCGCCGCATTCACGGTGTCTTCGAACATGATGTACGGGTAGCCCGACTCGAACTGAATCTCCGCCAGCGTCTGGAAGAAGTCACGCGCCTTCATCTTCGACTTCTTGATGCGGGGATTGTCGACCATCTCGTAGTACTTCTCGCTCACCGAGATGTCGGCAAACGGCACGCCGTATTCGCGCTCCACGTCGTAGGGCGAGAACAGGTACATGTCCTCTCCCTTCTTGGCGAGATCGAAGGTGATGTCGGGCACAACCACGCCGAGAGACAGCGTCTTGATGCGGATCTTCTCATCGGCGTTCTCACGCTTGGTGTCGAGGAATCGCATGATGTCGGGGTGGTGCGCGTGCAGGTAGACCGCGCCGGCGCCCTGACGAGCACCCAGCTGGTTGGCGTAGCTGAAGGAGTCTTCCAGCAACTTCATCACGGGGATGATTCCGCTCGACTGGTTCTCGATCTGCTTAATGGGCGCGCCCGATTCGCGGATGTTGCTGAGCAGCAACGCTACGCCGCCGCCACGCTTCGACAGCTGAAGCGACGAGTTGATGCCGCGAGAGATGGACTCCATGTTGTCTTCGATGCGAAGCAGGAAGCAGGAGACGAGCTCGCCTCGCTGGGCTTTGCCCGAGTTGAGGAACGTGGGGGTGGCCGGCTGAAAACGTCCGGCGATGATCTCTTCAACCAGAGCCACGGCGAGCTTCTCATCACCCTGCGCCAGGCCGAGGGCGGTCATGACCACGCGGTCTTCGAAGCGCTCCAGGTAACGGTTGCCGTCAAAGGTTTTGAGCGTGTACGAGGTGTAGTACTTGAACGCACCCAGGAAGCTCTTGAATCGGAACTTCTTTGAGTAGGCGAGGTTGTTGAGGCTCTCGATGAATTCGAAGTTGTACTGGTCGAGCACGGCCTGCTCGTAGTACTGCTTCTCCACGAGGTAGTCCAACCGCTCACGCAGGCTGTGGAAGAAGACGGTGTTCTGGTTCACGTGCTGCAGGAAGAACTCGCGCGCTGCTTCCTGGTCCTTCTCGAACTGAATCTCACCGTTCGGTCCGTACAGGTTGAGCATGGCGTTGAGCGAGTGATAATCCATGATCGGCGCTTCTACTGGCGTGATCTTCACGGCTGTAGTTTCCAAAATTCTTCCAATCCGTCGTGAACGATGCGTACATCATCCGGTGTTCCAAATACTTCAAAGCGATACAGGTGGGGGACCGAGCACTTGGCTGCGATGATGTCCCCTGCGAGACAGAACGTCTCACCAAAGTTTGTGTTTCCGGCACCGATGACGCCGCGGATCAGAGACCGATTGTGCGAGTCATTCAGAAAACGAATGACCTGCTTGGGAACAGCCCCACCTTCACTCCCGCCACCGTAGGTGGGGAGGCAGAGAACGTAGGGCTTCGTAACGGTGAGGGCGGTATCACTGGCGTAAAGCGGTATGCGCGTTGCGGGGCGACCGAGCTTCTCAATGAAACGATGCGTGTTACCTGAGACGCTGGAAAAGTACACCAGATCTGTCATCGTGCACCTCCCGCGGCCATTGAGGCGAACGTACTACGCGAGGCGAGCAGCGAGCGCGTTGATCTTGTCGGGGCGAAAGCCCGACCAGTGCTCTTCGTCGGTGATGACCACGGGTGCCTGCAGGTAACCGAGAGCCTTGACCGCTTCGAGCGCGTTCTCATCAACCGAGAGGTCGAGAACTTCGTACTCGATGCCCTTGCTGTCCAGGGCGCGGTACGTCGCGGTGCACTGTACGCAGGAGGGCTTGGTGTAGACCGTAATTGCCATTGCAGATGGCCTTTCTCTTTATTCACTGATGTGCGGGCGAGTTGTACAAAATTGAGGGAAACTTTCGTCCTTCTCTAGTGCCCCACCACTCTCTCAATACTACATGTAGTGATCGGAAATCGGAATGGCCACTAGATGAGGTAATTACAATTATGTAGTTATCCACCGACATTCCACGGAGTTACCCACAGGCCAGGGCGCAGAAAGCGCCTGATTAGGCGGGCCAACCACGACTTATCCACAGGCCCCGAGCAAGGCAGAAAATAACCTGTGGAAATCCGATCGGCGTGTCGCATGGTCGCCGCTCCAGGGCACAGCAGAAGGGGCCGACCCTGTCGGGCCGACCCCTTGCCTGTATTACTTGTGAGCGGTACTACGTGTGAGCGGTGTTACTCGGTGAGCGGGGCCAGCACCGGGTCGTTCGCGTATGCCTCGGCTGCGTTCTCCTGGGTGACGATCACCGGGGGAAGCAGGTAGGCCGGAACAATCTTGGCGCCGTTGTCGTACGACGTGGTGTCGTTGACCTCGACGGTCTCACCCTTCTGCAGGGCCTCGGCCATAGCGATGGCCTGAGCAACGAGAACACGGGTGTCCTTGTTGATGGTGGAGTACTGCTCGCCCGCCATGATCGACTTGACCGACTCTGCTTCGGAGTCCTGACCGGTCACGATGGGGATGTCCTTGCCAGCACCCTTCACAGAGGTGATGATGGCGCGGGCCAACGTGTCGTTCGGGGACAGCACGCCATCGAGGGCGATAGTGCCGTAGGTGCTGGTCAGCAGGGCGTCCATGCGGTTCTGTGCGTTCTCCGCCTTCCAGCCGGCGGTAGCCGTCTGCTTGATGTCGGTCTGACCCGATGCCACGACGAGGGTTCCGTCATCGATCTTCGGCTGCAGCACGCTCATGGCACCGTCGAAGAACACGGCCGAGTTGGCGTCATCCGAAGAACCGGAAAACAGTTCGATGTTGTACGGTCCGTTGGCCTTCTTCGTGGCAAGTCCATCGAGAAGCGCCTGGCCCTGCAACTCACCCACCTTGAAGTTGTCGTACGCAACGTAGTAGTCCACTGCCTCGGTGTTCAGAATGAGGCGGTCGTAGGCGATAACGACAGCGCCGGCGTCCTGGGCCGCCTGCACCTGGGTGGCAAGCTGACCACCATCGGCGGCACCGATGATGATGACCTTGGCACCGTTGGTCACCATCGCCGAGATCTGGTCCTGCTGGTCCTTCACCGTGGTGGAGGCACCGGCGTACTGCACGTCGCCCGTGAAGCCAGCCTCCTTGAGGCCGTCTTCAAACAGGCCACCGGCGAGAACCCAGTTTTCGGAGGTCTTCGACGGGAGCGCAACACCGATCGTGGAGTCGGCCGGGAACCCTGCTGCAGCGTCAGTGCTTGCAGTGTCGGCACGCCCACCGGCGCAGCCAGACAGGGCCATGAGCGCTACAGCGGCGATCGCTGTAGTGAGGATAATTCGCTTTCGCATGTCAATCACTTTCTATTCGTTGAGGTCGTGCGGAATGTTGCTAGGGAGAAACCTGTGGCGTGCAAAGCACACACCACCGGCGAAAAGGGTTAGCTGGACAGGTCAGCAGGTCGCGCACTGTCAGGTGTGCCGATGTCGGGCCTCACGGCCGGCGGCGCGGGCGGAAACTCCGAGGACTTGCGATTGCGGGTGAGGAAGCCGATGAGGGATGGTCGCCCCTGGCTCTTATTCCACACGTCCACACCCACGGCCACGAGGAGCACGAGGCCCTTGATGATCTGCACGAGGTCGGAACCCACGCCCAGAAGCTGGAGACCGTTGTTGAGCACGGCCATCACGAGACCACCAATGATCGACCCGATCACGGTGCCGATTCCACCCGAGACCGCAGCGCCACCAATGAACACGGCAGCGATCGCGTCGAGCTCCCAGCTGAGTCCGTCCTGAGGGCCGGAGGCCTGAGACCGAGCCACGAAGATCATTCCGGCCAGGGACGCGAGAACCGACATGTTCATCATCACGAGGAAGTTGACGCGGCGCGACTTCACGCCCGACAGTTCGGCCGCGAGCTTATTGCCACCCACCGCGTAGACGTGCCGGCCCATGATCGTGTTGCGGGAGATGAACGAGTACAGCAGCACGAGCAGCCCCAGGATGATGCCCGAGATGGGGAAGCTTGTTCCGACGCGTCCGCTGGCGAACTGCAGTGTGGCGAAGATGAGCACACCGTCCAGCAGCACGATCTTGAGAATGCTCACCCAGAGGGGCGCGGTCTCCGAACCCATGGCTTTCTGCACTCGGCGGGCTCGCAGCTCGACCCACACCACTGCTGCCGCCAGCAGCAGACCAAGGAGCAGGGTGAGGTTGTTGTAGCCGAAGTCCGGTCCTACCTCAGGCAGGTAGCCGGCACCGATGAACGTGAAACCTTTCGGCACGGGAACGGTGTTCGCGTTACCGATGAGCTGGTTGCCTCCACGGAAGATCAACATACCGGCGAGGGTCACGATGAAGGCTGGCACACCGATGTAGGCCACCCAGAACCCTTGCCAGGCACCGATCATGGCGCCGACGACGAGGCCGAAGACGATGGCGAGCGGCCACGGAAAGTTCCAGCTCTGCATCGATGTCGCCACGACGATGCCCGAGAAGGCAGCCACTGAACCGACGGAGAGGTCGATGTGGCCGGCAATGATCACCAGAACCATGCCGATCGCGAGGATCAGAATGTAGGAGTACTGGCTCACCAGGTTGATCAGGTTGCCGGGAGAGAGCGTGAGCCCGTTCGTCACGATCTGAAAGAAGACGATGATCCCGATCAGGCTGAACAGGATACCGAACTGACGCAGGTTGGAGGAGCCGCCACCAAACATCTTCTTCAGGTCTCGAAGGCCGCCCGTTTTGGGACTCGTGTCTGTACTCATGTGCTCTGCACTTTCTTCTTCGCGGAGGTCATGCTCTTCATCAGGGTTTCGGGATCCGCCACGCTGCCGTCTATGCAGTCGGTGATGGCGCCCTCAAAGATTGTGTAAATACGATCGGCCAGTCCCAGCAGCTCGGGCAGCTCGGAGGAAATCAGAATGACACCCTTACCCTGCGCCGCAAGGCCCTGAATAATGCCGTAGATCTCGTACTTCGCACCCACGTCGATGCCACGGGTGGGCTCGTCAAGAATGAGCACCTCCGGATCGGTGAACATCCACTTGGCCAAAACGACCTTCTGCTGGTTTCCTCCGGAGAGTTTTGCCACACCGGCATCGACGTTGGGCGTCTTGATCCGCAGGCTCTTGCGGTACTGCTCCGCGATGGCGAATTCCTGAGCGTCGTCGACGACCGGGCCGCGAGAGATCTTGGACAGCTTGGCCGACACAACGCTGCGCTTGATGTCGTCAAGAAGATTGAGTCCGAGTGCCTTGCGGTCCTCGCTCACGTAGGCGAGGCCGTGGTCGATGGCCTCCGATACGTTGCGAATCTCAACCTCTTCGCCGTTCATGAACATCTGTCCGGAAAGAAAGTTGCCGTAGGAGCGACCGAAGACGCTCATCGCCAGTTCGGTGCGGCCAGCGCCCATCAGTCCCGCAATGCCCACGATTTCGCCGCGACGAACGGTGAGGTTGGAGCCCTTGACCACCATGCGCTCGGGGTTCTGTGGGTGCTGAACGGTCCAGTCCTTCACCTCGAACAGCACCTCACCGATGTGCGGGGTGCGATCGGGAAAACGGCTCTCGAGGCTGCGGCCAACCATGCCGCGGATGATGCGATCCTCGTTCACGCCGTCGGCCTGAATATCGAGGGTCTCAATGGTCTTGCCGTCACGGATGATGGTGATGGTGTCGGCCACGAGTTCGATCTCGTTGAGCTTGTGGGAGATCATGATCGAGCTGATTCCCTTGCCCTTGAGGCCGCGAATCAAATCAAGCAGATGCTGCGAGTCGGCCTCGTTGAGTGCTGCGGTGGGCTCGTCGAGGATGAGCAGCTTCACGTCTTTGTTGAGCGCCTTGGCGATCTCCACGAGCTGCTGCTTACCCACACCGATGTGCTTGATGAGGGTGTCCGGGTCGTCGCGCAAACCCACGCGGGCAAGCAGTTCGAGCGCCCGTCGTTTGGACGCGGGCCAGTCGATAGCGCCGCGACGCACGATCTCGTTGCCGAGGAAGATGTTCTCCGTGATGGAGAGTTCCGGAATGAGCGCGAGCTCCTGGTGAATGATGGCGATGCCGGCCGCTTCACTCGCACGAATGTCTTTGAACTGCACCGGCGCACCCTGAAAGATGATGTCGCCGGTAAAGGTACCAAACGGGTAGACGCCCGAGAGCACCTTCATGAGCGTCGACTTACCGGCGCCGTTCTCGCCGCAGATGGCGTGGATCTCCGCCGCCTTCACGGTGAGCGACACGTCGGAGAGGGCCTTCACACCGGGGAATTCCTTGGTGATCGAGCGCATCTCCAGAATGGTGGGGCGGGTCGACATCGTTGTGCTCCTTGCGCCGGTGCTCATGTGAGGTCCCCCGTGCGACCGGCGAGGACGACGAGTGTCGACCGGCCGGTCGTACCGGTCGTCACAGCGGGAATAGTACCGCCAGTTTGACGTTTTTTGAACACGTGCCTGACCTCAATGTCATGCGAGAGCGAATGGGGGAATGGTGTGTTTCAGTCAGTGTGACCGTTCACATCGAAGCTAATAATGCGCGAAAAGCAGCCACTGTGTCAAGCCAGCTTCAGTAACGCTTGGGTAACAAGCCCGGGCGTCCGGGGGCTGGACCGGTTGACTCCCGCACCACGAGGCGCGGCAGGGTCTGCAGGGTGTCCACGGAGTCGTTGGTGCCCTGCACCTCCCCCAACAAAAGCGCCACGGCACGGCGACCAATCTCGGTGAAATTTTCGTGCACGGTCGTGAGCGGAGGCCACACATGCGCGGCCAACGGAATGTCATCAAAGCCCACCACACTTACGTCCCCGGGCACGCTGACCCCTGAATCGCGGAAGGCGTGCAGCAGCCCAACCGCCATCTGGTCGTTCGCGGCGAACACAGCCGTGAAGTCTCGGTTGTAGGTCAGCTCCCGACCGGCAAAATACCCAAAGTCCGCGGTCCAGTCACCAAGGATCGGGGGGTGGGTGCGCAGGTCGGCGCGGTCGATCTCGTCGAGGAATCCACGCATCCGCGCCTCGGCCTCGATCCAGTCCTGCGGTCCAGCCAGGTGCAGAATCTCACGGTGACCGAGATCGATCAGGTGGCGGGTCGCCAACCTGGCCCCCTCGATCTGGTCGACCGACAGCGCCGTCGGTCCGGTGACCGTGCTGGATTGCAGACTCACGTACGGCACCTGAATCGACATGCGCGTGAGCGCGTCGAACACCCGCACCTGCGGGGCCACCACCACCAGCCCTTCAATCGACTGGCTCATCAGGTGGTCGATGGCGTCGTGGATGGAGTCCGGGTCGAGCGCGTTGAGATTAGCGGTGATCACGTAGTACCCCGCCGCGCGCGCCGCATCTTCAATGGCCGAGATACTGCTGGCCGGGCCGAACTGGGCGTTGGACGCCGCCAGCACACCAATGGTGTGCGAGCGTCCGGCCCCGAGCGCTCGCGCCGCACGGTTGGGCCGATAGCTGAGCTCTGCCATGGCGGCCAGCACCCGCTCCCGGGTAGAATCGCGGATGCTGGGGTGGTCGTTGAGCACCCGGGAGACGGTCTGATGCGACACGTCGGCGAGTTTCGCGACATCCCGAATACTCGGGGCGCGTTCCCTAGGCGACTCTGTTGTCACGGCCGGCCTTGCTCGTATGTGCACGGTCACAAATATGAACGCAACCCTATTATGCACAGCATTAGGCCAACCCGTGAAGGTGAAAGCGGGCCGCGCTGAATTCCATGGCCGGCATCCGTTCTTCGGTGTGCGGCACGCCGAGAAGCCCGCGCAGCACGATTTCGATGTGGCGACCATACCCACAGACTTTTACGACCAGAATGACATATGCCTATTTTGAACAAAGATATGACCCTGTGCATCTCGCTCGCGGCACGCCCGAGCAACCTCGGCACCCGGTTCCACAATTTTCTCTACGACGAGCTTGGACTGAACTTTGTGTACAAGGCTTTTGCCCCCACCGACCTTGAGCATGCCGTTGCGGGCGTGCGTGGTCTCGGCATCCGTGGCTGTGCCGTGTCGATGCCCTACAAGGAAGAGGTGATTGCGCTCGTTGACGAGATGGATGCCTCGGCGTCAGCCATCAGCTCGGTGAACACGATCGTGAATGACAACGGTCACCTCACGGCATACAACACGGATTACACGGCGGTTCAGCGTCTTCTCGCCCAGCACTCTGTCCCCACCGGGCTGTCGGTACTCCTGCGAGGCAGTGGCGGAATGGCCAAGGCGGTGGCCGCGGCGCTGCGCGATGCGGGATTCACCGACGGCACGATCGTGGCCCGCAACGAGGTTACGGGACGAGCCCTGGCCGACTTGTACGGCTACGCCTGGGCAGCAGAGGTGGGCGAGTTGCAGGCCGGTCTGATCGTAAACGTGACGCCGGTGGGTATGGCCGGTGGCGCGGAGGCGCAGGATGTATCGTTCCCGGCCGCCGCAATCGCTGCGGCAACCTGGGTCTTCGATGTGGTGGCCTCGCCGTCCGAGACTCCGCTCATCGTTGCGGCGCGAACGGCGGGCAAGACCGTGATCACCGGGGCAGAGGTGGCAGCCGTTCAGGCCGAGGAACAGTTTGTGCTCTACACGGGCGTGCGTCCCACCCCCGACCAGGTGAGGCGAGCCTCCGAGTTCTCTCGCGCCTAACCCGCGCGCCACCGCAGCCCTCACCCGCTCGCGCCCTTCACACCCTCCCGTCGCCCCGGAAGGTGCAAACGACGCCACCCACCCTCAGTCCCGACCCCGTGGCAACCTCCCCGGCGGACTTCACACCCTCCCGTCGCCCAGGAAGGCGCAAACGACGCCACCCAGCCCGTTCGGACACGGCCGAGTCAGGTCTCCGGCGGACTTCACACCCTCCCGTCGCCCCGGAAGGTGCGATTGGCTCCACTCGGGCTGCGGCGGGCCGGCGCCCTGGCGGTCAGAGGCGGGCGCGCCAACCTGAGCCGACAACCCCACGGTCCCCTCAACACCGGATTTAACACCCTCCCGAACACCCGAAAGGCGCAAGCGACGCCACGCCGGTGTGGGTCCCGACCCTGCGGTCACCTCCCCGGCGACCTTTACACGGTCCCGCACACCGGGAGGGTGCGATTGGCGCCACCCACGCCGTTCCGACACGGCCGAGCCGGGTCGCCGGCGGCCTTCACACCTTCCGGGCGCCCGGGAGGGTGTGATTGGCTCCACCTAGGCCGCGGCGGCCCGGCGCACCTGCGCCCGTGGCGCGATCGGCGGCCTTCGCACCCTCCGGGCGCCCGGAGGGTGCGATTGGTGCCACCCAGCCTGAGGCGGGACGGCGCGGTCCCGTCACCAGCGGCCTTCACACGGTCGCGCACACCGGGAGGGTGCGATTCGCGCCACCGAGCCCGTGGCGGGCCGTCGCGGACGGGTCACCAGCGGAGTTTGCACCCTCCGGGTGCCCCGGAAGGTGCGATTCGCGCCAGGCGGGCAGCGGCGACCTACTTACGCGGCAGCGCGGCCTCCACATCGGCGAGGAGGTCGGTCACGTCTTCGATGCCCACCGACAGACGCACGATGTTGTCGGCTACCTCGAGGTCGGTGCCGCGTACCGAGGCGTGCGTCATCTCGGACGGGTAGTTCACGAGTGACTCCACTCCGCCGAGGGACTCTGCCAGCTGGAAGAGGTGCGTGGATTCGCAGAACTTGCGCGCGGCCTTCGACCCACCCTTGAACGAGAAGGAAATCATGCCGCCGAAGCCACTCATCTGCTGCTTGGCGAGCTCGTGGCCGGGGTGATTCGGCAGGCCGGGGTAGTACACGGTGTCGACGGCGGGGTGGCCGTCAAGGAACTCGGCGATCGCCTGCGCGTTGCTGCAGTGGCGGTCCATGCGTACGGCCAGAGTCTTGATTCCGCGCACCGTGAGCCAGGCATCCATCGGCGCCGACACCGGGCCCACCGCGAACTGCAGGAAGGTGACCTTCTCGGCCAGTTCGTCGTCGTTGATGATCAGCGCGCCACCAAGCACGTCCGAGTGACCGCCGAGGTACTTGGTGGTGGAGTGCACCACCACGTCGGCGCCGAGTGACAGCGGGTTCTGCAGGGCAGGAGACGCAAAAGTGTTGTCGACAACCACGACGAGGCCAGCCCGGTGACCGATGTCGGCCAGCTCGGCAATGTCGCTGATCTTCATGAGCGGGTTGCTCGGGGTCTCAATCCACAGGATCTTCGTCTCCCCGGGAATGATCGCCTTCTCAACAGCGCGCAGGTCGGAGAGATCAATGGCCGAGTTGCGGATGCCTGAGGCACCGTGCACCCGATCGATCAGCCGGTGAGTTCCGCCGTACGCGTCGTTGCCCAGCACAATGTGGTCGCCGGGCTTCAGAATCGCCCGCAGCAGGGTGTCCTCCGCGGCGAGTCCGCTCGCGAAGGAGAGTCCGTGCTTGCCTCCCTCGATCGCTGCGAGCAGCGTCTCGAGCGACGTGCGCGTGGGGTTACCGCCGCGGCTGTACTCGTAGCCGCCGCGCAGGTTGCCAATGCTCTCCTGCACGTAGGTGGAGGTCTGGTAGATCGGCGGAATCACCGCGCCGGTGGAGGGATCAAATTCCTGACCGGCGTGAATCGCGACGGTGTCAAACTTTTGCTTCTTGGCCATACTGGGGTTCCTAACGAGAATAGGGGAAATTTAGACGCTCAGGTATGTGAGCAGGTCGTGACGCGTGAGCACACCGAGCGGTTTGCCGCCGTCGGTGACGAGCATTGCGTCGGAGTGGGCGAGGGATGTGTGAGCCGTGGACACGGGCTCGTTCACGCCGATGAGGGGCAGGGATTCGCCGACGAAGCTGGAAACCGGGTCGGTGAGCTGGGCCGCACCGGAGAAGACGAGTTCCATCAGCGCGCGCTCATCGAGGGCGCCGAGCACCTCGCCCATCACCACGGGCGGCTTGGCGGTGAGCACGAGCAGCTGCGACACGCCCTGGCTCGTCATCATGCCGATCGCGTCCTGAACCGTATCGCTCGGGTGCACGTACACGAACGGCGGGAGCGTGCCGGTCTTCGCCGCCAGCACGGTGGCGACCGTGTCACCGGTGGGTGCTTTCGTGAAGCCGTAGCTACGCATCCACCCGTCGTTGAAGATCTTGCCGAGGTAGCCGCGTCCGCCGTCGGGTAGCAGCACGACCACCGTGTCGGTCTCGGTGAGCGTTTCCGCGAGTCGCAGCGCGGCAACGACGGCCATTCCGCTGGAGCCACCCACCAAGATGCCCTCCTCGAGGGCCAGCCGGCGGGTCATCGCGAACGACTCGGCATCGCTCACTGCGATCACCTCGTGCACCACGGTCGGGTCGTAGGCGCCGGGCCAGAAGTCCTCGCCCACACCCTCCACGAGATATGGCCGACCGGTGCCACCGGAGTACACCGAGCCTTCCGGGTCGGCACCCACAATGCGCACACTGCCCTGAGACACCTCACGCAGGTAACGGCCAGTGCCCGAAATGGTTCCGCCGGTCCCCACACCCGCCACGAAGTGGGTGATCGTTCCGTCGGTGTCGCGCCAAATTTCGGGGCCGGTGGTCTCGTAGTGGCTCAGCGGCCCGTTGGGGTTGAAGTACTGGTTGGGCTTGAACGCGCCCGGAATCTCCCGGGCCAGCCGGTCCGACACACTGTAATACGACTCGGGGTCGTCGGGGGCAACGGATGTCGGTGTCACGACAATCTCGGCGCCGTACGCCGTGAGCACATTCCGTTTGTCCTCGCCCACCTTGTCGGGCAGAACGAAAACACACTTGTAGCCGCGCTGCTGCGCCACGAGGGCGAGGCCCACTCCGGTATTACCGCTCGTGGGTTCAACGATCGTTCCGCCCGGCAGCAGGAACCCGTCGCGCTCGGCAGCGTCAATGATGCGCACCGCGATACGGTCCTTCGCGGACCCACCCGGGTTGAGGTACTCCAGCTTCACGAGCACGGTCGCGCGGATGTCGCCAGTAACCTTGTGCAATTTCACCAGCGGAGTGTCGCCAATGAGGTCAAGGATGGTGTTTGCGATCTTCATGGAGTGTCCTTCATCGGAATGCTCGGAATGCTCGGAACAGCGAAAAACGTGGGTGGTGCGGTGGTACGGCGCACGTGAGGGCCCTGAGAAGCGCACCCTCGGCATCCGCTTCACCAACTCCCCGCACACGCGGGACTCGGGTCAACGGGTCGGCTGAATACAGCAGCAACACGAACAGGCGATAAGCACAGGCACGCCTCCACTCTATCTGTGTGGCTGGGTACATACACAGAAGATCACCGGGTGACGCTGATACCTTCGGATGGACATTGCTCCACAATGAGAGGCCTCCCGCATGCCCCAGCCCGGCTCGCCCGCGAACAAAGCCACCCTGAAGGAGCAGCGCGCCGCCCAACGGGCCAAAAAGCTCGAAAAGTTTCACCTTCAGGAGAAGCGCACCAAACGCAACCGCCGCATCGGCATCACCTCGGCCATTGTGGGTGGAGTGGCCGTGATCGGTCTGGTCGTCACCATGGTTGTGCTCACTCCGCAAGCACCAAACTATGCGGGCGGTGGCACGGGCGCCGATATTGAGGGTGTGCTCACGTACGATAACGGCAACGGACACGTGGAGACTGCCGTCACCTACGAGCAGACCCCGCCCGTGGGCGGCGAGCACAATCCCGCGTGGCTGAACTGCGGCGTGTATGACCAGCCAGTGCCCAACGAGAACGCCGTGCACTCGCTCGAGCACGGTGCCATCTGGGTGACGTACGATCCTTCGATCAGCGCCGACGAACTCGACGCAGTGAAGGCACTGTTGCCGTCAAGCTTCGTCGTGCTCTCTCCCTTCGAGGACTCACCGGCCCCGATTGTGCTGAGCGGGTGGAATGCGCAGCTGCAGCTGGAGAACGCCGACGATCCTCGCCTTCCCGAGTTCTTCCAGGAGTATTGGAAGAGCGGCACCGCGCCAGAGATCGGCGCATCCTGCTCCGGTGCAATCGACGCTCCCGGCAAGGTCTCCTAACTCATGTCGGACGCTGCGGAGCCGAAAGTCCGGCATCGCGGCCGCCTGGCCCTTCTCATTGCGGTGCTTGTCACCGCGGTGATTGTGGGCGTCTCCGCGTTCTCCGTAGGGCGCCTGAGCACCCTGGCCGACTCGATGCCGGTTTCCACGAGCGCCGAGGCCGGTTTCGCCCGTGACATGCAGGTGCACCACGATCAGGGTGTGCAACTCGGCGTGCTGATCCGTGACCGATCGACCGACGAGGCCGTTCGCCTGCTCGGGTATGACATCGTCACCACGCAGGGTCAACAGTCCGGGCAGATGTTCGGGTGGTTGAGCGTCTGGGGACTGAGTCAGGCGTCGGCGGAGCCGTCGATGACCTGGATGACTCGGCCGGGCCGCACCGACAGCGCCCACGATCACGCCGACGCCCATCAGCCCGGTGAACCCATGCCGGGTCTCGCCACCGACGCCCAGGTTGCGGCGCTCACGGCGGCATCCGGAACCGAGGCCGACCGCATCTTTCTCACCCTCATGATTGCCCACCACAAGGGTGCCATCGAGATGGCGGACGCGGTGCTGGACCGCAGCAGCAACTCGGTGGTGCTCGCCTTCGCGAACGCGGTGGTCACCAGCCAGCAGAGCGAAATCGATCTGATGACCGACATGCTCGCCGCACGGAGCTAGCCGAGCGGATGCGTCTTCGCCGGTGACGCCGTAATCTGCCGGGAGTAGAGGCTCGCGTACGTGCCGCCGAGGGCGAGCAGCTGATCGTGGGTACCGTGCTCCACGATGCGGCCACCATCGACGACAAAGATCACGTCGGCAGTCAGCACAGTGGAGAGCCGATGTGCGATCGCGATCGTCGTGCGGCCGTTGCTGGCCGTGTCGAGGGCCTGCTGCACCACATGCTCGGAGATGGAGTCGAGTGCGCTGGTCGCCTCGTCCAGAATGAGCACCGGGGGGTCTTTGAGCAGCACCCGTGCAATCGCAATGCGCTGTTTTTCGCCGCCGGAGAGCCGATAGCCGCGCTCCCCCACGACGGTGTCGTACTTGTCGGGGAACGAGGCAATCGTTTCGTGGATATTCGCGGCGCGCGCCGCGGCCTCCAGCTCGGCGTCGGTTGCCTCGGGACGGGCGTAGCGCAGGTTTTCAGCAATGGTGGCGTGAAAAAGATAGGTTTCCTGGCTCACAATACCGATCCGGGACACGAGGGACCGCTGGGTGAGTTCACGCACGTCGATGCCGGAGAATTTCACGCTTCCCGACGTCGCCTCGTAAAAACGGGGAATCAGGTAGGACACCGTGGTTTTGCCGGCGCCCGACGGCCCCACAAACGCCGCAAACTGTCCGGGTTCGATCGTGAAGGACACGTTGTCCAGCGTGGGCACCGACGCCTCGGTGGCATCCGGGTAGGCGAAGGTGACCCCGGCAAATTCCACCCGACCGGCTGCGGGCCCGCTGGTGGGGACGGTGCGGGCCGTGGGACTGTCCGCAATAGCCGGAGTGAAGTCGAGGTATTCAAAAATGCGCGCGAAGAGCGCCCGCGATGTTTGCAGGTCGAGCACCACCCGGAGCAGCCCCATCAGCGGAAACAGCAGCCGGGCCTGCACGGTGGTGAAGGCCACGATGGTGCCGGGTGTCACGTCGGTCGTTCCGTTAAACACGAGTGCGCCCGCCACGAGATATACGATGGCCGGAATGCTCGACAGAAAGATGCTCACCATCACGAAGAACCACTGACCGCTCATGGTCTGGCTCACCTGCAACCGAATCTGGGTGCCGTTTTCCTTGGCGTAGCGTGCAATCTCGTTGGGCTGCTGGGTGAAGCTTTTCGACAGCAGAATCCCCGACACGCTCAGTGCTTCCTGGGTGATTGCGGTCATGTCCGAGAGGGACTCCTGGGTCTTCGCCGCAATGCGCGCCCGCACCTGGCCGACGCGCCGCTGCGCAATCACCAGCACGGGCATGAGAACCAGCGCCACAATGGTGAGTTGCCAGTTAAGCAGGAGCATCGCCACAAACGCCGCAAGAACGGTGACCACATTGCCGAGCACGCTCGACACGGTGTTCGTGAGCACGTTCGCCACGCCGCCCACGTCGTTCTGCAGCCGCGACTGAATCACGCCGGTCTTTGTTTTGGTGAAAAAGTTGAGTTCCATCGACTGCAGGTGTGTAAACAGGCGCACGCGCATGGCGCCCATCA
Organism: Cryobacterium sp. CG_9.6; assembly: GCF_029893365.1. NCBI lineage: Bacteria > Bacillati > Actinomycetota > Actinomycetes > Micrococcales > Microbacteriaceae > Cryobacterium > Cryobacterium sp. CG_9.6. The sequence goes on along the minus strand of NZ_JARXUZ010000001.1, from coordinate 479,319 downwards.
CCTTGTTACCCACGTTGGCGGTCAGCCAGGTCTGCCAGACGCCGAGCAGGGCCGATACCACGTAGATGACCAGCATCAACCCCACGAGGGTGGCCAACCGGGAGAGGTTCGGCGTTCCGCCGGGCGGAAACAGTCCCTCGTCGAAGGCACGCTGGGTGAGCAGCGGAGGCACGACCGAAAACGCCGCGGCCACAAGCACCAGGACCACGGTAATAGCGAGAGCAACGCGGTGCGGCTGAAACAGCGCCATGATGCGGGGCAGAAGATTGGGGACCGTGGGCGCCTCGGCGTTACGGGCCCGCTGGCCGGCCACATCTCCGCGCATGATGCGCCCACGCTGCCCTTGCGAGGCGGGCCCCGAGCCTCCGTGCATTGAACTCATACGCCAACTCTAGGCTCCACTACCGACCCTCTGACACCGAGGCTTGAGGGGCAGGCGGATGCCTCCGGCCGGGCGCACGAAGCGGCGCCCGGCACGCGCACCACGGGTGCACGAGCCGGGCGCCACGGCTTGCTGCAGCGCGCGTGTTACCCCTTCGTGGAACCGGCCAGCAGGCCGCGCACGAAGAAGCGCTGAAGCGAGAAGAACACGATGAGTGGAACCAGAATCGAGAGGAAAGCGCCAGCTGTGAGCAGGTGCCAATCCTGTCCTCGGGCTCCCGAAAGTTCGGCCAGCAGCTTGGTCATGGGGGCGACGGCCCCGTCCGCAAAGATGAGGGCAACCAACAGGTCATTCCACACCCAGAGAAACTGGAAGATGGCAATTGAGGCGATGGCCGGCATGGTGAGCGGCAAGACGATCCGCAGGAAAATCTGTCCGTGCCCGGCGCCGTCCACGCGCGCCGCTTCAATAACCTCGCCCGGGATCTCCGAGATGAAGTTGTGCAGCAGGTAGATGGCCAGCGGCAAGGCGAACATGGTGTGCGCAATCCACACTTGGGTGTACCCGCTTCCCGCCGCCAGCGATTGAACCACTGGAAAGCCGAAGATCGTCCCGCCCGAGAAGAACTGGAGCAGCGGTACGAGGGCCATCTGAATGGGAACGATCTGCAAAGCGAAGACGCCGATGAACAGCACGTTCTTGCCTCGGAAATCGACCCAGGCAAAGGCATAGGCTGCGAGGCTGGCGATCATGAGTGGGATGAGCGTGGCCGGCAGGGTGATTGCCAGCGAATTAATGAAGGAACCCGCGAGGTTGAGCTGACTGTTACCGGCAGCGAGTGCCTCGCTGTAGTTGTCGAGCGTAAAACCCGGGTTCGCGAAGATGGACCACCACCCGGTGGTGCGCACTTCCTGAGCCGGACGGAATGACGAGATGAGGAGGCCGAGGGTGGGGATCGACCAGAGCACGGCGATGATGAGTGCACCAATGGTGGCGCCCCGGCTCGTGAGTCGTCTCTTCGTATTCTTGAGCGCTGCCGACTCGGCCCGACGTTCGCCCTTGCGCAGCTGCCGACTTGTCTGCGGGTCGGCAATCTGACCGGGAATGAGGACGCTCATCGGATCTCCCTCTGCTTCTTGATTTGGCGTGCGTTGTAGACCACGATCGGGAGCACCAGCAGAAACAAGATCAGGGCAAAAGCCGCCGAACGTCCCTGCTCAAAGTTCTTGAACTGCGTGTACATTTCGTTGGCGATGACGCTGGTGTCGTTGGAGCCGGCGGTTGTGGTGCGCACGATATCGAAGACCTTAAGCGACACGATGGAGATCGTGGTGAGCACAACGATCAGTGCACTGCGGATGCCGGGAACCGTTACGTTGATGAACTGCTGCCAGGCGTTGGTGCCGTCCAGCTCGGCGGCCTCCATCTGCTCGGTCGGCACGCCCTTGATGGCGGCGGACAGAACGACCATGGCAAATCCGGTCTGCACCCAGATGAGGATGACGATGAGGAACAGAGTGTTCCAGGGCGACACGGCGAGAAAATCAACCGGCTGTCCGCCGAGGCCCACCACGATGGCGTTGAGCAGACCGATCTGCTCCTGGTCAGCCGGTCGAGCCGTGTACACAAAGCGCCAGATGATGGACGCACCCACGAGGGAGATGGCCATGGGCATGAAGACAAGGATCTTGAAGTACTTCTCGCCGCGGCTCTTGTCGATGAAGACGGCGTAGGCGAGCCCGGCGATCGTGGACACGGTGGGGACGAAGAGCACCCACACAATGGTGTTGACGATGATCCGCACGTTCTCCGGCTGGGTAAACACCCAGGCGAAGTTCTCAAAACCGACAAACTCAGTTCCTCGAGAGTTTTGGAATGCCTGCACGGTGGTTTGCACCGTGGGGATGATGAGTCCGACAGCGAGCAGGAGCACAGCCGGAGCGAGAAAACCCACGAGCTGGAAAAGGTACCCCGCACCTTTGCGCCCTCGGAAGTCAATGAGGAAAAACACCCCGCCCAGCACCGCCGCGACAGCGATGGCGATCGGGTACGAACCGGCCAGCGTGAGAATCAGCAGCGGGAGAAGTACGCAGACCGCAAGACGAATGATCGTGTACACCCGGCCGGGGCGCGGCGCGATCTCCACGAAGAACAGAATCGCTCCGACAACGATGGCGAAAGCGAGAATGACGATGGGAATCTGGGCGAGTGGCGGCAATTGCGACAGCCAGGCGAAGAAGGCGGACATGGAAACCTTTCGAGTACGACGACGGACTCTTAGCAATCGCCCGGGTCAAGGCAAAAACTTACCGTTACGGTACACCCGCCCTCGGGTGAGGGCCACCGAGTTTCTCGGTGGCCCCCACCCCATTCAGAGCGAGCTCAATGGACGAACTGTGACCTAGCTGGACGGCCAGCCGGCCTCGATGCCGGTGAGCACCTCGTCCGTTGGCGTGCCGTTGATCCATTCGACGATTCCCTTGAAGAACGTTCCCGCGCCGACTGCGCCGGGCATCAGGTCCGAGGCATCAAAGCGGAAGGTCGTGTCGGGGTCCTGAAGGATCCTGATCGATTCCGCCAGGATCGGGCTGTCGACAAGGTCGGGGTCAACACCTGTGTTGGCGCTGATGCCTCCACCGATCGAGACGAGGCTGTTCGCCCACTCCGGCGACGACAGATACTCCTGAACGGCCTGGGTGTCCGCGTCATCGGTAAATGCTCCGACAATCTCGCCACCACCGACAACAGCCTGGCCACCCGCTTCGATGGACGGCGTCATGAATGCCCAGATGTCAGCATCCGGTCCGACATTGCCGCCCGCGTCAGCAAGGAAGCCGTCAAAGAAGGATGCCTGGTGGGTCAGGGCGCACGTGCCATCAACGATGGGCGCTGCAACGTCACCGAACGGCACGCTGTTGATCGACTTCACGTCACCAAAGCCGGCGTTCACGTAGGCGGGGTTCAGCAGAATTTCACCAACAGCGTCAAAGGCGTCCTTGATGGCGGGGTCCGTGAACGGTATCTCGTTGGCCACCCACTGGTCGTAGACGTCCTCTCCAGACTGACGCAGCACGAGGTCTTCGACCCAGTCGGTTCCCGGCCAGCCCGTGGCGTCTCCGGAACCGAATCCGGCGCACCAGGGAGCCGCCCCGGTCTTCTCCTGGATGGTCTGGGTGAGGGCCACCATCTCGTCGTAGGTTTCGGGAACCTCAACGCCCCACTCCGCGAACTTCGCCGGGGAGTACCAAACGAAGCCCTTGAGGTTGGCCTTGAAGGGCGCGCCGTAGAAGACGTCGTCGACGGTGCCGTATTTCTTCCAGTCGGCAGACCAGTACTCGTCGACGTTTGCTTCGACCGCAGCCGGGGCTGGCTTGATGAACCCGCGGCTGGCGAGGTCGGCCAGGAGACCGGGCTGCGGGAAGATTCCGATGTCGGGGGGATTGCCGCCCTGTGCACGGATGGAGATTTGGGATTCGAATTCCTTCGAGAATTCGTACTGAATGTCGATGTTGTTTTCTGTTTCCCAGCCGGCCCAGGATTCTTCGAGCTGTTCAGCCTCGAAGTCCGCAATCGTGCTGTAGACGGTGACGACACCGTCTCCGGCCGCGCCGGCGTCGGACGTGGTGGATCCGGGTCCACCGGAGCAACCGGCGAGCGTCAGACCGGCGATCGCCGCAATGGCGACCGGCGTGATAATGCGACGGTGAAAGGAAGACCGCATCTTTTTATCTCCTCATTGAGTATTTGTGATGCGCAGGCGGGGTTGGGCCACGAGCGCGGATTTTGTACGGGAACTCGGGAACCGGTTCCACACCATAAATTACGTGACCTGCGCGCGGTATGCAAGCCCATTTACATAACAGAATGGCAAAGATCGGTGCCGAGGTCAGCCTGACGCCTCGAAAACGTCACCGCGGTCGCGCCTCAATCAAGGAATTTGCTGGAACCGGTTCCAGCCAGCCCCAAATAAGGCTACTGTGAGCTGAACGGGTCCAAGGACGGAGGCTGAGATGAGCACGATAGCGGATGTCGCACGGCTCGCCAGCGTCGCCAAGGCCACCGCCAGTCGGGCCCTCAGCGGCAAGGGCTATGTCTCCGAGGAGACCCGTGAGCGCGTGGTCAGCGCCGCACGCACCATCGGTTATGTCGTGTCACCCAACGCCGCGAGCCTCGTGACCGGTCGCACCAAAAGCGTGGGCGTGATCATCCCCTACATCAGCAGATGGTTCTTCGCCGAGGTGTTGGAGAGCATCGAACAGGCCCTGCTCGAGCAGGGCTATGACATGACGCTCTACAACCTGCCATCCGCTTCACCCGAGCGGGACCGGGTCTTCGAATACTTTCTGGCTCGCAAGCGCTTTGACGGCGTGATCTCCGTGGGAGTCGAGCTCAGCGATGATGAGGTTGATCATCTGCACCGGCTGCGCCGGCCCCTGGTGGGTATCGGCGGTGCGATCCGGGGAGTACATACGATCGCGATCGACGATGTTGCCACGGCCCGGCTCGCCACCGAGCATCTGCTCAGCCTCGGGCACCGCGACATTCTGCACATCGGCGGCAACCAGGATGAACAAATGGACTTTGCCGTGCACAGCAAGCGGCTCTCCGGTTTTCTGGCCGCCATGCACGCCGCCGATCTGCCGACGAACGATGCGTTTTACGCCTGCGAGCTCACGGTCCCTGGTGGGTACGAGATGGGCCGCAGCGTACTCGGCGACCCTCGCCGCCGCCCCACCGCCATCTTTGCTGCGAGTGATGAGATCGCCATCGGGCTCATTGTTGCGGCTCGGGAGCTCGGCATCCTGGTGCCGTCGGAGCTTTCGGTCATTGGTATCGACGGGCATCCGTACGCTGAGATGTTCCGGCTCACCACCCTCGAACAGCATCCGCGCCGTCAGGGCCGGCTGGCGGTCATGTCACTGCTGGCCAATCTCGACATCCCGACGCCGGAGGACGCGAGCGAGTCAACGGTGCTCGCCACGAACCTGGTGATGCGCTCGAGCACGAGCGCTCCGCGCGCCCCGCTACACCACGCGTAAGCGCACATCGTGCGTGGTGGACGACGTTAAACGACGAACGGGCGTCATCTCCGTGTGGAAATAACGCCCGTTCAAACTGAACTGTCAACAGACAGGACCGGGCCTCGGTCACCATCCCCTGCGGGGGTGACCGAGACTCCTCAATTACTTGAGGGTTACGGTTGCTCCTGCAGCTTCGAGGTCTGCCTTTGCCTTGTCGGCTGCATCCTTGGCAACGCCCTCGAGGACGGCCTTCGGTGCGCCATCGACAACGGCCTTGGCCTCGCCGAGGCCCAGGCTGGTGAGCTCGCGCACAACCTTGATGACCTGGATCTTCTTGTCGCCAACGGCGTCAAGGATGACGTCGAATGCGGTCTGCTCTTCAACCTCTTCGACGACAGCGGCGACAGCGGCGCCTGCTGCTGCGACGGGGGCTGCTGCGGTGACCTCGAAGGTCTCCTCGAATGCCTTGACGAACTCGGAGAGCTCGATGAGGGTGAGGCCCTTGAACTGCTCAAGCAGGTCTTCAGTGGAAAGCTTTGCCATGATGTACTCCTTTTAGTTTCTAATTCTTAAAGATTGTGAAAAAACAAATACCGCGAAACGAGGCAAATGCCTAGTTTGCAGACTCCTGCTTCTCACGCAGCGCGTCGATGGTGCGAACAGCCTTCGACAGCGGTGCCTGGAAGAGATAAGCGGCTCCGAAGAGTGAGGCCTTGAAGGCGCCGGCCAGCTTGGCCAGCAGCACCTCGCGGGACTCGAGGTCAGCAAGCTTGCCGACCTCCTCTGCGGTGAGCGGGCTACCGTCAAAGTAACCGCCCTTAACCACCAGGAGAGGGTTTGCCTTGGTAAAGGCACGCAGGGTCTTCGCGACGGCGACGGGGTCTCCGTGCACGAAGGCGATAGCGGACGGTCCGACAAGTTCCTCGTCAAACGAGGTGATGCCGGCGTTGTTGGCCGCAATCTTGGTGAGCGTGTTCTTTACCACGGCGTACGTGGCGTCCTCACTGATGGACTTACGCAGGCTCTTGAGCTGCGCAACAGTGAGACCGCGGTACTCGGTGAGCAGTACGGCGGTCGAGCTCTGGAATTTCTCCGTAAGCTCGGCGACCGTTGCTTCCTTGTTCGCCATGGTGCTCCTCATTAATAGTCATGTGCCGGGTAGCCCCGAGTGCAGACATGAAAAAAGCTCCAGCGCAGGGCGCCGGAGCGAGGTCACAATCCATAAGACTGACAACTTACTTCGAACACCTGCGCGGGCCGTTCACGTGAATGAACCTTCGGTTGCTTCGTGCATTACTGCGCAAAGCAACAACCGGCGGTCTGTGGCTGAGGTTCATTCTACGTCACGCGCGGGGTGTCCTGCAACTTGAGCGTGAGCATCCGCTCGCAAAGTAGTTGACAGTTATCCACCATGTGTATATAGTTGAACATTATCAACTAGATACTGGAGTGTCATGTCCCGCGCCTCACGCCGCAGCACCGCAAAGCCTCGCCCCACCATCTCGGCCGACGGCAGCATGACCCACCGCCAGGTTCTCGAAGCCCTCTCCGGCTTACTCCTGGGCATGTTCGTCTCGATTCTGGCCGGCACGGTGGTGAGTACCTCGCTTCCGGTGATCATTGCCGACCTCGACGGCGGACAGTCCTCTTATACGTGGGTCATCACCGCCACCCTGCTTGCCACCACCGTGAGCACGCCCATCTGGGGCAAGTTCGCCGACCTGTTCAACCGCAAGCTGCTCATTCAGCTCTCGCTCGTCATCTTCGTGCTCGGCTCGGCACTGGCCGGTTTCTCGCAGGACACGGGAACCCTCATCGGCTTCCGCGTGCTTCAGGGTCTCGGCGCCGGCGGTCTGGCCGCCCTCAGCCAGATCATTATGGCCGACATCATCAGCCCGCGTGACCGCGGCAAGTACGCCGGTCTTTTCGGTGCCGTCATGGCGCTCGGTACCGTGGGCGGTCCACTCATTGGCGGAGTGATAACGGATGCCTTTGGCTGGCGCTGGAATTTCTTCATCGCGTTGCCCGTCGCCATCGTGGCAATCGTGTTGCTGCAGCGCACGCTGCGGTTGCCCGAGCAGGTGAAGCGCGTTGTGCGCATCGACTACCTCGGCGCGGTGCTCATCGCCGCCGGAGTGTCGCTGCTCATGATCTGGGTGACGCTGGCCGGGTCTCAGTTTGAGTGGGTATCCATTGCCTCGTTCGTCATGGTGGGCAGCGCGGTGCTGCTGCTCGGAGCTGCCGTCATCGTGGAGGCCACGGTGGCGGAGCCGATCATTCCGCTCGCCATGTTCAAGAACCGCACGTTCAGCATCGCCACCATCGCCAGTATCTCGGTGGGCGTCTCACTGTTCGGCACCTCCCTCTTTCTCAGCCAGTACATGCAGCTCGCTCGGGGAGCCACGCCCACCCAGTCGGGACTGCTCACCATTCCCATGATGGGCGGATTCCTGGTGTCGTCCACGGGGTTCGGAATGCTCATCAGCCGCACGGGCAAGTGGAAGGCCATCATGATCACGGGGGCGGCGCTCGTGATTGTCGGCCAGCTGCTGCTCGGGACGCTCACCTCCAGCACCAACCTCGTGCTCGTGGGTGTGTTCATGTTCATTCTCGGTGCCGGTCTCGGTTCGCTCATGCAAAACCTCGTGCTCGTGGTGCAGAACGCCATCGACGTTCAGTCGCTGGGCGTCGCTACGAGTGGCATCACCTTCTTCCGTAGCCTCGGCGGCACCATCGGCGTCGCCGTGCTCGGAAGCGTGCTCGGCACCGTCGTGGCCGATCGCATCCGCTCGGGAATCGGCACCCTGTCTGCAGACCAGCAGATCGCGGCGGCTGGAAGTATTGGCAGCGGCACCATTCCGAACATCTCGGCGCTTCCGGAAGCGCTTCGCGTGATCGTCGAGTCCGCCTATGGATCCGGTGCGGGCACGGTCTTTCTCCTCGGCGCTCCGCTGGCCGTAGTCACGCTCGTGATGGTGACGCTCCTGCCCAACCTTCCCCTCGGCGGCAAGACCGCTATCGCCCGGGCACACGCCGAAAAGCTCGAGGGAGAAGCGGATGCCCGCGCCCGGGCCGCACGCGAGCTTGCGGACATGGAGGATATTCTGATCGACGTGACGTCGGCATCCGCTGGCCTCACGCCCGTGGGGCTCAACACCCCAACGGGATCGATTCGCCTGCCCCGCACTGCGGACCTCACCCACCGATGAGGTCAGACATGACGACCGAGCACACCACCGGCCCGACCGCGCTAGCGAGCGCAGACAGCACCGCCATGATCGGCGAGGTCATCGAGCAGATGAGTGTGCTCGCGGGGCATATTCGGGCCGCTCAGCGTGTGGCTGCGGCGAGCATTGACCCGGGCATGCAGGTGTTCGGCCTGAAGATGCTGCGGCACATTGCGCGTGTCGGCCCCACGCAGGCCACCGTCCTCGGCGCGGCCCTCGCCGTGGACAAGAGTGTGATCAGTCGGCACGTGAAGCCACTCTGCGAGCTCGGACTGCTGCGTACCGAGCCCGATCCGAGCGACGGACGTGCCCACTTCCTGGCCGTAACACCGCTGGCGGAGAGTAAGCTCGCCGAGCTGCGGGCGGGCGACACGGCCATCGTGCACCGCCGCCTCGCCACGTGGTCGGCCGACGACCTGCACGAGTTCGCGCGGCTTCTCACGCAGCTGAACACGCCGTAGCCCGCCCCGCGGCACTCGTCTGGCCACGCGGCACTCGTCTAAACGAGTGCCGCGCGACAAAACAGGTGCCGCCAGCCGATTCAGCCAGCGGATGCGTCGCGCAGGCCAGCTGCAGGCACGCCACAGCTCCCGCCACACCGCACCGCACCGGAAACCCCTCGCGCGGCACTCGTTTGCGCGCGCGGCACTCGTTTCGACGCGGTCACATCCCGCGCGGCACTCGTCTGGCCACGTGGCACCCGTCTAAACAAGTGCCACGCGACAAAACACGTGCCGCGCGCCGATCTAGCCAGCAGATGCGTCGCGCACGCCCCGCACACTCCCGCCAGGCGGGCACGCTGTAGCTTCCGCCACGCCGGAGCCCTGCGGCCGCCCCGCACCGACACACCCGCACCGGAAACCCATCTCCGGCACTCGTTTGCGCGTGCGGCACTCGTTCGCGCGTGCCCCGCGACAAAACACGTGCCGCCAGCCGATCCAGCCAGCGGATACGTCGCGCAGGCCCGCATCGCTGCTCGCCCACCCCAGCTCCCACCATGCCGCACCGCGCGACCGCCTCGCACCGGAAACCCGAGTCGCGGCACTCGTTTACGCGTGCGGCACCCGTCTAAACAAGTGCCACGCGACAAAACACGTGCCGCGAGCCGATTCAGCCAGCGGATGCGTCGGGCAGGCCAGCCGCGCGGGCATACTCCAGTTCCGCCGCCACGCGGTCCCCCTGCATCAGGAGAACATCGCCGAGCTGACGGGCAACGGAGGCGTCGAACGGGGCCAGTGCAGAAAGATCACGCAGCGTCGCTTCCGCGCCCGTGAGGTCTCCGCTGATTTGCCGGGCTGCAGCGAGTGCCTTGGCCGCCGAGACGTTCTCGGGCAGTCTCGCCCGAGCCCGTTCGCCCCAGCGGAGCGCCTCACCCGCGGCGCCAGGCAGTCCCGCTGCGGCAGCTGCCGTAAAGGATTGCGCAGCGATACTCGTGACGTCCGCATCCCAGGGGCGAAGAGTTTGAGCGCGCGCGAACGCCGCCTGCGCCGCAGCCACGTCACCCGTGCGCGTGGCGACGAGGCCGCCCTGCAAGGACACTTCCGCCCCGGTAACCACCGTGAGCCACACCAGCCAGATCGCCAGCAGGGTGGTCCGAGCCAGGCGCCAGTGGGCGCGATGCGTCGCGAACGGTGGCCGGGCGCGGGCGCCCGTGGCGGCATCCACTGAGATAAGCGCACCGCACAGCAACGCGGCAAAAATGGCTGTGCCTGGAGCCGTAAAGTGCGTGAGCAGAGCCACCCCGTAGGCGACGACGGCAGCCAGCGCCCCGATCACAAAGTCCGCCCCACCGAGGTTGCCCGCCGCCCGCAGCGATCGCCACCGACGGAGGGCGACGACCGTGAGGGCCACGACCATGGCCAGAATCACCGCGAGGTAGAACACCCCGCCGTCCAGCGCGACCTGCAACAACCAATTGTGTGGGGAGTCCAGCGTGGTGTCGCTCCCGACACGGGCGTACCAGTCGGAGTCGTGCTCGGCCACGATGGCATCCGCGAATCCACCCGGGCCGACTCCGACGAACGGGCGACTGGCCAGCAGCGTGAGGCTCTCCGACCACATGCCGAAGCGGTCATCGACACTGCTGGCCGAGAGCGGGCTGGAGCCGAGCAACCTGCTGCGAGTGAGTGGCACGGCCAGTATCGCGGCGCCCAGCAGCGCGAGCGCCCCCGCGGCGAGCCCCAGAAAGCGCAGCAATTCTCGCCGCTCTGCACTCTGAACCAAGCGGATGATTTCACTCACCCCGATCACGACGGCCACCACCACAGTGGCCAGGAGCGCGGCGCGGGATGCCGCAACGATGACGGTGGTCAGGCCGGCACCGAGCCCGACCGCGAGGGCCAGGCGAGTGCCGAGCGGTGCGCGGGTGGTGCCGTCCGACCACGATCGGATCAGCGGCAGCAGCAGAACCGCGGTGATCAGGGCGCCGATGATCCCCTGATCCGTGGCGTTGCCCGCAAAGGCGCCGGGGCGGGCGAGGTCCGAGGCAATCGGCCCGAGCCCCACCGCTTCCAGCACCGAGACGACGCCCATGAGCGTCGCGGCCACGATGACGGCGCGGTTGAGAGTGCTCAGCCCACCCGGCTCCACATCGGGTGCAATCAGTCGGGCTCCCAGCCACACGGCGGCAACATAGACCGGCATCGAGACGAGACCCTCATAGCGTGGCCAACTCCCCCAGAGCTGCGCGGCAGGGTTCGCCGATGCGAGGACCGCGATCAGGAGGAGACCCCCTGCCACCGTCGCGAGGGTCACTAACCACCGAGGCAGGCGTCCACGAGCCACGGCGAGGGAGCCGATGACCACGGCAAGGGCGAGTAGTGCGTCCTTGGGAAGAACCCACCGCGTGAGGGCATCGGGAACAAAGAACACCATGGTCAGAACCGCGAGCCACACCGCGATCGTTCTACGCTTGGACGGTTTCGTGACTATTGATTTGGGTACAGCAACGCGGCCCCGAACGCTGGACGTTGGGGGCCGCGCGGTGGAAGCTGAACGGGCCGTTAGGACACCGTGGCCGTTCGGGCGCGAACCGCGCGCCGGTTGCGAATGGTCACGAGAGTAGCCCCGATGAGGGCGAACAGAACGGCGAGACTACCGAGGTGCAACGGATTGACCGGAACGCCGGTCTCAGCGAGTGTGGCGGATGCGTTCACAACCGCCGGCGTCAAGGTGATTATTCCGGCTGCTGAGATCGTTACAGCTGTTGAACCAAATCCCGTGAGGCCCTCACCCACGACAACGTGGTGGTTTCCGGCCGGAACGCCTGCGGGCAGGGCGAAGTTGCCGCTGATCAATCCTTCCGCGTTGGCCGTCAACACCCCGAGCAGAATTGGGTTGGAGTACAGCCACACCTCAACCTCTTCGAAGGGGTTGAATCCGGAACCGGCGATCAGGAATGTTCCCTCCTCGGTGATACTGCTCGTTGCAACTGCCTCCGCGGGTGTCGACGTTGCAGGCGCGGTCGGCGTCACGGTCGGCGTCGGCGTTGCGGTCGGCGTGTCCGTCGGAGTCGGCGTCACGGTCGGAGTCGGTGTTGCCGTCGGCGTCGCGGTCGGCGTGTCCGTCGGAGTCGGTGTTGCCGTCGGCGTATCCGTCGGCGTCGGTGTTGCCGTCGGCGTCGGTGTTGCCGTCGGCGTGTCCGTCGGAGTCGGCACCGGCGCCGGCGCCGGCGCCGCGTGGGTCGCCAAGACAACGCCGTCCAACCTGACCGTCACTGATTGGCCCGGCTCATAGTCTTTGAGCCACTGATAAACGGCCTGTCCGGCGGGGATGGTAAAGGCAGTCGTGAGCGCCCCGACAGTGACCATGAACGTCTTGTTGGTGGCGGTGAAGTTCAAAAGGTCAGCATAGGCGGCATCCTCGTATTCGTCATAAACGAATATCTCGGAAGACGCGACGGCCGGTCGCGATGCGAGCTCCGCGTTTATGACTGACGGCGTGCCCATCACCGGGGTGACGGTGGTCGCCGACGCGAGATCAGGGGCATCGTCGTAGTACTCGGGAATGAACGATCCGATACTTGAGTTGGTACCAAACCCGATTTTGTAGGTGCCTTGCGACACTATTGTTGCGTAGCTTCCATCGGATTCAGTAAAGTCCACGCTGCTACTGAAAATTGCTCCGTCAGGACGCATAGGCGAGACCCTAAGGCCGCTGACTGAGGTGACCACCCCGGCCGCAGACTTCTGAGTCACGGTGCCCTTGACTACTGCGCCCTGCTTCAGCACCACGTTGATGTCGCCCTGTATTTCACCAGCCTCCACGACGACCGCGGTAACACCCCCATTCAGCTGGTAACTGCCAGAAAAATAACCTGTCAGATCGTTCGTATTCCCGCCGTATTGTTCAACGAAGACAAGCCATCCACCAGGCGCTACTTCCGCGGAATAGAACCCTGCGGAGTTGGTCTCGACCGATACAGAGGCGGGTACGTTATTCGCGTACGACTGCAGCGCGATGCGCGCACCAGCCAGCGGCGTCGCGGGCGCGCCATTCAGGCCCTGACCGGTGACCGTGCCCGAAATCGTAGCCGTGGCTGCTACCTCGGCAGCGGGGGCCTCGACCAATTCCGCCGAGGCTGTTTCCACGGATGTGGTTGCCTGCGCGGGCGCGGCAATCACGAGGCCACTCAGCGCAACAGCGCTGACCATGACCAGTGCGGCCTTCAGGCTATGACGCCTGAGCCGTCCGAAAGTATTGTGCACGAGATCCCCTTGTTTCGACACTGCATAGACGGAGTGCCCGGAAATATGCGGCATTTTTAACGCGTTTGCACGCGCCCCCTCGATGACTGTAGCAGTACAGAACCGGCCCTCGACCACAAATCACACCGCGGCACTCATCTGGCTGTGCGGCACTCGTCTGCATGAGTGCCGCGCGACAAAACAGGTGCCGCGAGGCGATCCAGCCAGCGGATGCGTCGGCCACGCCGCGCACGGCCGCACGGCACCAGAAACCCCTCGCGTGGCACTCATTTGCGCGAGCAGCACTCGTTTCGACGCGGTCACGTCCCGTGCGGCACTCGTTTTGACGTGCGGCACGCGTTCAGACGAGTGCCGCGAGCCAAAACAGGTGCCGCGAGGCGATCCAGCCAGCAGATGCGTCGGGCCGGCCCGCCGCGCGCGCTCGCGTTTAGCTCGGCCAGTGGCAGATATTTCAGCCACGTGAGTGAGCTCAGACGCTAAAAGCAGCCAGAATTATGGCCATAACTGCTAAAAGGGATACCTTCACTCTCCCGGACTCAGCATCCTGCCTCTGAGAAACGAGACTTCTACCCACCGGTAAACGCCGGTCGAGTGACCGAATCTCAGGGACGAAACGTGACCGACCAGATTTCCGAACTTTCAGCATCCGCTCTCTCGGTGGCAATCCGCCACGGCGAGATATCGGCAAATGAGGCCCTGGACGCGCACTTCGCTCAGATCGACCGGGTGAACCCCCAGATCAACGCAGTCATCACCCAGGACCGCGCGACCGCCCGGCGTCTGGCGATTGCCGCCGATGCGCTCACTGCGAGCGGCGCCGCCCTGCCGCCCCTGCATGGCGTGCCGATGACCCACAAAGACACCCACGCAACCGCGGGCTTGCGCACGACCTTCGGTTCGCCGCTGTTTGCCGACCATGTGCCCGATCACGATGACCTCATCATCCAACGCCTGAAAGCAGCTGGCGTGGTCACCACCGGCAAATCAAACGTGCCGGAATTTGCCGCGGGATCGCACACCTTCAATGAGGTGTTCGGTACCACGACCAATCCCTACGACCCGAGCCTCAGCGCCGGCGGTAGCAGTGGCGGGGCGGCAGCCGCTGTGGCCGCACGCATCCAGTCCATCTCTGACGGGAGTGATATGGGCGGTTCGTTGCGCATCCCAGCCTCTTTCTGCAACGTAGTGGGCTTCCGTCCGTCCCTCGGCATCATTCCCCTGCGGCCGAGCCGCGACGCGTGGAGCTGGCTGTCCCGCAGTGGCCCGATGGCGCGGGAAGTGAAGGACATTGCGCTGACCATGTCCGTGCTGGCCGGGCCCGACGCTGCGGCACCGTACCCCTGCCCCGTGCCCGCCCGTCGGTTCCGTGAACCGCTGGAACGCGACTTTACCGGACTCATCATCGGCTGGTCCGATGACTTCGGTCTGGGCATACCGGTGCAAAAAGAGGTGCTGCGGGTGCTGCACCAGCAGCTACGTGTTCTCGAGGATCTCGGCGCGATCGTCGAGGAAGCTGCCCCCAACCTGCAGGACGCCGACGAGGTGTTCAGCACCGTGCGTGCGCTCGATTTCGCCTTGGCCTATGGCGATCTTGTGGCGCAGCACGGAAATCAGATCAAGCCCGAAGTGCGCTGGAATGTGGAACAAGGGCTGGCGCTCACCGGCGCCGCGGTTGTCTCAGCATCACTGGCCCGCACACGTCTGGCGGAGAAGACTGGCACGTTCTTCTCCCGCTACGACGTGTTTGCCAGTCCGGCCACCCAGCTGTTGCCCTTCAACGCCGCACTCCGCTACCCGACTGAAATCGACGGAACAACATTTGAAACCTATCTCGAGTGGATGCGTTCGGCCTGCGTCATCTCGGCGACCGGACTGCCAGCGCTCTGCCTGCCCGCCGGGTTCAGCGAGTCCGGGCTGCCGGTTGGCATGCAACTGGTCATGAACTACGGGCAAGACTTTGAGCTGCTGCAGGTGGGTTACGGCTTGGAACAGGCCAGCCGGCATGCCTGGCGTGCACCTGAACTTCACCGTCCGACCAGTCTGGTCAACGCTTTAGAGGAGGGGCCGAATTGAACCGTCACCCGTCAGGTTCGAGGGAATTACACCATCCGTCCGCCGCGTTTGAAGGCTTCGAGAAGGATGCTCACATCGATGGATTCGGTGTGAGCAACCCACGGTGCCGACGTGACGCACGTGTACAGGGCTGCCTGATCTTTTGCGGTGACGTTGGCCACGATCTGGTATTCGCCTGCAACCGCAGCCGCATATCGCACCAACGGAGAGGCTGCGAGCTCACGGCCCACCGCTTCAACATTTTTCGGTTCGCAGCGAATCCAGAGGAACGCCTCAACCGGCAGGCCAACACTCGCTGGCTCCACGACTGCCCGAATGTAGACGTGATTGTTCTGCAAGAGCCAGTCGGTTCGACGCCGCGCAGTTGCATTCGATACGCCCGTCAGTCGGGCCAAGCGTTCGCACGAGACTCGCCCGTCCTCGCGCAAGGCCTCGACGATTTCGTTGTCAACCCGGCTCAGTCGTTGTGGCGGCTGCAAGCTCCACGTGTCCATCGTGACACCAGCGCGAAAAGCGTTAGCCTCCACCTCCGTGAGCAGGTCGGGTTGCCAGCCTCGGATGGTTCGAAAATACCGCATGATCGGGTAACTTACCGCGCGAACAAGACCGACAGTTCCAGGGATTTCGTCCGTGAGAAGCGCTGGCATTCGCTCCGACTCGGTGAGCACCTCGGCGACACAGTCCACGCCACCCGTCATCGTGTACGCGAAGGTCGAGTCCCGGCGCTGGGCCAGTGCGTTCGCGGTCGCGCGGGTGGTGCCGGGCGCTGTCTGCACTCGAATGATTACCGACGCCGACTGCGGGCGGAGTGCTGCCACCTGCACCAGCTTCGACTCAAGCATCTCGCTCCCCCGGCGAGCGACAGTGCGCTCCGGCTCTCCCAAGACCTCGGCAATCCGACTCCACGAACTCCTGCCATCGAGTTGCAGGGCGGCCGCGATCCGCCGCTCAAGCGGGTCCAATAGGCGCACAGTTCACCTCTCTCTGGCTCCCATCCTGCGGAACCACACGGATTTCCGTTCCGCCGAACTTACCATCACGCTTTGCCCCACCCGCATCCCAGCTCTGGAGCACCCATGATCACTTCTCTTCCCAGCGACCCCGACTCGACCGACATCCTCGCGATTGCAAACCTGCCCATCCTGTGGATCTTCGCGGTTGGGGTGTTCGCCGCCATCATCCTCCAAACAATCGTTTATATGCGGGCTGCCCGGATTGCTGCGCCCGCAGCCGGCATCAGCCCGAGCGAGCTGAAAACCTCCTTCCGAGCCGGGGCTGTTGCCGCGATAGGCCCATCGCTGGCCGTCGTCTTGGTCAGCGTGGCTCTGCTCAGCTTGTTTGGCACCCCTGCGGTGCTGGTACGAGTGGGACTTGTCGGGTCGGCTGCCACCGAGACCGCTTCCGCGAGCATTGCCGCCACGACCATGGGGGCCGCCCTCGGCGATTCGAGCTACACCCAGAGTGTCTTTGCCGTCGCGTTCATGGCGATGAGCCTCTCCGGTGCGATGTGGATGATTGCCACCCTGATACTCACCCCGTTACTGAAGCGCGGTGACTCACGCCTGCGGAGCGTGAACCCAACCCTGATGGCTATCATCCCTGCCGCTGCCCTGCTCGGGGCCTTCGCCAGCCTTGGCATCGGGGAGTTCGGCAAGACAACCGTCCACATCCTCACCGTCCTCACCTCGGCTGCGGTGATGGGAATCTGCCTGTTCGTAGCCCGACGGTTCAACCAGGCCTGGTTGCGCGAGTGGGGACTCGGCTTCTCCATTGTGATCGGCCTGATCGTTGCTTACTCTGCCCACACCGCTGGCCTTACGCCGCCCGCCTAACCCTCACCACAGGACCCAGAGAAAGGCCAACATGTCTTCCACAACTGTGCTCACTGCGGCATCCGCCGACCTCGCAGCCTTCGACCGCACCACTTCCCGTTGGGGACGCCTCACCATGATCGCCGCATTGGTGATGTCTCTGGCTGCACCGCTCTACCTTGTACTCTTCGCAGACCTTGGCATCACCCAGACGCAAGTCTGGGTGGCGTTTCTAGCTGTCGCCGCTGTGTTTTCCGTCTTGTGGGTGGTCGAACCCATCACGTACTATCCGATCCTCGGCCCGGCCGCGATGTACCAGGCCTTCATGATCGGCAACATCGCCAACAAGCTCCTCCCGTCAGCATTGGTCGCCCAGTCCGCCATTGGCGCTAAGCCTCGATCCACCGGTCGAGTTAGGGTCGTAGCGGCGCGTTAAACAGAGAATGCCACTCGGATCAGGAAAAATAGAACTTACTTAGGGTTCATTTCAACCGATTCGAGAGGCATCTCGTAGATGCAACTTTTCCACAGTTCCAGCCGCTTGTCAGCCACCTTCGATGACACGAATCTCGTGTCGTCCGCGGGGCTTGTCCCCGCGATGGCCTTGGCGGTGAAAACCGGCCTCAGCGACCTCGCCGATGCATGGCTGACCTTGCCGGGGTACTTCGGCGCGAACTCGGGGTTGAAAGTCACCGCGTTGGTCGCGGGGATGCTCGCTGGTGCCGATTCGATCGATGACATGGCGTTGCTGCGGCACGGCGGTATGAAGAAACTCTTCGTCGGGACGTATGCCCCGTCGACGTTGGGGTCGTTCCTGCGGTCGTTCACGTTTGGTCACGTCCGGCAGCTGGACGCCGTCGCCTGGCGGTGGCTGGTCAACGTCGCCGCACACACCCCGATCGTGACGGGAATCGACGACTATGCGCTGGTGGACATCGACGACACGATCAAGGAAGTCCACGGTTACCAGAAGCAAGGCTCCGGTTACGGCTACTCCGGAGTGCGCGGTTTAAACGCCCTGATCGGCATCGTCTCCACACGCAAGGCGGCGCCGATCATCATCGGGTCCCGACTGCGGAAAGGCGCGGCCGGTTCCCCGCGCGGCGCGGGAAAGTTCGTCGGGGATGTCCTCGCCACCGTGAAACGCCTCCGCAGCCAGACGGCCGGCGGCCTGGTGCTGCTGCGCGCGGACAGCGCGTTCTATGGGCACGCGGTCGTCGCCGCCGCGCACCGGGCTGGCGCAAAAGTGTCCATCACGGCACGCATGGACCCGGCCGTTAAGCGCGCCATCGGCACGATCACCGATGACCAATGGACGACCATCAACTACACCGATGCGATCCGGGACGAGGCCACCGGCGCGTGGATCTCGTCCGCCGAGGTCGCGGAAGTCGTGTTCACCGCTTTCAGCTCGCGCAAGAAGGCCGAACGCATCGTGGGGCGCCTGGTCGTGCGCCGGATCCCGGAGCTGAATCAGAAGGCGACCGAAGGGCAGCCGACCCTGTTTGACACGCATCGGTTTCATGCGTTCTTCACCACCAGCGACCTGGACACTGTCACCGCGGACCAGACCCACCGGCAGCACGCCATCATCGAGCAGATTAACGCCGACCTTAAGGACAGCGCGCTGGCGCACCTGCCATCAGGTGTGTTCACGGCCAACGCGGCCTGGCTCGTGCTGGCCACGATCGCCTTCAACCTTTCGCGCGCCGTTGGTTCGCTGGCCGGCAGCGATCTCGGCAAGGCACGCAGCGGCACCATTCGTCGCAAACTCATCAGCATCCCCGCCCGCATCTCCACCTCGGCACGCAGGATCACCCTGCACCTCCCCGCCAACTGGCCATGGAAACCCGGATGGACGACCGCGTTCGCGGCGGCCTGCGGCCCGCCGCAAACCGCCGCCACCTAACCACCAGCCACCCGGCGAACGAAGACTTGGAACACCACCGGCAGCAAGGTCGGCAGCCTCGCCCTGCCCGCCACCAAAAACCACGATCTGAATTCAGTGACGCCGATCAGTCAAGGCAGACCGGTGGATCGAGGCTAAGGCTGGCACCAAACGCGGTGAGTTCTCGGCCCTGATGGCCATCTGCGGCGCTGCCATGGTGCATGTCTTCTTCATGCTGGTGTTCGTTGGTCTGCTCGGCTCGTGGCTGGTCAGTATCGTACCGGCCGAGATCACTGACGTGGCACGTCTCTACATCTTCCCCAGCATCATCGGCGCGGTGGTTGTGCAGCTGATCGTGTCGCTCAAGCAGCCCCGGGTCACTCTGATCGCCATCGGCACGGCTGCCTTCGTCTTCTTCATTCTCGTTCCCGCCGTTCCCACAATCGCAAACCTCGCCACCGGCATCACTGTTGTCACCACCGCTGTACTGGCCTGGTTTCTGCGCAGCAGGGCCAATTCTGACTCTAAGAAAGAAATGTCATGACTGTTACTTTGCCCCCTACCGACGCCACAACCACCCTCGCAATGCAAGAGCTGTACCGTTACTTACACGCCCACCCGGAGCTGTCCATGCAAGAAACTGAAACCTCCGCCTTTCTGACACGACGGCTCGACGAGCTTGGTCTGGAAACATTCGCCTGCGGAGGGACCGGGGTCGTTGGCGTCCTTCGTAACGGCGTGGGCCCGGTCGTGGCCTACCGGGCAGACACCGACGGTCTCCCGATCGAAGAAGAAACGGGGCTCGACTTTGCGAGCGTCGCCCGAGGCACTCTGGCCAATGGTACTGACGTGCCTGCCATGCACGGCTGCGGACACGACACGCATATGACCGTCGCCCTCACCGCTGCCGAACATCTGGCCACCACTCGTTCTGCGCGGGCAGGAACCGTGGTCTTCATTTTTCAGCCCGGAGAGGAAACCGGGGCGGGAGCCATCGCGATGCTCACAGACGGCCTGTGGGACCGCGCCCCGCGCCCCGAGATCGTCTACGGTCAGCACGTCTGGCCCGGCCTGGCCGGAAC
Source organism: Cryobacterium sp. CG_9.6 (assembly GCF_029893365.1). Taxonomy (NCBI): domain Bacteria; kingdom Bacillati; phylum Actinomycetota; class Actinomycetes; order Micrococcales; family Microbacteriaceae; genus Cryobacterium; species Cryobacterium sp. CG_9.6. Next base: position 459,129 of record NZ_JARXUZ010000001.1, on the reverse strand, counting down.
CATCGACATCAGCAGCGGAGTAGCCATGGCAATGGCCGACTCCTGGAAGGTGACCGTGCACGGTCGCCAGGCCCACGGGTCCCAGCCTGACCAGTCCATCGACCCGATCGTGCTCGGTGCGCACATGGTGGTGCGGCTGCAGACCGTTGTATCGCGGGAGGTACACCCTATGCAGGCAGCGGTACTGACGGTCGGAACATTCCATGGCGGTCTGAAAGAAAACATCATCCCCGCTACGGCCGAATTCACGTTAAATGTCCGCACCTTCGATAGCGACGTGCGTACCCGCGTATTGGACTCCGCGCGTCGGATCATCGGAGCCGAGGCACAGGCATCCGGTGCACCCGAACCCACAATCGAGGTGCTCTCCACCTTCCCGAGGTGTTACAACGACCCTGCATCGACCGCACAGCTTATTACGGAGCTCCGCGGCACACTTGGTGCCAACGCCGTCCTTGACGTACCGCCCGTGATGGGCAGCGAAGACTTCGGGCTGCTGGCCGAAGCCATCGGGGTACCGTCGGTGTATTGGATGTTCGGTGGGTACTCGCGCGATACCCTCGACGCGTCAGACACAGTCGCTGGAAATCACTCCCCACACTTCGCACCGGACTCCGAACCAGCTCTAGCTGCGGGACTCACGGCTGCCTTGACTGCCATTCTCTCCAGGGTTGGCGCGCCAGCCAGCAGCCTGGGCGGCACCGCATGACCGGCGCATCGGCCCGCCTCTCGGTGAACGGTCCCCGCCTCATTGCCGATCTGGAGACCCTCGCACAGATTGGACGCGGGCCGGGCGGGGGCCTCGACAGAACCTCCTTTTCGGCAGCAGATAGTGAGGCTAGGGCATGGTTACTGCGGCGCTGCGCCGAAGCAGGGCTGAGGGTACATACTGACGGAATAGGCAACTTCGTCATGTCACCCGATTACGACGCCGAGACGGCAGGCCGCCCCGCAGTCTGGTCAGGGTCACACATCGACACCGTCCCAAACGGTGGTGACTTCGACGGTTCCCTCGGCGTGCTTGCCGCTTTGGAGTGCCTGCGCCGCATCCAGGAAGAGCGCCCCACCCTGGACCGCCCGGTGCGGGCCATCATGTTTACGGACGAGGAAGGGAACTACGCGCACCTGTTCGGGTCTAGTGCTCTGGCACGGGGGTTCTCACGCGCCGAGCTTGAGGCACTAACCGGCCGGGATGGCGACCGTTTCGTCGACACGTTTTCAGCGGCCGGTGGCGACCTCGATGCCGCGGCGAACACGAAGCTGAATCCGGCGATGCTACACGCGACCGTCGAGCTCCACATTGAGCAGGGCCCCTTCCTGGAGCAGCTCGGGCACGACATCGGTGTGGTGACGGGCATAGTGGCACTCGGCGGCGGCGTGGTCTCGTTTCTGGGTAGGGCGGACCACGCCGGAACCACCCCGATGGACCGGCGTCAGAATGCGCTGACCGCCGCTGGCGCACTCCTGGTAGCGCTTCCGGAGGTCGCCGCCAACGTCAGCGCTAATGCTGTCGTGACGTCGGGCATCGTCACGGTTGAGCCCGGAAGCGCCAACGTCGTTCCAGGCGCAGCGCGGGTAACGGTCGACTTTCGGGAGGCTGAGACCCACCTCGTGAGCGCCCTGGAGGCGGGCATCGTGGCTGCCGCCCAAGACATCGCGCTGCGTTATGGAGTTCAGGCGGAGTTCGACTTTGAAACCACTATTCCACCGGTACTTCTGGACAACGGTATCCAAACTGTGATCGCCGCAGCAGCGACGGCCCGTGGCCTGTCTCACAGCGCGCTGCCCTCGGGCGCAGGGCATGACTCACAGAACATGGCTCAGCTGGCACCGACAGGCATGATCTTCGTGCCGAGCATTGACGGACGCAGCCACTGCCCCGAAGAGAAAACGGCGTGGTCGGACGTCGAGAACGGCGCCAATGTTCTACTCGACACGCTGCTGAATCTGGCGCGCGACTGAACTGGTATCGGGTCGCCTGAGTCATTTCTCCCCAACGAGCAGCCAGCCGACCGGGTCTCAGCCCGCCCGTTTCACGCGCGGCACTCATCTGGCCACGTGGCACTCGTCTGAACGAGTGCCGCGCGACAAAACGCGTGCCGCGGGGCGATTTAGCCAGCGGATGCGTCGGCCACGCCCCGCACACTCCCTCCACGCGGGCACGCCGCAGCCCCTGCCAGACCGCACCCCTGCGGCCGCTCCGCACCGGAAACCCCTCGCGCGGCACTCGTTTTGACATGCGGCACTCGTCTAAACCAGTGCCGCGTGACAAAACAGGTGCCGCGAAGCGATCCAGCCAGCGGATGCGCCGCCTCACCGACACGAACAACCCACGTTCCGCGAACACTAGCGCCATTCGCACCTGCCACCGGCCCCGCAAGGTGCGATTGGCACCAGTCAGGCGCGGGCGGCGCCGGGCGCGAGCGGCAGGACAACGCGGAACTCCGTATGACCAGGCCGGCTGTCGACAGTAACCTCTCCGTGGTGAGCAGCAACCACCGCGGCCACGATCGCCAGCCCGAGACCCGTGCTGGCCCCTGCACCACGAAAGCGCGACGTGTCACCGCGCGCAAATCGCTCAAACAGGGTGGACTGCAGGTCCTCCGGAATGCCAGGGCCCGTGTCGGTAACCGTAACGATGGCTCGGCCCTGCGCTGCGGCGAGCGCCACCGTCACCGTCGTGCCAGCCGGTGTGTGCACGCGCGCATTGGCCAGCAGGTTCACCAGCACCTGCTGCACCCGAGCCTCGTCGCCCAGAGCTTCAATCGGCTCCTCGGGCAGGTCCAGGTCCCACACGTGGTCCGGGCCGGCCGCGTGTGCATCGCTGAGCGCATCCACGATCAGCCGGGTGAGATCCACGGGGGCCACCTCAAGTTCGCGGCCCTCATCGAGTCGGGCGAGTAGCAGCAGGTCTTCCACGAGAGCGGTCATCCGAATTGATTCCGCCTCGATGCGACCAATCGCATGCCGAGCATCGGGAGGGAGCTCCTGACCGCTGCGCCGCGTGAGCTCCGAGTAACCCCGAATCGAGGCGAGGGGTGTGCGAAGCTCGTGGCTGGCATCCGACACGAACTGGCGCACCTTGCGCTCGCTCGCCTGGCGGGTTTCGAGCGCCACATCAACATGGTCGAGCATACGGTTGAGCGCCAGGCCCACCTGTCCCACCTCGGTACGCTCATCGGTGTCCTCTGCGGGAACGCGGTCCACAAGCGACACCTCTCCGCGATCGAGGGGCAGAGCTGCCACCCGCGTAGCCGTGGCCGTCACCCGTTCCAGCGGACGCAGCGCGAGGCGCACAATCCAGCCGGCGAGCGCCGCCACGAGCAAAATTCCGGCCAGAGACACGACCGCAATGATGGCCGCCAGCTGCACTGCGGTTCCGTCCACGCCCGACAGCGGCAGACCCACGAGATAGAGAGTGCCGCTGCGATTGGTCTCGGCGACCACGCGGTACGCCCCCAGCGTTCCCCCCAGGTTGACCGTCACCGGTGTCGATTGCTCAATGCGATCGGCGAGCAGCTGCACCTGCTCCGCATCCAGCGTCTGAATCGCACCGCTCTCACTGTCGGTGTACCCGGTGGTAATCGTGCTCCCGTCAAAGACGAGGGCGAGCAGGCCGGGCGGCTGTGCGGGGCCGCCGAGGATGGCATCCGCTGTGGGGATCACCACGAAGCCGCGCGAACGATCAACGCCCCCTTCGCCAAGCACGGCGCCGGAACGCCCCGCAGCCGAGGCAAGCTGCACGTCGAGCCGATCAAGCAGCGACGAGCGCAGAATCGCCACGCTCACCGCACCAATCGACAGGCTCACCAGTGCTAACAGGCCCACCACGGTGAGCACGAGGCGCCGCCGCAGCGTCCAGCGCGGTCGCTTCCGTCGCGCCGCACCCGCGAGTGCCTCTACATTCCCGAAAGCGGATGCCGCGGGCTCAGTCCCGGCCGCACGCGTCGGCCCTGCCGCGGGCTCAGTCCCTCCCTCGGGCTGATCACCAGGCGGGCCAGGAACCGGGCTGTCTGGGGGCGAGCCGGTCATTCCGCGATCTTCAGCATGTAGCCGGCGCCACGCACCGTGTGAATCATGGGGTCGCGACCGGCGTCGATCTTTTTGCGCAGGTAGGAGATGTAAATCTCGACCACGGATGACTTGCCCCCGAAATCGTAGCTCCACACCCGATCGAGAATCTGGGCCTTGCTCAGCACGCGACGCGGATTGCGCATAAGGAACCGCAGCAACTCGAATTCGGTGGCCGTGAGCTCAATGGAATCTCCGCCGCGAAAGACCTCGTAGCTGTCCTCGTCGAGCATGAGGTCACCCACGGTGATGCGCGGGTCGTTTGAATCGGCAACCGCAAGAGTGGATCGACGGATGAGTCCGCGCAGTCGGGCCACGACTTCCTCGAGGCTGAATGGCTTCGTGACGTAGTCATCACCGCCCGCCGTGAGCCCGGCGATGCGGTCGTCGAGGGAATCCTTGGCGGTAAGAAAGAGCACGGGAGACTCATATCCATCGGCGCGCAGCCGTTGCAGCACCTGCAGGCCATCGATATCGGGAAGCATGATGTCGAGCACGATGGCATCCGGACGAAACTCCCGGGCCATCGTGAGAGCCTGCCGACCCTCGCCGGCGGTGCGAACCTCCCAGCCCTCGTAACGCAGCGCCATCGAGAGCAGGTCCCGCAGGGTGGGCTCGTCATCAACAACGAGCACGCGAATAGCGCTCCCGTCGGCCTTGTGCAGGCGCGGGCCATGCGTGGCGGGACTGCGTGTGTTCATGCTCACAAGTATCCAGAGTTTCCTATGAACCAGCCCTGCGAAACGCCCAAGTCACCTGTGAGCACGCCCTGCCCCCGCTCTTCGTGATCGGCGCCAATCGCACCCTCCCGGCGCAGAGAAGGTGCGATTGGCGCCGTTTGCCGCCTGTCCCATCGCGGGTCGTCACCGTCGGTGCGGGTCGGAGTGGCATAGTTGGAGAGTGCCAAATTCCCTGCTCTCCGTGTTTGAGCCGGCGAAGTCCGTCACTCCCGCGCCACTGCCGCACAACCGGCGCATCGTCGCCAATTCCGATGATCGCGTCGCCTGGCTGCGTGCGCGTGCACGCGGCATTACGGCAACGGATGTCGCCAAGCTCGCCACCCCCAAATCCCTGCAGACCGCGGTGTTCGACAAGCTCAACGGCAGCAGCTTCTCGGGAAACACCTACACCGACCACGGTCGGGCCAGAGAACCCGAAATTGCAGCGTGGGTGCTTGAGAACTACGGCATTGAGCCGAGCAGCAACCTCTTTCACGCGGCCGACCAGCCGCGACATCTGGCCACGCCCGACGGTGTGGGTCGCTGTGAGAACGGCGTGCTCGAACTGGCCGAGATCAAGACCACCAGCAAACCGTGGCGCAGCATTCCGCGGTCCTATCTGCGACAGGTGTGGTGGCAGCAGTATGTGCTGGGCGCCGACCGCACCCTGCTGGTGTGGGAGCAGCACCTCGATTTCGTGCCGGTGAATGCGGTTCCCGAATTTCGCTGGATCGAGCGGGACGAAGACCAGATCGCCATTCTCATCGGCTTTGCGAACAACCTGATCCACCTCCTCGAGCAGGAGTATCTCGATCGTCAGGCCCGCACCGCCCCGTAACACGCCGCGTACCGCCGCCTCACTTTCACGTGGGGGTCTGTCAGGGGCATGCGTCACAATGGAATCCACACCACAAGGAGACGCATGTTGGAAGCAGACCGCGATACCGGCCCATCGATCGTGTGGTTTCGCGACGACCTGCGCCTCGCCGACCACCCGGCACTGCATCACGCCGTCACCCGCGGGGCACCGGTTATCGCCGTGTATGTGCTCGACGAGCAATCACCCGACATCCGCCCGATCGGCCGCGCCTCACGCTGGTGGCTGAACAGCAGTCTGCTCTCCCTCACCGCGTCCCTCGAGGCACTCGGTGTGCCGCTCATTCTGCGACGCGGTCCGGCCGAGGAGATCATCACCGACCTGGCGGCGAGCACAAACGCCGCGGCCGTGTACTGGAACCGTCGCTACGGTCTGGCTGAGCGCACGGTTGACGCAGCCATCAAGACCGCCCTGCGCGATGCCGGCCGCGACGCGCACAGCTTCGCCGGCACGCTCCTTTTCGAGCCCTGGACCATCAGCACCGGTCAGGGAAACCCGTACTCGGTCTTCACCCCGTTCTGGCGGGCCTGCAATGCCGCTGCGCTTCCGCGTAACCCGTTCCCCGCGCCCTCCTCCCTCGACGCATGGTCCGGCGACCTGCCCACCGATACCCTCGCCGACTGGCAGCTCGAACCCCGCTCACACGACTGGGCTGATGGCCTCCGCGCCGCGTGGCAGCCCGGTGAAGCGCACGCGCACGCTCGCCTGCACGATTTTCTGACCGAGAGCCTCGGCACCTATGCCGAGCAGCGTGACCTGCCGGCCGAAAAGGTCACCTCACGCCTGTCCCCGCACCTGCGCTGGGGCGAGATCAGCCCGTACCAAGTGTGGCACGCCACCCGCGAAGCCACGGCCGGCGTCACGAGCCCCGGCGCCACCCGATTTCTCACCGAGATCGGTTGGCGCGAATTCAGCTACCACGTGCTCTTTCACGCGCCGCAGCTCGCCACGGAGAACTGGAAGACCGACTTCAATGCCTTCCCGTGGCAGCCGCTGGATACGGTGGCACTCGAGGCCTGGCAGAAGGGACGCACCGGTTTTCCCCTCGTTGACGCCGGTATGCGCGAGCTCTGGCGCACCGGCACGATGCACAACCGGGTGCGCATGGTGACGGCATCGTTCCTCACCAAGAACCTGCTCATCGACTGGCGCGAGGGTGAGCGCTGGTTCTGGGACACCCTCGTGGACGCCGACCCGGCGAGCAACCCGGCCAGCTGGCAGTGGGTGGCCGGTTCGGGAGCCGACGCCTCCCCCTACTTTCGGGTCTTCAACCCGCAACTGCAGTTCGCCAAATTCGATCCGAAAGAGGCCTACGTTCGCGCCAATATTGCCGAATGGGGAACGGATGCCTACCCCGAGCCCATCGTGGACCTCGGCGAAACCCGCCGCGCGGCCCTCGCCGCCTACGAATACGTGAAGGGCGCACGCGCCCCGGTGGGCTCGGCCAGCCCCACGGTGACGGGCTAGAGCGCCCGCTCCAGCACGAAGTCGTTCTCCAGCACGCCGCCCAGCGCGAACGTTTTGCGACCCACCTGGGCAAAACCCTGCTTCTCATAGAAGCGGATGGCGCGCGCGTTCAACTCGTTCACACCCAGCCAGGCTCCGCTCGCGCCGCGGTCCCGGGCGGCGTGCAGGGTGGCCGCCATCAGGGAGGACGCGAGGCCGCCACCGTGGCTGCCGGCGCGCACGTAGCATTTGCTCACCTCGGCGGTGGGATGGATGCTCACCGCGGACTGCACGGCAGCATCGGTGGGGTCGCCGAACACCAGCACGGTATAGCCGAGGAGCTGCCCGTCAAATTCCGCCACCAGGGTGAGTCGGTTGGCGTCCGCAAGATAGGTGCGAAAGTTATCCTCCGCGAGCACATCGCGCAGAAACTCCGCGATAGCCGTCGCTGTGGTGGCCGGCGGACAGGCCAGGGGGAACGTTGCGGCGGCCAGCTCGGCCAGCGCCGGGGCATCCGCTGTGGTGGCGACTCGAATTGTACTCACAGGTCCACACTAAGCGGGGGTGACCGGCGCGAGAGCGCAACAAAGGCCCCTTCACTGTTGCTGAAGGGGCCACTGTTGCGCTTTCGAGCGCTATTTGGGGCGGAAGAGGCCTAGAAGAAGCGAGCGTAGGCGCCCACCGTGAGGAAACTCGGGAACTCGGGCTCCAGTGCCGCGCTGCGCAGCACCGTGAGGGCGTCGTCGAAGCGGTCACCCGGGCCGCGCTCCAGACCGGCAACGACCTCGGCGAGCAGTTCCTCCACCCACGCGGAGTCGATGCGACGACCCTCGGCGGTAACCGAGTTTTGGTGGATCCACTGCCACAGCTGTGACCGGGAGATCTCGGCGGTTGCGGCGTCTTCCATCAGGTTGTCGATTGCGGCAGCACCCACGCCGCGCAGCCAGGACTCGATGTAGCGCAGGGAGACCAGCAGGTTGCTGCGCACGCCGTCTTCGGTGATGGTGCCACCAATCGAGCTCACGTCGAGAAGCTGCGCGGCCGTGACCTCAACCTCGGGGCGCGTGCGCTCCAGCTGATGCGCGTTCTCGCCGAGAACCGCATCGAACTCGGCCTGTGCCAGAACAATAAGGTCGGGATGTGCCACCCACGTGCCGTCGAATCCATCGGTCGCCTCGCGCTGCTTGTCCGCGGTCACTTGGGCGAATGCCCGCTCGGTCACCTCGGGGTCGCGGCGGTTGGGGATGAAGGCACTCATGCCGCCAATGGCATATGCTCCGCGACGGTGGCAGGTGGCCACCAGCAGCTCGGTGTAGGCGCGCATGCAGGGCACTGTCATGGTGATCTGCTTGCGGTCGGGGAACACAAAGCGGCGACCGCGAGCGCGGAACGTCTTGATGATGCTGAAGATGTAGTCCCATCGTCCGGCGTTCAGTCCGGCGCAGTGGTCGCGCAGTTCGTACAGAATCTCGTCCATTTCGAATGCGGCCTGAATGGTCTCGATGAGAACGGTGGCCCGGATCGTGCCGTGCGCAATGCCGAGACGGTCTTCCGAGTAGCTGAAGACGTCGTTCCACAGGCGCGCTTCCTTGTGGCTTTCCAGCTTCGGCAGGTAGAAGTACGGGCCACTGCCCGTTTCGATCAGCTTCTGCGCGTTGTGAAAGAAGTAGAGGCCGAAGTCGATCAGGCTGCCCGAGGCCTTCATGCGGCGGTTGGCCCGGTCTACGAAGGTCACATGCTTCTCGACCAGGTGCCAGCCGCGGGGACGCATCACGATCGTGGGCGTCGCCTCGCCCACCGTGTATTCCTTGCCCTCGGGGCTCGTGTAGCTCAGCTGGTTGCGCACGGCGTCCATCAGGGTGATCTGGCCCTCGATCACGTTGGCCCAGGTGGGGCTCGTGGCGTCCTCCTGGTCAGCGAGCCACACCTTCGCGCCGGAGTTCAGGGCGTTGATGGCCATCTTGCGGTCGGTCGGGCCGGTGATCTCCACACGGCGGTCTTCGAGGCCGGGGCCCGCACCGGCCACGCGCCACTCGGTATCGCGACGAATGTGCGCGGTCTCGGTGAGGAATTTGGGGTCGCGACCGTTGGCGGCATCCACTCGCGTCTGCAGACGGTTGGCCAGAAGGTCATGACGGATGCCGGCGAAGCGTTCGTGCAGCTCGGCCAGAAACTCGAGCGCCTCCGGGGTGAGAACCTCGTCGTAGCGAGCTCCCAGCGGTCCGGTTACCTCGAGGCGGGCACGCACGGTGGCGAAGCTGCCGGTGTTTGTGGTGCGGTCAATTGTCGCCGGCTGAGTGGTCGTCATGGTGTTTCTCCTTCGTGTGTTTGTGGGTGCCACCCGGCGCGAGCTGAGTTGTGATGGCGAATTTTTGCTACGAGTCAACTCTGTCTCCACTACAGCGACCTCAACCGAAAACATTCGAGAGAATAATGTCTGTTCTTCTGTTTCGCGCAACTTTTTCATGCCACACTGTGGCATGGTCGTTTCCGGTACCGTCACCCTTCCGCCTCTCATCGAAGAGGAGTCAGAGTTCGATGCGCTCGTGCTCGGGCGTCGCATCCGCGAACTGCGCGGCGAGCGCCGCATGACCCTCGACGCGTTGGCCGCAGCCATCGACCGGGCGCCGTCGCAGGTGTCGATGATCGAGAACGGAAAGCGCGAACCGCGCCTGTCCATGCTGCGCACCATCGCCACCGCCCTCGGCACCACCGTTGACGACCTCTTGAAAACGGATGCGCCATCCGCGCGTGCGGCGCTCGAAATTTCGGTCGAGCGCGCCCAGCGTGGTCCCGTGTTCGAAGCCCTCGGCCTACCCCGCATCCGGGTGTCAAAGGGGCAGAGCGACGAAACCCTGCAGACAATCCTGAGTTTGCACAACGAGATTGACCGTCTCCACCGCGAGCGGGCGGCCACACCTGAGCAGGCCCGGCGGGCCAATGCGGAGCTCCGGGCCATCATGCGACAGCAGGATAATTACTTTCCCGAGCTGGAGGCGCTCGCCCTTGAGCTACTCGGAGCGGTCGGCCATTCCGGCGGCCCGGTGTCGCAACAGGTGGTCGCTGACATGGCCACGCACCTGGGGTATTCCCTGCACTACGTGCAGGATCTGCCGCATTCCACCCGTTCGGTGACCGACAAACTCAACGGACGCATTTACCTTCCCACGGAACGATCCTCGTCAGGGGACTCCCGACCCCCCATTCTGCAAGCCTTTGCAAGCATCCTCTGTGGCCACGAGGAGCCCGAAAATTACGCGGATTTTCTGCGCCAGCGCGTGGAGACCAACTATCTCACCGCCGCCATTCTGCTGCCGGAGCGTGACGCGGTGCGCATGCTCACCGAGGCCAAGTCGCTGCGCCGTATCTCGATGGAAGACCTCCGTGACGCGTTCTCCGTGTCGTACGAGACAGCCGCGCACCGGTTCACGAACCTCGCCACGGCGCGTCTGGATATTCCGGTGCATTTCATGAAGGTGCATGAATCCGGCACGATCATCAAGGCCTACGAGAACGACTCGGTGCGGTTTCCGAGCGATGCCCTCGGCGCCGTCGAGGGCGCCACGGTGTGCCGCACGTGGACAGCACGAACCGTCTTTGATGTGGCTGACCGCTTCAGTGCTTTTTATCAGTACACCGACATGCAGGCGGGAACCTTCTGGTGCACCTCACGCATTGAAAAAGCCAAGGAGGGCGAGTACTCCGTGAGCGTGGGCGTGCCGTTCAGTGAGGTGAAGTGGTTCCGAGGACGCGAAACCCCCAACCGCTCCGTCTCAAAGTGCCCCGACGAGTCGTGCTGCCGGATGCCGCCGAGCAACCTCGCCGACCGCTGGGCGGCGAATTCCTGGCCGGCCGCTCGCACCCCCACCAGTTTGCTCGCCGCGCTCCCGTCCGGGACGTTCCCCGGCGTCGACCAGACAGAGGTCTACCAGTTTCTGGAGAACCACTCCCCGAAGGAGCATGCCACCGCGTAGGCCGCCGCCCGGGGTCCCGTTGCGGAACAGACGGCTTCGGCTATCCGTCATGTTGTATGCAAAAAACGTGACATAAATTAGTTACGGCCTGAATCTTCTGGCCAGTGCAGATTTAATTCGACATATTGCATACAATCAGGGGGAGCAGATCCCGCCTCTCCCTGAACCACGAATGCGACCCACCATGACGCCCGTCGACACCGTGCCGAAGCGTCGGGGCACTTCGGCCGGTTCACTACTGCCGCACGTGTGGCTCCCCGTGCTGAGCATTGTGGCCCTCTGCACCATCATGATCGCCATGATCGCCGTGGTACCTCGTGATGTGGCCGGTGCCTGGTTGGTCACGCGGATGCCCGCGGCCATGACCGTGGCCCTGCTCACCACGATCGTCGCTGCCGTACTCGGAGTCGCGCTCGGCGCACTCGCCGCCACGCGTGGTCCTCGCCTCGATCGAGCCCTGTTCACCGTTGGCCTCGCGGGGAACGCCGCTGCGGTGGTGTGGGTCGCTCTGGCCCTCTCCCCCGCGCTCACCGCGCCCGACTCACCGTTCACGGTCCTAACGCACACCACCATTGGTGCACTCCTGCTCGGCTGGTGCGCCTCGCTGGCCGTTCCCCTGATTGCCCTCACCCTCGGAACAGCGACGGCCATCGCCCGGCAGATCACGGTCGCATCGCTCGGTTTGCTGCAGAGCGATGTCGTGCGCACGCTCCGCAGTCGCGGCCAGTCGCAGCCCGGCATCGTCCGTGCGCAGGTGTTTCGGCGCAGTCGCGCCTCCGTGGTCACCCTCCTCGGCCTGCACCTGGTGGGGCTGTTCGCCGCCCTCCTCGCCCGTGACGCAGTACTGGTGAAGCGAGACGGTTCGGATTCACCCGTTGCGGCGTGGATGGTGCGCAACTCTGCGCAGGCTGTCGACGAGGGACCACACTTCGGCGATGCGATTCTTGCCGGGACACCCCTGACGATGCTGCTGCTCGCCGGGGGCTCCGCGGTTGCCTGGGGTCTCACCGCGCGCGCACGACGCCGAAACGCCCCCCCCGCACGAACCGGAAACGACCACACAAACCACACAAACCGCACAGCACCCGACAGACTCAGACACACAAATGCTGGACGAGCCACGACCATCCACCTGGTTCCGGTCGTCGGCGCTCCTCGACGTGCGAGGGCTGCGCGTCTCGCCGTCAGCCGGCGCTCTCGAGGTCGTGCGTGGCGTTACTCTCACGATCACACAGGGGGAAATCGTCGGGCTGCTGGGGGATTCCGATTCCGGAGCCCGGGAGATCGCCCTGGCCCTGAGCGGGCTGTTGACGTCAACGGACCGCCTCACCGGCGGCTCGATCCTCTTCACGGGTATCGAACTCGTGGGCCTTCCGGAGCGTCGGCTCGCCCGCGTGCGGGGAACGGACATCTCGTTTGTTCCGCGCGACCCAGCGCGTAGCCTGGACGCCACATTGACCATCGCGCACCATCTTCAGACACCTCTGCGTCGCACCATGGGATTCTCGCGGCGCGCCTCCAGCAGCCTCTCGCTGGAGCTCCTGGCCCGGGTGGGTTTCACCGATCCGCGGGCACTTCTCGATCTGTATCCGGCTGACCTCACACCGTTCATGGCACAGCGCGTGCTCATTGCCGGTGCAATCTCGTGCGATCCCCTGCTGGTGGTCGCCGACAATCCCACCAGCTCCCTCCGCCCGAACGACGCCCACGCGGTCGTTGATCTCCTCCACGACCTTCACCAGGAGCTGGCCCTCACGCTGGTGATTGTGACCGACAGCCTGTCGATGGTGGCGCAGAGCTGCAGGCAGGTTGCCGTGGTCGAACGGGGCATGATCGTGGAACACGCGTCGGTAGCGGAGCTTCTGCACTCCCCCCAGCATGAGCACAGTCAGCGGCTGGTCGCCGCACGAAACGCAGATCTAGCCGCAGAGTAAGAGACTGCTATCGCTAGTCAGTAACCCTCGTCACGCCTTCCGCCTGCTGCTCCTCGGTGGAGGCCGAGCGCCGGGCGCCCGGTTCCTCCCCGCCCAACACGGTGTTTCGTGCGGCAAGAGCGTGTGAACGCATGGCCGCTTCGGCCCAGAGCGGATCCCGGGACTTTAACGCGGTGAGAATATCTCGATGTTGATGGTTACTCCGCGCCCGGTACAGGGCGCCATTCGCACGCAACATACTCTCCATCAGGGGCACACGGGACACCGATTGGATCAGGGTGAGGAGCTGAGGGCTTCCCGCAGCAGACACGATCGTGCGGTGAAACTGAGCATTGAGACGGCCGAGAGTGGAAATCTCAACATCCGTCGTTGCCGTGACAAACGGCTCCATCCGCTCGATCAGCAGTGCCAGCAGGTGCAGGTCAACAGCCTGAATGCGCTCCGCAGCGAGGGCAGCCGCTCGACTTTCCAGCGACGCACGCACGACGCAGGTTTCCCGCATCTGCTCGAGCGACCAGGCCAAAACTGTGGCACCACGGTTGGGCACGAAGGCCACGAGTCCGGCCGCATCGAGCCGTCTGAGCGCCTCACGCACGGGCGTTCGGCTTACGCCGAGTTCTTGGGCCAGCGCCTGCTCCCGCAGTGTGGCGTTCGCCGCAAGTTCACCCGACAGGATGCGTGCGCGCAAAAGTTCGTAGGCCGCCTGACCGCCGGTCTGCGCCACGTCACCCACGTCCATCTCTTGGTGTCCCCGTCGTTGCCGTCAATCACACGTACACCGAATTATTCCACAGCTGGAAAAAATCCTAAGGGGGGTAGACAAATTCCCGATTCCATGTGTTCGCTCTCCGGAAAGACCCGAGGACGACAGCCGTCAACGCGCGGTGCGGTATCGTCGCTATAGGGTGAAATGCCCCGAGGCGACAGGGTTGTCCCGTTCGAGCCCACCGGCGTCGCCTCTCCTCTGTGCGAAAGGACCGCCATGGCCACTCGTGAACTTCACAATTTTGTAAACGGCGACTACGCGGAATCAACCGCAACCGAGCGCCTCGACATTGTCAACCCGGCAACGGAAGACGTGTACGCCACCTCACCGGTCTCCACCGAAGCGGATGTTGCCGGCGCGTACCGTTCGGCGGCCACCGCCTTTGAGACCTGGGGTGAAACCACGCCCGGTGAACGTCAGCACGCGCTGCTGAAGTTCGCTGATGCCCTCGAGGGCCGCTCCGAGGAACTGGCCGACACCGAGAGCGAAAACACCGGCAAGCCTCGCCCGGGGCTGGTGGCCGAAGAGGTCGACATGATGATCGACCAGCTGCGCTTCTTTGCCGGCGCGGCTCGACTGCTTGAAGGCAAGTCCGCCGGCGAATACATGAAGGATCACACCTCCTTCGTGCGCCGCGAGCCGATCGGTGTCGTCGGTCAGGTGACGCCGTGGAACTACCCGATGATGATGGCGATGTGGAAGATCGCGCCCGCTCTCGCGGCCGGCAACACGATCGTGCTGAAGCCCTCCGACACCACCCCCGTATCCACGCTGCTGCTCGCCGAGATCGCGTCCGAGTTTTTGCCGGCGGGAACGTTCAACGTGGTCACCGGAAACCGCGAAACGGGACGCGCCCTCGTCACCAACCGCACCCCGCAACTCGTATCCATTACGGGTTCGGTGCGGGCCGGAATGGAGGTGGCCGGAGCGGCCGCCCTCGACCTCAAGCGCGTTCACCTTGAGCTGGGGGGCAAGGCACCGGCCATCGTCTTCAACGACGCCGATATTGCAAGTGCAGTGGAGGGCATTGTGGGCGCAGCCTTCTACAACGGTGGGCAGGACTGCACCGCCGCCACGCGTGTTCTCGTGCAGGAGGGCATCCACGACGAGTTCATGGCGGCTCTTGCCGCGTACGCCAAAGAGAACGCCCGCACCGGAGCTCCCTTCGACGAGGGAATCCTCTACGGTGCGCTCTCCAGCGCTGATCAGCTGGGTCGCGTGCAGAGCGTGATTGAGCGTCTCCCCGACCACGCCACCCTCGAACTTGGTGGGCACCGCCAGGGTACGCGCGGCTACTTCCATGAGGCGACGATCGTGTCCAACCTGCTGCAGACCGACGAGGCGGTGCAGAACGAGATCTTCGGCCCGGTGATCACCGCGCAGAAGTTCACCGATGAGGCGCAAGCACTCACCTGGGCGAACGATGTGCAGTATGGCCTGGCATCATCCGTGTGGACGTCCAATCACGGCACGGCCATGCGCATGGCGAAGAACCTCGACTTCGGGTGCGTGTGGATCAACACCCACATCCCCCTCGTTGCCGAGATGCCGCACGGCGGGTTCAAGCACTCCGGTTATGGGAAGGACCTGTCCATGTACGGCATGGAGGACTACACCCGGCTCAAGCACGTGATGAGCTACATCGGCTAACACCGGCTTAAACAGAAGAAGGGCCCATCCGAGGATGGGCCCTTCTTCTATGGAGCGACGTACGGTGTGGCTGAGCTTAGATCGCGTTCACGTCAAGCTGGATGCCGGGACCGAAGGTGGTCGAGACGACGCCCTTCGTGATGTAACGGCCCTTGGACGAGCTCGGCTTGAGACGAACAACCTCTTCGAGAGCGGTCGCGATGTTCTCGTTCAGCTGCTCAACGGAGAAGCTGGCCTTGCCCACAACGAAGTGGACGTTGGCGTGCTTGTCAACGCGGAATTCAATCTTTCCGCCCTTGATGTCGGAAACGGCCTTGGCAACGTCGGGCGTCACGGTTCCGGTCTTCGGGTTCGGCATGAGGCCACGCGGGCCGAGCACCTTTCCGAGGCGTCCAACCTTACCCATGAGCTCGGGGGTGGAGACAGCGGAGTCGAACGAGGTGTAACCAGCGGCTACCTTCTCGATGAGCTCGTCGCCACCAACCTCGTCGGCGCCAGCAGCAATAGCTGCCTCGGCGGCGGGGCCCGTTGCGAAGACGATGACGCGGGCGGTGCGTCCGGTGCCGTGAGGAAGAATCACGGTACCGCGAACCATCTGGTCAGCCTTGCGGGGGTCCACTCCGAGGCGCAAAGCAACCTCAACGGTGGAGTTGAACTTGGACGAGCCGGTCTCCTTGGCGAGAGCGACGGCTGCGGCCGGCGTGTAGAACGTGTCTGCGCCGATTTTCTCGGCAGAGGCGCGGTAGGCCTTTGACTTAATTGCCATGTGAAATCTCCTGTGTGTACTGAGGATGTGGTTTTCGTGAGCCTGGCTGGCTCTTCCACGACGTGCTGATAACTGAAGGCGAAAACGCCAGCGGGTGAGGCTTAGGCCTCGACCGTGATGCCCATGGAGCGGGCGGTACCGGCAATGATCTTCGCGGCTGCGTCGATGTCGTTGGCGTTAAGGTCAGCCATCTTCGTCTCGGCAATTTCGCGGACCTGTGCCTGCGTGAGCTTGGCAACCTTGACGGTGTGCGGGGTTCCGCTGCCCTTGGCAACGCCGGCAGCCTTCTTGATGAGCTCCGCTGCGGGCGGGGTCTTCAGGATGAACGTGAATGAGCGGTCGTCGTACACGGTGATCTCAACCGGGATGACGTTTCCGCGCTGGGCTTCTGTTGCAGCGTTGTAGGCCTTGCAGAATTCCATGATGTTGACGCCGTGCTGGCCCAGTGCCGGCCCGATGGGCGGTGCGGGGTTGGCGGCGCCGGCCTTGATCTGAAGTTTGATCAGACCTGTAACCTTCTTCTTCGGTGCCATTGTTCTTCCTTCTTTTTCGTTTTCGAGCGGCCCCGAAGGGCTGCTCTCCCGGTGGCCCGGATGGGCCCCGGTGGTTGGGGGAGCGAGCTAGGCGAACCTAGAGCTTGGTGACCTGGTCAAAGCTGAGTTCCACCGGGGTCTCACGCTCGAAGAGCGACACGAGCACGATGAGCTTGCCGCTCTCCGGCTTGATCTCGCTGATCGAACCGGGCAGGCCCGCGAACGAACCTTCCTTGATGGTGATCGTCTCGCCGATTTCGTAGTCGACCTCGGCTGCAATAACACGCTGAGCAGACTTGCCGCCGTTTGCTTTGCCCTTGACTGCGGGTGCTTCCTGAATCTCGACGAGACCCTTGAGCATGCCGAAGGCTTCTTCGAAACGCAGGGGCGTGGGGTTGTGGGAGTTGCCCACGAAGCCCGTGACGCCGGGAGTGTGACGAACAACCGACCAGCTGTCCTCGTCGAGGTCCATCCGCACCAGCACGTAGCCAGGGATACGCACGCGAGTGACCATCTTGCGCTGGCCATTCTTGATCTCGACAACATCTTCCATCGGAACCTCGACCTGGTAGATGAAATCTTCCATGGCCATCGACTGCTTGCGGTTCTCAATGTTCGACTTCACACGGCGCTCGAAGCCGGCGTAGGAGTGGATGACGTACCACTTGCCCGGCAGGAAACGCAGCTCCTTGCGGAACGCGTCGTACGGGTCCGCGTCGGCGGCTTCTGCGGAAGCCTCCTCAGCAACGAGCTCGGCCTCATCCTCGACGGCCTCAACCGAAGCATCCGCTTCTTCAACGGAATCGATGTCGAGAGCGTCGTCGACGAGTGCATCGGCAGCGGGGTCAGCTGAGTCGGCCAGCGCATCGAGAGCTGCGTCGAGGTTGACCTCGACATCGTCATTCTCGTCAATAACGTGCAGGGCGGCGTGCTCTGCGGCCTCTACCGAACTCTCTTCGGCGGCGAGGGTGTTGCCCTCCTGGGCTTCGTCGTCGTCGCCCGACTGCTCGGCGGCAGTGGCCCAGTCGACATCGTCGTGCTTCGTCTCAGTCACTAAATTTCAATCCTTCTCTATGTCGCTTACTTCGGCAGGAAACCCGCCGGTACGGCGTTGCCATGAATCGAGCTGCTCGAACGGTTACGGCGTGCCGAAAACGTAGGTGACCGCGAGGGCAAAAACCCAGTCAAATGCGGAGACGATAGCCATCATGATCACGACGAAAACAAGCACGACACCGGTGTAGCTGAGGAGCTCCTTGCGGGTCGGGGTTACGACCTTGCGCAGCTCAGCAATGACCTGTCGGAAGAACAGGGACAGCCGAGCGAAAGGACCGCGTTTGGAATCGCGGGCCATTCTTGCGTTCGCGACGACTTCCTCACCGGGTTCGTCGATAACTTTTCGGGCCACCTGTTACACCTTTCATGGGCCGATGGATTTACCACCGACTTGCAGGGCGGACAGGACTCGAACCTGCAACCTGCGGTTTTGGAGACCGCTGCTCTACCAATTGAGCCACCACCCTATGGAGTGTCCGCCGCATGCCGTTCCACACTAAAAAGGCGCAGAAAAGCATTGCAGAGTTCAACTACCTGAGCAAGTCTAGGTGACTCGGAGCCGGGTGTAAAGCTGAGGCCGCGTCGCGAGCGCGTGGGCGGGTACTTCGGGCATTGCTGGGGCAGCGGATGTCTGAGGCGTGACGGCAGATTCACGGTTCAGTTCTCGCGCACGTGAGCACGCGACCCGTATGCTCGTACCGTGGCACACGAACTCAAGCGAATTTCCACTCGGATCGGCTCCATTGCAGAGTCGGCGACCCTCAAGGTAGACGGAAAGGCGAAGGCGTTGCAGGCTGCCGGGCGACCGGTCATCAGCTTTGCGGCCGGCGAGCCGGACTTCCTCACGCCTGCCCACATTGTGGAGGCGGCCCTCGCGGCCGTTCACGATCCCAAGAACTACCGCTACACCCCGGCGGCCGGTCTGCCGGAACTGCGTGAGGCTATTGCGGCCAAGACCCTGCGTGATAGCGGCCTCACGGTGAGCCCGAGCCAGGTTGTCGTGACCAACGGCGGTAAGCAGGCCGTGTACCAGGCCTTCGCCACACTGCTCGATCCGGGCGACGAGGTCATCGTACCGACGCCCTATTGGACCACGTACCCCGAAGCCATCCGTCTGGCCGGCGGCGTGCCAGTCAACGTCTTTGCCGGCAGTGACCAGGGCTACCTCGTCACCGTCGACCAGCTCGAGGCAGCGCGCACGCCGCGCACCAAGGTGCTGCTCTTCGTGTCGCCCTCGAACCCCACCGGTGCGGTGTATTCGCCCGAGCAGACCACGGCCATCGGCGAGTGGGCCGAGGAACACGGCCTCTGGGTCATCTCCGACGAGATCTACCAGAACCTTGTCTACGACGGCCTGCGCGCGGTCTCGATCGTTGAGGCCGTACCGGCCCTCGCCGATCGCACCATTTTGGTGAACGGTGTCGCGAAGACGTACGCCATGACCGGGTGGCGCCTGGGCTGGATGGTGGGCCCCGGCGACGCCATCAAGGCCGCGGCTAACCTACAGTCGCACCTGTCGTCGAACGTCTCCAACATCTCGCAGCGCGCCGGCATTGCCGCCCTCAACGGCCCGCAGGACGCCGTGCGCGAGATGCACGATGCGTTCGATCGTCGTCGCAAGCTCATCGTGTCTGAGCTCAACAAGATCGAGGGCGTGGTGACGCCCACCCCCCAGGGCGCGTTCTACGTGTATCCCGATGTCACCGGGCTTCTCGGCCGCGAGTGGGCCGGGGTGACCCCCACCACTTCGCTGGAACTCGCCGACCTCATTCTCGACAAGGCCGAGGTGGCCGCCGTTCCCGGTGAGGCCTTTGGACCCAGCGGATTCCTGCGCCTGTCCTATGCTCTCGGCGACGATGCCCTGCTCGAGGGTATTCAGCGGCTCCAGCGTCTCTTCGCCTAGCCAGCCGGCGCGCCCGCCGCGCCTCATATCGGTGGGCGCGACGGTAACCGCGCGCCGCAGCGCCCCAGATCGGCGGCCGCTACGCTAACCGGCGTAGCGCCCACCGATATCGGGTGCGCCGACGGGTCGTGCTCGCCGCGGCATCCGTTTGGGAACCGATGCCACAGCGGATGCGACAGCGTGAGCCGCGCGCGCCCGCCGCGCCTCATATCGGTGGGCGCGACGGTAACCGCGCGCCGCAGCGCCCCAGATCGGCGGCCGCTACGCTAACCCGGTAGTTGTCAACCTGCTTGAGACAGTAGGTGGGTGTTGATGCCTGTGGGTTGGGGTAGTGGTGGTGCTGTGGGTGGTTGGCGGAAGCGTGTGGGGTGCTGGGCGTAGTAGGCGTCCAGTGCCCGTTGTCGTTGCGCGTGGATGAGGTGGGCGGTGCCGTCAAAGACGGATGCTGGGGTGTGCCGGCCGAGACCGCTGTGGCGGTGTTGGGTGGCATACAGGTCCAAGAAGTCCTTGGTCCATTGGCGGGCGTGATCGCGGTGATCGAATCGGTCCGGGGAGCTGGGGTCGTACTTGATGGTCTTGAACAGTGATTCTGAGAAGGGGTTGTCGTCGCTGACCCGGGGGCGAGAGTACGAGGTGATGATGCCGTTGCTCTCGAGGGCGTTGATGAGGTCTGTGGAGCGCATGGAGGACCCGTTGTCGGAGTGCACGACTGTGGGGGCGCCGTGGGTGGCGATCGCGTCGGTGAACAGTGTCACAGCGCGTTTCTTCGAGATGTAAGTCTCGATGCACCAGCCAATGGGGTAACGCGAGAACACGTCAATGATCAGGTAAAGGTAGTACCGATCGTGGTAGCTGGGTCCGTTCAATTCGGTGATGTCCCACGACCACAAATCCCCGGGCTTGAGCGTCGCGACGGCCGGAGTGCGCGGTGACGGGGAGCGCGGGGTTCGGGTGCGTCGACGATCCCCGACCAGGCGGTGAGCGTTGGCGACCCGGTAGAACGTGCGCTGCGAACACGCGAGAGTCCCGGCGTCGAAGGCGTGCCAGTACGTTTGCACCACCGATTTGTCTTCATATTTCGGCTCGCAGAGCACGGAGAGTATCGTGGCGCGCTCGTGCGTGTCCAAGGCTGCGGGTTGCCGGCGTTCGCGGTGCGGGATCGCCTCAGCCACGGGGCGGTAGTGCTGGTAGCCACGGCTGAGCCGGTAATACGTTGACCGTGGCATCCCGACCAGACGACATGCGTCCACGATCGGCATCGCCATTTCTTGGGCCAGTGCCGTGACCGTCAAGGTCAGGACAGCTTGCTTCGTTTCAGCCACGCCGCGTACTCGCCCGCGCTCATCAACGCTGGTGGGATCGGTGTTTGTTCCTCGTTCGAGCGGGTGGTGATCCCGTCCAAGAGCTCGAATGCTTTTCCCAAGATTTGTTGTGCTGCTTCGGACTGCGCGACCTTCTTCTTCAAAGCCTCGTTTTCCATCCGCAGCCGCGCCAACTCCGCACGATCGCGATTGTCCATTCTTTGTGGTGACCTCTCTGACGTTGCGACCATCGATGCCGTCCATTCTCCATCGTCGCGAGCCCTCAGCCAACGATTCACCGTGCCCTTTGCCAAGTCGAACTCGCGCAGTAACCGCACCTTCGCGCCTCGTTCCACGCACTCATCCCAGCGGCGTATGTACTCAATCCGAAACGCCAACGGAAACGACCGCCCACCATTTCTCGTTCGACCTATCGCCATATCATTCATGTCCTGCTCCGATTCAGCGTCCGTCACCACGATGTCTCACGACCATCATGGCAACTAACGAACCGGCGTAGCGCCCACCGATATCGGGTGCGCCGACGGGTCGTGCTCGCCGCGGCATCCGTTTGACAGCGGATGCGAGGCGCGCGGGCTGGCGCCGGGCAGCGGCATGCGGCAGTCTGGAGGAATGACTGTTCCCGCTCCGGTTGTTCGCGTTCGTGACCTCCACAAGTCGTATGGAACGCTGGCGGCCGTCAGCGGTGTGAGCTTCGACGTTGCCGCCGGGGAGACCTTCGCTCTGCTGGGGCCCAACGGGGCCGGCAAGAGTACGACGATCGAGATTCTCGAGGGCTACCGCAACCGCAGCGGTGGCGAGGTGAGTGTTCTCGGCGTCGACCCGCAACGCGGCGGCCTGGCCTGGAAGGCGCGGCTCGGCATCGTGCTGCAAACCAGCGGCGAGACCGGCAACATCACCGTCGTCGAGCAGTTGCGGCACTTTGCCGGGTTCTACCCCCACCCTCGCAACGTGGACGAGGTGATTGATGCGGCCGGGCTGCGCGAGAAGGCCACCACCCGCATCAGCAAGCTTTCGGGCGGTCAGCGGCGCCGAGTGGATGTGGCGCTCGGCATCATTGGACGCCCCGAGCTGCTCTTTCTTGACGAACCAACCACGGGGTTCGATCCCGAGGCCCGGCACCAGTTCTGGGAACTCATTCGCAGCCTCAAGGCCGACGGCACGACCATTCTGCTCACCACGCACTACCTCGACGAGGCCGCGCAGCTGGGCGACCGGGCCGGCGTCATCGCGGGTGGATCGCTGATTGACCTCGGCACGATCGATGAGATCGGCGGGGCGGAAGCACGGATTCCGCTCGTGCGCTGGCGTGACGCCTCCGGCACGATGCACGAACGGCGCACGACTGAGCCGGCCCGCGTGGTGGCTGCCCTTGTTGCAGACCTCGGCGGCGAACCCGCCGATCTGGAGGTGATTCGTCCGAGCCTGGAAGACGTGTACCTCGCCCTCGTGCGGGGCCACGATGCAGCGGGCGAGTCCCTGCCGCCGGATGATGGTGTCGAGAGCGGCGCCGCGGCATCCGCTTCGAAAGGTATGCGATCGTGAGCATGCTTGCGCTGGGCGTCTCGCGGATCAGCTACGAGACTCGGCTGTATTTTCGCTCGCCCGACACGATGCTCTTCACATTCTTCTTTCCGTTCGTGATGCTCGGCATCTTCACCGCCGCATTCAGCTCGGCCGGCAACATTGGTGCGGCTCCCGACGGCACCGGCGGCGTGAGCGTGGGGGCGTATTACCTGCCGGGCATGCTCGCGGCGGGCATGCTGCTTTCCGGGGTGCAGAACCTGGCCGTGGACATGGCTGGCGAGAAGAGCGACGGCACTCTGAAGCGGCTGGGTGGCACGCCGCTCTCGCCGTTCAGCTATTTTCTGGGCAAGATCGGGCAGGTGTTCGTGACCGCCACGCTGCAGGCGGCCCTGCTGCTGCTCGTGGCGCGGGTTCTACTGGCCATCGAGCTACCGAGCGACCCCGAGAAGTGGCTGACCTTCGCGTGGGTGTTCGTGCTGGGAGTGATCACGTCCGCATTCCTCGGCATCGCGCTGTCGGCGCTGCCGCGGTCGGGGAAGAGCGCTACGGCCGTCGTCACGCCGATTGTGCTCATTCTGCAGTTCATCTCGGGGGTCTACCTGCAGTTCAGCATCCTGCCCGACTGGATGCAGAATTTCGCGAGTCTCTTTCCCCTGAAGTGGATGGCTCAGGGCATGCGCTCGGTTTTTCTGCCGGAGAGCTTCGCGCAGGTTGAGCAGACCGAAACCTGGAACCTGGCCGGTGTGGCGATTGCCCTGCTGCTGTGGCTCGTCGTGGGACTCGTGCTCAGCCGGGTGACCTTCCGCTGGATTCGCAAAGACGCGTAGCCGCTGCCGACTACAGTTCGAGGCCCACCAGAACGGGCTCGGCCTGCAGGTTCACGCCGAATTCGGACTGCACCCGGCCCAGCACGAAGCGCGCCAGCTCGGCGATCTCGGCAGCGGATGCCCCGCCCGTGTTCGTGAGGGCAAGCGTGTGTTTGCTCGACACGGCGGCCCGCGATCCGGGCAGGTGAAAGCCCTTGCGCACGCCCGAGTTTTCGATCAGCCACGCGGCGCTGAGTTTCACCGGATGCACGTCATCAATCCCCGGCATCGGCCCCACTCCGGCGTACTCATCGAGCGGGATGATGCGGTCGGGCAGCTCGGGCTCCAAGACCCAGCGCGGTGCCTTCGCCGGCAGCGTGCGTGCAAACTGCTCGGTGACAATCGGGTTCGTGAAGAACGAGCCGGCGCTGGCGGTATCGGGATCGTTCGGGTCGAGCACCATTCCCTTGGCCGTACGCAGCCCCAGCACGGTGGCGCGCACGGTGCCGAGCTCCACGCGATCGCCGATCGTGACACCCAGCGCACTGGCCAGCTGCGCGTAGGCGATGGGCTGGCTAACGGCCACCCCGGATGCGTCCGCCCGGGTATCCCGCAGGCTCAGCTCGATCGCCACCACGACGCCGCGCAGTCCCTGCTTCAGCGCGGAGGTGCGGTACCCGAGACCCAGTTCCGCGGATTCCATCCGCCGCACCTCGCCGGTCTCGTAGTCGAGAAAGTCCACGGCCACGAGGCTGTCGGAGAGTTCCTGACCGTAGGCGCCAATGTTCTGCACCGGCGCCGCGCCGCACGATCCCGGGATTCCGGAGAGCGCCTCGATGCCGGCCCAGCCCCGGTCCACGGTGAAGGCCACGAGTTCGTCCCACGGTTCGCCGGCCTGCACGCGCAGGCGAACCACACGGCCGCCAGCCTCCGGGGACGCGGGCGATTGCTCGGCTTCCGCCACAACCTCCACGCCGCGGGTGAGAACGCGAATCACGATCCCCGCGAAACCCTCATCGCAGACAACCGTGTTCGAGCCGCCGCCGAGCAGCATCCACTCTTCGTCCATGCCCCACACCACGAGGGTGTCGTCAATGAGCGCCTGCTCGGTTTCGGGCGCCACCATGGCAGCGGGCAGTCCGCCCACCCGCATGGTGGTGAGCTCGGAGAAGGCTATGGGCTCGGTCATCGAAGATTCCAGACGTTTGACGGGGTGAGTTAGACGAGGCTGACGCGGGCCTGGGCTTTGCCCAGCACGGTCTGGTCGTTGAACGTCACGGTGAGGTCGATGCGGGCGATGCGGGCATCCGCTTCAAGGGCGCCCACCTTGGCCGTCACGGTCACGTCGGCTCCGGTTGCGGCGTCGACGAACACCGGGCGCGTGAACCGCACCTGGTAGTCGATGACGCGTGCGGGGTCGCCCGCCCAGTCGACCACGGGCTGCACGGCAAAGCCCATGGTGAGCATGCCGTGAGCGAGAACGCCGGCCAGGCCCACCGACACGGCCACGTCGTCGCGGTAGTGAATGGGGTTGAAATCACCGGATGCCCCGGCGTAGCGCACGAGCGAGTCGCGCGTCAACGAGAAACTTGCGCTGGCCACCACGTCGCCCACGGTGAGGGTTGTGAAATCGGGGGTCATTCGTCTCCCCTGACGACGAGGGTCGAGGTTGCGGTGACCACGTGGTCGCCCGCCGCATCAACGATGGTGGACACGGCCGTCACCATGGCGTGACCGCCGAGCGACTTGATGCTCGTGACCGAGAGCGTGGCGGTGAGCTCATCGCCGGCCACGATCGAGCGCGTGTAGGTGAAGCGCTGATCACCGTGCACCACACGGGTGAAGTCGATGCCCGCATCGGGTTCGGCGAGCAGCTGGGCCAGCGTGGCCTCCTGCACGACCACGGCGAACGTGGGGGGTGCCACGACGTCGGCGTGGCCGGCCGCTCGGGCCGCCTCCGGGTCGTGGTTGATGGGATGGGTCGAGAACACGGCGCGAGAGAACTCGCGCACCTTTTCACGGCCCACGAGATACGGTGCGACGGGCGGAAAGACACGCCCCTGCAGGTCTGGGTTTACTGACACGCTTTCGAGTTTAGGTGTGCAAGCCCCACGACCAGCTGTTTCCCACTCTGATCATGCACACTGGTCTACGTGCAATTTAGCTTGGTTCGTTTCTCATCCCCCGAAGTGGTGCCACTTCTCGCCGGTCTCCGCGTGGAATACAACGCGCGCTATGGAGAGGGCGCCGGCGACTCGATCAACGATGTTGCACCCGAGGACTTCGACGCGCCCCACGGCGGTTTTCTGGTGCTGCTCGATGGACCCCACACGGTTGCCGGGGGCGGCATCCACCGGTATGACGACGAGACCGCCGAGATCAAGCGCATGTGGACGAACCCGGACTATCGCCGCCAGGGCCACGCCACGAGCGTGCTCAGTGCCCTCGAAGATCTCGCCGCGAGCCTCGGCTTCGCCCGGGTGCGCCTGGAAACCGGTTACGCCCAGCCCGAAGCCCTCGCCCTCTATCGCAGCCTCGGCTACCGCGACATTGGCAACTATGGCATTTTCGAGAATGCATCGGGTTTTGAACGCACCCTGCCGGGTCATGACGAGTCCGTGCTGACGAGCGCCGGCGCATCCGTTTAGCTCGAACATCACCCGC
This sequence comes from Cryobacterium sp. CG_9.6, assembly GCF_029893365.1. Lineage (NCBI taxonomy): Bacteria > Bacillati > Actinomycetota > Actinomycetes > Micrococcales > Microbacteriaceae > Cryobacterium > Cryobacterium sp. CG_9.6. The sequence goes on along the minus strand of NZ_JARXUZ010000001.1, from coordinate 433,115 downwards.
ATAGTCGTTGTTGACGCCCGCAGTTGGTACCGTTAATACAAATGCGTAAGAATTCCTCTTCAGAACCCATCGTTCCCATTGACCTCCCCATCGCTGACCGCATCGCTGCGGCCGTCAAGCGGTACGGAGAGCCGGCGGTCATTGAACGCTCCATTGCTCTGCTCAAGGGCGAGAACGCGGGTGAAGATTTTCTGCTCTTCGTGGGCGGAGATCACGCCCAGGGCATTCTCGATGGCGCGCCCTCGCTGTACTGGCCCGAGCTGTGGGGTGCCCGCGCGCTCATGCACGTGTGGAGCGAGTCGGCCAACGAAGCCGTGATCGGCGGGCTCGACAACCAGTCGTGGCGCGTGCGCGAGATGTGCGCCAAGGTGATCCTGCTGCGCAAGCTGCACGCCCTGAAGCGCCTCACCCGCCTCACCACCGACGAGACGCCCCGCGTGCGCGCCGCCGCGGTGCACGCCCTATCCGCACTCGGCACCGTGGAGCACCTCTCCTGGATCGTGGCGCGTCTGCGCGACCCCGACAAGGAGGTTCGCCGCGCGGCTCAGCAGTCCCGCGATGCGCTCACCGCCCGCCTTGGCCTGCCGTCCGCACCCGATTCGCACACTCCGGCCGCTGAGGCTGCCGAAGCTGCCGCCGCTGCCGCTCCTGCTGAGGCCGCCGACGCAGCGGATGCATCGGTGAACGACGCTGATGCAGCGGATGCCCCGGTCGCTGTCTCGGACGCAGCCAGCGCCGCACCACTCGACGACACTGACGCAGCGGATGCATCGGCTGTCGCCCCCGAGACCACCGAGGTACCTGAGGCGCCCGACGCCCGGTAGCACGACGCCGCGTGCGCCTTTCGCACGCTACGTCGCCATGGGAGACAGCTTCACCGAGGGTGTGGGCGACGGACTTCCGAGCGGAGAGCTGCGCGGCTGGGCCGATATGGTCGCGATCGGGCTCGCCGCGGCATCCGCTACCCCGGTGAGCTACGCGAACCTCGCCATTCGCGGCAAACTCCTGCGGCCCATTGTGGAGGATCAGCTGCAGCCGGCGCTCGCGCTCGGCCCCGACCTGCTGAGCATTTGCGGCGGTGGCAACGATGTGATGCGGCCTCGCGTGCAGATCCCGGCCGTGGTGGACCTCCTTCAGCGTGTTGTCGATCAGGCCCTCGACGGTGGCGCGCATGTTCTGATGCTCACCGGAGGCAACCCCACGCGGCATCTTCCGCTCGGATCACTCATTCAGCGGCGCGGTGACACTCTCGCCGACGCGGCCCGGGCGCGGTTCACGCAGCCCGGCGTCACCTACGTGGATAACTGGGTTGACCCCGAACTCGCGCTGCTGCGCAACTGGTCGTCCGATCACCTGCACCTCAACGCACTCGGGCATGCGCGGGTGGCCTCCAACGTGCTGACAGCTCTCGGCGTGCCGGTTCCCGAGGAATTCACCGCCAAAACGGATGCGTCCCTCCCCGCCATCAGCGCCCGGAACCCCGCGTATTACCGTGAGCATGTACTGCCCTGGATCGGTCGCCGCCTCACCGGGCGCTCCTCCGGCGACGGCCGTAGCGCCAAACGCCCGGCCCTCGTTCCCGTGGCCCCTGGACCCTAGATGACCCGCGCCAATCGCACCCCCATCCGCTCCCGGACGGTGTAATCGGCGCCAGTCTCTCCGCCGCGGAATGCCGCGGAATGCCGCGGAATGCCGCGGCACTCGTTTAGCCGGCTGGCACGCATCTAAACAAGTGCCCACCGCGCAAACAAGTGCCGCGACAGTGTGGTCCCCGTTCCCGTCGACCTCCGCGCATCGTCACCGGCCCGCGCCAATTACACCCCCATCCGCACCCGGAGGGTGTCTTTGGCGCCAGTCTCTCCGCCGCAGAATGCCGCAGCATGTCGCGGCACTCGTTTAGCCGGTTGGCACGCGTTCAAACAAGTGCCCGTCACGCAAACGAGTGCCGCGACAGCCCGGCCCTCCCTCCCCATCGACCCCGGGCGCCGTCGCCCACCCCGCGCCTCGCTGGGTCCCGTGGCCAGCGCCAATCACACCCCCATCCGCACCCGGAGGGTGTCTTTGGCGCCAGTCCCCTCGCCGCGGCATGTCGCGGCACTCGTTTAGCCGGTTGGCACGCGTTCAAACAAGTGCCCACCACGCAAACAAGTGCCGCGACAGCATACCCCGCGGCCGCGCAGGGGCGACTAGCCCTTGCGACCGGATATGGCACGCACCAGGAACACAATAATGGCGATGGCCACGAGGAACAGGCCGACGTAGAGCAAGAACTGCAGGGATTGCACGAAGCCGCCGGTGATGAGCAGAATGACAGCCACAATGATGACGATAATGAGCAAGAGATTCATGATTAGGACCTTTCTTCGGTACGTGGAATTCCGCGCGGCACGAGCATAACCCCCCAGACAACCGAATACCAAGAGCCAATCCCACCGTGTCCGCTGCTACACAATGGTGGGAAGCGGATGCCCCGGCACGAGCCCCGCACGCCGCAACCGGTGTGCCGCCTCCACACGCTGTCCCCAGTAGGTGCTGGCCACAATGAGCACCGCTCCGACGAAACCAACGACTCCGAGAATCTCGGATCCAAGGCTCACACCCACGAGCACGGCCCACACCGGCTCGGTCCCCATCAGCAGGCTGGCCCGTGCGGCCGACGTGCGCCGGATCGCCCACATCTGCGCGAGGAACGCGAAAACGCTGCACGCCAGTCCGAGGTAGAGGACACCGAGCCAGGCACCGAGCCCAAAGGTGGTGGCGGCGTGAACGAGCCCCGGGACATCCGCTGCGACAAAGATGAGTGACCCCACGACCGCCTGAATGAGCGTGAGGGTGATGGTGCTGTGATTGCGCCCGCGGGTGAGGTGGCCCACCATGGTGACGTGAAACGCTCGAACGAGGGCGGCGGCCAGAATGAGCAGGTCGCCTACGTTGGGCGCCTGAAACCCGCTGCCCGAGACGAGCAGAGCCACCCCGACCACGGCCAGCACGGCGGCGATGAAGAACGGTCGTGGCAACCAGCGTCGGGCCGCGACCGATTCCAGAATGGGCGTGAGAATAATGGTGAGGCTAATGATGAGGCCGGCGTTGGTGGCCGACGTGAAAGCCACACCGAGGGTTTCCAGCCACAGAATGGCAGACTGAGTCGCGCCGAGGAGCACCCCGACACCGAGTTCACCGCGAGTGGGTCGGCGCTCCCTGCGCACGAGCCAGACCACATAGAGGGCCACGGCCGCCACGAGGAATCGCAGCGCAAGAACGGCGGCCACGCTTGCCTGTTCCGTGAGCACCTTGGCGCCGAGGTAGCTGCCGCCCCAGACAATGGCCACCAGCAGCAGCACGGCATCGACTCGGTAGCGCCCGAGGAGCCCAAAAGGATTCATGGCTCCATGCTGCTGTCTGACATTGCTTAAGTCTAGCCAGCAATTTATAAACGGATGCTTTAGCATTCGCTTATGGATGTCAATCAGTTGGCCGTGCTCCGCGAACTGGGCGAGCGCGGCAGTGTGGCGGCCGTGGCTCGCGCGCTGGGTGTTTCGTCGTCGGCCGTCTCGCAGCAGCTATCTGCGCTTCAACGGGGTATCGGCGTGGCGCTCACGGAAAAACAGGGCCGCGTACTGGCGCTCACCCCCGCCGGTCGGGCCCTGGCTGCAGCTGCGGCTCACGTTTCGACCGCGCTGGCTGATGCCCGCGAAGCCGTCGCTCGGTTCCATTCCGATCCGCACACCCCGGTGAGCATCTCAAGCTTTCACAGCGCGGGGCTGGCGTGGTTCGGCCCGTTGCTCGGTCGGCTCGCGACCTCCGGCGGGCCTCCGCTGCACTGCGGCGACAAAGACGTTGCTCGCTCTGAATTTGCGGCCCTGGTGTCAGAGTACGACCTCGTCGTGGCGCATCGAGTGCCGCACGATCCGTACTGGCCCGCAAGCGTGTCGGTGACCCCGTTACTCTACGAGCCGCTCGACGTTGCCGTGAACGTCGATCACCCACTCGCTCGGTTCTCGTCGCTGTCTGTCAGCGATGTGGCCGACGAACCGTGGATCGCTGGGCACGACGGGTTTCCGCTCGGCGAAGCGGTGAATGTGGTTGCCGCCAGCGCGGGCCGACCCCTGCGGGTGGAACACCGAATCAACGAGTTCTTCGTGGCGGCGTCGATTGTGGCGACCGGTGCCGCGATCGCCCTGCTCCCCCGATACACCATGGCACCACGTGAGGGGTCCGGAATCGCGCTGATCCCCTTCACCCAGCTGCGAGTCGGACGACAGATCGACGTGCTGTCACGCCCCGAGACGCTACGGCGGGCATCCGTTCGCCGCGTACTCGGCGAGCTGCGCGCGGTCGCTACCCCGCCCAGCTGACACTCCCGAGTCGGTCTGCTGCCTCGCGGCGTGTCAGACCGCGTCGGGCACGCGGAGGAGCGCCCCCTCGGAGCGGCAGGTGGCAGCCGCGATGCGCATGGCTGTGGCGAGCAGATGTTGCCAACCGGCCGCATCCGCTGGCACACCCCCGGTCAGGAAGCTCTGCACGCTGGAGGCCAGCGTGGCGTCACCGGCGCCCATGGTGTCAACGATCGCACCCGGCAGAGCGGTGATCGGTTCGCTCACGAGCAGGCCGTCGTCGGTCTCGATGATGGCACCCGCGCGGCCCGCGGTGGCGAGCACGTGGTGGGCGCCGGCCGCGAGGAGCCGGGCGCGGAGGACTTCGAGGGAGCTGGCGTAGAGCAACTCGGCGTCTTCGTCCCCCACCTTAGTGAGAAGGCTCCGGGCCGCGGCGCGTTCGAAGTTCTGCACAAACAGGGCCTTGTCGTGCAGCATCCCCGCCCGCGGGTTGGGGTCGATCACGAGGCGGTGAGGGCCGTCCGTGACGGCGGCGAGGAAGGCATCCGTTTGCACCGTGTCGTCGAAGGGAAAACAGCTCACGACCACTAGCGGCGCGGCGTCGAGGGCGGCACGCTCGCGCGGTCCGAACTCCACGCGACGTTTCTGCGCGGCCTCGTTGAAGATGTACCGCGGCTCGCCGTCCGTGCGGTCTGAGGTGGCGCGAGAGCTCCCGAACGGGCCCGGCGTGGCGATGAGCTCCACGTCGTGCGCGGCGAGAAAATTGCGCAGAACCGTTCCGTCGGCATCGTCACCGACCATGGCGATGAGGGTGGTGGGCACGCCGAGAATGGCCAGTCCCACGGCGACGTTGAGTGCGGCGCCCCCGGGAAACTCGCGCAGGGAATCGGGTTCCCGCATCTCGTCAATGAGCGCGTCGCCCACGACGACAACGCGGCCGGGCGTGTGACGAGCTGCTTCGATGCCGGGGTCGGGGTCAGTCATTTCGGTCTCATCTCCCCTGATCCGCGTGCAATCAGGTTGGTTGGTACAACATAGGTGTTCCCAACGGAGCGGTCTCCGTCGAGCCGGGCAAAAATACGTTCGGCTGCGAGGCGGCCGATCTCGTGGGGGTTCTGGGCGACGACGGTCACGCCCGGATCGAGCAGGTCCGCCAGTGGCACGTCGTCGAACCCCACGAGCGCCACGCTGTGCTGGGCGTTTCGCTCCCGCAGACCGCGCACCGCGCCGATCGTAATGAGGTTCTGGCTGCTGAACACCGCTGTCGGCGGGTGCTCGGAGTCCAGCAGGGCGATCGTGACCAGGCGCCCCGCTTCCTCATCGTGCACCCCGGTGATCACGGGAACGTCCACGGTCGCCACCCCGGCGCGGCCCAGCTCCTCCAGAAATCCGCGCTGGCGTTCCCGGGCCGTCTGAATATCGATACGGTCACCCAAGAACGCAATCCGTCGATGACCATGGGCGAGCAGATGTCGCGTGGCCGCCGCCGCGCCGGCCGCGTTATCGCTCACCACGACATCCGCGTCGATGCCCCCGGGCTCACGGTCAACAAAGACAATCGGGGTTCCGCGCCGCAGCTCGGGCACGAGGTATCCCTGGTTCTGCGACACGGTCGTGAGGATGAGGCCATCCATTCTTCGCCGGAGGAATGCCGAAATTGCGGCCTCCTCGCGGGCCGGGTCGTCGTCGAGGCTCGATGCGAAGACCGCCACGCCACGAGCCCCTGCCACGTCCTCGATGGCTCGGTGCATCGCACCCGAAAAAGGGTTGCTCACGCTGCCCACGAGCAGACCCAGCGTATTGCTGCGGCCGTTGCCGCGGCGCAGGTTACCGGCATGAAGGTCCGGGGAAAAATGCAGGCTGTCGGCAGCAGCGAGCACCCGGGCCGACATCGCCGCCGACACATTCGGCTCACCATTGATCACCCGGGACACGGTCTTGATTCCCACGCCCGCCAGAGCGGCCACGTTCTTCATCGTGGGGCGCGGACGCGACGCTACCGCGCGCTCTGGAGCGTCTGACGGCGTCTCCGAATCTGACATCGATGTCACAGTCTTTTCGCCGCCTCCCAATTGCTCATGACCCTACTGTATTGTTCCCTGAAGATGATGATTGACATCGTTGTCAGGGAGAGCTTTCTCTCCCACCATTTTGGAGATTCCCAGATGAATCGCACGACCATCGCATCCAGCCTGAAGCGCCTGAGTGTTGTCGCTCTGCCCGCCACCCCCGGCGGATCATCGACCGAGAATGCGAGTCTGGTCAAGGCCGCCACCGGTGGCCCGGTGGCCCTGTATGCGGAGTTCACCGCACTGCCCGAGCACGCGGATGCTGTGGAAGCGCTCATCGCTGGTCTCGCTCGCGATGTGCGCCAGGAACCGGGCAACCTCATTTTCGAGCCGCACCGCCGAGTCTCAAACCCCGCAGCGTTCTTTGTCTACGAGGTGTATCGCAATGCGGATGCCTTCCAGGCACACATCACCGCACCCTACGGCGCCGTGTTCAACGCCGCGCTCGGAGATCTCATCGAGGGCACCGGTTCCGAACTCACCTGGCTGACGCCGGTCAGCGCCGAGGCGGTCATACCCGCGGTCTGATGGTCGGCCAGCGCCTTCGACGGCGACGCCGAGCTCGCCGCAAGGTAGGTTTCCGGAGGCGTGAGCCACACCACCAAAAAAGACCCCCGAACTTCCGCAGAAATTCGGGGGTCTTGCCACTGCTGTGTAGCGGGAGCGGGAATTGAACCCGCGACACCACGATTATGAGCCGTGTGCTCTAACCAACTGAGCTACCCCGCCACGGCTTGTCAGCGGCTAGCGCCTTCAAGCCTGAGCCCCCTGTGGGAATCGGACCCACTACCTCTTCCTTACCAAGGAAGTGCTCTACCAATGAGCTAAGGGGGCGGAGCTTCTAACCTCGAAGCTGCGCCGCATTTTGGCAACCTGATCAGATTATCACCTGTTTGCACCTCCGCGTGACACCCGGGTTAAGATGGGCATTATTGGCACTCATGTAGGGGGACGCGGTTGGTACGGATTCTCATTGGCACTGTGCCCACAACCAGTCGCGTGCGACCGACCCTCGGCATTGCCCGGGCTCTTGTTTCAGCTGGTCATCAGGTTGCGTGGTACACCGGTTCGGCGTTTGGCGATCAGGTTCGTGACACCGGAGCCACCTTTCACTCCATGTCGTCCAGCACCGACCTCGACGACGACGACATTCAGCAGATGCACATCACCTCGGCCACGAGGCCCGGCCTCGAATCGATGAAAGCGGGTCTTCTCAACCTGTTTATCGAACCCACACCGGCCTGGTTCGCGGAGATGGACGAGATCGCCAGGGGATTTCAGCCCGACGTCATTGTGGTGGAACATTCTTTCTTGGCCGGGCTGCTGCTGGCCGAGAAGCGGGGGCTGCCCAGCGTGGCCTTTTCCTCCACGCCACTGTCTCTCACCAGCACCGACACGGCACCCTTCGGCACCGGGCTGCAACCCAGCCATTCGAAAATCGGGCGGCTACGCAATCGCGCTCTGACCGCATCCGTTCAGCGGTGGGTCTTCAGCGAGGCACAGGCAGCTGCCGACAAGATACGCAGTGAGCTGCGCCTGCCACCGCTCAAAGGCTGCTTTCTCGACTGGAACGTGATGCTGTCAACGCGCTACCTCGCGGCCACGATTCCGGAATTTGAGTATCCGCGCTCGGACCTTCCCGCCATCGTGCAGTTCACCGGCGCGCTCCTCCCCATCGCCTCGCCGGCGTGGGGGCCACCAGCCTGGTGGGGAGACATCGCTGCCGCCCGCGACGACGGTCGCCCCATCATTGTGGTCACGCAAGGGTCCACCGCACGCGAGCCACGCAAACTGCTTGTCCCCGCCATCAAGGCTCTCGCTGACCAGAACGTCCTCGTCATCGCCACCACGGGTGGTCCGGATCCGGAGCTGGTGCTGCCGCGCGCCCGGCGCCCCAGCAATCTGCGACTCGAACGGTTTCTGCCGTTCAGCCACCTCCTTCCGCTAGCCGACCTGCTGGTTACGAACGGCGGCTACGGCGGAGTGCAGCAGGCTCTCGCCCTCGGCATCCCCCTCGTCGTTGCCGGCCAGAGCGAGAGCAAGATGGAGGTCAGCGCCCGCGTGGCGTGGAGCGGTGCGGGAATTGCGCTCAGCCGTCGCGACCCGGGTTCTGAACAGATTGGGCGCGCAGTGAAAACCGTGCTCGCCGATCCCCGCTATTGGTACCGAGCACGTGAGCTAGCGGATGCCTACGCTCGCCTCCATGGCGTTCCCCTCGCCGTCGCTGCCATTCTGGAAGCCGCCGAAGCGGGCCGCTGAGACCGCTACTTCACCGACCCGGCCGTCAACCCGCCAACGATGTATTTCTGGAGCCACAGAAACAGTGCCATCACGGGTAGCGCGGCGAGCACCGCACCGGCGGCAAAGACGGAGTAGTTGCTGGAGAACTCCTGCGACACGAACTGGTACAGGCCCACCGCCAGAGTCTGCTTTTCCGGGGAGATAAGCACCACGCTCGCGATCACAAACTCGTTCGTGGTTCCCACAAAGGAGAGCAGGCCCACCACGGCGAGGATCGGTGCCACAAGGCGGAGGATGATCGTGAAGAAGATTCGGGCGTGGCCGGCACCGTCGATCTTCGCCGCTTCGTCGATGGAGGCCGGGATCGTATTGAAGAACCCGTACATGAGGTACGTGTTCACTCCGAGCGCCCCGCCGAGGTAGACCATGATGAGGCCGATCTGCGAATCAAGCCCGATCAGCGGGAAGACGTCGGAGATGCCGTTCAGCAGCAGAAAAATGGCCACGACGGCTAGCAATTGCGGGAACATCTGCACCAGCAACAGCATGAGTAACCCGGTGCGACGGCCACGGAAACGCATGCGGGAAAAGGAATATGCAGCGAGGGCCCCCAAGAAGACCGTGCACACCGAAGTGACCACGCCAATGGTGAGAGTGTTGGCATACCAGTCGGCGTATGGCTGCTGGGGCAGATTGAACAGCGTCACGTAGCTGCCGAGGTCGATCTCGCTGAACAGCCCATTGGCGGTGATGAGCGTACCGCCCGGGTGTAACGATGCCGAGAGCACATAGAGCAACGGGAACGCGGCGAAAACGCACATGATCACACCCACGAGGTGACGCCATCCGGTTTGACGAAACCATCGCCGGAACGTGAACGGACGCTTGGTCAGAATGTGCCGGGTACCGGTGGGCGGGGACAGGACAGTCATGTCAGTTCAGCTCCTCGAGCGCCTTGGTCTGTCTGAAACTAATAATGGAGACTGCAGCCACGAGCACGAAGATCACGATCGAGAACGCACTGGCGAGACCATAGTCCCGGTTGGCTCCGTCGAAGGCGACCTTATAGACCATGGTGATCAAAATATCGGTGGCACCAACGTTCACCCCAGCAGTGACATCTCGGGGGCCACCATTGGTGAGCATGTACACGAGGTTGAAGTTGTTGAACGCGAACGCAAACGAGGCGATGAGCAGCGGGGCAACCGAGACGAGCAGCAGCGGCAGTTTGATCAGGCGAAAAATGGCCCAGGGCTTCGCCCCGTCAACGGTTGCCGCCTCCTGCAGCTCTTCCGGAATGGACTGGAGCGCACCGGTGGTGACGAGGAACATGTAGGGGAACGTGAGCCAGAGGTTCACCAGGATGATGCTGAACTTGGCCAGCCATTCATTGGTGAGCCAGGGAATTTCCGCCCCGCCAAACAGAACCTGGTTCACGAAGCCGAACTGCGGGTTGAGCATGCCGGCCCACACCAGCGCGGAGAGGAAGCCCGGGAACGCGTACGGCAGGATGAGGATCACCCGGTATACGTTTCGGCCACGCATCCGCAGGTCGTTGAACACGATGGCAAGGAAGAGCCCCAGAGCGAAGGCGGTTCCCACCGAGAGGAACGCAAAAACAAAGGTCCAGACGGTGACGCTGATCAGCGGTCCACGGATGGAATCCGTCGTGAAGGCCTTGGTGAAGTTGTCAAAGCCCACCTCCACCTTCCAGCCCGGTAGTAGCTCGGTGCCGTCGTCGGCCACGAACGATCCCGTCGTGCCGTTGGCGGTGTAGACCACGTTTTGAGTGGTGTCGGACAGGGTGTCAGCAGCCTCGTCGTAGACGAGGTCCGACAGGTAAAGGTAGGCGCTGGAGCCGTCGGGCGTGCGCAGCGTTCCATCGTTGGGATCATTCGATAGCGGCACCGAGAGAGCCGCGATCCGTTCCTGGTTCGCCACGATGTCGCTGAAGCCGAGCGAGGTGAAGCCGGGGAGCGCGATGGCTTGGCCCGAGGCATCCGTTTCGGCGTCCGTCACACGGCTCAGCGGGGTGATTTCGTCGCCCACACTCACCCGCCCGGCCGGATCGGTGACCAAGAAGCTGTAGGTGCCGAGGCGTTCGAGAATCGTGAGCGCATAGCTGGGTGAATCCGGCACGCGCTGCTGTGAACTCACGATGAGCGAGCTGATCGCGTCGTCCTTCGTGCTGTTGTGGCCCGTTCCATAGTTCGTGAAGGCAATGTAACCGGTGTAGCCGATGACAAAGATCTGAAACACGGCCAGAAAGATGAGCCCGGGCGTCAGGTATTTTGCAGGCAGGCCACCGCGTCGAAAGTAAATCACGTTGACCAGGAGGGCGACGAGGAGCACGGCCGTGAAGACAAGCCAGTCCTGCGTGAGGGCCAAAACAAAGAGCGCGTAGACGCTGATCGCATCGACGATGCCCAGAAGCAGAATCTTGGTCAGCAGAACCTTCACACCAACGGATGCGGCATCGGCGATGCGGCCAGCGCGCCGGGACTGCGCTGCTTTCTTAACCTGCGCCGCATTGCGCGGGGTGCCGGATCTGGTCATGCTCGTCTGCTCTCTGCCGCACGGGGTCACTGGCGGGGTCACGGTTTTGTGGCGTCACCTCTGGCACGCCGCAGTGTCGCCCCGGCCCGGTGAGGGACCGAGGCGACTGGAGTCTTACTGAATGGCGGTCTGAATTTCGCCCGTCATCTTCTGCCACAGTTGCGTCGGGTCGCCCTGCCCCGTGATGATCGCGGCCTCGGTGACGCCCCAGTACTGCCAGACCTTACCCATCTGGGGAATGTTCGGCATGGGCACAGCACTGGCAGCGACAGCACCGAAACCGGCGGTGATCGGGTCGGCCGCTGCCGCCTCGAAGGCCGAGGTGAGCGCGGGGGCACGCCCGCCGACCTCGTACAGCGCGGTCTGTACCTTTCCGGAGCCGACGTAGTTCACGAGGAACTCGTTAGCCGCGAGAGCGTTCGTGGTCTTCGCACTCACCATGAAGCCCTGAACGCCAACGAACGGCTGGGCCGGTTCGCCGCCGGCCGAAGGGATCGGGTCAATAGCGAGGTCGATGCCGGCCGCCTCGGCGTCAGGCACGTTCCACGGGCCGGTGATGAAGAAGGGCGAAGCCCCCGCATTGAATTTCTCTTTGGCGATGTCGCTGGTGACGTTAACGCTGAGGTGACCGGCAGCGCCCTCCTGGGCGAGCCAGGCTGCGTAGGCGTCTCCGCCAGCGTTACCGATGGAGAGATCGTCCGGGTTGTAACTACCGTCGGCGTTCGTACCAAAAACGGGAGCACCAAACGAGGTCTGGAAGGGATACAGGTGGAAGGGGTCAGACTCCGGACCCACCTGCACGAGGAAGGGGAACTCTGTGCCAGCGGCGGTTCCGGCGGCAATCATGTCGTCATAGGTGGCGGGAGCGGCGGAGGCGAGTGCCGTGTTGCGCAGCAGGGCGATGTTCTCCACGGCGTAGGGCACACCGTAGGTCTGGCCCTCGTAGCTCATGGCGGTGACGGCAACCTGCTGGTAGTCGGCGGCAGTGTCACCGAGTTCGACCGGCTGTACGACGCCGTTACTCACAAGGTTACCAAGCCAGTCGTGGGCTGCGATGGTGATGTCCGGGCCCTTGCCGGTGGGAACCTGAGCGATGAACTGCTCCTGAATCTTGGCGAAGTCCTTCTGCACCAGATTCACCTTCACGCCGGATTCATTCGTGAATTCAGCCGCTGCATCTTTCAGCACGGCGGCGCGGTCGGCATCGACCCAGACCGTGAGCGTGCTGGAAGCGGAATCTGTGGTCTCCGCGTTATCTCCGGCCGAGCAGCCGGTCAGGGCGAGAGATGTTGCCACGGCCACGGCGCCGAATGCCAGCAGGCCCTTCTTTTTCACCTTCATTGGTGTTGCCTTTCGTCGAGAACGCTGCAGAAAATGCAAGCGCTTACAGTTATAGACGACTTTTCCAAAGTTCGCGCCCCTCAGCACCACAATCGACACCGGTTCGTTATCAATCGCCATTCGGTCTATGCAAACGCTTGCATGAGAGCTTTCATGACATAGCATGAAGCAATGACAGGCACAACAGTTTCAGACCCGACGGTTATCGGCGGCTCCACGGTAGGCACCGAGTGGTGGCGCACCGCCGTGATCTATCAGATCTACCCACGCTCCTTTGCCGACGGCAACGGCGATGGCATGGGCGACCTTGCCGGCATTCGTCAGCGTCTCCCCCAGCTGCGCGACCTCGGCATTGACGCGGTGTGGCTCTCGCCCTTTTACACCTCCCCGCAGCGCGACGCTGGCTACGATGTGGCCGACTACTGCGACGTGGATCCCCTGTTCGGGACGCTCGAAGACTTCGACGCGATGCAGACGGCGGCGCACGAGCTCGGCATCCGCGTGATTATTGACATTGTTCCCAACCACTCCTCCAGCGACCACGTGTGGTTCCAGGCCGCCCTGAACTCCGCACCCGAGAGCCCCGAGCGTGGCCGGTACATCTTTCGCGAGGGCAAGGGCGACACTGGCGAGCTGCCCCCGAACAACTGGGAATCTGTGTTCGGCGGTCGCGCGTGGACGCGGATTGTCGAAGCCGATGGCACGCCCGGTCAGTGGTACCTGCACCTGTTCGACAGCACGCAGCCCGACCTGGACTGGGAGAACCCGTGGGTTCGCGACCAGTTCCGTTCGGTCCTGCGCTTCTGGCTCGACCGCGGCGTCGATGGTTTTCGAGTAGATGTCGCCCACGGCATGATCAAGGCCGCGGGTCTTCCTGATTACACGCCGCCGGCCGACGGTGGCAGCATGGGCGGCGGCTCCGCCACCCTCGAGCCCGGTATCAGCGTCGAACCGGCCGCCACTGCCCCGTTCTGGGCGCAGGAGGGCGTGCATGAGATCTACCGCGACTGGCACAAGGTTCTCGCCGAATATCCCGGCGATCGCGTGCTCGCGGCCGAGGCCTGGGTAGATCCCCTCACCGAGGTCGCCAAGTGGGTTCGCCCCGACGAGATGCACCAGGCATTCAACTTCGCCTACCTGGAGACCTCGTGGAACGCCTCCCAGCTGCGCACAGTTATCGACGACTCCCTCGCCGCGTTCAGCGCCGTCGGGGCGCCGAGCACGTGGGTGCTGTCCAACCACGACGTCGTGCGCCACGCCTCCCGCCTCGCCCTCGGCGCCGAGAACCTGCAAGGGCACGGCATTGGGCCCAAGTCCCCGGGTCTGCCCGACACGGTCGTGGGCCTCCGCCGCGCCCGTGCGGCGTCGTCGCTCATGCTGGCTCTGCCCGGCTCGAGTTACCTCTACCAGGGCGAGGAGCTCGGCCTGCCCGAGGTCATCGACCTGCCCGACTCGGCACGGGAAGATCCCACCTGGTTCCGCACCAACGGCGAGCGCTACGGCCGAGACGGATGCCGCGTGCCCATCCCCTGGGAGTCCGCCGCGCCGTCCTACGGTTTCGGAACCACTGCAGCGAGCTGGTTGCCGCAACCGGCCGCCTGGGCCGAACTCGCCCGGGACCGACAGCAGGGTACCCCGGGGTCCACTCTGGAGCTCTACACACTGGCACTACGCCTGCGCCGCGAGTTTTCCCTGGGCCTCGGCTCGGTGGAATGGCTTCCCGGCTTTGCTGCGGAGGTCGTGGCTTTTCGTTCCGGCGACGTGACCGTCATTGCCAACACGGGCACGGCATCCGTCATGCTGCCCGCTGGCGACGTGATTCTCGCGAGTGCGACCCTCGAGGGTCGCACTCTGCCCGGCGACACGACGGTCTGGCTGCGCTAAAAGCACCCTCACCTCACCGGGTGCACGACGTGCGCCTGGTGAGGTGCTGACGGCGCGAGAAGCGACTGTGACGACCGGCGTCCGCATGCGCCCCGGCGTGCAGCCTGGAGCGTGTGTGGCGCTAGTTTGTGTGAGCGCTAGTTTGTGTGGGCGTAGAGCCAGGTGAGCGGGTTCACCTTGGTACCGCGGATGCCGCCTTCGCGAATTTCGAAGTGCAGGTGCGGCCCGGTCGACATTCCGGTGCTGCCGGTCTTGCCGATGGCCTGACCCACCTTCACGACGTCTCCGGTCTTGAAGTTCATCGACCCGTGAATCATGTGCGCGTAGACGCTCGACACGAGCTGTCCGTCCACCATGTGGTCAATGATCATGTGCACACCGAGGCTGCCCTCGCCGTCTTCAGCCAGACTGACGACGCCATCCGCTATGGACTGAATCGGTGCCCCGAGTCCGGGGTTGAAGTCCTGGCCGCCGTGGTTGGCCGAGCAGCCGGCGCAGTTGCGGGGGCCCATCTCGTCGCCAATGTGCACTCCTACCGCGAACGGCCACTGAATGGTGCCGTTCGGGTTGTTGGTGAAGGACGCTTCCAGCCGAATACCGCTGGCGGCCGCGACCTCAGCGATGGTGCTCGACGAGTAGCCGTCGCGTTCCACCGTGATGGTGTCGCTGCCGGCGAGGTCGAGTGTCTGCGCGCCCTTGTTGCTCGTCTGCTGCGCGGCCTGAGCGGATGCCTGCACGTCGGCCGAGGACAGCAGTGCCTGCGCCGGGAGCGAGGTGGACACGGCCATCAATGCCACAAAGGCCATGGCTGCCACCGTCATGCTGGTGGCCGCGAACTTGCGCATGCGGTCCGTCACGGGCTGCGGACGCGGCGGCGTGCGGGGTAGCGCTGGTGTGGGCACGAACCGGCCGGTTGGCGCGTAGGCGGCCGACGGCGCCGCGATGGTCTCGGCATCCGCGTGGAGACGGTGCGGTCGCGGCCGGCGTCCCTGCTCCTCGGCGCGAAGCTGCGATCGCGTGGGAAGCGGAACCGCCATCGTTGAGGTGGGCACCTCAGACACGATCAGGCTCGCATCGGATTCGCGATTCTCCGTGGCTGCGGGGGCGGCAATGAGTCGGTCGGGCTCCACGATAACGATGGCTTCGAGCGTGGGCTCGTGCAGTTCGGTCACGATGACGGACGCGGCTTCGGGAGTGAGGTGAATCTCTTCCGGTGTTACGCTCCGACGCTCGCGCTCACGTATTTCTCGGCGGGTGAGGGGAAGAACGGGTTCTGCGCTGTCACTCGAGTCAGGCACAGAGGCAGCTGACGGGGAGGAATGACGTGACAAAAGGACTCTTTCTGCGTGGCACGAGGGGGGTAAGAAATCGGCTTGGCCGAGGCCAAATGTAACGAATCGGTTAAGGCTAGTGCCTCCGACCCCAAAAGGCATATTCAGCCAACGACTCCGCCGATCAAAATACCGGTGAACCTGAGACCGATTACCCTGCCAGCCGGGAGAAAATCTCGAGAAGCCGAGGTTCAAACTGGGTGTAAAGGTCGGGGGCCGCCGCAATCAGCAGATCTATCCCCTCGGCGTCGTCACCAAATGCCCCCACCTGCGCACCGGCTTCCCTCGCAATCAAGGCGCCCGCGGCGTGGTCCCAGAGGTGTAGCCCGCGCTCGTAATAGATGTCGAGCCGGCCAGCAGCGACGGAACACAGGTCGAGTGCTGCGGCACCCATTCGACGGATGTCCCGAACCTCACTAATCAGTCCCTGCACGACGGCCGCCTGCCACAACCGTCGCTGCGCTTCGTACCCAAAGCCGGTTCCGGCCAGCGCGAGCGACAGGGGCACTCCGGTATTCACCTGAAGACGCCGATCACCGAGGAACGCACCCTGGCCGACCGCCGCGGTGTACACCTCGCCGAGCGGTGGATTCACCACGACCCCTGCCAGGGTCGTCCACGTTGCCGGTTCTGGCTCTCCCTCCACCACGGCGATGCTGATCGCGTAGTGCGGAATTCCGTACAGATAGTTGACGGTGCCGTCGATGGGGTCCACCACCCAGGTGAGTCCACTCGACCCCACCGTTGCTTCGGATTCCTCGCCGTAGAATCCGTCCCCGGCACGTGCGTCGGCGAGGCGGGTGCGAATGAGCGCCTCGACCTCACGGTCGGCGTTAGTCACCACATCTTCGGGAGACGACTTACTCGCCGCTATCTGCACACCCTCGGCGCGTCGACGGTGGGCGAGTTGCCCGGCCTCGATCGCGGTGCGTCGAGCGAGGGCAAGCAGGTCGGCTGTTACGGCATCAGTCATGCCTCCACGCTACGTGATGCGACATCCGCTTAAAAAGAAGCAGGCCCGGATTGCTCCGGGCCTGCGTCATGCTCCTGCTGGTGGCGAGTGCGAGGTTCGAACTCACGAAGGCTACGCCGTCTGATTTACAGTCAGATCCCTTTGGCCGCTTGGGTAACTCGCCAGCTGCTATCCGCTAGGCAAAATGAACCTGATCGGACGTGCTGACTTTAGAATACAAGACGAAGTGCCCCAGCGTGAAATCAGCGCCCACGAATCGGGGCATTCCCGCCTCGATATGATCAAGCACGTGCACTTTTTCCACTGATAAGGATCCCCATGGCCGGAATCGAGGACGTTGCCCGCCTCGCCGGTGTCTCCACCGCCACCGTCTCGCGCACTCTGAGCGGCAAAGGGCCGGTTTCGACCGCCACGCGGCTCAAGGTGGAGGCAGCCGCCGGAGACCTCGGCTACGTGGTCTCGGCGAGCGCATCGAGCCTAGCTTCGGGCCGCACCAGGAACATCGGTGTCGTTGTGCCGTTCCTCGGCGGCTGGTTTTTCTCCAGTGTCGTCGAGGGTGCCCAGCGTGCCCTGCTGCGCAACGGTTATGACCTCACCCTCTACAGCCTCTCGGGCGGCGGCGATGAGCGGGCCAGTGTCTTTGAACATTTTCTTCTGCGTCAGCGACTGGATGCCGTGATCGCCGTTTCGCTCGAGCTGACCGCCCACGAGGTGGATCGTTTGCACGCTGTGCGCAAGCCCCTGGTGGGCGTGGGCGGTCCCATCGGCGGAGTGCGAACGCTCATGATCGACGACGTGGCCGTGGCCCGGCTCGCCACGGAACATCTGCTCTCTCTCGGGCATACCCGCATCGGTCACGTGGGCGGGAGCAAAGAGTTTGATCTCGACTTTCACCTGCCAACGAACCGGCGCCTGGGCTATGAGGGCGCTCTCGAGGCGGCTGGTGTCTCGGTGACTATGGACCTCTTCGAGCCCGCGGACTTCACGATGCGCGGAGGCTATCAGGCGGCCCGCCGACTGCTGGAGCGCGACGCCGGGCGCCCCACGGCGATCTTCGCGGCGTCCGATGAGATGGCGATCGGGTGCATCCTTGCCGCCCGCGACCTGGGCTTGTCGGTGCCACGAGACGTGTCGGTGATCGGCATTGATGATCATGAGCTTGCCAACTTCTTCTCCCTCACCACCGTGGCGCAGTTTCCCGAGGCTCAGGGCGAGAAGGCCGTAGAGATACTGATGGAGCAGCTTCACCCGGGAAAACACGCCGTCGGTGACTTCACGCTGCCGATGCCGTTTGAACTCATGACCCGTTCCAGCACGGCTCACCCCGGGAGCTGACTTTCGCGGTCGGGCTCCCCTCTCGGTACCGGGATCCCCCTCCTGCCCGGGAAAGCGCCCAGTACGATGGGTCCATGGCAGATTCTACGTTCGACATCGTTAGCAAGGTGGACCCGATGGAGGTCGACAACGCCCTCAACCAGGCTCACAAAGAGGTCGCACAGCGGTATGACTTCAAGAATGTGGGAGCCTCAATCGCCATGAGCGGTGAAAAGGTGCTCATGAAAGCAAACACCGAGGAACGCGTAAAGGCCATCCTCGAGGTGTTCGAGGCCAAGCTGATCAAGCGCGGTATCTCTCTGCGCAGCCTTGACGCCGGTGAGCCGTTCGCGTCCGGCAAGGAATATCGCATCGAAACCTCGATGAAGGCCGGTATTGACCAGGAGAACGCGAAGAAGATCGGCAAGATCATTCGTGACGAGGGCCCGAAGGGCGTGAAGAGCCAGATTCAGGGCGACGAGCTACGGGTGAGTTCCAAAAGCCGTGACGATCTGCAAGCCGTGATGGCGCTGCTCAAGGGAAAAGACCTTGACGTCGCCCTGCAGTTTGTGAACTTCCGCTAAACCTCGGCTCCACACGACCGTCACATGGAGGTCGTCCCGCGAGACGGGACGACCTCCATCGCTGTTTAGCGGTCCGCCGACTGGGACGCAAACTCGCCGCGGGAGATGGCAACCATCTCGTCGCGCGGGACCACTTTCACCCGCAGACGACCGGCCGCCTCACCGAGGGCGAGTTCGTGCTGGTCGAGGTTGTGCCACCCGTCGATTCCGGTGTACTGCACGCCGCGTTCGTCGAGCAGGGCCACAATGCTCTCCTCCGAGGGCGCTGAGGGAAGCCACCAGTTGCCGAGGTCATTGATCAGGTGACGGATGGTCTCCATCGCATCAGACTTGGTGTGGCCAATGAGCCCCACCGGTCCCCGCTTGATCCATCCCGTGGTGTAGACGCCATACATCTGCTGGTTGAACAACCCACCGGTTCCAGCGGCGGGATCGCGACGCAGCACCTGTCCCTCGCGGTTCGGAATCACGCCCCGCTTCTTGTCGAAGGGCACGTCCGGAAGCTCGGACCCGAAGTAGCCCACCGCCCGGTAAACGGCCTGCACGGCAATCTCGCGGAACTCTCCGGTGCCCACCACGCCGCCTGCACCGTCGCTGGCCGTGCGCTCCCAGCGGAACGCTCCAACCCGGCCGGTACCGTCGTCGACGATCTCAATCGGCTTGGCAAAGAAATGCAGGTGCAGACGACGGCTCGCACTGCCCGTCTCGCGCTGTCGCCACTGCTGCAGCGTTTTATCGATCACGAAGACCTGCTTGTTGCTCGCCACGGCGTCGCGGGCGGCGTCGCTGTAATCGAAGTCCTCGTCGTAGACAATCATGTCCACGTCGCGCAGTTCACCCACCTCACGCAGTTCCAGCGGGGTGAATTTAACGGATGTGGGACCACGTCGGCCAAAGATATGAACGTCGGTCACCGGTGACGAATTGAGGCCCGCGTAGACATTCTCCGCAATCTCGGTCGAGAGCAGATCATCCGCGTGCTTGATGAGCATGCGCGACACGTCGAGGGCCACGTTGCCGTTGCCGATTACCGCGATCTCCTTGGCTTCCAGCGGCCAGGTACGCGGCACGTCGGGGTGCCCCGCAAACCAGCTGACGAAATCGGCGGCGCCATACGAACCGTCAAGGTCCATTCCGGGAATGTTCAGGTCGGCGTCTTGGGTGGCCCCGGTTGCGAAAACCACCGCGTTGTAGTGCTTTTTGAGGTCAGCGAGGGTCACGTCCACGCCGAAGCGCACGTTCCCGAAAATGCGAACATCGCCACTGTCGAGAACGCCGCGCAGAGCTGTCACGATTCCCTTGATGCGGGGGTGATCCGGCGCGACACCGTAGCGCACGAGCCCGTAGGGTGCCGGGAGGTGGTCAAAGAGGTCGATGGAGACCTCAAAGTTGCGTTCCGCTTTCAGCAGGATGTCTGCGGCGTAGATGCCGGCTGGTCCTGCCCCGACGATGGCCAATCGTAATTTGGTCACTGAGGCCTTTCTAACTTGATCGCTCGACGATGGTCTCGGCGAATCGGGTGAGCGCCTTCTTGACCGGCCCGGTGGGCAGAGGGGAGAGTGCGGCAACAGCGTCACGGGCCCATGAATGCGCCTCGGCCAGGGTTTCGGAGGTGACGGGGTGTTCCCGCAACGCGGTGATGGCTGAGTCCGCTGCCTCGGTGGCCACGCCGTTACTCGCCATCACGTCGCGTTCCAGACGGGCGAGAAGGTCCGTGTCGGCACCGTTCGTGGATGCCCGCTCACGCAGACGGAGCAGCGGGAGCGTCGCGACACCGGCACGCAGGTCCGTGCCCGGAACCTTGCCGGTTGCCTCCGGCTGCGGAGAGAGATCAAGAACATCGTCAATCAGCTGAAAGGCCACGCCGATCTTCTCACCAAAGGTCACCACGGGCTGCTCGTACTCGGCCGGTGCGTTGGAGAAGACGACCCCGGCCTGCGCCGCCGCAGCGATCAGAGAACCAGTCTTGTCGGCGAGCACCCCAATGTAGTGCTCCACCGGATCCTCGCCGGGGCGCACTCCCACCGTCTCCCGAAACTGGCCGAGGACCAGTCGTTCAAAGGTCGCCGCCTGCAAGCGGATGGCGCGCTCACCGAGACGAGCCATCAGCTGGCTTGCGCGGGCGAACAGCAGGTCTCCGGTGAGGATGGCAACGGAATTGCCCCAGACGGACTGGGCGCTGGGAACACCACGACGCTTGTCGGAATCGTCCATGACGTCATCGTGGTAAAGCGAGGCAAGGTGGGTGAGTTCAATCGCGCTGGCCGCGGTGATCACATCGGGAATGCCGCCCTCACCGAGGTGCGAGGTGAGCAGCGCCAACATGGGCCGCACGCGCTTGCCACCCGCGTTGAACAGGTACCGGGTCGTCGCATTGGCAATCTCATTGGCGTACACGAGTTCGCCAATGAGCGACGTCTCGATCTCCGCGATCCCTCGATCAATATTGTTGGCGAGGCCACGGTCTGCAGCGGTGGAGAAAATGCGCTCGCTCAGCCCGAGCTGACTCGTTACGGAGGGGCTGCGCCGCACCACGGGTGCTCTACGTTTCACTTTTTCGGCCTAACGAGGGGGGACAAAGAACTCAGGACACTGTTTCGGTAGCGGCGGGCTCGGTCGTCTCGAGCTGCGCAGTCGGCTTGATGCCGCGGTGCAGGGCGACAATACCGAGTGTGAGATTGCGGTACGCAACCTCGTCGTACCCCGCGTCGCGGAGCCATCCGCTCAGTGTGGCCTGCACAGGCCAGGCCTCAATCGATTCACCGAGGTAGTCGTACGCCTCGGCGTTGGATGAGGCCAGTCGCACGACGGCCGGCATCACGTGGTTGAGGTAGGCAAAATATCCGACGCGCACCGGGGTGACGGGCGGCGTGGAGAACTCGCATATGACAATGCGTCCACCGGGCTTGGTGACCCGGTAAAACTCGGCGAGCGCTTTCTGGGGCAGCACCACATTGCGCAGACCGAAACTGCTCGTGACGGCGTCGAACTCACCGTCCGCGAAGGGCAGTGCCGTGGCATCCGCTTGCACGAACTCGATGTTGGGATTGTCCGCGTGACGGGTGCGCCCTACCTCAATCATGCCGGCGGAAAAGTCGGCGGCCACAATGTGAGCGCCCGTGCGCGCGAGAGCGGCACTGGAGGTGCCTGTGCCGGCAGCAATGTCGAGGATGCGCTCGCCCGGCTTCGGGTTGACCGCGCGCGTGGTGGCGACGCGCCAGAGTGTCGCGTTACCCATGGACAACACAGCATTCGTGCGGTCGTAGTGCGCGGCGACCTCGTCGAACATGGCAGCCACCTGCGCGGGCCGTTTGGTGAGGTCTGCTCTATTCACTACACCAGTCTAGAACCCGCAGGTGTGAGCCAGATGGACACACGGGCGGGCGTAGTCTAATCACGTGAATGTGCAGGCCCTAACGGTCGAAACCTCCCCAATCCCCGATATCCGGCAGCTGGTCTTGCTCCTCGACCAACGCCAGCCCCTGCTGTGGATGCGCCGCAACCAGGGTCTTGCAGGTATTGGGTGCGCGCTGCGACTCGAATTCTCGGGCCCAACCCGAATGACGGATGCCGCCACCGCGTGGCAGGCCGTCGTCGCCGCCTCCACGGTGACCGATCCGCTGCAACGAACCGGCACCGGACTGCTGGCTTTTGGAGCGTTCGCGTTCGATGAGTCGTCGGCCGAGACGAGCGTGTTGATGGTGCCGGAGATCATTGTGGGGCGCGAGAACGGGCAGTGCTGGGTGACCCGCGTGTGGCCCACGGGTGGGACGAAGCCCACGCATCCGCTCTCCCTCGACCCGCTGGGCAACGAATACCGCATCTCGCTGCTGCCCGGGGAGCTTCCGCCGGCCGCCTATCGCAACGCCGTTGCCGAGGCGGTGACCCGGATTGGGTCGGAGCAGGTGAACAAGGTTGTTCTCGCCCGGGACCTCGTGGGGCGTCTGCCCGAGGAATCGGACCTGCGACGAGCGATCACCAAGCTTGCCCTCGGGTACCCGGACTGCTGGACCTACGCCGTCGACGGCCTGGTGGGGTCGAGCCCGGAAACGCTGATTCGCGCCAACCATGGCGAGGTGAATGCGCGGGTGCTGGCCGGCACCATCTCTCGCGGTGCCGATGCGGTGGCGGATACCGAGGCGGCTCTCACTCTCGCCACCTCCACCAAAGACGGTGACGAGCATGAATTCGCGGTGCAGAGTGTGCTCAAGTCGCTGCGGCCGCACACCTCGGTGCTCACCTCCAGCGAGATTCCGTTTACTGTGAAGTTGCCGAATCTTTGGCATCTGGCCACGGATGTCGAGGGAACGCTCAATGACGGCTCAACATCCCTGGACCTCATTGCCGCCCTGCACCCGACTGCGGCCGTGGCCGGCACTCCCACCGCGAGCGCGCAGGATCTGATTCGCGAGCTCGAACCCTTTGACCGTGGCCGCTACGCCGGTCCGGTCGGCTGGGTGGGCGCCGACGGAGATGGGGAGTGGGCGATCGCCCTGCGGTGCGCCCAGGTGAGCCGCACCGGGACCGTTACGGCATATGCCGGTTGCGGCATAGTGGCGGATTCCGACCCTGAGCACGAACTTGCCGAGACGAAGATGAAGTTTCGGCCGATCGTCGAGGCCTTCGGCTAGGTCTCTGGAGACGTTCGCACCTTCCGCGCGGTCACCGGCGGGCTTCGCACCCTCCCGGTTCCACGGAAGGTGCGAAAGCCGCTAGGCGGGCGTCCTCTGCGCCACCCCGGCAACCTTCGCACCCTCCCGGAGCCGCGCAAGGTGCGATAGCCGCCAGTTAAGCGTGCGGATGCCGCCGTACGGGCGTCGCGTGGACACCCCGGCAACCTTCGCACCCTCCCGGAGCACGGGAAGGTGCAAACGCCACTAGGCAGGCGCGGTGGCGGCCCGTGGCTCAGCGGGCGAGCGGAACCTCGACGATACTGGGGCCCGCCGGGGCGCCGGTGAGTGCCTGTTCGAGGTCGCTCCGCGTGGCTGCGAGCGTGTACTCCCAGCCGAACGCGGCTGCCAGAGCGGCGAGATCGGCCGTGCGCGGTGTGTACAGCACCCGGGTGAGGGCATCGGCCGGGGCGGTTCCAGCCACCTCGAGACCGTCAAAGATGGTGCCTCCGCCGTCGACGCCCACGATCACCTGCAGGCGCGGCGGGGTTTCGCCCGGTGCCAGCAGAAGCGAACTCACATCGTGAAAGAGGGTGATGTCCCCCAGCAGCAGCCGTGTCACACCGGCAGACGCGGGCGACTCGCCGTCGAAGCTGCCCTGACTGGCCAGCGCGATACCCATCGCCGTGGAAATCGTGCCGTCGATACCGGCCAGCCCGCGGTTGGAGTGCACCGCAATCTTCTTTCCGGGTACCCGCCGGTCGGCTTCACGAATGAGCCGAGAGGCGCCGAGAACGAGGCGATCGTGTGGCCACGAGGCTCGCCACACGGCATCCACAAGGAGCGGCCGGGTGAGAGGAGCGCGCAGGGCCGCCAGTTCCGCACGGGAAATCCCACGCTTATCTAGCGGAGTCGCCTCGGACTCGAGCTCTGCTGCCAGAAGGTGTCGGCTCGTCATGACCCAGCGTCCGAGCCATTCACGAGCCGCGGGCGTGCTGGCCGAAGCGACGGATGCCGCATCCGCTTCGACCGCACGAGCGAGCGTATGCACGGCGTGCGCCGGGTTGTACCACTCGAGGCCGGCCGGGGCCACGACGATGGTCTCGACATCGGCTCGGCCAATGAGCGCTGGGATCTCGCGGCTGAGGGTGGGGTGCCCGAAGACGATGACGCGTTCGATGAGGCCGCCCAGGTCGTCGGCGTGGAGAAGCTCTCGGTAGGTCACCACGAGATTCGGGCCGAACCGAGAACCACTGGAGACCTCGGCGAGCAGAGGCCACCCGCCCGCTCGTGCCAGCATCTCGGCCTGTGGGCCGGACCCGTGACCGGCGACCACCACGGTGCGCAGTCCCGGTTCGATGGACACGAGGCGGTGCACCTGCAACGGCTGCGGGTCGCGTGCCGCCTCGATGCGAGCGGCGGCTTCCGGAGTGCTGTCATCCTCGTCGTCGGGGGCCCAGGCTGCTCGGTCTGCCGCGTTCTCGAGTTCTTCCCGGGTGCGGCCATCGAGGTCGAGCGGGGACTGCACGCCGGGCTCGGCAGGCGGTGCTGTGGGCTCCGTTGCTACCGGGTGCGCCGTGGCCCCGGCCTGCGATGACGCTAGGACGCCCGTTCCCCCGGCAACAGCAGCGTCAACATCATCGAGCGTCACCGCCGCGGAGAGAGGCTCCCGAAAGGCGAGATTGAGCTGAACCGGCCCGGGGTTCTGGGTGAGGCGACCCATGGCGGCATCCAACGCCCGGCTTGCCAGTTGCCGCGCCACCGCGGCCTCGTCGGGTTCACCGGTTGGTGCGGGCACATCGAGGCAAAGGTGAGCGGCGACGCCGAAGATACCCGGCTGGACCGTGGTTTGGTTAGAGCGGATGCCGCGCAGTTCGCTCGGGCGGTCGGCCGTGAGAAGGATGAGCGGAACCCCGGAGTGGTGCGCTTCGAGCACCGCCGGGTGCAGGTTAGCCACGGCTGTTCCCGACGTCGTGATCACCAGCGCGGGCACGCCGGTCTCCACGGCGAGCCCCAGCGCGAGGAACCCCGAGCCGCGTTCATCGATGCGCACGTGGAGCCGAAGTCGGCCTAGCCGCTCCAGCTCCGCGCTCGCGAGGGCGAGCGCCTGCGAGCGCGCACCCGGGCTGAGCACCACGTGGCGCACACCGAGGCGCACGAACTCGTTCAGCAGCGCAAAGCTGAAGTCGGTGGCTGGACTTCCGCTGGGCATCGGCTCAGTCATGCCGCGGCTGAGCAACGGCTGGTGACCCGGAATGCTGCGGCAGCACGATCAGACGTCGCGGCGACCCGGCTGCTCACCCTCGCCCGGTTCGGGGGTCTTCTTATCAGTGGCGTCGGGGTTGTCAAGGTTGGCGAGATCTTCTTCGAGGCGGCGCAGGCGCTCACGATCGTCTTTGTCCACGTTGAGAGACCGGAGAAAATCAGGGTCATCATCGGGGGCGACGGTACGGAAGGATCGTCCGACCGGCGTGGTTCCGCGTCCGCGACCAACGAAGAGCCACAGCAGCGGCCCGATGAGCGGCACGAGAACGATGACAAGGATCCAGACCCAGCGCGGAAGACCACGTACGCGGTTTCTATCAAACAGGGCGCAATCCACGAGCGTGTAGACGGTCAGTATGAGGACGGCCAGTCCGAGTCCGATCAGCAGCTTGGGCATGACTCAAGTGTAATCCGGTGGCCGGGATGGCGCGACGCCACAACGCCCGACCAGCGTCTCATCAAGTATTTGTGTCCAATTTGGTATCTGATGGACACCCACATTTCCGCCTCGAAAATCCTCCAAATGCGGGCACGAGCAGTGCGCGCTCAGTTGCGCATCATATGCTGATGAGATGAAATCTGTACCGTCCTGGGTGTCGTATTCGGTCTATCGCGTGCTGTTATTTGCCGCTCCGCTGGCCATTTTGCTGGCGCTGGGAATCAAAGGGTGGATCGCCGCAGTGATCGCCACCATCATCGGCATGAGCCTTTCGTTCATCTTCCTGCGCAAGCCCCGCGAAAACGTTGCACGCGACCTGTATGCGGCGCGCCACCGAGACAAGCCCGTCATCACCGAAGATGCCGAGCTCGAAGACGCTGCCCTTGATCGCGTTGAAGCGGCCGGTGCGGCTGCTTCCGCAGCGGATGCCGCCCCTCGCCCCGAATCGGATGCACCTGATGACGCCCCCACCGCGCCGTCCACACCTGCACGGGACGTCACACCGTAAGTATCTGCCTGCGTTGTGACGGCGTGAGCGGGGGGTCTCGACAAGCTCGACCAGCGGGTTGGGGGGCCAATCAGCGGTGAGGGCTCAATCAGCGGTGGTGCCTCCAGAACGAGTGGGACTCCACCAACGAGTCGTGTCTGACCAGCAGTCAACGGCCCGTCCGGCGAGTGGGACTGGACGGACGAGTGCTGCTTGACGGTCGTGTGAAGGCCGGCGCGCCGAGTGAGGCTCGCAGGACGAATTGCGCTCGACCAGCGGGTGGGTGCGACATGCCTTCGTTGTGACGGCGCGAGCGGGGGTCTCGACAAGCTCGACCAGCGGGTCTGGCTCGACCAGCGGGTCTGGCTCGACCAGCGGGTCTGGCTCGACCAGCGGGCGGAGCTCGACCAGCGGTGCGGGCTCGACCAGCGGTGCGGGCTCGACCAGCGGGTGTGGATCGAACGGCAGGTGGGGCTTGCCCAGCGGTGCGGGCTCGACCAGCGAGTGCAGGCTCGACCAGCGGGTGGGGCGACGGTTAGAGGGCGAAGGCCAACGCCAGCAGCACGCCGTAGGCCAGAGCCGCGAGGCTCGTGAGCTTCAGCGCGAGAATGAGTTCGCCGGCCGTTCGCCCGGTAACGGTAATGATGCACGCAGGAAGCGCGAGCAGCAGAACGAACAAGGTGAGAAAACCGAGCGGGTAGAAGAGCGCAAAGAACCCGGCAATCACAAAGGGCACCAGCAGGAACACGCAGAACGCCACGCGACCCCAGATGGGGCCGATCAGCACCGCAAGCGTGCGCTTCCCGGCGGTCTTGTCGGGGACGATGTCCCGCAGGTTGTTGACCATGAGCACGGCGCAGGCAATCAGCCCGATGGCGATTCCGCTGAGCCAGCTCTCGAGGTTGATGCGTCCCACCTGCACGTAAGTGGTTCCCATGGTGGCAACGAGTCCGAAGAACACGAAGACGAATAACTCCCCGAGGCCGAAGTAGCCATAGGGCTTCTTGCCTCCGGTGTACAGCCACGCAGCTCCGATAGCGACAACGCCCACCAGAAGCAACCACCAGTACTGAGTGAGAATCACGAGCAGGAGACCCGCAACCGCTGCGAGCCCGAAGAACGCCAGGGCCACGGTGAGAACAGTGCGCGGTTTTGCTGCCCCGGCACCGGTGAGTCGCGCCGGACCGATCCGAAACTTATCAGTACCCCGGATGCCGTCGGAATAGTCGTTCGCGTAGTTCACACCAACCTGGAGAAACAGGGCTACGAGCAGCGCCAGCAGTGCCCGAACGGGGTGGTACACCCCGGGATCGCTCGCCACAATGGCAGCGCCGGTTCCGAGGGCGACGGGCGCAATGGCGAGCGGCAGGGTGCGGAGGCGCGCTCCGGAGATCCAATCGGCCGCGGAGGCCGGCTTCACCGTGGCATGACCCCCGTAGGCCGGATTGTTGCGTTTGGCAGGGTTCCCTGACTTGCCGGTGGTCTTGGCTTTCGGCTTCGCGTCGCAACTCGGCGCACCGGTCGCCCCGCGCTCGTTGGTCGAGCCGGTCGAGATCCCCGCAGGGTTCATCCGCTGTTGTCTGGGCCGCACGGGCCGCGCTCCATTTGCCACGACTTCATAATATCCTCTGGGCAGCTGCGACTTCAGTGTTGCCGCGGGTCAGTCGCGCACGGTCACCTGCGCCGCGAGGGCTCGCCGGTCGGGTTTTCCCGATGCGAGCATGGGAATGACCGCAACGGCAACGAAGCGGGCGGGCCGAGCCGCTCGCCCGAGCGCCGCGCCCACGGCCTCGGCTGCGTCCGCCCGGGTGCCCGAACTTGGTGGGTGCGCGGAGACCACCACGGGCACCTGGCCCCATTCCCTGTTGTCCTCACCCAGAACAACGGCGTCTCCGAGGCCAGGCAGAGCGCGCACGATTGCCTCAACCGCGTCAAGCGACACCTTCACGCCGCCGGAAATGATCACGTTGTCGGCCCGCCCCAGCACGCGCACCTCGCCCGTTGCCGAGTCAACCTCACCGAGGTCCCCCGTGGCATACCAGCGCACGCCGTGCACGTCGAGAAAACGTTCGGCTGTGCGCTCTGGGTCATCGAGATATCCGTCAGCGAGCACGGCGCCCGTCAGCTGCAACTGGCCGTCAACCACTCGCGCGCCGGTGTTGCCGATCGGAATACCGTTGTAGACGCATCCGCCACTCGTCTCCGAGGAACCGTAGGTGCGCACGACGCGCACACCCAGGTGATCGGCCTGCGTCATGATCTCGGGCCGAATCGCCTGCCCGCCAACGAGAATGGCCGTGAACCGTCGCAATACCGCGAGAATCCGCGGGTCATCGGCAGCATCGAGAAGACGCGCCAGCTGCACCGGCACGAGCGACACGTAGCGCAGCGGCTCGGTCATGGTCTCGGCGTAGGCGGCGAAGTCGTGCGGCTCCACGTGCCCGAGCGGCAGCACCACGGGCGTGGTCTCGGCCGCTATCGACCGCACGAGCACCTGCAGCCCGGCCACATAGTGCGTGGGCAGTGCGAGCAACCACTGGCCCGGACCGCCCAGCGCGTCCGCCGACGCCGCAGCACTGGCCAGCAACGCGTCGGTGCTGAGCATCACGCGCTTGGGCGCATCCGTCGACCCCGAGGTCTCGATCACCGCGGCCACGCGCCGCGGGACCGTACCCATGCTTCTCTGTTCAGCGGATGCCTCACTCGGCAACACCGCGTCCCCCCGCCCGGCGAGGGCCTCGCGCAGCAGGGCCATGAGCTCCCGTGGGTCAACGGCTTCAGGTCCGTTCACCGGGATGAGGCGCAGGGGTCGAGGCATGTCGCTGCGAGCGCTCAGTACTGCCAGGGAAATGGCGCCCAGTCGGGTTCGCGCTTCTCGAGGAACGCATCGCGCCCTTCCACGGCCTCGTCCGTGCCGTAGGCCAGGCGCGTGGCCTCTCCGGCAAACACCTGCTGACCCACCAACCCATCGTCAACGGCATTGAACGCGAATTTCAGCATCCGGATGGCCGTGGGCGACTTCGTGAGAATTTCCCGTCCCCAGTCCAGGGCGGTGGCCTCGAGCTCGGCGTGCGGCACGACCGCGTTGATCGCACCCATCTCCAGTGCCCGCTGAGCCGAGTATTCGCGGGCCAGGAAGAACACTTCCCGTGCCGCCTTCTGCCCCACCTGACGCGCGAAGTAGGCGCTCCCGTAACCGGCGTCGAAGGAGCCGACATCGGCATCCGTCTGCTTGAATTTGCCGTGTTCGGCACTGGCGATGCTGAGGTCACACACCACGTGCAGGGAGTGCCCGCCGCCGGCTGCCCAACCCGGGATCACCGCGATAACGACCTTGGGCATGAAGCGGATGAGACGCTGCACTTCAAGAATATGCAGGCGGCCGCCCCTGGCCTTGTCGATGCCCGCGGAGGTGTCGCCGTCGGAATACTTGTAACCGTCGCGACCGCGAATGCGTTGGTCCCCGCCCGAGCAGAAAGCCCAGCCGCCGTCCTTGGCACTCGGACCGTTTCCGGTGAGCAGAACCACGCCGATTCGGGAGTTGAGGCGGGCGTCCTCGAGCGCGGCGTAGAGCTCGTCAACCGTGTGCGGACGGAAGGCATTTCGAACCTCCGGACGGTTGAAGGCGATGCGGGCAATGCGCCCCGTCAGATCGTGGTGGTAGGTCACATCCGTGAGGGATTCAAAGCCGGCAACGTCGGTCCACTGGCTGGCATCAAAGATTTCGGACACCTGTTTTGTCATGTGGCCAGCCTACTTGCCCCTCGAAAAGAGACAGCTGCGTCTAGCCCACAGATAGGAGTATTTAATGCCTCGAGAAACGCGAAGTCAACCCCTTGAAGGACGTAATCTTCGCGGGTCTAATTATGTTCTGGAAACGACCAGGAGGCAGTGAAATGGCCCACAAACCTGAAGACATCCTTCAGCACAACCCCACCGAACTTGCCCTCACCGAACTCTCCCCAACCGAATGGCGTGTCAGCGACGCGGCATGCCCCGAAGGTGACCCGTCCGCGCTCCTGGGATTCATCCAGCGGATTGGTCCCGCCTACGAGGTCACCAACCTCGGCAGACTGCACGAACGTAGCTATTTTCTCTCCTTCGACCGCGCGACAGCGAGCCTGTCAACGGTTCCACTCACGTCCCCGTCCCCCGTGAACCGAAAGATGCTGTCATGACCGTCATTGTCGATGAAACGAGCACAATTCCTCCCACCACCACTCGCCCGCTCAGTCGCGCGGCCGCCACGGCTGCCCGTGCCGCGACCGCACAGTACAGCGGAGCCTCAACGGATGCCTTCGGCGATTACCTGCGCCGAATCGGCAAGGGGCGCCTCCTCACCGCCGAGGAAGAAGTTGACCTCGCCCGCCGTATCGAAGTGGGCCTGTTCGCCGGAGCCAGGCTCGTGGGAATGCCCATCGGGCAGGGCTCGGAGGGCGACGCTGTCGTTCCCGTCAACGCTGTCGAGCGCCGCGAGCTGACCTGGCTTGTGCACGACGGGCGTCGCGCCAAGAACCAGTTCATTGAGGCGAACCTGCGCCTGGTGGTGAGTATTGCCAAGCACTACTCCGGGCGAGGCGTTCCCATCATGGACCTCGTGCAGGACGGCAATATGGGTCTTGTGCGAGCCGTGGAGAAATATGACTTCATGACCGGATACAAGTTCTCCACGTACGCCACGTGGTGGATCCGGCAGGCCATCCATCGTGGGATGGCCGACAAGTCCCGAATGATCAGAATTCCGGTGCACACCGCCGAGAAGCTCAACAAGATCAAGCGCATTCGCCGGGACCTCACCAGCGTGCTCGACCGAGAGCCCACACCACGCGAAATTGGTGATGCGGCCCAGATACCCGTCCGGGACGTTCTCCGTCTCCTGCAATACGACAACGAGCCCATCTCCCTGCACACCCCGGTGGGTGATGGCGCGGGAGACATGGCCGAGCTGATCATCGATGATGACCTCCCTCAGCCCGACGAATATGCCACACTGGCGCTGCGCGCCGCCGACATCCGCTTCTTTCTGGACACCCTGCCCATTCGTGAACAGTCAATTCTGCGAGCTCGCTTCGGGCTTGATGGTGACGAGCCCCGCACCCTTGACCAGATCGCACACATTGAGGGGGTCACCCGCGAGCGTGTTCGTCAGATTGAGAAGCGTGCTTTGGCCCTCCTACACGTGCCACGTCTGGAGCACTATTTGACGGATTAACGGCCAGATTCGGCGTAGGGTACGGGCAACTGATTCATGGGAATGGTGAAATGGGAAAATTGACCTATAATTCCTCGCTGACGGCGGACTTTGATGATCGTGTTCTGGCCCACATTCAGGTGGTTATCGGTGCGAAATTGCGTCGCGGCGAGTCGTTCTACTTCAGCTGGCGTGACGACCCCAAATCGGGTGACGGTCGCAGCGCCATCTGGATACACCCCGGCATTCCGATCGCCTACAAGTATTTCGGGAGCCGGTCACCGAGCCTGAACCGCGAATGGATCGAAGCGCTCATGGCCACGGCAAACTCCTCCGGCGGCCTGCAGATCGTGGCCGAGCCGCGTCCCCTGGTAATTGTGCCGCCTTCGCTGGAGGGTGAAATCGCCCACCCCGCCTAACTCCCGAACGACCAAAAACCCCTACCCACACCGCCACACACACCAAGAATCAACGCGAAGAGGAACCATGACCCGCATCGACATTGTGTATGACAACCGGCCCTACTCCCTTGCTGACGGTTCGCTGGAATCTCTTCAGCTGGAAATTGACACCGCTCTGACGAGCGGGGTCCCCTACTGGCTGCAGGTGAATTCCGGCGAGGGGCGCTATGAAGATGCCTACCTGCTGATCGCCCCGGGGATTCCCATCGTCGTTGCGAGCACGCGGGAGAACGGTGTAGGGACACAGCTGGAATCGGAAGAATCGTTTATCCCGGACGGCTTGTGACGGAACGCACACCGGCGACTGGCACACTGGAGGGATGAAGCCCTCACTGCACGAGTTGCTCGAATCCGCACGCGTTGTCTCCCTGCCCGTGGTTGCCCGTTTTCGGGGTATCGACGTGCGAGAGGCGATTCTGGTCGAAGGACCGCAGGGGTGGACCGAATTCTCACCCTTCGTTGAATACGATGACGCAGAATCCGTCGACTGGTTGCGTGCCACCATCGATTTTGGTTGGAACGAGGCTCCGCACGCCCTGCGCACGAGCATCCCCGTGAACGCCACGATTCCCGCCGTCGGCCCCGACGAGGTTGCCGCCGTCCTCGCGCGCTTCCCCGGATGCCGGACCGCGAAGATCAAGGTGGGGGGTCTTGATCAGACCCTTGAGGACGACATCGCCCGGGTCAAGATGGTGCGCACGCTGCTCGGACCGGAAGGACGCATCCGCATCGATGCGAACGGGCTCTGGACCGTGGACGAGGCCGAGAAAGCCATCCACGCGCTCAACGCCTTCGACCTGGAGTACGTCGAGCAGCCGTGTGCGAGCGTGGCCGAGCTCGCCGAGATTCGGGACCGCACCGCGTATCTCGGCGTGCCCATTGCCGCCGACGAGAGTGTGCGAAAGACGGGCGACCCGCTTGCGGTAGCCCGGGCCGGTGCCGCCGACATTCTGGTGATCAAGGCGCAGCCCCTCGGTGGCATCCGCGCCGCGTTGTCGATCATTGGTCAGACCGGTTTGCCCGTGGTGGTCTCGAGCGCCCTCGACACCTCGATCGGTATCTCCATGGGAGCTCACCTGGCCTCAGCCGTGCCCGGTCTCTACTTCGATTGCGGCCTCGGTACCGCCTCATTGCTGCTCGGTGACGTAACGACGGAGCCGCTGGTGCCGGTCAACGGTGCCATCGAGGTGCGCCGGATCACGCCCGACCCGGCCCTCCTCGAAACGTATGCCGCCACACCGGAGCGCCGCGACTGGTGGCTCGCGCGTCTCGAGCGCACCTACGCTCTGCTCGAGGCCTAACACCGGCACACGCACAACAGAAAAGGACGTGATTTCCGCCAGGCGGAGATCACGTCCTTTTTATGTGCGAACCGCGTCTTTACAGGCCGCTGTAGGAGTGCAGGCCCTTGAAGAACACGTTCACGATGCCGAAGTTGAACATCACGGCACCGAAGCCGATGATGGCCAGCCAGGCGGACCGCGATCCACGCCAGCCGCGTGTTGCACGGGCGTGAATGTAACCGGCGTAGATCACCCAGATGATGAAGGTCCACACTTCCTTGGTGTCCCAACCCCAGTACCGGCCCCAGGCCTTCTCGGCCCACACCGAACCGGCCATGAGCGTGAACGTCCAGAGAATGAACCCAATGATATTCACCCGGTAGGCGAGGTTCTCTAGGGTGGTCGCGGAGGGAAGAGTGGCGAGAAAGCGCAGTCGCACGCTCTTCGCGTCGGCCACGAGGCTCTCGCGTTGAAACTGCAGCAGTTGAACGGTTGAGAGCGCGAAGCCGATGGCGAAAAAGCCCGTTCCGAGGGACGCCACAAACACGTGAATAACGAGCCACGCCGACTGCAGAGCCGGCGGAAGCGGTGCAACCTCCACATAGAACTGCAGCGCGGCAATACCGAGCAGCACCAGCACCAGGCCCGTGACGAACGTGCCCAGGAAGCGGAGGTCCAGCCGGGTGAGCACAATCAGGTACACCGTGACGATGAGCAGAGTGCCGGTCATGGCGAACTCGTACATGTTGGCCCACGGCACCCGCTCGGCCGCGATACCGCGCATCATGGTGGCCGCGAAGTGCAGGGCCCAGGCCAGGATCGTGAGTGACACACCGATCCGCAGGCTCGCCGATCGCCCGTACGGGCTGGCCGCATCGTTGTCCATGCGGGCACTGAGCCGGGTGAGAGTGGTGGTGCGGCCCGAGCCGCCGACCGACGTCGACGTGCCGCGCGCGGCATCCGCCTGGTCGTTCAGTGCTGTTTGGGCGTCAACGGATGCACTGCGCTTGGCGAGGTCGATGGCGAACGCGATGAACGCGACCGCGTAAATAGCCATCGCCGAGTACAGGCTGATGATGGAGAGCTCATTGAGATTCACGATGTAAGCCTAGGTCGGTTTGGGTGTCGGGTCGACATCCGGGTTGGGGGTGAACTGCGCCGCATGCTTGTCGGCGAGGGCCGTCACGGCGGCTTCCAGGGCCGGATCATCACCGCGGGCGAGGGCGGCATATTCGAGGCGCAGGGTGCCATCCGCCTGCTCACTCGCCTTCACCCATACCCGGCGTCGAGGCACGAAGAGGCTGGTCAGAAGGCCAAGCAGAATGAGAACGGCGAACAGAAGCACCCATCCCTGAGTGGGATCGTGGTGAACGTCGAAGGACGCGAACCGCGGAACCGACGTGGAAAAGTCGTTGGCCGCGGCGTTCGGGCTGGCGCTGTCGAACGTGACGGTGCCGAGACCGTTGGGCAGATTCACGGTTTGGCCGGGCATGAGTTCGAGGGATTTCACCCCGGTATCACCGCCCGTGAGTGAGGTCATCGTGTCGGTATCGAGAGCGTAGACGGATGTGGGCACTCCCGCATCGAGACCGAGGTCACCCGTGAAGACCCGCAGGGTGAGCACCGGATACGCCAAGTCAGGGAAGGAGGAAAAGTATGACCCCGACGCCGATTCGGCCTGCGTGGGATAGAGGAACCCGATCATGCCGAGTTGTTCCGCCAGACCATCGGGCACCTTCACGACACCGAGTGACGTGAGGTTGGAGTCCTGCGGGAGGAAGGGAACCGAGTCGGTGAACACGGCCTTACCGGTGGGGTCCTTCACCGTGATGGTGGGCGCGTAACCGTTGCCGAGCAGGAAGATGTCGGTGCCACCGGTGCGCAGTGGACCGTTGACCTTGACCACACCGGGCGTGGCGGCCTCGCCGGGATTGGTGACACTCACATCAGCGGTGAAATCCAGCGGTTGCCCGTAGGCCTTGAGGTTGGCCTCTTCGTACTTCACGGTGAAGTCGTTGAGGGTCAGCTTGTAGGCCTCGAGGTTGGAGTCGTCGAAGAACCGCCCCGGGTTGAACGAGTCATAAGCAAGCAGGGTGTTGACGAACGTTTGCCCCTCCACGAGCACACGCTGGCCGCTGAAACCGAACCCGCCGCCAAAGCCCACGGTGATGAGAATGCCCACCAGTGCCGAGTGGAACACGAGGTTCCCGGTCTCACGCAGGTAGCCACGCTCGGCCGAGACCGAGAACTCGGCAGGCTGGCCCGCCCTGCCCGGCTGGTCAAAGAGCGCCGTGCGATAACCGCTGGATTTCAGGAGCGCTCGGGCCGAGGTGACGGCCTCCGCGGCATCCGTCCCTTGAGGTGCGGTGCGCACGGTGAAACCGGCCAACCGCGCGAGGCGCACCGGGGTTGCCGGCGGCTGGGCTCGGAGGGCAAGAAAGTGGTGTTTCGTGCGCGGAATGACGCAGCCGATGAGGGAGACAAACAGCAGAATGTAGATGGCCGAGAACCAGGCCGACGAGTAGACGTCAAAGGCCTGAATCTTGTCCAGCACGGGCGCGAGGTCGGGGTTATCGGTGAAGTACTGCGTGACACCGTTCGGGTCCGCGGCGCGCTGGGGCACCAGCGATCCGGGCACGGCGGCGATGGCGAGCAGCAACAGCAGGAACAGGGCGGTGCGCATGCTCGTGAGCTGACGCCAGAACCAGCGAAGCCAGCCGATGACGCCGAGCTTGGGCTGCACAATCCCATCGCCAGCGGATGCGGGGGCGGCGGCGGGAGCGGAATCGTAGTGGTCAGATGGCCGGGACAAAGTTGCCAATCACCCCTTGCAGGTCGAGGAGCCACGCGCTCCAGATGCCGCTCACCATGAGCACGCCGATAACGATGAGCAGAACCCCACCGAACAGGTTGATCGCACGGATGTGGCGTTTGAGAAAAGCAACGCTGCCGGTGGCCCAGTTGAAGCCCAGAGCAATGAGGAGAAAAGGGATGCCGAGGCCCAGCGCGTAGAAGAGTGCCAGGAGACCACCCTGCCAGGGTGAGCCGGTACTGAGGCTGAGCGAGTTGATGGCGGTCAGCGTCGGACCGGTGCACGGGGTCCAGCCCACGGCAAAGACGGCACCGAGCATCGGGGCGCCAGCCAGACCCATCTTCGGTCGCCACGTGGCCTTGACCGTGCGTTGCATCACGCCGAACTGTCCCACGAAGACCAGGCCCAGCAGGATCACCACGGCTCCGGCGACCCGCGTGATCAGGTCGCGATACTGATTGAGCCAGAAACCGGCCGCACCAAACACCACGCCGGTGAGCACGAACACCACGGTGAACCCGAGGATGAAGAGGCCCACTCCCAGCAGCAGCCGGCGCCGCCCTCGGCGGTCACCCTTAGCGGCACTGGTACTGCCATCGGCGAAGCCGCCAATGTAGGCGAGGTACCCCGGCACGAGCGGCAGGATGCAGGGTGAGGCAAACGACACGAGTCCGGCAAGGATTGCAATCGGAATCGCGAAAAGGAGTTGGCCGCTGAAGACAATCTCGCCGAAGGGATTTCCCACGCCTAGGAACCCTCGGCCACGGTGTCACGAATCAGAGTCTCGAGAATTGACGGTGTCGTGACCTGACCGAGAATGCGCGCGGCAACCCGGCCCTGCTGATCCAGCACCAGCGTGGTGGGCACCGCGTTCGGTGGAATGCTGCCGCTGAAGGCGAGCTGCACGCTCCCGTCATCCACGTCGAGCACGGAGGGATAGGTGATGCCGTACGTGTCGTTGAACGCCAGGGCGCTCGGCGCCTGGTCCCGCACGTTCACACCCATGAACTCGGCGCCCTGGCCCGTGAACCGAGCGTTGAGCGCCTGCAGATCGGCGGCCTCGGCACGGCACGGCGCGCAGCTGGCGTACCAGAAGTTCACCACCAGCACCTCGCCGGCAAAGTCGGCGCTGGTGAGGGTGTCACCGTTCTCGTCCACGCCCGTGAACTCAATCACTTCTCCCCGAGCGGATGCGTCAATCTCGGTCACGCTGCCGTCCCCGGCAATGAAACCCTTGCTACTCCCCTCGCGGTACTGCGCGGCGAGGGGATCCGACGCGCATCCGCTGAGCACCAGGGCTGCGACAACGAGACCGGTGAGAGCCAGAAGCCGGGTGGGACGCGGGGAACGCTGGCGAGCACGCATCAGACGGCACCGACATCCGTTGCCGAGCCCTGCAAGTGCGCTGCCGGGCTTGAATACCCGGTCTCGTCGAAGTGATCTCCGCGCCAGGACAGCGTGGTGATGCTGGAGAGAGCACAGCGACGCTGGCGCGGATCGTGCGCGAGGCGCTCGTGGGCGAGGGAGCGGTGCACCACCCAAATAGGGAGTTGGTGACTGACCAGCACAACATCGCCCTCGTCGACCGAGCTCCACGCATCGTGAATGGCGGCCAGCATGCGCGCGGAGACAGCCCGAAACGGTTCTCCCCAGCTCGGGCGCAGCGGGTTGACCAGAAGCGGCCAGTTGCGCGGGTCGCGCAGCGCACCGTTCTCGCCGCGCATGCGCTTGCCCTCGAACCGGTTGGTGGGCTCAATGATGCGACGCTCGGTCTCTACGGGCAGCGAGAAGGTCGCGCCGATCGGCGCAGCGGACTCCTGAGCACGCTGCAGAGGCGAGGCCAGCACGCGCACCACCGGGCGTCCGCGGTCCTTCAGCTCCACGGCCGCAGCCTCGGCCATCCGTGCTCCGAGGTCGGACAGTCGAAAGTTCGGCAGCCTGCCGTAAAGCACGCCCTGGGGGTTAAAGACCTCACCATGACGCACGAGATGAACTTGACTGGCTACCACGTAATCAGTCTATTCAAAGGGCACCCGCGAATTTGCCGTGAGGCGGGCGGCTAAACTCGCAGAGTGACTTCGCGCGTATTGATCAAGAACCTGTCCGCTCTCGACGATGGACCCGTTTCGGTATCCGGCTGGGTCGATACCGTTCGAGACCAAAAGAAGGTGCAATTCGTCGTTCTTCGCGACGAATCCGGTGCCGTTCAGCTGGTCAACCCGCGCACAACGGATGCCGAGGGCGCCATCGTTGCCGATGAGCCGGCCACGAGCATCTCCGGTCTCGCACAGGGCACCTTCGTCACCGTCACCGGAACGCTTAAGCACGATGAGCGTGTGAAGCTCGGCGGCATCGAGATCAAGCTCGACTCCCTCACCGTGGTGAGCGCGGCCATTCCCGAGACGCCGATCGCGGCCGACTCGAGCCTCGACAAGCGCATGGACTGGCGCTTCCTCGACCTGCGCAACCCGAAGCAGAACCTCATCTTTCGCATTCAGACCACGTTCGAGCACGCGCTGCGCACGTACTGGATCGAGCACGACTTCATCGAACTGCACACCCCCAAGCTCATGGCCAGTGCGAGCGAATCCCGCGCCGAGCTGTTTGAGGTGGGCTACTTCGACACCAAGGCCTACCTCGCGCAGAGCCCCCAGTTCTTCAAGCAGATGGCGCAGTCCGCCGGCTTCGGCAAGATCTTCGAAGTAGGACCCGCGTTCCGCGCCGACCCCTCCTTCACGAGCCGTCACTCCACCGAGTTCACGAGCATCGACTCGGAGATCAGCTGGATCGACAGCCACGACGACGTGATGCAGCTGCACGAAGACCTCATGGTGGCCGGTTTCAGTGCGGTGAAGGCCAAGCACGGCGACGAGGTGAAGGCCCTCTTCGACGTGGAGGTCACCGTACCCACGCAGCCGTTCCCGCGGATCCCGCTCGCCGAAGCCAAGGAGATCGTGAAGAGCCGCGGCTACGAGGTTCCCCGCGACGACGACGACATGGACCCGGAGGGTGAGCGCCAGATCGCCGCCTATGTGGCCGAGAAGTATGGGCACGAGTTCGTGTTCCTCACCGACTATGCCTCCAGCATCCGCCCGTTTTATCACATGCGTCACGCGGGCGATGCGAGCATCACCAAGAGCTATGACCTCATCTTCAACGGCACCGAAATCTCCACCGGAGCCCAGCGCGAGCACCGCATTGAGGTGCTGGAGGCGCAGGCCGTGGAGAAGGGACTTGACCCCGCAGAGATCGAGGGCTACCTCGACTTCTTCCGCTACGGCGTTCCCTCGCACGGCGGCTTCGGCATGGGCCTTGCCCGCGTGCTGATGCTCATGCTGCACCAGGCCAGCATTCGCGAGGTCACCTACCTGTTCCGCGGCCCGACCCGCCTCGAGCCGTAGGCACGCGCGCCGGAACGCACAAAGCGGATGCCGCCCTCGCGATTGAGGGCGGCATCCGCTTTTTTTAGTGCGCGTTAGACCTCGAGGTCAACGGCGATGCGCGCCGAGACGACCGTGCGAATGTAACCACCGATTTTCACGTGCTCCGGGTGCGCCTGGTAGCGAGCGAGCGCGTCAAAATCGTCGAAGTCCACGATGAGGGCCAGGTCCCAGTTGGCGCCACCCGCGACGTCCGGACCCACCGTGAGCGCACGGATCTCGGGGACAACGCCCAGGAGGGCCTGGAGTCCTTGGGACACGCCGGCAGCGGCCTGCGCCTTCTCGGCGGGATCCGTGGCGGCGAGCTGCCAGCAGACGATGTGACGAATGGTCATGAGGCCTCCAAAAGGGCTGTGCGAAGACGCACCGGATCGATGCGCCAATAGTTGTGCACCTTGCCGTTGATGAGTAGAACGGGAATGTCTTCGACGTACAGGGCCTGCAGCGCGGCATCGTCGAGAATTGACAGTTCCTCCAGCACGATCTGGGGAGCGGGGCGCTCCTCGACCACGTTCTGCATGACGCTCGTCACCACGGCGCGGGCATCATCGCAGAGATGGCAACCCGGTTTACCGATCAGCGTGAGGTGAATGTTCGGCATGCTGCAACCCTACTTGACCCCAAAAGGGCAAGCAAAAAGCGCCAGACCCTAAGGGCCTAGCGCTCACGCTTGGTTTTGTTGCTAATAATGCTGCGTACTAATACCTATGTGGTACTACTACTTCTTATTGCGACGCTGGTGGCGGGTCTTACGAAGCAGCTTGCGGTGCTTCTTCTTTGCCATGCGCTTGCGTCGCTTCTTGATTACAGAACCCACAGGACCTCACAAAGAGTTGATTCGCCGCGGGACTCGCGACAGACACGAAAACCCCATTCTAACTGAGAAATCCGCTGCGTTCTACGCAGAGTGGGCAACACGACTCCGAAATGCCCGTGGTACTGCCGATTTCGGTACCCGAAATCACCGTCTCACCTAGCCGTTCTTGCGCCATTTCTTTGCCGTGGCATCTTTGACGACGTGGGTCACCTGATAGGAAGTATCGGCGAAAGCCTTGCCGATGGCAGAGGCAAACGCCCGCTGCTCGTCCTTCAGGCCGGCTTCCTCCGCCGCGGCGGCTTCCTCGGCTGCGTCGAAATCCACGCTCAGAAAAGGAATCAGCCAGTCTTCAATAACCTCGAGCGGTGCGTAGTCGAGGTGGTAAAACCGGTGCTGTCCTTCTTCGCGTACGCTGACGAGTCCGCTTTCACGCAGCACCTTGAGGTGCTTTGACACCGTGGGCTGGCTCAGGCCCAGGTTGCCCACAATGTCGGAAACGCTGAGCTCACCGCGGGCTTCCCCGCCCTGGTTGTGACGGTCGAGAAGAATCCGAAGGATGTCCCGTCGGGTCGAATCTGCCACAACGTCGAAGATGTCTGCCATTCCTTCAGGTTAGTCACTCCGCAGGGGTAGTACCATGACAACCTGGCGCGGGTCGCAAGTCTTGGGAGTTCCACGTGTTATCAAAAGCCTCCGCGGTACGGTTCGCCCACCATGAGGGCACCTGGTTCGGATCTTTTCGCGACGCCGTGGATCATCTGGTTCGGTCGTCACCCAGCCGCTTTGCCATCATGGTGTTCACCGCTTTAATTCTCGTGTTCACAGTGCTCTTCTCACTGCCCATCGCCTCGGCCGACCGCACCGTAACGCCCCTCTACGATGCTCTCTTCACGGCCGTCTCAGTAATTTGCGTCACGGGACTGGCCACCGTAGACATGGCGTCGCACTGGTCCGGCTTCGGCAACATTCTGGTCTTCATCGGAGTGAACGTGGGCGGCATCGGCGTGCTCACGCTCGCATCCCTGATGGGCCTCGTCATCTCCCGCCGGCTCGGCTTGCGCACCAAACTCATGGCGGCGAGCGATAGCAACCCCTCCCGCATTCATGCCGGGCCGGTGAATGAGGGCCAGGCGATTCGACTGGGCGAGGTCGGAAGCCTTCTCGTGACCGTGGCCATCAGCGCTTTCGTGATCGAAGTCGCTGTGGCGGCCCTGCTGTTCCCCCGCATGCTCCTCGATAACGTCCCCACCGGTGAGGCGATCTGGCACAGTTTCTACTACGCCGCCATGGCGTTCACGAACACCGGATTCAGTCCCAATGATCTGGGCATCGGACAGTTTGCCGATGACTTCTGGTTTCTGGGCGCACTCATGGTGGGTGTCTTCCTTGGCAGCCTCGGCTTTCCGGTGATTTACGTGCTTGCCCGCGGCTGGCGTAAGCCGCGCACCTGGTCGATCCACGTGAAGCTCACCCTCGTCACAACGATTGCGCTGATGTTCGGCGGCATGCTCGTCTACATCATTCTCGAGTTCAATAATCCGAAGACCTTCGGGTCTCTCGATGCCGGCCGCACCATCTTTCAGTCGCTCTTTCTCTCGGTGATGTCACGATCCGGGGGATTTGCCACGATCGACATCAGTGATCTGAACGGCTCGAGCCTGCTCGTGACCGACATGCTCATGTTCATCGGCGGTGGCTCGGCCTCCACGGCCGGCGGTATCAAGGTGACCACCCTCGCGGTCCTGTTTCTTGCCGCCTTCGCCGAGGCGCGCGGCAAGGAGCAGATGGAAGCGTTCGGGCGGCGAATTCCGAGTGACATTCTGCGGCTGTCCGTCAGCGTTGTGCTGTGGGGAGCGACAACCGTCGCGGTCTCCACCATTCTGATCGTGCACATCACAAAGGCTCCGCTGGATCATGTGCTCTTCGATGTGATCAGTGCCTTCGCCACCTGTGGTCTCTCCACCGGTCTCACCGCGGAGCTGCCACCCGAGGGTGTTTATGTCCAGGCCGCCACCATGTTCATGGGCCGGGTTGGTACAGTAACACTCGCTGCGGCACTGGCCGCAAGCCAAAGCAGGCAGCTGTTCAAGCGCCCCGAAGAAAGGCCCATCGTTGGTTGACCGCATCAAGCACGACGCCCCCGTGCTCGTCATCGGATTGGGTCGCTTCGGTGCGGCCACGGCAGGCCAGCTCGACCGCCTTGGTCGGGAGGTTCTCGTTGTCGACGTCAACGAAGGGCTGGTCCAGAAATGGTCCGAGCGGGTCACGCACGCCGTTCAGGCGGATTCCCGGTCCCTCGAGGCCCTGAAGCAAATTGGTGCTCAGGACTTTTCGATCGCCATCTGCGCTGTGGGATCCTCCGTGGAAGCCAGCGTGTTGATCGTGGCTAACCTCGTTGACCTGAAGATTCCGCAAATCTGGGCCAAGGCCATCTCCACATCGCACGGCAAGATTCTGCAGCGCATCGGCGCCAACCACGTGATCTACCCCGAAGCGGAAGCTGGCGAGCGCGCCGCACACCTCGTGTCCGGTCGAATGCTCGACTTCATCGAGTTCGATGATGACTTTGCTCTGGTGAAGATGTATCCGCCCAAGCCCATTCGCGGGCTCAACCTCATGGAATCCGGCGTGCGTTCCAAGCACAAGGTCACCGTGGTGGGTGTCAAAAGCCCCGGTAAACCGTTCACCTACGCCACCGCCGACACGGTCGTGTCCGATCACGATCTCATCATCGTGTCCGGTACCGAGGGTGACATTGAACGCTTTGCGGCACTGGGTAACTGAACTCCGCTCACAATCTCGATGAGCCGAAAACCGGCTGGACGGCTAACCTCTGTCTACGGGGGAACAATTTGTGAGCTTAAAAGGTGGCCAAGATGACGCAAGACACGACCGACTTCCCGCGAATCAGCGCTCTGGTTCGAGCCGATGCTACCGGCCAGGTAATCATCGACGGCGTCAGCCAGATCGTGGTCGCCATTGACGACGCCGGTGTTCGCGAGGAGATCGTGGCCGTTGCCACCCGAGTAGCGCGCACCCTCGACTCTCCCGTGCGCCTCGAAGTGGAAGACGAGCAGGGCCTGTGGCCCCTCATCATTCACCCGACCGGGCGGGTCGAATCAACCGGTGATGTGATCGCCACAACGGGACCGCTCGGTACTCACACGGTGGCGCTCACCGGGCGCGGCCCCGCCGACACGGGCGAATCCAGCGAGACGGACGACGCTCTGCTCGCCGCTGACGGCAGCGCGCCGGACGCTCTATCGGACAGCGACCGCGTGCCGGATGCTCACGGCGACGGCACGGCCAACACCGACCGCGAGTTCGCGCTCGATGCCGACAGTACCGGTGCTGGCGTCAAGGACGCGAACAACGACCGCGCAACCCGGGCAGACAGCGGACGCGACGCGAACAGATCCGGCCTGATCGCCGCCGAGCTCGAACCGGTGACCAACCTCTCGTTCGCGGATTTGCTGCGGCCCACCGCGTTCACGCATCCGCTCACCACCACCAGCGCGCCCGCGGAACCCCGGTCGAGCAGCCGTTCCGCCGGCTTCAGCGCCGCCGATCTGGCCCCGTTCGAGCCGGAGTTTGTGCCGGCATCCGCTTCACGTGGGCTTGAACGAACCCCTGATGCCGACGAAGCCGATTCCGACATCTCCTTCATCACATCTCTCATGGCTGCCCCCGCACTGCCGGAGTCGGGCACCGAAGCATGGTCTGGGTCGCCCACCCGGAGTGCCCGCACCGATCATGCCGCTCGGGCCCGGCCGTCGGAACCGCACGATCCGCCGAACCTCGCTGATTTCATGAGCTCCCGCCCGCCGGCACCGGCCGGACCCGCGCGGCAGGGCTGGCAGGGCGCCATCCGCCGTCTCACCGGCGGCCTCATCTCTGTGAGCCCGGGCTCCGCCGAACTCGACCAGCGCAACGCCATCGCGGCCGTTCAGCGCAGCCTGAGCGGA
This sequence comes from Cryobacterium sp. CG_9.6, assembly GCF_029893365.1. NCBI lineage: Bacteria > Bacillati > Actinomycetota > Actinomycetes > Micrococcales > Microbacteriaceae > Cryobacterium > Cryobacterium sp. CG_9.6. Next base: position 388,718 of record NZ_JARXUZ010000001.1, on the reverse strand, counting down.
CCGCGCACGATTGTGGTGCTGAACCCCAAGGGCGGGGCGCACAAAACCACGGCCACACTGCTGATCGCGGCCACGTTTGGCATCTACCGGGGCGGTTACACGCTCGCGTGGGACAACAACGAAACGATGGGCACGCTGGGAGTGCGGGCGCAGTCGGCGCGGCACACCAACACGGCCGTCGACCTGCTGCGTGATCTGGACCGCTTCTCCGACGTGCGATCGGCGCGGGTGGGTGACCTCGACAATTACGTGCGCAATCAGGGTGACGCCCAGTTTGATGCTCTCGCCTCCGACCTCGACCCGGCCGGGGCCGCGAGCATCGACGCCGTGGCATTTCGTAAGCTGCACGCCACGCTCAGCCGGTTCTACCGGGTGCTCGTGATCGACACCGGCAACAACATGCGCGCCAGCAACTGGGAGGCTGCCGTCGACACGGCCGACCAGCTCGTGGTGGTCTCCACCATCCGAGAAGACACCGGCTATGGCGCCGCGTCGCTGCTCGATGGTTTGCGCCGCAAGGGACATGCCAACAAGGTGGACCAGGCCGTCACGATTTTGGCGTCTCCGTCGAAAACGGTGGACCAGCAGCTGTCCGCCCGTCTGCACGAACACTTCGGTCAGCTCACCCGCACCGTGCTCGACGTACCGTATGACCCGTCCCTGGTCGGTGGCGGGCCGCTCAACGTGGACACGCTCGCACCGCGCACCCGCGCGGCATGGCTTCAGGCCACCGCCGCTATCGCCGAGGGCCTCTAGCTCGCGCCTGTCCCGCTCCTCCGCCCCGCCCCTCTGCCCCGCCCCCGGTTGCTACTTCAGGACATCCCCGCCCGGAAGCACCCGGCACCCGCAGAAACACGCGGGTCGGCCCGCACGCGAACCCGGATCTCCTGAACTAGCAACCGTCCGGGCCGGACAACAGGCAGTCCGCCGGCCGCCCGAGCCAAAATCCGGCAGCAGCTGGCCAGACAGCTAGGCCCCGCAGAACCGACACCGGGGCCCTCCTTGCGCGCGCCCCCGGTTGCTACTTCAGGAGAAACCCGCCCCGGAGCACACTGCACCCGCAGAAACACGCGGGCCGGCACTCCTTCGCCGCCGGATCTCCTGAACTAGCAACCACACCCGCAGGTAAACAGGCAGGAGAGCGGCTAGGAGGCGGCAAGCTCCCGGGAGCGGGCGAGGGCCGCATCCGTTGCGGTATCGAACAGTTCGCGCAGACCACCCTGTTCGAGCTCGGCGACAGCGCGTTCGGTGGTTCCGCCAGGACTCGTCACCTGACGGCGCAGCTCGGTGGGCGACTTGTCGGACACGGCCAGCAGCGCGCTCGCCCCGAGGAACGTGCCGTTCACCATGACTGCGGCCTGCTCGGGCGTGAAGCCCTTCGCCACGGCCGTCGCGGTGAGCTGCTCGATGAGGTAGAACACGTAGGCCGGCCCCGAACCCGAGATGGTGCCAAGAGCGTCGAGCTGGCTCTCGGGCACAACCAGCACATCACCGACCGTAGCGAACAGAGCCTGCGCGAGCGTGAGGTCTTCGGCGCTGGAACGCGTTCCGGCACTCAGTCCGGTGACAGCCATCCCCACGACGGCCGGGGTGTTGGGCATCGAGCGAATCACATGAGCGGATGTCGGCAGCAGGGACTCGAAGGTGGCCACCGTGACCCCGGCGCAGACGCTGATCACGAGGGCACCGGGCTCGAGGTGGTCGGCAATCTCGGCCAGCAGGTCGGGCACCATGTAGGGCTTCACGGCCACGACAACGATCTGTGCGCCGGCAATTGCCTTGAGGTTGGCCTCCGGGTCGGTGGCCGTTGCGAAGGCCGTGACACCGGCGGTTCCGTCGAGTTCTGCAGCCTTCTCTACGGTGCGGTTGGTCGTGCGAATTCCGCCCTCAACCTCCACGCCGGGCTTGAGGAGTCCCGCCAGAACGGCCCGGGCCATGGAGCCGGCTCCGAGGAACGCGATGGTGGGCAGGGTGACAGTTTGCGTAGAAGTCATCCGCTCAGTCTACTTTCGCGGCCTCCGTGGTCGCCGGGTGCCCCCGTTGGGGTCCCGACCGGCCGGAGTTCTAGGATGGGCGCATGAGTGCTTCCGGCGGAAACAAAGCAATTGTGGCGGCTTTCGGCGCCAACCTCGGCATTGCCATCACCAAGTTCGTGGCCTGGGGATTCTCGGGCTCCTCGTCGATGCTCGCCGAGGGCGTGCACTCCCTCGCGGACTCCGGCAATCAGCTCCTGCTGTTGCTGGGTGGCCGCAAGGCGAAACAGCGGGCCGATCTGGCGCATCCGTTTGGGTATGGCCGAGAGCGCTACGTGTATGCCTTCGTCGTGTCGATCATTCTGTTCTCGATCGGTGGGGTCTTCTCCCTGTATGAGGGCATCCACAAGCTGCAGAACCCTCATCCGCTCGAGAATGCGTGAATTCCCCTAGTGGTGCTGCTCGTGGCGATGGGGCTGGAGAGCTACTCGCTGCGCACCGCCGTGACGGAATCGAATCATGTGCGAGGAGAGCAGAGCTGGGTGCAGTTTGTGCGGCACGCAAAGGCGCCCGAGCTTCCCGTGGTGCTGCTCGAAGACGTTGCGGCGCTCACCGGTCTCGTATTCGCTTTCCTCGGAGTTGGACTCACCGTGATCACCGACAATTCCGTGTGGGATGCGATCGGCACCATCTTGATTGGGCTGCTGCTCGTGCTCGTGGCAATCATTCTCGGAATTGAGACCAAGAGCCTGCTTGTGGGTGAGGGCGCGACCGCTGACGACCTTGAGGCGATCCGCGCAGCCATCCTGGACGGCCCCGAGACCACGCACATTGTGCACATTAAGACCCTGTATCTCGGCCCGGACGAGATGATGGTGGGGGCAAAGATCGCCGTGGAGCCCGACAAACGCTTTTTCGCGGTGGCGGCAGATATCAACGCCATCGAGCAGCGCATTCGGGCCACTGTTCCCGTGGCACGGGTGATTTACCTTGAGCCGGACGTGTGGCTCGACCCGACACTCGCAAACCCACCAACCGACACATTCGTGATCAGGGGCCGGGAGTAACCCCACCGGCGCGGGGAGTGCGGCGCGCCGGGTCGTCAAAAAAGGCTCGTAGCAGGTCGCCGCATTCCTGCTCCGCTACACCGCTGAACACCTCGACGCGGTGATTGAGCCGACGGTCGCGCAGCACGTCGTAGACCGATCCTGATGCTCCAGCCTTCTCATCCCAGGCGCCGAAAACCACCGTGGGCACTCGGGCCGCGAGGATCGCGCCGGCGCACATGACGCACGGCTCCAGGGTGACCACGAGTGTGCACCCGGTGAGATGCCAGTCGCCGGTGGCCGCAGCGGCCGCACGGATAGCGACAATCTCGGCGTGCAGGGTGGGATCCTGGTGCAGTTCGCGTTCATTTCGCCCGCGCGCGATGATGACGCCCGCGGCATTGACGATGATGGCTCCCACCGGAACGTCGCCCGTGGTCAGGGCAATACGAGCCTCATCGAGGGCCAGTTTCATGAGCGCTGTCTGTACAGTCACGGTGTTCACCTTCCCGGTGTCTCGCGCGGACGGTTCGCGAGAGGGAACCAGTAGAATTGAGCCTATGCGAGTCCATGTAGCCGACCACCCGCTCATCACGCACAAGCTCACAGTGCTGCGTGACAAGACCACTCCCTCCCCCCTGTTTCGTTCGCTCGTCGAAGAACTCATGACACTGCTGGCGTATGAGGGCACCCGTGGCGTGCGGGTCGAAGCGGTCACCGTGCACACGCCGGTGTCGGCCGCTCAGGGCGTGCGCATCAGCGACCCCAAGCCCCTCGTCGTTCCGATTCTGCGCGCGGGACTCGGAATGCTGGAGGGAATGGTGAAGATGCTGCCCACGGCCGAGGTGGGTTTTCTCGGCATGGCGCGCAACGAGGAGACACTCGAGCCCACAACATACGCTGAGCGCCTGCCCGACGATCTGTCGGATCGGCAGTGCTTCGTTCTCGACCCCATGCTGGCCACCGGCGGTTCGCTCATTGCGGCCATCAACTTCCTGTTCGCTCGCGGCGCCACCGACGTCACCGCCATTTGCATCCTCGCTGCTCCCGAAGGACTGGCGGCTGTGGAGAAGGCTCTTGAAGGCCGCGAGGTGACCATCATTCTCGGTGCTGTTGACGAGCGCCTCGATGAGAACGGCTACATCGTGCCCGGCCTCGGTGACGCGGGCGACCGCCTCTACGGTCTCGTGTAACCTTCACGGTCACGGCCTCACGGGCGGCCCTCTGCAGCTTCTGCGGATTCAGCCGCGCCGATGGCCACAATATTCAATAAACTTTTATCAAGCTACTTTTCATCGCAGAACCATTCGTAAAGTTTCCTTTTGTGACGGATGCGCCTAATCACGTCCGAGGGAATGAACGTCATGCGCGTCACGGCGCGTAACTCCTTGTCATCGAATTGACACACCGCGTCACATTCCGGTTAACTCACATTTATGACAACCACCGCACGCCCCCTGACCTCCCTCGAGGCCCCCGGGACTGCCGGCATGATGATGGCCGGTTCTTCCGCCGTCGTCTGTTGTCGAATGTGCCGCTAACGCCCGGCCCTCGCTGAGAGTTCAGCTCCGTCCCCGCGCACCGGGATATATCGCCCCCGGTGACTGACGAACTGCTCTCCCGAACGCTTCCTGACAGCGTTCGACACCAGGCACGTGTGCCTCATACGCGAACCCATGAGCATTGCTGCGGGTTCACCCACGTTTTTCTCATAAGGAGTTCCCCATGTCTCTCGCCCACATCCACTCAGGTCGTCCCGCACTGAAGATCGTCGACCAGCCGGCCCCCCGCATTCGCGCCGTTCCGAGCGGCACCGAAGCCCGCGGCTTCGTGCTCTACGTTGGCATCGATGAGGCCAAGGCCGCGGCGGCCGGCACGAGCCTGCACCGCATTGTTGAGGCGCTCAAAGCCCTCACAAACGACCTGGCACCGTCGGCCGAAACCTACGCGGCCGTGGCCTTGGCCCCCGAGAACTCCGGTGGACGCGATGTTGACGTTGTTCGTCTCGCTCTGCAGGATCCGTCCGCGCTGGCGGAACACCGCACCGAAACCGAAGAACTCGACCGTGCCCACAGCGGTGTCGTCGTCGATATCTCACGCAAGCGCGTGATCCTCGACAACGAGACGGCCAGCCTCACCTACAAAGAGTTTGAACTGTTGCAGTACCTGGTTCTGCGCGAGGGACGCACCGTGGATCGTGCAGAGATCATTTCCTCGCTCTGGGATGCCAGCGATGAGGACGACACCCCCAACGAGCGCACCATTGACGTGCACGTGCGGCGCCTACGTGCAAAGCTCGGTCGCTACGAGGACATCGTGCGCACGGTGCGTGGAGTGGGATACCGCTTCGACCGTCACGCCGACGTGTCGATTCGACAGGCGACGACCCCGAGTCCCGACCGCTTCTAACTCGTACATCACGCCACACATGGTGAGGGCCGGTCGTAGACTCTACGACCGGCCCTGTTCCCTTGCACCAAGAGTGTCCTGCAATCACATTTCACGTCTTCCGCCACAGCAAACGGTTGACGCACTACGAATATATAACGAATGAGTAACGGACGCTAGTTGAGTGACACTTTTTCTCCTGCGAGTTGGCTCCGAGCCGAGCAGATGCGCGATGATCGCCGCGAAGTCCCTATCCTTAGAGGTGATCATGCCCCAGGGGTTAGGGGCGTCACGAGCAGCGCAAGGAGTCAGGGTGGTCGATCGGAACGTTGCCGTTGCGGCGTGGGAGTCCCTTTTTCGTGCCCAAGTGGCCATCATGCGCAGCCTCGCGGCCGGCTTTCCCTCCCGGGACATTTCCTTCAATGAGTACGACGTGATGTTTAATCTGTCTCGAGAGCCCGATCGGCGCATCCGCTTACGTGAGCTCAACAGTCACGTGCTGCTCACCCAGCCCAGCGTCAGCCGACTGGTGGACCGCCTGGTCTCCAAGGGCTACGTCTGCAAGCTCGCCGACCCGAACGACGGCCGGGGGGCCATCGTGGAACTCACCACAACGGGTCTCGCAGTCTTTCGCCGCGTGGCCGTTGCCCACATGAACACCATCACGGAACGTATCGGCGATTCGCTGAACATCGACGAACTCCACGAGCTCACGGCCCTGTGTGATCGGCTACGCACGCGAGACACGCGCTCACCGGATTAGCCGCTCAGCGCCAAACGGGATGGCGGTGGGGCGAAGGCCCTACCCCTCGCCCCACCGAGGCAGTCCCTCGCAGGAATGCCTTCCTCACCGGACTTCCGAACAAGGCCCGGCGAGAAACTTCGACCTCATGTCATGGCGGCGGTGCCGTGAAGGTAAAGGTAAGTATTTCTCACTTAGGGCAATGCTATCTATACATGACCCCCATTTGCCCGTTTGGTCAAGATTGGTCAAGATTGTTCACAAACTTCTCAGGTGAGCGGTCGAGCGAGGCCGTCCACGACAAAACAAAAACCCCGCAATCACAAGGATTACGGGGTTTTTAGCTGTGCGCCCGGAGGGATTTGAACCCCCGACCTATTGATCCGTAGTCAATTGCTCTATCCGCTGAGCTACGGGCGCCCGGTTACTTCCGACCGAAACGCTCGGAGGCAACTTGAAAACTATACCGCATTTTGAACCCGGTCGCGCTCACTGCACACCGCGGCCAGGCGTGACGACCCCCGCCTGTCCAAGACGGTCGTGGCAGCAGGGCCGTGCCGGTCTCAGAATCAGCCGTGCTGGCCCTAGCTAGCTCCTGAAACCGGTGCTTTACTGACCATATGGGCCCGTCCGTTCACGTTGAAACGTCGTTCGACTACTCCTCACTGCGCGCGGTGTTTATCAACTGCACGCTCAAGCGCAGCCCCGAGGTGAGCAACACGGAGGGCATTATTGACCTGAGTGCACACATCATGCGCGGTCAGGCCGTTCACGTGGATGTGATTCGCGCCATCGACCACGACATCGCCACCGGCGTGTTCCCCGACATGACCGAACACGGCTGGGCAAGCGATGCCTGGCCTGCCGTGTTCGAGACTGTTCGCGCGGCCGATATTCTCGTTCTCGCCGGCCCCATTTGGCTCGGCGACAATGGTTCCGTCACCAAACGCATCGTTGAACGTTTGTATGCAATGTCTGGCATGTTCAACGAAAAAGGCCAGTACGTGTTCTACGGCAAGGTGGGTGGCGCTATTCTCACCGGCAACGAAGACGGCGTCAAGCATTGCAGCTCCAACCTGCTTTACAGTTTGCAGCACATTGGCTACACCATCCCCCCAGCAGCGGATGCGGGATGGCTGGGTGAGATCGGGCCCGGCCCCAGCTATCTCGACCCGGGTTCTGGCGGCCCCCAGAATGATTTCACCAATCGCAACACCACCTTCATGAGCTGGAATCTCATGCATCTGGCATCGATTCTGCAGGCCAATGGCGGCATTCCAGCCTGGGGAAACCTGCGCCAGAGTTGGGACCGCGGCGAACGCTTCGGCTTCGAGGCCAGCGCAGAACCGCAAGACAGGTAGAAATACCCGGGCTAGCTCCAGACCCGAGCGTCGTCCGGAAGGGGCGCGACACATGTTCACTCACCTCTCAGTCACCACCGGGCTTCCTCGCCACGACACGGCGCGTTCACTCCGTCCGTCCCGGTCATCATCGACCACGTCGTCAGGCATCCCTGATCTCGCTGATTCACCGCGTACTGCCCTGGACGTTCAGGTCACGGGCGGCACTGTGCGTGGGGTTCGGGACGGTTCGATCGTGGCTTGGCGCGGCATCCCCTACGCGGCGCCGCCTGTGGGCCCGCTGCGCTTTCGAGCACCACAGAGCGTGATTCCGTGGTGCGGTGTTCGGGATGCCAGTCGCCACAGGGATGTGGCATCACAGATCCCGCGCAATTCCCTCCGCTCGAAGATTGCTCGACAGCTGGCAAGTGAGGACTGTCTCACCATCAATGTGCTCGCGCCCACCGTGGGGCGGCGCACCCGACTGAGCCTGCCGGTGATGGTGTTTATTCATGGCGGCGGTTACAGCATCGGATCTGCTCAGGATTTTCCCCAACAGGGGCCGAGTTTTGTGCGGACCGGGCGCGTGGTCTACGTGAATTTCAATTATCGACTCGGTGCTCTGGGGTATCTGGACTTCTCGGGCTACTCCACGCCGGAACGACCGATCGAGAATAATCTGGGGCTCCGCGATCAGCTGGCCGCCCTCGAGTGGGTGCGCAGCAACATCCGCTCGTTCGGAGGAAACCCCAACAACGTGACGGTGTTTGGGGAGTCGGCCGGGGGCAACGCGGCCCTTACGTTGATGGCCACCCCGGCGGCGCGGGGGCTGTTCGCGCGCGTCATTGCGCAGAGTCCCCCACCGGGAGCCGCGTACGCGCCCGAGCTCACCCGGGGCTGGGCCGAGGAGGTGGTGAACGAGTTGCGGGCGATCACACCGGATGCCGTCGGTGAGACCAGTGATGCGGCACAGCTGCTCATCGAAGCGGATGCCGGGCAGCTCATGCTGGCGGCCCTCGCCGTTCAGGTGCGCACGCCCGATGCGCAGCCCGGCACATTCTGTCTCGCCCCGGTTGTGGACGGCGATTTGCTCCCCGAACACCCGGTCGACGCGTTTCGACGCGGCCACACACACCACGTGCCGCTCATCATCGGCACGAACTACCGTGAGGGCTCGGCGTTCGGGCGTCGTGTCGATATTCTGCCGCAGTCGCCCCAACGAATTCAGGCGCTGTTCGAACGCGCCCCCGAAGGCACTCACGACGCCATGCGCGCAGCGTACCCGGGGCTGCCCACGAAACACGCCGCGAGCGATTTCGGTGGTGATTTCGCTTTCTGGTTTCCGAGCGTCACGGTGGGGGGATTGCACTCGCGCGTTGCTCCCGTGCACTTCTATCGCTTCGATCTTGCGCCGCGACTCATGCATGTGGTTGGCCTGGGCGCTACCCACGGCATCGAACTTTTTGCGCTCTTCAACGACCTAGATACCCTTTTTGCACGGTCCGTGACCGCGTTCGGTGGCCGCAAACCCTTTATCAGTGCCGGTGAGCGGATGCGTCGCCACTGGTTGCACTTCGCCTGTACGGGAGTGGTGGAGGCGAGCTGGCCGAACTACACCGAGCAGGATCGCCAGACGCTCATCTTTGATGAGGTAGACCGGGTGGAATGTGACCCTCGTGGTGAACAGCGACAGGTGTGGCAGGAGTTCTGGCCCACTTTGTAGGCCGGCGCGGACGCGGGCACGGCCGAGGCCCTGCCCGCCGTCGTGGGCCGACTACTGCGGCGTGTCCTGTTCGGGCGCATCGGGAGCAGGTGTGGGGGCAGGCGCTTGAGGCGCATGGGGCCGGGGATCGTGCGGCTTCGGGTGCGGTGTGTCAGACATCTGTCATACCTCTCTCAAGAATTCCTGCGGTGAATCGGAGATCGCAATCTCCGTGTAAGGCGACCGTACTCCACTGTTCCAAAAAAGGTCAGCATCTGGCACTGACCAGATTCGCCCCGCCTGGCCAGCGGGGATACCGGTCAGTAGTCGCTGTCGCCCGGAGTGGCCTCGGCGCGGGACGCCTTCAGCAGGGCGAGGTTCACCAGCAAGAACATCTCGAGTCGATCCGCCCGTTTTTCGGCATAGTCCGCCGCATGTGGATCGATGGCGAGCGAGATCAACCGCGTTGACACCGCGTCACGAATCTCCTCGCTCGCCGCCCGCTGGGCGCGGTCCACGAGCTGGGCCACACGGTCGTCAGCAGCCGCCTCGGCGTCGAGGGCGACGGTCAGCCGATTGTGCACCTGCATGCGCAGAGCGAACTGGGCGAGGTCCCCACGCTGGTCGTCCGTGAGGTCGAAGCCCCAGTGGCTCTTGCTGAGGTCTTTCCGGAGCCGCCCCACACGTTCGGCGTATTCCTCATTCTGGCGGGCCAGGAGACTCAGCTCATTTCGCGCCGTCTCCGCATAGCGTGCAGGGTCATAATCGGCGTGGTCCCGCAGCGCACCGATGATGATGTCGTTTTTCACGGCCATTCGCACGGCGGAGAGGGCGATGAGGAGCCCCTCGTCGGACATCCGCTCGATGGTGGCGAGATCGGCACCCGATTCCTGAACCTGCGCACCGGCACGGCGGCTCGATCGACTTCGCCGCATGGGAACACCACCTCCTCGTGTACCCCTAATTTTAGGTGCCGAACCGCGGTGCAGACGACCTGCCACTCATGATCTGCTGCATCCTGACGATCAGCACGAATTTGCCGGTCGTTTTGCCGAGATCTCACCTCGGGCGGGGATTTGCGGGTAACCTGTGCGCAAAAGATGGAGAAGGAGGCCATGATGTGGGGAAATTACGGCATGGGATTTATGTGGTGGCTGTGGCCGATCGGGCTGCTCCTTCTCGCTGGCGTGGTGCTACTGACAATCCTGACGGTTCGGGCGTTCAGTCCGGGTAACGGGCACCGGGATTCAGGCGGTCAACGGCCCGTGGAGTCGTACCCCGTCGAGTCGCACCGGCCAGCACGCAGCGCAGCACGCCAGCTCCTGGATGAGCGCTTCGCCCGAGGGGAGCTTGACTCCGAGGAATACCGTCACCGAATTCAGGTCCTCGACGAATAGAGCGTCCCCAGTCGCGTCGTCGAGGTCGTGGGAGCAGAATAGAAGCGTGGCACACCGACAGCGCGCATCAGACCTTGAGCAGGCCCCTCCCGTGGAGCGCACCTGCGTGTCGTGTGGTCGGCGCATCACCTGGCGGGCGGCATGGGCACGCGACTGGGCGAACGTGAAGTACTGCTCGGATGCCTGTCGCCGTCACGGTGTGAACGATACCGACCGGGAGCTGGAGAGCACCATCGCTCGTCTTCTCGTCACCACACCCGCGCACTCATCGATTGATGCGGCCGACGTGGCCCGGATGGTGGGCGGCGAGGCGTGGCAGGAGCTGATGGAGCCGGTTCGACGAGCTGCTCGGCGCATGGTTGCGGCCGGGCAACTGCAGATTGTGCAGGGTGGCACGGTCGTGGACCCGTCCACGGCGAAGGGCCCGATCCGCCTGCGCCGACCCCGAAAGTGATGCCCGTGAACCTTCGCACCCTGAACCTGATCATGGGTCTGCTGCACCTGGTGCAGGCGATTGTTGTCGCCGTGATCGTGACCCAGGCTCTGCACCTGCTTCTTCCGGTGACCGTCGAGTATCCGACCGGGGCGCCGGACACAGGCCTAGAGCCCGAGAGCCTGCTAATTGGCTCCGTCAATATCGGCGTCGCTGCGGTGATCGTTCTCCTGCTTCCGGCCGTGACCCACCTCCTCATCGCGTCACCGCTGCTCGCCGCGCGCTATCAACGCTCCATCGTTCAGCGCTGCAGCCCCATCCGCTGGATCGAGTACTCGCTCAGCTCGTCGATCATGATCTTCCTCATCGCCCAGCTGAACGGAATCACCAATGCCGGCACGCTCGTCCTCATCTACTCGGTACAGTCGGCCCTGATCATTCTGCTGTGGCTGCAGGAGCGGATCGGCACTCCGGCCCGCACGCTGCGGCCGTTCATTGTCGGCAGCATCGTGGGGATTGTGCCGTGGGGCGTGATTGCCCTGCACGTTCTGGCTCCGGGAGCAACAAGCGGATACGACCAGCCCGTCTGGATACGCCTGCTGACCGTCACTCTGCTTCTGCTGTTCTTTGCCTTCGGGGTCAACCAGTGGCTCGGGTTCCGGGAAATCCCCACGGGGCGCACGTACGCGACCGAGGAGCGTGGCTATCTTCTGCTCAGTCTCGTCACCAAAGCGGCGTTCGCGTGGCAGGTCGTTGCGGGCATCCTTTCGACAACGGGCGGCGTCACGTAAGTCACTTGTCCTAGGTGAGTGGTGTCGGCATTTTGTACGGGTGTGAAGGCAGGAGAATAGATGTATTGTCGTCCGTCCGCGACGACCGAACGGGAGCACCGCATGACTGAATCCGAGCTCGTCAACCTGTGGATCAAGAGCCGTTGGCACCTCATCGTGTCTCAGGTCGCCCCCACTTTACTGCTCGCCGCACTGGTGGGCTTCCTCACCTTCGGCTTGGCCGCAACAGACCCCAGCGTGCGGGTCGCTGCGGCCGGAATACTGCTGGCTTCTGGCATTCTCGGCGCACTGGTGCAGATCAATGTCGCCAATGAGGCTCTGGCGGTTACCGCCGATCTGCGCGCACTGGGCAGCACCTCGGCCGTGACACGACGCATTGTGTCTGCGGCGCCCTGGGTGAACGTGGTGCGATTCGTGACGCCGACCGTGTTCATCGTCGTATACGTGGCCCTGCTCATCGCCCTCATCGCTGGCTAAAGCAGCACCGCTCCCCCACCTAAAAAACCCCTCATCTCCCGCAAACACGGGGAGGTGAGGGGTGATGCTGTGCGAAGACGGTGGAATTTGAACCCACGATCCGTCCCCTTCAGAGCCTGTCGATTCGCACACATGCACGCAAAAAGCATCTACTCCTTCTCAGCGCGCGGTGAGCGATTCTTTGCGATGTAGACGTTGAGCGCCCGGATCGCTGTGATTGCCAGCCAAAACAGGACGACAACGGCGGCTAGAGCCGCAATCAAAGAGACCGTCACGAATGCATTGTATTGAAACATGGGCCGAGTCTACTGGTGCGGGGTCACCCACAAGCGAGCCACTGGATCCGCTCACCGAATCTCCACCGAGACTGCAGTGGACTTACCGAACGGCTGTCCCCGCCGGCCTAGGTTCCCGCATTCGATAGGTTTGGCAACTGGGGTTTGTGCTCCCACCTGGCACCAGGTTTCTTTGAGGACCCGAGGCAGCCGGACCCAGCATGCTCGTGAACCACGGAGACCTCGGGCCTTGGAACACGCTTCACGATGGATTCCACCTCACCGGGGTCATCGATTGGGACTTGGCCCGTTTTGGATCACCGCTTGATGATCTGGCACAGATCGCGCTTGAGGCGGTACCACTGAAGCCATCAACGGTTGATCGTTTGGCTGAAGGGTTGAATCAGACCGCCAGTATTTCAAATGTGGACACAATGTGGGCAAACCCAGCATTCCCACATGAAAAAACCCCCTCCATCCGTTGAAAACACTGGGATGTGAGGGGGTCGAACTGCGGGTAGTTCACGTAATTCCTAATGCGCATTGTTGGCGCGGGACTCGGAGGTCGTGCCAGATCCCTTTTCCATCACATCGCGGAATTAATTCCACGGGCGCAGCCATCCGAAGCGCCCGATGCCGGTTGCGGAAAGTCCGGGGATTGCACGTCAATATTGACGGCGTCCTGAAGGTGTCCACCGACATACTCTGGAGCGGTGCGCACATCGACGACGACCGTACTGGAGGTGACAGCGATGGAGGGCGAAGGCGCGGGGCTCGCGCAGGCGACCATGCTGAGCAGTGCCGCCACGGCGATTGTGATGCCGGTGAGTGTTTTCTTCATGGCTGGGTATCCTGACCGGTGCGTGGAGTGGGTGGCAGTGTGATCGGCCTGGGACCGACTTTCCGGGAGCGCGGGAACAAGGGCATGCAGGTAGTGCAGACCTCACCCTCAGCGGACTCTGACGATTCGCGGCGGGTGGTGGCTCGGCGTTCGCTGACCAGTCTTTCGCGCAGGGCCCAGATCAATAGGGCGAGGGCGGCGGCGGCCAGGGCCGGGCGCGCAGCACCGCTCACTATCGGGTCGAGGGAGCGGACTTCGGTGGTCAGATACAGCGCGATCAGACCCAGAGCTGGCCACCGTGTGTCGCAGAGAGTTGCGTCGGCGCCGATGGGGGTTTCGACATAACTGGCAACGATCAAGCCGATCAAGCTCGCTCCGAGCGCGGTGGCCGCGACCGTCCACCACAGGGCGCCGTCTGCGTCGCCCGCCCGGGGCGCGTAGCCGGTTACAAAAGCCATGAACGCGGCTGCGGCTGCGGCGGCCGTGATTATCCAGCGTCGAGTCGACCAAGTTTGTAGGTCAGAGAACACGATCAAGGACTTCCGTCGCGGCAGTGGTCCGAGCGGGAAGACCGCAAGAATTTTCTCGAGTCATGCGCGCATAGAGAGCCCAGCCGAGCAAGACGATCGACGCGGCGGCCAGATACGACTGGACCGGCTCGAAGAATTGCATCGCTCCGGTTGTGCCGAGAGCGAGGAGAACCAGTTTGTTGCAGACGGGGCATCCCACCGCGAAGAACGTCACCAGCCAACCGGCCATCCCCAATCGTCCGGCCGCCCTACTGGGCAGGGCGCCTTCCGGGTGCGCCACATAGGTGGCAGTGACCATGCCCGTCAAGACCGCGCTGAGGGTGAGCACCGGCCACGACCAGGCGGTCGGCGGGATCTGTCGCGAAAAGAATGGCGTGTCAATCAAGTCCGTCGGAATGGCAATGAAGACCACCGTAAACAATGCCGTCGCCAGGGCAACCCACCAGCGGCGAGAGGGCCAGCGACGCAGGTCCCCGCCGAGCCCGGCCAGCTTGCCGCGCCAAGGGGCACGCCGTGATGATTCGTCCCTGCTGGTGCGCTGGTCACGCATTCGAATAGCCCTCATTTACTTTTCATCGCGAAACGCTTGCTGCCATATTTGAATATACTGATACCCTAAGGGGTATCCTGGTCTTAGACAAAACCAGCCTCGCATCCGCTTACGAACAGGAGCACACCCTCATGGGGATCACCGAACCCGCGACCCACTCCAGCGACGACCTGCGCAAGACCCTCAATCGACTCAAGCGCGCGCAGGGGCAACTCGGCGCCGTCATCACAGCCGTTGAGTCCGGCGCTGATTGTCGTGCCGTGGTCACCCAGCTGGCTGCTGTCTCGAGTGCCATTGACCGGGCAGGGTTCACGATCATCTCGTCGGCGATGAAGGAGTGCCTCATCGATAACGGCGCGGATGGAGGAACCAAGCAGCTCAGCGTCAATGAGCTTGAAAAGCTTTTCCTGTCCCTCGCCTGACCCCATTCGCGAGAGCTAGCCGGCGACGGCGCGAATCGCGACGTACACGGCGATGCAGAGCACAAGGATCGCGAAGCTTGTTTTGAGAACGCGGTCGGGGAGTCTTCGGCTGAGTCTGCCCGCGATTAGGGATGCCAGCATAGCGGTGCCCGCGAAGGCGCCGGTGACGGCCCAGTCGATCTGCACGTCGCTCAGGTGGGCGCTGAAGCCGGCGACCGAATTGATGACGATGATCACGAGGGACGTGCCGATCGTGACGCCCATGGGGAGTCCGAGCACGAGGGCCAGTGCCGGAACGATCAGGAACCCGCCGCCGACGCCGAGCAGCCCAGTCAGGAACCCGACCACGGCGCCCGTTGCCAGCGCACGGGGCAGACAACTGCGCCACCGGGTTCCGCCGCCGGGCAGCGCACAGGGGCCGGTTGCGGCGGGGGTGGCAAAGAACATTCGCACGCCGGCGATGACCATGATCACGCTAAAAGCGCCGAGCAGAAGCTGAGGGTCAACCAGTCGGTTTACGAGGGTGCCGAGGTAGGCGGTAGGAATGCCGGCGGCGCCGATGATGCCGGCCAGACGCCAGTTCACACCGGTGCGCAGCCGCGGAAGCACGGCGACCGCCGACGCCGCTCCCACGACGATCAGCGAGGTTGGTATCGCCTCCTCGAGGGGTAACCCGACACCGTAGACCAAGGCCGGAACGGCCAGGATTGACCCGCCCCCGCCGACCAGGCCGAGCAGCGCGCCCACGATCACTCCCAGAAGCAGCGCGGCCACGATCATGCGTGCGGCGCCAGCTGCGCGAGGATGTCACTCTTCGTGGGTTCGGAAACCGGGCGGTTCCAGGGCATCCACGACAGAATTCGCCCCAGCGTGCAACTGTTGGTGGCGGCCGACACCGTGAGACCGGCGCTGATGACGCCGGCGAGAAGACGGAACTGCGGATGGATGAACCTCCCCGCCAGCACGCTCGCCAACACCAGGCATCCGGCCGTCATGCGTACCTGTCGATCCATGGCCCACGTGGAGCGACCGCTGGTGATATCGCCGCCGGCGGCGGCATAGCCCGCCACACCACCGGTCAATACCCGAGCACCGTTCAGGCCGGCTGCGTCAAGATTCTTTCGCGCTTCTTCCGCGCGTCGACCCGACTGGCACACCAGCACCACCCGGGGGGCCATCTGCGCCGCGAACTCTTCCGTGTGTTCTTTGAGCAGGTGGAGCGGCACGTGATACGAACCCCGGATATGCCGGGTTTCAAACTCCGAACCGTCCCTCACATCGATGATCATCAGGTCGTCATGATGGAGAACCCACTGATGGAATTCGTCTGCCCCAATTGGTGCTGGGGAGGGGTTGACGGTGTGCGTGGTGTCAGAGATAGTGGATCCGTTTCAGTTTGGTGCGGGAGCGGAGCAATGCCGGGCAGCCCGGAGGCCTGCCCCTGGGGCAGGCCTCTGACAATCGTGTCTGCCGTGAAGCCAGCGTTGGTTAAGTGTTCGGCGGCGGCGTCTTTTCTATCAGGCTTTCACCGCGTATTGGGCGGCCCATGCGTTGTAGCCGCCAATGAGGTCGGTGACGTCCGAATGGCCCAGATTCCGCAGTGCACTCGCGGCGACGCTCGAACGCCAGCCGCTGGCACAGTGGATGAGCACGGGTCCGGCGGGCACTTCGGCGTGGCGCTGGCTCAGCTCGGCCAAGGGAATGCGCAGCGAGCCCGGGATCGCGCCCTGCTCGACCTCGCCGGGGTTGCGTACGTCGAGGATCGTTGCGGCGGTGTCCCGGCGCAGAGCTTCGAAGTCGTCGAGCTCGACCCGTGCACCGACCTGCACCAGCGGGCCGAGGTCGGTGAGCGCCAGCACCGGGTTTGTCAGATATCCGGCGACCCGGTCGAAGCCGATGCGGGCCAGCCGCATTCCGGCCTCGGCTTCGCGGCCGGAGTCGGCGATGATCACGATGCTGTCGTCGTGCTCGATGACCATTCCGGCCGTCTCGGAGAAGCGACCGTCCAGTCCCACGTTAATGGACCCGGCCAGGTGCCCGAGGGCGAAGTCCTCGGGGCTGCGGGTATCGAGAACGCGGGCTTCGTTTTCAACGGATCTGCGAACATCCGTCAAGGTGAGCGGTGCCAGTTCACGGGTGGAACCGATGATTTCGTGCGCGCTGCGGTTGATCATCGCGTCGACGGCGAAATAGCCGGGGATTGCGGGCTGGCCGCTGCGGATCATTGTCACGAAGTCGTCTTCACTCATCGGCTGCACGGATGAGTTGGTGAGGCGCTGGGTGCCGATGGTGGATTCGAGCTCGTCAGAGAGGTTCTTGCCACAGGCGGAACCGGCGCCGTGGGCGGGGAGAACACGCACCGCATCGGGCAAGGCGAGAAGCGTCGTGTGGATCGACGCGTACAGGGCGCGGGCCAGTTGGTCGGGATCGGCGCCGACGGATGCGGCCAGGTCGGGACGGCCCACGTCACCGATGAAGAGGGTATCGCCGGTGAGAACAGCATGGGGAACGGCGTCGCCGGCGTGTTCACGAACAACGATGCTGATGGACTCCCAGGTGTGTCCGGGGGTGTCGAGAATTTCCAATTCCACCTCTCCGAGCGAGATTTTCTCGCCATCGGCGAGGTGGCGGATCTCGTACTCTGCCTCGGCGCGGGCACCGTAGCCAATCCAGGCGCCAGTGGCTGCGGCCAGCTCAAGGTGACCGGCGACGAAGTCAGCGTGGAAATGCGTGTTGATCACGCCGATGATGGTCAGGTTGTTCGCCTGCGCGTCGGCGAGGTAGTCGTCGATGTCGCGGCGGGGGTCCACGACAACGGCTTGACTGCTCGTCTCATCACCGACGAGGTACGAGCCATGGGACAAGCAGTTGAGGTAGTACTGGGTCAAAATCATCGTGGCCTCCAAAGGTCGGGGCCCACCACGCCGACACGAGTTGGGGCGTGAAGTGGGTATGTGCCCCAGTCTCGCACATACCCCATATGGTATGCAAGATACCCCTAAGGGTATAGTCTGTGTGTATGGCTACTACCGATCTCACCGAGACCACCTTCGACGCGACCATTGCCCAGAGTCCCATCGTGCTGGTTGATTTTTGGGCGGAGTGGTGCGGCCCGTGCCGCAGTTTCGCCCCGACATTCACCGCGGCGTCTGAAAAGCACCCCGCAATTACCTTTGGAAAAGTCGACACCGAAGCCGAACAGGGATTGGCCGCAGCCGCGGGCATCCGCTCCATCCCCACGCTGATGGCCTTTCGGGACTCCGTACTCGTCTTTTCCCAGCCTGGTGCACTCAACGCGTCCAGCCTGGAAGAGCTCATTGCCGGCGTCGAGAACCTCAACATGGACGACGTGCGCGCCAGTATCGCCGCCCGATAAACCTCGCGCTCTGTGAAAAACCGCATGACCGCTTCACAGCAGGGTCACCTGGGCACGTCACTGCCCCCGCGTAAGTAAAATACTCCCAGGGGTATAATTCTTTGTGCAGTTCACCTTATTGAATGGAGATCCATTATGTGTCGTTCCGTCACCTGCAAAGTGTGCCAAAAAACAACGTGGGCGGGCTGCGGTCAGCACATTGATCAGGTCATGAGCGGTGTTCCACGCAACCAGCAATGCGCCGGGCACGTTAAAGAAAAATCAACCGGATCATTCTGGTCCCGGCTACTCGGACGCTAACGGCTGGTACGGCCGGGGGCGAGGACATCCTCGATCCGCGGTCGGGTATACGCGCAGCCCTCATATGTCAGAAGGAGCGCCGCCGCGCGCTGCTTTACACAGAATCAGCGGCACAGCCCTCACCGCGCTCTCGCGGGCCAGAGCGCGTATTAGTTGCTGCTGTTTTCTCCTTGGAGAGCGGCTAGCGCGGCGAGAAGACGTTCATCGGCTTGATCAGCAACGTTCTGTATCCCTGGGGAATTGCTCAACTGGACCATGGTTTGTGGGTTGATAGCTTGAACCGTAGTGTTATTCGCTGATGGGCTTCGTCGGATGACGACGTTGCACGGAAGCAGCAATCCCATGTCGGGCTCTGCGGTGAGTGCTTGTTCGGCGAGGGCCGGATTACACGCACCCAGGATCAAGTATTCGCCCAGTGACTGTGCGCTTTCCACGCCGAGTTTCGTTTCGAAGGTCGCGTGGACGTCGATTTCGGTAAGAACGCCGAAGCCCTGGTTGACTAGTTCTTCGCGCACTCTGGCGACTGCTTCTTTGTAGGGCAGCGAGACGGTGATGGTGTGTGCGTAGTTCATTGGTTTCTCCTGATTCATTTTTTCGAATTGATGGTTGCGGCTACTGTCAGTTTGCGGTGATGACGCCCATCATTCCGTTGTCTTCGTGGTCAAGAATGTGGCAGTGGTACACGGTACGTCCGCTGAAGTCGTCAAACGCGATACGTACGCGCACGGTGCTGCGTGCCGGGATGTTCACGACGTCCTGCCACATGATGGTTTCGACGGGCCGGCCTGACTGTTCAATGATCTGCATCGGCCACACGTGCAGGTGCATGGGGTGATCGAGCGGACTGGTATTCGTCAGCAACCAGTCCTCCACGCTGTCGAATTGCACGGTCGTGTCGACCCGGGTGGCATCGAATACCTGGCCGTTGATTGTGGCTGACATCATGCCCCCACCCACTCCTTCGCCCATGCCGCCATCCATGTTTCCACCCATGCCGCTGCCTGTGTCCCCGCCCATTGCGCCGCCCATATTTCCGCCCATTCCCATCGCGAAGATCAACTCGCGTCGAGCGGTTACGGTAGCCGTGCGAAGGTCACGCGGAACGGGCTGGCCGGGTATGGCGGCGACTGGGGCGACGTCGTCACCGGCTACGTGAAATGTGGCCAGCGCGATGTCGTCAGCTCCAGCGGAGCCTCCGACTCCCATCATCATTCCGCCGGACGTACCTCGGTCGTAGGTGTGGGCACGCAATACGGAGGTGCCGGCTGTGCCGGTGACGAGAAGGTCGGCCCGGTTCCCGGGGGCCAGCACGACCTCGTCGACGTCGTGCGCGGCTTCGAAACGTCCGGAGTCGATTCCGAGAAGGGACAGCTGCTGCCCGTCGAGACGTAGCCGCAGGTAGCGGGACACGCAGGCATTGATGATGCGCCATCGTTCCCGCTCACCAGGGCGGGCAGTCATGCTGGGGGTGAGTTGCCCGTTGACCAGGACGAGGTCTCCCTCGCGTCCGGACATTTTCTCCATCGCTGTGGCCGTTGAAATTGTTCCCGTGGAATCGAGGGTCATGTCGGAAATGACGAGGACGCGTTCCCGGCTGGCAGGGATAGGGTCGGGGTCTTCGACGATGATGGCGCCATAGAGCCCGCCGAATACCTGATCGGCCACGAAACCGTGATGGTGCGGGTGATACCAGTAGACGCCCGGCGGGTGATTGGCGGGCAATTCGTACTGATAATCAAAGGAGTCGCCGGCTTCGACGGTGACGAACATGTTGTCGCCTTTGTTCTCCGGCGAAACGTGAAGGCCGTGCACGTGCAGGTTGCTCGGATCGGCCAGACCATTACGAAGGCTGACGCTGAGGGTGTCTCCCGCTCGAATGCGCAGTGTGGGGCCGGGAACGCCACCGTTGTAACTCAGCGCACGCACGTCACGGCCAGCAATGGTCACTTGTTGGGGGGAAGACTCAAGATCAACGGTGAGAGTGCCGCTGATGCTTCGCAGCTCCGGAGGCTCCACGAGGTCGCTCCCGGACGGTATTGCCAGTGACGTCGTCGAGTAGATCCGTTGATTGACGAAGAAACCCGTTCCCCCCACAGCTGTGCCTGCAATCCCCACCCCGCCGAGGATCAGGGCACTACGGCGACTAAGGTTGGGCACTACCGGCCCTCCTCGAGCACCCGCAGCTGTTCACGCAACTGCTCCGCAGTGAGCTCCCCCCGAGCGAAACGCTCTTCAAAAATCCGCCTGGCACTGTCGGAATCAGCTTGCCTCGGAGCAGATCGCGTGTCATCGCTTCCGGATTTGTTCGACAAAAAACGAACAATGACATAAACCAGCACGGCGACACCCGCAATAGCTAGCAGGCCGAACCCCCAGGACCATCCCATACTTCCGTTACCCCACATCATCTGATCGTTTCCTTTCGTTTACTGATCCGCATTTCCACCATACCCCTAGAGGTATAGGTCGTGTATCAGGCGGCCACCTCGGCGGACACCGGCAGGCTCGCCAGTCGCCATTCCAGCATCCCCTCGTGCAACCGGGTCGCCCGGTGGCCGCCCTGGCGCAGCACGCCGACGGCCTCGTAGGCGAGCACGCAATACGCGCCACGGCAGTAGGCGACAACCTCACGGCCGAGCGGCAATTCACTGAGCCTGCCGCTGAGCTCCTCGAGCGGGATGGAGACGGCTCCGGTTATGTGCGCGGCCTGGTATTCCTGCCGCGGCCGGACATCCAACACTGTGACAGTCCCCGCCGTGACGCGGGCGAGGAGTTCCTCCCGCGTGATCTCCTCCTGCGCGTCGTCGCCTGAGCCAGGTTCATCGAGTCCGAGGTAGGCGATGCGCTTCGCTTCAACATCTGACAAGTGGGTCTGGGCGACCGCTCGAACTAGATCGTAGAGCCGGGCGACGTCATCCCCGGCAAGTTGGTAATGAATCCGGGTGCCCTCCCGGCGGGTGGTGACCAAACCGGCGTGCTTGAGGGTTTGCAGGTGAGCGGATGCGGTGGTCAGGCCCAGGCCGGCCGCGTTCGCCAGCGATTCCACTGTGCGTTCGCCCTGAGCCAGCAGGTCGATCAGTTCGAGGCGCTTGCCGCTGCCGAGTGCCTTACCAACGCGCGCGAACTGCTCGAACAACGCGGACTTCTTCTCACGATCACCCATGCGCTTCCTCCCGATTCCTTTCATACTAGTATCTTCTAGTAATCCATGGTTTTATGGAATATTGATCTTTCCCGTTTCTGGCGGGTCGTGCGATCAGAGGAGCGCCACATGGAAATGCTGCATCTTGTGCCCATCATCGACGAGGGGCTGGGTAATTCCACTTACCTCCTGGACATTGGCCGGGGGAGGGCTCTGGTGGTGGACCCGGAACGGGACCTGCGCCAGGTCCGTGCGGAGGCCCTGCGCCTGGGACTGTCCATCGTGTACGCCGCGGAAACACACCTGCACGCGGACTTCATCTCCGGCGTGCGCGAACTGGAAGAAACCGAACGCGCCACGGTACTTGCACCAGACGTGGGTCCGCGCGGATTCGCCCACACCGTACTCAACGACGGCGACACCATGGACCTGGATAATTTCACCCTGCAGGCGCTCGCGACACCCGGCCACTCACCCGAACACCTCTCCTACCTGCTCCTCGACGACGGACGCATCGCCGGCGTTTTCACCGGGGGGTCGCTGATGGTCGGAACCGCTGGCCGCACCGACCTGGTCAGCCCGGAAATGACCGTTCCGCTGGCCCGAGCCCAGTACCACTCGCTGCACCGGCTGATGGAACTACCCAACGACACCCCGGTCTGGCCCACCCACGGCGCCGGGTCATTCTGCTCGGCCGCAGCCGGTGGCGAACGGATGACCACAATCGGCCGCGAACGGGCGACCAACCCGCTGCTCCAAGTGAACGGTGAGGACGCGTTCGTCGATGCGCTGCTCGGCTCCCTCGGCACTTTCCCTGACTACTTCCTGCGCCTGGGCGAGATCAACCGGCGGGGCCCAGCCGTTCTCGGAATCATTCCGCCGCTGCCGGCCCTGTCCGTCGACCGCGTGATGTCGTTGCACGAGCAGGGTGCCCAGATCGTGGATGCTAGGCAGCCTGCGGACTTCGCGGCCGGGCACATCCCCGGCTCCCTGTCCATCGCGCTGCGCCCGGTGTTCGCGACCTGGCTCGGCTGGCTGGCCGAGCCAGACCGGCTGGTCATTATCGTGCGGAATTCGGATCAGGATCCCGAGGACATCGTCTGGGCGGCCGCGCAGGTCGGCTTCGACACCCTCGCCGGCGAACTCGACGGCGGATTCCCTGCGTGGAAGAACTCCGGCGCCACGGGATCGCTGATCGATGCCCGGAGCATGGTCTCCGGCGCTGAAGCCTCAGCCACCGTGCTCGACGTCCGCCAGGCCTCGGAGTACGCGGCAGGTCACGTCGCCGCCGCCTGGAACATCGAACTGGGCGACCTCGCCGGGCGCCTCGGCGAGGTCCCCACCGGACCCCTCGTCGTCATGTGCGGCCACAGCGAACGCGCCATGAGCGCGGCGAGCATCCTCGAGCGCGGCGGTCGAACCGCCGTCGCCGTGCTCAACGGCGGCGCCGCGGACTGGGCCCGTGAAGCTGGTCGCTCGCTGGAGACCGGACGATGAGCCGGACGCCAGGCCGTGTGGACCAACGGAAGGGCGTCGGCCGCGTGATCACGCTGGGTCTGCGGCAGAACTTCCCCCAGTTCATGCTGCTCGTCGCCGTCAACGCCCTGGTCGGCGGCACCCTCGGCCAGGAGCGCACCGTGCTGCCTCTGCTGGCGGACGAGGTCTTCCACGTCGATCGGTATACGGGCGCGCTGACGTACATCCTGGCCTTCGGCCTGGCCAAGGCCGGCACCAATTACTTCGCCGGCACCCTCTCCGACAAGTACGGCCGAAAGCCCGTGCTAATCGCCGGCTGGCTGATCGCCATTCCTGTGCCGCTTATTCTGATCCTCGGCCCGACCTGGGGCTGGATTGTCGCGGCCAATGTGATCCTCGGCATCAGCCAGGGACTGACCTGGTCAACCACCGTGATGATGAAAATGGACCTCGTCGGCCCGAAGCAGCGCGGCCTGGCCATGGGCTTCAACGAGGCGGCCGGCTACCTCGGTGTCGCAGCCACGGCCCTGGCCACCGGATACATCGCCGCCGAGTACGGGCTGCGCCCCGGCCCGTTCCTGCTCGGGGCAGCCTTCATCGCCCTGGGGCTCGGACTCTCCGTGCTCTTCGTGCGCGAAACACATCACCACGCGAAGGCCGAGGCGGCCAACCATATGTCCGTGCACGCCCACGCCGGCTCCCTCAGCGACCGGCAGGTCTTCACCCTCACGAGCTTCCGGGATCGCTCCCTGTCGTCGATCAGCCAGGCCGGGATGGTCAACAACCTCAACGACGGCCTGGCCTGGGGACTGTTCCCCATCCTGTTCGCCGCCGCCGGACTCAGCATCGAACGCATCGGCATCCTGGCCGCCGTCTACCCGGCCGTCTGGGGAGCCGGCCAACTGATCACCGGCGG
The DNA here is from genome assembly GCF_029893365.1 of Cryobacterium sp. CG_9.6. Lineage (NCBI taxonomy): Bacteria > Bacillati > Actinomycetota > Actinomycetes > Micrococcales > Microbacteriaceae > Cryobacterium > Cryobacterium sp. CG_9.6. The sequence goes on along the minus strand of NZ_JARXUZ010000001.1, from coordinate 364,601 downwards.
GCTCTCCGACCGGATCGGCCGCAAATGGCTGATCGTCGGCGGAATGATCGTGCAGGCGGTCGCCCTAGGCATGGTCGCCGTCGGGGACAGCTTCGGCATCTGGCTGGCAGCCGCCGTGCTGCTCGGCGTCGGCACCGCCATGGTCTACCCGACACTGCTCGCCGCGATCGGCGACGTCGCCCACCCCGAATGGCGGGCCCGCTCGGTGGGCGCCTACCGCCTGTGGCGTGACGGCGGCTTCGCGGTCGGCGCGCTACTGTCCGGACTGATCGCAGACGCCTTCGGCATTCCGTCCGCCGTCGCCGTGGTCGCGGCCCTGACCGCCGCATCCGGATTCATCGTGGCCGTGCGGATGCGCGGAGACGACCACCCCTGAATAGGCATCGCCTGCGCACGAGCGTGACGCTCGCGTTCAGCGTGTATCACGTGGCCGAAATGGGATTCCGCTCACCACCAACTGACCCGGTCCAAGGTGGCGCACAGAGCGGAACTCTTGCGGGCACTCCCCCGGAATCTGGCGGTTCTGACCGTGCCCCGAAAGGACCGCAAGGCAGCCGACACCGGCGTGCCGGTCGACGAGGAAACGCCCGAAGACGATGCCATCCTCCCCAGCGACTCAAACCCCGTGCGTCAAGCCAAAGAACTGCGGGACCAGCGTATCGCCGAGCGGGAAAAGTATCGCGCCAAGCCCAAGGGCAAGCGACGACCCGATGGGTCACGCCAATACCTCTATCCCAACCCCAAGAACTACGACGGTTTAGCCTTCGACCACAAGACCGGTGAACTCATCGAGCCCATCCGCAAGAAGACCATCGTGGTACCCGCGGGAAAAGACCCCGCCAAGGACAAAGCCCTGAAGTATGGGCAGACCTACCCCCACAAAAGTCCAGTGTGGAAGGGCTACTACGGACTGCGCAACACCGTCGAAAGCCAGAACGCATTCATCAAGGACTCCGCAACCGAAGACATTGCCTCCCCCATGAAACGACGCGCCCGCGGCAACACCTTCGCATCGGTTTCCGTCACACTTGCGCTCGTCTCCGCCAACATCCGAAAGATTCTGTCGTTCATTCAGAGTGAGCTCGCCCGAGTGCCTCTGAACTCAAAGAACAAGTCCTCCGCGAGCACGTACTATTCCAGCGCTGAGATGGCTTCGGTGACGCCACCCACCGACAAGGTACCGTCACCGTCACCGTCACCACCGTCACCACCACCACCACCACCCAGCTAGGCCGCCCGGTCGTCAACAATTCCGTTACCTGCATTAGAAGTCGCTTCGCCCTGCCAAAAACAGGGCGCAGCGGTGTTTAACCGCCGGTCACGCCCGGATCACAGCGTTTCTTGGGACGATCACTCTTGGAATCCGCGCTTTAACGCAGAAAACCGGCGATGCGATCGCCGGTTTTTTCTTGCCATATGAATTTCGTGAACAAATCACCGGAATTACGTGAATTCCTCACTGCGGAGACGGTGGGATTTGAACCCACGGTACCCCGTAAAGGGTACTCCACCTTAGCAGGGTGGTGCACTAAGCCGAACTATGCGACGTCTCCTTGATGCCTGCCGAGGCAAACATACCTGTCTATCCTAGCCGACCCGAGCGGCCTTCGTGACGACCCCACCCGTCACGGCCGTCGGGCTACTGATCCTGAAGTGTACGCCCGGACGTGCAGGTGTAATCTGCGGCCGTCTGACCGGTGACGGAATCGTCCAGAACAGAAACCGAAGGATCTGTTGCAGCGGGGGTGGACGTGTCCGTCGCCGGGGCCGTGGTCTCGGTGGGCGCAGCCGGGTCTGCCGTGGGTGCTGCGGTCTCAGTGACCGGCGCATTCGGGTCTGCGACGGTTCCCCCACCAGTGGTTCCGCTCAGCTGAATCGGCTCATCGGCAGCAACAGCGGTGAACATATCTTCAAAGGCAGGCTGCGACGGAATGACACCACCCTCAACGTTGCCGGTGGGCACCTGCACGAACACGACCTGGCTCAGGTCAATGTCCTTCAGTGCCACGGCGATCGAGGCAATCACCGAGACGTTGTTGAGACTGTCGGACAGCCGCATGTTTCCGGTGACCGCCTTGGCCAGGGAGTACACCTTGGTCGGATCGGCGAGCGTGTCGGCGCTCTTGATCGTGCGCACGAGCGACGACATGAACAACTGCTGGTTGTTGATGCGGGTCAGGTCGCTGCCGTCACCAACGCCGTGGCGGGTGCGCAGAAACTGCAACGCCTCAAAGCCCTCCAGCGTGTGCTCGCCGGCCGCAAGGAACGTGCTCGTGTACTCGTCCTCGATGGGTTCGGCCACACACACCGGCACTCCGCCGACAGCCGTGGACATGGCCATCACGCCGCTGAACTGCACCTCGGCGGCAAAAGGAATGCTGAGCCCGGTGAGCTTCTCGACCGTGGCCACGGTGCAGGCCAGCCCACCATAGGTAAGCGTGGTGTTGATCTTTTGCCGGCTCATGGCGTTATAGGAGCCGCTGCCATCCACCTTGTTGCAGGAAGGAATGGGAACGAACATGTCGCGAGGAAAGCTGATGACGGATGCGTTGGTGTGATCTTCCGAGATATGCAGCAGCATGGTGACGTCGTTGAGGTCACCGGTGGAATCTTCCGGACCGAAAATCGCGTCCTGGCCCACGCGACTGTCACTACCCACCACGAGCATGTTCACGCCACCGTCAATGGCACCAATCTGCGGAACAGGACCGTTCGTCTCATTGTCGAGATGCACACCGTCCTGTGCGCTGGCAGCCACATCAAACGTGGCGATCGCGGCGACAGACACGCCACTGACCAGGACCACGGCCAGACTTGCCGCCACAAACCGGGCCACCGTCTTGAACGCACTCGACCTCTTCAACCGACCATGACGGGCGATCGTGTTGAGGTTTCTCGAGCCAGTCGAACGGGGGCGCAGTTGGTCGCTCACTCAGGTCCTTTCATCGGCGTGCCGGCCATGACACTGGGTTACAACATTTATTACTGCACTGCGGAGGGCGTGGGATTCGAACCCACGAGACATTTCTGCCCACCAGTTTTCAAGACTGGCTCCATCGGCCGCTCGGACAGCCCTCCCGGTTCGTCCGAAGATGAACACCGCCTGATTCTAACCGACGGGCGCGGTTCAGACTGACACAACGACCTGTACAGGTGCTGCATGCACTCTAGAGCGTGGCCAAAACGAGCGCAAGCCCATCGACATGCACGGTGCCGGTCACCTCATTTGCCGACTCCAGCACGTCGTCGGGCGACTCACCCATTGCCACTCCTCGACCGTGTTCGGCGGCCCACGTGAGCATGTCGATGTCGTTGCGACCATCACCAACGGCCATCACCCGCTCGCGCGGAATGCCAAGCTCCAGACGCACCCGCTCCATGGCGGTGGCCTTGTTCACGCCATCGGGCGCGATGTCGAGCCAGGCAGTCCACCCAATCGCGTAGCTCACCCGACTGAGGCCCATGCGCTCCACGATCGCGAGGAAGTCCTCCATGTCGTGATCGGGTGAAATCACCACCACGCGGGTGGCGCGGTGTCGCATCAGCTCGTCAAAATCGACGCGTTCGCTCTCCATGCCGATCGTGGCATCGGGAATCGGTTCGGTGTAGCGATAGAAACCGTGCTCGTCTTCCACCGCAAACCGGGCGTTCGCAAGGTGCGGGCGAATCGAGTTGAGCACATCGCTCGGGTCGAAGGTTTCCACCCATTCCCGCCGGTAACCGAGCGGCGCACTGGCATCGCGGTGCATCGTGATGGCGCCATTGGAGCACACCACGTAACGCGGAGTGATGTTCAGCCGCTCAAGCACGGGCAGCGCGGCTGCAGCGGAACGCCCGGTGGCGAGCATGACCGCGTGTCCGGCCGCCTCGAGTCGCTGCACCTGCTCCACCACGGAGTCACTGATCGACCCATCGTCATGCATGGTGGTGCCATCAATGTCGAGGGCAATGAGCCAACGTTCGGCGCTCACGCTCATTTCGCCACGCTCCCCTGCTTCGCCGCAAGGGGTCGGAGCACCTCGAGGCCACCCAGGTAGGGGCGGAGGGCCTCGGGGACGCGCACCGAGCCATCTGCTTGCTGATGCGTTTCGAGAATGGCCACGATCCACCGGGTGGTGGCGAGGGTTCCGTTGAGGGTCGCGACAGGTGCGGTCTTGCCACTCTCGGTGCGATAGCGGATGTCGAGACGCCTAGCTTGGTACGTGGTGCAGTTACTGGTGCTCGTGAGCTCGCGGTAGGCGCCCTGCGTGGGAACCCAGGCCTCGATATCGAACTTGCGGGCGGCGCTCGACCCCAGGTCGCCGGCGGCCACGTCGATGACGCGGTAGCTGAGGCCGAGGGATTGCAGCATGCTCTCCTGCAGGGCCACGAGGCGATCGTGCTCGGCCTCGGCGTTCTCGGGCAGAACGTAGGTGAACATTTCGAGCTTGTTGAACTGGTGCACCCGAATGATGCCGCGGGTGTCCTTTCCGCCCGAGCCGGCCTCCCGGCGGTAGCACGTGGACCAGCCGGCGTAGCGGAGGGGCTCGTCACTGAGGTCGAGAATTTCGTCTTTGTGGTACCCGGCGAGCGCGACCTCGCTGGTTCCGGTGAGGTAGAGGTCGTCGCCGGGCAGGTAGTACACCTCATCGTTGTGCTCGCCGAGGAAGCCGGTGCCGTCCATAATTTCGGGGCGCACCAGCGTGGGGGTGATGAGGGGAACGAAGCCGGCGTCGAGGGCACGGTCCAAGGCCATGTTCATCAGGGCGATTTCGAGACGGGCACCGATGCCCTTCAGGAAGTAGAAGCGCGTTCCCGATACCTTGGCGCCGCGGGCCATGTCGATGGCGCCGAGCAGCTCGCCGAGCTCCAGGTGGTCGCGCGGCTCAAAGTCGAACGTGGGGGTGTCCCCGTGCGTGCGCAGCGTGACGAAGTTGGCCTCGTCGCCCGCGGGCACCCCGTCGATGATGGGGTTGGCGATGGTGCGCACGATTTTCGTGAAGCGGTCCTCGGCCTCCCCGGCGACAGCGCCAGCAGCCTTCACGCCCGCGGCAAGGCCCCGCGCCTCGGCCACAAGGGCCTTTTTCTGCTCGGGCGGGGCCGACGCCACGGTCTTACCGAACACGTTCTGGGCGGCGCGCAGGTCTTCGAAGGCCGTGATCGACGCGCGCCTGGCGGCATCCGCTGCGAGCGCCTCATCAACGGCCTCAACAGAGTCGCCACGGGCCTCCTGCGAACGCTTCAAGAGGTCAGGATTTTCACGTAACAGCACCGGATCAATCACACGGCTCAGTCTACAAGCGCGTTCGGGCAGGGTCGGCTACCCTAGGCAGCGTGACAGCCTCCGGGACTCCTCAGCGTTCGCCGCATGCCGCGGTGGTATTCAACCCCATCAAGGTTGACATCGACAAGCTGCGTCAGAGTGTTGCCGCCGCCGCCGCGACACACGGCTGTGCTCACATCGAATGGTTTGAGACCAGCGAAGCGGATGCCGGCCAGCACGCCACCGAGCGGGCCCTGACCGCGGGCGCCACGCTGGTGCTCGCTGCCGGAGGAGACGGCACCGTTCGGGCCGTGGCGGAGACCCTGCGCGATTCCGGAGTGCGGCTCGCCATCATTCCTGCCGGCACCGGCAACCTGCTGGCGCGCAACATGCAGCTACCGATTGGCAACCTCGATGCCGCCACGGACATTGCCTTTGGCGGCGTGGACCGGGCCATCGATGTGGGCGTTGCAGCCATAAAGCGCGCCGACGGAGAGACGAGTGAGCACGTTTTCCTCGTGATGGCCGGGCTCGGAATCGACGCGGAGTTGATCGCAAATACCCGCGCCGACCTGAAGAGACAGCTGGGCTGGCTCGCCTACGTGGACGCGGCGATGCGGGCGATTCCGCAGAGCAAGCCCTTCGGCATCCGCTACAGCGTGGGCGGGCGTACCGACCGACCGGCACACGTGAGCGGAATTTTGGTGGCCAACTGCGGTCTGCTGCCCGGAAATATTCAGCTCTTGCCCGATGCCTTGCTCGATGACGGCATTCTGGATATTGCCGTGCTCCAGCCCAAGGGAGTGTTTGGCTGGCTTACCATCTGGCGGCGCGTCACCTGGGAAAACGGTGTCCTGCGGCGCTCGGCGGTGGGGCGACGCCTCATTGAGCGCACCGCGTCGACGAACGAACGCGTGATGACCACGCTGCGCGGCGCCGATATTCGCATCGTGGTGGCGCAGCCTCAGCAGTTCGAAATCGACGGTGACGAATTCGGCCGGGTGCGTTCGGTGTCGCTCAGCGCCGACTCCGGCGCGCTGCTCGTGCGCGTTCCCGCGACCTAAGCGTTCTCAGCGCTCTCAGCGCTCTCAGCGAGCGGATGCCGAGGCCGCCCTTACCGCGGAACCTGCGTGACGCGTGCGCCAGGTCCAGGCGTGCCAGAAGAGGAGCCCGATAACCGTAGCCAGGCCGGCAGCCAGGGTAAACGGAGAGAACGACAACAGGAGCTGAAGCGACGCCATGCTGAACTGTTCCTGAGCGACGTCAAACCCGGTAGAGCTTCTGGACATCGAGATCGACACGGCCTTCATATGTCCCCAGACAGCAGTGAAAACCAGCACCGGTCCGAGAACCCAGAGGCCGATAATGAACGGGTTGATGCTCCGGGTGCTCCGCTTCACTTCAGCTACCTCATCGGGAAGAATCTCCACGAGTGCGGCGGGCGCAGCGGATGCGGTGGCGTCGCGGATCGCCTCCAGCCGGGCCTCGAGGTCGGCGAGGAGAGCGGCCTGCGCCCCGGCGGGTGCTGCAGCGGGCTCCTCCGCCACGGTCGCCGCCGGAGCGGTTGGAGCGCGATGCGAACCGGCCGGAGGCGACGGGTGGGCCGGCACCGCGGCATCCGCTGGTGCGGCTGATCGATGCACGCTCGGCTGATAACCGCGCTGAAAACGCGATTCGTGGCGCGGGTCGAACACCGGTTCCGTCACGAGCTGATCGATTCTCCCTCGATGAGGGTGCTGAGCCAGTCGCGTGCCTCGATGAAGATTTCGTCGTCGTAGCGCGAGGTGAACTCGTTCGGGGCCTTGTCGGCACGGGGGTACGAGCCGAGAAAGAGCACGTTCGGGCTGGAGCGGCGCAGGCCGAGGAGGGCGTCACTCATGCGTTCATCGAGAATGTGGCCGTCGGCATCGATGACGAAACGGTAGCGTCCGAGGGCATCGCCGATGGGGCGCGACTGGATCAGGCTCAGGTTCACACCGCGGGTGGCGAACTGTTCCAGCAGTTCCAGCAGGGCACCGGAGCGGTCCTCGGGCAGTTCCACGATGAGGCTTGTCTTGTCGGCGCCGGTGCGAGCCGGAATCTTTGTCGTTTTGGCCACCAGCACGAAGCGGGTGACGGCATTGGGGTTGTCGCCCACGTCGGTGGCGAGCACGGCCACGTCGTAGTGCTTATCGATTCCGGGCGGGGCGATGGCGGCGTCGGCGAGTCCGTTTTCGAACAGGGAGCTCGCCGCGGCCACGTTGCTCGACGCGGGAATGTGTCCGTGGTTGGGAAGATTGCGCTCCAGCCAGCTGCGGCACTGGGCGTAGGCGACCGGATGCGCATTAATCACGCGCACCTGCTGCAGCGTGGTGCCTGGGCGGGCCACGATATCGAACTTCACCGGCACCAGATATTCCCCGATGATGCGCAGACCGGGAACGCTCGCGAGAGCATCCTGCGTGGCCGACACGCCGCCGTCGACGGAATTTTCAATCGCAATCATGGCTGCAACACTGCGACCGGTTATCACGTCGGCGAGCGCTTCACCCACGTTGTTCACGGCTCGCCACGGCTTTCCCTGCGCCTCGGGGACCTGTGCAAGGGCCGCTTCAGTGAAGGTTCCGGCGGGTCCCAGGAAGCTGTAGGTGACATTGTGGGTCTCGGGCATGGCTCACAGCCTACTGTGGGTGCCAGTATTGGCATATGAGCGAACGCGCAGGAACTCCGGCCCAGGAATCAGATCTGATCGATGTCGACGCATTAGTAAAGGCGTATTACGACCTGAAACCCAATGTTGATATTCCCTCCCAGCGAGTGGTTTTCGGCACGTCCGGGCATCGCGGCAGCTCACTCAACACCGCTTTCAACGAGCACCACATCATGGCCACCACCCTGGCGATCGTGGAATACCGGGCGGGTCAAGGCACCACCGGGCCCCTGTTCATGGGAACCGACCCGCACGCGCTGAGTGCGCCGGCGTACACGACCGCCCTTGAGGTTCTCGTGGCCAATGGTGTTCGCGTTCTCGTGGACGAGTTCGATGATTACGTGCCCACCCCGTCCCTGTCCCACGCGATTTTGGCGTACAACCGGGCGGAGAACGGCGACCTCGCCGACGGCATCGTCGTCACCCCGAGCCACAACCCGCCCATGGACGGCGGCTTCAAGTACAACCCGCCGCACGGCGGTCCGGCCGATAGCGACGCCACCTCCTGGATCGCCAACCGTGCCAACGAACTCATTGCCGGCGGCCTCGTTGACGTGAAGATGAGCGAGCCGAGCGCCGTCGAAACCTACGACTTTCGCGGCAACTACGTAAACGACCTCGAAAACATCATCGACATGGCCGCTATTAAGGCCAGCGGAATCCGCATCGGTGCCGACCCGCTCGGCGGGGCGAGCGTGGGCTACTGGGGCGCGATCCGCGACCGCTACGACCTCAATCTCACCGTGGTCAACCCGCACGTTGACCCCACCTGGCGCTTCATGACGCTCGACTGGGATGACAAGATTCGCATGGATCCCTCGAGCGCGTCGGTGATGGCATCCGTTGTGGCTCACAAAGACGAGTACGACCTGCTCACCGGCAACGATGCGGATGCCGACCGGCACGGCATCGTGACGCCTGACGGCGGCCTCATGAACCCGAACCACTTTCTGGCCGTGTCCATTGACTACCTGTACAGCCACCGCGACGGCTGGCGCCCCGATGCCGCCGTGGGCAAGACACTCGTCTCCTCGACCATGATCGACCGGGTCACCGGCTTTCTCGGCCGCGACCTGTGGGAAGTTCCGGTGGGCTTCAAGTGGTTCGTGCCGGGCCTCATTGACGGCTCGGTGGCCTTCGGCGGCGAGGAGAGCGCCGGCGCCAGCTTTGTGCGCTTCGACGGCACGGTGTGGACCACCGACAAGGACGGGATTCTGCTCGCCCTGCTCGCGGCGGAGATTCTCGCGGTCACGGGCAAGACCCCCTCGCAGCGCTACGCCGAGCTGGCCGAGCACTTCGGTGCGCCGGCCTATGCCCGAGTGGATGCCGCGGCTACGCCCGCGCAGAAGGCCGCGCTCGGCCGCCTCAACGGTGACGCCATTACCGCCACCGAGCTGGCCGGCGAGAAGATCACCGGCAAGTTCAGTGTGGCGCCCGGCAACGGTGCCGCAATTGGCGGCGTGAAGGTGACGACGGACAACGCGTGGTTTGCGGCACGTCCGAGCGGCACCGAAGACGTGTACAAGATTTACGCCGAGTCGTTCCTTGGCGCAGAGCACCTCGCGCAGGTTCAGCTCGAGGCCAAGGCCATCGTGGACGCCGCTATCGCCTAGCCGGCGGCCTGCGCGGCGGCCCGGCAACAGTCGCGGCACTCGGCGTGGCGGCCCGGCAACAGTCGCGGCACTCGGCGTGGCGGTCCGGCGAGGGCTGCGGCGTGCCACAGTCGCGGCCGGCAACAGTCGCGGCACTCGTTTGGCCGGCTGGCACTCGGCGCGGCGGCCCGGCAACAGTCGCGGCACTTGTTTGGCTGGCTGGCACTCGTTCAAACTAGTGCCCGCCGGTCAAACGAGTGCCGCGAGAGTAACCCGCCCTGCGCGAGCGGTAAACGTGGGGCTAGGGGATGCTCCAGTAGTACGCGGTGCCGCCCGGGTGACGCTCGGTGATGGCGAAGTCCACGGAACGGTAGTCCGTGTCTTCCGTGTGGCCGGCGTAGTAGATCACGATGTTGTCGCCGCTACCTTCGATGCGGGAGACGACCCCGGTGTGATCCCGGTCACCCGAGTTATCCCAGTCGAACTGAACGATGTCGCCCAGCTTCACCTGGTCGCGCTGGTCATCGGTGAGCGCCGTGGCTTTGCCCGTGTCGGCAATGTAGTTCATGAGGGCGGTCGAGCTACGCCAGGCGGCCGAGGACGCATACGCGTCGCCGTTGAGGGGACTGTTCCAGGTGGCATCCATCTGCCAGCCCCGCACGATGAGTGCTTGGCTGGCGAAGTTCACGCAGTCGTTCTCACCGAGCACACCGTAGTCCGCCGCGTTGTAGCTGCTCCAGTGCGCGAGGGTGTAGTCGAGCTGCGCCTGAACCGCGGGGCTTGATGCCGTGGCGTTGGAGGCTGCGACAGGTTCCGGGGTGGCTGTGGCCGTGGGGGCGGCGCGAGGGGCGGCATCCGTTTCAACAGGTGCGGACGTGGCAACCGGCGTGGCCTCGGTGGGCGTGGCGGCCTGCACAACGAGGGCGGTGGCACCCACAGCGACGACCGCCGCTACGGCTGCGGCCGCGCCGATCTTCTGCAACCGGGTAAACGCCACGTGTGCCTCAATTCTTGGGTAAAGAGATCGGTTTTGAACGTCTCACCTCAAGACAACCACAAACCGCCTCTGGGGCGAAACACCCGCGCTCGCACTCAGCAGATTCAGACCTGGGGCGGGGCTGGTTACTTGATGCTCCAGTACGAGACGGTGCCACCAGAGTTCGCCAGTGACTCGTCGACGGACTGACTGATGGTGTTGAAGGTGTGACCGGCGTATTCAACCTGCACGCCGGCATCCGTTTTGATGACGGCCGTGACGATGCCGGTGTGGTCGCGGTCTCCCGAGCGATCCCAGTCGAACTGCACAATATCGCCCACTTTCACCTCGGAGCGCTGCTCGTCGGTGAGGGGAAGCGCGCGCTCAGGGTGAGCCAGCAGGTACGCGTCGAACGCGGTGGAGCTGGCCCACGGGAGGCTGTAATTGTTGGTTGCCAGGTCGAAGGACCAGGCGTCATCCATGGTCCAGCCGCGCTTGATGAGCGACTGGCTCGCGAAGTTGACGCAGTCGTTGCCCCTGAGGACGCCATATTCGGCGCCGTTGTAATCGTTCCAGTGGGCGTTCACGTAGGCCATTTGGGCCGTAATGCGGGGGTCGGGAACGTAGCTGAACATCAAGGGTTCCGGAACAGCGGATGCCGTGGGCGCGGGCGCAGACCGGGCGTCCGGTGCAGGCGTGGCCATGGGAGCCTCGGCCATGACGACGAGTGCCGTGCCGGCCGCGTTGAGGAGCTCCACCGGAACGACACCGGGGTCGTAGTCGGTCGATGCCGGAGTCTCAATCGTGATGGTGGTCTCGGTTGCGGCCACGACGGTGCCCGCGTTGGCCCCGAAGGTGACCGTGGCGACGGTGTCGAGGTCGGCTCCGGTGAGCGTGACCATGGTGCCCCCGGTGACCGGACCCGTTGACGAGCCGTCTTCGGGGATCGGCGTCACGGAATCGGCGGAGACCATGCTGCTGACGGTGGGTTCGGTCGCCACGACGGGGGCGGGGGCGACGCTGGCCGAGGGTGTCGGCGCGGAGGCGGCTTGCGAGGCGTTCCCCGACGCTCCGGCTGAGTTACCCGTGTAGGCGAGCCCGAGTGCAATGACGATGGGGGCACAGGCCAAGGCCACGGCGCTGATGAGCACGACGTGCCGGCGACTCTTCGAGCGGATGGCGCCGGCCGGGCGTCGCGCACGACGCTTGGTCGTGGCCAGGTGGCTCTTCAGTGCGGCGCGGCTGGTGAATGTGGGTAGGAGATTCGGGCTGGGTGTCTCGGGCGCGGTGGCGGCGATGAGGGTGGCCTGCGCGTTGAGGGCCGGGGCGGGAGCCGCAGCGGGCGCGGCGAACGCGATCGGTTCGGCGGCGACTGGTTCGGCGGCGACTGGTTCGGCGTTGCCGACGGGCGCGATCGGTTCGGCGGCGGGTTCTGCGTCCGCGACGGCGACGGCATGTTCGGCGGCCGCGACCGTGGGCACGACGGGTAGGGCAGTGCCAGCAACGAGGATCGCGGGCACGACGACAGCATTGGATTCAGCGGCAGCGGGCGTCACAGGTTCCAGAGCGGCAATGGCGAGCCTCGACTGAGCCAGAGCCTCGCGTCGAGTCAGGTACTGCACGGGCGGTGAAGCGGTGCCGGCGGCCGTGTCGGCACCCATTTCCGCGCCGTTGTGCGGGCCACGGCCAAGCTGGGCGATCCCACTGTCGGCGACAGACATCTGCTCGGGGGCACCGTGTCGTGGAGTGCTGCGCGGCGTGTTGTGGGGTCCCTGATCGAGCTGGTCGCGGGGGCGGCTGTGACGCTGGTCGCGGTGTTCTGGGCTGGATTCGGGGCGCACGGATTCGATTCTGTGTTGCTTTCGGGGTGCCCCCACCCAAACACAGGGTTCTTGGCAATTCCCTGAGTGCGGCGTGGCGCAGCGCAATTTCAGGGAACTTTTTCGAATCGATGATCCCGTTAGGGGTAGCGTGGCGCCGCCGGAAGACCGAAGAATTCTTCGAGAGTGGTCGTGCTCTTTACGCGCATCTCCGCCGCCAGCTCCGGGCCGATGTAGCGAAAGTGCCACGGCTCAAACTCGTAGCCGGTTATCGCTACTTTGTCGGCGGGGTAGCGCAGCAAAAACCCGAACCGCGCGGCATTCTGGGCCAGCCACTGTCCCTCCGTGGTTTCAGCGAAACACGCGTTCAGGGAACACCGTCCCGACTCCGCGCCAATGTCAATTGCGAGGCCCGTCTGGTGCTCGCTGCTTCCCGGCCTGGCAATACCCTGATCGGCCGACGCAACTCCCCGGGCACTCACCGCGGCCGAGCACACCCGGGTCTGTGCGGCAAAACCACGGTAGGCACTGTTGGAGGCAAGGCTGAGGCCGGCCTCGTCGCGCGCGGCTGCGAACAGGGCAATCACGGCGACGGATGCCTCCTGCCGCAGCTGCGGCTGCCAGGTGTGGGCCACCGGAACCGTCACGAGATCATCCGGCGTGTGGTCGGCGGGCTGCAGCGGTCGCTGTTTGTTCACGACCACCCACAGGCTGGCGGGATCATCACGGTCACGCGCCGCCCGATTGAAGGTCGGCACCGGCGTGGACGCAGGCACGGCAGTAGGCACCGGGCGCCGGGTGGGCGGGAACGCGAGTGGACTCGGGGACGTGGCTGCGGCATCCGCTTCTCTCGGCGTACCGGCCACGACTCCCACCACAACGGATGCCGCGGCCAGCGACATGCACACCAGGGCGGCAACCACGAACAACACCGTGCGGCGGGGCGGTTGCGCGCCGCCGTCGGGCTCGTGATTCTTCGGCACACAGCGAGCCTACGCGCGCCCACGCGGTAGCGTATGCGTATGTATGAGAGCGCACTCACCGGGGCCACGTGGCCGAAGGGCTTTATCTGGGGATCGGCCACGGCCGCCGCACAGGTAGAGGGAGCCGGCCACGAGGGCGGTAAGGAAGATTCCATCTGGGACGCCTTCGCGCGGGTCCCGGGCGCCGTACACGGCGGCGACAACCTGGAGATTGCCGACGACCACTACCACCGCATGCCCACCGACGTGCGCCTTATGCGTGAACTCGGCCTCGACTCATATCGGTTCTCCACGAGTTGGGCACGCGTGCGGCCGGGTGATCGCGCCGTCAATCCGGAGGGTCTCGACTTCTACTCGCGTCTCGTCGACGAGCTGCTCGAGGCCGGCATCCTGCCCTGGCTTACCCTGTACCACTGGGACCTGCCGCAGGCCCTCGAGGAGACGGGCGGCTGGGCCAACCGCGACACGGCCTTTCGCTTTCGCGATTACGCAGCGGATGTCTACGCCGCGCTCGGCGACCGCGTCACCCACTGGACAACCTTCAATGAGCCGTTCTGCTCGTCCCTGTTGGGCTACGCGTCCGGCGTGCACGCCCCCGGCCGGCAGGAACCCCGAGCCGCGGTCGCTGCCGTGCATCACCAGCATCTCGCGCACGGCCTCGCGGTGAACAGCCTGCGCGCCCTCGGTGCACAGCAGCTCGGCATCACGCTCAACCTCACCAACGCCATCCCGCGTGACGCCGCCGACCCGGTGGACATCGACGCTGCCCGCCGGCTCGACTCGCTTGCGAATCGCATCTTTCTTGAGCCGATCGTGCTGGGCGCCTACCCCGCTGACACTCTCGTTGATCTCGAGCCCTGTGGCCTCAGCGACGTAATACTCCCCGGCGACCTCGACATCATCTCCGCTCCGATCGATTTTCTGGGTGTCAATCACTATCACGATGATCTCGTGAGTGGTCACCCGGACAGCGCGGTCGGCGACAGCCACTCGGGTGGCGCCTTGCGCCCCAGCGGCTCCCCGTGGGTGGGTTCGGAGCACCTCACGTTCCCGCGCCGGGACCTGCCGCGCACGGGCATGGATTGGGAAGTCAATCCCGACGGCCTGCGCCACCTGCTGGTGCGCCTCACTGCCGAGTACCCCACGCTGCCGCCGCTCTACATCACGGAGAACGGTGCGGCCTACGACGACGACGTCTCAGCGGATGGCGCGGTACACGACACCGAGCGCACCGCCTTCGTTCTCAGCCACATTGCATCCGTTGCCGAGGCCATCGAGCAGGGGGCCGATGTGCGCGGCTATTTCCTCTGGTCGTTACTCGACAACTTCGAGTGGTCCTACGGCTATGACAAGCGCTTCGGTATTGTGCGTGTGGACTATGACACCCTCGAGCGCACGATCAAAGACAGTGGCCTCACCTACGCTCGCCTCATCGCGGAGGCTCGCTCCGCCTGATCGCCCGTTGCTACTTCAGGAGATCTCCCGGCTTGGGCAGGTGCTGCCGCGTAAACACGCGGGGAGTGTCTCGTCAACGGTGTTTCCGGCGTTTTTCATTAGTAGGATTCTGCGTTCGGCCAGCGGTCGTGGAAGGTGATGGCGAAGGCGTTGAGAGCTGGCTTCCAACGCATCGTCCAACGAGCTCGACCCTCACCGGTGGGATCGAGACTTCGAGTGACCAGATACAAGCATTTTAGAGCGGCCTGCTCCGTGGGGAAATGCCCTCGAGCACGCACCGCCCGCCGATACCGGGCATTAAGCGACTCGATCGCATTCGTGGAGCAGATCACCTGGCGGATCTCGGGGTCGTAGGACAAGAAAGGGGTGAACTCTTCCCATGCCGACTCCCATAACCGGATGATCGCACCGTATTTCTTGCCCCAGATCTCGGTCAGATCATCCAACGCCGCCCGCGCGGCGTCGACGGTCGGAGCGGTGTAGATCGGTTTCACCGCTCGTTTCATCGCATCCCAATCGTTCTTCGAGGACAGCTTGAACGTGTTGCGAATCAAGTGGATGATGCACGTCTGCACCGTCGTCAACGGCCACACGTTCCCGACAACTTCCGGGAGCCCTTTCAACCCGTCACAGACCAGGAAGAACGTGTCGGTGACACCACGGTTCTTGATGTCGGTCAAGACAGACATCCAGAACTTGGCGCCCTCACCGCCGGTGCCGGCCCACAACCCGAGAATGTCTTTATCACCGTCCAGGGTCACGCCGATGGCCGCGTAGATGGGCCGGTTGGCGACCTGCCCGTCCCGAATCTTCACGACGATCGCGTCGATGAAGATCGCCGCGTAGACGCCGTTCAAGGGGCGGGACTGCCACGTTTGCATCTCCTCGATCACTTTGTCCGTGATGCGAGAGATCGTCTCTTTCGATACCTGCGCACCGTAGATCTGGTTGAAGTGCGCGCTGATCTCCCCGGTCGTGAGGCCGCGGGCATACAACGACAGCACGATCTCATCGACCCCGGTCAAACGTCGTTGTCGTTTCGGCACGATCACTGGAGTGAACGTGGCGTCCCGGTCACGAGGCACCTGGATGGTCACCGGCCCCGTCGAGGGGCTGATCACTGTTTTGCGCCGAGTCCCGTTGCGCACGTTGGATTCGTCACGCTCGTCCGGGGCACGGTTCTTCTCGTGACCGAGATGCTCAGTCATTTCCTCGTTCAGCGCCGTCTCCAGGAACGTTTTCGTGAACTGGCCCAGCAGCCCTTCAGGCCCGTCCAGAGCCAGGCCCTGTTCCTTGGCCAGCCGCACCCATTCCTTCGCCGCCACCGCCTCACGGGTGGGCTCAGATTTCGTCTTCTTCGTCACAGCATCAAGTGTCGTCATCACGGCACCTTTCCCGCCAGACCCAAGTCCAGCGCGTCAGGCCGGAAACACCGTTTAAGAGACAGTCCCAACACGCGGCCGCGCGGATGCCGGTGGGCCGGATCTCCTGAACTCGCAACACGCTGCCGGGGAGCCGGGGCCAGTGCGGGTGTGGCCGGGTGGTGGCCGGTCGCCCCTTGTGGGGTGGTGCCGGTTGCTAGTTCAGGAGATCTGCCGGGTCGGGCGCGCGGTGCCCGCGTAAACACGCGGCCAGGCGGATGCCGGCGGGCTGGATCTCCTGAACTAGTGACAGGCTGCCGCGGAGCCGGGGCCAGTCAGTGCTGGGACGCAGCCCGGTGCGGTTTGATCAGGCACGTCCTGTGGGAGCCTGCCGGTTGCTAGTTCAGGAGATCTGCCGGGTCGGGCGCGCGGTGCCCGCGTAAACACGCGGCCAGGCGGATGCCGGTGGGCCGGATCTCCTGAACTCGCAACAGGCTGCCGCGGAGCCCTGACCAGGTCGTTGCTGGGATGCAGCCCGGTGCAGTTTCATCAGGCGCGTCCGGTGGGGGCCTGCCGGTTGCTAGTTCAGGAGATGTGCCGGGTCGGGCAGGTGTTGCCCGCGTAAACACGCGGCCGCGCGGATGCCGGGGGCTGGATCTCCTGAACTAGCGACACGCACTGCCGAGAAGGGCAGCGCAGGGCGGCGGCGGGGCGGCGGGCACGACGGAGGGGCCCGTCGCGGTGTGCGGCGGGCCCCTCCGGGTGGGATGGTGTTACTTGGTGGCGACGGTGATGGTGGCGATGCCGACGAGGAGCTGGTCGGCGACGGCGTCGGTGTTGAAGGTGGCGTTCAGGAGGCCGGCGGCCTCGGCGGAGATGTGCACGGTGGTGCCGGTGAGGATGGCGTTGTCGCCGTCCATCTGGAGGGGCTCAAGCGTTCCGCCGTAGAGGTTGAAGAGCAGAACCTGGGTGGCGGCGGATTCGCCGTTGACGGCCACGTCACCGAAGAGTTCGGAGGTTCCGGGGTCGATGGTGAAGTTGGTCAGCTCCACGACCGTCTCGCCGGCGGTGAGGGAGAAGCCGGAGCCGTCGTGCTCGAGTGAACCCTGCACGTAGGGGCGCACGGTGCCGTTGGGGTCGAAGTAGTCAACGTTTCCGCCGGTGATGGGGAAGTGCAGGCTGCCCTCTTCCAGGGTTGCCGTTCCCACGGTGCCCGGGGTCAGGCCCAGGGTGCCGAGCGCGGCAGCGAAGTCCGCGTCGAGGAGGACGGACGTGTCCACGCCGGTGAGGGTGGGGATCGAGGCGAGGGGGGCCTCGGCGGTCGGGGCGCTGGAGGAGCTGGCAGCCGGCGCCGGGGTCGTGGTGGTGGTTCCGGTCGAGCAGGCAGCAAGGCCGGCTACGAGGATTCCGGCCGACGCGAAGCCGAGAAGAGTCTTGGAGAGAGTACGCATGAGATGAGTCCTTGTCTGTGGTGGTGGGGATGGGGTTGAGGTCTGCATCGGGTTCGGTTCCACCCCTAAAAAGGTTTGGAACTCCCCCGATCTGTTACCGTTCCGTTACCAAACCCAGCACAAACCCAGCACGCACACCCAGCCAAAAACCCCGGAACCACGCGAAAAAACTCAGGCGCTGAAGAGCACGTCCGTCGCATCGGGATGTTCAGGCACGAAGTCCACGTGCGGACCGTATTCCGTGCCGGCGAGGAACTGGGCGTCGACGCGCGGTCCGAGCCGGGCGCGCATCACCGTCATGGAGTCGGGGTTCTGATCCACCAGCAGAAACTTGCGCCCGAGGCTGGCAGCGACGGCCCCCGTGGTGCCACTGCCAGCGAAGAAGTCCAGCACCCAGTCACCCTCACGGCTCGACGCCTGAATGATGCGGCGCAGAATTCCGATGGGCTTCTGGGTGGGGTAACCCGTTTTCTCCTTGCCGGTGGGCGACACGATGGTGTGCCACCAGACATCCGTTGGCAGCTTGCCCTTAGCCACCTTTTCGGGCGTGACCAGCCCGGGAGCCATGTAGGGCTCCCGATCAACCGAGGTCGAGTCGAAGTAGTACGTGGCCGGGTTCTTCACGTAGACGAGGATCGTGTCGTGCTTGGTGGGCCAGCGATTCTTGGACTTCGCGCCGTAGTCATAGGCCCAGATGAGCTCGTTGAGAAAGCAGTCGCGACCAAAGAGCGCGTCGAGCAGCACCTTGGCATAGTGCGCCTCGCGGTAATCGAGGTGCAGGTACAGGGTGCCGTCGTCGGCGAGGAGGCGCCAGGCTTCGATCAGGCGTGGCTCGAGAAAAGCCCAGTAGTCCTCGAACTGGTCGTCGTACCCGAGCAGGTCACCCTTGATGCGCTCATAGCGCAGACCCTTGAAGCCGGTGATGGTTCCCTTGGCTTTGGTGCCCGCGCCCACGGCGGAACGCACCGAGGTCGTGGTTTGGCGGGTCTGTGGCCGGCCCGTGTTGAACGGCGGGTCGAGATAGATGAGGGTGAAGGACGCGTCGGGGAGGCTCGGAAGCACGTCGAGGTTGTCGGCGTGTATCACCCGACTGGGACTGGTCGGATTCCACGCAGTAGGCATCCCTCTATTCTGCCAGTCAGATTATGATGTCGGGATGACAGAGGATCTCTCACCGGTCACCGCGCCGACGGCACCGGTCTCACAGCGCACCGAGGTGCGGCACAACACCGCGACGCTCCGCTACACCCTGTGGCTTGATGGCGAGCCGGTTGGCCTGGCCGATTACATACTCACACCCACGACCGTGCGATTCACCCACACCGAAATCGATCCCCGGCATCGCAGGCAGGGCCTGGCGTCGATTCTCATCGAGCATGCCCTCACGGATGTGTGCACCCACACGAGTCTGCGCGTCATTCCGCAGTGTCCATATGTGGCCAGGTGGATCGACGAGCACGCCGAGTATCAGGACCTATTGATCCGCGGCCTGTAGCGCAGGCATACTGCTGCACCGCCGAGAGTTAGCGCTTCTGAGCGCCGCGCACCCGATCCTCGGCGAGCCCGTGTTCAACGTCGATGCGAATGCGACCGTCGTAGATTCCCTGGTCACCATCTCCGGCCACGGGCGCTGGCGCGGGCAATACCGTCTGCCGCTCCACCTCAATGGCCGCTTCGTATCGGCTGGGCGCAAAAACCTCATCGCCAATTCCGAGCACGCTTGAACCACTTCCGCGACGCTCGTTCTTGTTGGACAGGTCGATCCACCCCAGCCGGCTCGCGACAAAACCAAGCAGCACAATGGCAGCCATGCCGAGAAGGATCCACCAGTTCATTGGCCCAGTTTACCGGGAATGCCCCAATTTCGAGCGGATGCGTCGGCTCACGCCGCTCAGCCAGTCCCGTGGCGCGCACGGTTCCGGGTTCCCGCGCCAGGCCGCGCCTCACCTCCGACCTCAGGTTAGGGAACGCGCGACAGCCACTCGTCGGTGCTGAATTTAGTGCGCACGAGCTCCTCCGCCTTGGCATATTCCTCGTCGGTTATATCTCCGGCGGTGGCTCCGTAGAGTCCAGTGAAGGTGCTCTTCATGCGCTCAATAATGTCGGCGCGGCTGAGACCGGTCTGGCTGCGCAGCGGGTCCACGCGCTTCGCGGCGCTCGTGATTCCCTTGTCGCTGAGCTTCTCGCGACCGATGCGCAGCACCTGCACCATCTTGTCGCCGTCCATGTCGTAGCTCATGGTCACGTGGTGCAACACCGCGCCGCTCCCGAGACGCTTCTGAGCGGCCCCGCCGATCTTGCCCTTCGGGCTCGTGATGTCGTTGAGCGGTTGATAGTAGGCGTCGATTCCGAGGGACTTGAGCGCGGTCAGGACCCACTCGTCCAGGAAAGCGTAGGAATCGGCGAAGGTCATGCCGTGCACCAGATCGGTCGGGGCGTAGATCGAGTAGGTAATGACCGAGCCGGCCTCCATGAACATCGCTCCACCACCGCTGATGCGCCGCACGACCGAGAAGCCGTACTTGGCCGCGTTCTCGGGATCGACCTCGTTCTTCAGTGACTGAAAACTCCCAATGACAACGGCAGGCTCGTTCCACTCCCAGATGCGCAGGGTGGGTTGGCGCCGACCCTCACCCACCTCGATGGCGAGCACCTCATCGAGGGCCATCTGTAACACCGGAGCAGCAGCCTCACCGTGAATGACCTGCCAGTCATAGTCTCGCCAGGAGCTGGCCTGCACGAGGGAGCGCCGAACGGCCACGGCAACAGCCTCCGGGGAAAATCCAAGGAGCACGGCGTTCTCGGGCAGCGCCGCCCGCACCGCCGCAGCGATGGTGACGGCGTCGGCATCCGTTGCGAGTCCCGTCACGGCCGCGTTGATCTGCTCCAACGCGTCGTCGGGTTCCAGAAAGAAATCACCCGCCAGCCGAAAGTTGGCAATCGTGTTGTCCACGACATCGAGGTCGACCACGACAAGTTTGCCGCCAGGAACTTTATATTCACCGTGCATGACAAAAGCCTAACCGCCCGGGCGACGCAGTGATCAGTTGAGGTCGGAATCTTCGTTGCTCGGCGGGATAATTGGTGCCGGAACACGGTCCGCCAGCCACTCCACCAGATCCTCAATCACCTCTTCGCGGTTCGTCTCGTGAAACACCTCGTGCCTGGCCCCGTCGTAAACGATGAGGTGCAGGTCGCGCAAACCAGACCGTTCGGCGTAGGCCCTCAGCAGCCTGAGCGCGCTGCGTTCGCCGCCCACCGTGTCGTCACTGCCCACCAGCATGAGAATGGGTAGGTCAGGGGGCAGATCCCGCGCCGGGCGCCCGAAGAGTCGCGCGGACTCACGCACACCAAAGAGCTTCGCGAGGGGCGTGCTCGTGGTGAGGGGATCACTCACGAATTCCTCGGCCACGGCGGGGTCACGGCTCAGCCATTCCGCGCCGGTCGTCCCCAGTTTGCGGTGTTTGCGGTTGAGGTCACCACCATCGAGATAACCGGGCATCCGATACGCCGTGCCGCTCAACACAATCGCGTCGTAATCATCGGCGTGCTCGTTGACGATCATCTGGGCCATAAACGATCCCCAGCTGTGCCCGAGCAGCACCAGCGGTAGATCAGGGTGTGCCGAGCGGATGATTCCACTCAACTGATACACATCGCGCACGGCTGCCCGCATGCCTCCAGCTCCGAGCTGGCCGATCTTGCTTCGGTCACCGTGGTGCTGGGCGAGCCCGGTCTGCCCATGTCCCAGATGGTCGTCGGCATAGACGGTGTACCCCGCCGCATTGAGGTCCTGCGCAAGGTTTGAATGGCGAAGGGCATGCTCACCCACACCGTGAACGATTTGCACGACCCCGACCGGATGGTCTGCAGGCCAGCAGTAATACGTCACGACGAGACCCGAGGCATCCGTAAATGTAGGCACGCACCCATAATGACATCACTGACGCCCTGTATACCCGTGCCGCGTCATTGTTTTTTTGTATCCGGGGAATAATTAGCAATGCTAATTAGCTAAGGTAATTAGACATGCTAATTGATACGACACCTCACCCCTCCGCAGATTCGCCGGGCCACCAGAGCACGGTCGCCGAGTTGAGCCATGACTTTCGGGTGGCCAATGGCCGACTGGCTCGTCGCCTGCGTCAGGAAAAACCCGACAACGAACTGAGTGCTGGCCAGTTCTCGGCCCTGGGCGCCCTCTTCATGGAGGGCTCGCTCACCCTGCGCGCGCTCAGTGACCGGGAGCACGTCACCCCGCCGTCCATGAGTCGCACGGTGAACGCACTGGTCATCGCCGGCCTCGTGCACCGGGAGGGATCGTCAGATGACGGTCGCAAGGTGAAGCTCTCGGCCACGGAGGCCGGCCTCACTCTGATGCGCGAAACGCGCAAACGTCGAGATGCCTGGCTTGCCCAGCGCGTGATCACCCTGAGCGACGAGCAACGGCAGACTCTCGCCGCGGCGACGGTGATCATGAGGGGGCTCGCCGACAGTTGAGTGCCATGTTCCGCTCATTGAGCGTCGTCAATTACCGGATCTGGTTTGCCGGCGCTCTGGTGTCGAACATCGGCACCTGGATGCAGCGCACCGCTCAAGACTGGATTGTGCTCACCCAGTTGACCAACTACAACGCCACGGCGGTTGGCATCACCATGGCCCTGCAGCTCGGGCCACAGCTCGTGCTCATGCCGTGGTCGGGACTCATTGCCGACCGGTTCAATCGGCGCAAGCTGCTCATTCTCACCCAGACCCTCATGGGCCTGCTGGCCCTCGGCCTCGGTATTCTCACGGTGACCGGGGTGGCTGAACTCTGGCACGTGTACCTCTTCGCGCTCGGCCTTGGCGTGGTGGCGGCCATCGATGCTCCCGCCCGACAGACCTTCGTTTCCGAGCTCGTCTCCGAAGATAATCTCTCCAATGCGGTAGCGCTCAACTCGGCGTCGTTCCATGGAGCACGCCTCATCGGACCGGCTGCCGCTGGCCTGCTCACCGTCGCCGTCGGAGCCGGCTGGGTATTCATGATCAATGCGGTCACCTTTGCCGCCACGGTCTTCGCCATGATGCTGCTGCGCACCCATCAGCTGCGCGCACAACCCAAAGCGAGCCGCAAACGCGGCCAGCTGATGGCCGGATTCCGTTACGTGCGGGGTCGCCCCGACATCGTTGTCGTCATGATCGCAGTGTTTTTGATCGGCACCTTCGGACTCAACTTCGCCATCTTCACCTCCACCATGGCCACGATTGAATTCGGCAAGGGGGCCACGGAATTTGGTCTGCTCAGCTCCATCATGGCGGTAGGTGCCGTGATCGGTGCGCTGCTTGCTGCAAGGCGCAGCCGTGCTCGCCTCCGCCTCGTGGTCGGGGGCTCGGCCCTCTTCGGTGTCGCCTGCGCGGCCTCTGCGGTGATGCCCACCTACGCCAGCTTCGCCGTCTCGCTCACGTTCGTGGGGCTGTCATCCATCACTCTGATGACCACGGCCAATGCCTACGTGCAGACATCAACTCAACCAGAAATGCGCGGCCGCGTCATGGCCCTGTATATGGCCATTTTCGTGGGCGGAACTCCGCTGGGTGCACCGCTCGTGGGCTGGGTAGCCGACACGTTCGGTCCCCGTTGGGCGCTCGGGCTCGCGGCAGCCTCCGGCCTGCTCGCGGCTGCAACGCTGCTCTTCTGGATGATTCGCTATCGTCAGCTTCGCCTGCGCGTGCACCTGCGCAGGTCTCCCCGACTGCGGGTGCGCCACGCCGGGGACGGTCACCTTCCCACCACGCCCATCACCGTGATCAGGGCTCTCGAGCCGGACCCCGATCGTGAGGCCGGGGTGGAATCCACCCACGACACTGCCACCCGGGAGATCGCGATCGTGGAGGCGACGGCTCCGCGCTGATGCTCCTCTACTGACTCAGAAGTTTCTCCATCTCGGAATCATTCAGCAGGTCCCACGGCGAGTTGCTGCCACCGTCAAGTCGTGTCTGCGGACTATCGCCCAACGACCACCACTTCGCTTCAAAGACTCGTCCGTCGAGCATGACGCGATCCTGCTTCAGGTATGTCATATCAGCGGCCCACGCGGGGTAGGTGCCGGTAGGAACAACGAGCACAGGGGCCGGTCGATCGCCCGGCAGCACCGGACCGATCAGCTTCCACGGGGCCTCGACCGCGGCGATCAGCGGGTCGTCGGGCTGCACAGCCTCGGTGTACCACCTGGCGGAATAGACGTGCCCGCGCCAGACAATGCGTTCACCCGTGACGTAGGAGTTTCCCTCCGACCAGATCGGATACGGGCTGGTGGCCGGGTTGTCCACAACCTCCACCGCCGGGGGGCCAGGTGTCGACGTGATCGCCTCGACGCGGTTGGCGAAGCCCTGACCGAGAACATCGGCGAAGACCGCACTGCCCTGGTCGACGCCGCTGCACACATCGGAGACCCGCGTGACATCGGGGTAATTTGCACTGCAGGTGTGATCCCGATTCAGTGACCAGAGCGACATGCGCCCAACACCCATTTCCTGCGCGAACGCGTTCAGCAGGGTGGCGTCCCGCATGGTGAACACCTCGCCGGCCTCGTCATTCTGGCCAATCATGGGCGTGAGTCCGATCTTGCTCCACACGGCTCGGTTGCCGAGGTCCTGCCCACTCACCCGGTAGACCGTGCCGAGTTGCGCATGCGTCGCTTCGGCTGCCGCAGCGGATGCCTCGAACATGGTTGTCGAGGCGTCTCGACTGCCGCCGTAGTTCATGGTCATGACGTTGACACCCGCGAGGTCCACCTGAGCGTCGAGCATCTGACGCACGACGACGAGCCCCTCCTCGGTCAGTCCGGTTGGGGAAACGGGCAGGGTGAGCCACACGGCGAGCGGCGTGCCGGCAGAGGCTCGCTCGGCCTGCACAGCCGCAATTGCCTGGGCTCGGCGCTGGCCGGCCTGGGCGTCGGAGAGGTTGCGGCCCTCAATGTCAAGATCAATGGTTTCCAGGTCATAGTGATCCACAACGGATCGGTAGGCCTTTCTCAGCTGGGACGCAGAGGTGCAGACGGTGGCCAGTTCCTTGTTTGCCTGGCCACCGAACGAGATCGCCACCTCGCCGCCATTTTGGGCGTACTGCGCGATTCGTCGGTCAAGGTCGCGACCGGCGCCCGACTCGCCGGGTCCGAAGAAGGTACCCCAGGAGGGGCTGCAGAGATCCGTGGAGTCCGCCACGATAAACGAGAGCATGGCGCTCTGGCCCGTTCCCGTGCTCGACGGGGTAAAAGCAAACTCAGGCTGCGCCGTTACGTCAACGTAGCCGGCGAAGAACGAGTCCCCCGTTGACGCGGCCTGAACGTCTTGCAATTGATTCACCCCGAAGTACGCTCCCGTGGTCACCAGACCAGCGATAACGAACACGGCGCCAACACGCACTCCGGAGAGGCGACGACCTGGAAAGCGTTGGGACATTGGGCGATCTCCAATAACGGCTTCGGTCGGCAATCCTTTCGGAACAACCGATCACGTTGCAACACACCGGCGAATCTCCCCGGGTTCGGTGAAGATTCCTTATCATTTGCACTTAGGCTTCAATTTCGTTACTTGCACCCTATTATGGGGGACACGATAGCCAACGCGCTCAGATTGCGCGGTCCTGAGGTCGGCCGGCCGACCGGCCGAACAACGCAGCCTGAGGAAGACATGACTGACATATCAGTGCCGCTTGCCGAACCGCATAATGCTGCTCTCGAGGCATCTGCTCCCGAGGCCCTCCGGCCACCGCCGCGGCTTCTCCCCGATGCTCGGCGCCGCCAGTGGGGCGCCGAGAAGCGACCGGATCCGCTCTCCATTGTTCACCCGACGCCGTCGGCCGGCAAGATCACCCGCGGTCGCTTAGGCATCGTCATAACGATTGTGTCGTGGGTCACTTACGTCATCTCGACCATCATTGCCGAGCTTCTCAACAATCCGAATTCGGGTTTCCGTTTTCAGTTTGAAGCCATTTCCTACCTTCTCGTCGTCACAGTTCTCACGTTCTCCGCTCTGATGTATCTCCTGGCCCGGCAGGGCGCCCTCTATCGCTTTCGCGACCACGAGCGCGTGCCTCGGGGTGAGCTCGACCGTCATTTTGAGAACTACACCGAGGGCATCACCGTGTTGGTGCCCTCCTACGCCGAGGAACCACGCGTCGTGCGCGGCACACTCTGGTCTGCTGCCCTGCAGGAATTCCCCGATCTCACCGTCGTTTTGCTGATCGATGATCCGCCCTTTCCGACGGATCCGGCGATCATCGAGCGCCTCACCGCAACCCGCGCCCTGGCCAACGAGATTCGCGATGCGCTGTCAGTACCCGCGGAACGATTTCGCCTCGCCCTTGCAGGCTTTTACGAACGCACGCCTACTTCGGCGACAGCGGAGCTCCCACTGCTCATCGCTGAATACGAGGCTGCCGCAACCTGGCTCGAGGAGATGGCGGAGGCGGAACTGATCGAAGACCACGTCGACGACTTCTTCGTTGACTCCGTTCTTCTGGGGCTGGCGAGCGAACTGCGACTGACGCTCCTCGGGCTCCAGTCAGCTCTCGTGCAAAAGGGTTCCCCCGACGACAACAACATGTTTCGCCTGTATTCGAGGCTTACCTCGATCTTCGAGGTAACCCTAAATACGTTCGAACGCAAGCAGTTCGCCAATCTGTCGCACGAGGCCAACAAGGCCATGAACCTCAACTCGTACATCTCACTGATGGGTGGGCGGTGGGTGCGCGACGAGGAGACCGGCTCGGTCGTGCTGCGACCGTCCGTCGACTCCGCACCAACCGACCTCGTGGTGCCCGACACGGTCTACGTGCTGACGCTCGATGCCGACTCCCTCCTGCTGCGGGATTACTGTCTGCGCCTCGTGTATTTTCTTGAGTCCGCGGGGAATGAACGTGTTGCGGTAACCCAGACTCCGTACTCGTCGTTTCGTGGTGCGCCGACACGAATCGAGCGCGTTGCCGGGGCGACCACCGACATCCAGCACATTCTGCATCAGGGAATGACCTACTACGGAGCGACCTTCTGGGTGGGGGCGAATGCGGTCATCCGCAAGCGCGCGCTGGAGGACATCGTGGAGGTGGAGTCCGTGGGTGGTTTTGAGATTCGCACCTACATTCAGGACCGCACGGTTATTGAGGACACCGAGTCGAGTGTTGACCTCGGTACTCACGGGTGGACACTGGCCAACTATCCCGAGCGCCTCAGCTACAGCGCCACCCCGCCCGACTTCGGTTCCCTCGTGGTGCAGCGACGGCGCTGGGCCAATGGTGGCCTCCTCATTCTGCCCAAGCTGTGGAATCAGGTGACCCACAGACGCTTCAATCGTGAGCCGATTCTGTTCCGGGAGCTGCTCCTGCGCGTCAACTACATGGGGTCCATTGCGTGGTCGACATTTGGTCTGATCTTTCTGCTCGCCTACCCCTATGACAGCCGCCTGCTGAGCCCCCTCGTCTTCTTCGCCGCTCTGCCATATTTTCTCGCCATGGGCAGCGATCTCAAGGAATGTGGCCACCGATTCAGCGATATTTTCCGCATCTACGGCTTCAATCTGATTCTGCTTCCCGTGAACCTTGCGGGCGTGCTCAAGTCGTTGCAACAGGCCATCACGGGCGAGAAAATTCCGTTTGTGCGCACGCCGAAGGTGAAAAACCGCACCGCCGCACCCGGGCTCTACGTTGTTGTTCCGTACCTCATCGTGGCATTCTCCCTGCTTACGGTGTGGCGCAACGTGGATGCCGGTAATTGGGGAAACGTGGCCTTCGCCGTGCTGAACACGGTGTTGGCGTCCGTGGCGATCACGTACTACATAGGCCTGCGAAATTCGGTGGTTGATGTCTTCCTCGGCATGCTGAGTTGGCTGTATGTGGAGCCACGAAAGCCCAAGAAAGAGGTTCCGGTGCACCTCAGCAAGGAGCCCAAAGACGTTGACTGGGCTTCCGTGCTCTACTACGGCGATCGTCGCCTGAACCGCAGCGTTCGAGGTGGCTCCGACCGTCGCCGTCGCGCGACGGCTCGCTGACGAGCGTCCGGGCCAGCGGTGCGAGTTCAGGCGGTGGACTCCCGCACCACGAGCTCGGGCTGAAACACAATCTGTTCGTGCTCGAAGTTCACACCGCCTGCTGCCTCGCGCAACAGGAGGTCGACAGCGGTGTAACCGATGAGTTCGCTCGGCTGGCGGATGGAGGAGAGCGGGACCACGGCTAATTTCACCGTGCTGGCGGGGCCGGTGGAGGCGACTGCCATCGGCAATGTTCTCGTGCAAGCCCGAGCGCAGGGACTCGTCACCGGGAGCCTCGAGAGCCTGCGCTCCCTGGTAACGCACGCCTGCACACCGCGGCGCTACAACCCGCAGGGCTGATCATCGGCACGCCGCGCCACGGTCTAGGGTCGAGGGAGACCATCACCGGAGCGTCAGGGGCACGATGAATCATTCCACGCAGGTCTTTCGCGGCCTGATCGCGTACCCGATCACACCGCTCACCCTACCGGAAGGGCTCGTCAACCATGACGTTCTGGGGCGGCTGGTGACCGGGGTCGCTGCGGCGGGAGTCGACGGGGTGACGGTGCTCGCGTCATCCGGCGGGGGCATTTCATTCGACCGCGACGAACGCCGACAGATCGTGGAGACCGCGGTGGCTGCTACCGCCGCCGCGAGTGCTGAGCCCATTTCAAACACCGTTGCCATTCCGGTCTACGTCGCCGTCACGGCACCGACGACCCGCGACGTGATCGCTTTCGCGCGGGATGCCGCCGACCTCGGCGCGTCCGGCCTGGTGATCGCTCCCTTCTCTTATGCGCCACTGGATGATGATGAGGTAATCGCTCTGGTGAAGGAACTGAGCGACGCAACACCGCTGCCCATCTGCTTTTACAACAAGCCCAGGGAAACACAGTATGACCTGCCACCAACGGTGTTGACGCTGCTGCTGGCCGAGACAAATCTGATGGCGCTCAAGGAGCCGGCTCCACGCCCCGGCCGCCCCGTGTCACGTCTCGTCAACCTGCGCTCGGCCGGCGGCACCGAGTTGAGCCTTGGGCTGAGCGGCGATACGCAGCTTCTGACCGACCTTCCCGCCGTCGACGCCTGGCACACCGGCCTCGCCGCCCTCAAACCGGCGCAGTACGCGCGCGTCTGGCGCTCATCCCAGACCGAGGCGAGCGCCAGCAACTCTGCCGACCTCGCCGACGACCGAACACTCCTCCTTGCCCTGGCCACCGCGCTTCACTCCAGTTCTCGCAGCCTGGGCGCCCTGCATGCCCTCGCGTCCCTCTGCGGATTCGAAACGGATGCCCCCCGGGGCCCGCAACTCCCGGCCCACCCGAGCGATCTCCCGGCTCTGCATCACGCCCTCGAATCCGCATGAAAGCGACGATTGCCCTCGTTCTCGCCACGCTCATGTGGGCCGGCAACTACGTGGTGGGCGCCATTGCGGTGCAGACCCTGTCACCGGTGGAACTCACCTGGCTGCGCTGGCTGCTGGCCTGCGTGCCGCTGCTGATCCTCGCGCAGGTCGTGGAAAAGCCCGACTGGAGCCAGGTTCTGCGGCACTGGCCACGCCTGCTTCTTCTGGCCAGCCTTGGGGTGGGTGGGTACAACCTGCTCCTGTACACAGCTCTGCAGTACACCTCCCCGCAATCCGCCTCCCTCATCAACGCAGCGAACCCGGCGGTCATGGTCGTGCTTGCGGCTCTTCTGCTGCGTGAACGTATCGAATGGCGCGGCATCGCAGGGCTGGTCCTCGGCCTGTTCGGAGTGGTGCTCATCATCACGAATGGCGCTCTCGCATCCGTTTTCACGCGCTCACCCAATGCGGGCGACGTGCTTATGGTGGGCGCCATCGTGGTGTGGAGCCTCTACACAATCGCGGGGCGCGGGCTCCCGGTGCCTCCGATTACCGCCACGGCGGTGCAGGGCACCATGGTGGCGGTGCTGCTGGCACCCGTCGCCATTGCCGGCGGTGCCAGTTGGCCAGCAGATGCCGCCATCGGCTGGGCCGTCATCTGCATCGCCATCTTTCCCTCGATTGGCTCCTATGTGCTCTGGAATTCGGCACTGAAGAGCATGCCGCCGGGGCGAGCGGGACTGTTTCTCAACCTGATCACCGTCTTCACCGTGATCATCGCGGTCATCCTGGGTGCGCAGCTCACCACACCGCAGCTCATTGGCGGCGTGATCGTCTTCGCGGGGGTGGCCCTGAGTACCCTGCGGCGAGCGCCGGCGAAAACACCGCTGCGTCGGGAGCCCGTGCGCCAGTAGCCTGGCGTCAATCACACCGTCCCCCGACCCCGGAAGGTGCAAACGCCGCCACCCGGGCTCCAGGCCGCCCGACTCCAGGCGAGACCGGCGGCAATCACACCGTCCCCCGACCCCGGAAGGTGCAAACGCCGCCACCCAGGTTCCAGGCCGCCCGACTCCACGCGGGACCGGCGGCAATCACACCGTGGCCCGGCCCCGGAAGGTGCAAACGCCGCCACCACCGGCGCGTGGCGGCACCCCGTCTAGGCTTGACGGATGAGTCCCCTTGCCCTGCGCGTCAGCCTGCCCGAATCCGACCTGCGCGACGCCCTCGGAGCCATCGACGGGGTCGAGTTCGTGCACTGGCCCATGGACGGCCCGGCTCCCTTTCCCGAGATTGACCTGGTCGTCACGCCATATATGGGCGCCGCCAACCGGGTGGCGCACCTCGCGGGCGTCGACACTCGTCTCGTGCAGAGCCAATCGATTGGCTACGACGGCATCGACCAGTTGTTGCCGGCCGGCCATGTGTTTGCCAACGCCACCACCGTTCACGAGACCTCAACCGCCGAGCTCACCCTCGCCCTGATCCTCGCCTCACAGCGCGGCCTTCCCGACTTCGTGCGTGCCGCCGACCGGGGCGAGTGGGCACCGGCGCACCACCCGAGCCTCGCCGATCGCACCGTGCTGCTCGTGGGTTACGGCGGAGTCGGGGCCGCCATCGAGTCACGGCTGCTGGCCTTCGAGACCACGGTCATTCGGGTGGCCCGCACCGCTCGCAGCGATGCACGCGGCGAGATCCACGCCCTGGACAAGCTGCCGGAGCTACTGCCGCAGGCCGACATCGTGGTGATCGGGGTACCGCTGAACGAATCCACGACTCACCTCGTAGACGATGCGTTCCTCTCCCTGATGCGTGACGGGGCGCTGCTCGTGAACATCGCGCGCGGCCCGGTTGCTGACACCGACGCCCTCCTGGCGCATGCGAGCAGTGGGCGGCTGCGCTTGGCACTCGACGTGACCGATCCCGAACCGCTGCCCCACGGGCATCCGCTCTTTGCGCTGCCGAACGTGCTGATCTCACCCCACGTGGGCGGAGCATCAAGTGCGATGCGCCCACGCATGGTTCGGCTCATCCGGGACCAAATTGAGCGGATGCAGCGTGGCGACACCCCCGTGAACGTGGTGCTGCAGAGCTAGCTCGGTCCGCCACAACCCCCGCCGCGCCCGAAATGGGTGAGTCCTAGGGTAACCGGCGTAGCGGCCACCCACATCGGGCGCGGTGGCGGCTCAGCTGAGCCGGATGCGGCCTACGGAGCGCCGGGTAGTGACTCGCAGACGACGCCGTCACCGTTGGAGTCCAGGCGAGCAACGTCACCGTAATACGGGTAGTACGTGTCGTACCAAGCCTGAGCGTCGGTCCAGATGGCGAAATCGCCACAGTTCTTCGTGTCACCGGGGTTCGCCGGTGCCGACGGGTCTGCCGTCTGCGTAGGTGTCGGCGTGGGCGTGGGCGTCGGCTCGGTGGTGGGGGTTGTCGAGGTGGCGGGTCCGCCCTTGGCTGGTACCGTCACGAGTGCGGAGCCACAGGTGCCGTTGAGGGTGTTATCCAGCGCGGCACGTTCGGTCGCGTCCACGGTGAGGTCCCAGCGATACTTCACGACCACCCAATCCGTCACGTACCGGCACTCCACTCCGGCGAGCGGCGGCATCCAGTTGGCCGGATCCCGATCACCCTTGGACTGATTGACGTTGTCGGTCACGGCTTCGAGACCCACATCGAGGCCGAGGTCGTTGGCGAAGGCCTTGCGCTGCTCGGCGGACCAGGTGTCCGCGCCCGAACGCCACGCCTCACCGAGGGGCACGAAGTGGTCGATGTCTACGTCGGACGGCACGGTCCAGGTGGCGCCGTCGTACCAGGACTCCCACTTTCCACTCGTGACGGAGCAGCCCGAGCCCAGCTGCACGGGCACCGTGGACTCAAGGATCAGCACCTCCTGGCGAGTATCGCAGCCGTCGCCGTCGGCGTCGATCCAGTGCTGGAACAGGGAACGGTCATAGGTGGCGGTGCTGTCAGAGGCGGTGGCCACCTCGGACAGCAGGCTGGAAACGGATACCTGGCTGCCGGGTTCTGCCGCGATCGCGGGGGCCGCGACGGTGACGGCCGAGAAGGCGACGAGGGGAATGAGAGCAAGAGCAAGACGGGAGCGCATTGTGTCCGATCGAGAAGTTGATCGACCCCGTGGATAGGGTCATGACCCTCCGCGAGGCAGGGACGCCCCGGCTATCGTGCACAGCGCTGGGTGACCACACCTGTTAGGGGGTGTACTCGCACTCTACGTGATGCCGGCAAACATCTGGGGTCGACCGTTTTTCGGATTGCGCCGCAGGGCTGGTGTGGTCCGAGGGCGAGAACACCTACCCGGCGCTGCTCTCGGGTGACTGTGCGCCCGGCTTTTTCCCCGGAGGCCCGCCGAGGTGTTCCCCGAAGAAGGCTTCGATTCGCAGCCAGGCATCGGTGGTCGCCTCGGGATTCGGCCCCACGCCCAGGAAACGTTTCAGGACGGGACGCAGCAGGCGCGGACCGGTGTCGGCGTCGTTCAGGAAGCTGTGACCGGCGCCCGGGTATTCCTTCACGTCGTGCGCAATCCCGCGCTGCGCGAGGGCCGCATCGAGTTTCGCCGCCGCGCCGGTGAGGGACTTGTCGGTGCCGCCATAGCTCCCCACGATGGGGCACGCTCCGAGCAGCTGCGCGTCGAGTTCGGCGGGGAGTCGGCCATAGTTCACGGATGCCGCGTCGAAGCCGCGCGTAGCGGTGGCGAGGGCAAAGCCGCCACCCATGCAGAATCCGAGCACCCCGATCCGGCCGGTGCAGTCAGACCGCGCGGCCAAAAACGTGCGCGCCGACTCAATATCTACGAACGCGCGACCGGTTCCGGCCGACAGCGCCCGGAACGTGGCAACGAGGCACGTGCGGGTGCCGCCCTCGGTGAACAGGTCGGGCATGAGCGCGAGGTAGCCGGCTTCGGCCATGCGCAGCACCTGGCGCCGCATCACGTCGGTGAGCCCGAAGGCCTCGTGCACGAGGACGACCCCAGGCCAGGGTCCCGGTCCGGCGGGAACGGCCAGCAGCGCCTTCAGCCCCACGCTCCCTCCGGGCCCGGAGGGCAGTTGCAGGTCGATGAGCTGGGGCATCTTGAGCGCGTTCACGGTCTCTCCCGGGGTCAGAGCGTCGGTCGTGGCTGATGTCAGTGGGTGGTGTCAGCTGACATCCACGACCGAATCGCTGACTGAAACCCTAGCTGCCCAATCTGCCCGATCTCGTGTAGCCTGTGGTCAGACCACATGACAATCGAGGGAGATACACCGTGACGACCGCCGCGCTCGTGCCCACCATCGATTCGGCACCCCGCGCCTGGGAGATCGTGTTGCAGAGCATCGAACTCGACCTGATCTCTGGCCGGCTCGGCCCCGGCGACCATCTGCCCCCCGAACGCACCCTCGCCGCCACGCTCGGCGTCGGGCGCTCCAGCGTGCGCGAGGCCGTGCGGGTGCTTGAAGTGCTCGGCCTTATTCGCACCAACGTGGGATCGGGTCCGTCGGCCGGCGCCATCATCGTGGCGCTTCCCGGGGGCGGAATGTCGGCGCTCATGCGTCTGCAGGTCGCCGCCCAGGGCTTCCCGGTCACCGATGTGGTGAAGACCCGACTCCTCCTCGAGGGCTCGGTGGCCACCGAACTCGCCCGCGCCGCGGAGCTCCGAGCGCCCGATCTGGCCGAATCCGAGCGCCTACTCGACGCCATGGAGCGCCCCGGGCTCACCGAGGCCGAATTCCTCGCCCTCGACGCCCAGTTTCACCTGTCGCTCGCCGAGGCCGCCGGTAACCAGGTGGTCACCGCCACCATGGCCGGCCTCCGCAGCGCGATCGAGAGCTACGCGCGCGCGGGCGTGGCTGGTCTCGCGAGCTGGGCAGACACATCCGCTCGCCTCCGGCGTGAGCATCGAAGCATTGTGGCAGCCATCACGGCCGGTGAAGCGGATGCCGCGCGCCACGCCATTGAATCCCACATTTCTGGGTACTACGCCGAAACGCACCTCACCCCACCCGCACTTCACACCACTCTCACCCGCTAACCAGAACGGAACTCTTGCCATGGTTCAACGTCGCATCCCCAAGATTAAAGATCTCGCCCCGCTCATGAAGTTCAAGGCGCCGGAACTCAACGCCAAGAAGCGTCGCCTCGACGCCGCGCTCACCATCCACGACCTGCGTGCGATCGCACAGAAGCGCACACCGAAGGCCGCGTTCGACTACACCGAAGGTGCCGCCGAGGCGGAGATTTCGTTGGCGCGGGCGCGCCAGGCCTTTGAGGACATCGAGTTCAGCCCCTCGATTCTGCGCGATGTCTCGACGGTCTCGACCGGCTGGGACGTGCTCGGTGCCCCCGTGGCGCAGCCCTTCGGCATCGCGCCCACCGGCTTCACGCGCATGATGCAGACCGAGGGCGAAATCGCGGGTGCCCACGCGGCCGGTCGCGCCGGTATCCCCTTCGCCCTCTCCACGATGGGCACGACCTCCATTGAAGACGTGAAGGCCGCCAACCCCGACGGACGCAACTGGTTCCAGCTGTACATGTGGAAGGACCGCGACCGCTCCATGGCGCTCGTGGACCGCGCCGCCCGCGCCGGTTATGACACGCTGCTGGTGACCGTCGACGTGCCCGTGGCCGGTGCGCGGCTGCGCGACAAGCGCAACGGCTTCTCGATTCCGCCGGCCCTCACGCTCGGTACCGTGGTCAACGCCCTGCCGCGACCGGAGTGGTGGATCAACTTCCTCACCACCGAACCGCTGTCCTTTGCGAGCCTGGACCGTTCCAGCGGCACCGTGGGCGAGCTCATCGACTCGATGTTCGACCCCACGGTCACCTTTGACGACCTCGCCTGGATCAAGGCGCAGTGGCCGGGCAAGGTGGTCGTCAAGGGGGTTCAGAACCTCGAGGACGCCAAGCGCCTCGTTGACCTCGGCGTCGACGGCATCACGCTCTCCAACCACGGTGGTCGCCAGCTTGACCGTGCGCCCATCCCGTTCCACCTCCTTCCGCAGGTTGTGCGTGAGGTCGGCGCCCACACCGAGGTGCACCTCGACACGGGCATCATGTCGGGAGCGGACATCGTGGCATCCGTTGCTCTCGGTGCGCGCTTCACGATGATCGGCCGTGCCTACCTGTACGGCCTCATGGCTGGCGGTGAGGCCGGGGTTGACCGCACGATTCAGATTCTCTCCGACCAGATCGCCCGCACCATGCGCCTCCTCGGCGTGAACGCGCTCGAGGAGCTGAACCCCAGCCACGTCACCCAACTGGCCCGGCTCATGCCCCTCGCCCAGCCCGTTGTGGCCGCCGCGGCAGCCGTGCCGGCCCGCAAATCACCGGTACGTAAGCCCGCAGTGCGCTCGGCGTCGGCCGCCGTGACCACACCGAAGGTAGCACCGGCCTCCCGCGCCTGAGTCGGCTCCACTGAAGCGGATGGCTGTTCCCGGTACGCCGGGAGCAGCCTACGCCGCGACAACCCCGGCACCGTGCACCGGTTCCGCGGTCACGCCGGGGTGAGGTGGGCGGCCAGGACCGCGGCAATCTCGTCGAGCTTTTTCTGCCCCTCGGCGACCGCTAGCACGAGAGTAAATGCATCGTCTGTGGTCATCACCACCCGACATCCATTCAGTCGGAGGAAAGCCAGCGTCAGCAACCACGAGAGCCGCTTATTGCCGTCGAACAGCGAATGGTTCTGAGCCAGCGACGAAAACAGTGCGGCGGCCTTCAGTTCGAGAGTCGGATAGGCGTCTTCGCCGTACATGCTGGCCGACGGCCGTGCCAGCGCCGAAAACAACAACCCGCGATCTCGAATGTGCAGCCCGAGACGAGCCACCACGGCCACGGCCTGTTCCGGTTCGACATACTCGGTCATGTCAACAGCACGGCCGGTCGCCCACTAGGCGTCTTCCAAACGCTGCAGCAGCTCCGCGTAGTCCTGACGAGTCTCGTCAACACTCGCCAGCACGCGCGCGGTCTTGGACTCCTCCCGCACGAACCGATCGGCTGCCTCCACGAGAACAGCGTGTTTGGACATGCGCCGTGCACGCGCGATCGCCTCGAGGGCGGAGTCCAGTTCTTCGGAAAATCGCACCGTCATAGCCATGAGGAAATGGTATCACCGTGATACCACCCCCGCGGAAGAATTATCAGAGGTGCTGCCGAAACGCGCGCAGGGCGAGCGCGTCGTCCTCCCACAGGCCACCCTCGTGCGCGTTGTAGGGCCACACCGTGATCTCTTTGGGTCCGGCGTAGTTGTTGAACGCCCCGAAAACCGTGGACGGCGGGCAGATCGGGTCCATCAGCGCCGCGGTCGTCGCCAGTGGCGCCCGTGCACGCTTCGCAAAGTTCACGCCGTCAAAGTAGGAGAGCGTCTCGTGGGCCTGGTCAACCTTCAGACGATTCGCCGCAAGGTACACGCCGAGTTCGCGATAAGGATGCGCGTCGGTGATCACCGAGGCCCGGGCAAAATCGCAGAGAAACGGCACGCGCGCCACGACCGCGGCAACCTCCGGCACCAGACCGGCCACGGCGAGCGCAATGCCGCCACCCTGGCTGGTTCCCATGACGCCCACGCGCGCGGCATCCACCACGTCAAGGCTGCGCGCGGCCTCTACGGCCCGAACGGCATCCATGTACACCCGGCGGTAGTAGTACGTTTCCTTCGACTCGATACCGCGGGTCATGAAACCCGGCGACTGCGGCCCGCTGCCGGCCTCGTCGGCGGTATCGCTCGTGCTGCCACCCCAACCCTGCCCGCGGAGGTCCATGTCGAGGTGGGCGAATCCGGCGGATGCCCAGAGCAGGTTCTCAAAGCTCTGCCCGCGTCCGCGGCCATACCCGTGAAACTGCACGATGGTCGGCAGCGGACCGGTCGCGCCGGCCGGCACGCGCAGCCACGCCCGGATCGGCTGCCCGCCAAACCCGGCAAACGTCACATCGAACACGTCAAGCGTTGCGAGAGGCGCATCGACCCGAGTGACGGTGACGTTCAGCGGATGCCGCCGCGTCTCGGCCAGTGTGCCGGCCCAGAACTCATCGAAGTCGGCGGGATCCGCCTGGGTGCTGACATGGGCGCGCAGCTGCGCTTCGGGCAGGTCGGTGTACATAAGTCCAGCCTAGGTTCATCACGTTCCCGGGAACCGCGCGCGGCGACGCACGCAGACTGGGAAAGCGCGGGGCCGGGCGCGGTTAGGGCGCGGCGAGCTCGACGAGCACGGCGGCGAGCTGCGCGACGGCCCAGTCAATGTCGTCAGCGGAAACGACGAGGGGCGGAGCCAGCCGAATGGTGGACCCGTGGGTGTCTTTGGCGAGCACGCCGCGAACGAGAAGCGCCTCGCAGACCGCACGACCCGACGCCAGGGCCGGATCAATATCGATTCCGGCCCAGAGGCCGGCTCCCCGCACCTCCACGACACCGTGTCCCACGAGCGCCGTGAGTGCGGAGTGCAGCCGTGCTCCCAGCTCCCGCGCGCGCTTTTGATATTCACCGGTGGCCAGCAGTTTCACGACGGCGAGCCCCACGGCCGCTGCGAAGGGGTTACCGCCGAACGTGGAGCCGTGTTCGCCGGGCTTCAGCACGCCCAAAATGTCCGCGTTGCCGACAACGGCCGAGACGGGCACGATGCCGCCGCCGAGAGCCTTGCCGAGCAGGTACAGGTCGGGCACCACGCCCACGAGGTCGCACGAAAACGTTGCTCCGGTGCGGCCGAGTCCGGACTGAATCTCATCCGCAATGAAGAGCACGTTGTGCCGGGTCGTGATTTCGCGCACGCTCGGCAGGTAGTCCGCCGGCGGCACGATGATGCCCGCCTCCCCCTGGATGGGTTCGAGCAGCACGGCGACGGTGTTTTCGTCCATGGCCGCTTCCAGGGCGGCGGCGTCACCGAAGGGCACCATACGAAAACCCGGGGTAAAGGGGCCAAAGCCACGGCTAGCCGACTCGTCGTCGGAGAAGCTCACGATGGTGGTCGTGCGACCGTGAAAATTACCGGCAGCCACAATGATGTTGGCCGCGTTGGCGGCAACGCCCTTCACCCGGTAGCCCCACGCCCGAGCCACCTTGATGCCGGACTCGACCGCCTCGGCTCCCGTGTTCATGGGCAGCACCATGTCTTTGCCGCACAGCTCGGCGAGCGCGGTCACGAAGGGGCCGAGCTGATCGTTGTAGAACGCACGGCTTGTGAGCGTGATGCGCCCGAGTTGTGCCCGAGCCGCAGCCAGGAGCACCGGGTCCGAGTGGCCGAAGTTCACGGCGGAGTACGCCGCCAGGCAGTCGAGGAAACGACGCCCATTCACGTCGGTCACCCACGCACCCTCCCCCGAAGCGACCACCACCTCAAGCGGATGATAGTTGTGTGCGGCATGCTGCACCTCGAGTGCAATCGGCGCGCGGGAGGCATCCGCTGTGATGTCGAGGGGAACCATGCCGACCGGGGCCGGTGCGAAATGCTGCGGTGTCACCGTGCTGGTGGGTGTCGCGGTCGTCATGGTGTCCTCACTCGTCATCGTGTGTGGATGGTGCGGATTGGTTGGTTTTAGCGGCGCAACTCCAGGGTGCAGCACTTGACGCCGCCGCCGCCGAGCAAAAGCTCGGAGAGGTCGACGCCGATCGGGTTATAACCGCGGGCGCGCAGTTCACGCGCAAAATCGGTGGCGCGGGCGGCAATGACCACGTTGTAGCCATCGGAGTAGGAGTTCAGGCCCAGAATGGCGGCGTCCTCCTCGGTCGCGAGAATGGCATCCGGGTAGCGCTCCCGCAAAATGGTGAGGCTCGGCTCGTCGAAGGCGCTCGGCAGGTAGGCGATGTTCGTGTCGTCCAGCACGGCGATGGCGGTATCCAGGTGGTAGAAGCTCGGGTTCACCAGGTTCAGGGTGATCACCGGGCGAGAGGCAATGGCGGAGAGCTCCGCATGGCTGTCCGACGCGCTGCGAAAACCCGTTCCGGCCAGAATCACGTCGCCCACGAGGAGGAAGTCACCCTCGCCCTCGTTCGTCTCCACCGGCACGCGCACGTCAAAGCCGTTGGCACCGAACCAGTCCATGTAGGCCGGGCCTTCGGGCTGGCGCTGCACATGGGTAAATTTGGCACCGTAGGCCTGGTTGTCAATGACGAAACCGCCGTTGGCGGCGTAGACCATGTCGGGCAGCCCGTCGATCGGGTCGATGAGGTGCACGTCAAAGCCGAGGCTCACATAGGTGTCGTACAGCGTCTGCCACTGGGCTACGGCCAGGCTGGTGTCCGTGGGCAGAGCCGGGTCCATCCACGGGTTGATGCGGTACACCACGGTAAAGAAGTCGGGCTTACACATGAGTACGGTGCGCTTCACCGGAGTGCGAACGGGGGCCTCTGCGGCGGCAATGGTGTCAATGTTGATGGTCATGGCGTGATCTGACTCCTCTATCGAACCGCTCGACGAGTCGGCGGGGCGGGTATGGATGGCGGACCAGGTCGCTCACGAGAGCCCGACGTGATCTGGGCAGATCACTGTCGGGACGCCTCTCCCAGTGTCACACAGCTTGAATCTCCCATGCACGCCGAATCGCGCACGAAATCAGCGTCAATACCGGCTTTCACGCAATAATTCCACGATTCGCCCGTACACTGGCGTCATGGACAATCTCGATCGCAGCATTCTCGACCTGCTCCGCCAGAACGCGCGGGCCGGATATGGCGACATCGGCTCGGTGATCGGGCTGTCGGCATCCGCTGTGAAGCGTCGGGTTGACCGACTCGTGTCCGACCGCGTGATTCGCAGCTTCACGATTCAGGTGGACCCGGCCGTTGACGGCATGGGTACCGAGGCCTACGTGGAACTCTTCTGCCGGGGCACCGTGGCCCCCGACGAGTTGCTGCGCATTCTCTCCGGCGTGCCGGAGGTCGTGGATGCGGGCACGATCACCGGCAGCGCTGATGCCATGGTGCATATCCGGGCACGCGACATTTCGGCGCTGGAGGTGGCGCTCGAGAAGGTGCGACTCGCTCCCAATGTGGATCACACGCGGAGCGCCATCGTGCTGTCCCGGCTGATTCACCGGGCCGCCGACTAGCTAGCGCAGGGCCGTGACCGGTTTTTGCCCCACGGGCGATGTGAGGTGCATCAGAGTGACGGCGGCAATTGAGCCCGCGCAGAGAATGCCGGCGAGCACCACGATCTGAAACCGGCCGGCCTCAACCGGCGACGCCCCCCCAAAAATAGCGCCGACAAACGCGCCCGGCAGGGTGACGAGCCCCGTGGTCTTGGTCTGGTCCGTTGACGGAATCATGGCGAAGTACACCGCCCGCCGGGCGAGATCGCGCGCGGCCTGGCGCGGTGTTGCCCCCAGCGCAAGCCAGCCCTCAACCTCGTCCCAGTGATCAACCACCCCTTCACGGAACCGCCGGCCGGTCAGCGTCGCGATCGACATGGCGTTACCAATGACGATTCCCCCGATCGCGAGCACGTAGCGTGGGGAGAATTCGATAGCGCCGGTGGAAAAGACGACGGCCAGTGTGACCCCCACTCCGAGCGCCATGGCGGCGGTCACGCCGAGTAGATTCTGTCGACTCGGCCCCACGCGTCGAATCACCGTGGACACAGCCGCCGTGAACATCACCAGAAGGCCCACACCCACCCACACCGGGTCGTTGATGATGCCGCTCAGAATGAGACTGATCGCGGCAAGCTGCAAAGCGCCGCGCAGCAGGGCCAACGGCGGTGCAAACGGATGCTGCGTGCGATATCCGCGCAGTGCCAGCGACGCGATCGCCATCAGAATGAGCACACCGAGAAGTGTCGGCAGCAGCCCGCCCAGTTGCGCGAGGAAGCCGCTCGGTACCGTCATATAGTGACTCTACCGAGGATCTCGGAGGGAGAATGCCGGGGTGAACGGAGTGATCAGGAAGGCACTGTAAGTTACACCAATGGGTTGCCACAGAGACTTAGAGTTGCCACAATAGTCAGCACAGGAATACACCACACGTCCGCGTCACAGCACCCGCACACTCACACTCACATTCAGCATAAGGAGATGCCGTGCCAGAATCATTCCTCGCCATCGATCCCGAAGCGACGACACCTCCGTTTGAGCAGATTCGCGCTCAGCTGATGGACGCGGTTCGAGCCGGCCGGATGGCCCCCGGAGAGCGACTGCCCACGGTTCGGGCTCTTGCCACCACCCTCGGAGTTGCCACCAATACCGTGGCCAGGGCCTACCGGGAGCTCGAGCGGGACGACCTGATCGAAACCCGCGGTCGCATGGGGTCTTTCGTTGCCGCTAACGGTGATGCCGCACACCGCCACGCGCAGGAGGCAGCCACCGCGTTCGCAACCCGCATCGAAAAGCTCGGTGTCGCACCCGATGAGGCGCTTGACCTTGTGACGCGGTCGCTCGGCGCGGTTCCCCGACCGATGTAGCCTGAGCTGATCGGTAGCCTGAGCCGATCGGTAGCCTGAGCCGATCGGTAGCCCGAGCTCACCGGCAGGCTCAGCTCGCGAAGGGCATGTCCCGACGGTAGGAGACCGCCAGTCGGGCGAGGCCCTCATCAAGGATCACCGCGGGGGTCCATCCGAGGTCGGCTCGGGTGGCGCGCTGGTCAAACCAGTGTGCGGTAGAGAGCTGTTCGGCGAGGAACCGGGTCATGGGCGGCTCATCCGTTCCGGGACGCACTCGCCACACAGCCTCGATCACAGACCCCGCGCCGCGCGCAATAACCGCGGGAACGCGCCATGCGGGTGCGCGCACCCCCGCCGCCGCACAGATGCCGGCGAGCAGTTCCGCAACCGGGCGCGGCTCGCCGTTCGTGATCACGTACGACCGGCCGTGCACCTCCGGCGCGCGCTCGAGGGCCGCCGCAATCGCCGACGCCGCATTGTCGATGTAGGTGGTGTCGATGAGGGCGGCACCGCGTCCGAGGAGGGGCAGTCGTCCCGACCGGGCACGATCCACGATGCGTTGAATCAGCTGGGTGTCACCCGGGCCCCAGACGAGATGCGGTCGCACCGCCACCGCGGCGAATGAGGGCGAATCGGCCGCGAGGGCCAGCAGCTCCGCCTGCGCCTTGGTGCGCGCGTAGTCTCCCCGCGCATGATCCGGGTCGGCCGGCTCCGCGCCGCTCCCCATGATGGATGCGCCGGCGTGCGCCACGGAGGGCGACGACACGTACACGAAACGCGAGGCTCCCGCATCCGCTGCGAGCCGCAGGAGCGTGCGTGTTCCCTCCACGTTCACGGCCGTAAATTCGGCCGGGTCGCCCGCGAGGGATACCTTGGCCGCCAGGTGCACCACGGCGTCCATGCCCTTCACGGCATGCGTTACATCGGCCGCCGTGGTGAGTGATCCGAGAACGTCTTCCACTCCCGGCACTCCGGAGGGGCGCCGCTGGAACGTGCGCACGGAATGTCCCGCCGCCGCAATCTCGGCCGCCACGGCACGTCCCAGAAACCCGCTGGCACCGGTGACCAGAACCTTCACGGTGCGCCCATCCGCCCGCCGGCCAGAATTGCGCTCGCCCAGTTCGACAGCAGTGTGCGATCGATCTTGGAGTTATGCCGAATATCGGTGGGCAGGTGCGGCACGACGAGAATGGCCGCAATCGGCACCGAAACGGATGCCCGCACCTCTCCGGCCAGCGCCTCCGCAGCCAGACCCACGCGCCGTGCTCCGGTGGCGGTCTCCACAACAGCCACGAGCTGCTGGGTACCCACGGCACCAACGCCCACCACGGCGGCGCGGGAGACGGCCGGCACCGATTCGATGCGCTGTTC
This sequence comes from Cryobacterium sp. CG_9.6, assembly GCF_029893365.1. Taxonomy (NCBI): domain Bacteria; kingdom Bacillati; phylum Actinomycetota; class Actinomycetes; order Micrococcales; family Microbacteriaceae; genus Cryobacterium; species Cryobacterium sp. CG_9.6. The sequence continues at coordinate 321,955 of NZ_JARXUZ010000001.1, read as the reverse complement.
CGGACCCACCGGCGTGACAACCCCCGTGGCGGTCACGATCACGTGTGGCAACCGGCCCTCCACCCAGAGGCGTCCGGCGTCATCGAGGTGCCCCACGTCTCCGGTGCGGTGCCAGCGACGCTCGTCGGTGGGCACGTTGCGCCGGCTCGCCCGGTCGGTCACCCACAGTCGGTCATAGTGGTCTTTCACGTGCGGCGCCGACACCACGATCTCGCCGGTCACGTTGGCGTCGGTGCCCGCCACGCCGGTAGCGTTTCCGTGATCGTCGAGGGCAGAGATGCGGATGCTCGTGGTCGCGGCCCCGAGACCCACACACACGCCGCCCGGCCCGGTGCCGTTTTGTGCGGCGGCCGCGGCGGCACGGATGCCCGTCAGGGAGATATCGGCCATGAGCAGACCCTCGGTCATGCCGTACGGGGTATGCGCACTCGCTTCCGGCATGAGGTTGGCTGCGGCGGTCAGCAGCGGCTCCGAGACGGGGGCACCGGCGGAGAGAAAGGTGCGCACTCCCCGTAGGGCCGCGTGGTCGGCAGCGCTCAGACTGTCGGCGGTTGCAACCACATTGGCCAGTGCGGCCGGCGAGAGAAACACCACGGTGGCATCAATGGCAGCCACGGCCGCGGCGACAGCCACCGCGGTGAGGGTCTTGGGTGAGGTCACGTCCATGTCGGGGGTGACCGAGCGGGCGCCGAGCGCCGGTCCCAGCAGAGCGAACGGGGCGAAGCCGGCAACGAGTCCGGTACCCACCCCCACGCCGTACTGCACGAAGAGGGCGTTGGCCACGGCCGAGAGCTGACCGTGGGAGTAGACAACGCCCTTGGCCGGACCGGTGGAACCGGACGTGAACAGAACGGCCGCGACATCGTCCGGCCCGGGCACCTCGGGCAGCTGCTCATCAGCGCCGAGCGCGATGAGTTCGGCGAGCGTGTGCCGCACTCCGAGGGTGCGAGCCATAGCGGCGGGAAATCGTGCGGTGGAGATCTTCAGTCCCGGCCAGCCGAGCGCGCGCGCAGCGGCCAGACCCGGGGCGGCGCCAATGACGAAGTCCGGGCGTGCACCGCGCACGGCACGGGTGAGGCCGCGGAGGCCGAGGCCGGCATCGGCAACAACCACAATGGCGCCAATGCGCACGCAGGCATACAGCACCGCGGTGAGGTCGGCGCCGGGAGGAACAAGCAGGGAGACCCGGTCGCCGCGGCGCACACCAATGCGGTCGAGGCCGGTTGCGAGCCGGCGCACCTGACGAGACAGTTGACGCCAGGTAACTACACGCGGGTCAGCGCCGTGACCGGGAGCCATGTCGACAAGGGCGGTGTCGTCACTGGCCGAGAGTTCATCCAGGTGGTGCCACAGCGGGTGCGCGGTGCCATCCGCCCACGTCGCAGCGGATCCCCCGGGCAGGGTTGATTCGGGCAGGGTTGATTCGGTCAGGGTTGATTCAGTCGGCACCGATTCGGGCGCGGCCGACGACGAGTCCGGCGCGAGAGCCGACGGAAGGTCAGCAAGCCAGGTGAGTGCGGCGCCGGCGTAGTCGGCGTCTTCGGCCAGTAGATGACCGCAGCCCTCAAAGCGGTGCACGGCAGCGTGCGGCATGCGGCTCATGAGGTCGTCGAGGTAGCGGTCGCTGAAGATGGGGTCGCGGGGACCCCACAGCATGAGGGCGGGCACCGTCAGCTGCAGCAGCCCGGCGGCGATGCGGTCGAGTTCCGCAGAACTCTCGTGCGCGGCATCCACGGGAATGTCTGCGACAAAGCCACCGATTCCGCCTCGGCGCGCCTGGCCGAGATACGGTGCGCGGTACGCAGCCTTAACCGCGGGGTCGAGCGGCGGATGTGCCAGAGCGAGCGTGGTGTCGAGGAATGCGGGCGTCACGACGGTGGCCAGGCCGAGCATGCCCTTGCCGAGGGCGAGGCGCAGCGGAGCGGGAATGGCATCGTTCTCGGGCTGGTGCACGGCGGTGTTGAGCAGCATGACGCCGGCCAGCTGCGCCCTGTGGTCGAGCGCCCATCCGAGGGAGATGGAGCCGCCCCAGTCGTGCCCGAACGTGACAACCGAGCCGTCGAGGCCGAGAGTGTCGGTGAGGTCGGTGAGGTCTTGCACGCGTCGCGCCAGGGTGCGGTGCACACCGGTGCGCTCCGAGAAACCCATCTCCAGCTGGTCGACGGCGACGATGCGCCACACTCCCGCTGCCGGAGCATCTGCCGAACCTTCGGCGGCGGCGCGCGTGGCGGCATCCGTTGCCTGCGTTACGAGCCGGCGCCAGAGGTAGGACCAGGTGGGGTTACCGTGCACGCACAGAATGGTGCCCACGGGGGTGACCCCGAGTGCCGCCAGCTGCGCCCCGTTGTCGAGCACGTGCCAGGTACGCACGGTGTCGTCCGAACCGCTCTCGGGCACCTCAATCAGGCGAGAGAATGCGGGATCGAGGCCGGCGAGTCCGAGCGGTGGCAGCTCGGCCGCAGCCGCGGTGGAGCCGGCGCGGGGAAGGCGACGAGTCACCAGAGAATCTCCATCATGGCGGTGTTGAGGCCCGAACCCACGCCCATGAGCAGTACCCGGTTGCCGGGCTTCAGCAGCGGGGCCTCCTGAGCAAGGGTGATCGGAATCGACGCGGGACCCACATTGCCGAGGGTCGGATAGGTGAGTGGCACCTTCGAACGGTCAAGACCGGTGGCCTTCACGAGCGCATTGGTGTGCACATCGGACACCTGATGCACGATGTACCGGTCCATGTTGGCCCAGTTCCAGTCGCGGCGCGCAGCGGTCCACGCGGACACGACGAGTTCCATGCCGCCCTTGAGGAGCGCCTTCGCGTCGGTGAACATGCCGTCAACACTGCCCACGCACAGGTCATTGAACTGGGTGGCGGCGCGAGTGACGCCGCCCAGAATGCGGTGTCCGCCGGGGTGCGCATCGAGCGGACCCAGCACGGCGGCCGCCGCGCCGGAACCCAGAGTGAGGCTCGCGAACTCGCTCATGAAATCTTTACGTTTAATACCTTCGCGCTGCAGGCGTTCGATCGTGTTGACCTGAATCTCGTCGGCGTCCTCACCGTCAATGACCACGGCGTACTTAATCTGTCCGGAGTCGATGAGCTGGGCAGCGAGAGTCATGCCGTTCACGAATCCGAGGCACGCGTTCGCGATGTCGAAGTTGATCGCCGATGAGGGGAGGCCCAGTCCGTGGTGAATGCGCACGGCAACCGACGGTTCAAGATGCTTTCGGGTAACCGAGGTATTAATGAGCAGGCCAACCTGGCCCGGCTCGATCCCAGCTTCGAGGAGCGCCTGCTTGCCCGCTAACACCGCGGCGTCGTCGAACGTTTCACCCTCGGCCCAGTTGCGGCGCTCCTGCACGCCTGCCACGCGCTGGAGCAGACCGCTCGGCAGCCGAAGACGCCGAAGCACAGGCTGAAGCTGGCTATCGATGTCGTGTGAGGTTGTTATCCGGGTGGCGAGGGTACTGACAACCGACAACAGTGCGACGTTTTTGTGCGTCGACGTTGCATTTCCATCCAACTGTGGTTCCCCTGTCGAGATATGAACGAAGCGAGTACCGGTGCGAGATTGCGTGGCAAAGCGACCAGTACTTCGCTTACTTTACGCTCCTGCGGCTGACAGCTCGGCGAGAGCGCCCGCCACGGTACGAATCGTCGGGAGCTGATGCCTCCCGACGATTCCCGTCTGCACCTTAAATCACGTCGTCCGAGAGCGTACTCGGGTTACCGAAGCGGTGTGCGGTGATCGAAATCGCCTGCTCGCGAAGGAACGGAAGCACCTCAACACGACCGGCCTGCGTCACCGGGTGCGCATACACGGCAATGTCGGGACTGCCACCCAGTGCTGTCGCCAAAGCGGATGCCGCCTCCGCTGCACCATGCATCGGGTCGGCTCCCACGAGACGCACGCGTGTTGTGGTGATGCCGCCGGCCGCCGCACGGGCCAACCACTCGTCGTCACTTTCGACAGTGACCGGAACCTCACGCTGTTCGAGAACCGCACGCACCCCCGCCGGAACCGGCAGGGCGCTCGACACGGTGAACTTCGAGCGCGACAGGGTGGCTGCCGCGATCACGCGCAGCAGGTTCGAGAGCGTGCCGTCCTCGGTGAGGCGCACGGTCACGGGCAGGGCGCGGTAGCGGAACAGGTTGCGCTCCACCTTGAGGTTCGAGGCATCACGCACCACGTTGAACTCTTCACGCCAGGCCAGGGCGTCGCTCAGGCTGGAGCGGCGCAGCACATCGAAGTCGGCGTAGTCGAGGAACGGCTGCGACGCTTCAATGATCTCGGTCACGCGCGGCTCAAGCCCGCGCAGGTGCAGTGTGGAGCTGTTGCGACCGGGGTTGCTCACCCAGCTGCCGAGACCGAAGAGGTAGTTCGGTCCGCCGGCCTTGGTGCCGGGTCCCACGGCCGAGCGCTTCCAGCCACCGAAGGGCTGACGCTGCACAATCGCGCCCGTGATGCCACGGTTCACGTAAAGGTTGCCGGCTTCGACGGTGTCGAGCCACTCGGTGAGCTCGTCGGAATCAAGCGAGTGCAGACCGCTGGTCAGACCGTAGTCCACAGCGTTCTGGAAGCGGATGGCCTCGTCCAGCGTCTTAGCGTGCATGACGCCGAGCACCGGGCCGAAAAACTCGGTGAGGTGGAAGTACGAGCCGGGGGCGACACCGGTGCGAATTCCGGGGGTCCAGAGTCGACCCTCTTCGTCCAGCTGGTGCGGTTCCACGAGCCAGCTCTCCTCGGCGCCGAGGGTGGTGAGGGCGTGCAGCAGCTTGTCCTCGGCCGGCTGAATGATCGGGCCCATGGTGTTGACCGGGTCGCTGGGCATCCCCACGCGCAGTGAACGAGCAGCATCGATGAGCTGGCGTTCGAAACGTTCGGACTTGGCCACCGATCCCACCAGAATCACGAGGCTCGCAGCGGAGCACTTCTGACCGGCGTGCCCGAACGCGCTCTTGATCACATCGGCGGCGGCCAGGTCAAGGTCGGCTGACGGCGTCACGATGATGGCGTTCTTGCCACTCGTTTCGCCGAGAAGCGGCAGGTCGGTGCGCATGGAACGGAACAACTCGGCGGTCTCGTAACCGCCGGTGAGAATCACGCGGTCCACGTCGGGATGCCCGATCAGCTCGGTTCCAAGCGAGTGGTCCTTGAGGTCCACGAGGGCCAGCAGGTCGCGCGGAACGCCCGCCTCCCACAGCGCCTCGACCACAATGGCGCCGGAACGCTGGGCGAGCTTGGCCGGCTTGGCGATCACGGCCGCACCGCTGGCGAGCGCTGCGAGCATTCCACCGGCGGCAATGGCCACGGGGAAGTTCCACGGCGAGGTGACCACAATGAGCTTCGACGGCACGAAGGTGGCACCCTGCACGTGATCCAGGTCCTTGGCGCGCTCGGCGTAGAAGTGGGCGAAGTCAATGGCTTCACTCACCTCCGGGTCACCCTCGGCAATAGTTTTGCCGGTCTCGGCCGCCATGACCTCAATCAGGCGGTCGCGGTTTGCTGCCAGGGCAAGGCCGGCGCGGTGGAGCACAACGGCGCGCTCAGCGCCGGTCTTCTGGCCCCAGGCCACGCTGGCGGCCACAGCTCGCTCAATCACCTTGTTCAGGGTGGGCACGTCGTCGATGCGCGCACCGGCAATGGTGTCAATTCCGAGGGTTGACGTCTCGAGCCGGCCCAGAATGCGGCGAGCCCACGCTCGGTTTGCCGGCAACGAGGGGTCGGTGTCCGCTTCGTTGTGAAAACCCGAGAGTCCGGTGGATCCGCGCGTCATGCCGAGCAGCGCGGCCGTGAGATTACCGTCGGCCTCATCGAAAGCGGATGCGTCGGCATCCGTCTCGCTCGTGGGCACCGCCTCGAGCTGGGACACCTCCACGCGGTTCTGTGTGCGGTTGGGGGTGGGAACGATGTCGTCGACGGCGTTCAGGGACGCGAGGAAGCGCTTCTTCTCCCGCTCGAGCAGGGCGGGGGTGCTGGTGAGTTCGAACACGGCCGACATGAAATTCTCTTGGCTGGCGTTCTCTTCGAGGCGGCGAATCAGGTAGCTGATGGCCACGTCGAATTCGGACGGCTTCACGACGGGCGTGTAGAGGAGCAGACGGCCCACGTCCTTGCGCACTGCAGAGGCCTGGCCGGTGGCCATCCCGAGCAGCATTTCGAACTCCACCCGGTCGTCCACGCCGCGCTGCTTGCTGAGCAGATGCGCCCAGGCCACGTCGAAGAGGTTGTGCCCGGCAACGCCGATCTTTACGGCGTCGGTGTTCTGGGGGGTGAGGGCCCAGTTGAGAACTCGCTTGTAGTTGGTGTCGCTGTCCTGCTTGGTGGAGTAGGTGGCGAGCGGCCAGTCGTGCAGGGCCGAGTCAACGTGCTCCATGGCGAGGTTGGCGCCCTTCACCAGGCGAACCTTGATGGGCGCGCCTCCGGCGGCGCGACGAGCCTGCGCCCAGTGCGTGAGTCCCTGCAGTGCGTTCAGTGCATCGGGGAGGTAGGCCTGGAGCACGATGCCGGCCTCGAGGTTGGCCAGCTGTGGCTGGTCGAGAAGGCGCTCGAAGACCGCGATGGTGAGGTCGAGGTCGCGGTACTCCTCCATGTCGAGGTTGATGAACTTGGGCGAACCCGCTGTGGCTGCGAGCTCATAGACCGGGGTGAGGCGTTCCACAATGCGGGTGACGGATTCGTCGAAGGCCCACATGGACAGCTGGCTGGCAATGGAGGAGACCTTGATGGAGACGTAGTCCACGTCATCGCGGGCGAGGAGCTCCTTGGTGGCCTCCAGGCGGCGCAGTGCCTCGTCTTCGCCGAGAACGGCCTCACCGAGCAGGTTGATGTTGAGGCGATTCCCCGATTCCTTCAGGTGCGCGATCGCGGGTCCGAGCTTGTCGGGGGTCGCGTCAACGACAAGGTGACCGACCATCTGGCGCAGTACCTTACGGGCAGCCGGAATGACAACCCAGGGGAGCACGGGTCCGAGGATTCCGCCCACGCCGATGGCGCCGCGCATGTACCAAGGCAAAAACGCCGGAGCTTTCTTCGCGACCTGCTGCAGGCTGTAGCCGGCAACCATCTTGTCTTCGGGGCGCATCACGTTGTCCACAAAGCCCACGGTGAAGTCGAGTCCGTTCGGATCCTTCAGCACCCCGGCCAGTCGCTCGGCCGCGGCATCTTCCGGGATGGTGGCACTCTCGGCGAGCCACTTCTGTACGAGAACAATCACCTCCGCGCTGAGGTCCTTGTCGACGCGGGGGATGAAGGGGTTCGTCATGGTCACGATTTTAGTCTCTCGTTCACTTTGGTGGCTCGGTATCTCCCCAGTGTGCCCCAGCGGCGCCGTGGCGCCAGCACCAAGAAAGCGACTCTTTCTGACCGGTATTCATTAGAATTAGTGATCAATTGCATCGGGACCCCTGAGGAGGGCGAATGCTCGACGTTCGGCGCCTTCGTTTACTGCGCGAAGTGAAAATTCGGGGCACCCTCGCCGGCGTCGCCGAGGCTCTCGCCTACAGCCCGTCTGCCGTGTCGCAGCAGCTGGCTCTGCTCGAAAAGGAAGCCGGTGTTGAGCTTCTGCAGCGGGTGGGCCGACGAGTGAAACTCACTCCGCAGGCCGAGATTCTGGTGGAGCATACCGAGTATCTCCTTGAACGGCTCGAAGCCGCGGAGGCCGACCTCACCGCCTCACGCACCACGGTGTCGGGCACCGTGCGGGTGGCGGTCTTCCAGTCCGCAGCGCACGCGATCATTCCGCCGGCTCTCACCATTCTCAGTGAGGAGTTTGCGGGGTTGCGGGTGGAGGTCACCGAGCGTGAGCCTGACGCCGGTCTCTTTGCCGTCTCCGCGCGGGATTTTGATCTGGTTCTGGCGGAGCAGTATCCCGGGTACACCCGCGCACACCGCGCCGACCTTGACCGCATCAACCTGGCAACGGATGCGCTGCGGCTGGCGGTTCCGCGCCCTCGCGACGGTCGTGTGGTCGTGGGGAGCCTCGAAGACGCGGCCATGCTCCCCTGGGTGATGGAGCCCGCCGGAACCGCGAGCCGGCAGTGGGCGACCCAACTGTGCCGTGCGGCCGGGTTCGAACCCGATGTTCGTTTTGAGAGCGCCGACCTCATTGCCCACATCCATCTCATTGAGTCCGGCAACGCTGTGGGCATTCTTCCCGACCTCCTCTGGGCCGGTCAGTCCCCCACGGTCCACCTTCTGGATCTTCCCGGGTTGCCGTCCCGCACGGTGTTCTCCGCGGCCCGGCGCTCCAGCTCCGGTCGCCCCGGTGTACTGGCCGTGCGCGACGCGCTGGTGCGTGCCGTTGCCCTCGTGGCTGCGCCCAATCCCACCTGACTACACCGTGCGGCGGCGGAACAGGAACGCCATGACGGCGCCGGCCAGCAGCAGCATGGTGGCGAGGAGACCGGCCGGAGCCAGCTCGCTACCCGTGGCCGCAAGAACCGGCGCGGTGCCACTGCCCGCGGTACTGGGTTCGCCGTCAACGCCCACCGCCGCGGCGTCGGAGCCGATGGCAAAGAGTGTCGTGGTACCGGAGACCTCGTTGCCGACGGCGAGCATCGGAACACCACTGGCCGAGTCACTCGCGGCGATGAACGCCACGCCCTCGGGGCCGAGGTCTCCGGCGGCGGGCAGGTCGGCGACACCCGTACCGGCGTCGACCGACGCTTCCATCGACACCGAAAAGTCGCGATTGTTGATGTAGGTCTCAAACACAGCCACCTCGGGGTTCTCGATGTCGTAGACCATGATGCCGCCCACCCGCTCCAGTCCGATGAAGGCGTAGGTGCGCCCATTGACGTCGCCAATGGCGAGGTTCTCGGGCTCGGGACCCTTGTCGTCACTGCGTCCTTCGAGGTTGGACTCGCTGTGGTTCGAGTTGAAGAAGGCGGGGTTGGCAGCGGCGGTGATGCGTTCGAAGTCGTCACCGGAGTCAAAGGCCTGCGTTCCGTCTGTATTCCAAATAGAGAATGAACGAGAACCGAAGGAGTAGAGCTCGTCGTAACAGGTGCCGGCATCATTGAGCCCGGTCTCCGTGGTGATGGTCAATCGCCCCAGGTCGGCGTCTCCGGTGAGAGCTGCGAGCGGGCTGTCCTCGCACAGGGGCAGCAGCCCGTCGGTGCCGAGGTCTTTCACTCGGGCGCCCTCCACGTAGTCGCCCCACTCGCGGGCATCTCCCTCGTTGGCGGTGACCAGATAGGTGGAGTCGTTGGCGGTGTAGGCGTTGATCCCGTCGGGCATATACATGCCTTTGAGTCCGGCGAAGGTGCGAATGTTCACCGTGGGGGCGTCTTCCGGGTCGCGGTCAGACGCGTCAATGCCCTGGCCGGCGATGCCGTGGTCTTGGAATCCCAGCGAGCGCACCGCGGTGATGTCGGCGGTGACGAGGTCAACCTCGGCCACAGCATTGGCTTCCTGCAGCACAACGTAGGCCACGAGGCTGTTCGGGTCGATGGCCACATACTCGGGCTCGAGGTTGGTCGAGACCCGGTTACCTCCGAGGTCCGGTCCGAACACCCGCACGTCGGCTCCGAGCGTCTTGGTTCCACCAACTTCAAAGGCGTTGAAGTTAGCCGTGCGCACAACGGACTGTGCCGGGGCCGAGACATCGCTGGGCAGCGTCACGATGGACACCGATCCCTCGGGGTCCACCGTAAAGTCGTCGTTTGGTTCGCCCTCATTCGCCGACACGGCATAGGTACCGTCGGGTGAGATGCTCACCATATCCGGCAGGGCCCCCACCTCTACAGCACCGAGCACGGATGCCGCGGCGGCGTTGGCATCAAAGAAGACGAGCCAGCCGGCATCCGTCTTGGTGGGAGATTCGATCGCCATCACTCCGAGACCATCCCCGCGCACAGCGACCGAGTTGGCCGTGGCGCCCGCCGGAACGACCCCGCCGCCACTGATGGGGGCGCTCTCCGAGCCCAGAGAGTAGAGCTTGCTGGGAGCCGTGGGGTCTTCGATGTCGAGCACATCAATGGCGCCCTGAGCGGCGTTCACCACGAAAAGGCGCCCACCAAAGTACGTCACAATCTCAGCGGCCGATTCATCGAAGACACCGGTGTCGTAGCTGCCGAGCGCCGTCATGGTGATTGCTGCGCCGTCGCTCGAGGAGGAAATCGGCGCATCAACCACGGCAGCGGATGCCGCGGGAACAGCGAGTCCGCAGGCCAGCGCCAGTGCAAGGCCGAGAGCCAGTGCGGTGCGGGGAACGAGGGGACGAACGTGGTGACGCGGGCGCTTGAATGCGATCATGAGTGTCTCCTGGGTCTGGGAAGAACCGTGCTGTCTCACCTGTCTAGGGGGTGGATATGGACCGCGTCTAAACTCCCGGTGACATCGTGGGGGCTGGCGCGGTGAGACAGTGGCCAGAATCCGCAAACAGGCCTAGCCTGTGGAGGGAATCGAGTGTCACTCAGCGCGGAGGAAACCATGACAGTCAAGCCCACCGGACGCCTCGCTTACCGCGATGACGGCCTCTACTTCATGATCGATCGGCTGTTCAGCGCCCCCATTGAAGATGTCTGGGCCAGCATGACTAAACCTGCCGAGTTAGCCAAATGGATCGGCACATACACGGGTTCGCCCAGCACCGGGGCTGTCAAGTTTCGCATGTCGTCCGACCCGGATTCGACGTGGCAGTATGTGACCATCCTCGAGTGCGACGCTCCGCACCGCTTCTGCGGCGACTTCGGAGAAGATGACGATGCCTGGCACGCTCTGTTTCATCTCGTGGAGGGCAACGGCATGACCACGGTGACGCTGGGGCAGCGACTGCGCACTGCGGCTGAGGTCGCCACCGTGGGGCCGGGCTGGGATTACTATCTCGACCGGCTCGTCGCCTACCGAACCGGGAAACCCTTCCGCCAATGGGATGCCTACTATCCGGCGCTGGCCACGCAGTACCGCGATCTCGTTGTTCCGAAGCGTCCCGTCAGTACCGCTTCAGAGCAAGCACCAGCAGCATCCTGAGCGCGACGGCACCTACTGCCAGATGCTGGGAGCGGGAGCGCGGGTGGCCGGCATAGCCACGTCGTCGCTCCACTCCAGCAACCAGGCCGGCACGGTGACGTTCTCGGGAGCCATGCCCACGGCATCCAGCAGTTCCTCGATGGGAACGACCCCACCGGTGCGCTTCAGAAAGCGGCCACGAATGAACCCGTGAGCGTAGATCTCGGGCGCCCCTGCCGCATCGGGCCGGACAAAGCGCTGCTCCACGTAGACGGCCTTTGCGTCAAAGCCGAGAATGCGCGACTCCACCGTAAATCGCTGTCCCACGGTGAGTGACTTGCGAAAACTGATGGTTTCCGCCACCACCACCGGATACCAGCCGCGTTGCACGAAGATCTTCCACACTCCGGTGCGATGCAGCATGTCGAAGCGGGCGACGTCCATGATGGAGAGGTAGACGCCGTTGTTCATGTGCCGCAGAATGTCGAGGTCGGTCGGTGACGTCACGAAGCGAGTGCGAGCCACGTCGTAGTGGCCGATTCTGGGGCCGAAGCGCGACAGGAGGGCGTGCAGGAGCGTGCGGAAGAACATATGCATTCTGCGATGCTATCGGCGACACCAGCTATTCGGTGACCTTGGTCACCTTGGTCACCTGGCTCACCTCCGCAGACAGGGGAACCTCACGCTCGGGAGCCCCGACGTACACCGACAGCGGCCGGATCAGGGCGTTCGAGGCCGTTTGCTCCATGATGTGGGCGGTCCAGCCGATCACCCGGGCCGTCACGAAGATGGGCGTGAAGGTTGCGGTATCAAAACCCATCACGTGATAGGCGGGCCCCGTGGGATAGTCCACGTTCGGCAGGATCCCCGTGCGTTCCTTCATCCCCGCCTCGAGTCGGGTAGATATCTCGAGCAGATCGGGGCGATGAAAGCGCTCAAGCATCGACACCATTGCCGCCCGCATTGTGGGCACCCGGGAATCCCCGTTTTTATACACGCGGTGGCCGAAGCCCATGATCTTGCGCTTGTGGGCCAGCGCATCGTCGAGCCAGGCGTCCACGCGATCGGGGGTGCCAATCTCGTCAAACGTGTACATCACGGCCTCATTGGCGCCGCCATGCAGCGCGCCCTTGAGTGCGCCGATCGCACCGGTCACCGCCGAGTACATATCGGAGAGGGTGGACGTGATCACCCGGGCCGTGAAGGTGGAGGCGTTGAACGAGTGCTCGGCATAGAGCACGAGGGAAATGCGAAAGGCGTCGACAACCTCGGGCACCGGCAGCTCCCCCAGCGTCATGTACAGAAAATTCTCGGTGTAGTTCAGGTCACTCCGCGGCTCCACGAGCGGCAGTCCATGCCGACGGCGCTGGTCGTAGGCCACGATCGCCGGCAGCTGTGCAAACAGATGCCGCGCCTTACGGTTGTTGTGTTGCGGGTCGTTGGATTCGGCATCCGGGTCGTTGGCCCCGATGATGCTCACGGCGGTGCGACAGACATCCATCGGATGCGTCGTCACGGGCAGGTCGTCAATGGCACGTCGCACACTGTCTGCAAGTGCCCGGTTCGACCGTTCCTCCACCTGAAAAGCGGTGAGCCGTTCGGCGCTCGGCAACTCGCCATCCCAGAGCAGCAACGCCACCTGCTCCACACTGCAACGTGCCGCGAGCTGCTGCACCGGGTAGCCGCGATAGAGCAGGGAGTTCGTGTCGGAGTTGACCATGGAGATGGCCGTGACATCCACGGGAACCCCGGCCAGCCCCTTGAAAATGTGCGGCTCTGCGGTCTCTGAGTTGCTCATACTGCTTCCTTCGACGGGTGGACGACGAGGCTAAAACAGGCCCTTGGGGTCGGTTGCCGGGTGCACGAGCCCACGCCGGGCCGTGACGGTGAGTCCGCGCAGCTCGGGTCCGCTGAGGTTGGGGAGGCGCTGGACCGTCTCCAAAAACCGCTCGATCTCATCGTTTTCAAGTGCGGGCTCCGCGAGGCTGCGGAACTTGGCCAGATACTGCTCACGGCCAAACGGACGAGCCCCGAGCGGATGCGCGTCGGCGACCGCGATCTCATCGGTGATTGTGCGACCGTCGGTGAGGGTGATCACCACCCGGCCACCAAACGCCTTCTCCTGCAGGTCGCTTGAATGGTATCGGCGCGTCCACTCCGCCTCTTCGACCGTGGTGATCCGGTGCCAGAGATCCACAGTGTCGGGCCGGTGAGTTCGCTGCGAACGGTAGGACTCCACGTGGTCAAAGTGGCCGTCTTGGAGCGCGACGGCAAAGATATAGCTGATGGAGTGGTCGAGGGTTTCGCGGCTGGCGTCGGGGTTGGATTTCTGCGGATCGTGGGCTCCCGACCCGATCACGACGTGGGTGTGATGGGAGGTGTACAGCACAATCGACGCGATCTGCGGCGTTGTGCCGCCCGGCTCGGCGTCGGAGGTGGGGTTCAGCTCCGGGTGTTCGCGGTGCAACCGCCCCGCCAGATCGATCCAGGCCTGCGCCTGATACTCCGCGGAGTATTCCTTGGTGTAGCTGTCGAGGATGGCGAGTTTGGCCTCGCCCGGTTCGGGAAGCCCCACGGAGTAGGTGTGGCCGGGTCCGTCAAGCAGCCAGGCGATGACGCCATCTTCACCCTCATAGATGGGAGTGGGGCTGGTCTGTCCGCGCATCGCTCGATCGATGGCCTCGATCGCCAGTTTTCCCGCAAACGCCGGGGCATAAGCCTTCCAGCTGGAGATCTCACCCTTGCGGGACTGCCGGGTGCTCGTGGTGGTGTGGAGTGCCTGCCCGATAGCGTGAAAAATGCACTCCTCGCCGAGGCCCAACAGTGTTCCAATGCCGGCAGCGACCGATGGTCCCAGGTGGGCAACATGGTCGATCTTGTGCTCGTGTAAATTGATGGCCTTCACGAGGTCAATTTGAATCTCGTAGCCGGTAACGATGCCGCGGAGGAGATCGTGACCGTTAAGCCCGCGGGTGGCGGCCAGATGCTGGGCCACGGCCAGAATGGGCGGAATATTGTCTCCGGGGTGCGAGTATTCGGCAGCGAGGAAGGTGTCGTGAAAGTCCAACTCACGAACGGCCACACCGTTGGCCCAAGCGGCCCATTCCGGGGAGACGCGGATGGCGGCATCCGTTCCGAAAATGTTGGCCCCATCACCGCCCGTGGAGCGCGGGTGGCTCAGCGCCTGCGCGCGAGCGGCCACCACGGGATCACGAACGAGCGAGGCGGCGGCCACGGCGGCGTTGTCGATGATGCGATTGATCACCATCTCGGTGACCTCGGGCGTGATGGGAACCGGATCGGTGGCGACCTGCGCCATTTTCCAGGCGAGCTGCTCCCCGCGGGGCAGGTTCTCGTCGCTTCGATGCACACGAATATCGTGAAACTTCACAGTAGAAATCTACCCGCGGAACCCTGAAAATACTGCACAGATTTTTACCGATTTTTTATGCCGTGGCACCACCCTCGCGAGCAGCGTCGATGACAGCGCAGCGGGGTTCACGTGCTGTTCACGTGGCTATCAAATTCCGCTATCCGGATTCGATATCGTTGACTTATGGTCACGGATTGGCTGCCCGATGAGGTGGCACGTCACGGTTATCGGTTATCGGCCGGGAAGGGAACCGACGAATGACCGATGGCGCAACTGCCCCGCCGCTCGTCAGGCAGGGTGCGGCGTGGGAGGTCCTCCGGGTTTTTCTGAAGCTTGGCGTGAGCTCGTTCGGTGGCCCCATCGCACACCTGGGCTACTTTCGGGACGAGGTGATCCAGCGCCGAAAATGGCTGGGCGACACGGAATACAGTGACCTGGTCGCGCTGAGCCAATTTCTCCCCGGGCCAGCGTCCAGCCAGGTTGGTTTTGGGCTGGGACTGCTTCGCGCCGGGCCGGTCGGTGCGATCGCCGCTTTTCTTGCCTTCACCCTGCCGTCGGCGGCCCTGATGGTCGCGTTCGCCTACGGAGCACCACTGTTCCAGGGTGTCATCGGCGGAGGAATCCTCGCCGGCCTCAAGATCGTCGCTGTCGCTATCGTCGCCCAAGCGGTGTGGGGAATGGCCCGCGTTCTCACCCCGGACCGGGTCCGAGCATCCATCGCCGTGCTCGCTGCCGCTTGCGCTCTTCTTCTGCCGGGAACAATCGGGCAGATTGGCGCCATCGTTCTCGGTGCAATCGCCGGGCTGCTCCTCTGCCGTGACTCAGTCAATCCGGCTATGGCCATGGTGCGCTTCCCCGTTACGCGCGCAGCCGGCATCACCTGCCTCGCCGTGTTCGTGGGGCTGCTCGTCGCACTCCCGGTCGCCGCGGCCGCGACACAGTGGGGAGGCCTGCAGCCGTTCGACGCGTTCTACCGGGCAGGAGCCCTGGTCTTCGGCGGCGGCCACGTGGTCCTGCCGTTGTTGCAGGCCGGTGTTGTTGACACCGGCTGGGTGAGCCCGGACCAGTTTCTCGCCGGCTACGGCGCAGCGCAGGCTGTTCCCGGGGCCCTGTTCACTTTCGCCGCGTATCTGGGCACGCTATCGACGGTCGGGCCCGGCGGGGTTGTGGGCGCAGCAATCGCCCTCACTGGAGTGTTCCTCCCCGGTTTCCTTCTTCTCACCGGGGTACTTCCGTTCTGGAACGTACTCCGCTCGCGCGCCTCGGCCCAGGCACTCATGCGCGGCGCAAACGCGGCCGTGGTGGGCCTTCTCGCCGCCGCACTCTACGACCCGGTCTTCACCACCGCGATCACCGCCGCCGGACCGTTCGTTCTGGCGGTCATCTGCTTCGTATTGCTCATCGTGTGGAGGATCCCCGCGTGGGCCGTGGTGTTGGTCGGAGCCGCCGGAGGAGGCGCCATGTCGTTATTCACCGGTTAGCAACTGATCACGGCGGAGCGTCGTGTGCGACACCCCTGCCGGTCTCCGAGGGCTGCGCTACACCGCTGCGGGAGTGACGGCGACGGCACCGACGGGGAGGGCGGCCTCGGAACGCGGCGCCACGCGGCGCACGAACTCGCCCAGCCGTTTATACACTTCCTGCGACTCGGGGTGGCGGGAATGCTGCTGCCAGGTATGCCGGGTGTTCACTTGATTTCGCCCGTAGATCATGGTGTCAACGCGGATGGATTTACTGCGTAGCGCCGCGATGAAGTTGAGGTTCGCGCGATAGAAGTAATCTCGCTCAGAGGTGGTGATGAACACCGGTGGAAAACCACCATCGAGCCACTCGATGGGCGACATGAACCGCGCCGCCGTGCGCAGATGAAGGCCTCGACCCCGCTCCGGCAAGAGCATGCGCAAGAAGTTGAGGCTCAGGACGAAGCCACGCTCAAACATCACCGAAAAATCGGCGATGCTGCAGTGCTGAACCAACCCAAGCAGATTGGTGCGGTCCACCCGGGGGCTGATGTTGTAGTGCGCGGCGAGTTCGGGTTCAAAAGTTGAGGCGGTGAGAAGCGCTGCGATGTGACCACCGGCGGAGTCTCCACCGAGCACAATACGGGTCGGGTCGCGGCCGAAGTCACTGATGTTGCGGGCAACCCAGTCCAAC
Organism: Cryobacterium sp. CG_9.6; assembly: GCF_029893365.1. Taxonomy (NCBI): domain Bacteria; kingdom Bacillati; phylum Actinomycetota; class Actinomycetes; order Micrococcales; family Microbacteriaceae; genus Cryobacterium; species Cryobacterium sp. CG_9.6. Next base: position 305,479 of record NZ_JARXUZ010000001.1, on the reverse strand, counting down.
ACGTCATTGCCGTCCTGCATCATGTGGGACAGCTGAAAGCGCGTGGCCATGCGGTAGTTGGCATTGACCACAATCATGCCCTCGGCAGCCTGACTGGCACAGTATTTCGTCAGCGGAGATTTGTCTCCCGACGTCCAGCCGCCACCGTGAAAGTACACGTAGACGGGGAGGGACTCGGCTGCATCTCGCGGTACCAGCACATCGAGACGGTGATCCCGCGCACCGTCTCCGGCGTAATCGATGTCGAGGTGGTACTCCACCGTGTCGATGGATTTGGCCTGCAAGAGGGTGGCACCGTTTTCGGGCAGGCGCAGCATGAGAGCCCGCCACACCCAGACCGGAACCCGGGAGAGACCGGTTTCCTTCGCAGAATTACGGAACTGTCGCACTCACTGAGGTTGCCTCGCGTTTGTGTGGGGGCGCTGGGAATCACCCCCACAGAGCCTGTAAGCCCCCCATTCAGGGGACAAACGGCAATACAGCGAACCGAGATAACACCGAACGGCCCGGCGCCGAAAACACCGCGACTCACGTACGCGTGTTACTGCGGGTCAGCTCCACCTGCGACGCCCGTGGCCTCGAGCACTGCGCGGCCCAGAACATGAAAATGAGCGTTGAAACCGAGCACGGCCGGGGTTGACTCCGGGTCCAGCTCGAGCGACTCCACGTCGAGGGCATGCACGATGAACTGGTAGCGATGCGTACCGGTTCCGGGAGGCGGTCCAGCGCCCACGAAAGAGCGCTGCCTGGTCTCATTGGGCAGCGTGCGCGCCTCGGGCGGCAACAGCGGACTGGCCGCTGCACCCGCACCAGCGGCGAGGGAGGTCACGGACACCGGCAGGTTATAAATCGCCCAGTGCCAGAAACCACTACCCGTGGGGGCATCCGGGTCATACATCGTGACGGCAAAGCTCTTCGTCTCGGGCGGGAAACCGGTCCAGGTGAGTTCTGGAGAGTGGTCCTCGCCGCCCGAGGCGGCTCCGTACTGCGGGGCGAACAGGGGCGCGGCATCCGTCATGTCGGTGCTCGTGAGCGTGAACTGCGGCACTTCGCCGAATCGTGCGAGTGGGTCGATAGTCATGTTGCCTCCAAGTATTGCCCGAAGCCTACGGGGGTAGACCACACGTCGGCTGACAACCAGCGGCTAAAATAACGGGTGGCCATTCCGAAGATCCTCCTCTACTACGCCTTCACGCCCCTCGCCGACCCCGATGCCGTGCGGCTCTGGCAGCGCGATCTGTGCGAGAGCCTGGGGCTGCGTGGACGCATTATTGTGTCGAAAGATGGCCTCAACGGCACCCTTGGCGGCGACCTTCCCATCCTGAAGCGCTACATTCGCAAAACACGCGACTACCCCGCCTTCCGGCACATTGACTTTAAGTGGAGCGAGGGTACGGGCGTCGACGAGTCTGGCCTCAGCCTCGATTTTCCCCGACTTGTCGTGAAAGTACGCGACGAGATCGTGAGCTTTGGCGCTCCGGGCGAGCTCCGAGTGGATGCCTCGGGCGTGATCGGCGGCGGAACCAGACTCGATCCCGTGGCTCTGCACCAACTCGTGGCCGAGCGCGGTGACGACGTGGTGTTCTTCGATGGGCGCAACGCCTTCGAGGCGGAGATTGGTCGTTTTCGCAACGCGGTGATTCCCGATGTGGTGGACACCCGAGAGTTCGTCGCCGAGCTCGACAGTGGCAAGTATGACCACCTCAAGGGCAAGCCGGTGGTGACCTACTGCACCGGCGGCATCCGCTGTGAGGTGTTGAGTGGTCTCATGAAGTCGCGCGGGTTCGGCGAGGTGTACCAGTTGGAGGGCGGCATTGCCCGCTACGGTGAGGCCTTCGGCGATGATGGCCTGTGGGACGGGTCGCTCTACGTGTTCGATCAGCGCATGGCGGTGAACTTCAGTGATCACACCGCGGTGCTTGGGCGGTGTCAGGAGTGCGGTGATCCCACGCGCCACATGCTCAATTGCCGTGATTTCTTGTGTCGCGAGCAGCTTGTGGTCTGCGAGGAGTGCGTGGCTCTCGCCGTTCCCTCCTGTCTCGTGAACGCCTAAGCGGCGGTTCATCGGCGCAGCGCCACATTCGAAAAAATGGTGGGACCGGTTCCTGTGATTGGATTCAGGGGTGACCTACAACGCGATTGCCATCCGATCCCACTTTCCTGCCCTCACCGCGGGTCTGGCCCATTTCGATGGGCCCGGCGGCACGCAAACGCCGCGTCAGGTTGGTGCGGCCATCGCCCTCACCCTCACCCGACCGCTCACCATCCGCGGCACTCGGAGCCTGCCGGAGCGCAACGCCGAGGCCGCCGTGCAGGGTTTTCGCCAGGCCTGCGCAGACCTGCTCGGTGCGGATCCCCGCGGAATCATCTACGGGCGCAGCGCCACTGCTCTTACCTATGACTTCTCTCACCATCTGTCCCAGCACTGGGGGCCCGGCGACGAGATTGTGGTCACCCGACTCGACCACGACGCGAACATCAGCCCCTGGGTTCAGGCCGCCGAACGCGTTGGTGCCACCGTGCGCTGGGTGGACTTCGATCCCGCTACGGGTGAGCTCACCGCCGCCATGGTCGCGGCCGTTCTCACGTCGAAGACCCGCCTGGTGGCCGTCACCGCCGCGAGTAACCTCATCGGCACTCGCCCACCCATCACCGCCATTGCTGCTCTCGTGCATGCGGTGGACGCGCTCCTCTGGGTGGACGGGGTTCATAACACTCCGCACGCGAGCGTGGACGTGCAGACCCTCGGAGCCGATTTCTATGTGTGTTCGGCATACAAGTTTCTCGGCCCGCACTGCGGTGTGCTCGCCGCCGCTCCCGAACTCCTCGAAACCCTGCACCCCGACAAGCTGGTGGCGTCAACGGATGCCAGTCCCGAGCGATTCGAGTTCGGCACCCTGCCCTACGAGACGATGGTCGGCGTCACGGCAGCGATTGATTTTCTCGCCGCCCTCGTGCCGGCGGGAGCGGATGCCGCCGCAGCGGGTGCCGCCGCACCCTCGCGTCGCGAGCAGCTGCTGGCATCCTTTGCGGCCCTCGAAGAGCATGAGGCGGCGCTTCGCGCGCGGCTGGAATCGGGCCTGGCGGAGTTGCCGGGTGTGACCATCCACTCTCGAGCGGCCAACCGCACGCCAACGCTGTTGATCACCTTTGCAAACCATTCCGCGGCCGACGCGTCACTGTTTCTCATCGAGCGCAAGGTTCTCGCGCCGGCCGGATCATTTTATGCGCTCGAAGCGAGCAGAGTACTCGGGCTCGGTGACGCGGGGGGTCTACGCATCGGCCTCGCGGCGTACACCACAGCCGGCGAGATAGAGCGCCTTCTGGTGGGTCTCGAAGACTTTCTGCAGCAGCCATAAGCGCTGCCTCGCGTGTAACGGTTTGTTGCACTGCCGCGTGCAGTGTGCGCCGGCACAGTGCAGCATGGGGTCATGACCCGAGAGATTCGCTTCAACGCCTTCGACATGAACTGTGTCGCCCACCAGTCAGCCGGCCTCTGGCGCCACCCGGATGATCAGGGCTGGCGATACAAGGACCTCCGGTACTGGACCGACCTCGCCAAACTGCTCGAGGCGGGAAGCTTTGACGGTATCTTCATCGCCGACGTGCTCGGAACCTATGACGTCTACGGCGGCAGCAACGAAGCGGCCATCCGCCACGGCGCGCAGGTTCCGGTGGGCGACCCCATTCTGCTCATCTCGGCCATGGCCAGCGTCACCGAAAACCTCGGCTTCGGCGTCACGGCCGGAACGTCCTACGAGCACCCGTACCCCTTTGCTCGGCGCATGTCCACGCTCGACCACCTCACTAACGGTCGCGTCGGCTGGAACGTCGTCACCGGCTACCTCCCCTCAGCCGCGCGCAACATGGGTCACGACGACCAGCTTGAGCACGATGACCGCTATGACGTGGCCGACGAGTACCTGGAGGTTCTCTACAAGCTGTGGGAGGGCTCGTGGGAGGACGACGCGGTTGTGCGCGACCGCGAGGCAGGTGTGTTCACTGACCCAACGAAGGTGCACGAGATTGGGCACGCGGGCAAGCACTTCACGGTGCCCGGAATTCACCTGGCCGAACCGTCCACGCAGCGCAGTCCCGTCATTTACCAGGCGGGAGCGTCGCCGCGCGGCATCAAGTTTGCGGCCGAGAATGCTGAGGCGATTTTTGTGGCGGCGTCCACGAAACCGCAGCTCAAGGCGACGGTTAAGAAGATTCGTGATGCCCTCGAGGCTCAGGGCCGAGACCGCTACTCCGCCAAGATCTACACGCTGCTCACCATCATCACCGATGAGACACCCGAGAAAGCTCAGGCGAAATACCAGGAGTACCTCACCTACGCGAGCGAGGAGGGTGCACTGGTCTTCATGTCGGGCTGGATGGGCATCGATCTGTCCACCTACGACCTCGATGAGCCGATCGGCAACGTGAAGAGCAACGCCATTCAGTCTGCCGTGGCCAATGTGCAGGGCGCCGGGGGCGAAGGCAAGGAGTGGACCGTGCGCGACATTGCCCGCCAGGGTGCCATTGGCGGCCTCGGACCCATCGTTGTGGGTTCCGGCGTCGAGGTGGCCGACCACCTGCAGGACTGGGTGGCCGACACCGACGTGGACGGCTTCAACCTCGCGTACGCCATCACGCCCGGAACCTTTGAAGACGTGATCGAATTCGTCATTCCCGAGCTGCGCAAGCGCGGCGCCTACCCGGAGGGTTACACGGAGGGCAGCCTGCGTAACAAGCTGCACGGTCGCGGAGACCGACTGCCGGCCGAGCACCGGGGCGCGGGTTACCGACTCGAGACCGCCAACGCGACGCTCACGCCGTAAAGTTCGCTGTGGACCTACCGCCGAAATATAGGCCATGACCCAGCCCTCTAGGCTGAGGCCATGGCCTATATTGCTGCGTTCTTCGTTGCCCTCGCTGCACTGTTGCACGGGTACATCTTTTTCATGGAGAGTTTCTGGTGGGCCCGGCCGGAGGTGTGGAAGCGCTTCGGTGTGAAAAATCAGGCCGCCGCCAACACCATCAAGCCCATGGCGTACAACCAGGGCTTCTACAACCTGTTCCTCGGTTTCGGCGCTGTCTTTGGTCTGGGCCTGTACTTCGGGGGTCTGTGGATCCCCGGCGTGACCCTGATTCTGTTCACGACGGCCTGCATGGTGCTTGCCGCGATCGTGCTGCGCACCTCCGGTCCGAGCTACACTCGGGCCGCGGTCGTTCAGGGCACCCTGCCCCTCATCAGCTTCGTCCTGTTCATCGTCGCGCTCTTCACCTGAGTGCGGGGAGCACTCACCGCGGGTGCGGCGGCGCGCGAGGCTACTTGGGGTCGAGCTTGAGCGAGGCGATCAGGTCGGGTGCGTGCTGGCTCGTGAGGATGAGGCGCGAGAATTCTTCGTCCACCAGGTCGATCACCACGGCTTGACGCTGCCTCTTGATGGACACGAAGTCCTTACCGCCGTGAAACTTCCAGGTACCTGCCGCCAGAACGAGCGGAATGAACGTGCCGGGTGAGCGGATGCCGCGCAGCCAGATCCACGGATCCTCCGCAATGATCACCGAGCGAATGCTCTCCCGGCTCACCACGATCGACTCCCGCCGCACCGCTAACGTTCTCTCGGTGCGGGTGAGGTGGATCTCAAGCCGATCGGGGTGAACACTCAGTGAAGCCATGACTCTAGTCTGCCGGTTCGGACGGCATCCGTTGTGCCGACACCCACAATTGGTTGCTGCGGGCACCTCGAACGGTTCGTTGTCGGTGCCACATCAGCTGCCCTAGACGGTGGCTGCAGCCGCCGCGCGCGCCGCCGCGGGGAGCGCGTCGAAAATGCGACCGATGGCCGTCTCGTCGTGCGCGTTGGACACGAACCAGGCCTCGAACACCGACGGCGGCAGTGACACTCCGCCATCGAGCATCGCGTGAAAGAACGGTGCATAGCGAAATGCTTCCTGGCGCAAAACCTCGGCGTAGGTCCGCGGTGCCTGGGCGGCGGCCTCCGCACCGAACACGAAGCTGAACAGGTTTCCGGCTCGCTGCACCCGGTGGGCAACGCCCTCCGCCGACAGTGCTGCAGAGACCGCTTCGGACAAGAGCAGTGATGTGGCGTCAATGTGTTCGTACACCGCAGCATCCACTGCCTTGAGGGTGGCGATTCCGGCAGCAACGGCCACCGGGTTACCCGAGAGCGTTCCGGCCTGATACACCGGGCCGAGAGGAGCCAGGTAGTCCATCACGTCGGCACGACCACCGAGCGCGGCTACGGGGAGCCCACCGCCAATGATCTTGCCGAAAGTGAGCAGGTCGGGCTTGTAGCGGTCGTCTGTGGCGTTTTCCAGGCCCCAGTAGCCGCCCGGAGCCACGCGGAAACCGGTGAGCACCTCATCAAAGATGAGCAGGGCACCGTGCTCGTGCACGATGGCGGCGAGGCCCACGTTGAATCCCGGGTCCGGGGCCACGACGCCCATGTTGGCGGCGGCAGCCTCGGTGATGAGGGCCGCAATGCGACCGGGGTGCGCCTCGAAGGCGGCGCGGACGGCGTCCAAATCGTTGTAGGGCAGCACAAGCGTCTGCGCAGCGGTGGCTGCCGTGACCCCGGCGGAACCCGGCAGGGCAAGGGTGGCCAAACCGGAACCGGCCTCGGCCAGCAGTCCATCCGAGTGTCCGTGGTAGTGACCCGCAAACTTAATCAGCAGATCACGGCCGGTGAATCCACGCGCCAGACGAATAGCCGTCATGGTGGCTTCCGTGCCGGTGGACACAAGGCGCAACTTTTCGATCGCGCCCACTCGCCCTTTCACGAGCTCAGCGAGTTCGGTCTCGGCCGGAGTCGATGCTCCGAAGGAGAGTCCGAGCTCGGCGGCGTCCTGAACCGCCTTCACGACATCCGGATGAGCGTGGCCCAGAATGGCGGGACCCCACGAGCTCACTAGGTCGACATAGTCGCGACCGTCGGCATCGGTGACGTATGCACCGAGTGCCTTGACGAGAAAGAGCGGGGTGCCACCCACGGAGCGAAAAGCTCGCACGGGCGAGTTCACACCACCGGGGATGGACCGCTGGGCACGCTCGAAGAGTTCATCATTGTTGGTCATGCGCGTTCCTCATTCAGCCAGGTAGCGAGCTCTACAGCCCAGTAGGTGAGCACGGCATCAGCACCGGCCCGACGGATACTCAAAACAGATTCTTCGACGGCGCGGCGCCGGTCGATCCACCCTTGGGCGGCAGCGGCTTCGATCATGGCGTATTCACCCGAGACTTGATAAGCCCAGACGGGGACCGAGCTCATGGCGGCGACCTCGGCCAGAACGTCGAGATAACTTCCGGCCGGTTTGACCATCACGATATCGGCGCCCTCATCGATGTCGATCTGGGCTTCACGCACGCCCTCGCGGCGGTTGGCCGGGTCGAGCTGGTACGTGCGACGGTTCCCCACCAGGGTGGAGGCGACGGCTTCCCGAAACGGGCCGTAGTAGGCCGATGCGTACTTGGCCGAGTAGGCGAGCACTGCGGTGTCTTCGAAACCGGCCGCATCCAGGGTGGAGCGCACGGCGGCAACCTGGCCGTCCATCATGCCGCTCAGGCCGAGGAGGGCTGAGCCGGCCGAGGCCTGGGCGAGGGCCATCTCGCTGTAACGCAGCAGGGTGGCGTCGTTGTCCACGCGACCATCCTCGGCAAGCACACCGCAGTGTCCATGGTCAGTGAACTCATCCAGACAGAGGTCGGTCTGTACGACGAGGGTGTCGCCGATCTCCTCGACGAGAGCTCGCGTGGCCACGTTGAGAATTCCGTTCGGATCGGTTGCTCCCGTTCCGGTGGCATCGCGCACCTCGGGCACTCCGAACAGCATCACCCCACCGATGCCCGCCTCGGCGGCCGCAACAACCGCGCGGCGGGCACTGTCGACGCTGTGCTGAACGACGCCGGGCATGGACTGGATAGGCATGGCCGCGCTGCCTTCCCGCACGAACATGGGAAGAACGAGCTCGGCGGGGTGGACGCGGATTTCACTGGCCAGGCGACGAAGCGCGGGGGTGGTACGCAGGCGTCGCGGGCGGATAACGGGGTTACTCACGCCTCTAACCCTACGACCCCGGGCTGCACGCCCCCTGCGTGTTTCCCCAGCTGATGCACGTCGCGCGCACAGGGTCGGCGCGCGCTGTCAGTGCGCGTCAACCGCGGAGACGGCCGTTGCAACGGCCGCGGTTACGAGCGCCTCAATGAGCGATTCGGCGGTGCGATCCGTCGCGATCACGTCAACGCGCAGACCCATGACCCGCGCATCCTTGGCGGTTTGCGGACCAATGCAGGCCACCAGGGTGTTCTCGGGGATAGAGCCGAACTGATCCTGAACCTGGCGGGCGACACTGCCGCTCGTCACGAGCACCGCCTGCACAAGGCCAGCCTTCACGTCGGCGACGACCTGGTCGCTCACGGGAACGCCAACGGTGCGATACGCCACGACGGATTCCACATCGTGTCCAATGCGTCGGAGCCCCTCGGTGAGGAGCGGCTTGGCGATCTCGCTGCGCAGCGTGAGCACCCGCAGGGGGATGACGCCGGCGGTGGCACTCTCCCACTCGGCGAGCAGTCCGCGGGCCGAGTTGTCCTCGGAGGGAACGATATCCACGTGGTATCCGGCCGCAACGAGCGCCGCTGCCGTTGTTTCACCCACGGCAGCGATGCGGGTGCCGGGGCCGACCACGGCACGGTGGGACTGCAAAACATCCACGGTGGTGGCACTCGTGATGGTCATCCAGTCGAACTCACCAGCGGCGAGACGCGCCAGCGCCTCGTTCAGGGCCGGAGCATCGTCCGTCGCCGCAAAGTTGATCATGGGGGCCACGATCGGGTGCGCACCCTTGGACCTCAGGTTGGCAGCAACCTGGTCGCCCCAGGGCCCGCCGCGCGGGACGAGGACTCGCCATCCGGCGAGGGGCTTGGGCAGAGAATGTCGAGGATTCACGTGGTCACTTTCAGTGGGGCGAATTCGGCCGCGCCACCGGCCAGCAGGTCGACTGCGACACGTTCGGAAATGTCCTGTGCCGCGTCGTGCAGGTGCGCAGCGGAGTGGGACTCGGGTGTGGCCGCGTGCGAGCTGGTGATGCGTCGACTGCCATCGGGGCTGTAGACCGTGGCGGTGAGAAAGAACAGTCCGGTGTCGAGCACTGCGGTGGCACCGACCGGTGCGGCGCAGCCCGCTTCAAGCCGCGCCAGTACGAGCCGCTCAGCCGAGACGACGGCCTCCGTGGACACGTGGTTGATGGACTGCAGCGCCGACGCGAGCACCCGATCGAGCTTGCCGCTGCGCACCTCAATGCCGAGGGCTCCCTGGCCCGGAGCGGTGGGCCAGTCCGAGAGTTCCAGAATTTCAGACTGCGCAGCGTCGAGCTTGCCCAGACGGCCGAGGCCGGCTGCTGCCAGCACGACGGCGTCGAGGTCACCCTCAACGACGCGTCCGAGTCGGGTGTCGATGTTGCCACGAATATCCACAATGGTGAGGTCCGGGCGACGCTCCCGAAGCTGCGCCATCCGGCGCGGCGAACCTGTTCCCACGCGCGCACCCTCCGGAAGCGTGTCGAGCGTGAAGCCCGAACGGGCGCACAGCACGTCGCGGGCATCCGCTCGCTTCGGGATGGCGCCGAGGGAGAGGCCCGGGTAGGCATCCGTCGGAAGGTCCTTGAGCGAGTGCACGACGAGGTCGCACTCGTCGTTCAGCAGCGCCTCACGCAGCGCGCTCGCAAACACACCCGTCCCGCCGAGGCTCGAGAGCGAGTCGGTCGACGTGTCACCGTGGGTGACGATCGGCACGATCTGCACCTCGGACCCCGACGAGTTGGCGATGCGGTTGGCGATCGTCGTCGTCTGCGCCAGCGCGAGAGCGCTACTGCGTGTTCCAACGCGAATTACACTCACGGAACCATTCCTGCAACGGCCGGCTTGAATCCGAAGCGCACGTTCTCGCAACAACCGGGCCGACACACGTCGTACCAGGGACCCAAATCAGTGACCGACTTGCGTTCCTCATTGGGGGTGTCGTTCAGGCGTTCCTCAACGAGGTCGATGAGGCCGCTGACGAACTCGTGAGAAACGCCGGGTGTGGGAACGCGGACGGCAAAGATGCCGTGCTTCTCACTGGATTCCATGGCTTCGTTGTCGAGATCCCACATCACTTCCATGTGGTCGCTCACGAAGCCGAGCGGAACAATAACCACCGCACGGATGCCGCGCGCCGGCAACAGCGCAATGGCGTCGTTGATGTCGGGCTCGAGCCAGGGCATGGTGGGCGGCCCGCTGCGGGACTGGTACACCAGCTGCCACGGCGTGGTGTGGCCCTTCATGACCGTCTGCGCCACGGCCATGTGCTGGGCGGCATAGGCGCCACCCTCACCGAATCCACGCTCGGGCGGACCACTCTTGTTGGCGTCGGTCATGGGGATCGAGTGGGTGGAGAACAACACCTCCACCTCGGTAGCCAGGTCGATGCCGGGAAGCTGAGCGGCAACATCCGCCAGGCCCTGCTGCACTCCGGTGACGAACGGAGCGACAAAGCCGGGGTGGTCGAAGAACTGGCGCACCTTGTCGATGTGAACGACGCCTTCGAGGTTGGTGTCGGTGAGCGCGGCAGCGAAGTCCTCACGGTACTGGCGGCAGCCGGAGTAGGAACTGTACGCGCTCGTGGCGATGGCGAGGAGACGGTCTTGGCCCGCATCGTGCGCCTCGCTGATGGTGTCTTTTAGGTACGGTGCCCAGTTGCGGTTACCCCAGATCACGGGCAGAGCAATGCCGCGTGCGTCGAGCTCGGCTTGAAGGGCAATCTGAAGCACACGGTTCTGGTCGTTGATGGGGCTCACGCCGCCGAAGTGGCGGTAGTGAACAGCCACAGCCTCGAGGCGGTTCTCGGGGATACCGCGACCGCGGGTTACGTTGCGCAGGAAGGGAATGACATCGTCTTGTCCCTCGGGTCCGCCGAAGCCGGCGAGAAGAATAGCGTCGTACTCAGTCATTACTGAAGCACCTCCACGAGTTCGGCTGTCGTAATACGACGACCGGTATAGAACGGAATTTCCTCACGCACATGGCGGCGCGCTTCGGTGTCGCGCAGGCCGCGCATGAGGTCAACAAGCTCAACCAGCTCGTCGCTTTCGATGGGAAGGATCCACTCGTAGTCGCCGAGCGCGAAGGACGACACGGTGTTGGCGAGTGCGCCGCGGTAGGCGGCACCCTTGCGACCGTGATCGGCAAGCATGCGACTGCGGTCGGCGTCAGGGAGCAGATACCACTCAAAGCTGCGCACGAACGGGTACACGGTGAGCCAGGCTCGGGGAGCCTCACCGCGCAGGAAGGCCGGAACGTGGCTCTTGTTGAATTCGGCTTCACGGTGAACACCCATGGCGTTCCACGTAGGCAGCAGGCTCTTGAGCAGGCGGCTGCGGCGTAGTTCGCGATTGGCCCACTGCAGGGTCTCGGCCTCGGGGGCGTGAGTCCACACCATCAGGTCGGAATCGGCCTTGAGACCGGACACGTCGTAGAAGCCACGCACGGTCACACCCTCGGCTTCTACCAGCGCGACAATGTCATCAAGCTCGGCGACGGCGCGCGGAACATCGTGACCGTCGAGGTCGTCGGGGTTGTGCGGATCTTTGCGCAACACCGTGAAGAGAGTGAATCCCTGAGGCGAAGCTTCGGGAGCGTCGCTAGTTGTGGAAGGTGCGGTCTGGGTAGGGTCTACTGCCTCTCCGGCAGCCGGGTGAGTCATAACCCTAGTCTGCTCCGAAAGGGTCCAGCGACAAAATGCGATCTTCACGCACCGCACACCTTCACAGGCAAAGTTATGGCTCCACGGCCATCAAACGGATGCCTAGAAGCGCTTGGACAGCACCGCTCGCGCACCCAACCACACGACGGTACCTACTGACAGCGCGGTACCGAGGGCAATTCCAGCGAGGGCAACCGGATTATCGTCACCGAGCCGAAGCATAGACAGGTGAAAGCGTCGCTTTTTGATTCTCAGCTGTTTCGGAAGATTGAGCTTGAGTTCGATCGCGTCAAGCGTGCTCGCGAGCTGCGCTCTGGCGTGCATCGCTTCCGCTCGAAGCTCCGCTGTGCTCTGCGAATGAGTGGCAGCAGAAAGGTCGGTGCCGGGCTTGTTCACGGCGGGCTTGCCGGGTGTGTTCTCAGTTTTCATAACGTCCAACCCCTTTGAGTGCGTCAACGTCGTTGCGGAGGCTCGCATGCACACCCGCGGGGTCAGGCGCGGTTGCGGCCTTGACCCGGTTGATTCCCACGAGCACAAGCACGGCTGCCATCGCGAGCAGCAGAGCGAACACGATGAGGGTGGCAAGCCACAGCGGCAGGAACAGATCGAAAACAATGATTAGCAGGGCGATCAGCACTCCGAGCGCGAAGAACCCAATTGCGGCGGCCACGATAAAGAGCACGGCTCCGACGCCGAAATTCTTGGCCTTACTGGCGAATTCGGCCTTGAAGGCGTCGAGTTCGGCCTTGACCAGATCACTGATCTGCCCAGGAAGCTCTGCGAGCAGGGTGATCAAGGATCGTTTGCTCTTCGGGTTGAACCCACTAGTAGTCACGGATGACCCTTCCCGGTGCGATGAACGAGGTGGTACTGAACAAGATGGTGCTGAGCTCGGTGGTACTGAACTCGGTGCGCAGTGATGCGCCGCTCGAGTCAGCGGCCGCTGGGCTCAGTGGCGGAGGTGCCAGTGGCGGAGGTGCCGGTCGCAGTGTTCTTCGACGAGGACTTTCCGGCCACAGAGGTGACGATCTTTTTGCCGGCGTCGTAGAGCACACCGGGAACGTCGCCCACAAGCTCGAGGCCCAAGTCGCGCGCTTCGGTCACTCGACGCTGAACCGGCGGGGCGTTCCAGAGGTCGGTAGCACCGGCTTTAATCTGGTCGTAACGTTTGCGGCCGGCGCGTGCACCCAGCACGTAACCAACTAGTCCGCCCATGATGAACAGAAGCTTTCCACGCATTGAGACTCCATTCTTCGAGGTTCAGTTACCCACAATAACGCCAGTGGCCAGAATAATGCACGGCATATGAGGCCGAAACGAGGGCCGCTGACCGGGGAGCACGCCGCCAGGTGCGACTCAGAGACCGAGCGATGCCTGTCGGATGCGGGCCGCGGCGGCGAGGGCATCCGGTATCACCGATGCCAGTCCCGTTCCGGCCAGCCAGGCGCCCGTAACCTCCAGCCCGGGAGTGTCGGCCAGCGCCTCGCGCACGATCGCCACCCGCTCCGGTGCCCCGATGGTGGCGGGCGAGATCGCATCGCGCCACTCCGTGCGGGCGAAGCCCCGCACCATGCTCGCCGACAGCGATGCACCCAAAAGAGTGGAGGCATCGCGGAGGGCAAGCTCCTGAAAGTCCTCGTCGGTCAGCGTCTCGGCCGGATTGGCCTGACCGGCGCGTCCGTAGGACAATCGCACAACGTGGCGTCCGGCACCGGCGGCCTCCGCCACCCAATCCCATTTTGCGGTGACATGGGTGAGCGCCTTCGCCGTCACATCCGGAGCATTGGCAGCCACAAGCACACCGGTTCCGCGTGGCTGAGCATCGAGTTCGGGAGCGTCAAGAACGAGTGTGGCCAGCGTCACAGCGGTTGGTCCCGGCCAGTCCAGTTCACTGAGCGCATCGAGGTGTTCACCGAGCGGGGCCAGAAGCCGAAGCGCCTGTTTACCCTGGGTCGCTACGATCACAAAGCGCGCTGTGCGCTCCATCTCATCGGTGCTGGGGCTGGTGGCCTCGTCGGACGGGGTCAGCGCAATCACCCAGCTTCCGTCGGCGTCGGCGTCTCGGCGCCGCAGACTCGTCACCGAGCGACCGGTTTCGATCACCGCACCGAAATGTTCGAGGTCGGCGGCCAGTGCGGCGGGCAGTCGCGACATGCCGCCCCGCAGCCCACCCACGTTGGACCCGGCCGGGGCACCTGCCCGCAGGGCGGAGACGGCGCCACTGAGCGAACCTGCGGTCGTGAGCGCACGGTTGAGTCCGGGGGCGACCACGTCAATCTCAAGTTCACGGCTCGTGGTTGTGTACACGCCGGAGGCGACCGGTTCCACCAGGCGGTCCAGAACTCGGCGTCCCATGCGTTTGCCCACGAGGTCACCGAGGCTGTGTTCGCGTCCAATGGTGAGCACGGGCATGAGCCGGTCAGCGTAGGCGCGCAGCGCGCCACTCCACCCCACCACGCGTCGCACGTCGTCAGCCAGCGGAGAACCGGGAATGCCGAGCACGCCGGCCTTGGGCAACGGCACGCTCACCGAGCGCGCTCCCCTATTCTTCAGCGCGGGCAGGTGCAGCCAGGCTCCGGCAACATTCGGGTACACAATCTCGTCGGTGAGGCCCAGCTCTTCGACAAAGGCCGCCACCGTTCCGCCCCGCACGGCGAAGCTCTCCGCGCCGCTGTCGAGGCGGAGTCCAGCCACCTCGTGGCCGGCAACCGGGCCGCCCACGACATCCGCTGCCTCAAGGATGTCGACGCTGAGGCCAAGGCGGGCACAGGCGCGCGCAGCGACGAGGCCCGCAATTCCTCCGCCGATGACGACAACGTCGTACATGGCGGTCTAGTTCTCGGCGCTCACGGAGTGCACGAGCGAGACCAGCCGGGTCAGCACGTCGGGGTCGGTCTCCGGGGGAACACCGTGGCCGAGATTCAGCACGTGAGATGGTGCGGTGCGACCGCGTTCGAGCACGTCGCGCACGTGCGCTTCCAGCACGGGCCACGGTGCCATCAGCAGGGCCGGGTCAACGTTGCCCTGTATCGGCACACCGCCACCGAGCCGACGGTTGGCCTCATCGAGGGGTACGCGGTAGTCCACTCCCACCACATCCGCGCCAATGTCGTGCATTGCCTTCAGCAGTTCGCCGGTGCCAACACCAAAGTGCACGATGGGAACGGTGCGTTCCACCGCACCGTCGCCCGCACCGTGCTCGGTGTAGCCGAGGCCACGCACGTGAGCGAGGGCGGCGGCCGAGGCCGGGGCCACGGATGCCGTGTAGTCGGCCAGAGACAGCGCTCCGGCCCACGAGTCAAACAACTGCGCAGCGCTGGCGCCGGCAACCACCTGGGCACGCAGGAAACGGCCGGTCACATCCGCGGTCCACTGCATGAGCTTCTCCCAGGCGGCCGGGTCGGAGTGCATGAGGGAGCGTGCGTGCATGTGGTCCTTGGACGGGCCACCCTCCACGAGGTAGGCCGCCAGCGTGAAGGGGGCGCCAGCGAATCCAATCAGGGGAGTGGAACCGAGCTGGGCCACCGCGAGGCCGACGGCCTCTCGGATGGGAGCCAGTGCCTCATCGAGAACCGCCGGGTCGAGGGCGGTCAGCTCGTCGACATCCGCTGTCGTCCGAACGGCCTTGCCAAGAACAGGACCCTTGCCGGGAACGATTTCCACGTCGACGCCTACGAGCTTGAGCGGAACAACAATGTCGCTGAAGAAGATGCCCGCGTCAACGTTGTGGCGGCGTACCGGCTGCAACGAGATTTCGCTCGCAAGCTCGGGGTCGAGGCACACGTCGAGCATGCGTGTTCCCACGCGCAGGTCGCGGTATTCGGGCAGCGATCGACCGGCCTGACGCATGAACCACACGGGTGTCACGTCGGGGCGGGTACCCTGATAGGCCCGGATCAGGCGGGAATCGGCGGTGACGCCGGAGGACAGAGGGTGCTGCGCGTCGAGGATCATCGGCTACATTCTCTCAAAGAACCCTGAAATCAACGAGTCGAAGCTCACAGGGTCACGCTCTACACTTCAAGAGTGCTAATTTTGCTCTCCGCCAGCCACAAGAACTCCAGCTTCGACGTGCTGGAGATGCTGTCTGTGGGCGGAGATGAGACAGCCAGTCACATCGTGTCCAAGCACACTGCCCTCAGCGGCGCGGTGATCGTGGCAACATGCAACCGCTTCGAGGCCTACCTCGATCTCAATGCGCCATTTGGTGTCTCGCATCTCCCCGCTGTGGATGCGGCAATTGAGGCCGTGAGCGCGAACACGGGAGTCTCCGAAGATGTTCTGCGCGACACACTCACACTGGTGCATGGCAATGACGTTGCCGAGCACCTGTTCGCCGTCACCAGTGGACTCGAATCCGTCGTTGTGGGTGAGGGCGAGATTGCCGGTCAGGTGCGCCGCTCCCTCGAGCAGGCCCGGGCAGCCGGTACGACGAGTCCCGAGCTGGAGCGACTGTTTCAGCGCGCCTCGCAGACATCGCGCGGCGTGAAAAACCGTACCGGTCTAGGTTCGGCCGGACGCTCGCTCGTGCGGCTCGCGCTGGAGCTTGCCGAGAGCCGGGTCAGTGACTGGGCCGAGGCGCGTGTTCTGCTCG
The DNA here is from genome assembly GCF_029893365.1 of Cryobacterium sp. CG_9.6. NCBI lineage: Bacteria > Bacillati > Actinomycetota > Actinomycetes > Micrococcales > Microbacteriaceae > Cryobacterium > Cryobacterium sp. CG_9.6. The sequence continues at coordinate 289,135 of NZ_JARXUZ010000001.1, read as the reverse complement.
TGGGTACCGGCCGCTACGCCGGCGCTTCCCTGGCTGCTCTCCGCGACCGTGGGGCCGAGAACGTGCGCGTCTACTCGCCGTCCGGTCGGGCACAGAAGTTCGCGCTGTCGCACGGTATTGAGGCCGTTCTGACGGCCGACTTCGCCGGCGAGGTTGCCCGCGCCGATGTGGTGGTCACCTGCACGCTCAGCGAAGACCACGTCATTGATGCCGACCTTATCCTCACGGGACGCGCCGCTGTGGGCGTGAACGCCCGCCGCCTCGAAACTGCAGGCGACGTCGTCTCACTCTGTCCGGCCGACGCCGCTCCGGAGGCCCCGCCGCAGCTCATCATCGACCTGGGTCTGCCGCGCAACGTGGCACCGAACGTGGTGGATGTGCTGGGAGTTGAACTTCTCGACCTCGAGACCATCAGCATCCACGCACCGCTTGAGGAACTCAACGCCACCGATGAGGCTCGCGAGCTGGTGAGTCGCGCCGCTCGCAAGTTCTCGGCCGTAGCCGAAGAACAGAGCCTCGCTCCGGCCGTCGTGGCGCTGCGCACCTACATTTTTGAACTGCGTGACGCCGAGATTGCCCGGGCACGCAGCCGTGGCGACTCGAGCGAACAGACCGAGCAAGCGCTTCGTCACCTCACCGGAGTGCTTCTGCATACCCCCATGGTTCGTGCTCGTGAGCTCGCTCGCGCGGGCGAGCAGGAGGCGTACCTCACGGGCTTGGACGCACTTTTCGGTGTGAAGGTCGACCTCGAGGCGTCGTCAGACGCGTCCGCGGCCGCAGCAGCGGATGCCGCTGAGGACGCCATTCCCGCAGCCTCCTGACCCGGCGGGCGAACCTGCTTCGCAACCGGGCCGGGAACCTTCGCTAGTCGAAGAGGGAACCGAGCCATTCGTGCCACTCATGCTCGATCAAAGTCTCGTCGGCACCGCCGAAGTGATGAACGGTCATGCCGACCGTGCCACCGAACGCGTTGCGCCCAAAGAAGCGGTAGAGCGCGGTGTCGGTGCGGAGCCCGATGAAGTGCTCACTCGCGTGGTCGACGAAGGCACCGGGATTGGATTCGCCGGGGAGCGCCATATAGGTTGAATCCCCGGCAATGGTGCCAGCGTCCAGGCCGAGTGCGGCCCGCACAACCTCGAACGCATCCTGGTCCGCGGACGCGTCGGGTCCCTGAATATCGGCGAATACGGCCGGGCGGCCCGCGAAGTATTGGAGATACTGCGCGAGGGTGTGCATGTAGAAGTTCGTGTGCAGCTGGATGGCCGTGTTCTGCTCGTCCTGCCCGTCGAGGAACACGCCGCTGTGCACCCAGCGCATGAAGGAGTGGCCATGGGGACGCTCCTCAATGACCTGCTCAAGCACGTTGAACCAGCCGTCGGGTCCGTCCATGCGGTTGATGCGGTGGTGGGGGCGCTCGGAGATCATGTCCGTACCCTCCATCCCTTCGGACGGGAACAGCCACGCCCCCGCCTGTGTGGTGACGGCCTCCCAGACCTGCTCGGGTGTGCCGGGAAATTCACCCTCGAAAACGACCTCGAATTGCCTGCTCATGAATCTTGTCCTTCGGTCAGGTGGGTGATGCGATGTGGCAACTGTAACCGTCTCGGCTGCATTCGGGCTGGTCAGTAGCGTGGTTGGCCGGGGCCGTCTGCCGGGCTCTATTTCTCGTCGCGGCACTCGTCCAGGCGCGCGGCACTCGTGTGAACGAGTGCCGCGCTGCCAAACAAGTGCCGCGACAGCCTCTCGGCACCCGTGCGGCGGTCACCACGGTGAGCAAACACCGCGCTGACAGGGGGATCAGGCAGACTAGGGACATGAAAGCGGTCTATTTCGAGGAATTCGGCGAGCTGCCGGTCGTGCGTGAGGTTCCCGAACCCCTCCTGAGCGCCGCGGGCGTCATTGTGCGGGTCGAAGCCACCGGCCTCTGCCGCAGTGATTGGCACGGCTGGATGGGCCATGACGCAGACATTGCGCTGCCGCATGTTCCGGGGCACGAACTTGTGGGCACGATCGACGCGATCGGTCCGCTCGTGCGCCGCTTTCGCGTGGGCCAACGCGTGACCGTTCCGTTCGTCTGCGCGTGTGGCGAATGCCCGGAGTGCGACAGCGGCAACGGTCAGGTGTGTCGAAACCAGACCCAGCCCGGCTTCACCCACTGGGGTTCCTACGCCGAGCGGGTGGCCCTGCATCAGGCGGACTTCAACCTGATCGCGATTCCCGACGACCTCGACGCCGGCGCGGCCGCCCTGCTCGGCTGCCGCTTTGCCACCTCATACCGCGGCCTCGTGCACCAGGCTCGTCTGCAGCCCGACGAAACTCTTGTCGTGGTGGGCTGCGGCGGCGTTGGCCTGTCTGCGGTGATGATCGGCCGCGCCCTGGGTGCCGATGTGATTGCCGTCGACATCAGCGACGCCGCCCTCGAGGCGGCAACGCGGGCGGGTGCGACCCACACGGTGAACGCCTCCGGGCTCGATGATGCCGAGGTCGTGGCCCGGATTCGGGCACTCACTCCAGATGATTCGGGAGCGCAGGTGGCCGTGGAGGCGCTTGGGCACGGCAACACGGTGAGCATCGCCATCCGCTCCCTCGCCATTCGCGGACGCCATGTGCAGATTGGTCTACTCGAGGAGGACCCGCGTCTTCCGCTCGGACTCGTGGTGGCCCGGGAACTCGCCATTCTGGGCAGTCACGGCATGCCGGCCCGGGACTACCCGGCACTGCTCGAGCTGGTGCTGAGCGGCCGGCTGCGTCCGCAGGACCTGATCGAGAGCAGAATCCCTCTGTCGGAGGCACCCGCCGCGCTGGCGGCCATGTCCCTGCCCAACCGCACTCCGGGCGTGACCCTGATCGAGGTCGCGCCCGCCGCGTGACCGGCGCCGCGGCATCCGTTCTCGTGTAACCGGCGCGCTTCGCACCTTCCGGCCGCCCGGGAAGGTGCGTTGATCGCCACTCGGGCCGCCGGACAGGCCAACCCCACGTTGAGTGGAGACAGAAACACCCTCCCGATAGACGGGAGGGTGTTTTTGGCTCTACCGAAGCTTGGGTCTAGGCACCGCGCAGGCGAACCGCGAGGTACGCGTCGAGTTCGGCGAGCGGCACGCGCTCCTGCAGCATGGTGTCGCGGTCACGCACGGTCACGGCCTGGTCATCGAGCGAGTCGAAGTCCACCGTGATGCAGTACGGGGTTCCGATCTCGTCCTGACGACGGTACCGGCGGCCAATGGCACCCGCGTCGTCGAAGTCCACGTTCCACGACTCGCGCAGACGTGCCGCGAGCTCGCGCGCCATCGGCGAGAGGCGCTCGTTGCGGGACAGCGGCAGAATCGCGGCCTTCACCGGCGCCAGGCGCGGGTCGAGCTTGAGAACGGTGCGCTTGTCCACGCCACCCTTAGCGTTGGGCACTTCCTCCTCGTGGTACGCGTCCACCAGGAAGGCCATGAGCGAGCGGGTGAGGCCGGCGGCCGGCTCGATCACATAGGGCGTCCAGCGCTCGTTCTTCGTCTGATCGAAGTAGGACAGATCCTTACCGGATGCCTTCGCGTGTGTCGACAGGTCGAAGTCGCCACGGTTGGCCACACCTTCGAGCTCGCCGAACTCGCCGCCGGCGAAGCCGAAGCGGTACTCGATGTCGACGGTGCGCTTGGAGTAGTGGGACAGCTTCTCGGCGGGGTGTTCGAAGAGGCGCAGGTTCTCAATGCGAATGCCGAGGCCGGTGTACCAGGCCATGCGGGTATCGATCCAGTACTGGTGCCAGGTCTCGTCCGTGCCGGGCTCGACGAAGAATTCCATCTCCATCTGCTCGAACTCACGGGTACGGAAAATGAAGTTTCCGGGTGTGATCTCGTTACGGAAGCTCTTACCGATCTGGCCGATGCCGAACGGAGGCTTCGACCGTGAGGCCTGCAGCACGTTCGCAAAGTTCACGAAGATGCCCTGTGCGGTCTCGGGGCGCAGGTAGTGCATGCCCGCCTCGTCGTCGACCGGGCCGAGGTAGGTCTTCAGCAGACCAGAGAAGGCGCGCGGCTCGGTCCAGGTGTGACGGTTGCCGCAGTTGGGGCAGGCGATGTCGTCCAGGCCGTTCTCGGGAGCGCGGCCCTTCTTCTCCTCATACTCTTCTTCGAGGTGGTCGGCGCGAAAACGCTTGTGGCAGCTCGTGCACTCGATCAGCGGGTCGCTGAAGACCTCCACGTGACCGGATGCCTCCCAGACCGCCCGGGGCAGAATCACGCTGGAGTCGAGGCCGACAACGTCATCGCGGCTCGTGACCATCGAACGCCACCACTGCTTCTTAATGTTCTCTTTGAGCTCGACACCCAGGGGTCCGTAGTCCCAGGCTGAGCGAGATCCGCCGTAAATTTCACCAGCCTGAAAGACGAACCCGCGGTGGCGGGCAAGGGCGATGACGGCGTCGAGACGAGTGGGGGCGGCCACGGTGGCTCCAATGGTCGAAGGTGGAATGGGGTTGCTGCCCGAAGGGCAATCCTTCTATTTTAGGCGCTCCCTCCGCCGCAGACGATTCCCGCCGCCAAACGCCCCTTTCGGGCCGCACAAACAGGCTAACTCCCAGACTCGGCGGCCCAGGGTGCGAAGCCGCGCACGTCGGCTTACAGTGGAAAGAACGAACAATATACCTGAGAAGACACGAGGGAAGCCATGACCACCACATCCCACACCAAGACCGCCGTACGCACACGGGGCAACAGCGGATTCGTCGCCTCACCGGAGCTCGCGACGAGCCTGCAGCGCGTGCTCGTGGACCTGATTGAACTGCACCTTCAGGGCAAGCAAGCACACTGGAACGTTGTCGGCAAGAACTTTCGCGATCTGCACCTTCAGCTCGATGAAATTGTTGATGACGCCCGCGAGTTCAGCGATGTGATTGCCGAGCGGATGCGCGCCCTTCAGGCCACACCCGACGGCCGTAGCGCAACGGTGTCCGAGACCACCACCCTCGCAGGGTATCCCGAGGGCGAGGTGGACACCGCCGAGACGGTCGACCTCATCACCGAGCGCCTCAACGCAACCGTGGGCACCATGCGCGAGGTTCACGATCAGGTCGACGACGAAGACCCCACGAGCGCCGACATTCTGCACACGGTCATCACTGCTCTTGAGCAGTACGCCTGGATGATCAGTGCTGAGAACCGCGTGGCAGCACGCGCCTAAGCCTCGATCCACCGGTCTGCCTTGACTGATCGGCGTCACTGAATTCAGATCGTGGTTTTTGGTGGCGGGCAGGGCGAGGCTGCCGGCCTTGCTGCCGGTGGTGTTCCAAGTCTTCGTTCGCCGGGTGGCTGGTGGTTAGGTGGTGGCGGTTTGCGGCGGGCCGCAGGCCGCCGCGAACGCGGTCGTCCATCCGGGTTTCCATGGCCAGTTGGCGGGGAGGTGCAGGGTGATCCTGCGTGCCGAGGTGGAGATGCGGGCGGGGATGCTGATGAGTTTGCGACGAATGGTGCCGCTGCGTGCCTTGCCGAGATCGCTGCCGGCCAGCGAACCAACGGCGCGCGAAAGGTTGAAGGCGATCGTGGCCAGCACGAGCCAGGCCGCGTTGGCCGTGAACACACCTGATGGCAGGTGCGCCAGCGCGCTGTCCTTAAGGTCGGCGTTAATCTGCTCGATGATGGCGTGCTGCCGGTGGGTCTGGTCCGCGGTGACGGTGTCCAGGTCGCTGGTGGTGAAGAACGCGTGGAACCGGTGCGTGTCGAACAGCGTCGGTTGCCCTTCGGTGGCCTTCTGATTCAGCTCCGGGATCCGGCGCACGACCAGGCGCCCCACGATGCGTTCGGCCTTTTTGCGTGAGCTGAAAGCGGTGAACACGACTTCCGCGACCTCGGCGGACGAGATCCACGCGCCGGTGGCCTCGTCCCGGATCGCATCGGTGTAGTTGATGGTCGTCCATTGGTCATCGGTGATCGTGCCGATGGCGCGCTTAACGGCCGGGTCCATGCGGGCTGTGATGGACACTTTTGCGCCAGCCCGGTGCGCGGCGGCGACGACCGCGTGCCCATAGAACGCGCTGTCCGCGCGCAGCAGCACCAGGCCGCCGGCCGTCTGGCTGCGGAGGCGTTTCACGGTGGCGAGGACATCCCCGACGAACTTTCCCGCGCCGCGCGGGGAACCGGCCGCGCCTTTCCGCAGTCGGGACCCGATGATGATCGGCGCCGCCTTGCGTGTGGAGACGATGCCGATCAGGGCGTTTAAACCGCGCACTCCGGAGTAGCCGTAACCGGAGCCTTGCTTCTGGTAACCGTGGACTTCCTTGATCGTGTCGTCGATGTCCACCAGCGCATAGTCGTCGATTCCCGTCACGATCGGGGTGTGTGCGGCGACGTTGACCAGCCACCGCCAGGCGACGGCGTCCAGCTGCCGGACGTGACCAAACGTGAACGACCGCAGGAACGACCCCAACGTCGACGGGGCATACGTCCCGACGAAGAGTTTCTTCATACCGCCGTGCCGCAGCAACGCCATGTCATCGATCGAATCGGCACCAGCGAGCATCCCCGCGACCAACGCGGTGACTTTCAACCCCGAGTTCGCGCCGAAGTACCCCGGCAAGGTCAGCCATGCATCGGCGAGGTCGCTGAGGCCGGTTTTCACCGCCAACGCCATCGCGGGGACAAGCCCCGCGGACGACACGAGATTCGTGTCATCGAAGGTGGCTGACAAGCGGCTGGAACTGTGGAAAAGTTGCATCTACGAGATGCCTCTCGAATCGGTTGAAATGAACCCTAAGTAAGTTCTATTTTTCCTGATCCGAGTGGCATTCTCTGTTTAACGCGCCGCTACGACCCTAACTCGACCGGTGGATCGAGGCTAAGCGCAGCACGATAGCAAGCACCACACGGCGGGGGTGCCGAGCGGATGACGCGGTGCGCGTCACCAGTCTGCCGCCGGCACCCCATCTCCTTGAGGCTTACTGCTAGGTTGGCATTAAGAGGCCTAGTCAGCTAGTCAGCTTCTCAAAGGAGAGAAATGGGCGCCGTGTCCAGCACACCGAAGGAATCAGCCGAAAAGGCAGACCAGCTGGAACGGGTTCCCGGCCAGCTTGCCGTCGCCCTCGACCCGGAAATTCACGAGGCCGAAGAACGCAACTGGACCCCGCTGAAGATCGCGATCTGGTCTGCCATTGCCCTGCTCGGTGGTGCGAGCTGGACCATGCTCGCCATCGTGCGTGGCGAAACGGTGAACGCAATCTGGTTCGTGTTCGCAGCCATCTGCACCTATCTCATTGGCTACCGCTTCTACTCCAAGTTCATTGAGAAGCACCTGCTCAAGCCCGATGATCGGCGCGCCACCCCCGCTGAGTACAAGGCCGACGGCAAGGACTACGCCGTCACCGACCGTCGCGTGCTCTTCGGTCACCACTTCGCCGCCATTGCTGGCGCCGGTCCCCTCGTGGGCCCCGTCCTCGCCGCCCAGATGGGCTACCTTCCGGGCACAATCTGGATCATCGTCGGCGTCGTTGCCGCCGGTGCCGTGCAGGACTACCTCATTCTGTATTTCTCCATGCGCCGCGGCGGACGCTCACTGGGCCAGATGGCCCGCGACGAACTTGGCCTCATCGGCGGCACCGCCGCCCTGATTGCCACCCTCGTGATCATGATCATCATCGTGGCGATCCTCGCCCTCGTGGTGACAAACGCGCTGGCCGAGAGCCCCTGGGGCGTCTTCTCGGTGGGGATGACCATTCCGATCGCGCTCTTCATGGGCTGCTACCTGCGCTTCTTCCGGCCCGGCAAGATCAGCGAAATCTCCATCATCGGTTTCGTGCTCCTGATCGCCGCCATCGTCGGCGGTGGCATGATTGCCGACACCGAGTGGGGCACGGCCGTCTTCACGCTCGACAAGGTCACCATCGCCTGGGGCATCATCATCTACGGTTTCATTGCCGCCATTCTGCCCGTGTGGCTGCTTCTCGCCCCGCGCGACTACCTCTCCACGTTCATGAAGATCGGCACCATCGGCATGCTCGCGGCGGCGATCATCATCATTCGCCCCGAGATCACCGCACCGGCCGTCAGCGAGTTCGCCACGACCGGCGCCGGCCCCGTCGTGAGCGGCACGCTCTTTCCCTTCCTCTTCGTGACCATCGCGTGTGGTGCCCTCTCGGGATTCCACGCACTGATCGCCTCGGGCACCACACCCAAGCTCATTCAAAAAGAGCGTCAGAGTCGCTTCATCGGCTACGGCGGAATGCTCATGGAGTCCTTCGTGGCCATCATGGCGCTGGTTGCAGCGCTGTCGATTGACCGCGGAATCTACTTCGCCATGAACTCCTCGGCAGCCGCAACCGGTGGCACGATTCAGGGTGCTGTCGCCTTCGTGAACGGCCTGGGAATGGCCGGCGTCAACGTGACGGCAGAGATGCTCGCCCAAACCGCCAAGGATGTCGGGGAAGCCAGCATCGTCTCCCGCACCGGCGGCGCACCGACGCTCGCCGTGGGACTCGCCCACATCATGCAGCAGCTCGTTGGCGGCCCGGCCATGATGTCCTTCTGGTACCACTTCGCCATCATGTTTGAGGCGCTCTTCATCCTCACGGCCGTCGACGCCGGCACCCGCGTGGCTCGCTTCATGCTTCAGGACACCCTGGGCAACTTCTTCCCGAAGTTCAAGAACACGAGCTGGCGCCCCGGTGCCTGGCTGGCAACAGCGATCATGGTGGCCGCGTGGGGAGCTGTGCTCCTCATGGGAGTCACCGATCCGCTCGGTGGCATCAACACCCTGTTCCCGCTCTTCGGAATCGCAAACCAGCTTCTGGCCGCGATTGCGCTGGCCGTGTGCATGGCCATCGTCGCCAAGCGCGGGCTGTTCAAGTACATCTGCGTCGTCGCCATTCCCCTGGGGTTCACGGCCATCATCACGATCTATGCCTCGTTCCTGAAGATCTTCTCCACCGTTCCCGGCATCGGCTACTTCGCCCAGAACAGGGCGTTCTCTGAGGCACTGGCCGCCGGCGAAACGAGCTTCGGCACCGCGACGTCCGTTCTCGCGATGGAAGCCGTGGTGCGCAACACCATGATTCAGGGTCTCCTCTCGATTCTGTTCGTGGTTCTTGCCATCATTGTGATTCTCACCGCAATTCAGGCCACCCGTCGCGCCTACCTCACCGGGTCGAATTCGAGCAACGAAGACCCGCCCGTGCAGTCGCACATCTACGGTCCGGCGGGCTTCATCGCCACACCGGCCGAGAAGGCGCTCGACAAGCAGTGGAACGCACTGCCGGCGGACAAGAAGCCCGCCCGAACGGGTCACTGATGAGCGTGCTCGACCGGGTGCGCAAGGGTGCCAGCAGCACCGCCTGGTACCTGCGTGCCCTGCTCGGCGAGGACGCGTACGACAAGTACGCGGCCCACCACGCGTCACGTCACGCGAGTGCAGACGAAGCACCGCCCATGACCGAGCGCGAGTTCTGGCGTGACCAGACCGACCGCCAGGACAAGAACCCCCAGGGCCGCTGCTGCTGAGCGCCCCCAAGCTGTGAAACGGATGCCGTAGGGCACGTCCCCCGCCTGACAAACGGGGGCGTGCCCTACGGTTGTTTCATGGGCACATCGGCACTGATCATCGGAGGAACCGGTCAGCTCGGCGTCGCAGCCGCGGCCAGATTGACGCGAGCCGGGTGGGACGTGACCGTCACCCACCGCGGCGAGGCACCGGCCGATCTGCGGGGCGCCAGCCGCAGCATCCGTTTGGATCATGCCGACTCCGAAGCCCTCCTTGCTGCCGCGCGCGGCCGGGATCTGGTGCTCGACACGGCCGCCTTCGATTCCGACAACGCCACGCAGCTCGCGGGCCTCGCCGGCGATGTGGGCTCCCTCGTGGTGATCTCCACCGGCATGCTGTACGAGCGAGCGCCCGACGCCGAACCTCTCGCCGAGGATGCACCGGTGATCGCTGCCTCGGGCATGAGCTATCCGGCCGCCAAGGTGCGGCTCGAGAAGGCGCTGCTCGCGGTAGAGGATCTGCCGGTGAGCATTCTGCGGCCGGGCGCCATTCATGGTGCGCACACGACCGAGCTGCGCGAGTGGTTTTTCATCAAGCGGGTCTTTGATGGGCGCCACAACGTGCTCCTGGCCGACCATGGGGGTCGGCCGCTCAGCACCTCCGCCACGGCCAACGTGGCCGAACTCGTGCGGCTGTGCGCCGAACAGCCGGGGCGCCGCGTGCTGAACGCGGTGGATGAGCAGCCACACTCCCCCGCCGAGATGGCCCGACTGATCTTTGCCCTGATGCAGCACGACGCCGAGGTGCACACCTTTGCCGGGCCGCCCCGTGACGGGGTGGGAGCAAGCCCGTGGGATCGCGGGCAGTCCGAGGTGCTCAGCATGGCGGCCGCGCGGGACCAACTCGGGTATCGACCGGCGATCAGCTATGTGGACAGCCTCGCCGCCGACATCCGCTGGGCAACGGATGCCGTGACTCACGCCCAGGAACGCGGCGACACCTGGCGCCACGTGTTCCCGTACACCGCGGGCCGGCACGGCGAGCGCGACTGGTTTCGCTACGCGGCCGAAGACACCTTCCTCAGCCGCCCGTAACCATCCGCGGTCACACGCCGTACAGGGCGCGTCGACTTTCGGCGTAGCGTGCCCGCACCTCGGTGGCCCACGACCGGTCAGCGGCGGGTTCGAATTCCCGGGCAATCTTTCGTACCCAGCTCGGAAACTCGGTGCCGCCGTCGAGCGCCCACGCGGCCTGGCGCGCGGCCCCCAGGGCCACGTATTCGCCGGGCGCAGGCAGCACGACCGGCACGCCAAAGACATCCGCTGCAATCTTCTGCACGGCGGGCGACTGCGAACCGCCGCCGATCAGCAGCACCTGCCGCACGACCACACCCTGGGCCCGCAGGTGATCCAGCGCGTCGGCGAGGCTGCAGACGAGTCCCAGAACGGATGCCTGCGCCAGGTTCTCGGGCGTCATGTTCGCCCGGCGCATGCCGGTGAGTGAGCCGGTGGCCTCGGGCAGGTTAGGAGTGCGTTCCCCGTCGAGGTAGGGCAGCATCAGCAGTCCGTCGGCATTCGCGGGCGCAGCCAGGGCGAGGGTACCGAAGCGCTCAATGTCCACTCCCAGCATTCGGGCCGTGGCCACCAGCGTGCGGGCGCCATTGATCGTGGCGATCAGGGGCAGCTGGCCCCCGGCGGCGTCGGCGAACCCGGCGACCGAGCCGGAGGCATCCGCTATGTGAGCCGCGGTGCTGGCAAAAACGGTGCCGCTCGTGCCGATGGACACCACCACGTCGCCCTCAGCAATGCCCAGCCCCAGGGCCGCCGCCGCATTGTCACCGGCGCCAGCTGACACCACGACACCACCGGCCGTGACGCCGGCGCGCTCGGACGCCCCGAGAACCCGGGGAACACGCGCTTCGTGGCCGAGGGCTGCTTCGAGAAGGTCCGGGCGATAGCTGTTGGTGTGCACGGAGAAATAGCCGGTGCCCGAGGCGTCGCTGCGGTCGGTGGTGGCCTGCTCCGGGCGCCCGAGAATGTTCCAGGTGAGCCAGTCGTGCGGCAGCAGCACCTGCTCCACCGTCGCTGCGAGCTCCGGAGCGTTTTCGCGCAGCCAGGCCAGCTTGGTGATGGTGAACGAGGCAACGGGGACGACCCCCACCTCGGTGGCCCACATCTCGGCACCAAACTGCGCGGTGAGCGCGGCGGCCTGTGGTGCACTGCGCACATCATTCCAGAGCAGGGCGTCGTGAACCGGCTGGCCTGCGGCGTCGAGGGCCACCATGCCGTGCTGCTGCGCGCTCACGCCCAGCGCCGCAACGCCCGCGAGCTCCGATCCGCCGGCTTCGACAAAGGCGTCCCACCACTTAGCCGGGTCGATGCTCGTGCCATCGGGATGCGGCGCGCTGCGCAGCGTGAGCTGCTCACCGGTGTCGGCATCCACGGTGACAATCTTGCAACTCTGCGTCGACGAATCGACCCCGGCCACTGTTCTGCGTGCGCTCATGTGTGGTTACCCCTTCGAAACCGGCTGTCGGCCCAGCCTAACGGTGCTCCTAGATTCGAGCCGCAACCGGGCATTCACCGAGTCAGTCAGCGACGGTGTGGCGATCATCGACTGCCGTGACCCCTGAAGTGGGGGCTGTCGGCCCAAGGGGTGGGCACTTTCGGAGTCCAACTTTCGACGGTACCGTTCTCACATGACTTCAATGAATGAAGGACATATTGTGCGGGACGTCGTCGCAAAGCTTGTTCTGCGCTTACCTGGCATTGCCCGAGAACGCATCGAGTACGTGGTGGCGAGCGAGTACGAGGTTTTTGAGGGCCGGCCGATCCGGCAGTACATCTCCATCCTGGTCGAACACACGTCGAAGACCCGGCTCCTCGCCGAGGTGCAGCAGTTCCAGGCCGAGCTGCGCCCGTCAGAGCCGGACCTGGCCCTGGCCGAGTGAGTGAGTGAAACCGTGGCGGAAGGCGTGCCGAAACCCGGAATCTGCCGGGGGCGCCACGAACCGGGTCCTTAGGCCCTAGCTCGGTGAACGGCCAGTGACGACACTCAAACCATGACCGCCTTCACGGCCCGCTCCGGGTCGGGCAACGACTACGCCGCAACGGATGCGTTTGGGGCGTACCTGCAGCGACTCAGCACCGGCGTGCTCCTCAGCGCGGAGGAGGAGGTGAACCTGGCCCGTCGAATCGAGGTGGGGCTCTTCGCCGACGCACGATTGTCTCGGTATCCGCAGGATCGACTCGCGGAGCGGGATTTGGCCTGGCTAGTGCAGGACGGGCACCGGGCCCGCGACCGTTTCATTGAGTGCAATCTGCGCCTGGTCGTGAGCCTTGCCAAGCCCTATGCCGGACACGGCACACCGATCATGGACATCATTCAGGACGGCAATATCGGCCTCGTGAGAGCGGTGGAGAAATACGACTTCACCTCGGGCTACAAGTTTTCGACCTATGCAACCTGGTGGATTCGACAGGCCATTCATCGGGGCATCGACAACAAGGCGCGCATCATTCGCATCCCCGCGCACACGGCAGAAAAACTCAGCCGCATCAAACGCGCCCAGCAAGAACTCCGAGTCTCCCTTGACCGCATTCCTGCTCCGGCAGAACTTGCGATCGCCACGAATCTCCACACCGACGAAATTACCAAGCTGCTTCGCTACGATCTGGAACCCCTGTCCCTCCAGACACCGGTGGGTGACGGTTCGGGCGTCATCTCTGAACTGATTGTGGACGACGATCTGCCGCAACCCGACGAGTGCGCCGTGCAGTCCATGCAGACGCACGACATCATTCGAGCTCTCGCCGCACTGCCGGCGCGCGAGCGCTCTATCGTGGAGGCGCGCTTCGGCCTGGACGGTGAGGAACCCCGCACACTCGATCAGCTCGCCACGACTCACGGAGTCACGCGCGAGCGGGTGCGACAGCTCGAGAAGCGCGCTCTGGCGATGCTCCGCACCCCCCAGCTCGAAAACTATCTCACCAGCTGATCCCGTTCCAGGCAGGCCGATAACGCACCGGTAACGGCCCCCGTGATGGGATGCTCCGAGGCTGAGTGCGAACCCAGCTACAGGCAGCCTGTCGCGGAAGGGATCGAAAATGGCTGAGTCAGAAAAGTTTGATGTGGATGCCGTCAGAGCGGCACTCACCAAGGAAGACAGCCCCTGGGAAGCGAGCGAAAATGCCCTCACCCGCCTGTCGAAGAGCCAGCGCGCGGTCTTGCTCGGCGTGCCGCTCCCCGATGAGGAGGAGCAGAACAAGCTCAATTCGCGCGGCAAGAAGATTCGAGCAGAGGTTGCGAAGGCCGACGCCCGAGACGCCGCGGGTCTTCCCGCACAGTTCAACCTGAACGATCGTGGCGGGGTGAGCTACGTCTCGGGGGTGCGCAACCAGCTCAACTGTGGATCGTGCGTGGCCTTCGGCTCCGTTGCGGTGCTGGAAGGAACAGCCCGCTTCACCCGCGGCACCCCCACCCTCGACGTGGATCTGTCGGAAGCGCACCTGTTCTACGGCTGGGGCTCCACCGTAGGCGTTGACTGCAACACCGGGTGGATGCCGATCCCCGCGCTGACCTTCGCGGTCAATCGCGGAGTGACCTACGAGTCGGAGTGGGCATACTCCCCCGGTAACTCCAACGGCGGATCCTTACCCTCCACCTGGGAGCAGCACCGCGGCAAGGCGACGGCCACAGCCGACGTGACCAACAACATCCAGTCGCTGAAAAATCACCTCACCACCTACGGTCCGGTCACCGGCTGTTTCGTGGTTTACACCGACTTCTTCAGCTACCACTCGGGCGTGTACCAGCACGTCTCGGGGGTACAGGAGGGCGGACACTGCGTCGCTATTGTCGGCTATGACGACACCCTCGGCGCGTGGATCGTGAAGAACAGCTGGGGAACCAGCTGGGGCATGAACGGCTTCGGCTACATCAAGTACGGCGAGGTCTGGATCGACACGTGGTCGAACGTGGGCGTCACCGGCGTGCACCTGCGCACCTGGACGGCGGGCAAGAAGGTTCTGGGAGCCTACGCCACCGGGCACGATCGCAATGGCTGGATCTACGTGCAGGACAACGGCTGGCTGCGCGTTGGCGGTCTCACTGGAACGTCCCACCTCGCCATGTTCGCGGACCTCCTCACGGCCAAGGAGAAGAGCGCGTATATCAACGCCTTCTCCGACGACGGCGTCGTCACCCAGACCTACACCTATTGATCGCCACACCACGAAGGAGCATGATCATGACGATCACCAACGACCGATCGAATTCCCACCGTTCCACCCCCATAGCGGCGCCACGACCCACCGACACGATGCCCCGGCAGCTCTCGGCCGAGGACCTCGCCGACCTGTTCGCACTGAACGTGGCCGAGATTGAGGTGGAGGCTGCGCCCGCGACCGAGCCCGATATGAGCCCTCCGGGTTCACTCTTTGCCCGGGACGCGGCCCGTGTCGCGATCAGCGGCCAGCTGATCACCGCGCTCTGGGCGGAGCAGAGCAACCGCAACGCGTGGGTGTTTCTGCAGACCGCCGGTTGGAAGCGACTGGACCCCCTCACCGACACCGGATCCACGGCTCTCACGCTGCTCTCGGCACACGCCCGAGCCGTGGGGTCCGCGCCGTATGTGGATGAGAACCCGGCGGGCACGCTCAACACGATGTACGTGTGGTGAGTGTGGCCCATCGCATTCTGGATAACCCGGTCTCGGGCGCTGTCGTCGACCTTCCGGTTGGCGACACGCTCGAGATTCGCCTGAACCAGATCGGGGGTGCTGGATACCTCTGGAAGGTGGCTGCGGAACCGACCAATGTACGGCTCGACGACGACCGACTCGATCACTTTCGCGGAGGCTTGCCCGGCGCTGCAGCCGGGCGAATCCTCACATTTCAGGCCGTCGCAGACGGGTCAGGGCGATTGAGACTCACCCTCGTTCGCCCCTGGGAAGACGAGCCCATCGAATCCGTGGAGATTGAGGTTAATGTGATGCCGGAGTGAGTGCCGCCGCATCTGGATGACCGCGGGTCAATGTACGCGGGTCAGTGCACGTACTCGAGCAGGTCCACGCCAATGGAGCGGAGGCCCTCGTGTACGGCCAAACGCACGGGTAGGGCCGTGTCCATGAACGACATCGCCACGGCGTACGTGACACCGGCGCGGGGTCCACGCAGAATTCCCACTTCGCTCCGCACACCAACTGTCGTTCCGGTTTTGTTCACCAGCAGCAGTCCGTGGTCTCCCTCACGGTGAGCGAAGGGGTCGAGACCAAACGCGCCGGCAACCAGTGTGAGATCCGTGTTGAGCGAGAGCCAGCTCAGCACCCGCGCACTGGTTTCGGCGTCAATGATCTCACCCCGCGCGAGCGCGGTGAAGAGCCAAGTGAGTTCCTTGGCGCTCCCAACCGACAGCTGGGGAGCATCGTCGGGGCCACGCGTGTCGCGGACGCGATCGAGCAAAGCCGATCGCGTTAGGCCCAACTTCTCCGTGCGAGCATGCACCGCGTCGAGGCCCACCGCACGAATGAGCACGTTCGTGGCGAGGCTGTCGTTCGTCGACCCCACGAGCGCCGCGAGGTCGGCGATCGGCAGCGACGGGGCCTGCAGATGTTGCCAGATGCCGGCACCCGAGACGGAGTCCGAGGCGGTGCGGTCCAGAATCGTGTACGCGTCAAAATCGGACTCACGCAGCTTGGCGGCCACCTCGATGAGCAGCAGCACGGTGCCAATGTGCGACGTGGGCATGACCACGTGGTCATCCACCGAAAACAGCACCCGGCCAGTGGTGAGATCGGTAGCCCGCGCCGACACCTGCACACCACTCACGGCCAGGCCGGCAAGCGCTTCGAATCCGCGGGAAAAGTTTTCGGGCACCTCAGAGCCGCGGTGCTTGCCGTGATTCTCGGCCAGGTGCCTCGAGCGCTTCTCCGAATCCCGAACTGCCATAACCACTCTCGACGAGCCTCTCTTCGCAAGGGCATTCCCCGCAAATACCCTAACGCACGAGTGGGTGACCTACCAGATCGTGACCCGTTCCTCGGGGGCAAGCCACAGCGCATCCGCTTCGGTCACGCCGAAGGCGGCGTAGAACGGTTCCAGGTTGCGCACGATCTGGTTGCACCGGAACTCGTTCGGGGAGTGCGGGTCGATGGAGAGCAGACGGATCGCCTCGGCATCGCGCAGCTTCATCTGCCACGCCTGAGCCCAGGAGAAGAAGAACCGCTCGGCGCCGGTGAGGCCGTCCACGACGGGCGGCTCCGCGCCCTCCAGGGACAGAAGATAAGCCTTCCAGGCGATGGACAGGCCACCCAGGTCGCCAATGTTCTCACCGATCGTGAGGGCGCCGTTCACGTGGTGCTCGGGCACCTGCAGCGGAAAGAGGCCGTCATACTGCGCGATGAGTGAGCTCGTGCGCTGTTCGAAGGCGGCACGGTCTTCCTCGGTCCACCAGTCGGTGAGGCGCCCATCGCCGTCGTACTTGGAACCCTGATCATCAAAGCCGTGACCGATCTCGTGACCGATAACCGCACCGATGGCGCCGTAGTTTGCTGCGGCATCCCGCTCGGCTACAAAGAATGGGAACTGCAAAATGGCGGCGGGGAACACGATCTCGTTGAACCCAGGGTTGTAGTACGCGTTGATGGTCTGCGGCGTCATGAACCACTCGTCGCGGTCGAGCGGCTTGCCGATCTTGCCCAGTTCCCGCTGGAACTCGAATTCGTTGGTGGCACGAATATTGCGGATCAGGTCGTCGGGCGTCATCTCGAGGTTCGAGTAGTCGCGCCACTTCACCGGGTAGCCGATCTTGGGGGTGAACTTCGTGAGCTTCTCGAGGGCACGACCGCGCGTCTCCTCGGTCATCCACTCCAGCGTGGAGATGCTCTGGCGGTACGCCTCCACGAGGTGCTCCACCAGCACATCCATGCTTTCCTTGGCGCTGGGCTGGAAGTGGCGATCCACGTAGATGCGGCCCACTGCCTCGCCGAGCGCGCCCTCCACGAGGGAGACGCCGCGCTTCCAGCGCTCGCGCAGTTGCGGCGTGCCACTCAGCGTACGGCCGTAGAAGTCAAAGCTGGTCTCCACGAAATCACCGGAGAGATATGAGGCGCTCGAGCGGATGATCTGCCAACGCAGCCAGTCCTGCCAGGCTTCGAGGCGTTCCTCGGTCATGGTGGCGGCAAGCCCCACGATGAAGCTCGGTTCGCGCACAATAACCTCATCCAGCGTGCCGGCCGGGGCGTCGATGCCTTCCAGCCAGAGGTCGATGTCGGCGCCCGCGGCGAGCGCCGAGACCTGGCCCCAGGTGCGCAGGTTGTAGGTCTTCTCGCTGTCGCGAGTTTCCACCTTGCTCCAGTGGTGAACGGCAAGCTCGGTCTCCAGCTCAAACACGCGCTGCGCACGATCGGCGGCCTGGTCGAGGCCCGCGAGGGTAAACATCCGCTCCACGAAGGGCACGTAGGCCTCGCGAATGGAGGCAAACTTCTCTTCGCGATAGTAGGACTCGTCGGGGAGCCCGAGGCCACCCTGCTCGATGAACACGCGGTACCGCTCGGGATCTCCCGGGTCATTGTCGACAAAGAGGTGGAACGCACCGCTCACGCCCGCGCGCTCGAGCCGACCGAGGTCGGCGAGCAGCTCGGAGATGGAGGTGATGGCGTCGACGGTGGCGAGGTCGGCCACCAGAGGTGTGGCACCCAGCGCCTCAATGCGCTCCTCGTCGAGAAAACTCGTGAAGAGATCTCCAAATTTGCGCTCTAACGTGCCCGTCTCAGCGCTCTGCGCCTCGACAATGATGTCACGCACCGCCTTCTCCGATTCTTCGGCCAGAAGCGTGAAAGAACCCCAGCGCGCCTTGTCGGCGGGAATTTCGCTGCGTGAGATCCACTTTCCGTTCACGTGTCGAAAGAGATCGTCTTGCGGCCGGGTCTCCGGGTCAAGTTCAGTACGGTCGATTCCGGATGCGCTCACCTGATCAGTCATACCTCCACCCTATTGCGGTGTGCTGGGCGCCGGGTGCCCTTCGAGCATCTGGCAGGTTAGGTCGATAGCTCGCGGCGACGCATTCCCAGACTCGCGAGCAGGGCGACGGCCACGGCCAGCGCAAGCATCACCCCCGCCCCGCTCCAGTCGGTGCCCGGTACGGCAACGAGCGGCGTGTGGGTGAATGGCGAGAGCGCACGAATCGCCTCCGACAACCCGAGGAGGCCACCGAATTGGCCAATAAACACGGAGCTCACGAGAACGGCCCAACTGAGCCCCATGCACCACAGCGGTACATAGGTGAAGAGGGCTGCCGCGATCGTGAGAATGAGGAGGGCCGCGGGAAGCTGGGCAACGCCCGCGGCGAGCACACTCCCGAGTCGTTCGGCTGGACCGGGAGACCGGAGGAGCCCCACGCTTCCGCCGATCACCGCCACGAGGAGCACAGCACTACTGGCGATGACGCCCACGAGCACGTAGTCAAGCAGCCAGCGGATGCGTGTGAGCCCCGTGGCCAGCAGCAGCTCGGCCGTACGATTCACCTCGTCCTGCCGCATCCGAATCATGGTTTGGGTGGCGGCGGCGGCCGCCACCACGCCCACGATGCTGAACATGGCGGCGACAAACACATCAACGATGGTGCCGTCGCTCACCGTGCCGGCGGGTGTTGGACCGTCGGTAATGCTGCTGAGGGCAGCGAGCATATCTGCATTGGACCGCACGAGGTCACGAACGGTCTCTCCGAGCGTGCCCGCCAGCAGCCCGAAGACCAGGCCGACCACGCACCAGCCGGCAACCGCCGGCCAGTGCAGTCGCCAGATCAGACTCGCCGAGCCGCGCAAAGAGTCCGCGGCATGTGCTCGGCCTGCCCGCCCGGAGAGGAGACTGGCGCCGAGGTCCCGTCTCGACTGCAGCGCCCCCACGGTGGCAAGCAGCACCGCGGCCAGGGCCAGATCAAGCAGTAGAGGTGTGGCGTCGTTTGCCGTGAAGGCGCTCGTCTGCTGACCCCAGCCAATCGGTGAGAGCCAGCTCGGCCAGGCACTGGTCATGCTGAGGCCGTCGGGATTGATGCTGCCCGCAGCATCCCCTGCGGCGCGCAGCGCGTAGGCCACGCCCACCAGGGCTGCGGCGAGTCCGTTGGCGCCGCGGCTGGTGCGCATCACCTGCGATGACAGCAGACCCACGGCCAGAAAGACCAACCCGGTCGCCCCGAGGGCCAGGCCGCTTACGAGCGCTCCCCGCACCTGGAGACCGGCCGCCACGAAGCCGCCCGCCACCACTGTGCCCGTCAGAACATTCGTGCCCACCCCGTGCAGCACGGTTGCGATCAGAGGTTTCAGACGACCAGCCGATGTTGCGCCCACCAGGTCGGCTCGCCCCGACTCTTCCTCCGCCCGGCTGTGCCGCACGGCGAGAAAGGTGTTCATGAGGGCAACCATCACGGCCAGGAACGTGAACAGTTGAAAGAAAAGGAGAGCATCAACATTTGCTCCCTGGGGTATGCCACGCAGCATCAGCACACTCGGCGCGCCGATCGCCAGACGCACGAGGGCCTCCCGGTCGGCAGTGCTTCCGAAGCTCACCGTCACTGCCGGCACACTCAACGACACGAGCACGGCCAGCGCGGTGATCCACACGGTGAGGTGCCCGCCGTCACGCCGTGCGCGCAGCCAGCAAAGGGTGCCGATGGTGTTCACGGGTGCTCTCGCACGGCCGGGTCGTCGCGGTAGTGGCGGAGAAAAAGCTCCTCCAGAGAGGGTGGCGCCACGGTGAGTCCCTCCACACGCAGAGTGGCCAAAATCGGGAGCACGTCGGGCAAACGGTCGCTGTCGGTTGTGAAGGTGATGCGCCCCGCGTCGAGGGTCACATCATGGGCGCGCGGCATGTGGTTCTGAAAGGCGGTAACCGTGAGCGGGCCGAGGCTGGACGCGGAGAAACTCACCTGAGTGCGGGTGAGGTGGCGCAACTGCGCGAGGGATCCCGTCTCGATCGTGACACCCCGACGAATGATGGTGACGCGATCGCACAGCCGCTCGACCTCCGAGAGGATGTGACTGGACAGCAACACGGTCACCCCATTCTCGCTTGCGGCCTGCACTTCCTGACGAAACACAGCCTCCATCAGTGGATCCAGCCCGGCGGTGGGTTCGTCGAGAATCAGCAGGTCGGCCGGGGCTGCGAGAGCGGCAATGAGCGCCACCTTCTGCCGATTGCCCGTGGAATACGTGCGTCCCTTCTTGGTGGGATCAAGTTGAAAAACGTCGATCAGGTGTTGCCGGCGGGCGGCATTCGCACCGGGCCGCACGCCGCGCAGGCGACAGAGCACGTCAATGGTTTCGCCACCGGACAGGCTCGGCCACACGCTCACATCCCCCGGTACGTACCCCATGCGTTGGTGGATGCCCGCGGCATCCGTCCATGGATTGCGACCGAGCACTGTCGCTGTACCCGCGGTGGCCCGCACGAGACCCAGCAGAATGCGGATCGTCGTGGACTTACCCGCACCATTGGGGCCGAGGAACCCATGGATCTCGCCCTCGGTCACCTCAAGGTCCAGGTCGGTGAGGGCCTCCACATGCCCGAACCTCTTCTGAAGACCCTGCGCCGCAATGACAGCGTTCATAGCGCTGAGAGTACGCTCGCTCAGCCGTTTTGGTGCGGGTCAGCAGCGAACTAGAGTCAAGATCATCAGACTTTTCAGGCCTCAGGCCATTGACCGCGACATTCTGCGCCTCGCCGTACCCGCCCTCGGGGCGCTTATCGCCGAGCCACTCTTCCTGCTGGCCGATTCCGCCATGGTGGGTCACCTGGGCACCACACCCCTGGCCGGCCTCGGACTCGCCAGCGCCGTGCTGCAGACGATCATTGGCCTCATGGTTTTTCTCGCCTACAGCACCACCCCCGCCGTAGCGCGCTGGCTGGGTGCCGGCGACACCCGCCGGGCGGTGAGCGTGGGCATCGACGGACTCTGGCTCGCCCTGGGCCTGGGTATCGTGCTCGCCGTGGTGGGACGCGCCGCAACGCCGGCGCTGGTCGGCGCGTTTGGGGCCGAAGCGTCCGTGACAGCGGATGCCGCCACCTACCTCGGCATCTCCATGTTCGGCTTACCGGCCATGCTGCTGGTCTTTGCCGCGACCGGGTTGCTGCGCGGACTGCAAGACACCCGCACGCCGCTCTTCGTAGCGGGAATCGGCTTCGGGGTGAACATTGTGCTCAACTACGTCTTCATCTACCTGCTCGGCTGGGGGATCGCCGGCTCCGCGGTGGGCACGGTCGTCGCCCAGTGGGGCATGGTGCTGGTGTATCTCACGGTGGTCGTGCGCCACGCCCGCCGCGAAAACGCACCGCTGCGCCCCCACCGCGCGGGGCTGCTGCTCGGTGCGCGCAGCGGTGGCTGGCTGTTCGTGCGCACGCTGAGCCTGCGGGCGGCGATGCTGCTGGCAGTCTTCGTGGCGGCGCAGCTCGGCTCGCCCGAACTCGCCGCCTTTCAGATCGCCATGACCCTCTTCGCCACGCTTGCCTTCACCCTCGACGCCCTGGCCATTGCCGCGCAGGCGCTGGTAGGCCGTGGCCTGGGGGCCGGGGACGTGGCGTCGGTGCGAGCCGTACTGCGCCGCTGCCTCGAGTGGGGCGTACTGGGTGGAGCGGGACTCGCCGTTGTCGTGATCGCGTCCAGTGGCGTGCTTGGGCATCTGTTTACGAACTCCCCGGCGGTCACCGACCTGCTGCCGGCCACCCTGGTGATCCTCGGGCTCTCGGTGCCGCTCGGCGGAGTGGTCTTCGTGCTCGACGGGGTGCTGATCGGTGCCGGAGACGCGCGGTACCTCGCCCTGACCGGTCTGGTAAACCTCGCCGCGTTCGTTCCCCTGGCCCTCGCCGTACTGGTCTGGGCGCCGAACGGATCCACCGGCCTGGCCCTGCTGATGGCCGCGTTCGCCCTCGGTTACCTGGGTGCTCGCGCGGTCACGCTCGGGCTGCGCGCCCGGTCGGCGCGCTGGATGGTGGTCGGCGCGCGCTGACATCTGCTCTCTGCGCCTGCCGCCCCCACTCGCCGGCGGCCTTCGCACCTTCGTGGAGCCCGGGAAGGTGTCATTGGCGCCAGGGACCGGCCGCCCGGCGGCGTTCGCACCCTCCCGGAGCCCGGGAAGGTGCGTTTGGCGCCGGGGAGTCAGCCGAGCGGGTAGGCGAGGGCCTGTTGGCGCACACCGATGGAAACGCGAGCGCCGCGCTGCGGCAGTTCGGGCGCGGCGATTCGAGCTCGCACGGTGGTGCCCTCGGCGAGCGTGCAGGTAACGAGCGCATCGTGGCCCGCGTAGGCAATCGACGTGGCGAGGGCGGAAGTTCCCTCCTGGCCAAAGCACAACCACTCCGGGCGGAGCATGATGCGCACCGCATCGCCGTCGATGGGGACAGTGCCCATCCAGGTGCAGTCGATGCGCCCGAGAGCACAATCAACCTGGTTACCGTCTGCGCCAGCGACCCAGCGGCCGTCGAGCTCCACCGTGTCGCCCACGAACGCAGCAACCCACGGGTCGACGGGTCGCTCGTACACGTCACCGGGCGTGCCGAACTGCAGGATGCGACCGCCACGCATGACCGCCACATAGTCCGCGAGCGAGAGAGCCTCTTCCTGATCATGCGTCACGAGCAGGCTCGTGCTCTGCTGCTGGTGGAGCAGGGCGGCCACCTCGGCGCGCAGTTCCGCTCGGAGCAGCGGATCGAGGGCGGCGAACGGCTCGTCGAGCAGCATCAGATCGGGGCGGGCGGCCAGCGCACGCGCGAGCGACACGCGCTGCGCCTGCCCGCCGGACAGCTGCGAGGGAGCGCGGTCCACCTGTTCGGTCAAACCCACGAGTTCGGCGAGCGCGCGAATACGCTCGGCCCGTGCCGAACGGGTGCCACGCGAGCCCTTCGGCAGGCCGAAGCCGATGTTTTCACCCACGGTGAGGTGCGGAAACAGTGAGGCGTCCTGCGGTACCCAGCCCATGCCGCGCTTCTCCGGGGCTACCTGCACGGTCGGCGACGACACGAGCCGACCCGCCACACTAATGGATCCACCCAGCGCCGGGAGAAGTCCGGCCACCGCACGCAGCAGGGTGGTCTTGCCGCAGCCGCTCGGCCCGAGCACGGCCACGAGACTGCCGCGAGGAATCGACAGGTCAACACCGTCGAGCACAGTCGTTTCGCCGTAGGCAACACGCAGTCCTTCAATGGTGACGCCCACTACGATTCCTCCTTGGCCACTCCACGGATGCCTGACAAAATCACCGTGGGAACGGCGGCCAGTAACACCAGAGCTGCGGCATAGGGCGCCGCAGCGCCAAACTCGAAGACCGCGGTGCGGCTCCAGAGTTCGGTCGCAAGCGTGGCAACCCCGGTGGGACGCAGCAACAGTGTTGCTGGCAATTCTTTCATGACCGAGATGGCAACAAGCAGAGCGCCCACGCCGATACCCGGCAGTGCCAGCCTCGCCGTGACCCGCCACCACGTGACGAGCGGGGAATATCCGAGCATGCGGGACACGTCGGTGAGGCTGCCGGGCACGGCCGCGATGCCGCTGCGCATACTGCCAATGGCCCGGGGCATGAAAAGCACCACGTAGGCAAACACCAGCACGATCGAGGTCTGATACAGCGCCGGAACGGCCGCGAGGGCAAAGAAAACCAGCGCGAGGCCCACGACGATTCCCGGCAGACCGTGACCCAGAAAACCCACGGCCTCGATCGCGCTCACCAGGCGTCCGCGGTAACGGGCAGCGAGGGCCGCAATGGGCAGCGCGAGCAACGCCGCCACCAGCGCGGCCCCCAGAGCCAACGCGAGGGTAGCCCCGACGGCTTCCATCAATCGCGGCACATCAACGGCCCGTAGTGTCGCGGCATCGAGCAACCGACTGAGCAGGCCCAGGATCGGCACGGCGATACCCGCAAGCGGTGCCAGCAGAACGAGCGTCACGAGGGGGGTCCGCCAGCGCCCGGGAGCGAGAACCGGAAGGGTGCTGCGTCCGCCGCCGCGCTCCACCTGGCCACGACTCTTGCGCTCCCCCGCCACCACCACAAGCGCCAGAACCACCAGAACGAGCGCCAACAGAGCTGCCTGGTTGCGGTCAAAGCTTGCACCGTAGGCCGCGTTGATTCCCCAGGTGAGCGTCTGAAAACGCAGCATGGCGACAAGACCAAAGTCGGAGAGCGAGTACAGGCACACCAGCAGCGCGCCCGAGATGGCTGCCGGCCGAATCTGCGGCCAAGTCGCCGCCCAGAACGCGCTGACCGGCCCGCGTCCAAGAGTGCGGGCTACGGCTTGCAGATCACCGGATGCGCCGCGGAGCGCCGCCGCGACCGGCAACGTGACGTAGGGGGTACACACTGCCGTCATCACAAACCACGCTGCACCGAAACCGTTCAGCCCGGGGAACCACACCAGCCAGCCGTAGGCCGCGAGATAACTTGGCACCGCGAGCGGGAGCGCGGCCAGAAGGAGCAGCGTGCGGCCGCCGGCAAGCCGCACGCGAGTGAGCACCCACGCGCTGGCCGTACCGAGAATCAGGCACGACACGGTGACGGTCACGGCGAGGAGAACGGAGTTGAGGGTGAGCTGCAGCACCCGGGCGCGCAGCAGGGTGTCGACGAGTTCACCGAGGCCGGCCTCGCTCGTGCGCACCACGAGGTAGACCAGCGGGATGGTGGCGGCCGCGGCACAGATTGTCGCCAGAGCGAGCAGCCAGCCGGGCGCTCCGAAGCGATACCGGGAACCGGCGCGGCGCACGTGGGGTGCGATTGTCTGCGCACCTGTCAGCACCGTCTTCTGCACCGTCTCCGGCACGAGCACGCTCACGATGCGCCTCTTGGGGCGCTTGCGGGTAGGGCGAGGCCCCCGAAGCGACCCCGCCCATCCGCTATCAGCACTTAGATCAGGCCATACTTTCCAAGCAGCGCCTGGGTCTCGGAGAGCGACTCAAGGTCGGCGAGATCCAGATCGGGGTTCACGAGCGAGTCGAGCGCGGGCAGTCCGGCCGGGGCATCGATGCCAGCAACGAGGGGGTACTCATAGGTCTCTTCGACGAAGTACTCCTGGGCCATGGGCGACACGAGGAAGTTCACGAATTCGAGCGCGTCGGCGTCGTTCGCCGCGCCCTTGAGGACGCCGGCACCCGTTACGTTCACAATCGATCCGGCGTCGCCGGCCTCGGGGTAGGAGAGCTGGGCGCGCATGTTCTCGGCGCCGGCCTCGGCGGCCTGAGCGAACCAGTAGTAGTGGTTGAGGAGCCCCACATCGACGACGCCCTCGTTTACGGCCGAGAGAATGGCCCGGTTGTTATCGAAGATCTGCGGGCTGTTGGCCACGAGGTCGGCGACCCAGGCGTCGGCGGCAGCCTCGCCGTTGAGCACGCGGTAGGCCGTGACGAAAGCCTGGAAGCTGGCGTTGGTGGGCGCAATGGCCACGCGGCCCGACCACTCCGGTTCGGTGAAGGCATCAACAGATGTCGGCACCTCGTCGGCCGACAGCTTCTCGCCGTCGTAGGCAATGACCCGGGCCCGACCGGTGACGCCCACCCAGGTGTCGTCGGTGGAAGTGAAGCCGGCCGGAACGGCATCCGTTGTCTCGGCGGGAAGCGTGGCGAACAGGTCGGCATTACTCAGGGCGCCGAGAGCTCCCGCATCCTGAGAGAGAAAGACCTGCGCCGGGGTGCGGTCACCCTCTTCGAGCAGCAGCGCACCGAGCTCGGCCGTGTTGCCGTAACGCACCTCGACCGAGATGCCGGTCTCCTCTTCGAACATGTCGATCAGCGGCTGCACGAGCACCTCGTCGCGGCCGGAGTAAAGCGTGAAGGAGCCGTCGGCTTCCGAGCTCGCTGCGGTGTCGGTGGGCGTGGTTGCAGATGTCGTCGAGCAGCCGACGAGGGCAAGTGCAGTCACACCGGCGGCAAGGGCGGTGAGTGGAATCGAAAGGCGCATGAGGTCTCCTGGAAGGTAAAACGAGCAACTAAGGTAAGGCTAATCTAACCGTTGAATCAGCGCCAATCGAGGCGGAAAAAATCGCCCGTGGCGGCCGCACCCGATAGCCTTTAAGAGCGTCCGACCGGATCGACGCCCTCACTGTTTGGAAACTACGTGTCGAGCTCCGCTTCCCTCACCCAGTCCCGCGACCGGCTTGCCCTGCTGCAGTGGCGCAACGCCGTGTTTGCCACTTTTTTTGTCAGTGGCCTCGGCCTCGCCTCCTGGATGAGCCGCATTCCCGCCGTGCGAGACAGTCTCGGACTGGATAAGACCCAGGTGGGCCTGCTCATCTTCGGCCTCTCCGCCGGGTCGGTCATCGGCCTGGTTCTTGCCGCCTGGCTGTTGGCCCGCCTCGGCGCCCGGCGCGCCATGACGCTCAGCATGTCTCTGGCAGCGGTGGGCCTCGTGCTGATGGGGACCGGGGTCAGCCTCTTTCCGTCCGCACCCTTTGTTTTTTGCGCCCTGGCCATATTCGGCTTCGGCGTGGGTTCGCTCGACGTGATGATGAACGTGGAGGGTGCCGCGGCCGAGCGTGAGGTGGGCAAGACGCTCATGCCGCTGATGCACGCGTGCTTCAGCCTGGGCACCGTGGTGGGGGCGCTCGGCGGTGCCGCGGCATCCGTTCTGCAGATTTCGGTGTTCTGGCACCTCCTGCTGATCGCCGTTCTGGTGCTCGGTACCGTTGTGGCGGCGGTGCGCTTTCTGCCACTGCGTCACGAACTCGGCGACGACGCCCCGGCCGAGCCGGCCGGCTCCTGGCGCGAACGGCTGGCGCAGAACCTCACGGTGTGGCGTGACCGCACGCTGCTGCTGATCGGCGTGATCGTGCTCGGCATGACCTTTGCCGAGGGCTCGGCCAACGACTGGCTCGCCCTCGCCGCCGTTGACGGTCACGGATTCTCCAACGCCTCGGGCGCCATTGTCTTTGGTGTGTTCGTGGCCGCCATGACCGTGGGCCGGGTGCTCGGGGGGCCCGTCCTGGATCGCTTCGGCCGCGTGGCCGTGCTGCGTGCCAGCGCGGTGGTGGGAATCGTCGGGCTCGTGGTCTTCATCCTGGCACCGGTCACCTGGCTCGTGTATCTGGGCGTCATCCTCTGGGGTCTGGGCGCCTCCCTCGGCTTCCCGGTGGGCATGTCCGCGGCGGCCGACGACGCCAGAAACGCGGCCGCCCGGGTAAGTGCCGTGGCCATGATCGGCTATTTCGCCTTCCTCGTGGGTCCGCCGGTTCTGGGCTTGCTGGCCGAATCCTGGGGCATTCTGAATGCGCTGTATGTGATTTTGGCGCTGATGGTGCTCGCCGGGCTGGCGGCCCCCGCGGCGCGGCCGAGGGCATCCGTTTCGCGCTAGGTGCATCAAGCGGATGCGCCGCCCGCGCCACACCCCCGTGCGGGGGCACAGAGGTGGTTAACCGCTGGCTCCCGGCCACAGCGCATGCAAGACCGCTAGCCTTGGGCGGATCGTGACCGTGGTCACCGAAAGTCACGTCCATTTCATCAGACTCAGAGACGAGAATCCGATGCAGCCCTTTTCGAGCACAAATCCTGATCAGACGAGCGTCTGGCCGACCAGCTTTCCTCCCGACAGCGCCGGCAGCGGCACCGGCAGCGCTCTGGCGGTCTTCGTGGCCGATGGCCGACCCGGCGACATGGGGCTCGGCTCGCTTCTCGAACGGATCCTCGTCAGTGCCGCGCAGCTGCTCGGGTGTGGCATGGGATCGATCTGCACCATCGATGAGACCGCGCAGGTGTACCGCAAGGAGGTGGACCTCGGCGCTGAGTGCCGCGTGGGCCAGGTTTTTTCGCTCGACGAGGGGGTGACCGGAGCGGTCGTGCGCGCCGGCGGAGCGGTGGTCTTCACCGAGTATTCGCAGGTGCCGGGCGGTCATCTCGGCCAGGACGACGCCCGCTACCAGCGTTCCGTCATCGGGGTACCGATCCGGTTCGAGTCGCGCCTGATCGGCGCGTGCGTGGTTTTCGCCAATTCTGCCGAACGCCTCTTCACCGGCCGCGATGCCCAGTTACTGGAGGTCTTTGCCACTCAGGCGGCCCGCGCCATCGCAGACTTTCGGCAGCACACCGTTGCCATCGAGCTCAGCATCAGTGTGACCGAGCTTCATCAGACCGAGCGTGCGGCTCTGGCCCACGATTTTGGTCTCTCCGGCGGCGAGCATCAGCACGGCTCGCGGGGAACCGTGCGTGACCAGCAGCACGAGTCAGCCCATCATCGCGTGCTCGTGCTCCACCCGCAGCCGCTGACCCGAGCCGGCCTGGTGCATCTGCTCGCGCACGAGGGCACCGGCATCGATGTCGTGGCCGAGGTCGATGATGCCAGCGGAGCACTCGCTGCGGCCACCTACCTGCACCCCGATGTTGTCGTCACCGACATTGAACTTCTCGACCTGCCGGGCACGAACCTGATCGAGGCACTGGCGCAGAGCAGCCCGGGCACCGCCGTGGTGCTCCTCGTGGGTGACCCCGACGACGAACGGATCCGCCGGGCAGCCCGCGCCGGCGCACGGGGCTTCTTGGAACGCTCCGCCGACGGACACGCGCTGGTGCGGGCCGTGAGCTCGGCCGCCGCCGGGGACGCCGTGCTCTCGGGCGTTCTCGTGGACCGCTGGGGTGCGGCGCCGCCCGATCCCGACCACTTGACGCTGCGCGAGCGTGAGGTGCGCGGGCTCGTCGAGCGCGGACTGCGCGACAAGCAGATCGGCATTGAACTCGGCATCTCGGCCAAGACGGTGGAGAACCACGTGGGAACAATCCTGAAGAAAACCGGAGCCGCCAATCGAACAATGCTGGCGGGGTTGGCGCACGCCAGATAGGTCGCACCGACGCAGCTCGGCGCCGAGCAGGGGACTTCCCCCAGTCCCCCGGGGAAACCCCCGATAGCGCGCCCGACGGTGGCTGGATACCGTTGACGCAAGCCAAAGGGGGCCGTCGTGCCAGTCGTTTCACTGAAAGAAATCGTCGATCGAGCATTTGATGCTCGTTACGGGGTGCCCGCCGTCAATGTGTTCAATGACCTCACCATGCAGGGCGTGCTGAACGCAGCGGTGAAGGTGAACTCCCCGATTATCGTGCAGACCTCGGTGAAGACGGTGCGGTCGATCGGCGCGAAAGTGCTCTTCGCCATGTGGGAGTCCATGACGGCCGACATCGCCGTTCCCGTTGCTCTCCACCTTGACCATTGCCCCGACCGCGAGGTGATTAGCGAGTGTCTCGCCATCGGCTGGAACTCGGTGCTCTTCGATGCCTCGGAGCTACCCGTGGCGGAGAATCAGCGCCAAACCATCGAAGTGGTGCGGGAGGCCCGCGGCTACGGCGCGCACGTGGAGGGTGAGATCGAATCCATCACCGGCGTCGAGGACGGTGTCGGTTCCGATCAAACGGCGGCGCGGCAGACCCTCGATGTCTCCCTGGCGTTCATTGAGGCAACCGGTGTCGACGTGTTCGCGCCATCCATCGGCAACGCCCACGGCGTGTACACCTCCGCACCGACCCTCGACTTTGACCGAGTGAGCGACCTCGTGGCGGCGCATCCGCTCCCCATCGCCCTGCACGGTGGCAGTGGAATGACGGATGCCCAATTCCACGACCTGATTCAGCGCGGCTGTTCCAAGGTGAACATCTCCACGGCGCTGAAGATGACGTACCTGAAGTCCACCCTGACCCACCTTCGCCGAGCCGAAGAGGCAGACAAGTGGGACCCGCCCACCCTCTTTCGTGCCGTGACCGGCGATGTCATGGAGCTGACCGAGGGTCTGGCTCGAACGTTTGGTTCCGCCGACAAGGCCTGGTGAGCAATGCCCGCGCTGATCTTTGATTGTGACGGCGTGCTCGCCGACACCGAACGTCACGGACACCTTCCGGCCTTCAATGCCACGTTCACGGAATTCGGCCTGCCCGTGCAGTGGAGCGAGGAGGAGTACGCCGAGAAGCTGCACATTGGCGGCGGGAAGGAACGCCTCTCCAGCCTGCTCACCCCCGAATTCGTGCAGGCCGCCGGGCTGCCCACCGACCTCGCCGCCCAGCAGGAGGCGGTCGCCTCCTGGCACCGGCGCAAGACACAGATCTACACCGACCTCATCATGAGTGGAGCGCTCCCGGCGCGGGCGGGAATCGCGCGGCTCGTCACCGAAGCCGCTGCCGCGGGGTGGATGCTCGCGGTCGCCTCGACCTCGGCCGAACCGTCTGTGCGTGCGGTGCTCCAACACTGCGTGGGGGATGTCCTGGCCGCACAGTTTCAGGTTTTTGCGGGGGATATCGTGGCTGCCAAAAAGCCCGCGCCGGACATCTACCTCTACGCCCTCGAGCACCTGGGCCTCACCCGGGACGAGGCCGTGGTCATCGAAGACAGCAACAATGGCCTGCGCGCTGCCCGCGCCGCGGGGCTGCGCACCATCGTGACGGTGAGCAGTTACACGGCAGCGGAGGACTTCACCACCGCCGCCCTCGTGGTCTCCTCGCTCGGCGACCCGGACGGCGAATCTGCGACCGTGCTGCGTTCCCCGGCCGGCGTGGTGCCGCACGGCGCCGTCATGCTGCACGACATCGACTCGTTACTGCATTCCCCGAACCAGGAGGAAGAATCATGACCAGATCTCAGGACACCACGGAATTTGTTGTGCGCTCCATCGCGGAGGAAGCGCTCGACAACGAGAAGTACTTCGGGGAACTTGACTCCGTCGTGGGGGACGGGGACTTTGGATATTCCCTGGCCCGGGGGTTCGAGGTGGTGCTGTCCGGTTGGGATGACGTGGACCGCACCGACCCCGGCGTGTTCCTCAGCAAGATCGCCATGGTGATTACGAGCACCATCGGTGGCACCTCCGGCCCACTGTGGGGCACGGCGTTCCTCCGCGCCGGCACGCAGCTGAAGGGCCTGGACGAGATCACCACGGTGAACACCGTTGCCGCTCTGCGCGCCGCCATCGAGGGCATCAAGCATCGCGGCAAGTCCGACGTGGGCGACAAGACTCTTCTCGATGCGCTGGTCCCCGCAGCGGATGCGCTTGAGAGCGCACTCGAGGGCGGCGACGATACGAAGATGGCGCTCGACAAGATGGCGCTGGCCGCCCGGGACGCCGCCGAGGCCACCAGCACCCTTCAGGCGCGACGAGGCCGCGCGAGTTACACCGGCGAGCGCAGCATCGGCTCACCCGACGCCGGCGCCATCGCCATCGCGGTGCTGGCCGAGCGCCTCGCCCGCACCTGGCCCGCCCCAGACCCCCTTTCCGCCACCCATTCCGACAACGACGTGGAGACAGCATGAAAAAGTTCATCAACGATCCCAAACAGTTCGTACCCGAAATGCTCGAGGGCATCGCACTCGCGAACCCCGACACGCTGCGCTACGTTCCGGCGTACCACCTCATCCACCGCGCCGACGCGCCCAACCACAACAAGGTCACCATCATTCAGGGTTCGGGCTCCGGCCACGAACCCGCCCACGTGATGACGGTGGGCAAGGGCATGCTGGACGGCGCCTGTCCCGGAGACGTGTTCGCCGCGCCGCCGATCGACTACATCATTGAGTCCACCAAACTCCTCGCCTCCGACAAGGGTGTGCTGCTGCTGGTGAACAACTACACCGGTGACCGGATGGCCTTCGAAATGGCCGAGGAGGCCGCCAGCGCAGACGGCGTCAAGGTGCGCACCCTGTTCATTGACGATGACGTCTCCGTTCAGGACTCCACCTACACCGTGGGCCGTCGCGGAGTGGCGGGCAACTTCTTCGTGATGAAGGCCGTCGGCGCTGCAGCCGAGACCGGTGCCGACCTCGACGAGTTGGTGCGTATTGGCGAGAAGGTGAACTCGGTCACCCGCACCATGGGTGTGGCGCTCACGGCGTGCACGCCGCCCTCCCGCGGCGAACCGCTCTTCGAGCTCGGCGACGACGAGATCGAGATCGGCGTGGGCATTCACGGGGAACCCGGTCGACGCCGAGCCAAGTGGATGCCGGCCGACGACCTCGTCGACGAGCTGCTGGGCGCCATCGTTCCCGATCTGCCCTTCGTTAGCGGAGACCGGGTGGCCGTGATGGTCAACGGTCTCGGCGGCACCCCGATCAGCGAGCTGTACATTCTCTACGGGATCATCCACAAGCGCCTCACCGCCCTCGGCATGACCGTGGGCCGCAACTATGTGGGCGAATACTGCACCTCCCTCGACATGGCCGGAGCCTCCATCACGCTCGTGCGGCTCGATGACGAGATCGAGACCCTGCTCGCCGCTCCCGCCGAGATTGCGATGCGCGTTTTCTGATCCACTCCCCGGTTCCACCCGTTCCACTCACCGTTCCATCCAGACAGGAGAACTTTGATGAGCACACTCACCCTGGCCGACGCACGACGCGTTATCGCGGCCGCCGAGATCCGCGCCGACGAAATCGGACAACCCATGAATATTGCCGTCGTGGACGGCGGGGGTAACCTCGTTGCGCACGTGCGCATGGACGGCGGAATGCTCGGCAGCATCGATATTTCGATCAACAAGGCCTTCACCGCACGGGCCTTTGAGATGTCCACCAAGGATCTGTCCGATCACTCCCAGCCCGGCGACCAGTTCTACGGCATTCACAACAGCAATCAGGGCCGAATCATGATCTTTGCCGGCGGAATCCCGATTAGTCGTGACGGCAGCGTCATCGGTGCGATCGGTGTGAGCAGTGGCAGCGGCGAGCAGGACCAGACCGTGGCTGAGGCCGGCGTCGGGGCACTGTAAACCGTTCCCGACGCATCCGCTTGCCGTGAGCGGATGCGTCGGGCCGGCCCCCGACACGACCACCGCTGTGCGCGGGGGCGTCGCTCAGCCGGTTAAACTTCACCTGTGCGCCTTGTTATTGCGAATTGCTCCGTTGACTACGCCGGAAGGCTCAATGCGCATCTGCCGCTGGCCACCCGGCTGCTCATGATCAAAGCGGATGGAAGTCTGCTCATTCACTCTGACGGCGGCTCCTACAAGCCGCTGAACTGGATGAGCCCTCCGTGCGCAATGTCGGTGCAGGAGCCTGACGCCGACCAGGCCGCTGCGGGAATCACCGCACTGTGGACGGTGACGCACCTGAAGACCGCCGACGAACTGGTGGTGAGCATCTTCGATGTGCAGCATGACTCCGCCCATGAACTGGGCATCGACCCGGGACTCATTAAAGAGGGCGTCGAGGCCCACCTGCAACAGCTGTTGGCCGAACATATTCACCTGCTCGGCGAGGGCCACACCCTGGTGCGTCGCGAATATATGACGGCGATCGGTCCGGTCGATATCCTCGCTCAGGATGCCAGCGGGCACTCGGTGGCCGTGGAATTGAAGCGGCGTGGAGACATTGACGGCGTGGAACAGCTCACTCGGTACCTCGAGCTGATGAACCGCGATCCCCACCTTGCCCCGGTGCTCGGGGTGTTCGCCGCACAGGAGATTAAGCCGCAGGCTCGGCGCTTGGCCGAGGACCGGGGCATCCGCTGCCTGCTGCTCGACTACGATGCCATGCGCGGCATCGACGACACAAAAACTCGCCTCTTCTAGGGCGTTTTCGTGGCCACCGTGAGTGTCGGTGGTGGCTGTCACAGTGTGGGCATGAATACTCACGAACCCCACATTAATGACATTCTCGACTCCTTCTTCAACGCCTACCGGGCGCGCAAAAAGGGCGTTGCCCTTCGCCGTATCAACCAGGTGGAAGCGCACCTGTACGTGTGCCTCGAACTGGACGGCCCCGCAATTCTCATGACGGCGGATCAGGAGCTACTGCTGGCCGAGCGGGAGTTCGCGCCCGACAACGCCATGGCCCGCACCATGCATGCCGGCGACCTCATCTTTGTGATCGGCCTCTTTCTGGAGCCCCCCTGGCTGGCAGCAGAGCTGGCCGAGCGGCGGGTGCAGGTGGCCGTCTGCTCCGAACTGCTGCGCTTCGTCTTCTCCAGCGGCCTCGTGAACCGGCACGACTTCGCCTGTCACATGTACAGCATCGAGGCCTCGATTCGTCAGGCGAGGAGCACGCTCCAGCCGCGCGGCTAGCGGATGTCTGTGGTGACCAACTCGAGGTGCGGCAGGTCATCGAGGGTGAGCGGCGTCGTCACACTAGGTGGCAGTCCCGGATGCACGTCGATGATGGGAATAGCACCGGTGAGCAGGCCGGGGCCAGCCAACTTGCGCCGAGAGGTCGCGCGCGAGAGCATGACCACTCCGGTGAGGGCGATGCCGCCGCCCAGCACGGCGGTGACGCTGGGAACCTCGCCGAGCACCAGCCAGCCCAGAAGAACCGAGAAAATGGGCACGATCAGCAGAAGCGAGCCACCCTCCGCCACACTGGTGTGCTTGAGGGTCACGTTCCACAATGAGTAGCCGATCACCGTGCTCAGAACCACCAGCACCGTGATCGCTACCCAGAAGTTCATGGTGAACTGCGTCGGGTCAGCGTCAAAGGTGGCCAGCGGCAGTGTGAGCAGGCCGCCAATACCGCACCCCCAGAAGACGATCTCCACCGGTGGCAACCGGGCCAGCAAAGGCTGCTGCACGATGAGGAAGACGGACAGAAGCAGGGCTGCTCCCACAATCAGGAGCGCGTTCTCGTCGAAACCTCCGGCAGTGCTGTCACCGAAGGTGATGATCACGACGCCACCGACTGCCACGAGCATGCCCAGATAGCCGAGCGTGGTGGTTCGCTCCACGAGCACGAAGTACCCCAGAATGAACGCGAAGACCGGAGAAATATTCAGCAGCAGGCTGGTGGTGCCGGCCGGAACGGTTGACTGGCCGAGGCTCAGCAGCAGGCCGTACCCGCCGTAGCCGCACAGTGCAACGGCCAGTACCCGCGGCACGTGCCGGCGGGTGATCCGCAGGCGCTGCCTGGTCACGAGCAGGTAGAGCCCGAGAATCGCAGCCGCGCCGAGAAAGCGCAGGGACGTGAGGTCCTGCGGTGACAAAACCGTGAGCGCCTCGCGGGTTGCGACATATGCCGGAGCGCTCGCCCCCACCATCAAAACGTCAGGCCGTCGCCACCAGTGCCGCATACAAGGACCTTTCCCACAACCACCCGGCACGCGGGATCGGCCAACTCTCAACAAATGACACTCTGCTGAATTGTGCCAGACCTGCGGGTGCGTGGCGCGCACGCGTGGCCGGTCAGAGATGAATTTTTGGGGGCGTGGCCGCCGTGCCGCAAACCCGAGCAACCCGGTAGACCATGGGTGTATGGGGGCTTTTATCTCACGCGCACGTACGATAGGCAAGTGAACCCCACCTTAACGCGCACCTGGAGCGCGATTCTTTTCGACCTCGACGGAACGATTACCGATTCCGCCCCGGCCATTACCAGCTCGTTGGCCCGTACCTTTGCTCTGCTCGGCCGTCCCGTTCCCTCCGACCACGACCTGCTCGAATACGTCGGCCCTCCGCTGATCTCTGCCTTTCAGGACTACGCCGGAATGAGCCCGGAAGAGGCCGCTGCGGCCGTTCTCGTGTATCGCTCCGAGTACCACGGTGCCGCCGCCCTCGACACTGCGGTGTACCCGGGCATCGCCGGACTGCTGGAGCGCATCAGCGAGGCCGGGATTCCCCTGGCTCTCGCCACGAGCAAGCCCGAGCAGCAAGCCATCGACATTCTGACGCACTTCGACCTGAACCGGTTCTTCACGGTGACGGTCGGAGCGTCCACGGACGGCTCCCGCATCACCAAGGCCGACATCGTGGCCGAGGCACTCCGTCGCCTGGGCGAAACCGGTGCGGATGTCACGACCGCCGTGCTCGTGGGTGACCGCAGCCACGACGTGGTGGGCGCCGCCGCGAACAACGTGCCGGCCATTCTGGTGGAGTGGGGTTACGGTTCGCCGGCGGAAGCCGCTGACGCCTTCGCCATTGTTCACTCCACCGACAGGCTGGGCAAGCTGCTTCTGGGTTAGTCCCCGCCGGTGACCCTGACTCGGTGGTCACCAGCGGCTGCGATGCGGCTTATTTTGCGGCGAGCAGGCGGGCCACGCGGGGTTTCACTTCGGTGGCCAGCAGGGTAATGGATTCGAGGAAGTACTCCTGCTGGAGTCCACCAAAGTCCATTTGCAGGAAATGCCGCATGTGACCCAAATAGCCGTGCAGGTGCACGATGCGCTCGGCAATATCGTCGGGAGAGCCCACGTAGTAGGCCCCCGGCGCTTCCGCCTGCAGCTCAAATTGCCGACGCTGCGGGGCGGGCCAGCCGCGAAGCTTGCCCATCTCGAGGTTGAGGTTGTACCAGCCCGGGTAGAACCGTTCGAGCGCTTCCTGCCGCGTGGGCGCGATAAGCCCGAATGCGGCGACCGACACCTTGATGTTCTCCCCGGTGTGTCCGGCCTGAGCGGCCGAACGCCGATACAGCTCGGCGAGCGGTGCAAACCGGGCGGGCTCGCCGCCGATGATGGCGTAGGCCACCGGTAGGCCGAGCCGTCCGGCCCGGGCCGAGGAGGGCGCGCTTCCACCGGTGGCGACCCAAATGGGTAGCCGGCCATTGACGGGCCGCGGCACAACCACGAGGTCATTCAACGCGGGACGCACACTCCCCGACCAGGTGACCCGTTCGTTCTCATTAATGGTCAGAAGCAGATCGAGCTTCTCCTCATAGAGACGGTCGTAGTCCTGCAGGTCGTAGCCGAACAGCGGATACGACTCCACCGACGATCCCCGGCCGGCGGTGATTTCCACGCGTCCGCCCGAGACGGCATCCGCTGTGGCGAACTGCTGAAAAACGCGTACAGGGTCATCCGTGCTGAGAACACTGACGGCGCTGCCGAGCCGAATCTGCGTGGTGGCACCGGCCGCGGCCGAAATCAACGCGGCCGGGGAAGACGCGGGCATGTCGACGGTGTGGTGCTCACCCACGCCGAAAAAGTCCAGGCCCACCTTGTCGGCGTGAACTATCCCATCGAACAGGTTGCGGATGGCCTCCGCCGTGGATCGAAACGAGCCGTCGGGATTACGCGGGGTGTCGCCAAAACTGTAGACGCCTATTTCCATGGGGATTCCAATGCCGTGTCGAGGGTGTGGGGTAAGTCTTAGGAGCGGGTGTAGCCGGCCTTCAGCGCGGTGCGGGCGATTGCCGACCCCACGCGACCCGCGCCGAGGATACCCAGAGTTGTCACCGTGTTGTTCTCCTTAGTTGACCTGTCAACCACTCTATGCCATTCGGTTGACTTATCAACTAATATGGACGGTATGACCGACTCGCAGCCGACAGATTCGCCGCTTACCGCAGCGCAAACCGCCTCGTGGGCGAGCTACCAGCGACTGCGCGCCCAGCTGGGCGGTCATCTCAATCGGGAGCTGACCCGGCACACCGGACTCTCCGAAGCCGACTACGAGATTCTGCTGGCCCTGTCGGAGTCACCCCAGGCGTCCGTGCGGGCCATGGCGCTGCGCTGCGGCCTCGAATGGGAGAAGAGCCGACTCTCGCATCAGCTGCGCCGCATGGAGACGCGCGGCCTCGTCAGCCGAGAGGGCTGCCCCGAAGACAACCGCGGCTCCTTCATTCGGCTCACCGACAAGGGCCGAC
Organism: Cryobacterium sp. CG_9.6; assembly: GCF_029893365.1. Classification (NCBI taxonomy): domain Bacteria; kingdom Bacillati; phylum Actinomycetota; class Actinomycetes; order Micrococcales; family Microbacteriaceae; genus Cryobacterium; species Cryobacterium sp. CG_9.6. Next base: position 251,190 of record NZ_JARXUZ010000001.1, on the reverse strand, counting down.
AGAGTGCAGCGGATGCCCGCAGTCACCACGAGCAGGCCATTCGCCAGAGCGTCGTCAACGTCTTGACTCCGCAGCAACTCGAGGATCTCGGGCGGATCGCCGACGCGATCCTCGGCGGCCTCGAGGCCACACACCGGGCCTGACGCTCGCGTCCAACCCTCGCGTCAGCGCTCCGGAATCAGCGCAAGCTTGCCCCCGGGGTGCTGGCTGCTCAGAAACTCCAGCGCGTCGCGAGCCGCGGAGAGCGGAAACGTTCTGGCCATCGGCACAACGAGGTCGCCGGCATCCGCTAGCTCGAGGATGCGCGCCCGCGCCTCGTTTCGAAATGCGGTGCTGGCCGGAATGGCCCCGGCGATAATACGAAAACCATCACGCTCCGCGCGCCCAAAGGCTGCGATGCTCACGATGCGCGCGCGGTCGGACACGAGCGCGAGCGACACGTCAATGGCTTCGTCCGTGCCCACGCAGTCCAGCGCGGCGACGACGCCATCCGGGGCCGCACGCTGTACCCGCGCACGGAGATCCTCGCCGTACAGCACGGGCTGACCGCCGAACTTCGCAACCACATGAAAGTTAGCTTCACTCGAGGTGCCAATCACGTGAACCCCCATGATCTTGGCCTGCTGCAGCACGCTCACCCCCACTGCCCCCGATGCGCCGTGCACCAGAATCGTCTCGCCACGGGTGACGCCGGTGACGTGCAGCATTTCGGCCGCGGTCGTACCGGCAAGAAGCAGATTCGCGGCCTCGGGAAAACTGAGAATCGCGGGCTTGGCAAAAACATCCGTCGCGGGCACCGTGATCGCGGAGGCGTAACCTCCCGCAACCCGAAATGCGATCACCGAGTCACCGATGGCACCACCGCCGGAGGCAATCTGGGTGTCGGAACCGAGGGCCGAGATGACACCGGACACCTCGTAGCCAACCGCAACGGGCAGTGCGTTCCGGTCCTGGCCGCCGGCAACATGTTTGAAGTCGGCCGGATTCATGCCGGCAGCCTGCACCTCGATGGTGACCTCGCCCGGTCCCGGTGTCGGCACGTCGGTCTCCACCTGCTCGAACACGTCGAGTCCGCCAAAGTCTGTAGCAATCCATCTCTGCGCCATACGCACAGTCAACACCATCACGATGCTCCGCGGCCATGACGGGTTTTACCGAGCCGACAGGTGCTCGCACCGCGCGGCCCTCGGTGCCCGGAGCGCCGGCACACAAAAAAGCCGCCCTCAACGAGTGAGGACGGCATTTTTCGTGTGGTGCGATTTAGATGATCGCGGCGCGCAGTGCTGCGGCTGCTGCTGCGGGGTCTTCTGCACCATAGATAGCGCCACCGGCGACGGCAACGGTTGCACCGGCGCGCTGCACCGAGGCGATGGTGGAGAGGTTCACGCCACCAGCGAGCGAGAACGGAACCTTGGAGGTCTCGCCCTGGTTCAGCAGCGTGTCGAGGCTGAAGCCCTCTTCGGCCTGCTCGTCAAGACCGGCGTGCATCTCAACGAACTGTGCTCCGAGTGCGGTGACCTCACGGGCGCGGGTGACCTTGTCGGCGACGCCGATCAGGTCAACAACGATGCCCTTGCCGTGCTTCGTCGCGGCGGCGACGGCACCGATGATGGTGCTGTCTCCGGCGGTGCCCAGAACGGTCACGAGGTCGGCGCCGGCGGCGAAGGCGATGTCGGCTTCGAGCTCGCCGGCATCCATCGTCTTGAGGTCAGCGAAGACAATCTTGTCGGGGTGCGCGGCCTTGATCGCGGTGACGGCGCGCAGGCCCTCAGCCTTGATCAGCGGGGTGCCGAGCTCAATGATGTCGACGTGAGGTGCAACCTGAGCGGCGAGCTCGAGTGCGGCCTCGGTGGTCAGTACGTCCATTGCTACCTGAAGCTTCATGGTGTCTTCTTTCTGTTATTCGTAAATGTGGAGTGTGAAAATTTAGGGGGTGTTGTACTTATTCGAGGTTGGCATGGCGGGGCCACAGCTGCTCGGCCGTAGCGCCGGAGTCTTTCCACAGCGTGTGGAAGAGAGAGTCACCAACCAAAAGAACGCTCTGCTCAAACAAACCACCGGAGTACTGCACCGAGAGGGGGCCACCGTGGTCTTGCTTGGCAGCAGCCGGAATAACGACCGTCACCTGCGCCAGCTTCGCCAGCGTGGATGCGGCATCCGTTGTCAGTGCCACGATTGTCACGCCCAGCGCGGACGCGGTTTCAGCGGCGCGCACAATGGCACCCGTTGTTCCGCTGCCGCTGGCCACGAGCAGCACGTCGCCACCCGTGATGGCCGGTGCGGTGACTTCGCCAACCACATGCACGTCGAGACCGAGGTGCATGAGGCGCATGGCCGTCATCTTCAGTGCGAGACCGGAGCGGCCGGCACCCAGCACGAAGATGCGATCCGCCGTGCGCAGGCTCTCGGCCGCAGCTTCGAGTGAAACAGCGGATGTCGACTGCAGCTGCTCGACGACGCCCACGTTCTCGGCGAGAATAGCGCCAAGGGCGTCTGTTGTCGCGACGTGAGTCGGGGTAGTTGTCGTTGCGTTCATGTTTACTATCCTCTACTCCTTCGGGCGGGCCTGCCGCCCACCTAATGGCTAGGTTACCTACCCGTTCGGGTGGTTAGAGCGCCTATCGGGTAGGCTGGGTTCATGACTTCCCCCCTACCCGCCCACGACTCGGGTCAGGCCTCACGCCTGGCCGCCGCCGAGAGAAGCAGAATCATCGCCGATCTCACCGACAATCATGCAACGACCCTGGAGTCACTCCTCGCCGTGCTGAGGTCGAGTTCAACGAGTGACAAAGCGGCCCGGCAGACGGCCACCGATCTCGCGGCGTCGGCCATGGTGGCGCTGCGCGCGGTGAGCGACCGTGACCGCTCACTCACCGAAGAACCCGTGGCGCGCGCGTTCGAGCGCCTGCGCGATGACCTCCGACCCCTCGTGCGCTTCGGCGACCTGGACGTGCAGTTCATTGAGCCCCCGATTAACGGGCGCGCACTGCCGGGCGAGGTGGCCCACGAAGCCCGCGCCATCGTGCGTGGAGCGGTGCTCGCGCTGGTGGAACAGAGCGGTGTCGCCAAGGTTCGGGTTCAGTGGGACTGCGACGGTAGTAACCTGCTCATTCGCATCCGTGACGATGGTCCCGGTGACCTGAACCCCGAGGTGCCGAGTGTGCGGCAGCTCTCCGCCCGGGTGGTTTCCCTCAGCGGGCAACTGGACGTGCAGGCGACGCCCGGGTGGGGATCCGAGATGTCGGTGTCATTGCCGCTGGACCCGCCCGCGGCATCCGTTGTGACCGAAATAGCCTGGGGGCTGAGCCCGCGTGAGCGTGAAGTGCTCGTTCTCGTGGCTTCGGGCGCACGCAATAAGGCGATTGCCGAGTCGCTCGTGATCAGCGAGAACACGGTGAAGTTTCACGTGGCTAATCTGCTGCGCAAGGTGGGCGCCTCCACACGCGCCGAGCTCGCCTCCCTCGCACGGTAGCTTTCCTACGCGATCCGCCAACTTGCGCCCCTTTCCATCGCGACCGACCAACATCTGCCCCTTGAGGACGCCTCATGGGGCGCAAGTTGGCCGATCACGGCGCCAGAAGTGACTTCAGCGAGCTGATCGAGGTGCGATAGGCCACATAACGTCACACGGACGAGGCATCTGCCCCAAATTAGTAGGGTGAAAAGACGCGTGGGGAGCCCCGCTGTGCGCGACGCCACCACTCTGGAGCGTGACCCATGATCGACATCCGCAACATATTGGTGCCATTCGACGCAGCCAACTGACCACTCGCTGCCGTCGATTCCGGCGTCCTGCCACACATCGGGCAAGTGAGCGGCGGCAGGCTGTCGCGCCACCTCGACACACGCACGTAACTCAATCTAGGGGGAACATTGACCGCGTCAACCCGCTTCACCACCACCGCTCGCCCGCGCCTACTTCTGAGCGCCTTCGTCATGAACACCACGAGTCACATCCTCGGTGGCCAATGGCGTCATCCGGATGCCCAACAGCACCGATTCAATGAACTCCCGTTGTGGATCGACCTCGCGAAACAGCTTGAGGCCGCCAAATTCGACGCAATTTTCTTGGCCGATGTGGTGGGCCTCTACGGCGACCACAACGGGGGCTGGGAATCGCACATCGCCCGCGGGCTTCAGGTCCCGTCCAACGACCCGCTCATTCTGCTGGCCGCACTCGCGAGCGTCACCACAGACATCGGCCTGGCTGCCACCAGCTCCGTCGTGCAGTCGCACCCGTTCCAGTTCGCCCGGCAGATGTCCACCCTCGACCACATCAGTAATGGTCGCGCGGCGTGGAACATCGTCACCAGTGCCCTCGAAAACTCACACCGCAACTTTGGATCCGACGGCCTCACGGCCCACGCCGACCGCTACTACTGGGCCGACGAGTATTCCGACGCCGTCTACAAGCTGTGGGAGGGGTCCTGGGACGAGGGTGCACTGGTGCAGAACAAGGAGACCGGGCTGCATGCCGACCCCGAGAAGGTGCACAAGATCTACCATCGCGGTGAGCGCTATGCGATCGAAGGACCCCACCTGGTCTCCCCCTCGCCGCAGCGCACCCCGCTGCTCTTTCAGGCCGGCAGCTCCGGCCGCGGCCAGCAGTTCTCAGCCGCGAACGCCGAGGCCACGTTCCTCTTTGCGCCGAATACCGCCTACGCCGCCCGGGTCTCCACCGCCATTCGTGCCCAGGCCGTGCAGGCTGGCCGCCTCCCCGACGACATCAAGCTCTTCACCGGACTGTCCTTCGTGGTGGGCAGCACCGAGGCGGAAGCCGCGGCCAAGAAGGCCGAGCTCGACGAGTACCTGGATCTTGACATGATCCTGGCCCACGTTGGCGGCGGACTGGGCCTCGACCTGGGCGGCCTGCCGCTCGACACTCCTCTCGGTGACGTGAAGACCGAGGGCGGCCAGGGTTTGCTGCAAGCCATCATCGACTCCACCCCCGGCGGCAACCCCACGCTCGCCGACGTGGCCCACTATCGCGCTCAGGCGCAGCAGGTTACGGGCACCCCCGAGCAGATCGTTGATCAGCTCGAGGCCTGGCAGGACGCCGGAATCGACGGCATCAACATCATCAACCAGACCATTCCGGGTTCCTACACCGACTTCATCCAGGGCGTGCTGCCCGAACTGCGCAAGCGCGGGCTTGCCCAAACCGAATATGCACCCGGCACGCTGCGGGAGAAACTCTTTGCTGACGGCCCCCACCTGAGTGACCGGCACCCCGCGTCGGCCTATCGCGGCGCGTTCACCGCGTCGTCCGCGGCGGCGGAGAACCGCCAGGCGGCGGCATCCGCCTGACCGTGAGCGCTCCGCCGCGACGCGGTGGAGGCGTTACTGCGCGTCGATGGGGAGCAGAATCCCCTTCACCGTGGGGTCGGTCGCGAGAAACTCCTGCACGGCGGGGTCCTTGAAGGCGGCGACGAGCTTCTTGATGTTGTCGGTGTCGGCGTAGTCGCTGCCGATCGTGAGCTGGCCGGCGAATTCGTCCGGGGCGGCCGGGGCGAAGATCTGCTGCTCGAGCGGAATGTCGGCGGCAAGGTAGTACTCGGTGTACCCGGCGGCCGCGTCGAGGTCGGGCAGCGCCCGGGACTGTGCCGCAAAGTCGAGAAGCGTGAATTTCAGGTTCTTCGGGTTCGTGGCAATGTCGTCCTGGGTGGCCGAACCCGTCGGCGTCCCGGGCTTCAGTGTGATCAGCCCGGCGCTCTCAAGCAGCCACAGACCCTGGGCCTCATTGGCCGGGTCGGAGTAGAGCGAAATCGTGGCGCCATCCGGAATCTCCGCCACGCTGCCCCACTTCGATGACCACAGCCCGAAGCCCCAACGGAAAACGGATGTCGCCGCCTCCTCCTTGAAATCGGGGTTTGCCTCGAGAACCTGGCCCAGCCAGAGCTTGTGCTGATACACGGTGCCGGCAATCTCGCCCTCGCTCACCGCGCGATTAATGGTGTTGCTGTCGGAGAGTCCCTTGAAGGCAACCGTGATGCCGTACCGGGGTGCAACCTCCTCGGCGACAAAATTCACGAGCGCCTGCTCGGCGGCGCTTCCCTCGGCCGTGGCCACGACCAGGGTTGCCCCGGCCGTTTCGTTGGGCGAGAGGGTGGGGTTGAGAAGGGGGATGGCAATGGCCGCGGCAACAGCCACCACCACCACGCCGGCCCCGGCGATCCAGGGCCAGCGCCGGCGCTTCTTCAGGTTGAAGCCGTGCGGGTCGGTCTCTGGCGTGGTGACGGGCGTGCTGCGGGGCGTGTTCTGGGACATGGGAAAGACCTTTCGGGGGTGCTGTGGATGCGTGCCGCGGGCGCGGCTATCGTTCGCTCGCGCGGAATGACGGGACTGCGGGGGGATTCCCGACGCCTCGGCGCGGGTAGTTCAGGGGCTAGCTGATGCGGGGGGTGCCGGCGGCACCCGAATTCACGCGTCGACGAGCGTGTTCGGACGCGACGGCCGGGGCATTCGTGTGCGTGTCGGAGCGCTGTGGGGCGTGGCCAGGCGCACGAGCCGGTCTCCGGTGATCTGCACGAGGGCCACGGTCACCACGAGAATGACGATGGTGGCGAGCATCACGGTGTGATCGAATCGCTGGTAACCGTAGGTGACGGCCACGTAGCCGATTCCGCCGGCTCCGATTGTGCCGGCGATGGCCGAGTACTCGATCATCGCGATGGTGTTGATGGTGAGGCCACCAATGATCGAGGGCAGTGCCTCACTGAGCTGAGCGGTGCGAATGATCTGCAGCGGCGATGCACCGGATGCCTTGGCCACCCGCACCAGGGTGGGCGGCACTCCCCGCAGCGAGTTCTCCACGATACGAGTGAAGAAGGCGATACCCGCGATGGTCATGGGAACCACGGCAGCAGCAATACCAATGTTGGTTCCGGTGATGAAACGGGTGAACGGCACGATCGCGGCCATCAGAATGAGAAATGGCAGGGAGCGTCCGATGCTCACGATCCAGCTGAGCACGGAGTGCAGAGCCGGGTTCTCAAACAGTCCGCCGGGCGCAAGATTATGCACGAGTGCGCCGAGCGGCACACCCACGAGAACCACTATTGCCATGACGATGCCCACCATGATCAGCGTGTCGAGCAGCGCCGGGAAGACCAGGGCGGGAATGTCGCGCAGGGGAACTTCGCTGGTGGCAAAAGCTCCACCGAAGCGAACGGAGTCAAGGACAGCGCTCATGCGGCACGCTCCAGAGTGAGGGAAACAGCTGGACTCCCGGTCTTCACCGGGTGTGAGCCGTGCGGCTGGGCGGAGAGCCCGAGGCTGGCCGCAACCGAAACCAGCCGGCCCGGTTCCGCAACCGGCACGCTGATGGTGGCGTGACCCACCGTGGCGCCGCCGATGGTTTCGATGGAGGCCCCGAGCAGTGATACGGTTTCGCCCAGCTCGGCAGAGAGCCGGGCCAGCCAGTCGGCCGGAACCGTCGAGGACGTGTAGTTCACGAACCAGGTCTGGGCACCATCCGTCCCTGTCGCGTGCCGTCGCTGCGGGCGAAGTGCCTGGCCGAGCGACGAGTCGGGATCGCGCAGCAGGTCCACGATACGGCCGGACTCCACAATGTGGCCGTGGTCCAGTCGAGCCACCGAATCGGCCACCTGAAGCACGGTGTCCATTTCGTGGGTGATGAACAGAATCGACAGGCTCAGGTCATCACGCAGCTCCTTGAGGAGGTTCACAATCGAGGCCGTCGAGTCGGGGTCAAGGCCCGACGTGGCCTCATCCGAGAGCAGAATCGACGGTCGAAGAGCCAGCGCCCGGGCGATTCCCACGCGTTGGCGCTGTCCGCCGGAGAGCTGGTGCGGATAGTGGTCGGCACGGTTGCTGAGTCCCACACGGTCGAGGAGTTCGGCCACTCGAGCCGTTGTCTCCGCCGCGGTGACGCCGAGGTACTCCAGCGGAAGGGCCACATTTTGGGCCGCTGTGCGTCGACTGAACAGGCCGTCCGACTGAAAAATGGTGCCGATGCGACGCCGCGCCACGCGCAGCCGACGCTCGGGCAGGCTGCTGAGATCCTCCCCGTTCACCACGATCGAGCCGCTCGTGGGCCGCTCCAGCAGGTTGATGCACTGCGCGAGTGTGCTCTTGCCGGCCCCGCTCGGGCCGACAACGGCGAAGATTTCTCCGGTTGCCACCTGAAAATCGAGGCGGTCAAGAACGGTCACGGCATGGTCGCCGTGTCCATAGACCTTGGTGAGTGCGTTCAGACTAATCATCGGGTTTCTTCTCCGCAGAGGGCGTGCTCGGTGAGGTGCTGGCACCGGATGCTGGTGCGCTGACACACCATCTCAGGGCGGAGCACGGTTGTGCAATGGGCCACGTCACGAAGCGACTCCCGGTGTGACACAAGGCAACAGAGCGTCACAGCGAGACTCATTCGGGCGGGATCCGGAGCGTGCTTCTAGTGTCGAAAACCACGAAAGGTCGTTCACATGCCCACTGTCTCCACACCCTCCACCGACGTCGACTACGAAGTACTTGCCGCTCGTTTCCGGCCCCTGTTTGCCTCGATTGCAGCGGATGCCTCGGCCCGCGAGCAGGACCATCGGCTCCCCTATATCGAAATCAAACAGCTGGCCGCAGCTGGTTTCGGTGCCCTTCGCGTTCCGGTGGCGGACGGAGGCTCCGGTGCCACGCTTCCCCAGCTTTTCCGGCTGCTCACCGAGCTCGCCGCCGCGGACTCCAACATTCCGCAGGCGCTGCGCGGTCACTTTGCCTTCGTGGAAGATCGTCTGGTGTCCACCGGCGACCAGCGCGCGGTGTGGCTGGCGCGTTTTGTGGCTGGCGACCTCGTGGGCAACTCCTGGACCGAGATCGGGGCCGTCACGGTGGGTGAAGTGAATACGAAGGTGCGGCCCCTCGACGGGCAGCCCGATCGCTTCCAGGTGAACGGGACAAAGTTCTATTCCACCGGAAGCATATTCGCCGATTGGATCGACACCTATGCCCAGCGCAGTGATACGGGCGCGCACGTGATCGCGGTGGTGAATGCCCATCAGCCCGGGGTGACACACGGCGACGACTGGGACGGATTCGGTCAGCGCACGACGGGATCAGGCACCTCGACGTTTGTCGACGCGGTGGTGGATGCCGAGAACGTTATCGACTTCAGCACCCGGTTCAGATACCAGACCGCGTTCTATCAGGCCGTGCTGCTGGCCGTCCTCGCTGGGTCCATCCAGGCCGCCGTGCGTGAGGTGTCCACCGAGGTGCGCAACCGCACCCGCATTTTTTCGCACGGAAACACCAACTCGTTTGCCACCGACCCGCAGATTCTGCAGGTGGTGGGGGAGGCATCGGCTCAGGGATTCGCCGCCGCCGCGACGCTCGAAAGCGCCGCTCGGGCGCTGCAGGCAGCCTACGACGCGGCGTTTCTTGGCGATGAGGTGGAGGAGGAACACCTCAACGACGTGGCCGAATTGCAGACCGCGCAGGCGCAGGTTGTGCTGAGCGAACTGGCTACCCGCGCCACCAGCACTGTGTTCAACGCCCTCGCGGCCTCCGGGGTGAGCACGAGCAAGAACATCGATCGGCACTGGCGCAACGCGCGCACGGCTGCGAACCACAACCCCTGGGTGTTCAAGGCCCGAATCGTGGGCGACTTCGAGGTGACAGGGGCCCAGCCGCCGCGCATCTGGTCGATTGGGGCTGCTCCGGTCACCTAGTGCCAGCGGGTAGTGCCAGCGGGCACCGAATGTGGCCGGGTGTCATTTTGTGCTAATTTCACCTCACTATGTCTGACGCCTCCGCTGCCGTGCCTGTTCCGCTCACCCGCGTCGACGTGGCCGACATTGCGGTGCGGCTCTTTCATGAATTCGGTTATGAGGCAACGTCCGCGACCCAAATTGCCGAAGCCGCCGGCGTGTCCCGCAGCACCTTCTTTCGGCAGTTCGGCTCGAAGGACGACGTGATCTTTGCGGACCACGACGAGCTGCTCGAGCAGATTTCCAGCTATTTCGCCAGCCAGCACGAGGATCCGTGGACGGCCGTGTGTGAGGCGGCATCGCTGGTATTCGAGCGTTTTCGCGAGCGGCTCGAGATTGTGCGCCTGCGTGACCTCGTGGTGCGTGAGTCGCAGGTGCTGCGGGACCGGGAAACCGTCATGGTGTCCCGGTACGAAAAGACCTTTGCCACCTATCTGCGGCAGATGCTTCCCCGGCTCGACCCACTCGTGGCCATTCGCTTCGCGTCTGCGGTGACGGCCACCCACAACTTCGAGCTGCGCCGCCTCATCCGCTCCGACGCCCGGGTGGGACCCGAGGAACTTGCAGCGGAACTTGTGGAGGTGCGTCGCCTTCTCTCCCCCACGTTCGATTCCAGCACCACCTCCGGAGTGTCACCGGACCTGGTCGTGGCGGTCTTCCCCGCGTCAACCTCGCCCTACGACCTGGCCCGGGCGATCGAAGAACGGCTTCGCGCGATCACAGGCTGACAGTTCGCCCCTGACACCCTGACTGGGACTGAGTTTCACTTGACATGAAACTCAGTCTCAGTTAGACAGTAAGGGTATCTGTCGGTTCGGCGCGAGGGAGCACCGTGGTTAGTGCAGCACACACCAGAATCAAGGTCGGCCTGCACGTGAGCGCCGGCCACACCATTGCCGTCGTCAACTTCGTTCCGGCACCGGGTGCGCTGGTCACCTGGACCCCCGACGCCCTGCGTGCTCTCACCACCGCCGTGAGAAAGATCGGCAGCACGCACGTGGATGCCGTCGCCTTCGTCGGTACCGGTTCGGCCTTCGGCGCCGGAGCCGACCTCGGTGGATTTCAGTCCGCCCAGTCCGCAGCCGATGGTGAACAGCTCGCCCGGGACGGGTACCTCGCGTTCGCCACCATCAGCCGCCTGTCCGTTCCCACCTTTGCCTTCATCAATGGCGCGGCTGTGGGCGGAGCGCTCGAGCTCGCGCTGCGCTGCGACTACCGCACCGTGGCGGCATCCGCTCGGAACATTGGCCTCCCCGAGGTTCGCCTCGGTCTGCTGCCCGGCTGGGGTGGTCTCACCTCGCTCTGCGAACTCGTGGGGGTCACCGGCGCTGCCGATGTGGCGATCACCCGTTCGCTCGCCGGGCGGTACGCCTCGGCGCAGGAGGCCGAACGCCTCGGACTTGCCGACATGGTGCTCCCGTCCGATGACTTTCTTGCTGCCTCCCTCTCCTGGGCGGCGGCTGTGCTCAATGGCTCCCGGCTGCCCATCGCTACCGGCCCCGCCCCCGTGCCGTGGAACCCAGCCGCCGTGCGGGCTGCGGTGGCCAAGCGCATTCCGGGGGTTCTTCCCGCCGTCGAGTCCGCCCTGACGTTGCTCTCCGCCTGGAACGACCGGTATTCCGCTCCGGTGGCCGGCAACCGCACCGCCGCACGGCTGGCCCGTGCCGGGGATGCACTCGAGGCCGACACTATCGCCGCCTTCGGCACCCTGCTGCACAGCGATGAGTGTCGAGCCAGCATCTACGCGTTCTTCGCGGTCCAGGCCGCGCGCAAACGATCCCGCCCCACTCCGGCCCGCTCCACCGACCTGCCGGGCGTCACCCCCGTCACGCACGTGGGCGTCGTGGGCGGCGGCCTCATGGCCACGCAACTCGCGTACCTGTTCGCTGACCGCCTGGACGTGCCCACGCACCTCATTGACCTCAGTGCCGAGCGCGTTGACCTCGCGCTCGAGCGGGTGTCCAGCCAGCTCGACCGATCGGTGAAGCGCGGAATGACCACCACCGAGCGCGACCGCATTGCGAGCCTGGTCACCGCCGGCACCGACGCTACCGTGCATGCGCCGTGCGAGATGGTGATCGAGGCGGTCTTCGAAGACCTCACGGTCAAACGTGCGGTGTGGGCATCCGTTGAAGATGTCGTCGCTGACACCACGGTGCTGCTCACCAACACCTCCTCGTTGTCGATCGCGAATCAGGGCGAGGGCTTGCGCCACCCGGAGCGCCTCATTGGGTTCCACTTCTTCAACCCGGTGGCCGTGCTTCCCCTCGTGGAGATCGTGCGGTCCGTGCACACCAGCCAGGCTGCTGTCGATGCCGCGTTTGCTCTCGCCGGTTCACTCGGCAAAACCGCGGTACTCGTGAAGGACTCCCCCGGATTCGTGGTGAATCGTCTGCTCACCCGCCTATTCAGTGACACCCTCGAACTCATCGATGCGGGAACGGATGCCCGCGCCGTCGACAGCGCCCTCGTGAGTGACGGCCTGCCCATGACCGCACTGACCCTGCTCGAATATATTGGCCCGGCGGTGCAGCTGCACATTCTGGAGACCATGAATGCCGGCGCCAACGAACGGTTCCGCGTGAGTCCCAGCCTCTGCCGCATCGTGACCAACAACCTCACCGGTTATCTCGGTGACGATGGATACCCGAGTCCCGAGGTCACGGCGATTCTCGACCAGGTCTATGCCGTGTCCAAGCGGATGCTCCCCACCACCCCCACAGACATTCGCGCCTTCCTGCTCACAGGTCTCGCCGATGAAGCGTGGCGCATGCTTGCGGAGGGCACGGTCGAGAGCGCGGATGACATCGACGCCTGCATGATCCTCGGTGCCAACTATCCGCAGCACACTGGTGGTCTCACCCCCCTACTTGATCGTTCGGGCGCCTCCGTTGCCGCCAATGGCGTGAGATTTCATGCACTCGGAGTAGCAAACGCCCCTGTTTCCGTCTGAAAAGACCAGATCTTCCACTCCCCACACCCGAAAGCGAGTCACCCATGAATTCCCTCCCCGTCATTGCCGAAGAACGCAATGTGAACACGCCGGCATCCACCCGCACGCCGGACTATGACGTCAGCACCCCACTCGACACCGACTACTACGCGGTCTTCGCCGACGTTCCCGAGGCCGACCGGGCCTTCTGGGCCCGCGCCCGCGGCTTCGCCGAAGACACACTCGATGAACTCACCGAGGCCTGGGATAAGGGCGAGTACCCGCTGCATCTCGCGCGCCGACTCGGAGAGCTGGATCTACTCACCGATGGGGTCGAGGGCCCGGGCCTCACACCGATGTCTCCGCTCGCAGCCGGGCTCGTGAACATGGAGATCTCCCGCGGCGATGGTTCGATGGGAACCGTCGTGGCCGTGCAGGGCGGACTCGCGCTGCGCAGCATTGCGCTCTTCGGCAGCGACGAGCAGAAGGCCACCTGGCTGGTTCCCCTCGCCCGCGCCGAAAAGCTCGGTGCCTTCGCGCTCACGGAGCCCGAACACGGCTCCGACTCCGTGGGCCTCGTAACCTCCGCTCGCCATGACGGTGACGAATGGGTGATCAACGGCGAGAAGATGTGGATCGGTAACGGTTCCGTGGGAGACGTCACGGTGGTGTGGGCGCGCGACGAGCAGGGCGATGTGCGCGGATTCCTCGTTGACCAGGCCACGCCCGGTTACCTCGCCCAGACGATGACCGGTAAAGGATCGCTTCGAGCCATTCACCAGGCGCGGATCGTATTCGACAACGTGCGTATTCCCCTCGACGCGGTCCTGCCGGGCACCCATACCTTCAAGGACACCGCCGCCGTGCTCTATGCCACACGCCTCGGCGTGGCATGGTCGGCACTCGGGCACGCCACGGCCATCTTCGAAGCGGCGCTCAACTACTCCACCCTGCGCACACAGTTCGGCAAGCCGCTGGCCGGTTTCCAGCTCGTGCAGGAACGCCTCACGGTAATGCTCTCCCGCCTCACCTCCATGCAGTTGCACTGCATGCACCTCGCCACCCTCGACGCGGCCGGAACACTGCGGCCCATTCAGGCGTCCCTCGCCAAGTACCACAACACCCGCGCTGCCCGGGAAATCGCGTCCCTCGGTCGCGACATGCTGGGCGGTAACGGTATCCTGCTCGAAAACCACGTGGTGCGACACATGGCCGATATCGAAGCCATTCACACCTACGAGGGCACGGAAAGTGTTCAAGCCCTGCTCATCGGCCGTGACCTCACGGGCGTCAGCGCCTTCAAGTAAACCGGCAGGCATCCATCACCCACTGCACCAGCCCCCCACCACCCTGACAAAGGAGTCTGTCGTGATTGACCCCCAGCTCGGCTCAGCCAACGATTCACCGCTCACCCCGATGCGTTTTCTACAGCGCTCCGCAGAAGTATTCCCCAACAAGAATGCAATTGTCTACGGCGACCGCAGCTATACGTACGCGGAGTATTCTGCGATTGCCCAGCGTCTGGCCCGGGCCATTCGGGCGCGGATCAATCCGGGAGATCGCGTTATATTCCTGGCACCGAATATTCCAGAGATGCTGATCGCACACTTTGCCGTCCCGCTCGCGGGTGGCGTGCTCGTGGCGCTGAACTCCCGGTTGGCCAAGCCGGAAATTGACTACGTCATCGCCCACTCCGACGCCACGCTGCTGTTCCTCGACGCCGAGCTCGTGGCCACAGTGGGGAACGCGTATGACGCGAGCCCCGCCCTCAAGCACGTCATTGAAATCGCTGACCCGGAGTTCGGCCTCTCCGAAAGCGGGCTCGCCTTCGGACAGCAGAGCTTCGAGTCCTTTCTGGCCGAAGCCGACCGCATCGTGCCCGGTAGCGCCGACGACCGACCGCTCCGCTGGGAGGTGGAGGACGAGCGCGAGGTTATCGCCATCAACTACACCTCGGGCACAACGGGCAAACCCAAGGGCGTCATGTACACCCACCGCGGCGCCTACCTCAACTCCTTTGGCGAGATCTTCCACAACCAGTTCACAAGCGATTCCGTCTACCTGTGGACCCTGCCCATGTTCCACTGCAACGGCTGGTGCACTCCGTGGGCCGTCACGGGCGCCGGCGCCACCCACGTGTGTCTGCGTGCCGTCCGAGCGGATGCCGTCTGGTCAGCCATCGACACCCTCGGCGTCACCAACCTCTGCGGCGCTCCCACCGTCTGCGGCATCATCGCCAACGCGCCGCAGGCTCACCTGGTGGAACGCCCGCTGAGCATCACCACGGCTGGGGCTCCGCCCTCGCCCACGGTAATCGAGCAGCTCGATACGCTCGGTATCAACGTGGTGCACGTGTATGGCCTCACCGAGGTTTACGGCCCGTACACGATTTGCGAATACCAGCACGAATGGGATGACCTGCCCAAGAACGAGCGGGCGCAGAAGATCTCCCGTCAGGGTGTCGGTATGCTGCAGGCCGAATCCGCGCGCATCGTGGACGCGGACATGAACGATGTTCCCGCCGATGCCCACACGATGGGTGAGATCGTACTGCGGGGCAACAACGTGATGGCCGGGTACTACAAGGACCCCGCGGCCACGGCCGAAGCGTTCCGTGGGGGCTGGTTTCATACCGGCGACCTGGGCGTGATGCATCCCGACGGCTATATCGAACTGCGGGACCGCGCGAAAGACATCATCATCTCGGGTGGCGAGAACATCTCGACCATCGAGGTCGAAAACGCCATCCTGGCGCACCCGACCGTGCTCGATGTTGCCGTGGTCGGCATCCCGCATGCCAAATGGGGCGAACGCCCCAAGGCCTATGTGGTGCTCCGCCCCGAGCAGACCGTCACCGAGGTGGACCTCCTGACGCACACCCGGTATCTGATCGCGAGCTTCAAGGTTCCGGACTACATCGACTTTGTAGAAACGCTCCCGCGCACAGCCACCGGGAAAATCATGAAGGTGGCGTTACGAGCGCTCCAGGAGCAGGAGCAGGCTGCCGCGGTGGTGACGGAGCCGGCCGGGGCTTAGGCCTGGCGGTGACGGGCCAAAACGCTGGGTTCCACGTCGAGTAGCCGCGTCGTGGACTCCAGGGTCGTCAGGTTCACCCGGGTCACACTCTCGGCCGGCAACGGTTCCCAGCCCACAATGTCGAGGCCACTCGATGCGAAGACAATGGTGCCGTCGTCGTAGCGTCGCTGACGCATGAGGTAGTACGCGGTGCGATGGTCTTGGGGAAGGGTGAGCTCCGTCAGGCCACTCGCGTCGAACATGTCATGCGGGGTGTCGGCATCCTCACTCGCGTGCACGGCAATGAGCTCGGTGGGCGAGAGAATCATCGCGTTCATGCTGAGGTCGGGAAAAATCGGTCGAAGCTCAAGAACGGTCTGACACACAGCCTCGAACAGGTCATTTCCCTCGGCAACCTTGGTGCGAATAACAGCGAGGTAGCGCTCACTGTCCGTGTCACCATCCAGCGCGGCAAGCAGGTGGGGAGCAATGTAGTCATCCATGGCCGAGGCCGGTGCCAGTGAACCGTTGTGGGCGAAAGCGAAACCATCCCGAACAAACGGATGCGTGTTGGCTGGCTGGCAGGCCATCCCGTCCGTGGCCATGCGCAGGTGAACAAGCTGAGCGCGGGACAGTCGTTCCGACAGAGCTTCGGTCAAACGCTGATCACCCTCACCGGTGAGGGCGGATCGTTCCTTTTTCACGCGGCGAGTCGTATCGCCCACGATCCACGCACTTCCCCAGCCATCTTTATGCAGCTCGGTCATGTCCTGGAAGACGGCGCTCTGGTTTCCCCCCAGCACGTCGCGGGTGGTGCGTGGAGTGGGTGAGGCATAGGCGAGCAGCCGGCACATAACGGCCTTTCCGGACGGGTCCACCACGTGAGGTGAACCCACACGGTGTGTGTTCCAGATTACGGTACCGTCGACCGCGTCCGCGCAGTCCTCCCGGCATGCGGGCGGAGAGTCGCCCGCATGCAGGGCCCCACAATGGGGCATCCGCTCGCGTAGCATTGAGTGGATGCAGCCTGAATCCGCGTCCGTCTCCGTGCCCGAGACCGAGACACACCACACGACTGGTTTTGTTCGCGTGCGCGGTGCTCGGGAGAACAACCTGCAGAACGTGGACGTGGATGTTCCGCGCGATGCGATCGTGGCTTTCACCGGAGTATCCGGTTCAGGAAAATCATCCCTGGCCTTCGGCACCATCTTTGCCGAGGCGCAGCGACGGTTCTTCGAGTCGGTGGCACCGTACGCTCGGCGTCTGATTCAGCAGGGACACACCCCCCGCGTCGATGAGATCACCGGCCTCCCCCCGGCGGTTGCTCTGCAACAGCGTCGCGGCACACCCAGCTCACGTTCGAGTGTGGGTACCGTGACCACGCTGTCGAATTCCCTCCGCATGTTGTATTCTCGTGCGGGAATGTATCCAGACGGAGCCACGCGGCTCGAGTCGGACTCCTTCTCGCCCAACACCGCACTGGGTGCCTGCCCGTCCTGCCAGGGTCTCGGCACGGCGCACACGGTCACCGAGGAGTCCATGGTCCTCGACCCGGGACTTACGATTCGCGAGGGTGCCATCAGTGCGTGGCCCGGCGCGTGGCAGGGCAAGAACCTGCGCGACATTCTGCGCGCCCTCGACTACGACGTGGACACCGTGTGGAGCGCCATGAGCCGCGCCGACCGGGACTGGATTCTCTTTACGGACGAACAACCGGTGGTCGACATCATGCCGGAGCGAGAACGCCCGAGGCCCTACAAGGGCAAGTTCTGGAGTGCCCAGAGCTATGTCATGCACACCCTGGCCGATTCCAAGAGCGCCGGGGTGCGAAACCGCGTGCTGCAGTACGTGGAATCGGGACCGTGCCCACTCTGTGGAGGCAGCGGTTTGACCCGAGCAGCACTCGCTGTCACCGTGGACTCCCGCACCATCGCCGAACTCAACGCTCTTCCGCTGACCACGCTGGCTGCGGTGCTCCGCGGGACCACCGATGCTGGCAACACGGGCGTTGCTAACGAGGGCCGCGCCGACGCCCGCAGCCTGGTTGCGGCCACCATCACCGCCGACCTGCTGCGACGCATCGATGTTCTGCTGGAGCTGGGTCTCGGCTACCTCAGCCTGGGGCGCGCCACACCCACCCTGTCCCCGGGTGAAATGCAACGCCTCCGCATCGCCACGCAGCTGCGTGCCGGGCTCTTTGGTGTGATTTACGTTTTGGATGAGCCCTCCGCCGGGCTGCATCCGGCCGACGCCGAGCCGCTGCTGGCTGTGCTGGAGGAGCTCAAGAGCACCGGGAACTCGGTTTTCGTGGTGGAACACAACATGGACGTGGTGCGACGCGCGGACTGGATTGTGGACGTGGGACCGCACGCCGGCGCCAACGGCGGCCAGGTACTCTACAGCGGCCCGACGGAGGGCCTAGCCGAGGTGAGTAGCTCCGTCACCAGAGAGTTCCTCTTCGCGGATCAGCGCGCGCAGGATGCGGAGCGCGCGCCGCGGCATCCGCTGGGCTGGCTCACGCTGGAGGGCATCACCCGCCACAACCTGCAGAACCTTGACGCACGATTCCCGCTCGGGGTACTCACGGCGGTCACCGGCGTGTCCGGCAGCGGCAAATCCACCCTCGTGAGCCAGGTGCTGGCCGAGGCGGTTGGCCTGCATCTGCACCCCGATCAGGACGCACAAACATCCACTGCACCAACGGGGTCCGCCACGGGAGAGGATGACGCGCCCGACGAGGACGACGACGCGAGCGGCGCGACAACCGTGCAGGCCATCAGCGGAGCCGACGTCATCGACCGCATCGTGCGAGTGGACCAGAAGCCCATCGGTCGCACCCCGCGCTCCAACCTGGCCACGTACACGGGGCTCTTTGACGCCGTGCGGTCAACCTTTGCGGCCACACCCGAAGCTCGCGCTCGCTCCTACAATGCCGGGCGATTCTCCTTCAACGTGGCCGGCGGGCGCTGCCCCACCTGCCTCGGTGAGGGATTTGTCGCCGTTGGGCTACTGTTCCTGCCGGGCAGCTATGCCCCGTGCCCCGACTGCGGCGGTTCGCGCTACAACCCGGAGACCCTCGAGGTGACCTATCGCGACAAGAACGTAGCCGATGTCCTCGGGCTCACCGTTGACGCTGCGGCCGCTTTCCTGGCCGACGTTCCCGTGGCGCTCCGCAGTCTGGAGACCCTGCAGGAGGTAGGGCTTGGTTACCTGCGCCTCGGGCAACCAGCCACCGAGCTCTCCGGTGGTGAAGCTCAACGCATCAAACTCGCAACGGAGCTGCAGCGCGCGCGGCGGGGCCACACTCTCTATGTGCTCGATGAGCCCACGACAGGGCTGCACCCGGCCGATGTCGTGCTGCTGCTCACGCAACTGAACCGCCTCGTCGACATCGGCAACACCGTGATTGTGGTGGAGCACGACATGGACGTGGTGGCGGCGGCCGACTGGGTGATTGACATCGGGCCCTCCGGCGGAGACAAGGGCGGGCGCATCGTGGCGGAGGGCACCCCGCACGCCGTGGCGGCGCATCCCACCAGCCGCACCGCTCCCTACCTCGCCCTGAGGCTTGCCTAGTTATTCCAGATCAGGAATAAACGCCACCCTCGGGAGCGCTGGGGTAGGAGTGTGCGTGCACTGGAGCAGCGCGCCATCTTCGCTGCACCATGGAACAGGACCCTCAATGACCGAACGCACTCTGCCTCAGCCGGCCGCCGGCACGGTCGACGCTGCCACCCTCGTTGATAACTCGAAGCGCAACAGCCTCGTCATCGGCCTGCTGCTGGCGTCCGCCTTCGTCGTCATCCTGAACGAGACGATCATGGGTGTGGCCCTGCCGAACCTGATGACCGATCTCAGCATCACGGCATCCGCTGCCCAGTGGTTGACGACGGCGTTCATGCTCACCATGGCCGTGGTTATCCCCATCACGGGATTCCTGCTGCAGCGTTTCAACACCCGGCCGGTGTTTATTGCGGCCATGTCACTGTTCAGCCTCGGCACCTTGATTGCAGCGAGTGCACCGGGTTTTGAGATTCTCCTGGTGGGTCGCATCGTGCAGGCCAGCGGAACAGCCATCATGATGCCGCTGCTCATGACCACGGTCATGACCGTCGTGGCGCCCGCTTCGCGCGGCAAGACGATGGGCAACATTTCCATCGTCATCTCTGTCGCCCCGGCCATTGGCCCCACCATTTCGGGAATCATTCTGAGCGTTCTCGACTGGCGCTGGATGTTCATCCTGGTTTTGCCCATTGCCCTCAGCGCTTTGCTCCTCGGCGCCGCGCGCATTCAGAATGTGACAACGCCGCGCAAGATTCCCATCGACACCTTCTCGGTGATCCTGTCGGCGTTTGGCTTCGGTGGACTCATCTACGGCCTCAGTAACCTCGGCTCCGTCGGAGAGTCTGGCGTGGCCATGGGTGTCCTCCTGTTGGTCATTGGAGCGGTTGCCCTGCTCACCTTCATCCTCCGCCAGGTTCATCTGCAGCGCGCCAACCGTGCTCTGCTCGATCTGCGCACCTTCCGGTCACGAACGTTCTCGATCGCCATCATCATGCTCGGTCTGAGCATGATCGCTCTTTTTGGAACCATCATTCTGCTGCCGATCTACATGCAGACCGTGTTGGGCCTCGATGCGTTGGCAACGGGTCTGTTGCTGCTGCCCGGCGGCATCACCATGGGTGTTTTGGCGCCGTTCGTGGGTCGCATTTACGATCGATTCGGTCCCACGGTTCTGCTGGTGCCCGGCACGACTCTGGTGAGCGGGGCGCTCTGGTCCATGACCCTGATGGGCGAGACCACGGCTCCCGCACTGCTGATGACCGCTCACATCACGCTCAGTGCCGGGCTCTCCCTCATCTTCACGCCACTGTTCACCGCCGGTCTCGCGTCGTTGACACCCGAGCTTTACTCGCACGGCAGCGCCGTGGTGGGTACGGTTCAGCAGCTTGCTGGCGCGATCGGAACGGCCGTGTTCATCGCCGTCATGACCTCACAGTCCACCACCCTGCTCGCTCAGGGTGTGACGGAGGTCTCCGCCACGGCCGCCGGCGTTCACGCGGCATTCATGTACGGCGCCGTCATCTCTCTGTTCGGGATTCCACTGGCATTCTTCGTGCGCCGCGTTCCGCTGGCCGTCCCCGCAGGTCTCTAGCGGATGCCGGTGCTGACTACCGCGTACTGATCAGCGCGGGGTGATCAGCGGGCAGTCCGTGGCGCGTACCCGCCTGCAGCAGCAGCATGTTCTTCTTCTCCCAGTCACTCACGGCGGTGCGCACGGGATCGATGGCCAGCGACTCCGCACAGCTCAGGCTGCGCCGCCCACACACGCAGTACAGGGGCTTCTGTGGGTCGTCGTGATGCATGACGCCCAGGCGCCAGACCACGGCCATCGCCCAGTCGATTTGGCGTGATGCCAGCTCGGTGCGGCGTTCCGCGCGCTTGACCAGGTCGTTTTGCAGCACCGCCCGCACACCGGCGCTGGGGGTGGAATCAAACTGTTCGGCCACGAGTGCGGCCAGTTCCCGCACCCGTTCCGTGAGGTCAACGATGCTCTCGTCCCGGGCTGCGAGCGTGTGCTGCGTGGCCGCAACATAGGAACGGTGCATGGACTGCTCATTACGGAACAGTTCTACCCAGAGCCGCACGTGATCGGCGTCGCGGCGCTCCGCTTTCTCGGCGCCCACATGGCGGATGCAGAACGAACACACCACCTGGTCACTCGCCGACGTGAAATTGAACGGCTGTCGCGACTGGCAGCAGAAGCATTGCGCCAGGAGGTCCACGTGCAGGTCATACGAGTGCGTCATTCGGCTCCAGATTTGGTGAGTCAGCGGGTGCCCACTCTTAGATTATGTTCTGCTTGTCAATCCCTTGAGCAGATGAGGCGATGACCGTACGGTGACAGAGTCATTTTTGGTCGCTCGTTCCGAAAGGTATCGCCATGAAAAACACCTTTATCCTTCTCGCCGGCATCGCCGCCGGCCTGCTGCTCGCGTCCCGAGCCAGCCGCCGTACCTTCAAGAAGTTGTCCGAGAAGGCGGACCGCGCCTGGAAAGATCCCAACGTGCAGAGGGCAATCTCTCAGACCGAGCAGGCGGCAAAGGACGCAAAAGCGGCCGCCGAGAGCACCGTTTCCACCCTCGTTGATCAGGCATCCTCGGTCGTGGACACCGCGCGTGAACAGGTCACCAAGGTGAGCAAAAAGGCTCAGGCACAGGTAGCGGATGCCGTTGACGCGGCCACAGAGGCTGTCGAACGTCAGTCGGACACCAACTAGGTCCCTCAGAGGTTGTGTGCGGGGGCAGCGGCTAGCCTGAGAGACGTGCGTACTCACTTCGATCCGTCCACCGTTCCTCCGCGAGAGTTCTATCGCCTGCTGACGTCTGTGGTTGTTCCCCGCCCCATCGCGTGGGTATCGAGCACTTCGTCCACCGGCGTGCACAACCTTGCACCGCACTCGTTTTTCACCGTGGCGTCCGTGGACCCGCCCATTATTATGTTCACGTCCGTGGGTGAGAAAGACACCCTGCGCAACATTGAAGCCACCCAGGACTTTGTCGTCAACTTCAGCCCGGTGACGCTCATGGCAGAGATCAATGCCACGGGGACTGCGTTCGACCCCGAGGTGAGCGAATTCGACCGTGCCGGACTCACGCGCGAGCCGAGTCTCACGGTGGCGACCCCGCGGGTGAAGGAGTCCCCCAGCGCCCTCGAGTGCCGTCTGCACGAAATCATCCGCATGGGTGACAGCACGCTGGTCTTCGGTCTCGTCACCCACGCGGTCGTCAACACCGACGTACTCGACGGTAATCACCCGCGCATTGATCTGCTCGATCCCATCTCACGTTTGGGCCGCGACGAGTGGGGAACACTGGGCACGGTCAAGCAGATCAGTCGCATCCGCACGGTCGACTGGCCCGGCGACTTCCGGGCACGCCCGCGCGCGGAGAGCTGACGATAGCCCCGAGTTACCGAAAAGTATTTTCTGTTTACACGTCCAGCCGGTGCGCTCACGGAGGTTCCGGACTAGCTTGGTGGCGTGTCCCCCCAAGCGACCGACGCACGCACCGCTCACACCGCAGGCGTGGAGCGTCTCGTGGCGAGCTATTGGGCGGTGCCACCAACGGCATCCGTTCGGCTTGCAAAGACCACCTCGAACCTGTTCCGGTCCCGCGTCCGGCCAACCGCCGGGGGCCTTGATACGTCGGGATTGACGGGCGTCATCGCCGTCGACCCGCAAGCACGAACGGCCGACGTTGGGGGCATGTGCAGCTATGACACGCTCGTCGCCGCCACGCTCCCCCACGGGCTGGCGCCGCTCGTGGTACCACAGCTGAAGACAATCACCCTCGGCGGCGCCGTCACCGGCCTCGGCATCGAGTCGACGTCCTTTCGAAACGGGCTGCCACACGAGTCGGTGCTGGAGATGGATATCCTCACGGGCGCGGGCGAGGTGGTCACCACCTCGCCCAGCCAGCACGAAGACCTCTATCGCGCCTTCCCCAACTCCTACGGCACCCTCGGCTACGCGGTGCGGCTCCGCATTGAACTGGAGCCGGTCGAAGCATTCGTCGCGCTCCGGCATCTACGGTTCCACTCCCTCACCGACCTGGTCTCTGCGATGGACGGCATCGTGGCCACCGGTGGCATGAACGGTGAGCGCGTGGACTACCTCGACGGCGTGGTGTTCAGCGCCGACGAGAGCTACCTCTGCGTGGGCACGCAGACCGCGGCAGCCGGCCCGGTGAGCGACTACACCGGCCAGCAGATCTACTACCGATCCATTCAGCACGATGACGGCGTCACGGAGGACCGACTCACTATTCACGACTACCTGTGGCGATGGGACACGGACTGGTTCTGGTGCTCGGAGGCCTTCGGCGTGCAGCGTCCGGTTATCCGTCGCCTCTGGCCGCGGCGCTATCGGCGCAGCAGCTTCTACTCCACACTGATGCGCTACGAACAGCAATTCCACATCGGCGATCGCATCGAGCGGATGCGAGGCCGTCCGTCGCGGGAACGCGTTGTGCAAGACGTTGATGTGCCGATCGAACGGTGTGCAGAGTTTCTGCACTGGTTTCTGGCGCACGTGCCCATTGAGCCCATCTGGCTGTGCCCGCTGCGGCTGCGGGGCCACGGCTGGCCGCTCTACCCGATTTTGCCGAATCACACCTACGTGAACGTCGGCTTCTGGTCGACGGTTCCCGTGGGGTTGATAACCGGGGAGACGAACCGCCTGATCGAACATGAAGTCAGTGAGCTCGGTGGCCGCAAGTCGCTGTATTCGGACTCCTATTATTCTCCCGAGGAATTCGGGGAACTCTATGGCGGAGAAACGTATCGCAGCGTGAAGAAGCGGTACGACCCCGATTCACGTCTCCTTGCTCTCTACGCGAAGGCGGTGCAACGACGATGACCACATACCGGGAACGTGTGCCCAGGAGCACAGAATCAGAGCGGATGCCCGACGCGCGCGGAAAGCTCCCCCTCGCCGAGATCCTGCAGATCCTGGCCGGTGGGCAGCTCCCGCTCAGATTCACTGCCTACGACGGGAGTTTCGCCGGTCCGGTTGATGCATCGCTCGGACTCGAGCTGAAGACGCCGCGCGGCACGACGTATCTGGCCACCGGCCGCGGTGATCTGGGCCTGGCGCGTGCCTACATCTCCGGTGACCTCGAGATGCACGGGGTGCACCCGGGTGATCCCTATGAACTTCTCAAGGCGCTGGCCAGCGAGCTGGTCTTCAAACTGCCTCCGCCGCGAGTGACGGCCACCATCATCCGCTCCATCGGTGCCCGGAATCTGCGTCCGATCGCGCCGCCACCGCAGGAGGCGCAGCCACGCTGGCGCCGCGCCGTCGGCGGCCTGCGACACGGCAAGACCCGGGACGCCAGCGCAATCCACCACCACTACGACGTATCAAACACCTTTTACGAGTGGGTGCTGGGGCCGTCGATGACCTACACCTGCGCGTGCTACCCGCACCCTGGCGCAACACTGAACGAGGCGCAGGAGAACAAGTACCGCCTGGTGTTCGAGAAGCTGCGCCTGAAGCCGGGCGACCGACTGCTCGATGTGGGGTGTGGCTGGGGCGGCATGGTGCGCTACGCGGCCCGCCGCGGCGTCACCGCCACCGGCGTGACGCTGTCAGCCGCGCAGACCGCCTGGGCACAGCGGGCAATCGTCGAGGAGGGCCTGACCGACCTGGCCGAGGTGCGCTACGGCGACTACCGCGACATCGCGGAGACTGGCTTTGACGCCGTGTCGTCGATCGGGCTGCTTGAGCACATCGGGGTGCGCAACTATCCGTCCTATTTCGGCTTCCTGCAATCCCGGTTGCGTCCCGGAGGGCTGCTGCTCAACCACTGCATCACCCGGCCGGACAACCAATCCGAAGCCTCCACTCGCGGGTTCATCGACCGCTATGTCTTCCCCGACGGGGAACTGACCGGCTCGGGCCGGATCATCTGCGCAGCACAGGACATGGGCCTGGAGGTAGTGCACGAAGAGAATCTGCGTCAGCACTATGCACTCACGCTGCGCGACTGGGGGGCCAACCTCGTGGAGCACTGGGACGAAGCGGTGGCCGAAGTGGGTCTGCAGACTGCCAAGGTGTGGGGCGTGTACATGGCCGGGTCGCGGCTCGCTTTCGAGACCGGCGGGATCCAGCTGCACCAGATATTGGCGGTAAAACCCGATGCCGGCGCCAACGGCCTGCCGCTGCGGCCCTGGTGGACACCCTAGCTACGGACCTCGCTGTATCGGCTGCTCGCAGAACGACGAAAGGCCCCCGATTTCTCGGGGGCCTTTCCATTCGCCTTGTGCGCGAGGGGGGACTTGAACCCCCACACCCTTACGGGCACTGGCACCTGAAGCCAGCGCGTCTACCAATTCCGCCACTCGCGCGAACTCACCGATGCTAACACTGATCGGGGGTCCGGCGCCATTCGAGACACCGGGCCGGCTCACATCCGCTCGATTACGCCCCAATTAGCCGCCCTCCGGTGGCCCGGGTAGGATAACGTTTCGTGCCCGTCTGTGCCCTTCGGGCGGGTTAACACCCGAGGCAAGTAACATGCTCATAGCCAATCGGACCGGATCGGGAGACCTGTGGGCATTCTGGATAGTTTTGAGAAAGGTCTCGAACGCGCCGTAAATGGCGCCTTTGCAAAGACCTTTCGATCGGGACTGCAGCCCGTGGAGATCACCTCGGCACTGCGTCGCGAGCTCGACACGAAGGCGGCGGTCGTCGCGCGTGATCGCATTCTCGCTCCCAACCGCTTTACCGTGCGCATGTCCCACACCGACCACGCCCGCATGAATGCGCTGGGCGATACCCTGATCGACGAGCTCACTCAGCTGGTGAAAAAGCATGCCACCGAGCAGCGCTACCAGTTCACGGGCGGAGTATCGATCACTCTCTCTGAAGATCGCAGCCTCAGCGAGGGCATGGTGCAGATCGACTCCAGCACGTTCAAGGGCGACGTTGCCTGGGCGCCGGTGCTCGACATCAACGGCAAGCGTTACCCCCTGATCAAATCCCGCACAGTCATTGGTCGCGGCAGCGATGCCGACATCACGATCGATGACTCCGGCACCTCGCGGCGCCACGTGGAAATCATCTGGGATGGTGCCCGGGCTCAGGTGAAAGACCTCGGGTCCACCAATGGCTCGCAGCTCAATGGGTCCCCCGTGACACAGTCCATTCTCGAACCGGATTCGGTCGTCACCATCGGCCGTACCCGCATCGTCTTCCGCGTGCTTGCACAGGGCACACCCAGCGGCGACGCAAACCAACGCCATGACATGGGCGGATTCTGGGGGCCCTCAAAATGAGCGTTAGCGAACTGACCCTGCTCGTTCTGCGCATCGGCTTTCTGCTGCTGCTCTGGATGTTCATCTTTGGCATTGTGTACGCCCTTCGCAGTGACCTCTTCGGCCAGCGGGTCCGCAAGCTAAGCACGGATGCCGCCGCCGCGCCCACCGCATCCCCCGCCTTCCAGACACCCGTGGCCGCCATGTCGATGCCGTCCGCTGCCGCCGCAGCCGCGCCCACCGAGCAGTTCTCACGACCGAAGGCTCCCGCAGCACCCGTTGCGACGGGGCTGGCCACCGCTCACAACACCGGACGCCTCGTGATCACCTCCGGCCCGAAGGCGGGAACCGAATTTCCGCTGGGAACCGACACGATCACCATTGGTCGATCGGCCGACTCGAGCCTGGTCATCCGTGACGACTACACGTCGACCCACCACGCCCGCCTCATGCTCTGGAATGATGAGTGGATGATTCAGGACCTGGACTCGACGAACGGCACATTCCTGGCCGGCACGCGTGTTGCTGTCCCCACCCCTGTTCCACTCGGAACCACCGTCAAAATTGGTGCCACCAGCTTCGAGCTTCGGCGGTAGCTTCAATGGCAACAGTGATCCATAGCGCAGCCGCGTCCCACGTGGGCCGGGTACGCTCCAACAACCAGGATTCCGGGTATGCCGGACACCACCTGTTTGTGGTTGCCGACGGCATGGGCGGCCACGCCGGCGGAGACGTAGCGTCCTCCATCGCCGTGAAGCGAATCATTGAAGCGGACACCGAATACTCCTCGGCGGCCGACGCTGAATTCGCCCTGCAGGCCGCCCTCATCGGTGCCAATGCCCAGCTGGCCGAGACCGTGTTCGAACACGCCGAACTCACGGGCATGGGTACCACCGTGAGCGCCCTGGTCGTGCTCAACGACGAGGTGGCCATTGCCCACATCGGCGACTCGCGTATCTACCTGCTTCGTGACGACGAGCTGTCGCAGATCACCATCGATCACACCTTCGTGCAACGCCTCGTCGACAGCGGCCGCATTACCGAGGCGGAGGCAATGGTGCACCCGCGTCGCTCGGTGCTCATGCGCGTGCTGGGTGACGTGGACTCCTCCCCCGAAATCGATACGTCCATTTTGGCCACACTGCCCGGCGACCGCTGGCTGATCTGCTCGGATGGCCTCACCGGTGTCGTCTCGCACACCGCCATGGCCGCCGCGCTCTCCAGCGGCCTCAGCGCAGCGGATGTCGCCGACCGGCTCGTCAAGGAGAGCCTCGACGGCGGGGCACCAGACAACGTGACCGTCGTCATCGTTGATGTGGGCCAGCCCGCCGAGCGCGATGACGCACCCACCGTGGTCGGATCTGCCGCTAATCCCCTCGCCCTGGGCGACGAGCCCGCACGCCAGCGACCGCTGCGCATTCCGGCACTTCGCTTGCACCCGGTGCGCGAGACCCACTTTGAACCGGACTCGCAGGACTACCTCTCCGAGCTCATCGAGGAGGATGCCCGCCGGGCACGACGCCGCAAGCTCACCTGGCTCGTAGGCGTGATCCTGCTCGTGGTCGCGATCGCCGGCGCTGCCGTCGCGGGGTATCAGTGGACTCAGACCCGCTACTTTGTGGGTACCGAGGGGTCCACGGTGGCCATCTATCAGGGTGTGCAGCAGGACCTCGGACCGATTGCTCTGTCGAGTGTCTACCAGGACACCGATCTCGAGCTGTCCAGCCTGCGCGTCTATGATCGCCAGCAGGTTGAGAAAACCATCAGCGCGGCATCCGTCGCCGAGGCAGAACGCATAGTCGAACGGTTGAAGAATGCCAGCGAGTAGCAGCACGCAGGCTCCGACGCGCACCACGTCGAAGCCCGAGAAGGTGCGTCGTCTGCACCTGCCGCAGAAATTGCGCAACCTGGAGCTCTTTCTACTGATCATCGCGTGTTCACTGAACGCCGCTGCCGTTGTGCTCGTGCAGCTCGGCGCCTTGGGCGGCATTGACACCACTCTGATCCTGCTCGGCGCCAGCCTGAGCCTGCTCGTTCTGGCGCTCCACGTCGTGATGCGCTTCGTGGCACGCGATGCCGACCCCTTCATCCTCCCCATCGCCACCCTGCTCAACGGCCTCGGTATCGCCATGATCTATCGCATCGACATTGCCGACGGCGCCGAGGGCTGGAGCAGCGCGGCTGTGCGGCAGACGGCCTGGAGCGGTCTCGCCATCGCCTGCGCCATCACGGTCATCCTGGTCATTCGCAACCACCGCATCCTATTCCGTTACACGTATATAGCCGGCCTGGTGGCCGTCGTTCTGCTTCTGCTCCCCCTCGTACCTGGTCTCGGCCGCGAGGTGAGTGGCGCCCGGGTCTGGATCGGCATCGGCCAATTCGCCACCTTCCAGCCCGGTGAAATCGCCAAGATCGCCCTCGCCGTATTCTTCGCTGGTTACCTGGTACGAAACCGCGACAGCCTCTCCATGGTGGGCAAGCGCTTCCTCGGCATGCATTTTCCTCGACTCCGCGATCTGGGACCTATCCTCGTCGTGTGGGCGCTCTCCATGTCCGTCATCATCTTCCAGCGTGACCTGGGTACGGCGCTTTTGTACTTCGGTCTCTTCCTCGTGATGCTGTACCTCGCCACCGGCCGCCTCAGCTGGGTGCTGCTCGGCATGACCCTCTTCCTCGGTGGGGCCGTCCTCGCCAGCCAGACCCTCACCTACGTGAACGGGCGCTTCACCAACTGGCTCGACGCCATGAACCCGGATGTCTACAACGCGAACGGCGGCAGCTTCCAGTTGGTGCAGGGCCTGTTCGGGCTGGCCAAGGGTGGTCTGCTCGGCACTGGTCTCGGCCAGGGGCGCCCAGACATCACCCCGGTTCCGCAGAGCGACTACATCATCGCCAGTCTCGGTGAGGAGCTCGGCCTCGCCGGAGTCTTCGCCATACTCGCCCTGTACCTGCTCTTCGTGGCTCGCGGCTTCCGCATCGGCTTCGCCGGCCAGGACGACTTCGGCAAACTCCTCGCGGTGGGCCTGTCATTTGTGGTGGCTTTACAGTGCTTCATCGTGATTGGCGGCGTCACCCGCGTCATTCCCCTCACCGGGCTCACCACCCCATTCCTCGCTGCCGGTGGCTCGTCTCTGGTCGCCAACTGGATCATCGCAGCTCTCCTGCTGCGCCTCTCTGACACCGTGCGCAATCAACCCAGGCTGGTGGTCTAATGAATCGCGAACTCAAGCGAGTGAGCGTTGTGGTGATGCTCATGTTTGTGGCCCTGCTCTCCTCCACCTCCATCGTGCAGGCGTTTCAGGCCGACAACCTGTCAGCGGATGCCCGCAACACCCGCACCCTGCTCGACAGCTACTCCGTGGAACGCGGAGCAATTCTGGTCAATGGTGAGCCCATCGCCCAGTCGCTTCCGTCCGATGACGATTTCAAGTTTCTGCGCACCTACAGCAACGGTGCGCTCTACGCCCCGATCACCGGCTTCATCCCGATCAATGGCGCCCCAACCGGTCTGGAACACGCTCTGAACGGCGAACTGACCGGAACCTCGAATGCGCAGTTCTTCGATAAGCTCAGCGCGCTCGTGACCGGAGTTGACCCCAAGGGTGCGGCCGTGGAGACCACCATCGACCCGGTAGCCCAGCAGGCTGCCTGGGATGCTCTCGGTGACAAGACGGGGTCCGTCGTCGTGATGGAGCCCACGACCGGGCGAATTCTCGCCATGGTGTCCAAGCCGAGCTTCGATTCGAACCTGCTCTCCGTGCACAACAATGCGGATGTCTCCAACAGCTACCAGGCACTCCTTGACGATGCCGGGGACCCACTGATCAACCGGGCCATCAACAGCCTCAACCCTCCCGGTTCGGTATTCAAGCTCGTGGTCGTAACCGCAGCGCTCGAGTCGGGTAATTTCACCCCAGAGAGCACTTTTCCGAACCCAGCCACGTTTCAGCTGCCCGGGTCTACCTCGTTGGTGACCAACTCGGGCGGCGGCACCTGCGGTGCTGGTGAGACGGTGACGATTGCCACAGCACTGCGACTCTCCTGCAACATCCCCATGGCGGAGCTCGGACTGCAACTGGGTGACGACGCCATCCGCGAGACGGCGGAGAAGTTCGGCTTCAATTCCACCTTCACCACTCCCCTGAAGGCCACGCAGAGTGTCTACCCAGAATCGCTCAACGATGCACAAACGGCTCTCTCCGCGTTTGGCCAGACAGACGTTCGTGCAACGCCCCTGCAGATGGCCGTCGTGTCGTCCGCCATTGCGAACGGAGGCGTTGCCATGAAGCCGAATCTGGTGGAGGAGATACTCGCCCCCGACCTCAGTCCCCTGCAAAGCTTCAGCCCGGAGGAGTTCGGACGGGTGATGAGCACCGAAACGGCGGCCACACTGAATGCCATGATGGTCAACGGCGTCCAGGATGGTGCCGCGAGCAATGCAAGAATAGACGGGGTTCAAGTGGCGGGAAAGACGGGCACTGCGGAGAACGGGTCTACGGATCCGTACACGCTGTGGTTTACCGGATTTGCCCCCGCAGATGACCCACAATATGCCATCACCGTTTTGATTGAAGACGGTGGCGGGATGGATCAAACAGGGTTCGGCAACCTTCTTGCCGCGCCGGTCGCACAACAGGTTCTAGAGGCGGTGCTTAACAAATGAGACCCACAGCAGGGCTCACCTTCGGTGGTCGTTACGAGCTCCAGTCCCGCATTGCCATCGGCGGTATGGGCGAGGTTTGGAAGTCGACCGACCTGGTTATTGGTCGAACCGTGGCCATCAAGATCTTGAAGGATGAGTACCTCGGCGACCCCGGGTTCCTTGAGCGCTTTCGCGCCGAGGCTCGCCATGCCGCTCTGGTCAATCATGAGGGAATCGCCAACGTCTTCGACTATGGCGAAGAGGATGGCAGCGCCTTCCTGGTAATGGAGCTCGTGCCCGGTGAGGCCCTGTCCACAATCCTGGAGCGCGAGCACGTGCTGCCCGCCGACAAGGTGCTCGACTTTGTGGCGCAGACATCCCTCGCTCTCCATGCTGCCCACGCCGCTGGTCTCGTTCACCGTGACATTAAGCCCGGAAACCTGCTGATCACGCCCGAGGGCCGCGTGAAGATCACCGACTTCGGCATTGCACGCATCGCCGACCAGGTACCGCTCACCGCTACCGGTCAGGTGATGGGAACGGTGCAGTACCTGTCTCCCGAGCAGGCCAGTGGACACCCTGCTTCACCGACCACCGACATCTACTCGATCGGAATTGTCGCCTACGAGTCCCTCGCCGGCCGTCGCCCGTTCACGGGTGAGTCGCAGGTGGCCATCGCCATGGCGCAGATCAACGAGACCGCGCCCGATCTGCCGGCCACCGTGTCGGAGCCGATTCGCAACCTCGTCTTCGCCTGCCTGTCCAAAAACCCGGCCGAGCGTCCGGCCTCCGCGGCGCACCTCGCCCGCGCCGCCTCTGCCCTCCGCCGCGGAGACGTGGCTGCGGCAGCCGTGGCTGTTCCCGGCGTACTCGGTGGTTCCACCATTACGGCCGCCACCATGCTGATGCCCGGTGGTAACGACCAGGCCACGACCATGCTTCCCTCCGCGCTGCCAGGCACTCGTGCCGACGCGGTTGCGGCGGAGACGAAAGACAAGAAGAAGAGCCCGTGGTCCTGGTCGCTCATTGCCCTGATCGTGGTTCTTGGTCTCGTGCTCGTTGGCGCAATCTTTGCCCTGGTCAATCAGAACAACGACGTCCCGGTTCCCGTGGAGACCTCAGCCACCCCCACACCCGTGGTCACACCGTCCTCATCGCCCTCGCCGTCACCCACACCCACACCCACACCCACGAGCACCCGAGTCTCCGTGAACAGCGCCGACTTCAAGGGGCTCACGAGTGACGAGGCCCGCGCCAAGCTCGACACGATGGGCCTTGTCGCCGACGTGCAGAACGGGAACGCCTCAGCGGCATCCGATCAGGTGGTCGGCACGGTCTACGAAGTCAATCCCACCGGATCGGTGCTTCCCGGCCAAACCATCACCGTGACGGTCTATTCGGCCGCCGAAGCACCCGCCACGCCATCCAGCGCGCCGACCGCCGCACCGAACCCGGTGGCCCCGGCAACCGAGGTCACGATCACCTGGCCTGCACAGCGCTGCCCGAGTGGCCAGACGCTATCCGGCTATCGGGTGATCGTTGACGGCGGTGCCACAGTAACCGGGGCCAACCCCACAGCGGCCGACGTCACCAGCGCTAAGGTCCAGTCGGGCCCGGCCACTGGCGCGGCGACCTTCACGGCGTCGTACACGTACTTCTGCGGTCAGGTTGAGTCCAGTGCTTCACCGGGCACTACGGTTGTGGTAACCGGCGCAACCGGTTGAGAAGCGCGCCGGAGCGTTACAGCCGCAACAAAGTCTTGATATTCGTGTGCACAGAACTCGGGAGTTTACGCAGTGAGTGATGACGGTCGATTGCTAGCTGGTCGCTATCGCGTGGGTGCCCTTATTGGTCGCGGCGGCATGTCCGACGTGCACATTGGCACCGACTCCCGCCTGGGACGCACGGTTGCTATCAAGCTCCTCAAGTCCTCCCTGGCGGCCGACCCGGCATTCCGCACGCGCTTTCGCCAGGAGGCGCAGGCGGCCGCACGCATGGCGCACCCCACGATCGTTCGCGTTTTCGACGCCGGCGAGGAGACCGTAACCGACGAGAGCGGTGAAGTTTCACAGGTTCCCTTCATTGTGATGGAACACGTAGATGGGCGCCTCCTCAAAGACATCATCCGTGAGGGTCCGATCGACTCCGTCGAGTCTGTTCGCATCATCGATGGCGTTCTGACGGCGCTCGAGTACTCCCACCGGGCCGGCGTCGTGCACCGCGACATCAAACCCGGCAACATCATGATCACCAAGGCCGGCCAGGTGAAGGTCATGGACTTCGGAATCGCCCGGGCCATCTCCGACTCGTCAACGACCGTGGCCCAGACCACGGCCATCCTGGGCACAGCATCGTACTTCTCACCCGAGCAGGCCAAGGGCGAGTCAGTGGATGCCCGCACAGACCTTTACTCCACCGGCGTGGTGCTCTTTGAAATGCTCACCGGGCGCACACCGTTCCGCGGAGACACCCCGGTGGCGGTGGCGTACCAGCACGTGAGTGAGAAGCCGGTAAAACCCTCCTCGGTCAATCCCAAGGTCTCCCCCGCCCTCGATTATGTCGTAGCGCGTGCCCTCGCCAAAGACCGCTTCGCGCGCTACCAGAGCGCTGTCGAATTTCGTGCCGACGTGTCGACCGCCGGGCAGGGTCACATTCCCACCGGCCGTTCTGCCGACGATGCGGGCGCCGGCCTCTTTGGTTTGGCCCCCACTCTCGAGTCGGGTTCGGTACTGGCCATCAAGCAGCTCACCGAAGACCCCACCATGGTGCGCACCCAGCGGCGCCCGCCGGTCATGTGGGTCTGGGCCGGCATCGTCGCCGTTGTCATCATTGTCATTTCGGTTATGTTCTGGGTGTACACGCTTACACCGTCCACGGAGATCCCCGACAACTCCCGCCGAATTCCGCTCCTCACCAGCCAAACGTATGACGAAGCCCAAAACATCCTGCTAGATCTCGACCTCGCGGCAACCCAGGCCGAAGAGAGCAGTCCCACGGTTCCTGCTGGCGAGGTCATTCGCACAGTTCCCCCCGTGGGCACCGTTGTCCAGCCTGCCGAGGTCATCAAGGTGTTCGTCTCCACGGGGGCCGTGCCTGTTGCCGTGCCCAACGTGCTCAATCAGCCCATAGCGGATGCCCAAGCGGCCGTGGAGGCCGTAGGTCTGGTCTCCGGGTCGGTCACCACGGAGAACTCCCCCACCGTGGCTCCTGACATCGTGATCAGCACCGACCCCGCACCCGACGCGGCCGAGACCGAAGGGGTCACCGTGAACTTCGTGGTGTCCAGTGGTCTGGTCACGCTCGCCGACATGACGGGGCAGTCGCTCAACGCAGCGTCAGACCTTGTCTCCGGCAGCACGCTGCTCCTCGTCGTCACTGATTCGCAGCCTGATCCCAGTTGCGAGGCGAATTCCGGCTCCCCGCTGGTGACGAGTCAGTCACTGGCCCCCGGTGACGTTCCGCAGAACTCGGAGATCACCTTCACGTACTGCACCGGCTAGCTGTACCAGCCATCAACTCAGACGCAAGAGCGGATGCAGCCCCTTGGCCGTCTCCTTCGCCTCCGGCAGACCGGCGAGAGCGAGCCAGTTACCCACCATGCGGTAGCCGCCCTCGGTGAGCACCGATTCGGGGTGGAACTGCACGCCGAGAATCGGCGCGGACTCGTGTCGCAAGCCCATGATCACGCCCCCCTGAGTGCGACTGGTCACCACGAGGTCGCTCGGAACCGTCGTGTCCACGACCGCGAGCGAGTGATACCGTGTTGCGGTGAACGGCTGCGGAACACCGTCGTAAAAGTCACTGTCATCGTGGGTGATCAGGCTGGTCTTGCCGTGCATGAGCTCTTCGGCGTTGGTGACCGTAGCCCCGAACGCCTCAGCAATGGCCTGATGACCGAGGCACACACCAAACAGCGGCACGCCAGACTCGAGGGCGGCACGCACCATGGCTACCGACACTCCGGCATCCGCTGGCTTACCGGGTCCGGGAGAGAGCAACACCCCGTCGTACTCCGACAGTCGCTCGGCGACCTCACTCACGTCGAAGGCGTCATTGCGCATGACCACGGTCTCTGCGCCGAGCTCCATCAGGTACCCGTTGAGGGTGTACACAAAACTGTCGTAGTTGTCGATGACAAGAATGCGGGTCATGAACTGCCCACCGTCGCTTCCTGGTTGCTTACAAATTGGTCGATATAGGGAAAAACCCACGTGGCGAGGGCATAAAGCGATGCCGCGAGGAGAAGAAGAACCAGGAGCAGGCGAACCCACACCGGTCCCGGAAGAATACGCCAGAGTGCTGCATACATGGGAGCCTCCTAGCCCTGCGCCTGGGCGGCAATGATGGGCGCGAGTTCAGTAGGTGCACCAGCGGATGTCGGTTGCCACGATTCGAAGACGCCGTACGCAATGATGCGCTCGGCTGTGGAGTACAACGGGTTGCAACTCGTGAGGGTGATGATGCGGTCCACAGGCGCCATACCGGGCACGTTGGGCACGGGGGCTAGTACCTCGACCCGGGACGGGGGCACGTACTCCATATCCCGGTAGCGGTAGGTGAAGTACCCGTCAGCGGTCTGCACAAAGATGGCGTCATTCAGCTGCAGTTCATTGATCAGGTGCATACCGCCGCCATAGGCACTGCGGTGCGCTGCTACAGCGAAGTTTCCCACCTCACCCGGCATCTGAGTCTCGGGATAGTGTCCGATGCCGAGGGTGGTGCTGTTGAGCACGTTATGGCCCGTTCCCTGAGCGACCGTGCGGGTGTAGTCAGCACCGTACCTCGGAATATAGAGCACAGCGAAGGGTTGTCCATCGGCCGGAGCGGTACCCACAATCGGTTCACCGTAGTCGGGCGCACCGGTCGACGTGGGCGGGTCGGGCGTCGCATCCTGTTCGCTCTGCTGCCGTGCCTCGTCAATCCAGTTTTGACTGATGTCACTCGCCGCACTGGACTGCTCGTTGGCCATGATCATGTCGTTCCACCACAATTGCCATCCAATAAACAGCATGACCAGAACTCCGGCGGTGACCAACAGTTCACCCACGACCCCCAGGACCGTGACGCTGCGACGAGCGGTTTTGCGCTCCGCGCGTATCGCCCTGCGCCCCGGAACGGACGGTGCGGCGTCGGGTTCCAGGGACTTGGTCACGGTAATGAGTCTATTGAAGTTGTTTGGGAGAGTCCGTTCCTCATCACAGTCTCGGAGAACCCGAAGATTTGCCGGCTTCCGCGTCACCACCACGCGCCACAGGCGATGACGGTAAGATCACACGCATGGCCCGATCGAATCCCCGCACTAAGCCCGCCCGCACCGAGGTTGCCCGCTCGGGCGAGGAAGCTCCGAACGCCGTCTGGTTCAAGCCGGTCATGTTCGGCTTCATGCTCATCGGCCTCGCCTGGATCATCGTCTTCTACGTGAGCCAGAGTCAGCTGCCCATTGCCGCACTGGGATCCTGGAACATTATGGTTGGCTTCGGAATCGCCTTCGTTGGCTTCCTGATGACCACACGCTGGCGCTAATCACCCGTTCCACCCCCGCCACGCGTTGCATCCCGAACGGGTAATGACAACCGTGTAATTATCCCCAGTGTGGATAACCTGTGGATAACTTAAAGCACCACCAGTGCCGTCACTGCGGCCAAGCCGAGTACCAGAGCAGCCACCAGCGGAATCTGTAGCGCCTGGTGCTTGAGCCGGCGTGTTTGCACGAAAATGAGTCCCATCAGGGCTCCGCCGATCAGCCCGCCGAGGTGTGCTTGCCAGGCAATATTCAACCCGGGGATGAACCCGATGACGAAGTTGATGCCCAGCAACACCAGAAGCTGTGTGGAGTTACCACCCAGGCGTCGCTGAATCACCAGGTACGCGCCCAGGAGGCCAAAGATGGCTCCTGAGGCTCCCACAACGACGGTGGTGGGGGAGGAGAGCAGGAGAACGCCCAGTGAGCCCGCAAAACCGCTCACAAGGTACAGCGCCAGGAAGCGGATGCGACCCAGTAGGTCCTCAAGAATCGGGCCGAAGATCCACAGCATGTACATGTTGAGCAGAATGTGAAAAATGAATCCCTGCGAGTGCAAGAACACGCTGGTGATCATGCGCCACGGCTCAAAGACGGTGAGAGCCGGCATATACGCGAAGTTCTGGTAAATGTTGAGGCCAGGAATCCACTGCAGGACAAAGACGAAGACCGTGACGGCGATCAGAGCATACGTCACGGTGGGCCTACCCGCGCCCGTGAGGCGCGTGAGCAGCGCAGGCTTCGTGCGGGGAGCGTTCTTACGCTGCTCCTTCATGCATTCGGGACAGACGACTCCAACGGCCGCCTGCGTTTGACATTCCGGACAAATCGTCCGGCCACAACGCTGACACAAAATGAAGCTCTGCCGCCCCGGGTGGCGGTAACACGTATTCGCCGCCGAGGCAGGCAGATCGCTCATCTGTGTAGGGACTGCTCTGCTTAGACGGACTCGACGGTGACACTCTCGATGACAACGTCCTCAAGCGGACGGTCGCGGCCATCCGTTGCGACGGTCGCGAGCTTCGCAACGATGGCACGGGAGTCCTCGTCCTCAACGGCACCGAAGATGGTGTGCTTGCCCTGCAGCCAGGTCGTGGGAACGACCGTGATGAAGAACTGTGAACCGTTGGTTCCGTGGCCACCCTGAATGCCAGCGTTCGCCATTGCCAGAACATACGGCTGGGTGAAGTCGAGGTCGGGGCTGATCTCGTCATCGAACTGGAATCCGGGGCCACCGGTTCCCTGGCCGAGCGGGTCGCCGGCCTGGATCATGA
Source organism: Cryobacterium sp. CG_9.6 (assembly GCF_029893365.1). Classification (NCBI taxonomy): domain Bacteria; kingdom Bacillati; phylum Actinomycetota; class Actinomycetes; order Micrococcales; family Microbacteriaceae; genus Cryobacterium; species Cryobacterium sp. CG_9.6. The sequence goes on along the minus strand of NZ_JARXUZ010000001.1, from coordinate 213,275 downwards.
AGTCCTTGATGATGCGGTGGAAGATCGTTCCGTCATAGAGAGGAGTGGTGGACGAGACGCCCGTGGCCGGGTGCTTCCACTCAATCTCGCCGGTAGCGAGACCAACAAAGTTTTTCACCGTCTTGGGCGCGTGATTGCCGAAGAGGTTGACCTTGATGGGTCCGAGGGTGGTGTTTAGGGTGGCTACAGCCGTGTGCTTAGACATGCTGACAATTCTTGCACAGGCAAATTGCCGGATTCGGATACGCAGAGCGCTCCCAGTCGATTCAGTGGCAAGATGGACGTATTCGCCGTACGACAACAATGAAGGGTCCAGATGAGCCTGTCACGCAAGCGCCGCAAGGAACTCATTCGGCTTCGCAAGAGCGCAGACGAACTATGGAGCCACCAGGCAGAAGTCTTGGAACGCGCCAACGCCATCGCACGAGAGGCGGGCCAGCAAGCCGGCCTGCTCACTCGGGAAGAAGTCGTTCCCCGCGTTCGTGAAAGTTACGATCACTACGTGCGTCCACGCGTTGACGCAACACAACAACTTGCCACGGAAGTGAAGCGTGCCGTCGTGCACGACGTTCTTCCTGGGATTGGCACCGCTATTGGAACGGTTATGTCCGTCGGTGACGTTGCTCGCGACGCCCGCGTTCGTGCCGCCCTCGGCCGTATTCACCTGCAGAAGCCCATTGTGGTCAAGCAGAAGACCACCGGAGCAGCAACCTACGTTGCCATTGGTCTGGCCATCGCGGCAGCCGTTGGAGTTGCCTACGCCGTGTGGCAGACGTTCCGCGCCGACGACGAGCTGTGGGTTTCCGACGAGGAAACCGAGTCGAACAGTACCCGCGAGGCCTGATCACACAAAAGGCCTGAGCCCATAAAGGGCCTGAGCGCCTCACCAGCTCACGTAAGGCCCACATCCGTCACTCGGATGTGGGCCGTCACTCGTTAAGGCTGTAGAACGCCAGCAGGCCCTGCAGGGCCTGCTTGCGGAACGTGGTTGCCAGCCCCCAACGAAAAAATGCCTGTCCACCGAAGTGAACAGGCATTTATCTTTCCTGTGGAGCCACGGGGAATCGAACCCCGGACCTCCTGCTTGCAAAGCAGGCGCTCTACCAATTGAGCTATGGCCCCGAAAAGACGAGAATCTTCAGGAAAAACCTATTTCTGAAGAAAGAAAACAACGTGCGTGGGGATACCGGGATTTGAACCTGGGACCTCTTCATTATCAGTGAAGCGCTCTAACCAACTGAGCTATATCCCCCTGTTGGGCAGATTTGAGACTATCGGAATCTGCCCGATTCCTGAAATCGAGCGGAACATCCGCGCGTGTCAGAAAGTCAACGACTAGTTATGCACCTGTGGTGAGTGACACCTAGTTGTTGGTGAAGCCCACGAGCAAGCCGCCGGTGATTTTCACGCTGAGGTTATAGAGTACCGCATAAATTGCACCGAGCGCCGTGATCACGACCGTGTTGAGAATGGCGACGACCACAGCAAAGCCCATCACGTTGCCCACGGACAGAATGCTCAACAGGTCAGCCGAGGCGCCCGAGATGTCGGTGTACAGCGTGTTCACCTTGTCGAGGATCTGAGTCTGCGCCAGCACGGTATAGATGAGGAATGAGGCCACGATGGTGACCACCGCGAGGCACAGGGCCACCAGGAAGGACAGTTTGACGGCCGACCAGAAGTCGATGTAGACCAGTTTGAGTCGAACCTGCTTCGTCGACGGTCGCCGATTCGATTTCTTGGCTAGTTTTTCCGCAACGCTACTCATCTGGTGATTCTACTTTCCCCGAATCATCGTTCGGTGCTGCAGTGTCAGGTGTGACTTCGGATTCTTCCACAACAAGATTACGCTCACTGTTCTTGGCGATGGAAATGATTCTGTCTTCCGTCGCAAACTTTGCGAAGACAACGCCCATTGTGTCTCGACCCTTGGCCGGAACCTCCGCGACGTCAGAGCGTACCACCTTGCCACTGGCAAGAACCACGAGCACCTCGTCCTCGGCATTCACAATCAGTGAACCAACCAGATCGCCACGGTCCACGTTGAGCTTGGCCACCTTGATGCCCAGACCACCGCGATTCTGCAGTCGATACTGGTCGGCCGCGGTGCGCTTGGCGTAGCCACCCTCGGTCACGACAAAGACAAAGCCATCATCGTCGATCACGGATGCATCGAGCAGGGTGTCCTCGCCGCGGAAGTGCATTCCGATGACACCGGATGTGCTGCGGCCCATGGGACGCAGGGCTTCATCGCTCGCTCGAAAACGGATCGACATGCCCTTGTGGGACACGAGCAGCAGGTCGGAATCATCGTTGACGAGCAGTGCGGAGACGAGCTCGTCACCCTCGCGCAGCTTGATCGCAATAATGCCACCGGTACGGTTGGTGTCGTACTCGCTCAGGGCGGTCTTCTTGATTAGCCCATCGCGGGTGGCGAGGGTGAGGTACTGGGCAACTCCGTAGTCGCGAATGTCAAGAATCTGCGCGATTTCCTCACCCGGCTGCAGGGCGAGCAGATTCGCAACGTGCTGACCCTTGGCATCGCGTCCCGACTCCTGCGCCTCGTACGCCTTGGCACGGTAGACGCGCCCGGTGTTGGTGAAGAACAACAGCCAATGGTGGGTCGTGGTCACGAAGAAGTGTTCGACAACGTCATCGGCACGCAGCTGCGCACCCTTGACGCCCTTGCCACCACGGTGCTGGTTGCGGTAGTTATCGCTGCGGGTGCGCTTGATGTAGCCACCGCGGGTAACCGTCACCACCATCTCCTCTTCAGGGATGAGGTCTTCGACCGACATATCGCCATCGAACCCGAACATGATTTCGGTACGACGGTCATCACCGAACTTGTCGGTAATCGCGGCCAGCTCTTCCTTGATGATGGTGCGCTGACGCTCCGGGCTTGCCAGAATCGCCTTGAATTCAGCGATTTGAAGTTCGAGCTCGGCGGCCTGATCAATGATCTTCTGACGTTCCAGTGCGGCGAGACGGCGCAGCTGCATGGTGAGGATCGCATCGGCCTGCAGCTTGTCCACGTCGAGCAGGGCCATCAGGCCTTCACGCGCGTCATCAACAGTGTTGGACCGACGGATGAGGGCAATCACTTCGTCGAGGGCGTCCAGGGCTTTCAGATAACCGCGCAGAATGTGCGCCTCAGCCTCTGCCTTGTTGAGGCGGAACTGGGTGCGCCGAACAATGACCTCGATCTGGTGTGCAACCCAGGCGGAGATGAAGCCATCGATAGCGAGCGTGCGCGGCACGCCGTCAACGATAGCGAGCATGTTCGCGCCGAAGTTCTCCTGCAGCTGCGTGTGCTTATAGAGGTTGTTGAGCACAACCTTGGCCACGGCATCGCGCTTCAACACGATCACGAGGCGCTGGCCGGTGCGACCACTGGTCTCGTCACGAATATCGGCAATGCCGGTGATCTTGGCGTCCTTCACCAGATCAGCGATCTTGATGGCAAGGTTGTCGGGGTTCACCTGGTACGGCAGTTCGGTGATCACGAGGCAGGTGCGACCCTGCAGTTCTTCGATACTCACAACGGCACGCATCGTGATGGAACCACGGCCCGTGCGATAGGCATCCTGAATGCCCTTTACGCCCAGGATCTGTGCGCCGGTGGGGAAGTCCGGGCCCTTGATGCGCTGAATGAGCGCTTCGAGGAGTTCCTCGCGGCTGGCTTCGGGGTTGTCGAGGTACCACTGGGCGCCCGAGGCGACCTCGCGCAGGTTGTGCGGGGGGATGTTGGTGGCCATACCCACCGCGATACCGACCGAGCCATTGACCAGCAGGTTCGGGAAGCGCGCGGGCAGCACCGTTGGCTCCAGTGTGCGGCCGTCGTAGTTGTCCTGAAAATCGACGGTGTCCTCGTCGATGTCGCGAACCATTTCGAGGGCGAGCGGCGCCATCTTTGTTTCGGTGTATCGGGGCGCAGCAGCGCCGTCGTTGCCGGGGGAGCCAAAGTTCCCCTGGCCGAGGGCGAGGGGGTAACGCAAGCTCCAGGGCTGCACGAGACGCACAAGGGCGTCGTAGATGGACGAGTCACCGTGCGGGTGGAACTGGCCCATCACGTCGCCGACGACACGAGCACACTTGGAGAAGGCCTTGTCGGGGCGGTAGCCACCATCGAACATGGCGTAGATCACACGGCGGTGCACGGGCTTCATGCCGTCACGAACGTCCGGCAGTGCGCGGCCCACGATGACGCTCATGGCGTAGTCGAGGTAGGACCGCTGCATCTCCAGCTGGAGATCCACCTGATCGATTTTGCCGTGGCGAGTCAGGTGCGCGGCCGCAGCCGCGGCATCCGCTGCCTCAACCGTGTTACCGGGCTCAGAACTCGCACCCGTGGGGAGGTTGGTGTCATCAGATGTCAAGGAAACGCACGTCCTTCGCGTTCTTCTGGATGAAGTTACGTCGGGATTCGACGTCTTCGCCCATCAGGGTGGAGAAAATTTCGTCGGCAGCGGCAGCGTCATCAAGCGTGACCTGCAGCAGGGTGCGGGACTCGGGTGCCATCGTGGTTTCCCACAGCTCCTTGTAGTCCATCTCGCCGAGACCCTTGTAGCGCTGGATTCCGTTGTCCTTGGGGATGCGCTTCCCGGAGGCAGCACCATCGGCCAGGAGTGCGTCGCGCTCACGGTCGGAGTACACATACTCGTGCGGTGCGTTTGCCCACTTGAGTCGGTACAGCGGCGGTTGCGCGAGGTACACGTACCCGAGGTCGATCAGAGGGCGCATGTAGCGGAAGAGCAGCGTCAGCAGCAGGGTCGTGATGTGCTGGCCGTCAACATCAGCATCGGCCATCAGCACGATTTTGTGGTAGCGCACCTTGTCGGGGTTGAAGTCCTCGCCGATGCCGGCACCGAAGGCCGTGATCATGGCCTGAACCTCGTTATTGCCGAGGGCGCGATCGAGACGCGCCTTCTCCACGTTGAGGATCTTGCCACGCAGAGGCAGGATGGCCTGCGTCTCGGGGTTACGTCCCTGAACAGCCGAGCCGCCGGCTGAGTCACCCTCAACGATGAAGATCTCGGAGAGAGAGGGGTCTTTGCTCTGGCAATCTTTGAGCTTGCCGGGCATGCCGCCACCCTCAAGGAGGCCCTTGCGGCGCGCGGTCTCACGCGCCTTACGAGCCGCCATGCGGGCGTTGCTCGCCTGGAGCGCCTTACGAATGATCTCCCGTGCGGGATTGGGATTCATGTTGAACCAGTGCGCCAGCTGTTCTCCGGCCACACGCTGCACGAACGTCTTCGCTTCAGTGTTACCCAGCTTGGTCTTTGTCTGGCCCTCGAACTGCGGCTCAGCGAGCTTGATCGACACCACGGCAGTCAGGCCTTCGCGCACGTCGTCACCGGTGAGGTTGTCATCCTTTTCTTTCAGGATGCCCTTCTCACGCGCGTACTTGTTCACGAGGGTGGTGAGAGCGGAACGGAAGCCCTCTTCGTGCGTGCCACCCTCGTGGGTGTTGATGGTGTTCGCGTAGGTGTGCACACTTTCGGTGTACGCCGTGGTCCACTGCATGGCCACTTCCAACGCCATCTTCTTGTCGTTGTCCTCCCACTCAAAGGAGATGATGTCGTCGTTGACGAGTTCGGCCTTTTTGGAGCGGTTGAGGTACTGCACGTAGTCAACGAGACCCTGCTCGTACATGAATGAATTCGTGACGGCGACACCGTTGTCGTCTTCGTGACCCGCGCGCTCGTCGGTGAGCTTGAGGTGCAGACCCTTGTTCAAAAACGCCATCTGCTGGAATCGTGCTCGCAGCGTCTCGTAGTCAAATTCCGTGGTCTCAAACGTTTCGGCGCTCGGCCAGAATGTGATGGTTGTTCCGGTTTCGCCTGATTCCTCACCCTTAGCCAGGGGAGCGTTCGGAACGCCGTCGGCAAACGACTGCCGCCACACGTGGCCCTGTCGACGCACCTCAACCTCGAGGCGCGACGAGAGCGCATTCACGACGGAGCTACCCACGCCGTGCAGTCCACCAGAAACCGAGTAGCCGCCGCCACCAAACTTTCCACCGGCGTGCAGAACGGTGAGTACGACCTCAACGGTCGAGCGTCCCTCTGTGCGGTGAATGTCAACCGGAATACCGCGGCCGTTGTCTTCAACACGGACTGCGCCGTCGGCAAGGATGCGAATGTCGATCAGGTCGCAGTGTCCAGCGAGAGCTTCGTCGACAGAGTTGTCAACAATTTCGTAGACGAGATGATGAAGACCACGGGGCCCAGTGGAACCGATGTACATTCCCGGGCGCTTGCGAACGGCTTCAAGCCCTTCGAGAACCTGGATGTCGTCGGCACCATATTCGTGCTCCGGCACGGGCGTAGATTCAACTGTCATGTGAAATTTGGCTCCTGACCATCGCACGGGCGACCATTCAGTTTACCAAACGGGGCGTGATGTCCGGTCCAATATCGCCGTTTGACGGCTTTTTTTCGATCGGAGACCTAATTTGTTGGGTTACCCGTAGGTATCGCGCGGACCACGCCCTGGAATTGATCTGGGACCCTTTTTCCAGGATGGCGCGTTGGGTCCTTGGAAACGGATCGACTCGATACCCGCATCGGGATACTTGTTGGCGATATGGTTCATGATTTCATTGCGCATCAGCCGAAGTTGCGTCGCCCAGGCCGTCGACTCACAGTGCACGGTGAGCACTCCCTCGTCGATACCGGCCGGATTGGAGTGTCTGGCCGTCTCTTCACCCGCAAGTTCTGACCATGATGCGAGGAGCTCGGACTGGGCAAGCGGCGAATTCCACCCGAGTTGCATGGTGAGGGAATTGATCGTGTCGCCGATTCCCCGCGGATCCCGTCCCACACCATAGGGAACGCTCGACCCCTGCTCGTCTCGCAGTCGGCGCTTACCTCGGCTCCGCCGAGCATTTGGATCGCCAAAAATATTTTTAAATCTGAGGAAGACCTGCGCCGCTTCACTGAGATGGCGTTCGGGCGGGTCGATCGGCTCAGGCATCGACGACGGCACCGCCTCGAATATGAATCGTGTGGGCCGTGAATGCCTCGGGAACATCGTCCAGCACCGCAGCCGTAATCAGAACCTGCTCGTACTCACTGATGGCCTCGGCCAGACGACGCCGACGCGACTGATCGAGCTCGGCGAACACGTCGTCGAGAATCAAAACGGGGTCGCCGGTGGCTGAATCACGACGCAATAGCTCAGCGGATGCAAGTTTCAGCGACAGTGCGAATGACCACGATTCTCCGTGGCTGGCGTAGCCCTTGGCCGGCAGATCATTGAGGATGAAAATCAGATCGTCCCGGTGCGGACCCACGAGTGTGATTCCGCGTTCCAGTTCTTTGCCGCGAACTCCGGCCAACGCTTCCCGAAAAGCTTCCCGCGTCCCGTCTCGCCCGCTCCACCCCGCCTCACCGTCGCCGGTCGCCGCGGCCCCACTACTCGAGCCGCCCTCGCCGCTCGAGACCCCGCGAGCCGCATCATCACTTACAACGCCAGCCCCAGCCGTTGTTTCACGCGCCCCTACCCCCTGCGACGCCCCCATTTCGCTGGTCGAGCTTGTCGAGACCCCTCGCCCACCCGAGACACCGCGTGCAGAAACCCCCGCGTCACCGTCTGCGGTCGCCGCGGCCCCACTACTCGAGCCGCCCTCGCCGCTCGAGACCCCGCGAACCGCATCATCACTCACAGCGCCGGCCCCAACCGTAGTCTCACGCGCCTCTATCCCCTGCGACGCCCCCATTTCGCTGGTCGAGCTTGTCGAGACCCCTCGCCCACCTGGGACACCGCGTGCAGAAACCCCCGCGTCACCGTCTGCGCCAAACACGCTCAGCAACTCCACAAGCTGGGGGCCGTGATCATCCCCAACTACCGCACGATAGGCAGCGCGCAGAGGTTCACCGAGTAACCAAACCAGCTCGCTGCGCGCGTCAATGATCTCCGAGCCCAGCCCAATCAGCCGCTCATCCCAGATGTCAAGAGTGCTCAATTGATTCTGCTTGGCCATAGAACCACGGGCCGACTTCAACAGGCTGTTTCGTTGCTTCAATACACGTTCATAGTCGGCAATCACGCCCGACATTCTGGGGGAGCGCAGCACGAGCAGCTGGTCCAGAAACCGGCGCCGCCCCGACGGGTCGCCGCGAACCAGCGCGAGATCCTCAGGGGCAAAAACAACACTGGAAAAATACCGCGGAAGATCCCGGGTGCGAATCGCTGACCGGTTTACCTGTGCCCGATTGAGTCCAACGCGGTTGAGTTGCACCTCTGTCAGGATCTCGCGCCCGTTGTATTCGAGGCGGGCGCGAATGATTGCTGACGGTTGCCCGGCCCTGATCATGGCCTTGTCATCGGAGACCCGGTGGGAGCCCAGCGTGCTGAGATAGCCGAGGGCTTCCACCAGGTTGGTCTTACCCTGCCCGTTGCGACCCACGATGAGGTTGGCTCCCGCGCGAAGGGGAACCTCTGCTTCCGTGTAATTACGAAAGTCAGTCAGCGACAGGTGGGTAACGCGCACTCAGATCAGTCGGCCTTCTTGACGGCGTGCCCGCCGAACTGGTTGCGCAGCGCAGCGACGGCCTTCATTGCGGGGGAGTCCTCCTGACGCGACGCGAACCGCGCGAAGATTGCCGCACTCATGGCGGGAACGGGAACAGCGTTCGACAGCGCTTCCTCGATGGTCCAGCGACCCTCTCCGGAATCATCGACAAATCCTTCGATGCTCTCCAGCGCAGGGTCGTCTTCCAGCGCATTCACGAGCAGTTCAAGTAGCCAGGACCGCACGACCGTGCCGCGCTGCCACGACTTGAACGTTCCGGTGACATCCTTAATGAGGTCGCTGCGCTTCGCGAGCATCTCATACCCCTCGGCGTACCCCTGCATGAGGGCGTATTCGATTCCGTTGTGCACCATTTTCGCGTAGTGACCGGCACCGATTTCGCCGGCGTGCACGAAGCTTTCGTCGCGCGGACCTTCGGGGCGCAACGCATCAAAAACAGGCATTGCCCGTTCGACCTGATCTGCGTGGCCACCGACCATCAGGCCATAACCGTTTTCCACACCCCACACGCCACCGGAGACACCAACGTCAATGTAATTGATGCCTTTCTCCGCCAGCAGAGCGGCGTGGGTGAAGTCATCGGTGAAGCGTGAGTTGCCACCATCCACAACAAGATCGCCGGCGTCGAGCTTCTCCGAGAGTTCCGCGATGACGGAATCGGTGATGGCACCGGACGGAACCATGACCCAGACCAGGCGAGGAGCGGGAAGCGCCGCGATCAGGTCCGACGTGGATGCGACATCCGTTACGTCGGGGTTACGGTCATATCCCGTGACCTCAATGCCCTTGTTACGTAGGCGGTCGCGCATGTTCGCGCCCATTTTGCCCAGACCAATAATTCCAATGTGCATGGTGTTCTCCGTGATTGTGACGACTAGCGCAACAGCAAATTAGGCTGCAGCAGGTACTTGTAGCTGTCGGCACCGGACTGTTCACGCGAGGTTTGACTCGTAATAAGAACAGGGCCAGGCTTGTTCGGGTTTTCGGTCTTCGTGAACGAAATTCGTACAAATTCGGAGTGCACCGCTCCCAGGCCATCGAGCAGGAACTGGGGCTTGAGTGACACGACGGTGTCACTACCGGAGAGGATTGCGTCGATGGATTCCGAGGCTTGTGCCTGTTCGGAGCCGACTGCTTCAAGGGTAAGCCCGTCAGCTGTGAAGGTAAACCGAAGTGCTGCTTCGCGCTCCAGAACGAGCTGCACGCGTCGTGTCGCCTCAATCAACTCTGCGGTGTTCATTACGGCGTAGTTATCCACGGCCGTGGGGAACAAGCGGCGCACGGGAGGAAAATTCCCCTTGATCAGCAGGGATGTCACGGTCTTCTTGTTCGCCGTGAAGGCGATCAGTTCCCGGTCGTCACTGTTGGTGATGGAGACCGAAATTGTGCCGCTGTGGCCGAAGGTCTTACCAACCTCCTGAAGTGTTCGGGCAGGTACGAGTGCAGTGATGGTTCCCTGGCCGGCGTTGCTACCCGGATCCCAATCGATGCTGCGCACCGCGACCCGGTATCGGTCTGTAGCCACGAGGCTCAGGCTGTTTTCGGTCACTTCAAGCTGAACGCCGGTGATCACCGGCGTGACGTCGTCACGCGATGCCGCCACGGCTACCTGAGCGACTGCTGCCGCGAATTCCTCAGCCGGAACAAGCCCAGATTCGGCGCTGATCTGGGGAATGCTCGGGTATTCCTCAACAGGCATAGACAACAGGGTGAAGCTTGCGGACCCGCAGCTCACCTTGATGCGCGAGTTTTCTGTGCTGAAACGAACGGGAGCGTTCGGCAAACGACTTGCGATCTCGGCAAGGAGTCGCCCGGACACAAGCACCTTGCCTGTCTCTTCAACGTCTGCAGCGATTTCGGTCTGCGCAGAAACCTCGTAGTCAAACGACGACAGGACCAGTCCATTTTCGGTGGCCTCGATGAGCACGCCGCTCAAGATCGGGAGCGTCGTTCGTTGCGGCAGAAGCTTCACAGCGAATGACACAGCTTCACTGAAGACATCACGGTTGGCCTGAAATCTCACGAAGGGGCTCCTGTTCGATGAAAGGCCGGGAGTGGCACGGGTATTTTGCGGGGTGGGCCTCAACCCTAGCCCGGTTCTGAGAGCGTGCGTGGATGCGCCCGCCAGCTCTTCAAGGTTGTCGAATGGAGAGAAATTTAAGTTAAACGTTAATGTTCTTAACCGCTGTGGAAACTGTGGATAACTCTGTGGATCTCTGTTAAACGCTGGGAACTACACGAATGTAACTTGTTGGCAGCTTGTGGAGAAGTTAACTAAAGCTGGGCGCCAGCGATGTTAAGTTATTTGGAGTTTCCACAGGCCCATGCCGTGTTTCAACAGGGTTTCACACGTTTAAGAGTTAAATTCCACAGGGTTATACACAGGTGTGAAAGTGGAAAAAATCACTTTCTACTTGTATCGGTGGTCCTGTTTGATGCGGTTAGTCAGTTCAGTGACCTGGTTGTAGATCGAGCGACGTTCTTTCATCAGCTCGCTGATTTTCTTGTTCGCGTACATCACGGTGGTGTGGTCGCGGTTACCAAAGAGCTGTCCGATCTTGGGCAGTGACAGGTTTGTCAGCTCTCGACACAGGTACATAGCAATCTGGCGGGCAGTGGCAATGGCCTGGCTGCGAGATGATCCGTAGAGGTCATCCACGGAAAGCTTGAAGTAGTTCGCAGTATTCGTGATGATGTCCACCGGAGCAATGACGTTGTCATCGTCCAGGGTGATCAGGTCCTTCAGCACGGTCTGAACAAGTTCCATATTCACCGGGGTGCGGTTCAGGCTGGCAAACGCGGTGACCCGAATAAGGGTTCCCTCGAGCTCACGAATATTGGACGAGACCTTAGAGGCCATGAATTCCAGGATGTCGTGGGGTACCTGAAGCTTTTCGCTCTGCGCCTTCTTGCGCAAAATGGCGATGCGAGTCTCGAGGTCGGGAGCCTGGACATCCGTTATCAGGCCCCACTCAAAGCGCGACCGCATGCGATCTTCAAATCCGGTGAGGTGTTTTGGCGGGAGGTCACTAGTGATGACCACCTGCTTGTTGTGGTCATGCAGGGTGTTGAAGGTGTGGAAGAAGGCTTCCTGGGTCTCGGCTTTCCCCTGAAGGAACTGAATGTCGTCAATCATCAAGATGTCGATGTTTCGATACCGGGCCTGAAATGCCGAGCCGCGGTTATTGGCGATCGAGTTGATGAAATCGTTGGTGAACTCTTCGCTACTTACGTAGCGAACACGGATCCCGGGGTAAAGGCTCATTGCATAGTGGCCGATGGCGTGCAGGAGATGAGTTTTTCCGAGGCCGGACGAGCCGTAAACGAAGAGCGGGTTGTAGGCCTTGGCCGGGGCTTCGGCCACAGCAACAGCCGCCGCGTGTGCAAACCGGTTGGACTGCCCGATCACGAAATTGTCGAAACTATATTTCGGGTTCAGCCGAGTTTCGTGCGCGGGGGCCGGCGCCGCGCCCTCAAAGACGGATTGCGACGACGCGGTGGTCGTTGTATCGGGCGGAGTTGATGCCTGGTGCAGCGGGCGGAGCGATTCCTGCTCGAGTTCCGGATTCACCACGACGTAGAACGTGGAGACGGCGCTGGACTCGTCGAGCTGGCCCATCGCAGTGAGGAGGGGGACACGCATCCGCTGATTGAGCATGCTCGCGGTGAATTCGTTGGGAACTTCAAGATAGAAAGTCCCGGCTGCGATGCCCTTTGGTTCTACTAGGCTCAAAAAGCCGTAGAGCATGGGGGTGATGGTGGCATCAGACTCCAATGTGGTGAGTACCGACTGCCACGTCTGGGCAATGGGCTGTTCGCCGTCCGCCATGGTTCCTTCAATCTCTATTTTCGACTTTTCACAAAGTTATCCACCACCTGTGTGTAAAAACAGTGCAAATCTCAGGAATAGTGCACAGGCTGTGGATAACTTCTCCTCACGGTAGCCAATCCCGGTCACTGAGGCCAATTCAGCTCTGTAATTCCGTGATTAGGCTGTGCATATTATTGTGGAAACTCACGACTTTGTGGTGCTCAGTTTGACCAAAGTTGGTCGAGGCCGTAGTTTTAATCAGTTGACCCCATCCCGTGGGCTACAGACTTCTTTCGCAGCCGCTGTTCTGGCCAGCGGAGATCCAATCACGTGGAGATTGAATAATGAGCAAGAGAACGTTCCAGCCGAACAACCGCCGTCGCGCCAAGGTGCACGGATTCCGTTTGCGTATGCGCACCCGTGCGGGTCGCGCTATCCTCGGTGCCCGCCGTCGTAAGGGTCGCACCGAACTCTCCGCCTAGGGTCTCTGATGCTCGCTCACGTGAATCGCATTACGAGGGGGAGCGACTATCAAGGTGTCGTTCGGCGTGGTGTGCGCCGCGTTGGCGCACACACGGTCATATACGTGCGGAAAAACCCTGATGTGCCTGCTGGTGCAGAGGGTGTTCCCGCACGTTTTGGTTTTATCGTGGCGAAAAATGTTGGCAATGCTGTGAAACGAAACAGTGTTCGTCGTCGGCTCAAAGCAGCCAGCTACGACCTGTTGTCTGAGGTTGAGTCCGGCATGGACATTGTGGTGCGGGCGTTGCCGGCAGCTCATGACGCCAGCTGGCTCACTTTGAAGCGCGAACTCGGCACGGTTGTTCGTCAACCCCTTGCCGGTCATCGAGGAACGTCGAAGCGATGAACGTCGTCGTTGCGACCGTGTGGCTCATTCCCCGAAACGTGGGTGTAATTCTCCTTCGCGCCTACCGTGCGTTGATCTCACCGCTTTACGGCAATGTTTGCCGGTATTACCCCTCCTGTTCGGGCTATGCATTGGCCGCTATACAGGAACACGGACTTATTATTGGATCAGTGCTGGCCGCCCGTCGGTTGGCACGATGCCATCCATGGGCCGAAGGTGGAATAGATGATGTTCCTCTCAAACGTAAACGTCGCTATTCCGTGACGTCATTTGGTTTTGTCGTCTTACCAAGCCACGGAAAGGGCTGATCCGAAGTATGGGTTTCATAGATACGATCCTCTGGCCACTCAAATGGGCCGTCGAGCTTCTGCTCGTTACGTTCCATAGTCTGTTCTCTGCCCTGGGTATCCCGAGCATGGGTTACGATGACGGCCTCACTTGGGTGCTGTCTATCGTCGGACTCGTCCTCGTCGTTCGCGCTGCGCTCATCCCCATCTTCGTCAAGCAGATCAAGAGCCAGCGCAAGATGCTCGAGGTTGCGCCGCAGCTCAAGAAGATTCAGGACAAGTACAAGGGCAAGAAAGACCAGTTCTCTCGCGAAGCCATGTCGCGCGAGACGATGGCCATGTACAAGAAGACCGGTACGAACCCGCTGAGCTCCTGTCTGCCGCTCTTGCTGCAGATGCCAATCTTCTTCGCGCTCTTCTCCGTGCTGAACGCCGCACAGAGGTCCAACGCCGGCGTCGGTCCTCTTGATCAGAGCCTGGCCGAGAGCTTTGGTAACGCCACGCTGTTTGGTAACGCACCTTTACACGACACCTTCGCATCCCAGTGGACCAAGATGCTGGCCGGGACGGACTTCAACGGCACGGTCATGATTATTGCCGCCATCATGGTGGTGCTGATGACCGCGTCTCAGTTCATCACGCAGCTGCAGATCGTCTCGAAGAACATGTCTCCGGAGACCAAGGCAAGCCCCATGTTCAAGCAGCAGCGCATCATGCTGTACCTGCTTCCCCTCGTCTTCGCATTCTCCGGTGTCGCGTTCCCACTGGGTGTCATGTTTTACTGGTTGACATCGAACTTCTGGACGATGATTCAGCAGTTCATCGTGATCCGGAACATGCCGACGCCCGGTAGTGAGGCTGCCAAGGCACGCGAAGAGCGTCTTGCCCGTAAGGGAAAACTGTTGGCGACGGATGGCGACATCATTGTCGTAGACGAGCCCAAGAAGCCGATTCAGCGTCAGCAGCCGGTCAGTAAGAACCGTGCCAAGAAGCAAACCGGACCCAAGCAGTAGAGAGAGATGAGACCTCGTGACTGAGAAGCTTGATGTGATCAAGGGTGACGCACTCGCGAATGCGTCGAGTGCTGGCGTGGCCAATGCAGCGGCCCACGCGGCAGCTGGTCTCGAGGCTCCCGTCGTTCCTGCGGAGAGTACGGTCAGCCAGACTGCACCGACTGACGATGTTCGAACGCAGAGCCAGCTGGAGCAGGAAGGCGACATTGCCGCCGACTACATCGAGGAGTTTCTCGACATCTGCGACCTTGACGGTGATATTGACATTGACGCGCACAATGGACGTGCGTATTTGTCCGTCAATGCGTCTGACGGGGACAACTTGAGGGTCCTCAGTAAGCCCGAGACCGTCAATGCGTTGCAAGAGCTCACACGTCTGGCTGTTCAGAATAAGACCGGATCGTTTTCCCGTCTTATCTTGGACATCGGCGGGTCACGCAATGTCCGTGAAAACGAGCTTGCCGCCCTCGTATCGCGCGCCGCGGAGAGAATTGAGGGGGGCGCTGCCGAGGCGTCTCTGCCGCCGATGTCGTCGTATGAGCGCAAGCTGGTACACGATCTTGTTGCAGCTCGCGGTTACAAGTCAGTTTCCCAGGGTGAGGGCCGTGACCGTCACACGGTCATCACCGCGATCTAGTTTGTGCTTGTGACAGTGATACTTGAGGCTGAACCCGATGCCGCTGCGACTCTTTTTGGGGACCAGTTAGAGGTTGCCCGGTCATTCACGAAAAATCTCGCTGATCAGGGTGAAGAACTGGGCCTCATTGGGCCATTAGAGCTACCCAGGCTCTGGAGCCGCCACATCCTCAACTGTGCTGCAATGGCAACTTTGCTGCGGCCCGGACGAGTGGGCGATGTCGGGTCAGGAGCTGGTCTCCCCGGTCTCGTGCTAGCCATCGCGAGGCCGGACGTTACATTCTTCTTGATTGAGCCAATGGAACGTCGTGTGGCGTGGCTCAATGATCAAGTTAAGGCTTTAGGCTTAGCCAACGTCACAGTTGTACGTTCTCGAGCGGAGGACGTGAAATTGGCACAGCCCCTCGATCAGGTCACCGCTCGAGCCGTGAGTGCTTTTCGTAACCTCATCCCCCTGACCGCGCCGCTCTTGCGCGCGGGCGGGGAGCTTCTCCTGATGAAGGGTGAGCGTGCATCCGCTGAAGTGGATGGCGCAGCGAAGGCTATACAGAAATACCGGGTGCACGACGTGGAAATTCTCACCTTGGGTGAGGGCCTGTTGGCCGATGCCACCCGGGTAATTAGGGCTACAGTGAGGTAGTCCTGATGACCACTCTCACGAATCATAAACGTAAGGTTTCACGTGAAACATCCTGGTGAAGACCAGCAAGTCAGCAGTACGGGACTGGAAGCGGATGGGCTGCCGCCGCTCGCACGAGAAATCGCCGAGCTAACCCGGAGGCGACAGGTTATTGCATCCGACAGCCTGCCGAAGCCCGAGAAGACGCGCATTCTCACGATTTCCAACCAAAAGGGTGGTGTTGGCAAGACCACGACAGCGGTGAATCTGGCTGCTGCATTATCTCGCCAAGGTGCCCGCGTGCTTGTTATTGACCTGGATCCTCAGGGCAACGCATCGACAGCGCTGGGTGTCGAGCACCACGCGGACATGCCGAGTGTCTATGACGTGATCGTCAGCGATACTCCCATGGAGGACGTCGTTCAGAAGAGCCCAGAATTTGGTTCTCTGTACTGCGTGCCCGCAACGATTCACCTGGCTGGCGCAGAGATCGAGCTCGTGTCACTCGTGGCGCGTGAACAACGGCTGCACCGCGCGTTGGATCTCTACCTGAAGAGTCTTGACGACCCTTTCGACTACGTCTTTATTGATTGCCCACCGTCCTTGGGCCTGCTCACCATCAATGCTTTCGTTGCGGCTCGTGAGGTTCTGATTCCGATTCAGTGCGAGTACTACGCTCTCGAGGGCTTGAGCCAGCTGCTCAAGAATATTCAGCTGATTGAGAAGCACCTCAATCCTGAACTGACCGTATCGACAATTCTGCTCACGATGTATGACGGTCGCACCAACTTGGCGAATCAAGTGGCTCAGGATGTTCGGGAACATTTCCCGAAGCAGGTTCTTGACACGCTGATTCCTCGTTCCGTGCGGGTGTCTGAGGCGCCGAGCTATGGTCAGAGTGTGATCAGTTACGACCTGAACTCCGCCGGATCTCTTTCATACCTCGAGGCAGCCGCAGAAATTGCTCGTCGCGGAGCACCGAAAACAGGGGAACACTAGCAATGGCAGCAAAACGCACGGGTTTGGGTCGCGGAATTGGTGCGCTGATTCCGATCCAGGATAATCCCTCGGTTGACCGTCCCGTTGACGTGTTTTTCCCGCGGTCAACCCCCGAGGTTGAGGATGTTGTACTGGTTCCCGTTCCTGGGGCACACCTTGCGCACCTGAATCTTGCTGATATTGTCCCCAACGCTCAGCAGCCGCGCACGATCTTTGATGAGGGCGACCTTGCAGAACTGATTCACAGTATTCGTGAAGTCGGCGTTCTGCAGCCTATTGTTGTTCGCCCCCTTCCTGAATCACCGGGGAAGTATGAGCTTGTCATGGGGGAGCGGCGTCTCCGGGCCAGCAAAGAAGCCGGCCTGGCCACGATTCCGGCCGTTGTGCGTGACACCGCTGATGTAGACATGCTTCGTGACGCCCTCTTGGAGAACCTGCATCGCGCCCAGCTCAATCCACTGGAAGAGGCATCCGCGTATCAGCAGTTGCTGTCTGATTTTGGTATTACGCAGGATGAGCTGGCGACGCGCATTGGCCGCTCACGCCCACAGATAACTAATACGATTCGGTTGCTCAAGCTGCCGGAGTCAGTTCAGTTACGGGTTGCAGCTGGTGTGCTGAGTGCGGGTCACGCGCGCGCCATTTTGTCTGTGGTTGATACGGCAGGCATGTTGAGTCTCGCGGACAAGATCGTGAACGAAGACCTGTCTGTACGCGCTGCTGAAGCTGCTGCCGCGGCTGGGCCGAAGGTCGAAAAGGCGAAACCGTTGCCCGGAAGACGCCAAGGACACCTCGATGAGATCGCCGAGCACCTCGGGGACCGCCTCGATACGCGCGTTAGGATCAATCTGGGAGCACGCAAAGGCCAGATTACGGTGGATTTCGCGACCATTGGCGACCTCAACCGCATTCTCGGATCCCTTGGGGAGCCCGGCTACGGTCCCAACGTAGGCTAATCTTCAACGTTTCACGTGAAACATGCGTGCGGCGTGCTCTCGACCAGCGCACCCCACGCTGATCGTGCTTGTCAAAATCTCCGCGCAGAAGCTTGCTCTAGGTCTCGACAAGCTCGACCGCCGGACCCCACGCTGATCGAGCTTGTCGAGATCCCCGCGAGCTCACCACGGAGTGGGTCTCGACAAGCTCGACCGCCGCACTCCACGCTGATCGAGCTTGTCGAGATCCCCGCGAGCTCACCAGAACCGGGGTCTCGACAAGCTCGACCAGCGCCGTTGTTAGTGCCGAGGCTGGCGTGCGCCTCTGCACTCTTTCCGATGATCGAGCTTGTCGAGATCCCGGCCAGTGCGCCAGAGTCCGGGTCGCGACAGGCTCGACCAGCGGGGTTGTCCGTGTCCAAGATATGTCGCGCCCTAGTGCCTTCACGGTGAGCGAGCTTGTCGAGATCCCCGCCAGTGCCACAGCTTGGGTCCCGACAAGCCCGTCTAAGCCTCGATCCACCGGTCTGCCTTGACTGATCGGCGTCACTGAATTCAGATCGTGGTTTTTGGTGGCGGGCAGGGCGAGGCTGCCGGCCTTGCTGCCGGTGGTGTTCCAAGTCTTCGTTCGCCGGGTGGCTGGTGGTTAGGTGGTGGCGGTTTGCGGCGGGCCGCAGGCCGCCGCGAACGCGGTCGTCCATCCGGGTTTCCATGGCCAGTTGGCGGGGAGGTGCAGGGTGATCCTGCGTGCCGAGGTGGAGATGCGGGCGGGGATGCTGATGAGTTTGCGACGAATGGTGCCGCTGCGTGCCTTGCCGAGATCGCTGCCGGCCAGCGAACCAACGGCGCGCGAAAGGTTGAAGGCGATCGTGGCCAGCACGAGCCAGGCCGCGTTGGCCGTGAACACACCTGATGGCAGGTGCGCCAGCGCGCTGTCCTTAAGGTCGGCGTTAATCTGCTCGATGATGGCGTGCTGCCGGTGGGTCTGGTCCGCGGTGACGGTGTCCAGGTCGCTGGTGGTGAAGAACGCGTGGAACCGGTGCGTGTCGAACAGCGTCGGTTGCCCTTCGGTGGCCTTCTGATTCAGCTCCGGGATCCGGCGCACGACCAGGCGCCCCACGATGCGTTCGGCCTTTTTGCGTGAGCTGAAAGCGGTGAACACGACTTCCGCGACCTCGGCGGACGAGATCCACGCGCCGGTGGCCTCGTCCCGGATCGCATCGGTGTAGTTGATGGTCGTCCATTGGTCATCGGTGATCGTGCCGATGGCGCGCTTAACGGCCGGGTCCATGCGGGCTGTGATGGACACTTTTGCGCCAGCCCGGTGCGCGGCGGCGACGACCGCGTGCCCATAGAACGCGCTGTCCGCGCGCAGCAGCACCAGGCCGCCGGCCGTCTGGCTGCGGAGGCGTTTCACGGTGGCGAGGACATCCCCGACGAACTTTCCCGCGCCGCGCGGGGAACCGGCCGCGCCTTTCCGCAGTCGGGACCCGATGATGATCGGCGCCGCCTTGCGTGTGGAGACGATGCCGATCAGGGCGTTTAAACCGCGCACTCCGGAGTAGCCGTAACCGGAGCCTTGCTTCTGGTAACCGTGGACTTCCTTGATCGTGTCGTCGATGTCCACCAGCGCATAGTCGTCGATTCCCGTCACGATCGGGGTGTGTGCGGCGACGTTGACCAGCCACCGCCAGGCGACGGCGTCCAGCTGCCGGACGTGACCAAACGTGAACGACCGCAGGAACGACCCCAACGTCGACGGGGCATACGTCCCGACGAAGAGTTTCTTCATACCGCCGTGCCGCAGCAACGCCATGTCATCGATCGAATCGGCACCAGCGAGCATCCCCGCGACCAACGCGGTGACTTTCAACCCCGAGTTCGCGCCGAAGTACCCCGGCAGTGTCAGCCACGCGTCGGCGAGGTCGCTGAGGCCGGTTTTCACCGCCAAGGCCATCGCGGGGACAAGCCCCGCGGCCGACACGAGATTTGTGTCATCGAAGGTGGCTGACAAGCGGCTGGAACTGTGGAAAAGTTGCATCTACGAGATGCCTCTCGAATCGGTTGAAATGAACCCTAAGTAAGTTCTATTTTTCCTGATCCGAGTGGCATTCTCTGTTTAACGCGCCGCTACGACCCTAACTCGACCGGTGGATCGAGGCTAAGGGGTGCGGTCTACACTCCTCGTGACCCTACCGAATGGTTTAACGTTCCCTGAAGACACCAGTCGTACTAGTCCTATCTATGCGCTTTCTTCTTCTGCAGCCGGTCTCATCTCCTCCAGAAGAGCAGGCGCAACCTGTGGATAACTTAGCCCGTCTATGGTGACCACTCGAGGCGCCCTTTTCATGCCGTCAGAATGCTCGTGATCAACCGCCCAGCACTGATTCCGCTCATTCACTGGGTTCTAGGGCTCCGTTTGGTGGTGGTTCGATGCTTTTCTCGTTGTTTCACGTGAAACATTGCCCGAACCTGTTTAAAACAGGCCTGGGTACAACTCTGTGGATAACTGCTTAATCGGCTGTTCGGTGGCACCATGGCAGGCATGCCATACATGTACATTCTGAGATGTTCAGATGGGTCGTACTACGTGGGAAGCACCTGGCACGTGATGCGTCGAGTGTGGGAGCACAACCATGGAGGCGGTGCGAAGTACACCGAAAATCGACGTCCGGTAACGCTTGCTTACTTCGAAGAATACGAGCTGGTAGCGGATGCCTATGCGCGTGAGAAGCAGGTTCAGAACTGGGGTCGCAAGAAGCGTGAGGCCCTCATTGATGGTCGACTTAGTGATTTGCCCGGGTTGAGTCATGGAGCAGGAGGTCCTACCTAGGAAGCGTGATGTGAATTGAGGCCAGTGGGGATCTCGGCAGGCTCGATCAGCGGGGGAGGGGAGTGGGGTTGGAGCTGGGTTGGTCCATGGGGGGTTCCCACGTCGCCGGTCGAGCGTGTCGAGACACCTGTGTGCGGATTTCGACAGGCTCGATCAGCGGGGGGAGGGGAGTGGGGTTGGAGCTGGGTTGGTCCATGGGGGGTTCCCACGTTGTTGGTCGAGCCTGTCGAGATGGGTTTGTAGCGGGTGCAGCACTTCGCGGTTAGTGTCCGTGGGTGGTGCGTGCGTCGCTGGTCGAGCGTGCCGAGACACCTGTGTGGGGATCTCGACAGGCTCGATCAGCGGGGGGAGGGGAGGGGAGTGGGTTGGAGCTGGGTTGGTCCATGGGGGGTTCCCACGTCGTTGGTCGAGCCTGTCGAGACCCCTGTGTAGCGGGTGCAGCACTTCGCGGTTAGTGTCCGTGGGTGGTGCGTGCGTTGCTGAGCGCGCCGGGACCTGTGTGGGGATCTCGACAAGCTCGATCAGCGGGGGGGAGGGGGAGTGGGGTTGGAGCTGGGTTGGTCCATGGGGGGTTCCCACGTCGTTGGTCGAGCCTGTCGAGACCCCTGTGCGTTGGGGGAGGGGTTTGGGGGTATGTGCCACGACACCGCTTTAACGTAGTAGACACCCCGTGTAGGCTCCCGACAAGCTCGATCAGCGGGCTGGGGGCGTGAGCAGTGGTCGCGGGTCAGTTGCCTGGGGGGCCTGCCGGCCGCTCACCGTTTCACGTGAAACATTCGCGGGGCCGCAAATGGTGCAGGGAGCGACCCGCGGCTAGTTAGGCGGCGTCGGCGATGGCTGCGCGAGCGAGCGCGGTGTAGACGTCGCCGAGCGTCTGACCGGAGGCCTCAATCGCCTGAGGTACCAGCGACGTTTCCGTGAGGCCTGGGCACACGTTGGCCTCGAGGAACCATGGTGTGCCGGCGGCATCCACAATCAGGTCAATTCGTGACAGGTGCCGTAATCCCAGCAATGTGTGGATGGCGACGGCGGTGGCACTGACGCGGGCGGCAACATCCGCTGGAATGCGTGCAGGCGTGTAAAAGTCCGTCTCACCGGCGTTATAACGCGCCTCAAAGCTGTACACACCGCTCACCGGTACGATTTCTACGGCTGGAAGCGCTACAGGGCCGTCGGGGCCGTCAATAACAGCCACAGCCAGCTCTGTGCCCTGCACCTGGGACTCAACGAGGGCTACATCGGCATAGGTGTAGGCGTCGACCATTGCGCGCGGCAGAGCCCCGGCAGAGGCCACAATAGTAACGCCCTGCGCCGACCCTCCCTGGGCCGGCTTGACGACCACGGGAGGGTTGAGGGCCCCGAGCAGGTGCTCGAGCACGCTTGAGGCACCCAGGTCACGAAAGGTTTCCTTCGATAGTGCGATCGACAGGGGAGTGTCGTACCCCGCTCGGCGCACCAGCTCCTTCGCAACGGGCTTCGACCAGGCCAGCGCTGCGGCTTCACCTCTCGACCCGACATACGGGATGCCGGTGGTGCCGAGCAGGGATCGGAGAGCGCCGTCTTCTCCCGTGGCACCATGGAGCGCCGGCCAAATTACGTCAGGACGTCGTTCCGCTAATTCCGCGAGCAGGCCGGCTCCGGGATCCAGAATTACGACCCGGTGACCCACGTCGGTAAGCGCATCGGCTACGCGTCGTCCTGAGCGCATCGAAACATCGCGCTCGTGAGAGATTCCACCGGCGAGCACGACAATATCCAGTACGGGCAGAGCACTCTCATCAGGTGATGCGATGTCACTTTTTTCAGTCATGATCAGGCCTTTTCCTTGAACTCTATGACGCAGTTACTGTAGCGGACGCGTTGACCGAGCCAGCGAACACCTAAGAGATGTTCGGTGGGCCGGCCGCAAAACGCTGGCCGTCGTGCAATGGGTTGAGTGAGCCGGTTCCAGCGAAGGTGTCCAGAAGGTCCAGCTCACCGCGGATGACGGTGGCGAGGCGACGAATGCCTACCCGAATATTGTCCGCTGTGGGGTAGCAGAACGACAGACGCATATTCTGACGACCTGCTCCGTCGGCAAAGAACGCGGTTCCCGGCGTGTAGGCCACGAGTTCCTTCACCGCCCGGGGGAGCATGGCTTTGGAATCGAGGCGTTCCGGCAACGTGACCCACACGTAGAAGCCGCCGTTGGGGTTGGTCCAGGTCAACTCCGGCAGGTACTCCTGCAGGGCGGCCAACATGGCGTCTTTACGCTCGTGATACACGCCGCGGAAGGTGTTGATCTGCCCCTTCCAATCGGCGGTGGACAGATATTCCGAGATGATGAGTTGGGTGAACGAGCTGGGGGAGAGCACCGCGGCTTCGTTGGCCAGCACGAGTTTCTCGCGGATGGCGTGCGGGGCCAGGGCCCAACCCACACGAAAGCCGGGAGCCAGGGTTTTAGAGAATGTTCCCAGGTACACAACGCCGTCACGCTCAACTGAGCGGATCGCATCCGGTGCTGGTCGATCAAAGTAGAGGAGGCCGTAGGGATTGTCTTCCAAGACGAGAATGTTGTTGGTGCGGCAAATCTCGAGAATTTCCAGGCGTCGTGCCCAGGAGAGGGTAACTCCGGCCGGGTTGTGAAAACTGGGAATTGTGTAGAGAAACTTGATGGTGCGGCCGGCAGCCTTCAGGCGCGCAATGTGTTGCCGGAGGGCTTCCGGAATCATGCCATCGGCATCCATCGGGATATGGTCAACATCGGCCTGGTAGGAACGAAAAATAACCATGGCCGTGACATAGCTCGGGCCCTCGGCGAGAACGACATCACCCGGGTTGAGAAAGAGTTTGCTGACGAGTTCGAGGGCGTGCTGGGACCCGGTGGTTACCACCACATCGTCGGCGTTAGCGCGGATGCCTTCCAGCGCCATGACCTCGGTAATCTGCTCTCTCAGAATGGGAACTCCCTGACCAGAGCCGTATTGCAGTGCAGTGGCGCCCTGCTCGGTCATCACCCGAGACATGGCATCCGTCACCAGGTCATGCGGTAGTGCGGCAACGAAGGGCATGCCGCCCGCGAGGGAGACCACCTCGGGCCGGCTGGCCACGGCGAACAGGGCGCGCACCTCGGAGGCCTTGAGCCCCGCGGCTCGTTCGGCGTAGTGGTGATACCACGGGTCGAGGTTATTTCCGGCCTGGTTGGAGCCCTGCTTCGTCACGTCACGTCCGATCTGGTCAAGTCTTCATCGTATGGGGTGTCACTGAGAGCCTGGGAACACCGTGCAACAA
Source organism: Cryobacterium sp. CG_9.6 (assembly GCF_029893365.1). Classification (NCBI taxonomy): domain Bacteria; kingdom Bacillati; phylum Actinomycetota; class Actinomycetes; order Micrococcales; family Microbacteriaceae; genus Cryobacterium; species Cryobacterium sp. CG_9.6. Next base: position 189,465 of record NZ_JARXUZ010000001.1, on the reverse strand, counting down.
AAAACCCGCCCGGCGTGAGCCGGGCGGGTCCGTTATTCAACTCGGCGACTACGCGAGGTAGGCGGCCAGGTCTGCTTCGAGGGCAGGCTTCGGCTTGGCGCCGATAACGGTCTTGACGACCTCGCCCTTCTGGAAGACCTTCATGGCGGGAATCGAGGTGATCTGGTACTTGGCAGCAAGGGCCGGGTGGTCGTCAACGTTGAGCTTCACGATGTCGAGCTTGTCGGAGTGCTCTGCGGCGATCTGGTCAAGGATGGGGCTGACGGCGCGGCAGGGGCCACACCACTCGGCCCAGAAGTCCACCAGAACGGTCTTTTCGTTGTTAATGACTTCCTGATCGAAGTTGGCCTCTGTTACTGAGCGTGCAGTCATGATGGTTCTCCTTAGTTTGTTGCTGTTGCGAGTTCGGTGTCGCTGGCCGAAGCCAGCAGGTCTTCGGGGAGGGTGCTGAGGTAGTGTTCCGCGTCGAGCGCGGCAGCACACCCTGAACCGGCAGCCGTGACGGCCTGACGGTAGCTGGAGTCAATGACGTCGCCCGCGGCGAAGACACCGGTCTGGCTGGTCTTCGCCGAGCGGCCGGCGACCGCGATGGTGCCTTCTGCGGTGAGGTCCAGCTGGCCGTGAATCAGGTGCGTGCGGGGGTCGTTTCCGATGGCGATGAACATGCCGCCCAGGGGAAGGCTGGTCTCGGCGCCCGTGACCGTGTCGCGGAGCTGCACGCCGTCAACGGCCTCCGCACCAGTGATACCCACGACTTCCGAGTTCCAGATGAACTCAATCTTCTCGTTGGCAAAGGCACGGTCCTGCATGATCTTCGAGGCACGCAGTTCATCCTTACGGTGAATTACGTACACCTTCTCGGCAAACCGGGTGAGGAAGGTTGCTTCCTCCATGGCTGAGTCGCCACCGCCGATGACGGCAATCGTCTTGCCCTTGAAGAAGAAGCCATCGCAGGTGGCACACCACGACACGCCGCGGCCCGAGAGTCGATCCTCGTCGGGAAGGCCGAGCTTGCGGTACGCCGAGCCCGTAGCGAAGATCACGGAGAGTGCTTCATGGGTCTCGCCGGAACCCAGCGTGATGGTCTTCGTCGACCCCGTGAGATCAAGTGACGTGACGTCGTCGTAGACAACCTCGGTGCCGAAGCGCTCGGCCTGTTCCTGCATCTTGGTCATGAGATCCGGACCCTGCACGCCATCCGGGAAGCCCGGGAAGTTTTCGACGTCGGTCGTGTTCATCAACTCGCCGCCGGCCTCGACCGAGCTCGCGATGAGCAGCGGCTTCAGGTTGGCTCGAGCGGCGTAGATGGCAGCCGTGTAACCGGCCGGACCCGAACCGATAATGATGATCTGGCGCACGCGCACACACTCCTTGCGTTCGGTGAAAAATCTGAGACTTTATGGGCCCGAATAGCCCATTGCCCGGTATAACACATCCTAATCGGCAGGTATTCCTACGCTGGCTTCGTGGCACAGCGGGCACACAGCGAGGTCGCCTGCCGCGCCCGAAACCTGGGGTGGCCCAGAGAGCGGATGCCTCATCGTTAGCGGCGGAGACGGGCCGCGACGGGCGTGAGGAAGGCACTGAGCTCTGCACTGCGCATGACGAGCAGCACACCAAAGTAGGACGTGGCCATCACGGTGCCAATGATGAGCATTGACACGATCGCGGTCATACGGTTCAGCACGGCAAATCCGTCTTCCGCAAGACCCCCGAGAAGCACGAGCAGCGTCAGACCGAGAATGAGAGGGAGCACGGCTGCCACGAGATACTTCACCAGGCTGCGCGTGACGCGACGGCCGTCGATCCCACCGAGTCTCCGGCTCAGCAGCAGAGCAGCCAGAGCTGCCTGTAACGCGCCGGAAATGGTGATGACGAGGGCGATACCCACCGCGATCCACTCTGCGGGCAGCAACGCACAGCCCAGCACGCCCACGATGAGAATAACGACCTGGAACAGTGTGAAGAAGAAGGGCGTGCGGGTGTCGCCGAGCGCGTAGAACGTGCGCTGGAGCACGAAGAGAATACAAAACGGCACGAGGCCCAGAATGAACGCGACAATCACGTTTCCGATGCCCTGAACCTGCTCGAATGGCTGCACGAAGACGCGGGCGAAGGGGTACGCGCACACGGCAATCACCATGGTCGCCAGCACGATCAGCAGGGCGGTGCCGCGAATGGCGCTGGAGGCATCCGTTCTCACGAGGTCAAGCTTGCCCACGGAGGCATGCTCGCTCATGCGTGTGAAGTACGCCGTGGCGACCGAGACGGTGATGACCGAGTGCGGCAGCATGAAGATGAGCCACGCGGTGGCAAGTACGGCAACGGATGCCTTCTCGCCGGCCAACGTGACGACCTGCGTTTCGATGATGCCGGCTGTGGTGGTGAGGAGCAGCATGCCGAAGGTCCAGCCGGCCATCTTGCCCGCCGCTCCGAGGCCAACACCGCGAAAGCGAAAGTCAGGTCGGTAGCGCAGTCCGATTCGGTGCCAGAAATAGAACAGCACCACGGCCTGTGCCACCACACCGAGCGTGGCACTGCCGGCGAGCACACCGATCATTGCCCCGGTGAAGTCGGCGGGCGTGCGCGTTCCGATGGGATCGGCACCGTAGAGGGCCGCGAAGATGAGGAGGCCGGCAATGGCCACAACGTTGTTGAGAACGGGTACCCATGTGAACGGGCCGAATGACTTGCGGGCGTTCAATACCTCCCCGAGCAGCGTGTAGAGCCCATAAAAGAACATCTGTGGCACACACCAGTAGGCGAACGCAATGGCGAGTTGCAGCTGATCGGGCGGCAGATTGACACCAATGATGCCGGTAATAACTGGCACGAGCAGGGTGGCGGCAATGGTCGTCACGGCCAGCACGAGAAGGGCCAGAGTGATGAGTTTGTTGATGTAGCCGGTGCCGCCGTCGGTATGCAGGCTGGCCCGTACAATTTGTGGCACGAGAACCGCGGTGAGAATACCGCCGGCAACAATCACGTAGACGGTATTAGGCAGTTGGTTGGCGATTGCGAAGGTGTTGGCGCTCGCCCCGAACTGGCCGATGATACCCGCGAGCACAATGAGCTTCACGAAGCCCAGAATGCGGCTCACAATGGTGCCCGATGCGAGGAACGCGCTGGCGCGGCCAATGCCCCCCGACGTGGCCGTGTCAGTCATTCGTGCCCGCAAGTGGTCGCGCAGCGGGGGGCGTCGGTGCAGCGAGGGTCGGCTCAACACTGCGTGGCGTCGACTCGGCCCTGCGTTCTTTCCGGCGGCGGGCAATGTTGCGCCAAATACCAAAGCCGAAGAACAGGAAGGCGATGGATGCCACCACCCACGCCCCGATCCCCTCCCAATCGGCGTGCACATTCACGGCGATAACGGCCGGTTGCCCGACTGAAACGCCCGCCGGGGAGAACATGGTGACCCGCAGGACCACTTCTCCGTTACCCACGGCAGCCGTGACGGGGACCGTGATGGTCTGTGCCGAGTTCGCGTTAATCGTGGCGTCAATGTCGCTCTCCACGAGCAGGCGCCCATTGGACGGAACCACCTGCACGCGAACGGTCACGGGCTGGGAGAGCTCGTTGCGCAGGGTGATGGGGAAATCCACCTTGTCGGCAGCCACGTTGATCGGGCCACGTGTCGTTACGCTCACCGAGCCGAGAATCGCACGCGAATCAGTGAGACTCGCCGCAACGGCTTCCGCCCAGGTGTCGGGCTGCTGTGACCAGTTTGTGGACAGGAGTGCCAGCAGGCTCAGCCGCTGGTCGGCGGTGACCGTGAGTGGATCCTCCACGGATGCCGCGAAGGCCGTTACATCATTCTCCGCCTGCAGCAGCTGACGAATGGGGTTCAGTCGATCCTCAGACTCGGACTGGCTGCGAAATTGGACGGTCGTAGCGGCGGGGGCGCTCAGTGCGGCCCCGAGTGTGCCGGCAGTGGACCACGGCAGGCCAGTGAGGGCATCAAGAGTTTCCCCGAGCCTGCTCCCGGCTGATGCCGGATCGCGATCCATGGTGGCAAGCAGGGTACGTGCACTCCGTACATCCTCGGCGGACACGATGGCCAGTAGTGAACTGGCTTCGTCGACCGACGCGCGCCACAGCGCATCCGTTGGTGCCTGCGCAGCCGCCGCGATGGCGTCACTCAACGTACTGTCCGCTACCAGGCCGCGGCCATCAGTGTGGGTGAAGACACTGTTGGGCGTGACCGAATCGGACTGGCGCACGTTGTCGCTGGACACAATGGTCGTTGGGAGACCGTTCGCCGTGAAGGCTTTCAAATCAGTGCGGGCAACGCTGCCCTGCCTGGGCCAGACCAGGTCGGTTTGGGTGTAGTTCCAGGCGAGCAGCTCGGCCATCGTGGGCACTGTGCTCTCAGTGGGAGTGGGTGTCACCGGGCTGGTTGGTGCATCAGTCTCCGACGTCACCACAAAGTTTGCGGCGTCAATGATCGAGTCAAAAGAGAGCGGATCGAGCAGAGTCTGCGCGCCCGCCTGAACCTCTGTGGAGGCGTCCGAATCTGCATACCGCAACGGGAATATATCGTTTGTGGCGGTGGAGAGCCGGTCAAGCCAGTTCACGGCACTCGTGGGTGCGGCGCTGCCCAGGACGCGAATGGAAGCGATGATACGGGGGTCGATCGCGATGGCAATGGGCCGGTTGATCACGGCATCGAGTTGGGTCGACAGGGTACCCGCGGACGCCGTGAACTCCTGCAGGCTGTCGGCGGTGAGCACGCCATCCGTGGTCTCGGGGGTGGTGATCGGCACGATCGTGGCCAGGGTCACCGGTGTGACGGTTTCGCCCAGGTCCCAGACGAACGTTCCGCGCCCTTCGGTCTTCTCGTCATCCACGGTGACGGTCGCGGCAATACCGCGGGCACCCCAGGCGTTGCGCTCGGTTAGTCCAATGTCGGCGGCCGGCACGGTCACCGGCATCGTGAGTGTTGCTCCCGGCGTGATCTGGGCCGTCATGGGCGTGCGGAGGAGCCGGTCACCGCCGTTGGAATTCTTCTCCGGACGCAGCCAATTCTCCAAAGCGGGCCTCGTTGTGAGAGCACGTTGCGCGAGGGACACGTCCAGCGTGCCGAGTCCCACCGTGGCGCTGGTGCCGTTATGCACCGTCACGGTGAGAGCAAGATCCTCGCCGGGCCGCAGCGATGAGGAGCCCGCCGGGGTCACCGTGACAGACACCTCATCCGCGCCGATTGTTGCCATTTGCACGGCACCTGCGGAGGCGGTTCCACCGGTCGCAGCAAGAGCGGGCGTACCCAGAGAACCGAGCAGCGCAATCACCAGAGCGGATGCCGACACTCGCCAGAGCGCAGGCGCCATCCGACTCCGCTTGGCTCGGGGCGCGGGCCGGCGCGCAGGTACAGAGTCGGCCATCATGTATCGGATTCTACGGCGTGCACCCCGAGAGCACGCTGCGTCGGCACCGCAAGTCGGTCCCTCCGCCCGTTATCAACCGATAATATGAAACTATGCAGAGTGTCGCGGCAGCCCTTGAGCGGCTGGGGGACCTGGCTGCGTCTCCCACTATTTCCCGTTTGGCGAACGCATTTGCCGATGCCGGCCACGAGCTCGCTCTCGTCGGCGGACCGGTGCGTGATGCCTTTCTCAATCGGCCCACGCATGATCTTGACTTCACAACGGATGCGACACCCGACCAGATTCTGAAGCTCGTCAAGCCCCTTTCCGACGCCCAGTGGGACATTGGCCGTGCATTCGGCACCATCGGTGCGCTGATGGACGGCGAAACCGTGGAGATCACCACGTATCGGGCCGATAGCTACGACGGGGCCACCCGCAAACCGGATGTCGTCTTCGGGACGAGCCTGGAGGACGACCTCTTACGGCGCGACTTCACCGTCAACTCGCTTGCTCTGCGCCTGCCCATGGTGACGTTGGTGGATCCGTCCGGCGGCATCGATGATCTGCTGGCGCGGGTGCTGCGCACTCCCTCCACCCCGGAGGTGTCGTTCGGTGATGATCCGCTGCGTATGCTGCGGGCGGCACGTTTCACCGCCCAGCTCGGTTTCACGCTGGATTTGGATACCGCCAGAGCTATGGAGGAGATGAGCAAGAGCATCCGCATCATCTCGGCCGAACGCGTGGGTGAGGAGATTTCGAAGCTGCTGCTCGCCGACAACCCTCGGGCCGGCATCGAGGTGCTCATGCAGTCGGGCCTCGCCAAGATTGTGCTGCCCGAGATTCCGGGTCTGCAGCTCGAGATCGACGAGCACCACCACCATAAAGACGTGTATCAACACACGCTCACGGTGCTGGAGCAGGCCATTGGGTATGAAAAGTCTCGCGGTCGGCTCGACCCCGCCGGCGACCTTATCGTGCGTCTGGCGGCGCTCATGCATGACACGGGCAAGCCGGCCACGCGCAAGCTCGAGCCCGGTGGAGTGGTGAGCTTTTACCACCACGATGTTGTGGGTTCCAAGCTTGCCAAGAAGCGGCTGCGTGCGCTCCGCTTCGACAACGACACCATCAATGCGGTCGCCCGGCTCGTGGAACTGCACCTGCGATTCTTTGGCTACACCGAGGGCGCCTGGACCGACTCCGCGGTGCGCCGTTACGTGCGTGATGCGGGGGACCAGCTCGAACGTCTGCACATTCTCACCCGTGCCGACGTCACCACCCGCAACCGTCGCAAGGCCGATCGGCTCGGTTTCGCCTACGACGACCTGGAAGCGCGCATCGCCGACCTGGCCGAACGTGAAGAGCTGAATGCGGTGCGGCCCGATCTCGATGGCGAGCAAATTATGGCCATCCTGGGTGTGAAACCGGGGCGCGAAGTGGGGGAGGCGTACCGTTACCTGCTCGAACAGCGCCTCGACGACGGGCCTCTCGGTGACGGAGAGGCAACCCGCCGGCTGCTGGCCTGGTGGGCGGCACGTACGGCCACTGTCAACTAGTCCTCCCCAGCGCCACGCGAGCGGATGTTGTGCACCGGTTCCTGCGGATCCGTCGCCTCGTGTGCGTCCCTGGGTGACACTGGATCCAGACAGGGCCGTGTGCGCGGGAAACCGCGAAAGTGGGCCAAGGTGGCGAAAGAGGGCGGCATCCGGTAGTCTAGGCAGGTTGTCTGTGCGCCGGATTCCCGGCCTCCGCGTTCAACACATGCACAACCCTCCTGTTGCAGAAAGTCTGCAGCCGTTTAGTCCGAAGGAGGTGGGTTAGTCATGCATCAGTACGAACTTATGGTTATCCTCGATCCCGAGATCGATGAGCGCACCGTAGCTCCCAGCCTTGACAAGTTCCTCAACGTTGTTCGCAACGATGGTGGAACCATTGACAAGGTTGATGTCTGGGGTCGTCGTCGTCTCGCTTACGAGATCAACAAGAAGACCGAAGGCATTTACGCCGTTGTCGACTTCACCGCGAACGCCGATGCAACGGTCGAGCTCGACCGTCAGCTGAAGCTGTCCGAGGCCGTCATGCGCACCAAGGTGCTCCGCGCCGAAGAGGGCATTGCTCAGGTTGTCGTTGCCGGCAAGCTTGCCGCCGAGAAGGCCGCCCGCAAGGCAGCCAACCCGAAGGTAATCGCCGCCAAGGCTGAAGCCGCCGTAGCCGCACAGGCTGCCAAGGTTGCCGCCGCTGCGAAGCCGGTTGTCGTCGAGGCTCCCGTCGAGAAGGCTCCCGCCAAGGTTGCGGCTCCTGCTGCAACCGACGCTGCTGCCGCTGCCGTCAAGGCCGAAGCCGCCGCCACGAAGACGGCAGCTAACGTTGCCGCCAACGTTGCAGCACTGGCTGCCAAGATTGCCGCTGCTGCGAAGCCTGCTGCCAAGGTCACCGAGGCTCCGGCCGACGCGACCGACAAGGCAAGCGACAAGTAGTCCATGGCCGGCGAGACCGTAATCACCGTGGTGGGCAACCTCACCAGCGATCCGGAACTGCGTTACACGCAGAACGGGCTGGCGGTTGCCAACTTCACCATCGCATCCACTCCGCGCAATTTCGATCGCGCAGCAAATGAGTGGAAAGATGGCGACGCGCTGTTCCTGCGCGCGAGCGTTTGGCGTGAATTCGCCGAACACGTGGCCGGTTCACTGACCAAGGGCTCGCGTGTCATCGCCTCCGGGCGTCTCAAGCAGCGCACGTATGAGACGAAGGAAGGTGAAAAGCGCACGAGCATGGAGCTCGAGATCGACGAAATTGGTCCTTCGCTGCGCTATTCCACCGCCACGCTCACCCGTGCGCAGTCATCAGGTCCTCGCGGCGGCGCTCCCGTCGCGCAGGGCCGGGACGAGCCCTGGGCTCCGACCACTCCCGCTGTATCCGGCGCACCCGCCGCATCCGGTGGAGACGTCTGGAACAGCCCGGGCAACTTCAGCGACGAGACACCCTTCTAAGCCGAGCCTTGCGCCTGGCTAAAAAACTCTTAAGAAAGTAAAGGAAATCATGGCTGGAAAGTCGAGCGGCGACCGCCGCAAGCCGCTCCGCGGTGCTAAGGGTGGCAAGAACGCTGCCCCCGCGAAGTCGATCCGGGTTGGTGTCATCGATTACAAGGATGTCCCCACCCTTCGTAAGTTCATCTCCGAGCGTGGAAAGATTCGCGCACGTCGTATCACCGGCGTCTCCGTCCAGGAACAGCGCCTCATCGCGCGTGCCGTCAAGAACGCCCGCGAAATGGCTTTGCTGCCTTACGCTGGCTCAGGCCGGTAGGGAGCCCACACATGTCGAAATTGATTCTGACGCATGAGGTCTCTGGCCTCGGTGCACCCGGCGACGTCGTAGACGTCAAGAACGGGTTTGCTCGCAACTACCTCGTACCGAAGGGCTTCGCTATTGCGTGGACCCGCGGTGGCGAGAAGCAGATCGAGCAGATCAAGGCAGCCCGCGCAGCGCGCGAGCACGCCACCCTCGAAGAGGCACAGGCGCTCAAGGTTGCCCTTGAAGCCGCCAAGATCACGCTGGTCGTCAAGGCCGGCGCCGGTGGGCGTCTCTTTGGTTCCGTCAAGACCGTGGATGTGGCTAACGCCGTCGCAGCCGCTGGACTTGGGGCCGTCGACAAGCGCAAGATCGAGCTGTCTGCGATCAAGCTGACCGGCGAGCACAAGGCGACTGTTCGCCTTCGTGACGAGCTCAGTGCAACGATCACCCTCGTGGTGGTTGCTGCAAAGTAGCAACACAATTTAGTAGCGGAGAACCCCTTAGGGGGTTCTCCGCTACTAATGGTTAAGGGCCCATATGTATACCCAGCGGGCTGTTCTATGCACAGGTGAGCATCTCTTTCGCGAACATTCAAGCAAAGGTTGAGGCTACTTTGCACACAGGGCTGTGGAAAGATTTAATCCCTGATGAAGCGCTAATTAATTAAACGTTTTTCAATCTTATCCACAGGCGAGTGCACAGGTTGTGCACACGTAACGCGGCGTTTCGCCCAGATTTTCCACAGAGTTATCCACAGGGCTGTTTGCCGGATCCGCAGAGCGGTTTTAGTGTAGGCGAGCGCCAATCATGACGTTGCGGGTGCGTCGGGGACCGTTGTCGCTGGCTTCTGATACACCTGAATGAGACGAACAGAAAGGTGCCGCGTGTCCATTGCACAGCTGGGCCTGGCCAAGCCGAATACGGCAGAACCACGCCAGACAGAACGTATGCTGCCGCACGACCTCCTGGCCGAGCAGAGTGCCCTCGGCGGAATGATGCTGAGCAAAGATGCCGTCGCAGACGTCGTCGAAACCGTGCGCGGCGGGGACTTTTACGTTCCCAAGCACGAGATCATCTTTGACGCCATCCTGTCGCTCTATGCGCAGGGTGAACCCACCGACGTCATCACGGTCACCGATGAGCTCACGAAGCTGGGTGAACTCACGCGTGCCGGCGGTGCCGATTACCTGCACACGCTCACCAGCCTGGTGCCTACCGCCGCCAACGCGGGCTTCTACTCCACCATCGTGGCTGAGCGGGCACTGCTTCGCCGCCTGGTCGAGGCTGGAACGCGTATTGCCCAGATGGGTTACTCGGGGGAGGGTGAGGTTCTCGACCTCGTCAACACGGCGCAGGCAGAGATCTATGCCGTCACCGGCGGCACCCAGACCGAAGACTACGTTCCCCTCACCGACGCCGTCACCGCTGCCATTGAAGAAATCGAAGCAGCCAAGCTCAAAGACGGGCAGATGAGCGGTGTGCCCACCGGGTTTGCCGACCTCGACGAACTCACCAACGGTTTCCACGGTGGGCAGCTCATCATCGTTGCGGCCCGACCTGCCCTCGGAAAGTCCACGCTCGCCCTCGACTTCGCGCGCTCGGCATCCATCAAGCACGACATGCCCAGCATCTTCTTCTCGCTCGAAATGGGGCGAAGTGAAATTGCGATGCGTTTGCTCGCGGCAGAGGCATCCGTTCCCCTGCAGAGCATGCGTAAGGGAACCGTGGAGGCCCGGGACTGGACCACCATCGCGGCGACGCGTGGTCGCATCAATGACGCGCCCCTGTACATCGATGACAGCCCCAACATGACCCTCGTGGAGATTCGGGCCAAGTGCCGCCGCCTCAAGCAGCGCATCGGGCTCAAGCTTGTGGTGATCGACTACCTGCAGCTCATGACGAGCGGTAAGAAGGTGGAGTCGCGTCAGCAGGAGGTGAGTGAGTTCTCGCGGGCACTCAAGCTCATGGCGAAGGAACTGCAGGTTCCGGTCATCGCCCTCTCCCAGCTCAACCGTGGACCCGAGCAGCGCGCCGACAAGATGCCGGCCATCAGCGACCTGCGTGAGTCCGGTTCGCTTGAGCAGGACGCCGACATGGTGATTCTGTTGCACCGTGAGAGCGCGTACGAAAAAGACAACCCGCGTGCCGGTGAAGCCGACCTGATTGTGGCTAAGCACCGTAACGGCCCCACGCGCACCGTCACCGTGGCTTTCCACGGTCATTACTCGCGCTTTGCGGACATGGTCGCCGGCGGATAGCTCTCTCGGGTCGCAGCCCGCGGCCAACCACCCTCACTCGCTGTCTAGGGGTGAAAAGGGGTGACGCTAGGCTTCACTGAGGCCCGTATTGGGGCCCAGAGTGCTCGCCGATGCTGTCGAACACACAGCATGCGTTACGAGACAACGGGGACACTCCCATGACAACACGCACTGCCACGAACTCGACGCTGCGGCCCGTAGACGAACGATTGTCGATCGGTGCCTCGATCACCTACGGGCTCCAGCATGTTCTCACCATGTACGGCGGCCTCATTGCCGTGCCGCTGATCATTGGCCAGGCCGCCGGTATGAGCGGCGGAGATATCGGCCTGCTGATTGCCTCGTGCCTGTTCGTCAGCGGTCTGGCGACCGTGCTGCAGACACTCGGCGTACCGTTTGTCGGTTCACAACTACCGCTCGTGCAGGGTGTGTCCTTTGCGGGCGTGGCCACCATGATCGCCATCCTCAACGGCGGTGGCGGCATGGAGACCATCTTTGGCGCTGTCATCGTGGCGTCCCTCATTGGGTTCGCGGTCACGCCCATCTTTTCGAAGGTCATCCGGTTCTTTCCTCCCGTGGTCACTGGCACGGTCATCACGATGATCGGCCTCACGCTCATTCCAGTGGCAGCCAACTGGGCCATGGGCGGCAATGCCAGCGCGCCCGACTACGGCAGCCTTCGCAATATCGGCCTCGCGGCACTCACCCTGGCGGTTGTGCTGGTGCTCAGCAAGGTGGGCGGTCCCACCATCTCCCGGCTGGCCATTCTGCTCGCCATCGTTGTCGGCACGGTCGTGGCAACAGCGCTGGGAATCGCCAATTTTTCCCAGGTGGGTGTCGGCCCGATTGTGGCCTTCCCCACGCCGTTCCACTTCGGTCTGCCCATTTTCAGTGTGGCGGCCATCATCTCGATGCTTGTGGTCATTCTCGTCATCATGGTGGAGACCTCCGCCGACATCATTGCTGTCGGTGAAATTGTGGGCACGAAGGTCACGTCCCGTCGCCTCGGTGACGGTCTGCGCGCCGATATGCTCTCCAGTGCGATCGCACCGATTTTCGGCTCTTTCACCCAGAGCGCCTTTGCCCAGAATGTTGGCCTCGTGGCCGTCACCGGAATCAAGAGCCGATTTGTGGTGGCCGCCGGTGGTGGAATCCTGATTGTGCTCGGTCTGATGCCCGTGCTCGGGCGTCTCATCGCTGCGGTCCCCACGGCCGTTCTCGGTGGTGCGGGGATCGTGCTCTTTGGAACCGTCGCGGCCAGCGGCATCCGCACACTCGCCGCGGTGAACTACCGCAACACACTCAACCTCACCATCGTTGCCGTGTCGGTGGGGTTTGGCATGATTCCCATTGCTGCGCCCACGTTCTACGACCAGTTCCCCACCTGGTTCGGCACCATCTTTGAATCGGGCATCAGCTCAGCCGCACTCATGGCGATCGTTCTCAACCTGTTCTTCAACGTCTTCACGCGCCGCCCGGTATCAGCGCCCTCCGCGGACATGACTGACACAGCGGATGCCTCCTAGCTCGGCCCCAGCCCCACCGCCGGCAGCATGACACGGTGCTGAGAAACACCTCGCGCCCGCCACCGAGATGGGTGGTCGCTACGGTAACCGGCGTAGCGCCCACCGATTTGGTGCGCGCCGCCCACCGAGAACCGGCGCGGCCACCGGTTTGGGGCGCGCCGAGGGCCCGCGCGGCTACCGGGGCGTCGTCGTGGGGTGGCGCGGCCGAAACAGGTAGCGGCTGAACAGATAGTTCGACCCGAACGAGATCGGAATCGACGCCAGTTTGCAGATGAGGGGTGGCCAGTCCGTGAGGGTGGTCGCGGCCTGAATCAGCACCGAAAACACCACAATGGTGCCGCCATACCAGGCAAAGAACGCCACATAGGTGGTCACGCGCGCCTGAGCCGAGAACGTGAATCGCACCACCAGAAAGTACACGGCGGTCAGCGCAACCGACGAGCTCACGGCGTTCGCCTGCCACGGCACGAGTCCGGTGAGAATCAGCAGCGAAAAGCCCACCAGGTCAATCACGAGCCCCACAGCAGACCCCCCAAAGAACGTCACAAACTCCCGGATGCGTGCTCTCCCGACCACGGTGCACCTCACCCTCTCGTCGGCGTTCGTTGTCACCCTCCAGTCTGGTCGATTGGCGCGGTGTCTGCGCGGCCATCGAACACGGGCCTCCTCGGTACCCACACACAGGAGAGTCCCAGCCTGAAGCCGATCGCCGTCACGTCTCCGTGACCGCCACGTACACTAGAGAGGTAGATATTCGCGTAATGAAAGAGGCAGGCGTGGCCACAGCGCTGCAAGCATCGGGCACCGGCACACGTTACTGGACCGTCCCGATCAGCCGAGCCGTTCTTGCTCTCATTCCCGCCGCCATCATCACCTTCAACCGCGATCACTCCGCCACGTTCGGACTGCTGGCGTTCGGCTCATTCGCGCTCGCCTCTGGCGTTCTGCTGGCCGTGCTCAGCTGGCTCACCCTCGACGACGTTCGCGCCCGCCGCCTGTTTCTCATTCAGGGCATCGTGGGGATTGTGGCCGGTGCGCTCGCACTCGCCTTCCACATGGGTGGTCTCGGTTTCTTCCTCTATCTTGTGAGCGTCTGGGCAGCCGTCACCGGCTTCCTGGAGTTGTACAGCGGCAGCCGCGCCCGCGGTCGCTCGCTCATGGCGAAAGACTGGATGCTTCTCGGTGGCTTCACCGCCGTGCTCGCACTCCTCTTCCTGCTCCTGCCCCCGAACGCCGTCGTGTCGGTGGGCCTCCTCGGTGCTTACCTGGTCATGATTGGCGTGTACCTGGTGATTGCCGGACTCTCACTCAAATGGGCGACAACGGATGCCGCGCGCACCGTCGCCCCCGTCGCTCACGATTCGGACTCCCAGTGACCCAGAACACCCCGCACCAGCCCAGCCGACGCGATCGCTTGAAGCCCGCCGAACTCCTCGGAATCTCCGGCGTCATGGCCCTGTTCGTGGGTCTTACCGTGCTGCTGACCACCCGCGACTTCGTGCTGGCGCTCATCACCCTGGGCGTCACATTCATCCTGGCACTCGTGGTCATCGCCATGCTCGTGCTCGGCATGAAGCCCAACGCCGACGAGCGAACCGACATCGACGAGCAGAACAGCCACTAGCGCTCTCAGTTTGTCACGCCACACAGCGGATGCCGCGAGCCTCACCAGGTGAGGCTCGCGGCATCCGCTTTGTCGCGTTTTAGCCCAGGTAGTCGACCAGCGGGTCGGCCAGTCCCACGTAGCTGCTGGGCGTCAACTCCAGCAGGCGGGCCTTGGCGGCATCACCAATCTCGAGCGCGGAGACGAACGCCACGAGGTCGTCACGGTTGATGCGCTTGCCGCGGGTGAGCTCCTTGAGGAGTGCGTACGGGTCGGCGATGGTGGAACGTCCGGCCGAGACCTCGGCGCGAATCACGGTCTGAATTGCTTCGCCGAGGATTTCCCAGTTGGTGTCCAGGTCACCCGCGAGCTGGGCGCGGTCGATGTCGATCTCGCCCATTCCGCGCAGCAGATTATCGAGCGCGAGCAGGGAGTGGCCGAAGCCCACGCCAATGTTGCGCTGCGTCGTGGAGTCGGTGAGGTCGCGCTGCAGGCGTGAGGTAACCAGGGTGGCTGCGAGGGAGTCGAGCACGGCGCTGGAGAGTTCCAGGTTGGCCTCGGCGTTCTCGAAGCGGATCGGGTTGATCTTGTGCGGCATCGTGGAGGAGCCGGTGGCTCCCACCTGAGGAATCTGCCGGAAGTAGCCGATGGAGATGTAGGTCCACACGTCCGTGGCCAGGTTGTGCAGCACCCGGTTGGCGTGGGAGATCTTGGAGTAGAGCTCCGCCTGCCAGTCGTGAGACTCGATTTGCGTGGTGAGCGGATTCCAACCGAGGCCGAGGCCCTCCACGAAGTCGCGGGAGATGGTGGGCCAGTCCACGGTGGGCTCGGCCACGACGTGCGCCGCGAAGGTTCCGGTGGCGCCGCTGAACTTGCCGAGGTACTCGTTGGCTTCGACCTGCTTCAGAATGCGCTCGAGCCGGTACACGAACACGGCGAGCTCCTTGCCCATGGTGGTGGGCGTGGCCGGTTGGCCGTGAGTGCGGGCGAGCATGGCGTCCGTGCGGAACTCCAGCGCTCGGCTGCGCAGGGCCTCGATCACGAGGCGATACTTGGGGAGCCACACCTCGTGAACGGCCTGACTCACAGTGAGGGCGTAGGAGAGGTTGTTAATATCTTCACTCGTGGCGGCGAAGTGGGTGAGCTCGGCAATGTGGTCGAGCCCGAGCGTGGTGAGGCGGCGGCGCACCAGGTATTCCACAGCCTTCACGTCGTGTCGCGTCGTGGCCTCGAGCTGTGCCAGCTCATCGATCTCTGCCTGACCAAAGGTGGTCACGAGCGAGCGCAGCGCGGCCTTCTGGTCGGCGGCCAGGGGCACCGAGCCGAAGAGGCTGCGATCGGTGAGAACGATTAGCCATTCCACCTCAACCTGCACGCGGGCGCGGTTGAGTCCGGCCTCCGAGAGGTACTCTCCCAGCTCGGTGACGATGCTGCGGTAACGGCCATCGAGTGGACTCAGAACCTGCGGGGGTAGTGGACTCATCGGTCTCCCTGTCGTATTGCCGGCGCGAGTTGCATGAACAGCGCCTGGTTTGCTCTCTCAATCATGCCTAAAACCGAGTCAAAGAGCGCATCCGTGGAATAGTACGGGTCGGGAACGTCGCTGAGGGCAGCCTGTTCGGGGTCGAAACTGAGCAGTAAGCGCACCTTGTCGCGGTCTTTGTCGGTGGTTGCCCAGTTGCGCAGAATGCGATCCTGCGATCGGTCGAGCACCACCACGAGGTCAAAGTCGGCGAACCAGGCGGGGTCAAACTGGCGCGCACGGTGGTGATTTCCGTCGTAGCCCTTCGCCGCCAACGCCGCAATCGTGCGGGCATCAGCGCGTTCTCCCACGTGCCAGTCGCCGGTTCCAGCGGAGCTCGTGCTCACCAGGCGCCCGAACCCGGAGCGGGTCACCATATCCCGCAGCACCAGCTCAGCCATGGGGGAGCGGCAGATATTGCCGGTGCACACAAAAATGATCCGGAATGGCGTTGACTCGTGCGGGCTGAGTGAGGAAAAACTCATAAAACCATTCTGGGACACGTTCTGGTCCTCCACAGTCGATCAGGTGAATTCTTACCCACGGATGCCCGAATTGCTGGGCAAACGGGGGGTACGCGGTGGCAGTCTCGGCAGCAACAGGGAGGCAGTGTGCTACTGGTGACAGACCCGTTTGCACCACCATCGGTGGACGTGATTGCGGCGTTGCGACACCAACGTGCGCTTCTGTGCGGCCTCCGCGACGACGTGCAGGACTGCGGCGGCAGCCTGTCGCCGCAGGGCGTCAGCGACACTTGGCGTGGCAGGGCGGAGCGTGCCTACGTGGACCGGCTTGACTCTCTCCACCGTGACCTGCAGGCACTGCTCTGGTTGCTCGACGATGTGCTGGCCGAGATCAACAGTGCTATCGATCAGGCCCTGGCCGGGCTGTCGTAATGAGCGACCTCACTCCTGACGCTGGCGGAACGGCGGGCAACCTGGTGCTCTCCGGTGGCGGAATCACCATGGTTGCCACCGATACCCTTTTTGCGCAGTTGCACATCATGCGACGGGTGCAGGGGCAAGCGGGTGACTGGCGGGTGCGCCTTGCCCACATCCGCGACCTAGAGACAAGTCCGGCCCCACTGTGGGCGCATGGCACGGTGGGGGCGTCGGTGCTGAACGCCGCGGCATCCGTTGACGCCATCGAGGCTCGGTGCGGTGACCTTGCCGATGCGCTCGGGAGCGCGGCCGAGAGCTATGGGCAGGCCGAACGCGGTCAGATCAACCTGCAACGCAGCCTCGGGGAGCTGGCAGGCTGGCAACTCGGTGCGCTGATCGGGTTCCTTCCGCCCGTGCAGTGGGCGATGTACGGGGCCGCAGTGGCCGTGGGCGGTCTCACCCTCGTTGAGGCTCTGCACACTCGTGTGGCCGGACCACCGGAGTTCCGAGTGGCGGCCCGTGGAGAAGAGACCGCACCCACCTCATCGGCACTGCAGGTGGATCCGCGCCTCTTCACGAGCACGGCCTTTGTCGGTGCGCTGCGGGTAGTCATGTCGTCCCTCGACGACGTCCAGGCCGGAATGCTGCGCATTCCCTTTCCGGTGTCACAGTTTGCGGGCGAGGGTGGTTTGGGCATCGAGGGAGTGCAGAGCATGGCACGCGGGGTTCTCGGTGGAGGCCGCGCGGTGAGCGTGTTCCGGCGCAGCCCGGTGACCGTGAAACGTGTGGGTGAGGCCGTCCCGGTGCTGCCACCGCGCACGCTCGAATCCGTGGCCACGCGAATTCCGAATGCCCGGGCGCATCGACCTCAGGTGCGCATAGAAAAGTACGGTGACCTGCGGCATCCGTCGTGGGGGGTGTACGTGGCCGGGACCGTGGAGTGGAATCCGCGAGCATCGTCGGAGCCCTGGGACATCAGCTCCAACATTGCCGCGGTGGCCGGCGAGCAACCCGCCTCCGAGATGGCGGTACGCCACGCCATGCGTGCGGCGGGGATCGCCCCCGGTGACCCCGTGGTTTTAGCCGGCCACTCGCAGGGAGGTGCGGTGGTGCAACGCATTGCCGCTGAGGGTGAGTTCAACACGCGGGCCGTGGTGACCTTTGGTGCGCCGGAGGGAAACCTGCCCGTTCCGGCCGGTGTCTCCGAGGTGGCAGTGGAGCACACGAACGACCTCGTGCCCGCTCTCACCGGGGTGGGCGGTGTGGGCGGGGCCGAGTCCACGGGGGACCGACTGATCGTGCGCCGGGAGGCCTTTCATGACCAGCCCATTCCCACCAACGACCCACTTCCCGCCCACAACATGTCGACCTATGCCCACACGGCGCGGGCTATGGATGGGTCCACGGAGACTCGCCTCACTGACTTTGCCCGGCTCGTCACGACAACCCTGGGTGCAGGTGCCGGGTCCGCCACCCTGTGGAAGGGGGAGCGGCTGGTGCCTAGTTCTGTGGGGCCCGCACGATGAGGCCGAGGAGCCAGCTCACGATGCTGAGCACCACGGCACCGATTACGCCCTCCCAGAAGCCATCGACCACGAGCCCGAAGCCCAGAAAGCCGGAGACCCAGGCCGAGAGCAGCAGCAGGGCACCGTTCACGATGAGCGCAAACAGCCCCAGCGTGAGGATGTAAAGGGGAAAAGCCACCACCCGAACAACGGTTCCCACGATGGTATTGACCAGACCAAAGATGAGTGCCACCAGCAGGTAGGTGATAATCACGGCACTGGTTTGGGGTGCGTAGGGCAGCACCGTCACGCCCGAGACGAGGCTCGCGGTCACCCACAGGGCCACCGCATTGATGAGGAGTTTGATCAGAAAACGTGCCATGTGACCATGATGACACCCCATGGGGGCTGGTCACGGCGTTGAAAGGCATGCCACCTTGCGAATATGGGGCGGCGTAGAATCGCGGAGTGAGCCAATCTGACCAGCCCTCAGTCCGACTGCGCCCGGAGATCATTGCCCTGCCGGCATATAAGCAGGGTAAACCGGCCCAGGCCGATGCATTCAAGCTGTCCAGCAACGAGAACCCGTTTGATCCGTTGCCGGGCGTCATCGCTGCGGTGCAGGCCGAAACCGCCTTCAACCGCTACCCCGATGCGTCTGCGCTTGCCCTCCGTCAGCAGCTCGCTGCCAAGTTCGGTGTGGATGCCGAGCAGGTGCACGTGGGCAGCGGCTCGGTTGCCCTTCTGGCGCAGCTGATCCTCGCTGCGGCGGGCCCTGGCGACGAGGTGCTCTATTCCTGGCGCTCCTTCGAGGCCTACCCGGGCCTCGTTGCTGTTGCCGGTGCCACCAGCGTCCGAGTGCCGAACCGCGCCGATCATGGTCACGACCTGGTGGCGATGGCCGACGCCATCACCCCCCAAACCCGCGTCGTCATCATCTGCTCGCCCAA
This sequence comes from Cryobacterium sp. CG_9.6, assembly GCF_029893365.1. NCBI lineage: Bacteria > Bacillati > Actinomycetota > Actinomycetes > Micrococcales > Microbacteriaceae > Cryobacterium > Cryobacterium sp. CG_9.6. Next base: position 170,563 of record NZ_JARXUZ010000001.1, on the reverse strand, counting down.
CAACCCCACCGGAACCATTGTTACCGCCGACGAGTTCCACGCTTTCATGGCCGCGGCCCCCACCGACCTTCTCGTGCTCCTCGACGAGGCCTACGCCGAGTTCGTAACGGATGCCGATGCCGGCGCCGTTTCGGGCGGCCCGCTACTCGTGCGCTACCCCAACCTTGTGCTTCTGCGCACCTTCTCCAAGGCTTATGGCCTCGCCGGTCTGCGCGTGGGCTACGCCCTCGGGCCCATCCCCATTTTGAACGCGGCCCGCTCCACCGCCATCCCGCTCTCGGTAACCGGGCAGGCCAGCGCCGCCGCCATCGCCAGCCTCGCCGCCGAACCCGAACTTCTGGGGCGAGTGGCCGTGCTGGCGAGCCTCCGCGACGCCACCTGGCGCGCGCTCACCCTGCAGGGCTGGCAGCTTCCGGCCTCGCACGCGAACTTCGTGTGGCTGCCCACCGGCGAGGAGACGGCCGCCGTGGCGGAAACTCTGGCCGCGGCCGGTCTGGTCGTGCGCGCCTTCGCCCCCGAAGGTATTCGGGTGTCGATTGGGGAAGACGAGGCCATGCAAAAACTTCTCAGCGTGACCGCAGACATTATCAAGTCGTTGCCGCCCGAACACGCGGCACGACGGAAGGACTAGGTCTGTGACAGCTCAGACAACACCGCCCACGAGTCAGAACGACACGTCCGCGAGCCCCACCGTGCGCATGCTCTCGACCGAGGGTCGCTTTGAGCTCACCGATTCCGCCGCCGAGTTCCTGCCCTACCTCGATGCCCTCACCGAAGCGGACTATCGACGCTTCTACCGTGACATGGTCGTGGTGCGAAAGTTCGACACCGAGGCTGCCAACCTGCAGCGCCAGGGCCAGCTCGCTCTCTGGGTACCCAGCCACGGTCAGGAAGCGGCGCAGGTGGGTTCCGCGTACGCCACTCGCCCGCAGGACCACGTGTTCCCCTCCTACCGCGAGCACGTCGTTGGCATGATCCGCGGCCTTGACCTCGTCGACATTTTGCGGATGCTGCGGGGCGTCACCCTGGGCGGCTGGAAGCCCGAGGAGCACGGCAACTTTCACCTCTATACCCTCGTGCTCGCCTCGCAGACCCTGCACGCCACGGGCTATGCCATGGGGATGCAGCTGGACGGATCCACGGCCACCGGCACCCCGGAGACCGACCAGGCCGTGATCGTGTACTACGGCGACGGGGCCTCGTCTCAGGGCGACGCCAACGAAGCTCTCGTCTTTGCGGCGAGCTACCAGACACCTCAGGTCTTCTTCCTGCAGAACAACCAGTGGGCCATCTCCGTTCCGGTATCGCGCCAGTCCCGCACCCCGCTCTACCTGCGCGCCGGTGGTTTCGGCATGCCCGGCACGCAGATTGATGGCAACGACGTGCTCGCCAGCTACGCGGTCACGCGCAAGTCCCTGGACGACGCCCGTGCGGGCCTCGGTCCGTCGATGATCGAAGCGCTCACCTACCGTGTGGGCGCCCACACCACGGCCGACGACCCCACCAAGTACCGCGACGCCGATGAACTGGCCTACTGGGTGGCTCGCGACCCCATCCTGCGCTTCCGCAGCTACCTGCAGGGACTCGGCATCGAGCAGCAGTTCCTCGATTCCGTCGACGAAGAGGCCGCTGATTTCGCTGCGGACACCCGGCGACGTGCGCTGGACATCACCGGGCCGGAACGCTCCGTGATTTTCGACAACGTCTACGCCGAACCGCACGCCCTCGTGGCCGAGCAGAAGGCCTGGCTCGAACGCTACGAGGCGACCTTCGAAGAAGGATCCCACTGATGACCGACACGACTGTTCGCACGCTCGCAGCCCCCGCGGCACAGGCCCACGTGAGCGCTCCGGCATCCGCTACCATGCCCATGACGAAGGCGCTCAATGCCGGCATGCGTCAGGCGATGCGTGATGACCCCAAGGTCCTGCTCATGGGCGAGGACATCGGCCCGCTCGGCGGTGTGTTCCGCGTGACCGAAGGTCTCATTGCCGAGTTCGGCGACAAGCGCGTGCTCGACACGCCGCTGGCCGAGTCCGGCATCATCGGCACCGCCATCGGCCTGGCCATGCGCGGTTTCCGGCCGGTGTGTGAGATTCAGTTCGACGGCTTCGTGTTTCCCGGCTTCGACCAGATCACCAGCCAGCTGGCCCGCATGCGCAACCGGCACGAGGGCAACCTCATCATGCCCGTGGTCATTCGCATTCCCTACGGCGGGCACATCGGTTCGATCGAGCACCATCAGGAGAGCCCGGAGGCTTACTTCGCGCACACCCCCGGCCTGCGCGTTGTCAGCCCGTCCAACCCGCACGACGCCTACTGGATGATGCAGCAGGCCATTGCGAGCGACGACCCGGTGATCTTCTTCGAGCCCAAGAGCCGCTACTGGCCCAAGGGCGAGGTGGTCATGGCCGAAAGCGGCACGGCTCTGCACGCGAGCAGGGTCGTGCGCGTGGGCACCGACGTCACGGTCACCGGTCACGGCGCCATGGTGAGCGTGCTCTTGCAGGCCGCCGAGCTTGCCGCCGCCGAGGGCATCAGCATGGAGGTCATTGACCTGCGTTCGCTCTCTCCCATCGACTACGCGCCCATTCTCGAGTCCGTGCACAAGACGGGCCGCCTCGTGGTTGCCCAGGAGGCCGCCGGCTTCGTGAGTGTGGGAAGCGAAATTGCCGCCACCGTGGCCGAGAGGGCGTTCTACTCCCTCGAAGCGCCGGTTTTGCGGGTGTCAGGGTTTGATACCCCGTTCCCGCCGGCATCCGTTGAGACGCACTTTCTGCCTAGCCCCGACCGGGTGCTCGAGGCCGTGGACCGGTCCCTCGCCTTTTAATAACACCCCACTGTTGGTGAGCAACAGTTCCATCATCTGCAAGAAAGGCACCTCATGAGCGTGTCGCATTTCACCCTGCCCGACGTTGGCGAGGGTCTCACCGAGGCCGAAATCGTGGAGTGGAAGGTTGCCCCCGGCGACACGATTGCCATCAATCAGGTGCTGGTCGAGATTGAAACGGCCAAGTCGCTGGTGGAGCTGCCCTCACCCTACGTGGGTGTTGTGGGCGAGATTCTGGTTCAGCCCGGCACCACCATCGATGTGGGCACGGTCATCATCACCATCCGTTCGCACGACGATGCGACCGAAGCCGTAGCGGATGCCCCGGCCGGCGACCGCGAGCTGGCCGACGCGGCCGCCGACACCAGTTCCACCATCACGGAAGAGCCCGAAGACAAGGTTTTGGTCGGGCGCGCGGCCCCGGCCACCATGCCCACACGTCGTCAGCGGCACACGAGCGCCCCGGTGGCGCACGAGGCGCTGGCACCGGCCCCGCCCCGTTCTACGGCACCGGCCGCGCCGCTGCCGGCCGCGCCCGCTGGCCCGGTGATTGCCAAGCCTCCGATTCGTAAGCTCGCCAAGGATCTCGGTGTGGAACTCGGCCTCGTAGAGGCAACGGGACCCATCGGCGACGTCACCCGCGAAGACGTGCTGCGTGCCGCAACGCAGGCGAGCGTGTTCCGCAACATTCAGACGCCGGAGTGGCCCGTCGACCGCGACGAGCACATTCCGGTGAAGGGCGTGCGAAAGGCCATTGCGCAGGCCATGGTGAAGAGCGCCTTCACCGCGCCGCACGTGAGCCTGTTCGTGGATGTGGATGCCACCCGCACGATGGAATTCGTGAAGCGGCTGAAGGCATCCACTGACTTTGCTGGTGTGCGGGTGTCGCCGCTGCTCATTATGGCGAAGGCCATGATTTGGGCCGTGCGTCGCAACCCCACGGTCAACTCCACGTTCACCGATGAGGAGATCATTGTTCGGCACTATGTGAACCTCGGGATTGCTGCGGCCACGCCGCGTGGACTCATTGTGCCCAACATTAAAGAGGCCCAGGACATGAGCCTGCTCGAGCTTGCGTCGGCGCTGGAGGCGCTCACGATCACGGCTCGCGATGGCAAGACCAGCCCCGCGCAAATGGCGAACGGCACCATCACCATCACCAACATCGGTGTGTTTGGTATGGACACGGGAACGCCCATTCTCAACTCGGGCGAGGCCGGAATTGTGGCGCTCGGCACCATCAAGCAGAAGCCCTGGGTGGTGGACGGGGAGGTGCGCGCCCGGTTCGTCACCACCATCGGTGCGAGCTTCGACCACCGTGTCGTCGATGGAGATGTGGCGAGCCGCTTCCTGGCCGATGTCGCCAGCATCATCGAGGAGCCGGCTCTCCTCCTCGAGTAGCCCGTCTCCGCCCCCTCCCGCTGGTCGAGGAGCCGGCATGTTCTTCGCCGGCGTCTCGACGCTTCTATGGGAGTTGTCAAGCTGTTGAGGTCTTTTTTGATGATGTTTCGTGAGTCGTGTGGCGTGTTTTTGGGCGCGTGAGGGTGGCGGGCGGGCCGTCGAAGATGGCCTGTCCGCTGGGCGGTGGTGTCGTTTTAGGTGGTGTGGTTATCGAGGACGCGGAACAGGTGCCGGGCGATGTAGCGTTTCAGGACGCGTTGGATCTCTTTGGGTGTCTTGCCTTCCTTCGTCCGTTTCTCGACGTAGGCGGCGGTCGCCGGGTCGTGGTGTTAGCGGTAGAACGTGGTGACCCAGATGGCGGTGTTGAGCGCCCGGTCGCCACCGCGGTGCAGACGGTAGCGGATGGTGTTGCCCGATGACGCGGGGATGGGCGCGATGCCCGCGAAGCGGGCAAACGCGGCCTCGGAGCGGATGCGTCCCTGGTGCGACCACGACACGATCAGCTGCGCGGCGACGATCGCGCCGACGCCGTGCTCAAGCAGCAGGTAGGGGGCGAGGGCTTTCACGTGCTTGAGGAGGCCCTTCTCGTTCGCCGTGAGCTCGGCTTGACGGCTGAGGATCTCTCGCGCTTCGCGGGCAGCCTCGGCGCGGATGGTGACCATGCCGACGTCATCGTTTCGATGGGCGCGCCAGGCTGCGACGACTTTGATTTGCTCGGCTGTGAGGGCCAGGCGAACGTCCAGGCCGAAGCCGTACCCGCGCAGCAGCGCTGTGAGGCGGTTGTTGGAGGCGCTGTGGGCCTTCTTGAGGGCGGCGCGCGCGGTCAGTAGCACCGTCAAGGCTGCGTGGTGCCCAGCGTGGTTGCGGGGCGTGATGAGGTGCTCCATTGGCAGGGCGAGGGCGTAGCGGGCGGCGTGCTCTGCGTCGATGGGGTCGGTTTTGCCGGCCCGGCGAACGCCGCGCTTGGGCGGCCTGGTTTCGGTGACGCGCACGCCGGCGGCCGTCAGGAGGTCGCAGAACTGGGCTCCGTAGGACCCGGTGCCCTCCATGGCCACCAAAACCGGCCCTGTTGTTTCGCGTTCGATCCACGCCTGAGCCCGTTTGAGTCCGGGCGGAGTTGTCGGGAATGTTTGCGCGGTGCCGTGTTTCCCGCCCAGATGGTCGAGGGCGACCAGCGTGTGTGTCTTGGCATGGGTATCCACCCCGATGACATAACTGAACTGCTGTGAGACCATGGTCACGATAACTCCTTCGATGGGTGTTATGTCGTGCCGGTCTGGGGTTCCTCGGAGAACATCTCTGTAATGAGTCACGACCCTGTTGGGGGTACGGACAGGCTTCTAATCAAGTCACTCTGAGGGTCACAGGCCGGCCTGATTCGATGCGTGGAGCGGACATGTCGAGACGAAGACACCTCCGTGAAGAGAGTCAGAGACCAAAAGAGTCACGCAACCCACACGAATCAAGACCAGCCTGCCAGCTGATAACCAGACCAGCTACAACCATTACAGAGACCTCGCAACCTAGTCTCGAGATCGGCTCACGGGGTCTCGACTGCTCGCAAGCTCGCGCTCGACCAGCGAGAGGGGGGCGCGACCCTCGCGCTCGACCAGCGGAGGGCGCCGACCCTTGTTCAGTTGCCCTCCCCTCCCTACACTGAGAGAACCTCAGCAGAACGGCGGCGAGCGATGTGGTGCAGTCAGTGAGGCGAGCGTCCTGCCTTGTGGCCCTGCTCCTCACCGTCACCCTCACGGCCTGCGTGGCCGAGGTCTCCGCCACTCCGCCCACCGTCCTCCAGGTGCAGACCTCACTCCCCAGCGACTTCCTCACCGTTGCCGCCGACACCGATCCCGTGCAAAACGCCCTCGCCGTGAGCGCTGCACTGTTCGATCGGTCCGAGCTCGTGATCACCGCGCCGACGGGCAACGACCGCGCCCAGCTCCTCGCAGCATCAGCGGCCATTGATCTCGGTGTTCCTCTCCTGCTCACCCCCGCCTTCGGTGCGCCCACCACAGCCAATCTCAGCGCCGAACTCACCCGGCTACGCGTGTCCCACGTCGTAAACATCGGTGGCAGCACCCCCACGTCAATCGCGTCCGCGTCTACCGGTCCCACATGGGGAGCGGATGCCCCACGCACGCGACTTTCCGTTGCGGCGACCTCCGTGGCGGTGAATGCCCTGCTGCCCGCGCCGCTTCCCGTCGTTCGGGTCGCGTCGCCGCAGCTCGCGCTCACCGCGCTCTCCGTCATCAGTCCTGCGGCCCCGGTGCTGCTCGATCTTCCGCCGGCGTCCCGGCCTGCAGCCACCTCCTCTCCCGCGCCTGGCCCCACCGACTCGACGCCCGACTTTGCTCTGCCCCGCGTCACCCGCGCCGCCGCCCTCACAGGAGGCCTCCTGCTCGCCGCGGATGTCCCGGCCCAGCTCGCCGGCGTTGCCACGGCTCGCGCGGCCGGGGTGTCGGTCACGCTCCTCCCGAACGACGCCCCGAACCCGCAGTCCTCGTCCGCCGTGGTGGCCGCGATGGGCTCGGTGGCACCCACCGCTGTGCTGGCGCTCGGCGCACCCTTCGCCACCGAGATCGGTCTCGACTACAAGGTGCGCGCGGCCGCCACGGGTACCCAGCTTCCAGGCGGGGGTCAGGTGCTGTTTCCGAGCAGGCGCTTCGTGGCTCTCTACGGCACGCCGGGCACGTCGGCGCTCGGCGTACTGGGGGAGCAGGGCGTGGTCGAGGCTATTGCGCGCGCGCAGCAGCTGGCAGCGGACTACCAGCCGCTCAGCGATCGACCCGTGATTGCCATGCACGAGATCATCGCCACGGTGGCGTCTGCCGGACCCGGGGCCGACGGCAACTATTCCAGTGAGATTCCGGCAGAACAGCTGCGCCCCTGGGTGGAAGCGGCTGGAGCCGCCGGAGTGTACGTCGTGCTCGACCTGCAGCCCGGTCGCACCGACTTTCTCACCCAGGCGCAGCAGTACGCAGACCTCCTCACCCTGCCCTACGTGGGGCTGGCGCTCGACCCGGAGTGGCGGCTGGGCCCGGATCAACGCCATCTCGCGCAGATTGGACGCGTGGACATTGCCGAGATTAATGCCGTTGTCAGCTGGCTGGCCGCGCTCACGAGCGAGAATGCCCTGCCGCAGAAGCTGCTGGTGCTGCACCAGTTTCGCGGGAGCATGATTCAGAATCGCGCGGCCCTCGACCTCACCCACCCGGAGCTGGCCCTGCTCATTCACGTGGACGGTCTCGGTGGGCAGCCCGACAAGCAGGCCACCTGGGCCACTTTGCAAGCGGATGCCCCACCCGGCGTGGCCTGGGGGTGGAAGAACTTTATCGACGAGGATCAACCCATGCTCACCCCGGAGCAGACCATGCAGGGCGTCGTGCCGACGCCGGACCTGGTGACCTACCAGTGACCTGCACCAAGCGACCAGTCCACCCTATCGATAATGGTTTTGACAATCATTATCAACAACGGTACCGTCGAAGCATGCAGACAAGATACTTCGCCGTTCCCGTGCTGATCGCTTCAGCGGCCCTGGCCCTCTCGGGGTGCGCCGCGACTCCGAGCACGGCCTCGTCGGATTCCGCACTCAAGGTTGTGGCCACCACCACGCAGGTCGCGGACTTTACCCGTGCCGTTGTCGGCGATGCCGCTGACGTGAGCCTCACCCAGTTGATCCAGCCCAACCAGAGCGCCCACAGCTACGACCCGTCGGCCGCCGACCTCACCGCCTTGGGTACGGCTGATGTGCTCGTGATCAACGGTGTGGGCCTCGAAGAGTGGCTCGCGGATGCGATTGACGCCTCCGGTTTTGACGGGGTCACCATCGATGCGAGCCACGACATCACCGTGCTCGGCAGTGAGGTTGAAGCCGACCACGCCGATGAAACGGAGGAGGAGCACGCGGCCGAGACCGAGGACGACCACGCCGGTGAAACCGCCGAGGAGCACGACGAGCATGCCGAGGGTGACCCGCACATCTGGACCGACGTGCGCAACGCCGAAACGATCGTGAAAACCATCGAAGAGGGCCTCGCCGAGGCCGACACCGCGAGCGCGGCAAACGTCGCGGCCTTCGCGGACAACACGGCGGCCTACACGGCCCAGTTGGCCGACCTGGAGACGTGGATTCGCACCAACGTTGAGGCCGTGCCCGCCGCCGAACGACTGCTCGTGAGCAATCACGACGCCCTCGGCTACTACACAGCCGCCTACGGCATCACGTATGTGGGCGCTGTTATCCCAAGCTTCGACGACAACGCCGAGCCGAGCGCCGCAGCCATCGACACGCTGGTGAGCGCCATTCAGGCAACCGGCGTACAGGCTGTGTTCTCCGAGGCCTCCCTCAACGCTAAGACGGCCGACACCATTGCGACCGAAGCGAACGTTGCGGTCTACTCCGGTGATGATGCTCTGTACGTGGATTCCCTCGGTCCTGTGGGCGGCGCCGGCGAGAGCTACCTCAAGGCTCAGGTACACAACACGACACTGATTCTTGAGTCGTGGGGCGTTACGCCCACTGCGCTGCCCGCCGACCTGCAATAGTTAACACGTGATCGAGAACCCTTCTCAAGAATTGCTGACCGCTCCCGCCGCGCTTCGTGTGGCGGGGGCGTCTTTCGCGTACGGCCCGGCACCCGCACTCACCGACATGAACTTTCAGGTTCTACCGGGTGAGGCCGTGGCACTCATCGGGCCCAATGGGTCGGGCAAGTCCACCCTGCTCAAGGGAATTCTCGGTCTCATTCAGCGCACCGCGGGAACCGTGGAGGTGCTCGGTGCCGCCCATGCCCCGGCCGGATCGGTCGGTTACGTGCCACAGACCGATCAGCTTGACCCGCAATTTCCGATCACGCTCGCTCAGGTCGTGATGATGGGCCGTTACCGTTCGCTCGGCTGGTTCCGGTTGCCCGGCAAGGCCGACAGGCGCGCGGTGGCCGCTGCCCTTGAGGCCGTTGGCCTCAGCGACCGGGCCAAGACCCGTTTCGGTGAGCTCTCGGGCGGTCAGCAGCAACGCGGCCTGCTGGCGCGTGCCGTGGCATCCGGTCCCCGGCTGTTGCTGCTCGATGAACCGTTCAACGGCCTCGATCAGCAGAACCGGGATGCCCTGATTGACACCGTGCGCCGGCTGAAGGCCGATGGTGTGGCCGTGCTGGTCTCCACCCACGACCTGGAGCTGGCTCGCGCGGTGTGTGAATCGGTGCTGCTTCTGAACGGCACCCAGGTGGCGTTCGGTGCGCGCGACGCGGTACTCACTCTCGAGAACGTTCAGCGCGCCTTCCATGATGTGGGTATCGAAATGGACGAGCACACCGTGGTGCTACCCGGCCACGGCGGTCACTGAATGGATCTCACCGGCCCGCTCTTTGACGCCTTCGCGCTGCCCTTCATGTCGCGGGCGCTGCTGGTGCTCGCGGTGCTGAGCCTCGTGGCCGGACTCGTGGGCGTGCTCGTCAACCTGCGCGGGCTGGAGTTCATCAGCGACGGCCTCACCCACGCTGTTTTCCCCGGCATTGCCGTGGGATTCGTGTGGGGTGGGCGTGAGGGGCTCTTCCTCGGTGCCATGCTGTCGGCGCTCGTCGCGGCGGTTGTGCTCACGCTCATTGTGCGGCGGGCCGTGAGCTCGGATGCCGCCATCGCCGTGGTCTTCACGGCCATGTTCAGCGTGGGCGTCATCGTGGTGTCTCGGCAGACCAACTATGTGGGCCAGCTGGAGCAACTGCTCTTCGGCCGTCTGCTCACGGTGAGCGCGACCGAGGTGCTGCAGGCCACCGTCATTTGCGGTATCGCCCTCCTGCTCGTGGGTGTCACGCTTCGGCAACAGGTCTTTCGCGCCTTCGACCACTCCGGCAGCGCGGCCGCCGGGTATCGCCCGCTCGTGCTGGACATTGTGCTCAACGTGGCCATTGCGCTCGTGGTGGTGGCGGCCAGCAACGCTGTGGGGAACCTCCTGGTTCTGGCCGTGCTGATCGTGCCCGGCGCCTTCGCTCGGCTCGTCACCAACCGGCTCTGGCTGCTCTTTCCCATTGCGGCCGGCTTTGCCGTGCTCGCAGCCTGGTTCGGTCTCGCCATCGGATTCGAGGCATCCGTTAATGCGGGCATCGACCTGCCGAGTGGCGCCACCGTGGTGTTGCTGCTCGTGGCCGGTTACGCCGTGGCACTCGTGGCCCGGCTGGCCATTGACCGGTTTGCTGGCCGCTGGCCGGTTGGGGTGCGGCGCTAATGGGCTACTTCGAACAGGCGCTACTTGCCAGTGTGGTGATCGGCGCCCTCAGCGGCCTCGTGGGCACCCTGGTGGTGCTGCGCCGGCGCACCTTTTTTGCTCAGGCACTCACCCACGCCACGTTCCCCGGAGCGGTGGGCGCCACGCTTCTGGGGGTGAGCATCCCGCTGGGGGCGGCGGTGGCCAGCGTGCTGATTGTGGGCCTGATGACGCTCATCGGTCGGGTTCGACGTCAGGGCAGCCAGGTGGCCTCCGGCATTCTGCTCACCGCCGGCTTCGCGCTCGGCGTGCTGCTGCAATCACTGAACCCCTCGCTCCCCGTGCGCGTGGACTCCTTTCTCGTGGGCTCGATCCTCACCGTGACCACGAGCGACATCGTGCTCGCCTCCAGTGTGCTGCTCGTGGCGCTCGTGGTGATCATCGTGCTGGGCAAGCAGATTCTCTTCAGCACCTTTGACGTGAATGGCTACCGTGCGGCCGGGTATCGCGAGTGGCCCATTGAGCTGCTCACCCTCACCCTCATCACGGCCACGGTCGTCACCGCCATGCCCGCGGTGGGCGCAATTTTGGCCATTGCCCTCATTGCGGCCCCGGCAGCGGCCGCCCGCCTGCTCTCGCACACCACGACGCACATCTTTGTGATTGCCCCGGTGCTGGGCGCGGCGTCGGGTGTGATCGGTGTGCTGCTCTCCCGCTGGTTCGATCTGGCCGCGGGACCCGCCATCGCTCTCACCGCGGCGGGCTTCTTTGTGCTCGCCCTGGGGGTCAGCCGGGTGGGGCGACTGGGTCAGATGTCGGTACGGTTAAAGACATGAAGCGAAACACCTGGCAGCGCGAGGCTGTGCGCGGCGCCCTCGACGCGAGCGAGGGCTTTGTGAGCGCACAGGGCCTCCACTCCACCCTGCACGCCACGGGTTCACCCATCGGCCTCGCCACGGTGTACCGCGCACTCGCCGACCTCGCCACCGAGGGCAGCGCCGATTCCCTGCAGTCGCCCGACGGCGAAAGCCTGTACCGCGCGTGCAGCACCAACGACCACCATCACCACCTCATTTGCCGTAACTGTGGCCTCACCGTTGAAATTGAAGCGGATGCCGTAGAAACGTGGGCGAAGAACGTGGCGTCCGAGCATGGGTTCAGCGCTGCGGCGCACGTGGTTGACGTGTTTGGGCTGTGCGAGCGCTGCACGAGCGCTGCTGCCGCGGCATCCGCTGACTAAAGCGTGGGTTTGCGGTCGGGCGTCAAACCCCGTATCGTTGAAGACTGCTACGCCTCTGTGCGTGCATTGCGGGAACTTGCCACACGTGGCTGCCCGCCGACAAGGAATCTTGGGAAAGGCATTCGCCTTTCGGTAATGGAGGAAACCATGGCATCTGTATGCCAGGTGACCGGAGCTGTTCCTGGCTTCGGACACAACATTTCGCACTCGCACCGACGCACCAAGCGTCGCTTCGACCCGAACGTTCAGAAGAAGACGTACTACGTGCCGTCGCTTCGTCGTAATGTAACGCTGACCCTGTCAGCAAAGGGCATCAAGGTTATTGATGCTCGTGGTATCGAGCGCGTCGTCAAGGACGTTCTCGCTCGTGGGGTGAAGATCTAATGGCCAAGGCACATGACGTCCGTCCGATCATCAAGCTGCGTTCGACGGCTGGAACCGGTTACACCTACGTAACCAAGAAGAACCGTCGTAACGACCCCGACCGTCTCGTACTCAAGAAGTACGATCCCGTAGTGCGTAAGCACGTTGGCTTCCGTGAGGAGCGCTAAAAATGGCGAAGAAGAGCATGATTGCCAAGAACAACCAGCGCAAGGTTATCGTCGAGCGCTACGCCGCGAAGCGCCTTGAGCTCAAGAAGGCCCTCGTGGACCCGGCCGGCACCGACGAGTCTCGCGAAGAGGCACGCAAGGGCCTGCAGAAGCTTCCGCGCAACGCGAGCCCGGTGCGCCTGCGCAACCGCGACGCCGTTGACGGTCGTCCCCGTGGCCACCTCTCCAAGTTCGGCATCTCGCGCGTACGTTTCCGCGACATGGCGCACCGCGGCGAGCTGCCCGGCATCACCAAGTCCAGCTGGTAACTCCTGCTGGCGGTCGCTGTAGCGGCCACTGACGCATTCAAACGGGATGTCGACTTCGGTCGGCATCCCGTTTTTTTGTGTTCCACGCGCCGCCCTGGGTTTTCGCCCAGAGCGAAAATAGGGCGTTTCAGAGGGTGAAAGTGCCCTGAAACCGCCGGAAACAGGCGTAAATCCGCGGAATCTCGCGGATCTCTGCTAGATTTCAACTCGGTCGAACCGACCAACGGGTCAACTTTTACCAGTTGCATCCGCTTACGAATATCGCTGTTTTTACAGACGTAGGTCCGAGGAGGACACTCAATGGCTGACAAGTCGCTGAACAAGACCGAGCTCGTTGCCAAGGTTGCCGCTGACTCCGGACAGAGCCAGGCTGCAGTTGACGGCGTTCTGAACGCATTCTTCGCAACCCTTGCTGAGACCGTTGCCGCTGACGGCAAGGTCACCATCCCGGGATGGTTGGGCGTCGAGCGCACCGCCACCGCCGCTCGCACCGGCCGTAACCCGCAGACCGGCGAAGAGATCGCCATCGCTGCCGGCCACCGCGTCAAGCTGACCGCTGGTAGCAAGCTCAAGGCTGCCGCCAAGTAGCTTTCGCTCACTGGTATTACGGGGCGTCGACTTTGGTCGGCGCCCTTTTGCGTGCCACTCGGCACACGTTCGGCTGGGTCACGGGTGGGACGGTTAAGCTGATGAGGTGCCTCGTCTTGCCCGCGTTCTCGGTCCGTCAGCCCTGCTGCTGGTGGCGCTCCTGTCCACCCTTGTTGCCCTCGATTTTGGTGGGGGATCAGCGGCGCAGTTGATCGCCGACCCGGGCCCGGTGGTGCGGTGGGGCCTGCCCATCTCGAAGCTGCTGGTGAACATCTCGGCCGCCGGCGCGATCGGGGCACTCCTGCTCGCAATCTTCGCTCTCAGCCCGAAGGAGCGCGAGTTCGGCATTGCGCTCGACTTTGCCGCGGCATCCGCTGCGGTCTTCGCCGTGGCATCGGCCGTCACCGCCTTCTTCACCTTTCTGCAGGTCACGAACGTGCCGATCAGTCTTGATGATCGTTTCAGTGCCACGGTGGGCCAATTCTTCGGTCAGATCGATCTGGGTCAGGCGTGGCTGGCCACAACCCTGATCGCCGCCCTGGTGACCGTGCTGTGCTTTGCCGTGCGCAACCAGACGGCTCTCGTGTTCGTGTTCGGTCTGGCACTGCTGTCGCTGCTCCCCATGGCGCAGCAGGGCCACTCAGCCGGCGCCTCCGGGCACAACGCGGCCATCACCGCCCTCGGCCTGCACCTCGTGTTTGCGGCCATCTGGCTGGGCGGACTGCTCACCATCATTGTGCTGCGCAATCACCTCGTCAAGGACCGCCTCGGCGAGGTGCTCGGGCGGTATTCCACACTGGCCCTGGTGTCATTCATTGTCGTGGCGTCATCTGGTTATGTGAGCGCGGAACTGCGCGTGGGCACGTGGGACAACCTCTTCACGCCCTACGGCATTCTGGTGCTCGTGAAGGTGTCCGCTCTGATCGTGCTGGGCATGTTCGGCATTCTGCACCGGCGCTTCTTCATTGGACGCCTCAACGCCAGCGCCGAACACGGGCGCCGCTGGTTCTGGTGGCTCGTTGTGGCCGAGCTGGGCTTCATGGGCCTGGCCTTCGGTGTTGCCGCGGCGCTCGCCCGCACGGCCACCCCCATTTCGCAGACCGTACTCGCGGACGTGGCTGCGTCCACGCCCGCGCAGATTCTCACGGGTGAGCCGCTGCCGCCGGAACTTACCTTCAGCCGGTATTTCACCGAGTGGAACTTTGACCTGCTGTGGATGCTGTTCTGCGCGTTCGCCATCTTCTTCTACATCGCGGGCGTGCGGCGCTTGCACCGCCGCGGCGACAAGTGGCCCCTGTACCGCACCCTGCTGTGGGTGAGCGGGCTCGTTATCCTCTTCTATCTCACCAGTGGTGGCCTGAGCGTGTATCAGGAGTACCTCTTCTCCACGCACATGATCATGCACATGATGCTGACCATGCTCGTTCCCGTGCTTCTGGTTCCGGGCGCACCCGTCACTCTCGCCGCGCGTGCTATTGCCAAGCGCAAGGACGGCAGCCGGGGGTCCCGCGAGTGGATTCTCATCACCGTGCACTCCAAATTTGCGAGTACCATCGCGAACCCCTTCGTGGCGGCCGCCCTCTTTGTGGGCTCCCTCTGGGTTTTCTATTACACGCCCATCTTCAGCTGGGCCACAACCGAGCACCTGGGCCACCAGTGGATGATCGTGCACTTCCTGATCACCGGCTACCTGTTTGTGCAATCGCTCATCGGCATCGATCCGGTGCCCTTCCGCCTGCCGTATGCGTTCCGGCTGCTGCTGCTCATCGGCACCATGGTCTTCCACGCCTTCTTCGGCGTGGCACTCATGATGGGTTCCGGTCTGCTCCTCGCCGACTGGTTCGGCGCCATGGGTCGCACCTGGGGGCTGAGCGCTATCGCTGATCAGCAGATGGGTGGCGGATACGCCTGGGGAATCGGCGAGCTGCCCACGATTGCGCTGGCGATCGTGGTGGCCGTTCAGTGGAGCCGCAGCGACGAGAAAGAGACCAAGCGTCTCGACCGTAATGCCGATCGCACGCACGAAGCGGAACTCACCGACTACAACGCCAAGCTCGCTCGCATGGCCGCCCAGGATCGGTAGCCCGGCCCGCACCGAAACGTCTGAGCGGGATTAGGAGCGGAAGCGTTAGCGCAGCTGAATGGCCAGGGCGCCGCTCGGCTGAATGGCCACACTGAGGCCCATGGTGAACGGCACGTCTTCGTCGCGCGTCTCGATGCTGCCATCGAAGAGTGACTGCACCTCCACCACGAGGTGCGCCAGGCCCTCGGTCTGCGGCATCTCGAATGACGTCTCGCCGGGGGTGAGCGTCACCTCCGGGTAGGCGGCCATCGTCCAGGTGGGCGCACTGAGCACCCGGTTGTCGATGTCCATGCCAAACCGGCATCCGGTGGGTTGCAGCACCGTCTGAGTGATGCACTGTGCATCCAAAAATTCGTTCAGTTCAACCTGAACCTGATCCACGAAGACCGCGTTCGGAACCGCGTCCACCACCACATCGATGACGCCCGTCTTGGTCACGGGCACGGGCACCGCTGCCGCGTTCAGCAGCGTGGTGTCGTGCCGAAACGTGTACACCGACGGCGCGAAGGCGAGGTAGGTGGCGGCATTCGTGAACGAGGCCGGGGCATCCGCTTCGGCGTGCGCCCGGGTGTCGAGGGTGAGGCCGTTCACGGTGAAGATCGACTCGTGCTGTACCTCCACGGCCAGTGCAGCGACGGGGCTCGTGGCGAAGCGCCAGCTGGAGAAGACGCCCCCGAATGTGCCCGTGCTTTCCACGGAGAACCGCATGCTGGACGGCTGGCCGTTGAGGTCAAAATCGTAGACCACGGTGTGTTTGCCGGGCTGCACCTCAACATCGCTCGTGAGTGTGACGTTGGTCAGATCTCCCAGAGCGGATGCCCGCAGCAGCGTTGTGGGCAGATCGCTTGGCAACCCCGCCGCCTCGAGTTGAGCCGCGCGGGGCCGCACGCCGCCGAGTGACAGCGCCCCCACGGTGTCTTTTCGTTCCAGAGCATTGAGGTACTGACCCACAAAACCGCCGGCGCTATAGACGTTTGTGTTCAGTGCCGTGATGGTGGCCACGAGGGCACCCACCAGGAGGGCGGCGATGAGGGCTGTGGCCAGGACGGCGCGCAGCATGGCGCTGCGCTGCTTCTGGTCGGCGTGGGTCACTCCAATATCCTACGGTGGCAGTCGTGACTACCCTGCCGGACAGTTACAGTGGAATGTCCCGTTGATACCACCGCTGGTGGTGCGCGCGGGATCTAGCGAAAGTACGTGTGTGTCTGAGATCCCACTGTCCCGCGAGCAGGCCGCCGTTTTCGCGGCCATCGAGGGCACCCGCCAGAACGTGTTCGTCACCGGCCGCGCCGGCACGGGAAAGTCGACGCTGCTCAACCACCTGTCCTGGAACACGAGCAAGCAAATTGTCATTGCCGCGCCCACCGGCGTCGCTGCGCTGAACGTGGGCGGACAGACTCTGCACTCCCTGTTTCGACTGCCGATCGGCGTGATTGCCGACAGCCCCATTGATCAAAACGATCAGGTGCGCAAGCTGCTCAACACCATCGACACCCTCGTCATCGACGAGGTCTCCATGGTGAACGCCGATCTGATGGATGCCATTGACCGCAGCCTGCGCCAGGCTCGGCATCGTCCGCACGACACGTTTGGCGGCGTGCAGATTGTGCTCTTTGGCGACCCGTACCAGCTGGCTCCGGTGCCGGGTGGCCCCGAGGAGCGCGCGTACTTTGCCGACCACTACCGCTCCATGTGGTTCTTCGATGCCAAGATCTGGCAGGACGCCGATCTGCGCATCTTCGAACTCACCGAGATTCACCGCCAGAGTGACTCCGACTTTAAGCTGATGCTCAACGCCGTGCGACACGGGCAGGTCACCCCCGCCATCGGTGGTGCGCTCAACGCCGCCGGGGGCCGCACACCTCCCACGGAGGGCGTGATCACCCTCGCCACGCGCAACGACTCGGTGAACCGCATCAACGCATCCGCTCTCAAGCGCCTGTCGGGTAAATCGCTCACCGCCAAAGCGGATGTCGTGGGCGACTTTGGCGGGCGCACGTTCCCTGCCGACGAGGTGCTGGAGCTCAAGGTGGGCGCGCAGGTGATGTTTCTACGCAATGACTCACCGCTGGACGGCGGACCGCGCTGGGTGAACGGCACGATTGGCACCGTCACCAAGGTGGATTCCACGGTGTTCGTGGACATTGACGGGCAGACGCACGAGGTGGAGCCCGTGGTGTGGGAGAAGTACAAGTACACCTACAACGCGGCCACGAAGAAGCTCAGCAAAGATGTGGTGGCCGAGTTTACGCAGTTTCCGCTGCGGCTGGCCTGGGCCGTAACCATTCACAAGTCCCAGGGTGCCACGTATGAGCGGGCGATTGTGGACCTCGGGTCCCGGGTGTTCAGCCCCGGACAGACCTATGTGGCGCTCAGTCGCCTCACGAGCCTCGCGGGGTTGTACCTCACGCGGCCGCTGCGGCCGAGCGACATCATTGTGGACGAGAACGTGCAACGGTTCATGAACGTGCAACCGAGTGAGGCGCCCGGACTCACGTCGTAGCGCGTGCACTAGTGACCGGCGTGACCGCCGCCGTTGAGGCTCTCGAGCCCCGGGACCGAGTGGGAACCGTGGGGTACCGCGTAGAGGCCGGCGTTCGTTCCGGCTAGTGCCGGTGTGGTGAGACCTGAGAAGACGAGGCCGCCCACAACCAGCGCGGTGGCAAATTTCCACCCGGCCGGCTTGGCCGGTGTCGCGGTCTCCGTGGTGCCTGCGGTTTTCGCCGGGTTCGCACGCTGACGGCCAATGACGGTGAGTGCCACGGCGAGGAACACGTTGAACAGCGAGGCAACAAGCATGGGATAGAGCGGAAGTCCGGTGTCCGCCGCGGTCACGCCCAGGCCACTGCCGAGCGCGACCGTGACCGCCCACACAGCCACCGGAATGAGCGCGCCGCCCAGGGTGATGCGCGGCCAAATAATGCGCCCGGTCGCCAGCGTGGCCACGGCCCAGCCGAGTTCGGCGACACCGAACCCCACGAGCAGGACCGACAAGGGGAAGGGAGCTCCGGCGCCAATGGCCAGGTGGATGAGCCCGGCCCCGAGGGCCGAGAAGGCAAGCAAGATGCGGATAGCCGGGGTCATGGGGGCTCCCTTCCAGTGTCGGCGAGGTTCAGCTACGCGGTGGCTGAACGCACGGACTTATCGGCGGCCAGACCGGCGCCGAGCAGAACGATAGCGCTCGCGAGGTGCAAGAAGTGGTCGGCCGTGTTGAGAGCCAGGATGTTGAGGCCGGTACCCACCAGGAAGAAACCGACAATACCCAGCAGCAGGTAAACCGCACCGATTGTGGTGTTGGTCGCCTTCGCGGCCGAGACGCTGGAGAGTCCGGCGATGAGAAGGGCGGCACCAATGAGAAGGTGGGCAATATTGTGCAGCGGGTTGACCTCAAAGATGCCGAGAATCAGTCCACCTGATGTTGCGACAAGGCTTACGCCTCCGGTGTAGGCGAAGCCGAGAAGTCCAACGAGCAGATAGACCGCACCAAAAATGGTTGCGATGAGACGGTTGGGTGATTGAGTCATGTCGATTACCTCCTGTAGATTTCACGGCTAACCCGTGGCTTGCTATCTATTCGGAGATCCAGTCAACTCGGATTGGTCGGGTTTCTTGGGTGGAGCGAAATCGGGGTCAGGGGGCTCCTTTTTCAGGGGTATCTCATCGCCAATTGCGCACTCTCAACAGCCCATCTATGTGGGCAGTTAGACCCCCAAGTCAGGGGTGTCGTACTCCGTCACCATTGAGGAGCGCGCGGTAGCCCTCTCGATAGGTGGGATACGTGAACGCGAAGCCCGTGTCGCGCAGCAGCTGGTTGCTCAGGCGCTTGTCGCCGCCCCGCTTGCTGGGGTTCGGGGTGTCGTCACGCTCCGGTTCGGGCAGGCCCAGCTCCTCGGCCAAGAACGTGACCACCTCGTTCATGAGCACGGGAGCGTTATCGACGCCCAGGTACAGGGGAGCCGGTGCCTCGTCGCGGGTGAGCAGATGCATGATCGCGCCGGCCGCATCGTCGCGGTGGATGCGGTTCGTGTGCCTCGACGCCGTGGATACCCGGGCCTTGCCGTCGCGCACCTGCGCAATGAGTCGTTCCCGACCGGGACCGTAGATTCCCGAGAGGCGCAGAACGGTGGCGTCGGGAAAGCGTGCGTGCAACATCTGCTCGGCTTCCAGCAAAATGGTGTCGTTTCCCGCACTCGGGGTGGCGGGGGTCTCTTCGTTCACCCAGCTGCCGTCGTGCACGTCGTATACGGCGGTGGAGGACACGAGCAGCACCCGGCGGGGCGTGATGCCGTCGAGGGCGTTGAGCAGGTTGCGCAGGCCGTCAACGTAGGCCGCCCGGTACACCTCGGGGGTGGGGTTGCCGGCGGCAATGGCCACCACCACGAATTCCGTGTCGGCGGGCAGCGCGGGCTTCTCGAGGGAGAGGTCTACGGACTGCCCGGTGAAGCTGTCGGGAAGCACATCGGCGTTTCGGCGCAGCCCCAGAATGTTGTGACCGAGGGCGGCGAACCGCAACCCAACCTCGGTGCCCAGGTCGCCGCATCCTGCAATAACTACCGTCATATCGCTCCTCTTTGCCTGGCGCGACTCGGTCGTGCCGTTCCTCATAATCTACTTGTACCGAGGTGGTGTTTCGCTGGCAGGTGCGTACCCCCGAACACCGTCTTCGTTCGCCTGCTTATGAGGCGATACAATGAAATGTATGACTAGAATCCGGCCCGAACAGATGGGCCACAAAGCGCTGCTACGTCGTGGTCGCAGCACCAAAGCACTGCAGTACGTGCTTCTCGCGGTGGCTGTGATCGCCGCTGGTGGCCTCGGCTACGCGGCCCTCACCATCGGCTAGATCACAAAGGCTCGATCACAGCCCGCTCCGGCTACTTCTGGGGCGTACAACCCGGGGCGTCCACCGTCACCACGGTGGGGTTCAACATGGGGGTTGTCTGCAGCACGGGAGTGGCATAGGGGCCGGCCGCGCCGGTGAACGTGGCCGTGACTGCGCTGGTCTGTCCGGGAGTGAGCATCACCGAGAACCGCGCCACGGGGCGCCCCAGGTCGTCGGTTGTGGTCTCGAGCTCCGCGCCGCCGGAGGCCTCAACGGCCGACGACTCGAACGTGGTTCCGGGAGGACCGTAGACGAAGATTTCGGTGCGGAACTGCTCGGCCTTCCACGCGCCGCTGGCCACATATCTCGGCAGCGTCGCGGCGATAGCCGGCGTAACGGTGGAGTGCAGGTTCACTCTCGTGCTAAAGGTGGGGTTCTCTGCGGTGCACGAATCGGTGCTCAGCTGGGCACTGGTCTCAAGGTAGTAGTCCATCTTCGACTCGGACATGTCTCGAAAAAACACCCCGGTGGTGGTGGCCTCATCGTTGCTGGTCGGCAAGATACCCGCGATCGGTGTGCCGGCAAGAATTGCCTGTTCCTCCGGGTGCGAGCTCCAGGCCATGATGCGGTGCTCCTCCACACCCTGAGCCACGGCCTTCAGCATCACCTGCGGGTCGGCGGTGGAGTTCGTTACCGCGTCGAACATGGTCTTCGCGGCCTCGGCAAAGAACGCGTCGGTCTGATCGGGGCCATCCCTGCCCTGGTAGCGAAAGTAGATCTCGTTCAGCAACAGCGACACGGCGTTGTCCTCGGTGAGCACATCGCCTGTCGTCATGGTCACCGGGCCGGTGGCCCCGAGCATGTGTGCCAGGGCAGCCGGGTCGATCGAGATGACCCCGTCAACCGTTCCGCCCATGTCGTTTTGCCAGAACGCCTGCGTAATCTCTGCCGCCGTGGGAAAGTCGGGCCTGCTGGTGGCGAGGTTCAGCCGCGTGTACATCAACGGTCCAAACAGGGCCGATAGCGTGGGATTTTCCGCAATGACCGGTGCTCCGTCACGCCACGCGAAGTCCTGACTCGAGGCCTGGCGCGCAATACTGATGGCACCATCGTTCACCGTCACCTCGGTGAGCGCCGCCGCTGTTCCGCCCAGCGCAGTGGTTTCGGCGAGGTTCTGAAAGATCAGAATGTAGGTGCGCGGTCCAGAGACTCCGAGCATCTCGGGGGCCACCGAGGTGAACGTGCTCACGTCGCTCACGGTGGTCGCTGCGCTGTCCAACATGGTGGAAAGCTGGGTGCCGGCCGCGTTCACTTGGTCAATGGTGCCGCCTAGTTCGATGGCAGCCACGGATGCCGCGGCCGAGTCAAGCGCGGTGCTCGCTGTCGCGAGGGCGGTGTTCAGCGCCACGATCGGTGCGAGATCAATCTTTCCGTCAACGGGTTTCAGTGACGCGGCACTCAAGCTCGAAGCCACGGTCGCCACTGGCCCCACGGCATCCTGCGCCACGAGATCAATGGCTTCGGCCATCTGGCGCACGGCGGTGAGGTTCGCTCCTGCAATAGGAATAACTTCGGCCGCCCGCCACAGTGGGTCGTGGGCTTCGGCAACGGCTTTGCTCGTGGCGGCGGATAGGTCAGTCGACGTCTCGCCGAGTTTCACGAAGTCCATGGCTGCTGCGTCCGTCTTGAGCGTGCCGACGAGCCCCTGTGCTGTCTCTAACTCTGTTTTCACGGAGAGAGCCTTGGCGCCTACCCAGCCGCCAGCTGCTCCGAGCACGAGAACCGCGCCCACGGCCACGGACGCGCCAGTCCACACGCGGCGGTTGCGACGTTTTTTCACCCCTCGCCGAGCTGGGGTACTACCCACATCGTTTCCCCCACCGCTAGTGTTACCGATATTTGTTGGCCTCTTCGCGCCCGCAGCACGGTCCCCTACTGAATCACTCACAGATCAAACGCTAATCTATGAACCCGAGCTGACCTGACGTGAACCGATCGTTCAATCTATCCGCTCTCACGAGATTGCCAGTTGGAAGTGGGAGCGCTCCGAATTTCAATGGTCTTTGAATGTTTATGGCCACCGCCCTCCACTCGATTCTTTCAAAAAACTTCGTTTGAGGAGGTGGGTCCGGTTGAGGTTTCTACGTGTGCTCGTTCCGAGAACTTCCGTGGAAGTCGTTTAGGGAGAGACTCGTGTTCCTTCGCTACCAGCCCGGTGATACTTATGCACAGTCTTGGACCCAGTAGTCCTCGCACTCCGCAGAACACCAGCGATTCACGAGAGCCCCCGTTATGGTGCGCTGACACTGAAGGCAGCGATTTTGGCCTTTTTCTCCTAGGGCATGAATCCAGCGTAGGACGATTCTTCGTGGCACCTGAATACCTCCTGAGCCAGTCGAGTGAATGGTGCCAACACCATAGACCCGTCATGATGTGGAGATAACGGGATGGTGACCCTAACGGCATCTCCCCAGTTTTGAGCTCAGGGATGAATTGATTGGCCGTTGTGGCTGGAAGCCGCGCCGACCATGTTGGCAGCCGTCGGAGGATCACTTCAAATAGGTCAAGCGACCGAACTATTGCCCAATGACAGATCAACTCACGCTCAAGGCACTCTTGAGCCCGGTGATCTTCATATTCACTGCAAAGCCACTGTGCTCAATAAGAGTCTTCGAGTGTGTCACGAAATGAAACGCAGCCATTACGCCGTCCAAGCCACATTCCCTCGGACGGATGGGCGGCGGATTTATCCTCTTCAGCCAGCCAGCCAGCCAGCCAGCCAGCCAGCCAGCCAGCCAGCCAGCCAGCCAGCCAGCCAGCCAGCTAGGTGATGTCGTCGTCACAATAATCCAGAAACCAAACGACGGGACTGGGGAATGTCATCTTCACGGCGCCCCATTTAATCGCTAAAAGCACGGTACAGCGAAGCAGCTGACATGATTGTCGAGCCGGATGTTAGAGACGCTTCGTGCCTCGAAGCGTACCTTTTGCACGAGATTGGTTGCTACGGTCGCTCGGCAACACTGCCGCGTAAACGATACTCACGGACGCTATAGTCGATATTGACTTGTTGAACAAGGGCATGGCCGCGCAGGCCTTAGCTTCGCTACTTCGCAGTCCCAAAGGGGTAGGGGAATTCTAGATTGAGCGTCTGCAGGGCATGTTTCGTGGGGAACGCAATATGGCTCAATCAGCTTGACCCGGTAAATCTCTTGTCTGTTGCACTGTCGGAGATTTGCCTGTGAGCTTGTCGGCTGCTGCTACTCGAGGTGGCACGGCAGTGGTTACAGGGCAGGTCATCAAGCTAGGCCTGCTCCTCGTGAATCTAGTTGTTCTTGGACGCCTGCTGTCGCCCTCGGACTTCGGCCTTCTAGCAATGGTTATGGCCATCGTCGGAGTGGGGGAGCTTTTTCGAGATTTCGGTCTTTCATCAGCGGCCGTGCAAGCAAAATCGGTAAGTCACGCACAGAAATCCAACCTTTTCTGGATTAACTCACTGCTTGGCCTTTTTCTCGCAGGGGCTAGCTGTGCGGCAGCCAATCTAATCGCGTCGCTTTATGGCGATCCTCGACTGGTTAACGTCATTCTTGCGATCTCGATGACGTTCATCCTGAATGGCGTTCAGACGCAATTTCAAGTCGAGCTCATACGGAATCACCGATTTTTAGCCGTAGCCGCCACAGATGTGGCGTCGCAGGTCGCAGGCTTGGCCGTTGCCGTGATTCTTGCGCTTCTTGGAGGGGGATATTGGGCACTAGTTGGGTTACAACTGGGGATAGCAGCCACACTCTGCATTCTCCGGGTTGCATCTGCCAGATGGATTCCCAGCCTGCCGTCGCGTAGAACAGAAATTAAGTCATTTCTTCAGTACGGGTGGAATCTGGGCTGGGCCCAAATCGTCGGTTACATAAGCTACAACATTGACAGCATCATCCTCGGTGCTCGGTCGGGTGCCTCGGCCCTCGGCCTCTATAGTCGAGCATTCCAGATCATTACATTGCCGGTCGTGCAGCTTTTGGCCCCTCTTTCAAACGTTGTGCTTCCACTTCTATCTCGAGTTGAGTCCAAGGACGTGTTCGTTCGGGCGATCATTCGTATACAACTGATACTTAGCTATAGTGCAGCTCTATTCTTCGGACTTCTGGTCGCGACGGCGTACCCATTTGTTCGACTACTTCTGGGGGCCGCTTGGGTGCAATCCGCGCCAATCCTTCAGCTGTTGAGCATCGGTGCGCTCTTCCAAGTGGTGACCTTTGCAGGGTATTGGGTCTTTCTTGCTCGCGCTCTCACGAAATCGCTTCTCCGATATAACCTCGTCACAAAAACTTTTGTGATTCTCTGCGTCGCGGTGGGAAGCAGTTGGGGTCCGCTCGGCGTCGCGGCTGGCTATTCCCTTGGCCTTGTAGTTTCTTGGCCCGTTTCATTGTTTTGGCTAAGTCGCATCAGTGATTTCCCGGTGAGACAAACGACGCCTATAGTCCTCAGGGGAATCGGTCTAGCCGTGACAGTGGCCTCGTGCGGCCTTGCATTCGGGGCGCTTATGCCCGTAAACCACACCGTCCTCCAGTTCGCGATCAACTTCATCGGAGCAATCCTTGGACTTGGGCTAACGCTGGCTTACCGACCTTTGAGAATGGAACTTCTGCAGTTGGCTGCAGCCGCAGCCCAAACAGTTCGACGAAAGCTGTGATGGTCATCTCCACCACCGGCATGATGGGAATAAAAATTTGATATCCGCGAAATCTACGCGTCCGATCCCAACTAGAGCACCTTTGAACTCCAGGGTTAAAGCCGCCCTCACACGCGCTCTAGACAGTCGCTTCAGCCTCGCTCTGACTTCCAAACTTGATTGTCTCGTTGTTGGATGGCATTCCCGCTCGCGGGACAAAGGCCAAAACTTGGGCGCGCACGTACTTATTAATTCCACAGGAGGTGGAAATATTGGCGACCAAGCTATGTTCGAAAGTTTCCTAGGCAACGTCGACGGACCTGTACGAGTAATAGTTCGCAGTGTGGATGCTTTCGAAGTTCCGGAGGAATTTGAGCGGGCGAGGATCAAACTCGTTGTGCTCCCACGGCTCGTCTATGGACGGGGCGTGAGCCGTCTTTTTAACATCGTTGCGTTCGCTCGCGTTCTTCGCGGCGCTCGCTCCCTATCTATTGTTGGCGCTGATGTTATGGATGGCGGGTACGGACGACGGCCGTCGGTACTCGAGTGGAGCTTGGCTTCCGCGGCGGCCAAGGCTGGCATTCAGACCCGCGTACTTGGGTTTAGCTGGAAAAACGACGTAGACCGTCAGGTTCAGGTTGCTGCGCGCCGGGCAACACGCAGCGGAGTCGTTGCTTTCGCTCGCGATCCGCATTCACGAGCTCGATTGCAGGCCAATGGTGTGAAGGTGGAAGAGGCTGCCGACGTCGTCTTTTTGCATTCAGGAACCTCAAAACCGAATGTGCACGACGAACGCCTTCAAGGGTGGATCGAAGCGGGGAAACGTGTCGCCATTCTCAACATGAGTGGTCTGATCCAGGCGACATTTGATCAGACTGAAGAATATGGCCTCATAGTCGAAGTCCTCCGAGGGCTCGGGTATGAAATACTACTGCTTCCTCATGTTTCGACGGACATTTCCGTGATCGAGGCCTTTAGGTCGAGTGGCCCTACATACTCGAACATTGATTACGTAGAGCGATTGCTCACTCCGACTGAAGTCAAGGCTCTCGTGGCTAAAGCAGACGTTGTCGTCACAGGCCGAATGCACTTGTCCATCCTCGGCCTAAGTATGGGGGTCCCTTCCATTGTTCTGGCGACACAGGGGAAGGTTCTTGGTTTGATGGAATTGGTCGGTACGCCCAGATTCTGCGTCGACCCAGTGACGGGTTTCGCCAACATCGTCGAAATTCGGCTGCGTGAGCTGGAAATCAGTCGAACCGAGACGGTAGCGATGATCAATTCAGGTGTGCACGAGGCACGCGTGCTGGCTGCGGTAAATTTCCGTGATCTCTAGAAATGGCAAGAGCACGCATAATCGGTTCTCTGTCTCCGGTTGGGCGGAAGTGTCGCGTGCTCGCTAGTCTCTTGAATATTGTCAGGGCGTTAATCGTTCTGCGTACAGCTCGAGCTCGGGTGAGAGGTCTACCACGCCTTGACGGTCTGCTCCCGCAAATAAGAAATAGGGGCACGCTGCTTGTTGGGTCGGGGTTCCAAGCCCAAGGACAACGATTCCGCGTTGGGATTGCGGTCGGTCCGGGTGGGACCTTAGATATTGGTGAAAACGTGTTCCTGAATCAAGGTGTGAGCATTGCAGCAATGACGACAGTAACCATTGGTGACAACGTCAAGATTGCCGATCTCGTGACAATTCAGGACACTAATTACCATCGGGTCGCCCCGGGTGAACAGGTGGTTTCAGCCCCAATCACTATTTGCAGGAATGCTTGGCTCGGTCGACTTTCAATAATCTCTCCCGGAGTAACCATTGGTGAAAATTCGGTTGTGGCCGCCGGCGCGGTCGTGACCAGAGACGTCCAACCAAATACGGTTGTGGCCGGGACGCCCGCAAAAGTGGTTAGAACGTTTTTAGCGCCTCAAGGATGGATCCGTGAATAGTTGATCACAGGTTCCAGGGCTGGTGCTGTGGCGAGTAGCGCTTTATGGTAGCGCCAGTCCAGGTAGTTGGTAACAAATTTCTGACGAGGTGGTAGCGGCCCGGGAGTGGTGCCCGGGCCGCTTTGGTGTTATTCCCAGTAGCTCTCGTGGGCGCGGGCTTGGTCGTTGCGCTGCTGGCGCATGTCGATCTGGCCGAGCTTAATGATGCGGGCGTTGTTGGCGAGGCGGTTCACGATCGAGTCCGCTGCGACGCGGTCGGGCAGCTCGACGACCCAGTGCGCGGGTCCGGTCTGCGAGGCAATCATCGTCGGGAGGCGGTGTTCCCGGTTGGCGAGTATCGCGAATAGGTCGTTGCCAGCGTCGCTGTCGATGCCGACGGTGAGGAAGTCATCGATGATGAGCAGGTCGACGTTCGACAGCTCGTTCAACAGCTTCTGGTGAGCGATGGCATCACCGCGAGCGATGACGAGCTTTCGGGCGAGGTCGTCCATCCGGTAGTAGAGCACCGAATGCTCGCTCTCGCAGGCGCCGATGGCCAACGCGCAGGCGAGATAGGTTTTCCCGCCTCCGGTGGGTGAAATGATCAGCAGATTCGTCGCATCGGAGCGCCAGTCATGAGCGGCATAGCGTCGCATCCTGACCTGGGTGATGCCGCGTCCCTCGCGATAGTCGACCTCGGCGATGGTGGCGCCCGGGATCGGGAACGCAGCCTGGCGGATGAGCTTGTCGACCTTATTGATCCGGCGAGACTCCAACGCGTCGTCGACCGCGGTGAGGAACAGCTGCTCGGGGGTGAGGATGTCGTTGGCTTCGTCCTGAATGAGTTCCTCCAGCCGAGTCGCAACATGGGTCACCCGCAGGGCCCGGAACTTGTCGTAATCAACGCTGGTGAACATCACTTGACCTCCTCGTCGCGGGCATAGTGCGAGGCGTCACGCACATAAACATCCGGCATGGTGTCGCGGAACACGACCGTACTGACGTGTTTGCGCGTGGAGGCGGCCGGGACCTTCGCCCGCGGCTTTTTCGTGTCGCTGTCGATGGCCGCCATCAACCGTTTCAGCGTCGAATAGGTCGGATGCGCGCTGCGGTTCACGAGCTCCTGGCAGGCCGCCTCCAGCCGTTCCCGGTTGTTCTTGCCAAGCCCGTCGAGGATGTTCTGGCAGGACAGGTAGCCCTGCGCTTCGATCGCCTGGCTGTCCAGGATCTGCTCGATCACGGTGACGGTGGCCGGCCCGACGCTGCGCGCCCGGTCGGTGAACCAGCGCCTCGACCACAGCCCGTCGATATCGCGGTGCTGCGGCGGGACATGGTCCGGCAGGGTCGAGTATTGGCCTTTGCGGCCCGTCAGCCGCGGGTGTTCGCAGATGCTCTCGTGCCCGTCGAAGACCGTCACCCGTGACGACGTCAGCCGAACCCGCAGCAGCTTGCCCGCCAGAGCGAACGGCACCGAATACCGTTGCGTGTCCGCGGTGACATGGTAATTTCGGGCCGCCTTCAGCTCCTTCCACTCGACATCCTCGAACCCCGCATCTGGAAGAGGGCCCAGCAGCTCCCGCTCCTCGCTGTCGAAGCGTTCCCACCGGGTGGTGTCGTCAGCGCGGCGGATGTCATGGTTGATCTCCCGCACCCGTTCCTCAATCGCCGCGTTCAACTCGCCCAGCGTCGTGAAGACGTCGTCCTCGAGGTAGCCGATGACGCGTTTGTTGACCACGTTCACCGCATTCTCGGCAGCCGCTTTATCGCGGGGCTTTTTCACTCTGGCCGGAACAATTGCTGTCTGGTAGTGATCAGCGAGCTGCTGATACCTGGCGTTAACGATCCGCTCCGCATCACCCTTATGAGTCTGGTGGGTGGACGTTGTTGGGTTATCCGGCACGACGATCTGCGTCACGCCGCCGAAGAACGCGAACGCTTGAACGTGCGCGTCGAGCCACGCCGGAGACTTCATATCCGCGTAGGCGCGGCAGAACATCAGTCCCGAATACGGCAGCACCGCGACGAACAGAATTGCTCTGACGACCTCGCCGGTGATGGTGTCGACGACGTCCATCGTGTCGCCGGCCCAGTCCACCAGCATCGCCCGACCAGGCTCATGGCGCAGCATGTGTGTGATCAACTCTTTGTAGGCCGTTTCGGCGGTGGAATCCTGCCAAGTTAGCGGCTGGTTTCCTGCCAAAAGAGCACTAAAAATCAGGCCAGTCGATTCCCCTCCACGACCGTGGATTCGGGGATGGCGCAGAGATTGAGATCACCGGTGGCCGAGGCCCTCTTCAGTGAGCTGGAGACATGGGCCCGCCACCCCCCGATAGGTTCCTTACGGCGCAGCAACTGCCAAGCGGTCGCGCCGGAAGGAACCAGGAAGCAGATGACGGTACCCATGTCCGTGCAAGAAAATATCAGAACTCTCGACTCTCACGGAATCGCGGGCCGTGAAATCGCCCGCAGGCTCGGAGTCAGTCGCGACGCGGTGGTCAAATACACCAAGCAGCAGGATTACTCGCCGAAACCACCGGCACCCGTGCCCCGGCCCGCTGGGTCAGTTTTGACCGGGTGTGAGACCACCATTGAGATGTGGTTGGGTGAGGATCAGCGTCGGCCCCGGAAGCAACGCCACACCGCCAAGCGGGTCTTTGATCGCCTCGCCACCGAGGAAAGCTACACCGGGAGTTACTCCTCGGTGCAACGCTTCGTCAGGACGTGGAACGACCAACACCGCCAGGCCGGGGAGGGCTTCACCGAACTGGTCTGGCCGGCTGGCACCGCGCAGGTTGACTTCGGTCAGGCCGACGCCATCATCGGCGGAATCCGGCAGGTTCTGCACATCTTCGTTGTCACGTTCCCGTTTTCGAACATGCGCTTCGTTCAGGCCTACCGCGGCGAAACCGCCGAGTGTGTCTGCCACGGGCTGCGAACCGTGTTCGATCACATCGGTGCGGCTCCCCGGCACCTCGTCTTTGACAACGCCACCGGCATCGGCCGCCGCGTTGGCACCAAGGTCGTTGAGACGAAACTGTTCGGCGCGTTCAAGTTGCACTACAGATCCGAGTCCCGGTACTGCAACCCGTACTCCGGCAATGAGAAGGGGAACGTGGAAAACGCGGTCGGTTTCCTTCGGCGGAACTTGATGGTCCCCGAGCCCGAGGCGGCCACCCTGCAGGGCCTGAACAACGTGTTAATGGTGCGGTGCATGGCGTTGGCTGAGGCCACGCACTACCGCAAAGGCCTGCCCATCAGCGAGCTCTTCGCCCAGGACGTCGCCGCAAGCCTTGCTTTGCCCGGCGTTGGCTTTGACCCGGTGCGTTATGAATCCCGCACGGCCGACAAGAAAGGGAGCCTCCTCATTGACGGGAACACCTACGCCGCCGGGTCCTCTTTCCACAGCCGCACTCTCACGGTCGGACTCCGCCATGACGTCGTCGAGATCCTCGACGAGCACGCCACACCAGTCCGTTCATTCCCGCGAGCCTTCGGTCACCAGAGTGAGACGATCTTCGAACCGGCCGCCCTGCTGCCGTTGCTAGTGACCAAACCCGGAGCCTGGGGCCATTCCCAACTGCGGCCATTGGTCCCGGGGCTGGTGCGCGACTGGCTTGACACAGCCACCGCCACCAACCGCCGCCGGCTCCTCAGCGCCGTTGATGCCGCATCGGGATCAGCCGGTTTCGACGCCGCCATCACTGCTGCTGACCTGCTCATCCAGCGCGGAGACACCCCGGAGATCGCAGCACTGGGCATGCTCGCCCGGCGCCTGGCCGACGGCACTGCCCCGTCGGTGGAGAACGTGGACTTGAGCGTTTATGACATCTTCACCACCGACGCCTTCAGCACCATCAACACCATCAACACTCTGACGGGAGAAATCGCATGAGCCTCATCACCGTCCAAGACATCATCGACACCGGCCGGCAGGCATCACTGACCCAAACGGTGCTGCTCAAATGGGCTGAGAAAGGCACCCCGAAACAACGCGAATACCTCCACGGGATGCTCCTTGCGGAGCACGAATCCCGACAAGCATCACGCCGCCAACGACTGTTGAGCGCCGCCCGGCTGCCCGCACTGAAATCACTCACGGGTTTTGACTACTCGAGCGTCAAGTTCCCCGAGGACTACGGCCGGGAAGAGCTGACGTCGCTGGAATTCATCAACCGAGCCGAGGACCTGGTCCTCTATGGCGATGTCGGCACCGGCAAAACTCACCTCGCCAGTGCACTGATCGCCGCAGCCTGCCGCGAAGGAATCCCGGCACGCTTCTTCACCACCTCATCCCTAGTCATGCAGTTGCGCCGCGCTAAAGACGAAGGCCGACTCGACCGGGAGCTGGCCAACATAGCCAGAAACCGGCTAATCGCAATTGATGAATTTGGCTACTTACCCATTGACACCGAGGGCGCGCGGCTACTCTTCCAAGTCATCGCCGATGGTTATGAAAAAAGAAGCCTGATCATCACTACAAATTTGGAATTTTCGCGCTGGGGAACAGTGTTCGGCGACGACAACATGGCCGCTGCCGTCATCGACCGCATCGTCCACCACGGCCGCCTCCTCCAGTTTCGCGGAGAGTCCTACCGCGTGAAACACGCCCTCATGAAATAGCGTCGCGCCCGGCCGACCTCGACCCAAAGCCATCCGAGCCACCCAAACGCCACTCCGCCGCGGAGCAGAGCGATGAAACGACCCCAAAACCAGGCCGCTGCAGACACCATGCTCAAATGGCCGGAAACAGTGCCGCACTGGCCGGTTAATTAGTGCTCAAATGGCCGGCTTCAAGTTGACAAAACACACAGCACCGCGACCAAGTCATGGGTGCGGAGGTAGTCGGTGAACAGGGCGCAGAACTGCGAATACCCATACTTCTTCCCGGCGTCCTTGGTGTCGACATAGCGACGCCACGCCAACAGCAACGTGAAGTGCCGGTTCGCTTTCATCGACGCAAGCACACGCGATAAGTCGGGCTGGTCATACTCCTCCGACACGTTCCGGCGACCGTCGGGGAACCACTCGGCCAGCTCGACGTCGCTAACCGCGACCGTCGAGATCACACCGCGTCGCTGGACCTCGTGCCGGACCCGGGCCACGTCGCGATGGGAGCACCCCGCAATCTCCACGACCTCGCGGTAACTCCGCCCCTCCAGCAACAACCCCAAGATTCTTCGATAGTCCGCCATAACCCGCCCCTTACTGAAAAGGACCACGCCTGATGCGTGGCCCTCTCACAGCAGAGCAGATCACCCTGGCCCGCGCTACCGTGTAACCGGAATCGCGCTACCAGGTCGCCGGACTGGCGCTACCCACAAGCCCTACTCGCCATGCTGCTTAGACGCCACGTCCTGCTGCATCGCGCCAGGTCGTCCCATCAGACCAAATTGGTCTCTTCAATGTAGTGTCGTAATACTGTTGGCCGGGGTTGGAGGCCGGAGGGCGCTGCGAGCTCGTACCTGCCTGAGGCGTAAAGACTGCTTCACCTAGGGACGTTTGGAAGACAAGTTCCGGTCGGCCCTGATTGCTCAACCTAGCGAATGCTCTTGCCTGACCGGCAGATGGTAGGCCTTGAGAAGCCGTCTGTGGTACCTCAAATAGTATGAACCCAGCACCTCCAGCGCCATGTAGTCTCAGGCTCTCAGCGTGGATGGCTCCATCAGTCCTGAGGACCCTACGGCCCGCTCGATACAGGTTCGTATCGAGCGGTGCACTGCCGGTACCCCAAGTTATTTCACCATCACCCCGGACACGAAACCTCTCGTACAGGTCGGAAGCCACTTTTGAGCGCAATGCCACATCAGTGGCAAGTTGAGGATATATATCTGAGTGAAAGAGCCGAGTTCTAAGTGCATCCACATTGCTGAATCGCCCCATTACGTGGTACGTCGAGGATGCCCAGTAGTTTCCGATCTCGTTGATAAACCCGACCCCGTTTCCGGTCTGGATAGCGTAGCTAGTCCTCGCAGAGCTGCCTCCAGAGGCACCCGAGAAGTTACCAAGAAAACTCAAGGCGGCTACCTCCTCAAGGTAGATGTCGGGGTGCAAACCAATGCCCGCGGTGCTGTTCCCGCGGAATAGGTTTCCAGAAACCAGAGTGTTCAGCGAGCTTCCAGCTGCACCTATGGCGCCAAGGCCCGCGCCAATGTTGTTATCTATCGAGTTGTGAACTATTAAACAACTCGCGGCCCGACGCGTGAGCTGAATCCCGTATTTCGAGTTCGACCAGATTCCGCTATCCCGCACCCAGTTCGCTCCCCCATCAATATATGCACCAACTTGACCACGTATCCCGCCAATGCCACCGTGACTAAACGCACAGTCTGTCGATCTAACGACCCAACCGTACCGACCAAAATCTCGTATGGTGACATGACGAAATTGAATCTGCAAACGCGCTGCCTCGATTCTCGCGCCGTCTGTCAATGCGTTGATGATGTGGGAATTAATGATGTTCGATCGATCGGCATACCTAAATGTCAGTCCGAAGTATTCTTCGAAAACAAGGCAGTGCGACGTACCGAGCTGCGCCGTGTAGTTTCCATCGAGCGTGATGCCCTCCGCATTGAATCGCACTGCGTTGACACCGATCGACAGCAGAATCTGATCGGTGCCCGCGGCCAACCGAAGTGTTGCCCCGTAGGCAATAATTCGAACATCGGGGCTGTCTATACGTAGCGGCGTTACAACGTACTGCCCTGGGACGATCTCGATTTCACAGGCTCGACCGAAGGAATTCACCGCGCGGAACATCTCGTTGATTGAAGCGTAGTTGTTCGAATTGAAGGCAACCAAGGGTGCATAGTTTGCCGAAACGACACGTCTAGTTAGAGACTCTGGCTTGTCAATGAGGCTTGAAATCACTTCGTCGCTCGATGACGGCTGGATTTCATTCGGCACTGAATTCCCAGGCACGGTTTTCGCACCAGTTGCTGCAGCAGCCAGTGCAGCAGCAATACCGACGACGAACTGGCGGCGAGGAGTCTGGGTCATGGAGCACAGAGTAAACCCGAGTGAGCTATTGGTTTAGGTCCCCAAATGCGGGCAATTGCTGAAAATCACGCTGGCGCTGCGAAGACCAGGCAGATCATTTCATTCACAACAAGACTGCGACCATTTTAGTTGAGGGCTGCCTTCACGGTCGCGCAGTATTGGCAGACAAGCACATCTCTCAGGCATGCCTCACCAGAACCTCATCAATCTGCCTACGGGGAGACCTCGCTACCTTGAAACTCTTTGGCGGAATGCCGACTGCGATCAGGGTAACGATGTCTTCGTGTGCCGCGATTCCTGCCGAGCTTCGGAGGGCGTCCGATTCGGAATTCTTCATCGACCAGTTTAGGAAGCATGTCCCGAGATCTCGTGAATGAAGAGCCCACCCCAAAGTCATGGCAAAAAGTCCACCGTCAATCCATCTCTGATTGCGCTCTGATGCGCCAGAAAAAAGCCGCGCATCAACGGTTACTACCAGCACAACTGGAATTGAATTCCGAAAACCTGCATTCCCATTTTGCTGAGATAGGACTGAGGTAACAGCCTGCTTCCCTGTATACATGTGTACTCGAAACGCCTGCCTATTGCAGACAGATGGAGTATTCGTTGCCAGCGCTACAGCCGCCTCAATGTCCGCGATGTCGACGTTAAGAGAGCTGTCGAAGTCCCTGATGCTCCTCCGGGACGTGAAGAAGTCATCGAAGAGAATAGTTCGAGCTTCGCTCGAGTTAGCTTGGCGAAGCACGTCATCGCGGACGACGGGTAAAGCGACCCGGGGGTCAGCCGCACCTCCGGCGTTCCAACTTTGCAGGGCAGTCAGCGCAGATTCAGCGAAAGAACCATAGGTAATCGGACCCGCTGTCCCAGCTGCAAGAGTGCTTAGGCCTACTCGAAGTCTCTTTTCTACTTCTGCACCGAACGGGCGTTTGGGTTCACGAAGCGCTAACCCCTTCTCAACTCTGTGATAGTCCTTGGTCAGTTGAGTTTCCAGTTGCCGTCCGGTCCAGGAAGAATCGAAAGAGCCCTCTCCCGGACCTCCATAGACGCGGTGACGTTTCGCATCAAGAAGTGCCTCCCGAGTATTGGTTAGGCCTGTCTGCATCGTCTTCCAGCTATTCAGAACTCGAGTAGGCAAGTGCCTCTTCACTAGAGTTTTCATGCGCTGAATCATAAAGGTAAGGTCCTGTCATGTTCTTGAATAGATTGTGGGCGTCCGAGTATTCGGGCTCGGAATATGAATTGACCCCACAGAGGTATGGACTGGTTAGGGTGCTGCTCGGAGTCTCGTAATTCGTGGGCTGAAGCTTGCGGGACGACCGATGTCGTTGCGTGCGGTTGACCGTCTAATCTGTTCCTCACAGAACCCCAACACAAACAGCCATAATGGCAATGTGTCAGCCATCATGCCCCAGCCGGTGAGCGCCACTATCGAGATTCCGGGGAACGACGCAAGAATGGCGCGTGAATACCAACCGTTTGCGTGTAACGATCGTCGCGTACGCCAGGCCCGGACCATGAGAATCAAAATAGGCAGGAATAAGAGGATTGCACCAAGGAACCCGAGTTCAACAACGGCCAAAAGGACCGAATTATGTACGGGCCATCCGGTTGCTGTGAGCGCGTCATAGGGCCCGACTGCAGTCACGTAGGTACCTGGACCAGTCCCCACCCACCATGGTCTCATCTCTATCTGGGCGAGTGCTACGTCAGTAAAACGAGCACGATATCCCCCAATTTCGCCAGTTTCGAATCGACCCAGCCAAACACCGGCTGATGCGGCCACGACGCCAATCGCGGCCAAGGGAATCATTACCCGTCTGCCGGCGTGCTGAGCGCCCTCCGAAGTCATAGCCCAGATCACGACCATGATGATCACTGCAAAAAAGTTCGCTCTGCCTCCCGACAAGATGAAGGGGATTGCCGAGAGACAGATGGCCCACCATGCAAGCTTTCGAGCCCTCGGGTCCGAGGATTTTGTGAGGGGCAGTAGGAGGACAGTCAACAAGAGCAGGATTTTGCCGAGGGTTGTCGGATGCCCGAATGAACCGTTCACCCTCCCAAGAAGGCCTGTGTCTGCAGCGGCTGAAGCGCCAAGGGGAAACAACGGAATGCCAGCTACTTGTGCAACAGAAATTGCGACCTGAACAAAGACCGCAATGAATAGCCAGCCTGCAAGAATCTGTTCTGACTTACCGCTTGAAGCTACGTGTGTCGAGATGTAGCTACCCGCAACCCACGCCAAAGTAGCGACGCCGAGATGTACGACCCCGGCCCATTGCTCGCCGTTTCCAGCCCAAACCAAGGAGACCCAGATCAGTAGGAAGATGGTGAAAGCGCTATAGGTAGTCCACAGCGTGCCTTTTCTATGCAAAAAGCTCGCCACGAGGACCACGATACAAATGGCCACAGTGTAGGTCATTACCCGTGGTTCGGCACCCGAAATAGATGCCCTGGTCTGATCGGCAACGGTACCGCCGATGAGTACCTTTGGAAGAAAACAAAGACTCCCAAGCATGAGTGGCAGCAAGACATTCAGGCTTCCGAGAAAATGCCCGACGACAAGTAGAGCGACTAGGCCGACAAGGCCAATAACTATGAACATGTACCTACGTCCGGCGTCCTCTGGGCAGTCGACATTCGACGAACTCCATTCAGTCTCTTGAGTTGATCAGCAATTCGTGCGATCCATTGATAGTTTGCGCGCCTCATCTTTTGAGTATTTCTTCAACAGAAGCTGTGAACGCGTCTTGTGTGAAACGCGACGCTATTTGTGCATTGACCGATTCTGTAGGTGCTGATGGCTGATCTAATAATTCAGATTGAAATAACTCATCAATATTCCTGATCAAAGGCCAAAAATCTGGACTGAAGCCCGATCGGACATGGTCCGTCCCATAAACGATGAGCCCACGCGCTAAGGCCTCAACAGCCTTGACCTTGATACCTCCACCGTGGTCGATCGGCACAATCACCGCGTCAATACTGTCGTAGAAACTTTCTAGCTCGTCCAACGAGCCTAGGACGGTTGCCGGCACACCCCAACCTTTGACGCGCTCAGAACCGAATCCTGCGACAACGATTTCGAGCTTCTTAGACGAGAGTTGATGGCCAAAATCACGAAAAAATTTCCTCAGGGACATCTCATTTGGCTCATACCCCAAGTTTCCTATGAACCCAACGCGTCGAGGTCGACCTGGTGCGTTGAAAGTCCGCGGGTACATGCGGGTGGGCGTTGGTAGCCAGCCCGCGGTCGCATGACTACCGATAACTGCAAGGTCACCGAAGCCAGCCACTGTATTGAAGCGAGCCCTCCGGGGCAGATTCTTCTCTCGATGCTTCCAGACTAGGCTCTGCGTTAGCCCACCGGGGATTGAAAGAGGGGATGAGGCCCCCATCGTCCGAGCATTAACACTCCAGAGATCCATCCAGTCGAAGATCAGCGACTCTTTCTGAATCGCTTGGGCTGCAGATTTGAAAACCACGGGAACGGTCATTACATGAAGATCCGCCTTTCGCAACGGTGGGATGGCACGCGAGAACGGCATCGGCGCGATCATTCGCTTGGTGCTTGTTAAGAATGAGGGGTTGTCGTTGAGGCTCGGCCCTTGAGGGTTGATTCCCTGAATCTCCACTGAGTAGCCAAGGCTTTGCAAAGCCTCTTCCCATGCGAGTACCCGCAACCCTCCACCATCACGGGGCATTGAGGCGCGACTGTACCAATACACAATTGTCGCGGTCGGAGTCACTCGGCACGTCCAGCTGGAGATATTTCAGTCCAGAAGGATCTGAATCTGCTGTTGAAAGCCTCAATGGAATATGTGCGGAGGTAGGAATCTCTGGCAGCTGAACCCATTGCTTGCGCCTGTCCAATGTCGAGGCTCTCCAAGACTGACCTCAGTGCCTTGGGGTCACGCAGAGGGAATACTCGACCGGTTTTGCCATCATCGATGATCTCCGAGAGCCCGCCACCGTCGCTCCCGATAACGGCCCGTCCTCGCGCGAACGCTTCTATGGCAACTAGCCCGAAGGGCTCGGGCTCATCAGAAGGCACCACAACAAAATCTGCCGCGTCAACCAAAGTCGCGATGTCTTGTACCTCACCGCCAATCACAACGGTCCCACGATTTGTCATCCGCTCCACGAGGCGTGGAACATCGACTGGCTTCCCCATTTCAGGAGGGCCACCCAAAATGACAAGCTCACCAAGGGGAACGCCAGCATCCCAGGCGGCTAGCAGAGTCGCGTGCCCCTTCCAAGAATTCCATCTGCTTGCTACCAAGAAATTTAGCTTGCCGCCCCGGTCCTCAGGTTCGTATCGAGGCCGGTCATAGTCCTCGATACCGTTCAACATCACCCTTGAGCGATTTCGAACAGGTCCCTTCAGAGCCTCGTTTGCTGCATTCGAGATGCACAGGCATTCCGTCGCCGCTGTCGCAAGCGCGCCAAGCACGAATGCTTCACGCCCGCGCCAGACTTCTTGGCAGTGCAAGACAACGTGAGGGACTCCTAGGAGCCGCGCAAGAATGCCTACAGCAAGCGATGCGGACGTCGTCAAATAAACTGTCTGCGGTCTTAGTCTGAGCAGTTTGTATGCGGTTCGGAGCATCATAAGTAGCGTCTTTGGGAGGAACCGCGGGGA
Source organism: Cryobacterium sp. CG_9.6 (assembly GCF_029893365.1). Classification (NCBI taxonomy): domain Bacteria; kingdom Bacillati; phylum Actinomycetota; class Actinomycetes; order Micrococcales; family Microbacteriaceae; genus Cryobacterium; species Cryobacterium sp. CG_9.6. Next base: position 132,314 of record NZ_JARXUZ010000001.1, on the reverse strand, counting down.
TAGGTACTTGCGCCGGAGAATTGGTAGGGCCCGAATTTCAAAGTTGAATCCGCTACGTTTCAACTCTGCGTCCAAGCTATAAGTGGATGACGATGCGTCGTCAGGCAGCCATACCGTGGTTGAGCTTAGTTCAGTCGGGGGAAGAGTTTTGAGCACCTGCAGCAAAACCTTGTCGGCACCGTACATTTCGTTTGAGGAGTGGACGAAAACAATCCCGGACCTACTTCGACTCATGGTTTACTTTCCCCCGCGCTGACGAAGGACTCGGGCCGGTATGCCTCCGGCGACCGAGTTGTCGGGAATATCCCGGGTGACAACACTGCCAGCGGCTATGACCACTCCAGATCCAATACGAACACCTGCAGTAATCGTCACGCCGCTCGCGATCCAGCAGTTGTCTCCTATCTCAACAAAGCTCCGAGTAACTCCTTGTGATTTAATGCTGCTTGCCAAGCTATCGAATGAGTGATTTTCAGAGAAGACACGCACGCCGGGCCCAATCATCACGTCGGACCCAATCGAGATTCGCCCAGAACAACCTATGAATCCATCACAGCCGATGCTGGATCTGTCGCCAATCCATAGGCCTTCGCCGACTTCGCCTCCGTAGTAGCTGCTGGGGCGAATGGTCGTGCCCCGGCCGATAGACACATCCGCTCCGAGGTTAATGCCCCCGCGTGATATTCCCTGAAGTTCCGAATATGGCTCCAGGACCAGTCTCCCCGTGTGGCTCACGTAGCTCGGATTCAAAATTCGTGCGCCGCGGCCTAGAAGAAGTGCGCCCGTCGATCTCTTAAGGAGTGGCTTTACCGTCAAGGCCCGGAGGGCCATGAACGCAACACGTAGGTACACGTGCATCGTCGCATGAAGGTTTTGGTTTCGGGGCAGGCCCTTAAATCTGTGGAAGCGGCTCACGAGCTCAACCTGGCGGCGGACTTTTGTTGAATTCGATCGGAGTCTGCATTCGTTTGTGCATCCACGAGGCTAAAGAGATTCTCTTCGTAGGACTCGCAGACCTTTTCCCATGTGTAGGTGTCCTCTATCCGTTTGCGCCCGCGCGCAATTGCCTCAGACTGCCACTTGGGGTCGGCCATCGCAGCTGATATTACGTGCCATATATCGATGCTATTTGGGGCAACAAACCTTCCGGACGGGCCCAGAACTTCACGATTGTAATCAGTGTCTCTCGCAACCGTGGGTGCTCCACACGCCATTGCTTGAACTAGCGCAGGATTCGTGCCGCCAACGCTGTGGCCATGGAAATAGACGCCACAGTGTTGCCATAAAGAAAAGAGACGGCGGTCATCGCTGACGTGACCAAGCCAGGTGATCTTCGGGTTCAACTTTGCAAGGGCTGCAGCCTGTGCGTCGAGTGGCCCGCCGTAACCCTCTGAACCGACGATTACAACTTGATATGTCTGAGAAATCGATTCCGCAGCAACAAGGAATTCGGGAATTGTATTCTCGGGAACAAATCGCGCTACGACGAGCACGTAGCCGCGATGAGTTAGACCGCGCTCCAACGGCAGTTCAGGTGGCACATCGCCTCCATACGGGATGAAGGCACCATCTGTACCAAAGTCTCGCTTCCAACGTTCCGCGATTACTTTGGAGTCATACACTAGACGCGTTCCAAAGCGGGCCGTGAGTTTGGCGCCAGTCCGAAACATCCACTTAGCCATCCGACCCCACTTTGCGCGGTCCCACTCAATTCCATCTACGTTAATCAGCGTGGGGATGCCCCGTGCCTTCAAGATAGGGAGCCAGAATCCGTTTGCAACGTTCATTACGAGAGCAACATCGGGCTTCTGCTGGGCAGCGTCAAGACAGGCTGTTAGCCCATAAGAGAGGGTGCTGAGCGATTTCCGCTCCACGCCTCGGGTCACTTTGGAGTGCACACGTGGGTCAAGATTGGGATCAGTTGCGCTGGTCGCTCCGTGCCTTCCATAGACGGTGACGTCCCAACCTTGCTCAACCAAGTACGGCGCGAGCTTTCTGACAGCAGTTTCAAAACCACCGTAGTAACTCGGATATCCGCGCGTCCCAATGATTACAACGCTTGGCATTTCAGTAAGCTCCATTCGGTCGTGCGACAGCCCGCACGGTGCGGTACAAGATGATGACGTCCCCAAGAAGGGACCAGTTTTCTACGTAGTAGAGGTCCAGCCGTATGCTGTCGTCCCATGAAAGGTCCGAACGACCACTCACCTGCCAGAGACCGGTGATACCGGGCTTCACCAGGAGGCGGCGCTCGGCCCAGCCGTCGTACTGTTCCACTTCGCTCGCGAGTGGCGGGCGTGGGCCGACCAGAGACATGTGCCCGAGGAAGACGTTCACCAGCTGCGGCAGTTCGTCCAGGCTCAATCGGCGAAGCGTGGAGCCAACCTTGGTGATGCGTGGGTCTGCCTTCAGCTTGAAGAGCACTCCGTTGCCTTCGGATTGGTCGAGCAGGCCCGGGAGCTGCTCTTCTGCGTCTGTCACCATGGAGCGGAACTTGATCATTCGGAATCCATTGCCGTTCAGGCCGACACGTTTCTGAAAGAAGAACGCGGGCCCGGCGCTGTCCCGACGGATGGCGACGACGATCCACAACAGTAGGGGGCTGATCACGAGAAGACCGAGCCCGGAGGAAATAACGTCGAAGGTACGCTTCGCCAGGTGCCGGCGTCCTTCAAAGGACGGGAAGTCAACCTGGATGAGTGGCAGCCCAGACACCGGGCGTGCGTGAATTCGAGGGCCGGCAACGTCGGTGAGTGCGGGGGCCATAATCAGGTCCACCTTGCGGGACTGAAGCTCCCAGCCCAGCTCCCGCATTTGACGGGGTCCGTAGTTGTCGGCACCGGTCAAGATAACGGTGTCGGCACGCGAGGCATCAATGGCATTCAGAATTTGACTGAAATTGCCGAGCACGGGCACGCCCTCGATGAGGTCTTCGGTCACGGTGCCGTTCTCTGTGATGGCCCCGACAAGAAAGAGACCGGCGCCCGCATCACGTCGAACACCGATAGCTACGTGTTCGCTTTTCACGCGCTCGCCCACCACGAGGGTCCGGTGCACATACCGGCCCTCACGGCGCCGGGAGACAAGCCAGTGCCGCCAAGACCAGCGACCAAGGACGATGAGGACAAGCCCGATAGGCAGAGCGGTCAGAAAGTATCCGCGCGCCAGATCCACCTTGAAGAGAAACGAAATGATGGCGGTGGTGCCAAAGACCCGAATCGTGGCATCTACGAGCCGTTTGTATTCGGTAATGCCGGTTCCGATTATTTTATGGTCGCGGGTAGCGAAGTATGCGAGGGCGAGCATCCAGAGCACGATGATGCACAGGGACACGAGCGTGTACCCAATGGTGAAGTTACGCATCTCTTCGAGCGGAACACTCAATTCTGAGCGACGTGTGCCAAACCACAGAACCTGGCTGCCGAGCACCGTACCGACAACAACGAGAAGATCGGTCAGAAAGAGCCTTATGGCGTAGGCGCGCTGCCAGGTGCGCGTTTGACCGCTCAGGCCCACGACACACCATTGTCAGTCGAGCGAGCAAAGGCATCGCCGGCCCAGAGCCAGAGCGTGCCATCCTCGGCCGCAGACAAGGCAACCTCACCGGGGTTCACCGTGGCCGACACGCAGGCCGCGGGTGTGGAGTCGAGTGCGCCCACTAACGAGATGGTCACGAGTGAGATGCCGGTGCAGCCGGTCGGGTTCACCACGGCCACTCGGTAGCCCTCGGTCGAGGCCGTAAGCGCTGCGGCGCCGGGAACGGATGCCGCCGCCGACCACGTGGCGCCGGCATCCACTGTTGTGAACACAGACGCGTCGGTGCACAGCACGGCCGCCGTTGTGTCATCCGTGGCGGCGAGCGTGGCAACAGCTCCGCAGGGGGCCGTCACATCGCCGCTGGGGCTGTGAACGACAGCGGATGTCGCCGGGTCGACGTACCACTCGGCATCGACGCGATCCGAGTAGGCCCGCCACTGCTCGCCAGCAACGAAGGTACTCACCAGCTGCGGGGCGCAGTCGGTGATGTTGAGGGTCACCAGGGAGGCTTCGGCTTCGTCGAAAACATTGATCGCCAAAATAGAGGAGGCGTCGGTGTCGATAGCTGCGTTGAATCCGTCCCACGTGGCACCAGAGTCGGTGGTCAACTCGGGTGCAGCGGGCGCGGCCGGGCAGGCACCCGTTGTGGCCCGCCAGGCAGTTGTGGCGTCAAGTGCCGCCAATATTCGCGTGGGTGCCACCGTGGCAACAGGTGCGACGGCTGCCGCCGTGGTTTCCACCGGAGTGGGGGTGGGTTCAACGGCAGGAGCGGATGCCACCGGCTCGACCACCGCACCGGCATCAGTGGTTGGTTGACCCGTGGTGAGTGCCACAGACACCAAGACCACGTCGAACAGAAGAAATACGGCCAGGCCGGCAATGAATAGGCGCCGCCGAAGCCGGTTATCCCGGTTCTTGCGGCTCATCGTTTTGAAACCCCCCATGACGCCCCCTAGGCCTGACGTACCGATGCGGCACGGTGGAACAGGCCAATAACCGCGTTGACCGCGGGTAGAAGCTGCTGGGCGGACTGAACGTACACCTCATCGCTGCGGCGGTACGGGTCAATCACGTCATCGTCCTCGGGTGCCGCGGGCTGCGGCACGGCACCGCGCTGGGAGGCAGCGAGGGCTATCAGTGAGGAGAACCGCCCCACGACGTCGTCTACCGACAGTGCGGCAGCATCCTCGAGGTCATTGTCCGTGAGGTCGTTCACCAGGCGCGCGAATTCGCGAATGGTGAATGTGTAGCGGATGGCGCGGGGCACGAGCTCCACAATCGCGCGCCGGTGCTCCCGAGACATCGCGAACACCAGATCGGCGGTGGCCAAATGTTCTTCGGTGAGCAGCTGGGCAACATGGTTGGAGGGATCCCCACCGAAATGACGAGACAGGTCCGCGGCTTGCGCGGGCATAGCCTCACCGGTGAGGCCGACGGTGCCGGCGCTGGCCAGCGCAACTTCGGGCCACGGCGCCAAGCCCGTGCGCAACAGCTGTTCGGCCAACGGCGACCGACAGATATTGCCCGAGCACACCGTGAGAATAGAGAATTTTGTCATTATGCGGTTCTCCGGCGAGCCTTGCGGAACCCCGCGCGGGCGGGCGGAGCAGCCGCAGCGGTTTTCGTCTCTTCCAGGGCTGCGCCGTAGCTGTACTGGCCGTAGCCATAGGAGTCGGGGCCCTTGGTGGGCAGCATGGTGATAACCACACCCACGAGTCGGCTTCCGGCGCGCTCAAGTGCCTTCACCGCGCTGGCAAGTTCATTGCGCTTGGTGCGGCCGGAGGCCACCACCATGATGGCGCCGCCACAGAGCTTGCTCAGCACCGCGGCATCCGTTACGAGGAGCAGGGGAGGGGCGTCAATCACGACAATGTCGAACTCGCTCGTGAGAGCGGCCAGGGTGCGCACCATTGCGGCAGAGCCGAGCAACTCGCTGGGGTTCGGGGGCACGCGACCGCTGGGCAGAACGAACAGCTTGTTCTTGCCCCACTTCTGCAGCACATCAGCGAGTTCAGCCCGGCCGATGAGCACGTCGGTGAGACCTACCCCACCCTCAACACCCATGTATTCGGCCACGCGAGGCAGACGAAGGTCGCCATCGATGAGGGCCACGCGCGCGCCCGTTTCGGCGAGGGCGATGGCAAGGTTGGCCGAGGTTGTGCTCTTACCCTCGCCCGGAACCGAACTCGTGACCACGAAGCTGCGCGGACCACCCTCGATGTTCACAAACTGCAGGTTGGTGCGCAGCGCTCGGAACGACTCCGCACGCGGGTTCTTCGGGTCGGAGTGCACCACGAGGGGGCGCAGCCTGGCCTCGGGGTCGTTGGTGATGCCGCCGAGCATGGGCGAGTCGGTGACGAGCTCGATGTCATGCAGGGCATGAATGCGGGTGTCAAGCACGCTGCGCAGCACGGCCAGGCCCAGGCCCACAGCCAAACCAACCAGAAGTCCGAGAGCGATGTTCAGCGGGACATTGGGGCTGGCCGGCGCGGTGGGCATGATGGCCGGCTGAATGGTTGCGATCTTAACGGGGCTGACTGTTTCACCGTTGGGCTTTTCGAGCTGGTTGACGACGATCTTGCTGAAGTTCTGGCCCACCGAGTTGGCGATCTGCGCCGCGAGCTGCGGATCACTGTTCGTGACAGACACGTCAATAAGCACACTGTTGAGGGGGGAGGCAGAGGTGATGGTCTCTGCCAGTTCGGCAGCGGTCAGGTCGAGGTTCAACTCCGTAATGACCTCGTCGAGCACAATCGCGCTATTCACCACGTCAACATAGGAGACCACGGCTTGACGGGCGAAGCTCGTGCCCTGCAGCAGTTCTCCCGTGGCGGCGCCGTCGGCGGCCTGCACAGACACATACAGCTGCGTACTTGCGATGTATGTGGGCGTTGTGGCGATGGCCGCTCCGGCCGCTGCTGCGATCCCGAAGAGGACGGAAGCGAGTATCAGAATCCAGCTTTTATGCAAGATTCTGACGTAATCCTTGAGCTCCACGTGTTCCTCCGGTCGTGCTTGGCATGGAGAAATCGCCGAGATTGCCCCGTTTCCCCCGTGGCTATCTTGACACATACCTGACGGTCTACCCCCCAGAAGACACTGACGGATGCTCAAATTGGCGTTCGTTGGGCTGTCGGGCGGCATGTGATTGCTCGCTAGCTGTTCCGTTTTCCTCACAAACATCGAGCAAAATCGTGCGTAGTCGAGAACCGATAGGCTCGGCTTAGTGGGGGGAGTACGGGCTGAATGAGTCTGTAGTTCACCTCGACAAGGCCGCGCACCACGCCTCAGATGTGACAGTGACCTTCGGGTCGGGGGAGCAGGGGGCTGGCTGAGGTGTTTACCTCTGTCGCGGACGTGTGGCTGATGTGCTTGCGCACAAAGCGGCCGTGTGCGTCGACATCGGCTGTTTTCGGTGTTGCTCGCACGACCCGTCGTGTGGGGTGCCGCTCGCATGACTGATAGTGGATTGGGATGACCATGACGAGACCGACAAAAGCTCAGACGCCCAGAAAACGCACGGGCTGGAGAATCGCGCTGATTTCGGTGGGGACAGTGGTGTTACTCGTCGCCGGCGGTGCGGGCGCGTATGCGTGGAACCTCACCCGCACCTTCGACACGAAGACGCAGAAGATCACCGAGGTTTTTCCCGAGAACGAAGCCAACCGGCCTGCGGAGCTGGAGGGTGAGGCCGCGAAGTCACAGAACATCCTTCTGCTGGGAACCGACACGCGTGGTTCGATTAACGGCTCGATCGATGACATCAGTGGGCAACGCTCGGACACGGTGATGGTGGTGAATATCCCCGCCGACCGCACGAAAATATCTGTGATGTCGATCATGCGCGACAGCTGGCTCGAGGTTCCGGGTTATGGACAGGCGAAGATCAACGCGGCGCTCTCCTATGGCGGAGTGCCCCTGGCCGTTGAAACCGTGGAGGGTCTGCTCGGTGTACGCATGGACCACGTGGCAATCATCGATTTCGACGGGTTTACAGGCGTGACAGATGCCCTCGGTGGCGTCGATATTGAGAACTCGATTGGCTTCAATTCCTACCATTTAAAGGGACACTATTTCGAGCCGGGTACCCTGCACGTGAACGGCACGGAGGCGCTCGCGTTTGTGCGGGAGCGCTACGCGTTCCAAGATGGGGACTTTCAACGCACGCGTAACCAGCAGATCTTCATTCAGGCCGTTCTGAAGCAGGCCTTAAGCGCCGAAACGCTCACCAGCCCCGGCAAGGTGAGCGCGCTGATTGGAGCTGTTGCGCCCTACCTCGCCGTCGATGACGGCTTCAACTCTTCTTATGTGGCGGGCCTCGGCGTGGAGCTGCGCAGTGTGCGTGTCGGCGACGTGAACTTCTTCACGCTGCCCACTCTGGGCACCGGCACGGCGGGTGGGCAATCTGTGGTCAACATTGACTGGAACGAGCTCCCGCTCCTGCAGCAAGCCTTCCAATCTGACGCCCTGGCCGCCTACCAGCCTCCCGCCTGACCCCTGCTCCTGTCGCGACCCCACTCGCCAACCTCCGCAACGCCCCCGCCTCGCTCTCTTTTCCGCTGGTCATGCTTGTCGAGACCCCGCGAGCCAACCTTCGGAACGCTCCCCTTTTCGCTCTCTTTTGCGTTGGTCGTGTCTCGGCAGGCTCGACAACCGAACGAGACCCCCGCAACCCGACCTCAGGAACGCTCCCATCGCATCCGCTCGTCGGTACATGAGGTGTTCTCATGAATGTCGGTGGTGCCTGCTTGACTTGGGTTATGGAGAACAACGACGAAGTGCCTCCAGAGGAGGATGCCGCGGGACTTGTCCCGCCCGACCCACCAGCACCAACCATCCCCAGTTTGCCGATCCCTGGTCAGTTGGCGATCACCACCGGTGACATTCGGCCCTGTGACGTGCCGCGGGTGAGGCGGGTGATTGATAAGGGTCAGAACATTCTGCTGGAGAGCATCACGGCCTTTGACCGCCTCATCAACTCCGCGCATGCCGCCCGTGCCACTGTCATTGCTGGCGCGCACCTGTGGACCACCAGTACCGCGCAGACCGGTCGCCCGAACGGCTCGCACGACCTCAGCGAATTTCAGTGGTCTGATGCCACCGCAGCGCATGAGGGGTTCGTGGCGGAACTGGCGGCGTTACTGACCATCTCGGAAGGTTCCGCCCGCAACCTCCTTACCGAAAGTGAGGTGTTACAAAACACTCTGCCCGGTACCCGCCGGGCCCTGCAGGCGGGAGACATCAGCTACCGCCACGCGCAGGTGATCATCGACAACGCTCTCTCCTTGCCCGATGCGTCGCACGGCGACTACGAAACGGAGGTCCTCACCAACGCCGCCACGCTCACCGTCCCGCAACTAAAGAAAAAAGCCATCACCGTGCGCGAACTCACCCACCCCGACAGTATCCGCGCCCGGCACCGAACAGCCCTGACCGATCGGTGCCTGCACGTGCAACCCGCCCGGGACGCCATGGCCTACCTTGACCTCACCCTCTCCAACGAGGATGCGGCCGCGATCAACGACCGCATCGACACCCTCGCCCGCAGCCTGCAAACCACCGACGAAGACCGCACCCTCACCCAGTTACGCTGCGACGTGGCTGTTGACTTGCTCCTGAAAGGCGTCACCGACACCGGTCTCGGCGCCGGGGTCACCGGCAACGTTTACGTCACCGTGCCCGTACTCACCCTCATGGGTAAAGGAAACGAACCGGCGATGCTCGAAGGGTTCGGACCCATCGACCCCGACACGGCCCGCCGCATCGCCGGCACCGCCACCGGGTTCCACCGCCTCCTCATCCACCCCGAAACCGGTGCCGTGCTCTCCTTCGGCAAAGACACCTACCGTGTCCCGGCAGCCCTGCGCCGCTACCTCGAAGTACGCGACGAAACGTGCCGCTTCGTGGGCTGCAACAAAAGCGCCCGGCACTGCGACATGGACCACACCCTCGCCTGGCAACACGGCGGCGACACCACCTTCACCAACCTCGCCGCCCTCTGCCGACGAAGCCACAAAATCAAACACGAAACCGGGTGGAACGTCACCCAAGACACCACCGGCACCCTCACCTGGACCAGCCCCGCCGGCAAACACTACGCCACCCACCCCGCCAGCAGGCTCCGGCCCCCGGTCCTCCCGCCAGAACTCACCTCACCCCCAGAAAAGGCGCCCTACCTCAACCCCTGGACCCAACCCATCACCTTCCCCACCGACGCCCCCTTCTAGAAGAAGACGGCACGTCAGATCAGGCTCGTTCTAGCTGAACCGGCTCTCTTTCACGAGCCTGCCGTCTCGGTCATAGGTGCACCAGAGGCCTGTTTGTACGCCACGATTGAACGAGCCGGTGCGCATGCGGGATCCGTCGAGGCGAAACCACTCCCACTCGCCATGAAGTTCACCGTCAAGCATGAAGCCTCGCGCCTTGGTGACTCCGGTCTCGTACACCTCGATGCGTTCCACCGGCTGTTCACCATCCATGCGCTCAGCGTGCCACCGCCCTGCTCGACGCGCAACGGCGCATCCGTGTAGTGGCTTTGTCTTACATGTCGCGATAAACTTGGATATGGCTGTTGTGAATTTCAGAACCGATGACGCGAGTGACCGGGCGCTTGCGGAGCTGACCGCCGACGGTTCGACGGTCTCCGTCGCAATCCGCCAGGCTCTGGTGGATGCCGTTCGACTTCGCCGGCGAGAACGCATGCGCGCCGAATCGTTCGAGGCCGCCCACAACGAGAACGACCTCGCTGAGGCCCGCCAGGTGCTGAGCGAAACCGAGGCCCTGCGTGCGCGGTGACATCCATCGCCTCCCGGCTCCGCGGGACACCCGAGGGAATGAACAGTCGGGTGCGCGGTTCGCCGTAATTTTGCAGTCCGATGACCTTCTGCTGTCAACCACGCTGGTCGCTCCCACCTCGCGCTCGTCGATGCCGCGCAGTTTTCGACCCACAATTACGATCGGTCTCGACACGACGCAGGTGCTTGTGGAGCAGACCATCACGGTAGCGCCCGAACGGCTCGGTGAATTTGTGGGGAGAGTCACGCGCGCGGAACTCGACGAGATCAACCAGGCACTGCGCCTAGTGTTCGAACTCGACTGAGGTCGAGGAGGGAACGAGTACCAACTGAGCGGATGACGGGAATCGAACCCGCGCTATCAGATTGGAAGATGAGCCGCTCCTTAGGGGGCAGTCGTGGCTGGGTGGCGAGACTGACCACTTTCAGCTTCTGAATTAGCTCCACTCAGAGGAGACGTCCCAGAACTGACCGGGGGCCAGCTTGCTCTCCGACATTTCTTTCTGGAGGTCAGCGTAGAACTTCTCCACGGCGGCCCGTTCGGGCAGGGGAACCGGGTAGTCGGCGATGAACTCCTCGACAGTGGTCTTCTGTGCGATGGCCACCTGGATCCTATTCATCATGTCTACGGTGAGGAATAGACGTTCCCCAAATGCTGTCGGGTAGTCCTGTTCTGCCTTCTCGGGAGTGATCTGGTCCAGATCTACCCGACCAGAAAAGATGTCGTCCGCGAGGTAAGGAGCGACACTTATCCATGTGCTGGAGGTGTCGTCCCACCGCTCTTGGCGATTGGTTGCTGGAGCCCACCGAAATAGCCGGCCGATGCCCTGTTTGACGTAGTAATCAAAAGTCATGAGCGCCCCCCTGCTCTCATTTCTATTCTGTCGGGTCGGATGGCAATTGTCCTAGTCGTGAGTGCTTTGGAAGAACTTGATATGAAACCAACTTCTTCTCCGCAGAATCCGATGCCCCGAGACGTCCGTGAGGCGGCTGAATACCTGCACGTCAACATCCACTTCGTTCGACGCCTGGTGCGAGACCGTAAGATCCCGTTCGTTAAGCTCGGCCACCTCATGACTCAGTACACCTGATGTGTAGCCTTCTTGGTCAAGTGGGCGCCGCTTCTGCAACTTTGGACCGAGTCACCTGTTAACCCCGTCAGCAGAGGCGCAGATGGCTGCATACTGTGGTGTCGACGTATTTCACTCTGGTTTCGATGAAGGCCACGAATATGTCCCCCGAATCGAGGACTTTGTCCAAAGGGGCCAGTCCTATTGGAGGCTCTTCAGAGACGACTATGCCGGACAGCGGGCTGGAAGGGGTTTGCACCTGTTTTCTGATAGTTGCGTTGTCGGCCCGTCCAAACGTCACCCTCACCAGCTGCCCGTTGCAGTCGTAACCACCCTGGACAGGCTGCGCCGCTCCCCCCTCATCCAGCGCGTCCAGAGCGGGTTGCGTTGCCGGTGTCACCAGCGGCCACGATAACGTGCACGATCGTGCGGCGAAGCTTTCGTCGACGAGTGACGCGGCCTCTGAGGCTCGCACTGCCGGTGGGAAAGTAAGAAGAGCGGCTCGCGATACGAAGCAGGAGTAGGCCCGGGGGGCGTCCGGATTGCTGATCGAGCCGAGGGGGTCCACTGAGCAAGCATCCAAGATGCGGGTTGCGACGGGAGCACCGGCACCGGCACTGAGACTCGTCACTTCTATAACTGTGGCGGTGGCCGCCGGGCGGGTCTCATCTCCCATCGCTGGGCTCGCCTTTTCGGAAGTATCGCTACACCCCGTCAGGATGAGCACTACGAGGAGTACCGAGAGCGCTGTCATTCTGGTGCCAGATGCGGCCATGACATCCCCCCTTCCTATTGCTGTTCCGATGGGGCTGCTCCACGAAGTACGGTTCGCAGATTACGGGCCCCCACGGGCCAGATTAGAGTTTTACAAACGTCTAGGCCACAAATCTGACCGACCTTCTGCGGCATGTGGCAGCTATTGCAGCGGTGTCCTAACGTTCACGGCAACCGGTGAAATCTCAACCCATCGACACACAGCGCACTCATTCGATCGCCACGACTGAAGCTACTTCGATGAAACCCGCTTCGGAAATGCAAATTTCCAGTTATCTTCCTAAATCCTTTTGCCGCGGAAGAAGACTGCAACTTGCATACATTGGGAGAGCAGTCTCGGTATGAATGACGAAAGTCTTGATTACCTTGAGATCTGACGGAGGAAACGAATAACAACTGAGCGGATGACGGGAATCGAACCCGCGCTATCAGCTTGGGAAGCTGAAGTTCTACCATTGAACTACATCCGCGCGCCCGACCGTGAGTGATCAACAACCGGAACGGTGTCAGCTTACCAAGCTCTCGCCTATAGGCTGGCACCGTGCTGCTCTCGGATCGCGATATTAAGGCCCAACTCGACGCCGAACGAATCGGTCTCGACCCCTTCGACCCCGCCATGATTCAGCCGTCGAGTATCGACGTGCGACTTGATGGCTTCTTTCGGCTCTTCGATAATCACAAGTATGCCTATATCGACCCGGCCGAAGACCAGCCCGAGCTCACCCGTCTGATTGAAGCGAAGCCGGGCGAACCGTTTATTCTGCATCCGGGCGAGTTCGTGCTGGGTGCCACCTACGAAAAGGTGACCCTGCCCGACGATATTGCTGCCCGCCTCGAAGGTAAAAGCTCTCTGGGTCGACTGGGGTTGCTCACACACTCCACCGCCGGCTTCATCGACCCGGGCTTCACCGGGCACGTCACCCTCGAACTCAGCAACGTGGCGACACTGCCGATCAAGCTCTGGCCCGGAATGAAAATCGGACAGCTGTGCTTTTTCCAGCTCAGCTCGCCCTCCGAACGCCCCTACGGTTCAAGCCAGTACGGCTCCCGCTATCAGGGACAGCGTGGCCCCACGGCGAGCCGCTCGTTCCAGAACTTTCACCGCACCGACGTGCGCGGCGACGACGGTACCAGCGCCGAGTAGGCGGCCACGGGCATCTGCTGTGCTGTAATCGGGCTGATGAGCTCCCACTCAGGGGAGAGGGACAACCAACACGGGAACGCTGGTGAACTCCAGAACCCGCAGGGTGTGACTGCCGATGGAGGGAATGACGTGCCCGGGTCGCTCCACCCGACCCATAACGATCATGATGGCCTGCACAGCATGGGCCTCCTCGAGGATCTCGGCCGCCACCCGCCCGGAACGCTGACGAACCGTCACCATCAACCCGGCAGACGAGCCGCGCACGGCAACATGCCGCAACACGGCATCCGCTGCTGCTCGTCGCTTGTCGGCCAGCAGATCGTGGGCCGCCAAATGACGTTCCATTTCGCCGCCCTCGATCACCGTCACCGCGTGCAACCGAGCGTCTAACCGTCGGGCGTGCTCAATGGCTACGGTCACCGCCGCAAATGCCGCCGAGGAATCATTGACCGCCACGAGGATCACGTCACTCATCGCGTTACCGCCTCTCCTGTCACGCCCACCGACGACTGCTGACCGGCCTGCTGATGCTCTGCCGCCCAGTGCACCCGCAGATTCTCCTCAAGCTCCTGTTCCTCGAGCCTCTGCCGGATCACCCGAAGCTCGCGCTCCAACCGGGGAATCCACCGGTTTTCGACGGCGGCCTGACGAGTGCGGGTGGCAGCCAACTCCCGCGAGAGCAGTAGAACCGCCCGTTGCGCAGCCGCGTGCGCGGCGGCGGCGCCGAGGGCGGAGCGGTGCGTTACCGACGCCCACGCTAGCGCCGAGCTGCCGCCCGCCCGGGGTGCGTCGGGCAGCTGGCAGGTGGCCTCCACCGGAAACCTCACCCCCATGGCACCTCCCCAGGTGAGCATGACGGTGGCGGGGTCCGCCGGGGAGGCCTGGGCCAGAAGGTCGTGGCCGTCTAACGCCACGGCACGGCCTAGCCACACCGCGGCCTCGGCAGCGTGCTGCTCCCACAGGCGCCGCGCACTATCGGCGTGCAGATGCAAGCGGTCGAGTTCATCAGAGAGGATGCGTTGTTTTCGGTCGAGCAGCTCGGCCCCGTGCCGCGCTGTCACCAACCGCCGCTCGATGCGTACCTTGCCGGCCCGCCCGGTGGCCGTCACGATGCGTCCGATCGCGGAGGGAGATACTTCTGCAGCAGGTCGGTCGAGAGCATGGTGAGTTCCGAGCGGGGGAGTGCGGCCAGCGCGGACCAGGCCCGATCGAGCGTGTCGTTCAGGGTGCGAACCTCGTCGCGTCCCTGAGCGAACAGGTTTCGCTCCACCAGCTGGTGGTAGGCGAGGTAACTCCGGTCGGTCTCACTCAGCGCGTCGGCCCCCACCAGCTCGGCGAGTTCCCCGGCCTGCCCGGCCCGCGCCAGAGCCGCCAGCAGCTGCGCCGCAACATCAAGGTGGTCTTCCCGGGTTCGACCGGCACCGGCTCCGCTGCGCATGAGCCGGGAGAGCGATGACAGAGCGTCGACGGGTGGGTAAATCCCGCGAGCGTAGGCCTCCGGAGACAGCACAATCTGGCCCTCGGTGATGTAGCCGGTGAGGTCGGGAACCGGATGCGTGATGTCGCCTCCCGGCATCGTCAACACGGGAACAATGGTCACCGAACCAGCCCGCCCGCGCACGCGACCGCACCGCTCATACAAACCGGCCAGATCGCTGTAGAGGTAGCCGGGATAGCCTCGCCGGGCCGGAATTTCTCGGCGGGCGGCAGACACCTCGCGCACAGCCTCGGCGTAGCTGGTCATGTCCGACATGATCACGAGCACGTCGTTGCCCTCCGTGTAGGCGAGATGCTCCGCAATCGTCAAGGCAATTCGGGGCGTCAGGATGCGTTCAATCACCGGATCGTCGGCGGCGTTCAGCAGCAGCACCAACTCGCCGGCCGCCGATCGTTGCTCGAGCCGGTCGCGCACGTAAGCAATATCGGCGTGGGTGAGACCCATGGCGGCAAAGACCACCCGAAAGCTGGTGTCGCCCGACGTAGCCTGCGCCGCAATCTGCGTGGCCAGCGTGAGGTGGGGCAACCCGGCCACCGAGAAGATCGGCAGTTTCTGGCCCCGCACCAGTGTGGTCAGAGCATCAATGACAGAGACGCCGGTGAGAACGGGTTCCTGCGGTGGTTCCCGGTGCACCGGGTTGAGTGGCCAGCCAGAGACGGGGAGGGACGTGGCCCCGGTCACCGGCGGACCGCCATCCAGCGGTTCCCCGCGACCATTGCACACCCGCCCCAGCCAGCCCGTACTCACGGGAATCTGCAGGGGCTGACCGGCAAAACACACCCGGATGGAGCCAGGCGCCATGTTGTCGGTGCCTTCCAGAACCTGCAGCGTGACGATGTCGTGGTCCACCTCCAGAACGAGGCCATGCCGGTCGGTCCTTGCGGTGTCTGATAGGTCGGTGTGAGTCAGCTCGATGGTGGCGAACTCGTCCCAGCCCACGTTCTCAACATCGCCGAGAACCACCAACGGGCCGCGCAGCTCGCGCACGTCGCCGAACGACAGCCGGCCTGTACCCGCAGTCCCTGCACCTGCAAGGCCTGTACCCGCGTTACTGGCCGGTGCCGGCTCGGCAGCGGCGGGATCTCTGGCACCCGTCACGACACCTCCCGAATTCGCTGAATAATTGAGGCGCCGAGGTCAGCCACACCGGCGGCATCCGCTGGCCCCACGTCTTCTCGCGCACGCAGCACCGGCCGCAGGTCCATCTGCTCGATCACCGTGGCCGGAACGCCACTCTCAATGCGTTGCTGACACGCATCCACAACCTGTAAAACCAGATCCAGCAGCGCTGCCCCCTTCTCCGCCGAACAGAAACCATCGTTGCCGCTGAGTGCGTTCTGCATCAGGACGCCGTCCCGCAGTAATCGCCCGCCGAGGAGAACCATGCGCTCATGGCCGGGAAGAGAGTTGGTGCCAATGATCTCCGCCAGCTCGCCCAACCTGTCGGCCTCGGCGAGCAGGGCCGCGGCCCGGGCCCGCCGCTCGCCCCACCGCGGGTCACCGTTGGCCGCATGCCAGAGGCCCAGCGCCTCCGAGTCTCGCGCGAAGGAGCCGGTGCAACTCACCGCCGGATAGTGCCGTGAATAGGCAAGATCACGGTCGAGTAGCCACAGTGAGCGGATGAATCGTTGCGTGTCGGTCGTGACCGGCTCGGTCATGTCGCCCCCGGGCGGGGAAACGGCCCCGATCACGGTGACCGAGGCGATCGGGCCGCCGAGCGTTGTCACGCGGCCCGCCCGTTCATAGAAGGCGGCCAACGCCGAGGCGAGGCTGGCCGGGTACCCCTCCTCGGCGGGAAGGTCGCCGTTGCGGTTCGCGAACTCGCGCAGCGCCTCCGCCCACCGTGAGGTGGAGTCGGCGATCAGCACCACGTCGTAGCCCATATCCCGGTAGTACTCAGCCACGCAGATACCGCTGTAAATGCTGGCCTCACGCGCCATCATGGGCATGTTCGACGTGTTCGCAATGATCACCGTGCGATCAATCAGCCTGCCGCCCGTGCGTTCGTCCACGAGCGTCGCCAGCCCGTCGAGCACATCCGCCATCTCGTTGCCGCGCTCGCCGCAGCCCACGTAAACGATCACGTCGGCAGCACTCCACTTGGCAATCTGTTGCAACAGCATGGTCTTTCCGGTGCCGAACCCGCCAGGCACGGCGGCGGCAGCACCGCGGGCGAGCGGATACATCAGGTCCAGCACGCGCTGGCCGGTGTGCAGGGGCACGATGCCTGGCGGTCGGTCCCGAAAGGGGCGCGGGGTGCGAATGGGCCACGACTCCGCCAGCGGCACATCGACCTCGCCCACCGTGGCGACGGTATCGAGGGCGTGCAGGGTGCCCGGCGGCGCCAACCCGGTCACGATTCCGGCAACCCCCGGCGGCACCAGCACGCGGTGTTCCACAGCGCCCGAGTGGGGAACGGTACCGAGAACCTGCCCCGGAGCCACGGTATCGCCCACGGTCACGGCCGGCACAAAGGTCCACTCTCGAGCAAGGGTGGCGGAATCGTAAGCGGATGCCGCGGGCTGTGCTTCCGACGGCTGTACTTCCGACGGCTGTGTTCCCAAGCGGTGTGGCTGAAGCCACAGTGGCGCAGAGGACAGCGGTCGCAGCAGCCCATCGAAAGCCTGCCCGAGCATGCCCGGCCCCAACAGCCCGGTGAGGGGGCCGTCGAGAGCGGCCGCGATATCGCCCACCTTCAGTCCCCCCGTATATTCGTAAGCCTGAAGCGTGCAGAGGTCACCCCGAATGGCCACGGTTTCGGCGCTGATGCGATTGGGGCCAAGGGCCACGATCTCCAGCATGGACAGGTCGTCGAGACCCTCCACCTGCACCAGCGGACCACTTACCCGCACGACGGTGCCGCGCCGCCTCGTCATTCCGAGCCCCAGAGGGTGCTGAGCTCTGCCGCCATGGCGTTCAGGGTGCCGAGCGCCAGAGTGGGCAGGGACAGGTCAAGCCGCCGGGACCCGAGGTGCGCGAGACTGCCGCCATCGGCACTTTCGGTGATTACGGCATCCGCTCCGAGGGTGCTGCGGGCGCGTTCGGCCAGTCGAGTTTGGAGCGACGCGTAGCGGGGGTCGGTGCGGAGCGCCGTCGCGGATGCGGTAACGCGGTAACGCAGCTCCAGCAGAAGGCGGTTTTGCTCGGCCAGCACCAGCTCATGGGCCTGTCGGCGAGAGCGAGCCGATTGCAGCGCGGCCTCCGACCGACCGGTCGACTCGCCGGCTGCGGTGGCTTTGGCGCGAATGGTGTGAGCCTCGGCACGCGCCGCCGCGAGGATGCCCGTGGCCTGCTCCTCGGCCATCTGGCGAATCTCCGCGGCTCTCGCCTGCGCGGCGGCCAGAAGCGCGGCCCGCACGGGGGCGAGGGTGGCGTCGACTTCTGCGGGAAGCCCGGTCACGACGGCAACTCCTTGAGCAGCACCGATGGCAGCACCGACGGCAGCACGGCGGTGAGCGGCGCGTGCGGATCGGTGATGGCGGCGCCCAATGCCCGTGCTGCGTGTGGGGTCACAATGACGAGGCCGGTCTGGCCGAGCAGCGTCGCCCAGACACGACGCACCTCGTCATCGGTTTCGGCAGAATAGAGGCGCACCCCGGCGAGGGCGAAGCCGTCGATCAGCACTCGTTCACCGAGCGCAGCCACAACAGTCGACATGGTGAGCACGCCTCAGGCTTTTCCGATGAGAATGATGGCGATAATCAGGCCGTAAATGGCGATTCCTTCTGCCAACCCCACCACCACCATGGCCCGGCCGAAAATCTCCGGTCGTTCGCTCATGGCGGCCAGCGCCGCCGACCCCGTGTAGGCAACGGCAAACGAGGCACCAATTGACGACCCCGCCACGGCAATGGCGGCGGCAATGAGCGCGGACCCGCCACTGCCCGTGGGTGGGGCGGTGGCCATCTCGGTGGCGGCGCTCGCCGGACCCGCCGTGAGCGCCACCGTCACGAGCGCGAGGGCGCCCGCCATGATGGCGACATTCACCACCACGAGCAGGGTGAGCCCCGACCGGCGTCGACGTTGCAGAAGCACAACGGCCCCGGCCGTGGCCAGAAGAAAAATGGGGATCGTGCCGAGCCAAATGTTCACGACGCACGCCTTTCGGTTTCACGAGTGGGAGAGCGGATGCCGTCGGTCGACACGTCGGTCGATTCCTCGGCACGGAGCGGTGACCAGGCCTGGAAGGCACGTCCTTCGGACTGAAAGATTCGGGAAAAAAGCTCGTAGTACTCGAGCCGAAGCGCCTGAATTGCGGCCACCAGAGCCTCGAGAGCGAAGGTGAGTGCATTGCCCACCAGGAACACCGCAATGGCGGCGACGGCCCGCCAATCCGGGGCCCACAGTGCGGTGGTTCCGGCCCAGACCACCGCCAGCAGCGCCGCGTGCGTCAGACCGAAGGCGGCGAGCCGGGCAAAGGAGACCAGATTAGAGCCGAGCCGAATCACCGTGTCAATGAGTTCGATGGCGGCCTGAGCAACCCCCGTTGCGCCACCACCGGCATCCACAAAGTACCCGACGAAGATGAACCCGAGAGCCGCCGCCCCGAGCACGGCGGCCAGGCCGATCAGCGCACTCTGGTTGGCGAGGAGCCCCCACGTGAGGAGGCCGACCGCGAGAAATAGGGCGGAGCCGGCCAGCCCGGAACTGGCATACAGCGCATACCCCCAGCCGCCCTCACGCACGCGGTTGATCGTGCCGAGCGCGTAGGCGCCGGCCAGAAGAACGGCTCCGAAGACGAGGGCGGTCACGAGCAGGGGGATGGGGTTTTCCAATGGGTTCAACCACAGCACAGGGATGAGTCCGGTGGGTCCAAACGCCTCGCCGTACAGCAGCCCAAAGAACATGGAGGTGAGACCGGCACCGGTCACAAAGAGCCACGTTGTGCGCAGTCGTTTCAGCCGGGTGATTTTTCCCGTGCGCAGGAGGAGTCCGATACCGAGCAGAATAGCCCCGTGTCCCAGGTCGCCAAACATCATGCCGAACATGACGATGTAGGCAAGGCCTGCTAACCGTGACGGGTCTACGTCGGCGTAGGGGACGGTTCCGTAGGTGTCCACGAGACTGCGCGACACCCGGCCGGTTCTGGTGCCAGTTCCGGTGAGCAGCGTTGGAGGTTGCACGCCGCGCGGACGAGCCAGCGGAACCACGGCTGCACCCAGTGGCTCAAGCGCCTGGGTGAGTGCGGCGAGTTCCCGCGCGGGGGTCCAGCCCACCCAGCCCGCAGTTGGGCCGGACACCACGGCCGCCTTCGCCGCGCGCAGAATCTCCTCGGGGCCCACACCCACCGGGGCGGGTAGCTCGAGCTCAACCGCGGCGGTGTGAGCGACCGCACGCAGAGCGGCCTCACGCCGGTTTTCGGGGGCCACAATGGCCACTCGCGTCATCTGCACGGGACTGAGCGACTCACGCCAGGGCATCGAGCACCTCGCTGTGACCGATGCCTGCAGCCGCCGCCGAGAGGGCGGCCCGTACGCGCCACGCGTCCATCGCGAGCACCGCTATACCCCCGAGAACAATGTCTGGTCCCGGCATGGCGCCCCGCAAAAGACGGAACCCCTCGGCCTCCACCCTTGCCCGCAGCCTGGCCTCCGATCGCCACAGATCGAGCGGTCCCTCGGTGTGGCGCAGAGCGTCGCGCGCCCCCCGGGGCAGGCTCGCCCGAAGATCAGCAAGGGTTCCAGCACGCTCCCATGCTCGTCCGAGCAGCGGCCGGGCAACCGCACACAGGCGCGGCGAGGCCGGGGTCTGGTCCACGAGCAGCATTCGTGCCACGAGTAGCCCTGCGGCAGCCTCCGCCCACGGCCGAGCGGCCCCCGCAACCGCAGCAATGCGAGTGAGCCAGACGAGGGTGAGAACGTCTCGGTCAGCGGGGGTGCTGGTCTCACCCGTGTTGGAATCGCCCGCGCTGACGCTACCCGCGCCAGCCTCACCTGCGTTGGAGTAGGCCCACGGCGAGGTGCGCAGTGCCGCATCCAGTTCCGAAACGGATGTCGCCTCCCGCAACCGAGGCCATGCCGTTGCCAACGCTCCCAACTCGAACGGCTGCCCCGCGGGCTGACCGGTGCCGAGAGTGTGGGCCAGCGCCACAATGTTGTCGCGTTCGTAGCCGGCAGCCACCGCGCGCACCAGCCGCGTTCCCGTGGCGGGAATCCAGCCCGCGAGCACTCGAATGTGCCACAGCACCGTGCTGCGGATGGCGTGTTCGGCAGCACCCTGCTCCGTGCACCCGGCCACGCCCGCGCCATACGTCGTGTCGGCCAGCAGAGCGAGGGCGTTGCTCAGGCGGCGGGGGTCGTTCGTGCTGTTCGTGCTGTTCGTGCTGTTCAGGTCGGTCAGTACATTCAGCGTTGCGATCTGCTGGCAGGCACCCGCGCCCACGCGGCGCTCGGCTAGTGATCTGGCCCGCACCGACGCGGCCACCCAGTCAGACTTCATCGACTGGCCGTTTTCATTGTCTGGCCGTTTTCATTGCCCGGCAGGTTTCCCCCTGCGCCCGATTCATTGTGCGGCCAGCTGTTCGCTCAGCATGGTGGTGAGAACCCGCTGTGCGGCAACCGATAGTCGGGCATCGCCGGCAACTCCGAGCGACGTGGCCCTGGCGTGAGCCGCCGCGAGCACGCGGGCATCCGCTTCGGCCTCGGTCTGCACGATGTGTGCTGCAGCACGTGCCTGGTCGGCACCGGTGTTCAGTCTGGCCTCGGCCACGAGTGCCGTGGCGCGGTCCGAGGCCTTCGCAACCGCAGCCGCGGCGTCACGTTCGGCTTCCTGCACGAGCGTCTGGCATGCGGCCAGATCGGCGGCGAGGGCGGCGAAAACCGGCGCCAGCTCCACGGCGGGGCCGAGCACGTCCGTGGCCGGAACACCGACCGCACCCGCTGCTCCGGGCGCGCCCACCGGGCGAAACCGGTCCAGAAAATTCTGTCCTGCCATGAATCTCCCTGGGTTGAGAGCCCTGTGATGCTTGGAGTGTAAACCCAAGCCGCCACCATCACACCGGGCACAGCGACTCTATTTTGCCTGCTGCCTCGATGCGCCACCGGCGTTCATACGCAGGTAACGTTCACCCGGTAAAATCGTGGCATGACCGCCACGCCCATTCCGCCCTTCGCAGACGCCCTGATCGTGCCCGAAGCGACACCCGAGTACCCGGAACGCATGAAACGATTCGGACGACTCGTGGGCTCCTGGGCGGCCAAGGGAAGCCGGCTCAACGAGGAGACCGGCGAGTGGTCCGAGCGCACCTTCGTGTGGCAGATGGCGTTCATCCTCGACGGCCGTGCCGTGCAAGACATCGAGATCGAAACGAACGACGCACACCCGGCCGGCCGCGAAACCGTCGCGACCGCGATTCGGGTCTATGACGCCCTCGCCGGTGCCTGGCGCGTGAGTTATTTCGCGCCCACCCTGGGGGAGTACTGCCACCTCGTGGCCACCCCGTATCGGCTGGGGATTCGCCAGGATGGAACGCGCACCGACGGCAAACCGATCCGCTGGAACTTCACGTCAATTACGGCCAACTCCTACAAGTGGGAGGGCTGGGTGTCCTCCGACGAGGGCGCCACCTGGCTGCTGATTGAGCACAACGAGGCCACGCGCATCCACTGAAAATAGGCGAGTGGATGCCCCAACCAGGTTGGGGCATCCACTCGCCTTGGGTCACGTGGCCGGGTGTGCGACCGCCACGTGTGTGCTGCGGAGTTTAGAGCTCGAACTTAAAGCCGAGCTCAGCGGGGTATTCGCCGAGCGCGGTGAGGTTCGTGGCGGCGTTCTGCAGCGCGGCGAGCGTGAGACCGAGCGTGCCCGGTCCGAAGCTCACCCGGGAGATGCCGAGCTCGGCCAGGCGGGCGAGCGGCACGAGGCCGGGAGCGCCGATCACGGAAATGCGACCGTTTACCTGCTCCAGGGCGCGCTGCACCTTGTCTTCGTCGGTGAGGCCGAGGAAGAAGATGACGTCGGCTCCGGCGCCGAGGTAGGCGTTGGCGCGGGCAACCGCTTCGTCCCAGTCGCCGCCACCGGCGAGCGTGTCGACGCGGGCGTTGATCACGAGGGGGATTCCGCTCTGGTCGGCACCGGCGCGGGCGGCGGCCACGCGGGCGGCCGCAGTGGCAATGTCGTACTGCGGGGCCTTGGGGGCGCCGATGGAGTCCTCAATATTGATGCCCACAATGCCGGATTCCTCGATCAGGCGACGCACGTTGCGCGTGATGCCGGCCTCGCTGTCGGAGTAACCCTTTTCGAAATCGGCGGAGACGGGCAGATCAACGGCGTGGGCGATGATGCCGGCGGCGATGATGGCCTCGTCCACCGTGAGGCCTTCGCCGTCTTGCAGACCGCGAACGTTGGAGATGGAGTGGCTCGCCGTGGCGAGTGCCTTCACTCCGGGAGCCTCGGAGACAATCTTCGCGGTGATGGCGTCCCAGACGTTCGTCACGATGAGCGGCTCACCGGGTACGTGCAGGGCGTTCAGCAGTTCGGCTTTCTGAAGCTGTGAGAGTGTCATCCTTCCAGTCTGCAGCGGGCCTCGCTCGATCACAGCATCAACTCAGTGGATGCTCAGGCTGCGCCCTGCTGCCACTCAGGTCGTTCGCACCCGGTCAGGAAATCTGCTTTTGGTGCGCTTTCACGGGCAGCAACAGCAGCAGGCCAAGCAGCAGCACGAGCATGATGCCCAGAATGCCCCAGTAGGTTTCACCGGAGATTGTCACCATCACCGCGAAGGACAGCGGCGCCAGAAAACTCACGGCACGCCCCGTGGTGGCATAGAGGCCAAACACCTCGCCCTCCCGTCCCGGCGGAATGAGCCGGGCCAAAAACGTGCGGCTGGCCGACTGCGCCGGACCCACAAACAGACAGAGTGCGAGTCCGGCTGTCCAGAACACAATTTGGCCACCATCGTGCAGAAAAAAGACCACCAGACCACTCACGAGCAGCCCAATGAGCGCCGTGACAATCACCGGTTTGGCCCCCAGTCGATCGTCGAGGGCGCCCACACTCATGGTGGCCACGCCGGCCACCACGTTCGCGGCAATGGCAAAAATAATCACCTCGCCCGCCGAGAATCCGAAAACGGATGCCGCCAGCACGCCCCCAAACGTGAACACCCCCGCGAGCCCATCACGAAAAACGGCACTGGCCAACAGAAAGTACACCGTGGGACGGCTGGTCTTCCAGAGGCGCGCAATGTCGTGACCGAGCTCCGCGTACGAACGCAGAAACCCCACGCGTTCGCGGCGGGCGGCCTTCGGCACGCGGTATTCCGGCACCCCCAGCAACACCGGGAGTGCAAACAGGCCAAACCAGGCCGCCGAGATGAGCATCGATACCCGAACGGCCATCCCGTTTTCGCTCGTGACTCCGAACAAACCCACCTCGGGGCTGATGAAGCCGAAGTACACAATGAGCAGCAGCACAATGCCGCCGAGATAGCCCATGCCCCAGCCAAAGCCGCTCACCCGGCCGATGCTTTGCGGGGTCGATACCTGCGCGAGCATGGCGTTGTAGTTCACCCCGGCAAACTCGAAGAACACGTTGCCGGCGGCCACAAGGAACAGGCCGAGAAGGAGTGCGCTGGGGCTCGCTTCCACGAAGAACATGCACGCCGTGATGGCCACCACCACGAAGGTGTTCACGCCGAGCCAGAACTTGCGGCGACCGGAGGTGTCGGAGCGCTGCCCGGTGATGGGCGCGAGCACGGCAATCAGAAACCCGGCGATGGCAAGCGCCCAACCCAGCTGAGCGGAGACGATGTCCTTATCACCGAAGGCCGAACCGGTGAGGTACACGGTGAAGACAAACGTTGTGACGACCGCATTGAAGGCGGCGGATCCCCAGTCCCAGAAGGCCCAGGCCACCACCCGCCCGCGCGTGGGGGTGGCACCAGCGTCTACGGCGACTGTCTCGGTCATGAGCACAATCTACTGCGCCGAGGCAACAGACACGCGCTAGTTGTCGCGGTAGTCCTTCAGGTACAGGTTAGCCACCGAATCTCGGGTGATCAGCTCGGTGGGGAGCACCACGAGCTCGGTTGGTTGGCCGGGCTCGTCGATCTCGGCGAGGAGTTTCGTCACGGCTAGACGGCCGATTTCTTCGACCGGACGCGCGACCACGGTAATGCCGGGAA
Organism: Cryobacterium sp. CG_9.6; assembly: GCF_029893365.1. Classification (NCBI taxonomy): domain Bacteria; kingdom Bacillati; phylum Actinomycetota; class Actinomycetes; order Micrococcales; family Microbacteriaceae; genus Cryobacterium; species Cryobacterium sp. CG_9.6. The sequence goes on along the minus strand of NZ_JARXUZ010000001.1, from coordinate 107,374 downwards.
CGATGGCGGCTGCCCACTGGCTATCGTCCACCGTGATGACCGACAGATCCCGTCCGATGGTGAGTCGGCGATGACCGGCAACCTTGAGCACGGCCAGCGCCATGTCGTTGTTTGACGTGAAGATGATGGTGGGCGGGTTTGGTCGGTCAAGAAGTGATGCCACGGCCGCTTCGGACAGCACCGGCTTATCTTCGCAGAAGATCCAGTGCTGGTTTGCGGGCCTGATGCCGGCATCGGTGGCGCCCTGCAGAAATCCCTCGGTACGGTCCTGCACGGTGGAGATGAGCTCGCTCGGGCGCTGCTCCGTCATTCCCTTCACGCTGGAGGCGGTGATGAGAAAGCCCAGCCGCTTGTGACCGAGGGAAATGGCGTGGCGCACGGCTGCCCGCGTGCCGCTGAAGTCATCCGTGGTGATGGCGGTGAGGGGCGGGTAGTCGAGGCGGCGGTCAATGAGCACGATTGGTTTTCCGCCAAGCTTGGCCGGTGTGAGGTGCTTGTAGTTCGCCGACAGGGACGGGACGACGATCAACCCGTCTACCTGTTTTTCGAGCAGCGTCTCAATGGCCTGCCGCTCGATGGTGCTGTCTTCATCGGCGTTGGTGATGAGCAGCTGGTACCCGTTTTTCTTCGCCTCGTCAACGATTGCCTTGGTGGCGCGATCAAAGAAGGCGTTGGTGAAGTCAGCAATGATCACCAGCCCGATGGTCTTGGTGACGCCCACGCGCATTGCGCGCGCAAGCTCGTTCGGACGGTAGCCCAGTACCTCCGCGGCCTGTTCTACCCGGGCCACGGTGGCGGCAGACGTGCGCCCATAGCGGCCTAATGCCCGGGATGCGGTGGCGCGGGAGACTCCCGCCTCGGCAGCCACATCGACAATCGTGGGCGGCTGACCCGGTTTGGTGACGTCCTCGTCCCGCACAGTGTTCCCCTTTAATCGTGACCTAACCGTTACCCAGTCAAGTTGCGAAATCTTTTCTCACATTGGAATATATAGTACCAAGGTTTGCGAGAACGATCTCGCACCGGTCACGTAAGTCAAAGGAGACATTCATGAGGCGTTCAACCCGATCGATTGCAGTTGTTGGTGCAATGGCGGCTTTCGCATTGACGCTCGCCGGTTGCTCAAGCGCCGGCAGCGCCGATTCCACCGATGCTGCGGCACCGGAGGACATCACAATTGCATTCGTCATGGGCGCAGAGGCAGACCCCTTCTTCCAGGCCATGAAGGTCGGTGCAGAAGACGAAGCCGCAAAGCTCGGCGTCACCCTCATCTGGCAGGGCGACCCGTCCAACTACTCGGCCGAGACGCAGATTCCGATCGTCGACGCGGTTCTCGCCCAGCAGCCCTCGGGCCTCGTGCTGATTCCCACCGACCCGACCGCGCTGCAGGCTTCGGTCTCCAAGGCCGTTGCGGCCGGCATTCCGGTGGTCAACGTGGACACCCACGTGGACGACCTCAGCGATGTTGTCTCGTTCATCACGGGTGACAACGCCGACGGCGGCGCGAAGGCTGCCGACGCACTCGCCACGCAGATCGGCTACACCGAGGGCGAGACGTACCAGGTTGTTGTTGGACTCACCAGCGCCACCGCCACCACCAACGTCAGCCGTCTCGATGGCTTCACGGCTCAGATCGAAGCCGAGTACCCCGGCATCGAAATCGCTGATGTTGCCTACTCCGAGTCCAACCCGGAAAAGGCCGCCACCAACGTGAACGGCTGGCTCACCCGCTTCCCCGACCTGGCTGGCATCTTCGCCATTGACGGCACGAACGCCTCGGGTGCGGCTGCCGCGCTCGAAGCCAAGGGTCTCGAAGGCACCATCGGTCTCGTCGGCTACGACGCATACCCGGACAACGTGGCCAAGGTCAAGTCGGGTGTCTTCACCGCGCTCGTCGCCCAGGACCCCGCCGCCGAGGCCCGTCTGGCCATCCAGACGCTCGTTGAGTACATCAAGACCGGGAAGACAGCCACCGCAAGCGAAGTTGTCATCCCGAACGTCGTTCTGGACGCCAACACGTCCGACGCCGACTTCTCGAAGTACACCTACGTCGCTTCCTAAGCCGACGTCCTCCCGGTAGCTGCAGAAAACAAAGGCACACACATGACCAACGTCAGTCAGAGCGCGCAGAAACCCGCCCTCTCGTCCCGACTCGCCGCACTGGCCAACCAGAGCACCATCCTGGTGGGGGTGATGATCATCTTGATCGGAGTCTTCACCCTGCTCGAACCGAAGTTCTTTTCGGTCGCCACGGCCAACAACGTGCTCACGGACTGGGGCTCTGTCGCCCTGATTGCCGTTGGTCAAACCTTTGTTGTCATCAGCGGTGGCATCGACCTGTCGGTCGGTGCCACCATCGGACTCAGCGGAGTGATCTCCGCCTGGACCATGGCCAACGTTCTGGGCCTGGACCAGACCGTGAAGGGGCAGGATGCCGCCGGGCCCCTCCTCATCGGAACCGTCGTCTCGGTTGCCGTGGGGCTGGGTGTCGGTTTGGTGAATGCCTTCCTGATCAACAAACTCAGAATTGTTCCCTTCATCGCCACCCTGGCCACCATGGGAGCCGCGCTCGGCTTCTCGGTGATCATTTCCAAGGGCGCCCCCATTGGCAGCGCCAATGACTTCGGCCTCATCACGGCCATCTCACCCACCTGGAACCCACTGTCCTGGGCCGTGCTTTTCGTGGCGATCGTGATCGCCGTTCTTGGTCTTTTTCTCCACAAGTCCCGCTTTGGTCTCTACACCTACGCCATCGGCTCCAACGCCTTCGCCGCACGGGCGGCCGGCATCAACGTGGAACGCCACCTCACCATGGTCTATGCGCTCTCGGGTGCACTGGCCGGCCTCGCGGGTATGTACGTGTATATACGTCTGGGTGCAGGCTCGCCCTCCTCGGGTACCGGACGCGAACTCGACGCCATTGCGGCAGTCGTCATCGGCGGTGCGTCCCTCATGGGCGGCGTGGGTCGCATCATGGGTACCATCCTCGGCGCCCTCATTCTCTTCACGGTTCAGTCCGGCCTCATCATGGTCGGTGTCGCACCCGACTGGAAGAAGGTCGTCGTGGCCGTTCTCATCGCCGCGGCAGTCGCCGCGCAGACCCTCCAGAGCAAGAACGGGAGAAAATAACCATGGTCGGCGAAGTCATCTATGAAGTACGGAACGTCTCCAAGCGCTACGGATCGGTGATCGCACTCGACGGAGCCAGCCTCAAGCTGCACGCCGGAGAGGTTGTCGGCCTCGTTGGTGACAACGGAGCCGGAAAATCAACCCTGGTGAAGGTTCTCTCGGGAGCCCACAAACCGGATGGCGGACAAATCTTTCTCGACGGTGTGGAGCGGGAGTGGAGCTCACCGCGCGAGGCCCTCGAGGCCGGCGTGGAGACGCTGTATCAGGACTCGGGCCTGGCACCACACCTGACCGTCTCGGAGAACGTGTTCCTGGGCCGTGAAAAGGTCGTGCCGGGAATTCTTGGCAAGCTGGGCTTTCTGTCCAAGACCGCCATGGCTCGGGAGGCTCACAACGACCTCGAGCGGGTGGGGATTGCTGTGCCCGCGTCGAATCGCTCCGTATCCCAGCTGTCCGGCGGTCAGCGCCAGGCGGTGGCAATCGGCCGCGCGGTGTCGTGGGCGAGAAAGGTGATCATTCTTGATGAGCCCACCAACCACCTCGGTGCGCGGCAGGCCGGCGAGGTGCTCAACGTCATTCGCGCCGCCAAGGCCAAGGGGCTCGGCGTCATTTTCATCTCGCACACCCTCCCGCACGTGCTCGAGGTGACCGACCGCGTGGTGGTGTTGCGCCTCGGCCGCATCGTGATGGATGCCCCCACCTCCGAGTTCGATGGCGACCGCCTGATCGGCGTGCTCACCGGAACCATCTCCACCATCAAGGTGGACGGCGACTAGCCAGCCTTCGGGCACTTCATACCTGGACGGGTCGCACTGAGTACAGCGTGCGGCCCGTTCTTCCATTTAGTACTGGCTTCCATTTCATGCTGGCTTCCCGCAAAGTTGAGTCACTCACACTCAACTTTCAGCACGAGAAATTGACACCTGCCACGGTGGTCTGGAATACTTGAGTCATCGAGGCTCAAGTCTTGAGATCACTTAGCAGTTTGTTTCACACATGATTGAAGGAGAACAACCCACATGGCTCGTGCAGTAGGTATTGACCTGGGAACCACTAACTCCGTGGTGGCCGTGCTCGAAGGTGGAGAACCCACCGTCATCGCCAACGCTGAAGGACTGCGCACCACTCCTTCGGTCGTTGCCTTCACCAAGGACGGCGAAGTTCTCGTTGGTGAAACCGCCAAGCGCCAGAACGTCACCAACGTTGACCGCACCATCTCCTCCGTGAAGCGCCACATGGGCACCGGCTGGACCGTGGGCATCGACGAGAAGAAGTACACGCCGCAGGAGATTTCCTCGCGTATTCTGGCCAAGCTCAAGCGTGACGCCGAGCAGTACCTCGGAGAAAAGGTCAGCGACGCCGTCGTCACCGTTCCCGCGTACTTCAACGACGCCGAGCGCCAGGCCACCAAGGAGGCCGGTGAGATTGCCGGACTCAACGTGCTGCGCATCATCAACGAGCCCACCGCGGCCGCTCTGGCCTACGGGCTCGACAAGGGTAAGGAAGACGAGCTTATTCTGGTCTTCGACCTCGGAGGCGGAACGTTCGACGTGTCACTGCTCGAAGTGGGCAAGGACGACGACTTCTCCACCATTCAGGTTCGCTCGACCGCCGGTGACAACCGCCTCGGTGGAGACGACTGGGACCAGCGCATCGTTGATCACCTGATCAAGAAGTTCAAGGAGACCACGGGCGTCGACGTCTCCGGCGACAAGATCGCCAAGCAGCGCCTGAAGGAAGCCGCCGAGCAGGCGAAGAAGGAACTCTCCTCGAGCATGTCGACGAGCATTCAGCTTCCCTACCTGTCGCTGACCGAAAACGGCCCGGCCAACCTCGACGAGACGCTCACCCGCGCCCAGTTCGAGAAGATGACCGAGGACCTGCTCGACCGCACGAAGAAGCCCTTCCAGGACGTCATTCGTGAAGCCGGCGTGAAGGTGGGCGACATTGCCCACGTTGTTCTCGTTGGTGGTTCCACCCGTATGCCCGCCGTGTACGAGCTCGTCAAGAGCGAGACCGGCGGCAAGGACCCGAACAAGGGCGTCAACCCCGATGAGGTCGTCGCCGTGGGCGCTGCCCTGCAGGCCGGCGTGCTGAAGGGCGAGCGCAAGGACGTTCTGCTCATTGACGTCACCCCGTTGAGCCTCGGTATCGAGACCAAGGGCGGCATCATGACGCGCCTCATCGAGCGCAACACGGCCATCCCCACCAAGCGCAGTGAGACCTTCACCACGGCTGATGACAACCAGCCGTCCGTGGCCATTCAGGTCTTCCAGGGCGAGCGTGAGTTCACCCGCGACAACAAGAACCTCGGTACCTTCGAGCTCACTGGAATCGCACCGGCACCCCGTGGCATCCCGCAGGTTGAGGTCACCTTCGACATTGACGCCAACGGCATCGTGCACGTGTCCGCCAAGGACAAAGGCACCGGAACCGAGCAGTCAATGACCATCACGGGTGGATCCTCACTCGCGAAGGAAGACATCGAGCGCATGGTTCGCGAGGGTGAAGAGCACGCGGCAGAAGACAAGCGTCGCCGTGCCGAGGCCGAGACCCGCAACACGGCCGAGCAGCTCGCCTACTCCATCGAGAAGCTCATCAAGGACAACGACGAGAAGCTGCCCGAAGACGTGAAGAGCGAAGTTCAGGCCGACGTTGACGCACTCAAGTCGGCTCTGGCCGGCGACGACGAGGCAACCGTCAAGACCGCCTACGACAAGCTCAACGAGAGCCAGGGCAAGCTTGGCGAGGCCATCTACAAGGCCAGCGAAGCGGATGCCGCAGCTGCTGCTGCCGGCGAGGCAAGTGCCGAGGAGGCACCTGCCGACGCCAACAAGGATGAAGACGTTGTCGACGCCGAGGTTGTCGACGACGACGAAGACGAGAAAAAGAAGTAGACCGAGAAATGGCAGACAAGAAGCACCCCGACAAGAAGCGCCGGGACGACGAGTCTTCCGCTCCGGAGGCATCCACTACGGGTGCCCCCGGGGCTGGCGACCAGGCGTCTGGTGCCGACTCAGTCTCCGGCGCGGAAGCGACTGAGGCATCCGCTACCGAGGCTGAGGCCGCGGAGAGCGCCGATGGTATCGAGGAAGACGAGCTGACCGTACAGGATATTCTCGACGCTGCCGAGCGCGAGGCTACCGAGCCGACCAGTGAGCACCTGGCCGATCTGAAGCGGGTCACCGCCGAGTACGCCAACTACCGTCGACGCACCGAGGCCAACCGTCAGGTGGAGAAGGAGCGCATCACCGGCGACATTGTGAAGCTGCTCATTCCCATTCTCGATGACCTCTACCGCGCCGAGAAGCACGGGGACCTGGACAGTGACTCGGCGTTCTCCACCATCGCCGCGAAGCTGCGCTCCAGCGTAGAGCGCCTCGGACTCACCTCGTTCGGAGCCGTGGGCGACCCCTTCGACCCCACCATGCACGAGGCGATCTTCCAGCAGCCGTCCGCAGACGTCGACACGGAAACCGTCGGCGATGTGGCGGAGACGGGCTACTACCTCGGGTCCACACTGCTTCGTGCGGCCAAGGTCGTCGTGCAGGTACCGAGCGATGGCTAGCCAAGACTGGTTCGACAAGGACTTCTACAAGGTTCTGGGCGTCTCGAAAGATGTCACCCCGGCCGAACTGAAGAAGGCGTATCGCAAACTCGCTCGCAAGTACCACCCGGACTCCAACCCGGGGAACCCCGCCGCCGAGGCGAAGTTCAAGGAACTGAGTGAGGCGCACTCCGTGCTCTCCGACGCCGCGCAGCGCAAGGAGTACGACGCCGTTCGGGCTATGGGCAGCGGGGCGCGGTTCGCCGCGCCCGGCGGCCGTGGCCAGTCGGGTGGTTTTGAAGATGCCTTCGGCGGCATGTTCGGTGGCGGTGGCGGCGGAGGTCGTCAGCAGAGCTACACCTTTGAACAGGGCGGGTTTGACGACATTCTCGGTGGAATGTTTGGCCGCGGTGGCCAGGCCGGTGCCGGGTTCGGTAACCCCAGCGGCGGCTATCGCGGCTCGGGTGCGCCCACCCGTGGTCTTGACATGGTGGCCAGTACCACCATCGACTTCATCACGGCCGTGCAGGGTGATCAGATCAACCTGCAAACGCATGACGGTCGGCCGATGAAGGTCAAGATTCCGGCAGGCGTTGCCGATGGGCAGAAGATTCGCCTGCGCGGCAAGGGCCAGCCCAGCCCCGATGGCGGAGAGCACGGCGACATTGTGCTCACCATCACTGTGCGTCGACACCCGGTCTTCGAGCGTGAAGGCCTGAACCTGCGGGTACACATTCCGGTCACCTTCGTGGAGGCGAGCCTCGGAGCAACAATTGAGGTTCCCACCCTCGGTGGCTCACCCGTGAAGCTGCGGGTGACGGCCGGCACCCCGAGTGGGCGCGTGCTGCGGGTCAAGGGCCGCGGCGTCGTGACCACCAAGGGCACCGGAGACCTGCTCGCCGAGGTTCAGGTGGCTGTTCCGTCGCACCTCTCCAAGGACGCCGAGGAAAAGCTGCGAGCTTTTGCCGAGGCATTGCCGAAGGAAAACCCGCGCGATGAAGTGATTGCCCGGGCCAAGGGCTAGTCATGGATGAGAACACCCCGGTCTTCGTGATTTCTACGGCGGCGGAGCTTGCGGGTATGCACCCGCAAACTCTGCGCCAGTACGATCGCCTGGGCCTCGTGTGCCCCGAGCGCACCGCCGGAAAATCGCGTCGTTACTCGATGCGGGACGTCGTAAAACTGCGGGAAATCGCGGAACTTGGCGTTCAGGGGGTGAGCTTGGAGGGCATCCGTCGTATCCTCGAACTGGAGGATCACGTGCGTCGCCTCGAATCTCGCCTGCGAGATTTGGAAACGACGCTCGCCGACGAGCTTTTGAACCGACCGGGCCGCCGCGTTTTCGCGGCTGGCTCGGCCGGGGACGTCATCTCTATGAGGGCTGGTACCCGAACCCGGCGTGCCAACCAGGTTGTCATCTGGCGCCCTCGAGACCACGGTTGAAGCACTCAGCTTCACCACGCGTTTTAGTTATTTTTCACCAGTGTCACCACGTAACCGCAGTTAGCAGGGGGAACGATGTCCGAATCGGGCACACGCAAGCAGACGCTCACCACGTCACGGACCGATTTCGACTTCGATCGACTGAGCCGCCAACCAGACGTTGAAGCCGACAACCTTTTCGCGGTCGACGCGAGTGACCGGCTCATCCTCGACGAAGCGGCCGGCGCACTCGCCGGAGCCGGCTCCGGCAACGTCGTTATCCTCGAGGACCGCTACGGCGCACTCACCCTCGGCGCCGCTGCCCTGCACGGCGCCCGCAAGCTTCGCGTCTACCAGGACGCCCTCTCGGGCGAGCATGCCCTCGAGCGCAACGCCTCCCAGTTCGGTCTCGACGACTGCTACCGCTCGCTGCCTCTCGGCGAAGAGCTCCTGACCGGCGCACGCGTGGTGCTTTTTCAGATTCCGCGCAGCCTCGGTGAACTCGACGAGATCGCCAGCGCCATTGCCCGCTACGCTGCGCCCGACGTTCTCGTCTTCGCCGGTGGCCGCATCAAGCACATGTCCGTCACCATGAACGAGGTGCTGCGCCGTCACTTCGGCGCCCTCAACGTGACGCCGGCACGCCAGAAGTCCCGCGTGCTGATCGCCACGTCACCCATCGCCACGGGCCCGTCCGACTGGCCGCACACCGAAGTGCACGAGGATCTCGGCCTCACCGTGCGCGCCCACGGCGCCGCATTTGCCGGCACCAGTGTTGATATCGGCACGCGCGCGCTGCTCGACGTGCTCGACCGCATGAAACCGGATGCCGAATCCGCGATTGATCTGGGCTGTGGCACCGGTGTGCTCGCCGCGGCTCTGGCCCTGCAGCGGCCGCGACTGCGCGTGATCGCTACCGATCAGTCGGCAGCTGCCGTGGCATCCGCTCGCGCCACCATGGACGCGAACGCGCTGGCCGAACGCGTGACCGTGGTGCGTGACGACGCCCTGAGCAGCCGCGCCGAGGGTTCGGCAGAACTCATTTTGCTCAACCCGCCGTTCCACATTGGGTCCTCCGTGCACGCCGGTATCGCACTCAAGCTGTTCGCAGACGCTGCCCGTGTGCTGAGCCCCGGCGGTGAGTTGTGGAGCGTCTGGAACACGCACCTGGGGTATCGCCCCGAGCTCACCCGCATCGTGGGCCCCACGCGCCAAGTGGGCCGTAACACCAAATTCACGGTGACGGTCTCCACCCGGCGCTAACGCCGTGCTGCGGGGCTAGTCGGCTGCCGGGCTAGTCGAGCGAGGTGCCCTTCGTGAGGGTTTTGCCCTGGAAGAACGCGGGGTTCGCCCGGCGCTGCACGAACATCAAAATGATGCCCGAGCTGAACAGCACCACGGCGAGCACGAACACGAGCCCGACGCCGCCGATGTTGGAGCCGCTGCCGTAGTCGGGGCTCATGCTGTCGATCACGGTCGTCACGAAGATGACGCTGAGGATCACCCCGCCGATGAGCGGCGCGAGGAACTTCAGGAAGAAGGCCCGCGCGTTTGAGAATGCCTCGGCCCGGAAATACCAGACGCACGCGAATGCCGTGACGCCGTAGTAGAAGCAGATCATCATGCCGAGCGTGAGGATCGTGTCGGTGAGTACGTCGGTGCTGACTACCCGCAGCACGGCATAGAAGCCCCACGCCACGACCGCCGCAACGATCGTGGCAAAACCGGGCGACTTGAACCGCGGGCTGATGCTCGCGAACCGCTTGGGGAATGCGTCGTAGTGACCCATCGCCAGCATGGTGCGGGCCGGACCCACGAAGGTGGACTGTAGGGACGCGGCCGAACTGGAGAGCACGGCGAGGGAGAGCAGAATGGCGAACGGACCCATTACCGGCCCCGCCAGAGCCGCAAAAACGTTGCCCTGAATGTCTTCGTTTCCGAGGCCGAGGGCGCCCGTGCCGATGCCGGAGAACATCAGGGCGGCAATGGCCACCAGAATGTAGAGGGCAAAGATAATGACCACGGTGAGCGTGGCGGCGCGGCCCGGCGTGGTCTTCGGGTTTTTGGTCTCCTCGTTCATGGTGAGGGTGACGTCCCAGCCCCAGAAGATGAAGATCGACAGCGAGACCCCGGCCGCAAAGGCGGAGAAGCTCGGTACCAGGAACGGGTTGAACCAGCTGGCGCTGAACGCGAGTTCGTCGAAGGCGGACCCATTACCGAATTCGATCAGGGCAGCGACGCTGAACCACACCAGCACAATGAGTTGGAAGGCAACGAGAACGTATTGCACCACCTTGGTGGTTTCCATGCCGCGGTAGGAGACGTAACAGGCCAACACCATGAACACCAGACAGGTGACGATGTTGATCAGTACATTGTTGGTGAGATCGGCGAGGGCGGGGTTGTTGAACACCTGCGCGAGCGCCAGATAGAGGAAGTCGACCGCGACCCCGGCAAGGTTGGAGAGCACCACCACCGTGGCGACGATCAGTCCCCAGCCGCCCATCCAGCCGATCCACGGGCCGAAGGCTCGGGTGGCCCAGGTGAAGGAGGTGCCACTGTCGGGCATGGCCGTGTTCAGTTCGCGGTAGCCGAGAGCAACGAGCAGCATGGGGAGGAACCCCACAAGAAAGATGCCCGGCATCTGTGTTCCCACGGCGGCTACCGTGGGGCCGAGGGATGCCGTGAGTGTGTACGCCGGCGCAATGCACGAAATGCCGATGACGGTGGCGCCGAGCAGGCCGATTGAGCCAGCGCTGAGGCCCTTGGCTGACAGGCCGCCGGTGGTAGGCAGGGCGGAAGCATCGGGCGTCGCGCTGGGCGAGGGGGTGTGTGCCATAATCCTGGTCCTTGAAGTCGGCTAAGCGTGGAGCGGAACGCGCGGGAGGTTGGGAACGACCACGAGCGGCACGGGGAGCCCGTGCAGCATGCGGTGCGCCGTGATGCCGAGGAAGATGCGGCTGGGGCTGGCCAGCCTGCTCGAGCCGACAAAAGCGATCTCGCCGGGTCGCCAGTCCAGAGCCTCCACTGCGGCCTCCACCGTTGCACCGGTGGCGACCTCGGTGGTCACGGTTCCGGTCGCGCCCGAGCGCTTCTGGAAGTACGTGAGGACCCCGGCCAGGTGGGCGGCGCTGTCGACCTTGGCCGCGTCATCGTGGGCGCGGGTGCGTTCGTGCGCGGGTCGGGCGTGGGAGGCATCCGCTTCGACCAGCGTGACAAAGCGCAGGTCAACGGGAAGGCCGTCCGCGAGAGCAACCATGGAATCGAGCAGCGCCTCCCACCCGGAGCGGGTGCCAATGGCGCAGGTGATGCGGGTGACCGCCTCCGGCGCCCGGTAACCGCGGGGGGCGAGCGCAACGGGCACCGGGGAGGCGTGCAGCAGGGCGTTGGCGACACTGCCAATCGTGAAGCGGTTCAACAGACCGCCGCGCGCGGCTCCCACCACAATGCGGTCGGAATCGAACTTTGCGGCTGCCGCGATGAGGCCCTCCGAGGTGGAATCGGCCCAGAGCACGTGGGTGGTGACGGGAACGTCGCTGGGGACCTGGGTGGCCGCCGCGGCGAGCCACTCTCGGGCCTGCTCTTCGAGCAGCCGTTCGAAATCGGCCGTCGAGGCGGGAACCTTCGCGGGCACGGCCGTCGACCGCTCGAGCATGAGGCACACCCGAAGCTCAGCGTGCGTGAGCCGGGCGAGTGCCACTCCCAGCTCAATGGCCTCCTTGCCGCGTGCGGTCGCCTCGTAGGCGACGACATAGTTGGGAATTCGGGTCATTCCGCTACCTCCTGATGGTGCTGGCTGTGGTCGTGTTCGGTGTGGTCGTGGCTCGCCTGGTCATGACCGGGGGCGCAGTGCGTTGACATGCTGGGAGCTACGTCGAGGGAGGGGTTGCGATCGAAGAATCCCACCGGCTTGAGCCAGAAAGCCACCGTGTCGCTCGGCATGATGGGCCAGTCCTCCGGCCGTGTCACGTGATGAATTCCAAAAACATACCAGAGCACGACGTCGGTGTTACGCACCGGGCGTTCGGCCTGAATCCACTCGGGCAAACCGTGGTCCACACTGCTCTGGTTCACGAATTCGCCGCACGGCCAACGCTCTGTCTCGTCGCTGGGCGTCACCCACACGGTGTGGCCGATCACCTGGGCGCGTTGAAACGCGGGGGCGGTGGGGTCGAAGAGGGAGGGGATCGCTGCGCTCGGCACGAGCTTGTACGACACCGCGGTGCCGAGACCATTAAGCGAGTTCTCGTTGACCACCTTCCAGGTGCGCTGGGTGTTCCAGTCGAAGTCGTCAAAGCCTTCCTGCTCGATCGGGGTGTTCACCTGGATCAGGCCCAGTCCGTGCGGATTATCGGCGTTTGTGGGCTGAATGTGAGTTTCGGAGCGGAAAACCGTGTTGTCGCTGCCGTCGATGTCCAGGTCCATCCGGGCCACGATGAAGTGCTGGTGGATGGGGGCGTAGGTGAGGTTGTCCACGAGGGGGCCGTTGGGGTGCAGTTGACCCTCTTTAATGTGAGTCACCACCATGATGCCGGTCGCGCGCACCTCGCACTCGATATTGCCGTCTTCATAGAAACGCCAGTACACGAGGTATTCGTAGTTGGCCACGGTCACGTGGAAGGACACGACGAGCCGACGCATCCGTCTCACCTCAACGTTGCCATTGTGGTCCACGTGCTTCCAGAGCACACCGTTGTCTTCTTCGTGCACGCAGAACGCGTTGGGGATCTTGTAAGGTTCACCCGCGCTGTTGTGCAGCACGGCGTCGATGTACTGCACCTCGCCGAGGCAGTCGCAGCCGAGCTCCAGAGACGTGGTCATGAAGCCGAGGCCCCACTCACCGATGTCGAAGGCCGTGCGGCGAAAATGGTCCACGCTGGGGTCGCGATACGGCACGATCATTTCCGAGAATGAGAGCCGGTTGGCAACCGGGCGCACGCGCTCGCCGCCCACGGCAGCGCCATCGCGGTACCCCACACGGTGCAGCGTCATGCCCTCGCGGTAGTTGAAGCCCACCCGCATCGACCAACCCTGCCACTGGATCAGGTGGCCGTCGATCGAGAACCCGGCACCCTCCGGCTGCGCAATGTCGAGCGGCTTGCGCGGCGGTCGCACGCTCTGGGCACGAATCCGCTCCGGCACCAGGTGCGGCACGTATTCGCCCATGATCTCGGGCGTCTCCACGGTGAAGGAGTCCTCGATCTCGAGCAGCTCCATCGTGTTCACGTCGATTACCAGGTGCAGACCGTTCACCGGTCCGGCGTAGGGGTTGCCGTCTGTGGAGGCGCGTACCCAAATGTCAGACCAGCCGAGCCGGCGACCGCGGTACTGGTCGGGGATGACGGCGTCGCCATACGTCCACGTATCGATGAAAACCAGGTCAAGGTTGGTGATGCCGCGCTGTGCGAGAGCGGCAATCACGTCCGGGTGCACGCGCAGGGCAGCATCCGCTTCTTCCCACTCGTCCACGGTGAAGTTGGCCTGCACGCCGGGAACATGAGTGAACTCCAGCACCCGATCGTTGGTCAGCGACACCACCGCCGTGTAGGTGGCATTCTCGGCCCGGTGCAGCACCACGAGTCGGGCGAGACGTTCGGGAACGGTCCCGGTCTGCTCAAAATCGGTGATGAGCTGCCGGGGTGGTTCCACGAGTTCGATGGAGGCGAAGCGCCAGCCGGCCCCCACGCCGTGTTCGCGCGCCAGTATGGCGCTCGCCCCGGAGAATTCCTCGGCGGCGAGCGGATCAAGTGGATGCATGCCAGTAGTACGGGCGGGTGAAGGCGACACAGATCTCATCCTCTGCAGTGAGCGACGGAACAACGTGTAGACAGACTACGTCCAAATCGGGCCATTCGTCCCGTTTTGGCTCGCGCCGAGCCGAAATTACTGGGGCGGGGTCTCGCCGTTCAAGATCTCGAGCTTCCAGCCGGCGGGGTGATGCTGCACGAGGGTGAGCGCGGCGTTATTAATGCTTCCGATCGGCCGCTCCAGCACGCGCTCGAGACACAGGCGAATGAGCGTGCCGTGGCTGACGACGATGATGCGGGCACCGGGGTGTTCGCGTGCGAGTTGCTGCAGGGCGTCGATCCCGCGTTCGGCAACGTCTGACTCGGCTTCGGCGCCATGAAAGCCGCCCGGAAAACGGAGGGCCTCAAGCTCTTCGCCGTCCTGCAGACCCTCTGCGGGACCGTAATCACGCTCAATCAGACCCGGAATGCGCAGCGTGACCGTGAGGTCAAGGTCGGCAGCGATGAGATCGGCCGTCTCGGCGGCGCGGGAGAGTGGGCTCGACACCACAAAGTCCCACTCGAAGGCGGAGAGGGGAGCCACGGCATCCGTTGCCTGACCTCGTCCCACGTCGTTCAGGGGAATGTCGGTGGCACCCTGGATGCGCAGCGCTGCGTTCCAATCGGTTTGACCGTGGCGAATGAGGGCGAAGGTGGTGGAAGTCACTCCTCTATTCTGCCCTAGGCGAGAAGTTCCCGGATGTCCGAGGCGGTGAGTGCGGTTGCCCGAGCGGCGCCATCGGTCATCACGCTTTCAAACAGTCGAGCCTTCGTGGCTTTGAGCGCCATCACTTTCTCTTCGATAGTGTCCTTGGACACCAGGCGATACACCATCACGTTCTTGGTCTGTCCGATGCGGTGCACGCGGTCCACGGCCTGCGCCTCGGTGGCCGGGTTCCACCACGGGTCCAGCAGAATGACGTAGTCGGCCTCGGTGAGGTTGAGTCCGAATCCGCCGGCTTTCAGGCTGATCAGAAACACCGAGGTGTCGCCGTCCTTGAAATCGCTGATGGCCTTGGCCCGGTTGCGCGTCTTGCCGTCGAGGTAGGAATAGCTGATGCCAGCCGCCTCCAGCCGGTCGCGGGCCTTGCCCAGGTACTGCGTGAACTGGCTGAAAATGAGCGTGCGGTGTCCCTCCGCCACGGTGTCCTCCAGCAACTCCAGCAGGGCGTCGAGTTTGGTTGACGGAATGGCATCATATTTCTTGTCGTACAGGCTGGCATCGAGGCTCAGCTGACGCAGCATGGTGAGCGACCGAAAAATCTCGAACCGGTTCGCGTTCATGTTGTCGATGAGTCCCAGCACCTTCTGGCGCTCACGGGCCAGGTGCATGTCATACACCTTGCGGTGTTTGGGGTGCAGGTCGAGTTCGAGCACCTGCTCCTGCTTCTCGGGCAGGTCCCCGGCCACCTGATCTTTGGTGCGGCGCAGCATGAACGGGCGGATGCGTCGGCGCAGCTGCCCCAGTCGCTCGCTATCCCCGTCGGTCTCGATCGGCTTGCGGTAGTAGTCCGTGAACCGGCTCGGGCTGGCGAAGAGGCCCGGGGCCGTGATCGAGAGCAGTGACCACAGCTCCATGAGGTTGTTCTCCATGGGCGTTCCGGTGATGGCGAGCTTGAACGGAGTGGTGAGGCGCCGTGCGCACTGGTGCGCCTTGCTCTGGTGATTCTTCACGAACTGAGCCTCATCGAGCAGCAGTCCGGCCCAGTCGAGGCTGTTGTACTCGTCGAAGTCGAGTCGGAACAGGGTGTAGCTCGTGATGACGACATCCGCTCCCTGACTAGCGGATGCGAGACTCACGCCCCGCTTACCGGCCGTCTGGCTTACCGTGGCCACCGTGAGCCCGGGCGCGAAGCGTGCGCACTCCGCGGCCCAGTTCGACACCACGCTCGTGGGTGCGACCACGAGGAACGGAGCCCGGGGGCCGTCGCTTTCGGCTCGGCTGTCCCGGGCGTGGGCGATCAGTGCAATCGCTTGCAGGGTTTTTCCGAGGCCCATGTCGTCGGCGAGCACGCCACCGAGGCCGTGGTCGTACAGAAAACTGAGCCAGTCGAAACCGGCCTGCTGATAGCCGCGCAGCGTGGCGTGCACGAGCGGGGAGAGCGGACGCTCATCGATCTGCGTGGCGTCGGTGAGCCCCTCGATGGCGCTGCGCCAGCTGGCCGCCTGCTGGGCAACGACGCCGAGCTCCTGCAGTTCCTCCCAAAGGTCGGCCTGAAAACGGCTGAGCCCCAGCGAGTCGGAGGAGGCGTCCTGCAGACCCCTGGCCTCCTCAATGAGGTGGCGCAGCTGGTGCAGTTCGGGCCGGTCCAGGCTGAAGTAGGTGCCGGTGGGCAGGATCATGAGTTCCTGCTCCGAGGCGAGCGCACGGAACAGCTCGTCGAAGGGGATCTCCTCGCCCTCGATGCTCACCGTCACATCCAGGTTGAACCAGTCACGGCTGTCGGCGCGAGCGGTGGTGGCGAGGCTGATGACGGGAGCCTCGTCGGCTTCCCGGTAGCTGGGCGCACCCTCGGCCACCGTCACGGACACGTGCGGCAGGGTGCGCAGGGTGGGGAGCAGCGTGTCGAGGAACGAGATCATGGCCGAGCCCTCGAGGCTGGAGCGCGCGTTCAGTCGTGGGTGCCCGCGGTAGTCGGGAGCCAGGGCCGGGAACGCGGTGAGGGCGGAGTCGAGGCTCAGCAGAATGGCGGCCTCGGCGGCCGCGTCGCGGTAACCGGCATCGCTCGGCGAGGTCCACAGGGCCAGGCGGTAACGCTCGAGACCGGCATCTGCTTCATCCGCTGCCGCCGAGGGGGGAGTGTCGCTGGTGGGAGCGGGCGCGCTGGCGAGGTAGCGCCACTGCCAGAGCAGTTCAACCCGGTGCCCCGCTTGGTGCGTCACGCCCAGGCAGAGCTCGGGCCGGGGGCTCTCCGGCAGGGTGAAGGAGCCGTCGTGACTGGTGAGCGTGAGCTGCTGGCGCAAAAACGGGTAGTAGTCCGAGACGAAGGCCGGTTCATCGGCGCTCGGAATGTGCAGCGGCGTCGGTGCCGTGGCCAGCGCTCGCATGTCCGCGTTCACCCGGTGGGCGAGCGGGGCCAGGGTGAGGTTGGTCACGGTATCGTCGTCGAGGTCGTCCGCGTTCGACCAGGTGAAAATTCCGTGGGCCGGTTCCCCGATGAAGCCCACGTCGCGGCGCTGCAGCCGAACGGAGTTGAGCACCACCAGGGGGGTGAGCGTGAGGCCCTCCTCCGTGCGGTTGATGTCGAGCTCGAGTGCGGCATCCGCTTGGCTGAGAATAATGGGGGACTGGGTGGCGTTGCTCGAGACGAGCGGAAGCCCGGTCGCGCGCGCCTCGCCGAGCAGTTCCCAGAGCGCGCGGTTGGCGAAGCCGTCGAGATGAATCCACTGGTCCGCGTAGGTGTAATAGCGCGAACCGGCCGAATACAGCGCGTAAATGGCGGCAAGAATCTTGCGGTGCTCGGGGGCGAATGACCCGGGCAGGTAGGAAAGGTTGTCCCAGGTGATGTTGCCGCGAATCCACTTGCCCTTCTTGCCCATGAGCATGGGGCGGGCGCCGAGTCGCTGCGGTTGTGGGCCACGGCGGGCGGCGAAACGCGTGGCGGGGGCAGGCTCCAACAGATCGAACTGCAGCGCAATCGCGGTGGCGGTCGCCTCCTCGTCGCGGGGGCGGGTGAGCGCACCGAGGGCCGTCTGCCAGGCGGGGGCAGCCGGTGGCTCCGGGGCGGACTCGAAGGCGGGCATCCGCCTTTCACCGAGTGGACGCCCGGGTGAGCGGGCGGGTTGGCTGGCCTCCGGCGCGCTCGCGCTGGAAATGAGGAGGGCGGCCACGTGCTTGCAGTTCGTTTTCATGGGGCAGGTGCACACACCGGATGCCCGCAGCACCACGCCGGAGCCGCTGAGCGTAAACGACACGGTCACCGAATATGGCTCGGGGTTGCTGCCCTGCACGTTGCCGAACAGCTGGGTGCCATTACCAAACCAGGAGCGGGCGGTGACGTGGCCGTTGCGCGCGTAGCGCTCGCCGCGGGAAAACGACTGGCTGCCGACGAGTCGGGCGATCTCGTGTGTGCTGAGGGAATGCGCCATGGGCGAGAGAAACTCCAGTGGTTGGGCCAACCTCCATTCTCGCACCTCCCACCTGACCGGCCGCCCGGCACGTGGTGGGGGTGGAGTGCCTGGCGCGGTGGCGGGGCCCCGGTGGGAGGGATAAAATTGAGCTAATTCGACTCAACTCGGGAGGCATGCGATGCAAGCCGGACAGCAACCGTCACAGGAAAAAGCCAAGTCGCCCTTGGAGCTCTACGGCGTCAACCTCACCGAGATCGCCAAGAGCGGCAAACTCGACCCGGTGATTGGTCGTGATGCCGAGATTCGTCGCATCAGCCAGGTGCTCACGCGTCGCACCAAGAACAACCCGGTGCTGATCGGTGAACCCGGCGTGGGGAAGACCGCCGTGGTGGAGGGCCTCGCGCAGCGCATCGTGGCCGGTGACGTGGCGGAATCCCTCAAGGGCAAACAGCTGGTGGCCCTCGACCTGGCCGCGCTCGTGGCCGGGGCCAAGTACCGCGGCGAATTTGAGGAACGCCTCAAGGCCGTGTTGAAAGAGATCAACGATGCCGACGGACAGATCATCACCTTCGTTGACGAACTCCACACCCTCATGGGCGCGGGTGGTGGCGAGGGGTCGGTAGCGGCCTCCAACATGCTCAAGCCCATGCTGGCCCGCGGCGAACTGCGCCTGATTGGCGCCACCACACTCAACGAGTACCGCGAATTCATTGAAAAGGATGCCGCGCTCGAGCGCCGCTTTCAGCCCGTGCTCGTGGACGAACCGTCCGTGGAAGATACCGTGGCCATTCTGCGTGGCCTCAAGGAACGCTACGAAGCCCACCACAAGGTGACGATTGCCGACGCTGCCCTCGTGGCCGCGGCATCCCTCTCCAATCGCTACATCACCGCCCGTCAGCTGCCCGACAAGGCCATCGACCTCATCGACGAGGCCGCGAGTCGGCTGCGGATGGAGATCGACTCCTCCCCGGTAGCGATCGACGAGCTGCGCCGCGGCGTCGACCGGCTGAAACTGGAGGAACTCGCGCTCAAGAAGGAGAAGGACGACGCCTCAAAGGCCCGGCTCGTGAAGCTGCGTGCCGACCTCGTGGAACGGGAAGCGACCCTGGCCGAGCTGCAGATTCGCTGGGACAAGGAACGTGCCTCGCTGAACCGCATTGGTGAGCTGAAGGAACGACTGGACTCCGCCCGCAGCGCGGCCGATCGGGCGCAGCGCGAGGGCAACCTCGAGACGGCGTCCCGGCTGCTGTACGGCGACATCCCGGTGATGGAGCGGGAGCTTCGTGCGGCGGAGCTGGAGGAGTCCGACGGACCCCGAATGGTCAGTGACCAGGTTGCGGCCGAGGACATTGCTGCCGTGGTTGCCGCGTGGACGGGCATTCCGGTGGGCCGACTGCTGCAGGGGGAGATCGAAAAGCTGCTGAGCCTCGAGCAAGAGCTTGGCCACCGACTCATTGGGCAAAAACCGGCCGTTCGCGCGGTTGCCGACGCCGTGCGCCGCTCGCGGGCCGGAATCTCCGACCCTGAACGACCCACCGGTTCGTTCCTCTTTCTGGGACCCACCGGCGTGGGCAAGACCGAGCTGGCCAAGGCGCTCGCCGAGTTTCTTTTCGACGACGAAAAGGCCATGGTGCGCATCGACATGAGCGAGTACGGCGAGAAATTCTCCGTGTCCCGCCTGGTGGGAGCGCCTCCCGGGTACATCGGCTACGAGCAGGGGGGTCAGCTCACCGAGGCCGTGCGGCGCCGCCCGTATTCCGTCATTCTCTTTGACGAGGTGGAGAAAGCGCACCCCGAGGTGTTCGACGTGCTCCTGCAGGTGCTCGACGACGGCCGGCTCACCGACGGTCAGGGTCGCACGGTGGACTTTCGTAACACCATTCTCGTGCTCACCTCCAATCTGGGCTCCCAGGTTCTCGTGGACCCCACCCTCTCCACCCCGCAGAAGGAGGCGGCCGTGCAGCAGCTGGTGCGGCAGGCCTTCAAGCCCGAGTTCGTGAACCGCCTCGACGACATTGTGATCTTCTCCACTCTCACCACCGACGAGCTGGGCGAGATTGTGGAGCTCTACGTGGAACGGTTGCAGCGCCGGCTCGGCGAGCGTCGGCTGGAACTGGCCGTGACACCGGATGCCCGTCGCTGGCTTGCCGACGAGGGCTACGACCCCATTTACGGGGCGCGTCCGCTTCGTCGACTCATGCAGCGCGAGATCGACGACCGGCTGGCACGTGCCCTTCTGGCCGGGAGCGTTCGCGACGGTGATACCGTGCTGGTGCAACTGGCGAGCGACGGGGGATCGCTCACCGTGGCATCCACTGCCCTCGCCGATGCCACCGCCGAGGAACTCGACGACCTGCTCTGAACCACTAGTTGCGGGGCGATGCACCGGATGTGTTCAGAACCACGGGTTACGATCCAATAATGCTTGCAACTGTAATTTATGGAGAACGTGACGTGCGCCTCGAAGAGGTTCCCGATCCCGAACTGTCCACCGGCGGCGACGCCATCGTGCGCGTCGTCGCAGCCTGTGTCTGCGGTTCAGACCTCTGGCCCTACCGGGGCGTCGCCCCCACCACCGAACCTCACCGGATTGGCCACGAATTCGTGGGCATCGTTGAGCAAATCGGTGCCGACGTGTCCACCATCAAGGTGGGCGACTTCGTCATCGCCCCCTTCTATGACTGTGACAACACCTGCGTCAACTGCCGCAACGGCGTGAGCACCTCCTGCCTGAACGGTGGCTGGTGGGGTGCCGACGACCGCATGGGCGGCTTCGCCGATGGCGCCCAGGGCGAGCGCGTGCGCGTGCCGCACGCCGACGGATCGCTCGTGGCAACCCCGGAGCAGCCGGACGATGCACTCGTTCCGAGCCTCCTCACCCTCGCCGACGTGATGGGAACCGGACACCACGCCGCTATGTCTGCCGGTGTGACCGCGGGCAGCACCGTTGTCGTCGTGGGTGACGGCGCTGTAGGCCTCTGCGCCATCCTCGCGAGCAAGCGCCTCGGCGCCTCGCGCATCATCGCCATGTCCCGACACGCCGACCGTCAGGCCGTGGCCCGCGAATTCGGTGCGACCGACATCGTGGAACTCCGCGGTGACGAGGGCGTGGCGCGCGTTCAGGAACTGCTCGACGGCATCGGCGCGGACTGCGTGCTCGAGTGCGTGGGCACCGAAGAATCCATGGATCAGGCCATCCGCTCGGCTCGTCCCGGCGGAATGGTCGGCTACGTGGGCGTACCGAACGGCGGACCCGTTCTGCCCGTTCGCACCCTGTTCGGCACGAATGTGGGAGTGAACGGCGGCGTCGCATCCGTTCGCGCCTATGTCGAAGAGTTGCTGCCCGAGGTCCTGTCGGGCGCTCTCAACCCGGGTCGGGTCTTCGACCTGCAGCTGCCGCTCGCTGAAGTGGCCGAGGCCTACGCGGCCATGGACGAGCGTCGCGCCATCAAGGTGCTGCTCCGCCCGTAAGGCCCTTATGGCCGTAAGGCTCAAATTGCTCATTGCAACACCAACGGCTGGCAGGCCACTCTGGAAGGAATCCTGTGAATCAACCATTCCTCTGGGGAGGCCTGCTGGCCTTCGCCGTTGCCGCCGGAATCACGCGGCTGGTGGTGGGGCATCCGCTGCTACGTCACCGCTCCGTGCGCGTGGGCCGGGTGGGCGCTGTCGTGGCGATCGTCGGCGGTCTGGCGCTGGTGTTCCACTGCGCCGCGATGTTCTTCGCGCCGTGGATCGACGCCGTGCCGTTTTTTGTGGCGCCTGCCACCATGGTGCGGGACATGGGCGCGGGAAGCCAGATTGCGTACTGGCTTCCTGCGGCCGCCCTCGTTGTGGCGTGGCGCCGCGTGTGGTGGCCGGCCCTCGCGGCGATCGTCATCGCACTGGTCGGGGTGGGCGTCACCATGTACTGGCCCTACCCGCTTAACGTTCACCTCGCGTGGCTCACGGCCGTGATCATTGTGGGATCACTGATTCCGCTGCTGCTGCTCCGCGGGCCACGCTCGGCGAGATAGGTTACTTAGTCGTTGACGAGCAGCAGCTCGGTGAGCGGCTTACGCGTGCGCGGTGCGATCTCGCGCTCCAGCAGCTCGGGCGTGAGAGTGGATGCGTCGCCGAGCACGCCGAGCGTCGTGATGGTCACGATGACCTGGTTTGCGGCGAGGTTAAAAGCCTCGGCCAGTGCCTGGCCCTCGAAGCCGCCGAGCTGGTGGGTGTGCAAACCCTCGGCCTGTGCCTGAATGCTGAGGTGGGCCACGGCTTGGCCCACGTCGTAGCGTGTCCACGGGCTTTCCTTGGGCAGGTTGGTCTCGGGGTCGATGGGCACTTCGGCCACGCTGGCGATGAGCACGGAAGCCGAGTCGGCCCACGCCTGGTTGAAGCCCATGAGGTTGGCGTGAATGGTGGCGAAGTTCGCCGAGCCGCGACGAGTCACAATGAACCGGGCGGGCTGCGAATTGCTGGCCGACGGAGACCAGCGCGCTGCCTCCAGCACGGTCGTCAGCACGGCTTCGTCCACGACGGCCGACGCGTCATAGCCGCGGGGGCTCCAGCGCTCGGCAAGAACCGGAAGAAGCTCGGCGTCGGTATCGGCGAGGCGGCTGTGGGTATCGGTAATGAGGCTCATGGGTCAAATCCTTCAGACGTGGTGACAGTGTGGACTAACATCGTGCGGAACCACTCCGGCGAGCGACTCCGTGCGGGGCTACTCTGACCCACTCGTTCTAACAGCGGATGCCGCGCGCTCATTCCCGCGCGCGGCATCCGCTTTTCAGGCCTCGCGCTTTTCAGGCCTCGTCGCTTCGCATGAGCGAGGAGCGCACCTCTCGGCGAAGCACCTTGCCGATGAGCGAGCGGGGTAACTCGGGCACCTCGAGGATGCGGCGCGGAATCTTGTAGGCGGACAGTCGGGTTCGGCAGTAGTCGCGCACGGCCTCCACGTTCAGCTCCGCGCCGCTCGTGAGCACGACCGCGGCCACCACGTCTTCGCCGCCGGCGGCACTGGGCAGCCCCACCACGGCAGCATCCACGATGTCGGGGTGGCTCAGCAGAGCCGCCTCCACCTCGCTCGGGGCCACGTTGAAGCCGCCGGAGATGATGAGTTCCTTCATGCGGTCGACCACGGTGATGAACCCGTCTTCCGACACCCGCACAATGTCGCCGGTGCGCAGCCAGCCGTCGGGCAGCAGCACCTGAGCGGACTCGCTCGGCCGATCCCAGTACCCCGAGAAGATCTGCGGACCGCGCAGCAGCAGTTCGCCCTCCTCCTCGAACTCCAGATCGATCAGCGGGTCAGACGGGGCAACCACGCGAATCTCGGTGCTCGGGAACGGAACACCCACGGTGCCCGGGCGACGGCTGGGTCCCATCGGATTGCCGGTGGCGATCGGTGAGGCCTCGGTCATGCCGTAACCCTCCACCAGAACGCCGCCGGTGGCGTCTTCCCAGCGTTCCACAATGGACACGGGCAGGTTCATGGCGCCTGAAATTGCGAAGCGGATGCCCTCCAGGCTCACCTTGCGCGCCGCGGCCGCGGTCACGAGGCGATCGTAGATCGGGGGAACCGCCGGCAGGAACGTGGGTGGCGCGTGACGTGCGGCGTCGAGCACGAGCTTCTCATCGAACTTGGGGAACAGCACGAGGCGCGCACCGATGCTCATGGCAAAGGTGAGACACAGGGTGAGCCCATAGGCATGGAACATGGGCAGGACGGCATAGACGGTTTCATCGCCGGCACGGAGCCCCGGTACCCACGCCGCACCCTGGGCCGCATTGGCTCGCAGGTTGTAGTGACTCAAAATCGCACCCTTGGGTGTGCCGGTCGTGCCGCTCGTGTACTGCAGCACCGCGGTATCGGTGAGCAGTGGACGCGGATGCGAGCGGTGCAGCCGGCGGGACTCCACGAGGGTGTCCCAGTGGATCGCACCCTTTCCGGGCCCGGACGTGAGCGCCGCACGGGCATCCTTCGCCTTCTTGATCGGGAGCTTCAGGGCGAGGCGCTTGCCCAGTGGCATCGCCTGAACGAGATCGACGGTGACGATGGAGGTCACCCCCATGTCTTTCGGGAATGATCGCACCCGGTCGTAGACCTTGTCCCACACGATGGCCACGTGCGCTCCGTGATCCTCGAACTGATGGCGCAACTCCCGATCGGTGTAGAGCGGGTTGTGCTCCACCACGATTGCGCCGAGGCGCAGCACGGCGTAAAAGGCCACCACGTGCTGCGGGCAGTTGGGCAGCACCAGGGCCACCCGGTCCCCGGGCGTCACCCCGAGTTTGCGCAGCCCATTGGCCACCCGGCTGATCTGCTCACGGAGATCCTCGTAGCTGGTTGTCGCGCCAAAAAAGTCCAGGGCCACGCCCGGCCCATACGTCTTGGCCGACGTTTCCATCATGTCGGTGAGTGTTTCCCGCGGCTCATCGATCGTGTGCGGAACCCCCGGTGCGTAAGCGGCGAGCCACGGCTTGTCGGCGAATGCACTCACGAAGCAACCAGCTCACGCTTGAGTGCGGCAACGAACGCGTCAATGTCCTCTTCGCGCGTGTCGTAACCGCACATCCAGCGCACTTCGCCGGTGTGGGCGTCCCAGTCGTAGAAACGAAAGCTTTCCCGCAGCCGGTCGGCCACGCCGGGCGGCAGTATGGCGAAGATCGCGTTCACCTGCGTGGTCTGAGTGAAGGCAATGTTCGGCACCGAGCCATCCGCTATTCCCGCCTCCAGTGCGCCGCGCAACCGCTGCGCCATGGCGTTGGCGTGGCTCGCGTTGCGAAGCCACAGATCGTTACTCAGCAGGGCGACGAACTGGGCCGAGATGAAGCGCATCTTGGAAGACAGGTGCATGTTCGTTTTGCGCAGATATTTGAGGCCAGTGGATGCTGCGGGGTTGAGCACCACAATGCACTCACCGAGCATCATGCCGTTCTTGGTGCCGCCAAAGCTGAGCACGTCCACGCCGGCGTCGCGGGTGAAGGCCCGCAGGGGAACGCCGAGGCTGGCGGCGGCATTGCTGATGCGGGCGCCGTCCATGTGCAGCGTCATACCGTTCTTGTGTGCATGGTCGGCGATGGCCCGCACCTCGTCAACGGTATAAACGGTTCCAAACTCGGTACTCTGCGTAATGGACACCACGAGAGGTTGGGCGCGGTGCTCGTCACCCCAGCCCCAGGCCTCCTGGTCGATGAGCGCGGGGGTGAGCTTGCCGTCGGGAGTGCTGACCGGGAGTAACTTGAAGCCACCCACATACTCGGGTGCTCCGCCCTCGTCGGTATTGATGTGTGCGTTTGCCGTGCAGATGACGGCGCCCCAGCGCGGCAGCATCGACTGCAGACCGATGATGTTGGCGCCGGTGCCGTTGAACACGGGGAAGGCCTCGATGCCCTCACCGAAGTGCCCCACCAGTACGTCTTTCAGGCGTGACGTATAAACGTCCTCGCCGTACGCCACCTGGTGGGCGCCGTTCGCCTGCACGATCGCCTCGAGTATCTCGGGGTGAATGCCGGAGTAGTTGTCGGAAGCGAAACCGCGCAGGTTCAAGTCATGGATTTGAGTCACCTCTCTATTGTCCCGCACCTTTCTTCGCCGCGCCTCTTGTTGTGCGCATGTTTCCGGGTACCGGCCCCGCCCGCCCAAATATTCCGCCTGCACTGTCCAACTCCACTGTCCTATTGGCGCGCCCCGATTCGGGGTTCGCGCGGGTTCGCGCGGGTTCGCGCGGGTTCGCGCGGGTGACCGCGCCCCTCTTCGGTGGTCGCTACGTTTCTCGGTCGTGGCCGCGCCTCAAATCGGTGGCCGCTACGCCGGTTCGGTAGTTGTCAACCTGCTTGAGACAGTAGGTGGGTGTTGATGCCTGTGGGTTGGGGTAGTGGTGGTGCTGTGGGTGGTTGGCGGAAGCGTGTGGGGTGCTGGGCGTAGTAGGCGTCCAGTGCCCGTTGTCGTTGCGCGTGGATGAGGTGGGCGGTGCCGTCAAAGACGGATGCTGGGGTGTGCCGGCCGAGACCGCTGTGGCGGTGTTGGGTGGCATACAGGTCCAAGAAGTCCTTGGTCCATTGGCGGGCGTGATCGCGGTGATCGAATCGGTCCGGGGAGCTGGGGTCGTACTTGATGGTCTTGAACAGTGATTCTGAGAAGGGGTTGTCGTCGCTGACCCGGGGGCGAGAGTACGAGGTGATGATGCCGTTGCTCTCGAGGGCGTTGATGAGGTCTGTGGAGCGCATGGAGGACCCGTTGTCGGAGTGCACGACTGTGGGGGCGCCGTGGGTGGCGATCGCGTCGGTGAACAGTGTCACAGCGCGTTTCTTCGAGATGTAAGTCTCGATGCACCAGCCAATGGGGTAACGCGAGAACACGTCAATGATCAGGTAAAGGTAGTACCGATCGTGGTAGCTGGGTCCGTTCAATTCGGTGATGTCCCACGACCACAAATCCCCGGGCTTGAGCGTCGCGACGGCCGGAGTGCGCGGTGACGGGGAGCGCGGGGTTCGGGTGCGTCGACGATCCCCGACCAGGCGGTGAGCGTTGGCGACCCGGTAGAACGTGCGCTGCGAACACGCGAGAGTCCCGGCGTCGAAGGCGTGCCAGTACGTTTGCACCACCGATTTGTCTTCATATTTCGGCTCGCAGAGCACGGAGAGTATCGTGGCGCGCTCGTGCGTGTCCAAGGCTGCGGGTTGCCGGCGTTCGCGGTGCGGGATCGCCTCAGCCACGGGGCGGTAGTGCTGGTAGCCACGGCTGAGCCGGTAATACGTTGACCGTGGCATCCCGACCAGACGACATGCGTCCACGATCGGCATCGCCATTTCTTGGGCCAGTGCCGTGACCGTCAAGGTCAGGACAGCTTGCTTCGTTTCAGCCACGCCGCGTACTCGCCCGCGCTCATCAACGCTGGTGGGATCGGTGTTTGTTCCTCGTTCGAGCGGGTGGTGATCCCGTCCAAGAGCTCGAATGCTTTTCCCAAGATTTGTTGTGCTGCTTCGGACTGCGCGACCTTCTTCTTCAAAGCCTCGTTTTCCATCCGCAGCCGCGCCAACTCCGCACGATCGCGATTGTCCATTCTTTGTGGTGACCTCTCTGACGTTGCGACCATCGATGCCGTCCATTCTCCATCGTCGCGAGCCCTCAGCCAACGATTCACCGTGCCCTTTGCCAAGTCGAACTCGCGCAGTAACCGCACCTTCGCGCCTCGTTCCACGCACTCATCCCAGCGGCGTATGTACTCAATCCGAAACGCCAACGGAAACGACCGCCCACCATTTCTCGTTCGACCTATCGCCATATCATTCATGTCCTGCTCCGATTCAGCGTCCGTCACCACGATGTCTCACGACCATCATGGCAACTAACGGGTTACCGTGGCGCCCACCCGTGTGGGGCGCGCCGACATCTGCTCGCCTGTGTCGGGCGGATGCCGCCAACTACTCACACCTTTCCTGCGGATGCCGCCAGCCATCGTGAGTGCAGAGCACTGCACTGCACAGCACAGCTGGCTGTCTTCGTCGCGCCCGGCCGCTCCCCCCGGACCGCTGCGTACGTCGGTGACCGCGCCCCTCTTCGGTGGTCGCTACGGTTCTCGGTCGTGGCCGCGCCTCAAATCGGTGGCCGCTACGCCGGTTACCGTGGCGCCCACCCGTGTGGGGCGCGCCGACATCTGCTCGCCTGTGTCGGGCGGATGCCGCCAGCCATTATGAGTGCCGAGCACCGCTGGCCGTCGTCGCTGCGCCCTGATTCGGTCGCCGCTGTGGTTCTCGTGGGTGACCATGCCCCGATTCGGCGGCGGTTCCGCCGGTTACTGGAGCGTTCACCCGTTTCGGGTGCGCTGAAGCCCTCGTGGGTTTGGGTTGCTGGCCCGCAGCCGTTTCGTGCGGATGCCGCCCGCCAGTGGCAACGCGCCGCACCGTCGTCCGCAACCGCGCCACCGCCAGCTCTCGCCCTCAGCGCCGTGCGCCCTGTCGGGCTGGTCGCGCCTGGTGTCGGAGACCAAGTCCTGCTTCGGTGGGTGCCGGGCCGGTTACCGTAGGGCCGGACTCCTCGCGGTAGTGGCGGAGTGAGTGGCCTGGTTACCTCCGGTGCTGGTGTCAGGAGCGGATGTTGTCGGGTGGGCTCGACGCCGCCCGCCTGCTCCGGGTGGCTGCTCCCGTTTCCGGTCGTGGGCGCGCGCGTTATTGGTGGGTGCTGCGCCGGCTACCGTAGCGCCCACCTATACGACGCGCCACGTTCGATCCGTGACCAGGCTTCGTGCCATTGCGTCCCCTCATTCGTCTCAGTGCTGGGAGCGGATGCTGTGGCGTGCGCTGGCATGGGCCTTGATACTGTGACCGCGCCTTGATTCGCTGGTCGCTACGGTTCTCGGTCGTGGCCGCACCTCAAATCGGTGGCCGCTACGCCGG
This sequence comes from Cryobacterium sp. CG_9.6, assembly GCF_029893365.1. Taxonomy (NCBI): domain Bacteria; kingdom Bacillati; phylum Actinomycetota; class Actinomycetes; order Micrococcales; family Microbacteriaceae; genus Cryobacterium; species Cryobacterium sp. CG_9.6. The sequence goes on along the minus strand of NZ_JARXUZ010000001.1, from coordinate 79,036 downwards.
TTACCGTGGCGGCCACCGATTTGACGTGCGGGCGTGGATGGGGCGTAGATATGGATGCGAGGAGTGGGGGATGGCCAGTGGTGGTCGCAGCGGGGGGTGCGGGAATCGCGCTCTGCGCGCGGCGGCGCGCCCGGGATGTGGGGAATTGGGGCTGGATTTGCGTGGGTGGGGGTTTGACCGTAATCTCATCTAAGTCACCCCACAGGTGCGGAAAGCTGCTTAGCTTTTCGGCCTCATGCGGGACCATTTCTATGCTGTGAAGATAGCCGCTGTTTGCCTTGTGTGAACGTTGTCTTCTGGTTTAGAATTCTATTCCCTCCTTCACTGGTTTTCGGGTAAGTGGCGTGGGTTGTGTGGTGTGCTTCGGCGGCCCGGAACACGCGTTGTACTCGGTTTGACACGGGTGAGCGGAGTGGGTAAGTTAGACAAGTTGCCTCAGCGAGACCGCCCGATTGGGTGTGAAGCTGGGTGCGTCCGATCCTTGAGAACTCAACAGCGTGCACAATGTCAAATGCCAAAAACCTCGTGATTGTTGGTCGGTTTCTAGCCGATTGCAGTCAATGGGATTCCTTTGGAATATGAATTGAAAGTCCTGGTTTCGATCAGGCACTATAACAAAGCAAGTCAGTAATGATTTGTTCTTGCTAGTTTCAAACTTGCAGTTTCTTCGCCTATTCCGGCGGGTTTCTGCACTAAATGGGCGCTCAACTTATTGGGTAGCTATTCAAACATTTACGGAGAGTTTGATCCTGGCTCAGGACGAACGCTGGCGGCGTGCTTAACACATGCAAGTCGAACGGTGATGAGGAGCTTGCTTCTTTGATCAGTGGCGAACGGGTGAGTAACACGTGAGCAATCTGCCCTTGACTCTGGGATAACTGCGGGAAACTGTAGCTAATACCGGATACGACCCTTAGAGGCATCTCTTTGGGTGGAAAGAATTTTGGTCAAGGATGAGCTCGCGGCCTATCAGCTAGTTGGTGAGGTAATGGCTCACCAAGGCGACGACGGGTAGCCGGCCTGAGAGGGTGACCGGCCACACTGGGACTGAGACACGGCCCAGACTCCTACGGGAGGCAGCAGTGGGGAATATTGCACAATGGGCGCAAGCCTGATGCAGCAACGCCGCGTGAGGGACGAAGGCCTTCGGGTTGTAAACCTCTTTTAGTAGGGAAGAAGTGACTGGGTTTTCCTGGAAGTGACGGTACCTGCAGAAAAAGCACCGGCTAACTACGTGCCAGCAGCCGCGGTAATACGTAGGGTGCAAGCGTTGTCCGGAATTATTGGGCGTAAAGAGCTCGTAGGCGGTTTGTTGCGTCTGCTGTGAAAACCCGAGGCTCAACCTCGGGCCTGCAGTGGGTACGGGCAGACTAGAGTGCGGTAGGGGAGATTGGAATTCCTGGTGTAGCGGTGGAATGCGCAGATATCAGGAGGAACACCAATGGCGAAGGCAGATCTCTGGGCCGTAACTGACGCTGAGGAGCGAAAGCATGGGGAGCGAACAGGATTAGATACCCTGGTAGTCCATGCCGTAAACGTTGGGAACTAGATGTGGGGACCATTCCACGGTCTCCGTGTCGCAGCTAACGCATTAAGTTCCCCGCCTGGGGAGTACGGCCGCAAGGCTAAAACTCAAAGGAATTGACGGGGGCCCGCACAAGCGGCGGAGCATGCGGATTAATTCGATGCAACGCGAAGAACCTTACCAAGGCTTGACATATACCGGTAACGGCTGGAAACAGTCGCCCCGCAAGGTCGGTATACAGGTGGTGCATGGTTGTCGTCAGCTCGTGTCGTGAGATGTTGGGTTAAGTCCCGCAACGAGCGCAACCCTCGTCCTATGTTGCCAGCACGTAATGGTGGGAACTCATGGGATACTGCCGGGGTCAACTCGGAGGAAGGTGGGGATGACGTCAAATCATCATGCCCCTTATGTCTTGGGCTTCACGCATGCTACAATGGCCGGTACAAAGGGCTGCGATACCGCAAGGTGGAGCGAATCCCAAAAAGCCGGTCTCAGTTCGGATTGAGGTCTGCAACTCGACCTCATGAAGTCGGAGTCGCTAGTAATCGCAGATCAGCAACGCTGCGGTGAATACGTTCCCGGGCCTTGTACACACCGCCCGTCAAGTCATGAAAGTCGGTAACACCCGAAGCCGGTGGCCTAACCCCTTGTGGGAAGGAGCTGTCGAAGGTGGGATCGGTGATTAGGACTAAGTCGTAACAAGGTAGCCGTACCGGAAGGTGCGGCTGGATCACCTCCTTTCTAAGGAGCACGTGCAGTCCCGTCTGTATACAGCGGAATAAGGCTGCCAGTCACACCAATCCGAACGGGTTGGGTGGCGCTCATGGGTGGAACATTGACATTGATATGAGGACGGTCGTTCTCGAGTTAGTACGCTTTCCGGTGTTTACACGGGGGAGTTGGAGGATTCGGGTTCGGAGAGAGTCATATATGCACGCTGTTGGGTCCTGAGGGACCGGAACATTCCTGGCTTTTGCCGGGGTGGACCTTTCCTCTGGATCCTTTTCTGTTGGCAGTCGCGTTGTAGAGATACAGCCGCCGGCAGTAGGGGATACCGCCCGTACTTTGAGAACTACACAGTGGACGCGAGCATCTTAAATTTGACTCTCTTAGAAGAGCAAATTACAAAGATCTAAGCAATTAGATCATTGGTCAATTTCGATCATCACTTTTTGAGTGGTGATACTTAATCGATTCAAACTCATGTGATTTCAAATTTTTAAGAGCAAACGGTGAATGCCTTGGCATGTAGAGCCGAAGAAGGACGTAGTAATCTGCGATAAGCCTCGGGGAGTTGATAAACGAACTGTGATCCGAGGATGTCCGAATGGGGAAACCCCGCCAGGCCCGTGAGGTGACCTGGTGACTCCCGCCTGAATATATAGGGCGGGTAGAGGGAACGTGGGGAAGTGAAACATCTCAGTACCCACAGGAAGAGAAAACAATAGTGATTCCGTTAGTAGTGGCGAGCGAACCCGGATGAGGCTAAACCGATCATGTGTGATAGCCGGTAGGCGTTGCATGGTCGGGGTTGTGGGACTTTTCAGCCAATTCTACCGAATGGTAAGGGTTAGAGCGTTGTATAGACGAACAGGATTGAAAGCCTGGTCATAGAGGGTGCGAACCCCGTAGTCGAAATGCAGTAATCGCCCGAAGAGTATCCCAAGTAGCACGGGGCCCGAGAAATCCCGTGTGAATCTGTCAGGACCACCTGATAAGCCTAAATACTCCTACATGACCGATAGTGAACAAGTACCGTGAGGGAAAGGTGAAAAGTACCCCGGGAGGGGAGTGAAATAGTACCTGAAACCGTTTGCTTACAAACCGTTGGAGCCAGCTCTGTTCTGGTGACAGCGTGCCTTTTGAAGAATGAGCCTGCGAGTTAGTGATATGTGGCGAGCTTAACCCGAGAGGGGAATGCGTAGCGAAAGCGAGTCTGAATAGGGCGATTCAGTCGCATGTCCTAGACCCGAAGCGAAGTGATCTATCCATGGCCAGGTTGAAGCGACGGTAAGACGTCGTGGAGGACCGAACCCACTTCAGTTGAAAATGGAGGGGATGAGCTGTGGATAGGGGTGAAAGGCCAATCAAACTTCGTGATAGCTGGTTCTCTCCGAAATGCATTTAGGTGCAGCGTTGCGTGTTTCTTGCCGGAGGTAGAGCTACTGGATGGCCGATGGGGCCCAAAAGCTTACTGACGTCAGCCAAACTCCGAATGCCGGTAAGTGAGAGCGCAGCAGTGAGACGGTGGGGGATAAGCTTCATCGTCGAGAGGGAAACAACCCAGACCACCAACTAAGGTCCCAAAGCGCGTGCTAAGTGGGAAAGGATGTGGAGTTGCACAGACAACCAGGAGGTTGGCTTAGAAGCAGCCACCCTTGAAAGAGTGCGTAATAGCTCACTGGTCAAGTGATTCCGCGCCGACAATGTAACGGGGCTCAAGCACGCCACCGAAGTTGTGGCATTGATATTTTTGGTAAGCCGCCACCTTGTGTGGTTGGTTCAGCCGTGTTGATGGGTAGGAGAGCGTCGTGTGGCCAGCGAAGCGGCGGTGTAAACCAGCCGTGGAGGCTACACGAGTGAGAATGCAGGCATGAGTAGCGAAAGACGGGTGAGAAACCCGTCCTCCGAAAGATCAAGGGTTCCAGGGCCAGGCTAATCCGCCCTGGGTAAGTCGGGACCTAAGGCGAGGCCGACAGGCGTAGTCGATGGACAACGGGTTGATATTCCCGTACTGACGAAAAACCGCCCAAGCTAATCCAGTAATGCTAAGTATCTGAATCCCCTAGACCAATCCCTTCGGGGTGAGGCGTGGGGCCTAGCGTACGACCCTATTCTGGTGCGGTTAGCGTATTAACAGGTGTGACGCAGGAAGGTAGCTGAGCCGGGCGATGGTTGACCCGGTCTAAGGATGTAGGGCGAACGATAGGCAAATCCGTCGTTCATGATGCCTGAGACCCGATGGGTAGCCCGTAAGGGTGAAATCAGTGATCCTATGCTGCCAAGAAAAGCATCGACGCGAGGTTTTAGTCACCCGTACCCCAAACCGACTCAGGTGATCAGGTAGAGAATACTAAGGAGATCGAGAGAATCGTGGTTAAGGAACTCGGCAAAATGCCCCCGTAACTTCGGGAGAAGGGGGGCCTGAGGCGTGAACGGACTTGCTCCGGGAGCGTTCGAAGGCCGCAGAGACCAGTGGGAAGCGACTGTTTACTAAAAACACAGGTCCGTGCTAAGTCGCAAGACGATGTATACGGACTGACGCCTGCCCGGTGCTGGAAGGTTAAGAGGAACGGTTAGCCGCAAGGCGAAGCTGAGAATTTAAGCCCCAGTAAACGGCGGTGGTAACTATAACCATCCTAAGGTAGCGAAATTCCTTGTCGGGTAAGTTCCGACCTGCACGAATGGCGTAACGACTTCCCAGCTGTCTCAACCGCGAACTCGGCGAAATTGCATTACGAGTAAAGATGCTCGTTACGCGCAGCAGGACGGAAAGACCCCGTGACCTTTACTACAGCTTGGTATTGGTGTTCGGTGTGGCTTGTGTAGGATAGGTGGGAGACTGTGAAGCTTGGACGCTAGTTCAGGTGGAGTCATCGTTGAAATACCACTCTGGTCATATTGGATACCTAACTTCGAACCGTGATCCGGTTCAGGGACAGTGCCTGGTGGGTAGTTTAACTGGGGCGGTTGCCTCCTAAAAAGTAACGGAGGCGCCCAAAGGTTCCCTCAACCTGGTTGGTAATCAGGTGTCGAGTGTAAGTGCACAAGGGAGCTTGACTGTGAGACTGACAAGTCGAGCAGGGACGAAAGTCGGGACTAGTGATCCGGCAGTGGCTTGTGGAAGCGCTGTCGCTCAACGGATAAAAGGTACCTCGGGGATAACAGGCTGATCTTGCCCAAGAGTCCATATCGACGGCATGGTTTGGCACCTCGATGTCGGCTCGTCGCATCCTGGGGCTGGAGTAGGTCCCAAGGGTTGGGCTGTTCGCCCATTAAAGCGGTACGCGAGCTGGGTTTAGAACGTCGTGAGACAGTTCGGTCCCTATCCGCTGCGCGCGCAGGAAATTTGAGAAGATCTATCCCTAGTACGAGAGGACCGGGATGGACGAACCTCTGGTGTGTCAGTTGTTCCGCCAGGAGCACCGCTGATTAGCTACGTTCGGAACGGATAACCGCTGAAAGCATCTAAGCGGGAAGCCGGCTTCGAGATGAGATTTCCATCCCTTCGGGGGAGAGGCTCGCAGCTAGACTACTGCGTTGATAGGCCGGATGTGGAAGTGGGGACTAAAGACCCATGAAGCTGACCGGTACTAATAAGCCGATAATTTGATAACACTTCAGTTTGAAGAAGCTGCTTTAGCGTCCACTATGTGGTTCTCGATGTACGGTCGAGAACAACAACTAAATACTTATGTATAAGTTTGTTCGAACCATCGAAAGATGTTTCGGCGGCTATAGCAAGAGGGAAACGCCCGGTCACATTCCGAACCCGGAAGCTAAGACTCTTTGCGCCGATGGTACTGCAGGGGGGACCCTGTGGGAGAGTAGGACACCGCCGGACATAACTTAGCAACACCAGAAAAGCCACCCCACGGGGTGGCTTTTCTGCGTTAACCCCCAAAGCTACGAGCCGACACTCGACACCCTCACCCGCTGGTCGTGTCTTGCCACCCTCACCCGCTGGTCGCACCTCGACACCCGCGACAACCGAGCGCCTCCCCCCTTTTTCGCTGGTCGAGCAGTGCCCGCTAGGGCGCGTGTCGAGACTCCGCACGACAACCCATGGAAGCCAGCCACAGAACGACCGCGTGCCGGGTCTCGACGGGGCTCGACCAACGTATGTCTGGAGCTTCCCGCAGGGTCTCAACAGGGCTCGACCAACGACGAGGCAGGAGCGCTGTCACCGACAGCCTCTCGAGTCCTGTACTCTGGAAACACGAAGCAATGTCTGTTCGGAATACTTGACGCTCAGGCGTCACCCAAGTGTTTCGGCGGCTATAGCAAGAGGGAAACGCCCGGTCACATTCCGAACCCGGAAGCTAAGACTCTTTGCGCCGATGGTACTGCAGGGGGGACCCTGTGGGAGAGTAGGACACCGCCGGACTTCGCTTAGAAAGACCAGTAAGGCCGCCCACGGGCGGCCTTACTGCGTTAATGCCACTCAGCGACGAAGTGCCTCGCGCAAAGAGACTCGAGTTCCCATTCTGAGTAGCGCATGCGCGTAAATGCGCGATCCGAGTGCGATCACTGCCGAGGTTGTCAGAGCGAGAACAGCCAGAGACAGTAGCGGCTCCCACCACGCGGCCGTCCCGAGGAAGATCCGCATGGGCATGCCGACAGGTGCCGAGAATGGAATATACGACATGATCGCCAAGACGGCGGGGTTGTCGTTGAAGAAGATCACGAGAAAATACGGGATCATCACGAGAATGACCACCGGTGACGTTGCGGACCCCACGTCTTCCTGGCGAGACACGAGCGAGGCCGTGGCCGCGTAGAGCGACGCCAGCAGCACGAAGCCGAACGTGAAGAACACGGCGAACCACACGATGGAGGGGCCCACCCCCGCGAGTACACTCTGTTGGCCGGTTGCAGCGAGGCCCAGAGACACCAGCAGGCCAATCGTGACGATCTGGGCAAATGCCATGACGCTATTGCCGAGTACCTTGCCGGCAAGCAGTGCGCGCACCGAGATCGTCGACATGAGAATTTCCACGATCCGCGTCTGCTTCTCCTCGACGACACTCTGGGCGATCGTCGACCCGAACGTGACCGAGGACATCAGGAACACCAAACCGAAGCCGATAGCCACAAGATACGCCAACCCGTTGCTGGGTGTACCCGGTTCGAGGAGCGTCACCGACGGGGGCGCGCTAAGGGCCGCCATGAGGGAGGCTGGAGGCTCCGAGAGTGCGATCACAGAGACCCCGAGAGGGGAGACTTCAGTGGATGCGGGTATAACGGCCGCATCCACGGTGCCGTCCCGCACCAGGGCCTCCGCATCAGCGACATTGTCAACCTGGATGAGGCTGAACGCCAGAGTCTGCGGTACGTCCTGGCTTACGTACCCGATGACAGCGACTCGGGGGACGCTCGTGTTTTGCGATGCGATACTCCCCACAACCACGGATGCAATGGAGATGAAGAGCAAAATCGCGGTGGAGACGAGAAACGCCTTGCTTCGCAGTCGTGCCATGATCTCGCGGTTGGAGACCAGCCGCACACTCTGGGCGAAGGTGGGTGCCGTATGCACCGGGTGCCGGCTCGTCACCGGCCTGTTCTCGTTCACTGCACAACCTCCTTGAAGATCGAGGCAAGACTGGGACTCTGCTGACTGAAGGACTCAACCGGGCCACGCTCCAAGGCGTGGCGCAGAACGAGCTGGCTCGCGGCATCCGTTTCGGCATGAAAAATTGCAAAACCCGCCTCGCGCTCCACCAGCGTGATGCCGGGGACGGTACCAATCCAGACGGAATCGCCGGGTAGTCGGATTTCGAAGACTGGGCTGCTGAACTGCTCGCGCAGGGCTTCACGCGACCCGTTGGCACGAATCTGCCCGTCGGCGATGATGACGAGGTCATCGCAGAGGCGCTCGACGATGTCGAGCTGGTGGGAGGAGAAAAGTACGGGGGCGCCCGTGGCGGCGTAATCAGTAAGTACCGTCGTCACGGCCTCGACGGCGAGGGGGTCGAGACCCGAGAACGGTTCGTCAAGAACAAGGAATTCGGGATCGTGCACGAGTGCCGCTGCGATCTGAGCGCGTTGCTGGTTACCGAGTGACAGCGCTTGCACCAGGTCGCCCGCCCGCTCGGCGAGTCCGAGCTGCTCGAGCAGGGAACGCGTGTTTGCGCGAGCGGATGCCGTGCTCAGGCCGTGTAACCGCGCCAGGTATACGAGTTGCTCGCCCACCTTCATCTTGGGATACAGGCCGCGCTCCTCGGGCATGTAGCCAAATCGCCGACGGTCGCTGTTGGTCACGGCCACGCCGTCGATGAGCACGGTGCCGGTATCGGGGGTGAGGACACCGAGGATGATGCGCATGGTTGTGGTCTTGCCGGCCCCGTTGGCGCCCACGAAGCCGGTCAGGCGCCCGTTCCCCACGGTGAAGCTGACGTCGGTGAGCACCGGCTTGCTGCCGTAACGCTTACTGATGCCCTTGATGTCGAGCATGCCCACCTTTTCGTTAACCGTCCTCTCCAGAATATCGACTCGGGGACGGTCCTGGCGCGCATACTGTCGCTGGTCGAGCACCACCGAGACCCCAGCCGGCCGGTGCGCACGGCGGCGTCTCGACATCTGCGGCACTCGCACGTGTCCGGCGCCAACCGGGAGGTCAGGCGGTGAGGACGACCCGGGTGTTGTTAACGGATGCTGCCGGCGCGTCCCACAGGCCCACCACACCAGACGCCAGCTCGCCTTCGAGCCCGTCGAGAGCTTTCACCACAAAAATACGTGCTGCTGCCTGCTCGGCTTTCGCGAAACCGAACGCCACGGCCCCAACCCACGTTTCCGCAGCGGCCTTGGCAGCAGCATAGTTTGCGCCGCCGGGCGTGGGCCGGTCAACCGACACCGAGGACACGATGGCGAGGCGGCCTGCCGGTGAGGCGAGAAGATCGGCGTTGAACGCCCGGGTGGTGTTGCGCAGGGTGGTGACGACGTGAGCGTGGAGAAAGTCCCAGTCTTCATCGGTCTGGCCGAGAAGACCGCCGCCGCCACGCCATCCGCCCACGAGGTGGATAAGGCCGTCGATCGGGCCGAGATCGTTGTGTACCTGTGCGGCGAGGTTCTGCACGGCGGTGAGGTCGGTGAGGTCGCAGACATACCGTGCTTCGGCGGTGACAGCCTGGAGGCGTTCTAGATTGGAGCCCACGGCAACGACGTGCGCGCCGGCATCCGCGAGAGAAACGCAGGTGGTCAGACCGGCCGCGCTGGACGCACCGGCAACGAGCACGATGCGTCCAGCGACGGCACTAGTCATGAGCGGTGATGCCCGCCGTTGACGTGATAACCGTCTTCATCTTCTTGTCGAGCGCTTCGAAGAACATCGACAGTGGGAATTCGTCGTCGAGAACCGCGTCGGTGTACCCCTTCGGCGCGCCGGCAAGTACCTCGAGCGGCAGCCCCGCGGCCCAGGCCGAGGCCGGGTTGGGGGTGAGGGTCCGGGCGATCATGTCGTACGCGGCGAGCCAGTGCGCCTTCTTCGGCCGGTCGATCGACGCCCAGTACAGGTCGTCGATCTGCTTGCCGAGAGCGATGACCACGTCTGGCACGGCGTCCCAGTCGAACGTGAGGCGCGTGTCCGTCCAGTGCAGCACGTGGTGCTGGTGCATCCAGGCAAACAGCAGCTGTCCGCCGAGACCGTCATAGTTGCGCACTCGGGTACCCGTGATCGAGAATCGAAAAATTCGATCGAAGATCACGGCGTACTGCACCAGCTTGGCGTGCTTACGTGCCTCGGGGCTCGCGTGCTCGCTGCGTTCGATCGCCACCGACTCGCGGAAGGCGGTGAGGTCGCAGCGCAGTTCCTCGAGTGAATACAGGAAGAACGGCATCCGCTGTTTGATCATGAACGGGTCAAACGGCAGGTCGCCGCGCATGTGGGTGCGGTCGTGAATGAGATCCCACATCACGAAGGTTTCTTCCGTGAGCTGCTGGTTATCGAGCAGGCCGAGCGCGTCTTCCGGCAGGTCGAGTCGGGTGATGTCGGATGCCGCGCGCACAACCCGGCGGAACCGTGCGGCTTCGCGATCGGCAAAAATCGCACCCCACGTGAACGTGGGAATCTCGCGCATGGCTACCGTTTCGGGAAACAGCACCGCGGAATTCGTGTCATAACCGGGCGTGAAGTCGACAAAACGAATGGGCACGAACAGCTTGTTCGTGTAGTCCTCCTCGAGCTCTGCGATGAAACGCGGCCAGATCACCTCGATCAGCACCGCCTCCACGAGCCGGTTCGTGCTGCCGTTTTGCGTGTACATGGGGAAGACCACGAGGTGCGCGAGGCCGTCGATGCGATCCCGCTGCGGCTGAAACGTCATCAACGCGTCGAAGAAATCGGGCACGCCGAAGCTCTCCGATACCCAGCGATCGAAATCCAGCACGAGCGCGGTGAGGTACTCGGCGTCGTGGGGGAAGAGCGGCGCGAGTTGCACCACGGCCGCGGTGATCTCGGCAACGGATGCCGCGGCATCCGTGTGCAACGCCGCGTCGGCTACCGAGCCGTCCTGCGTCTGCATCGCCTGCAGCGCGGTGGCGGCGGCCTTCAGGCGCAACCAGGCGGGGTGCGCGGCGAGGTTGGTGGTGCGGGCATCTTCGAGAACCTCGGGCTCACCGACCAGCGCATCTTGAGCGTGCGTTTCTTTTACTGACATCGACATGGGAACCTCCCGTCCTCGTAAGCGCCGCGGTTGCGACTGTTGCGCAGTTTATGCGCAGATACCAGCGTATCGAGGCGAGACCGGCTTTTTCTTGCGATTTCTCGCAGTAATTGCGCGCCGAACGGCCGTGAGACGCGGGGAAAGCTGCGCCCACGCGCACAATCGATGCTGCCCCTTCTTGAGAGTGGATGCCCGCCCAACGCCCTCCGGCCCGCCCGCCCCACGCCCGCCCCGGGTACCCTCTGGTGCCCGCGGTGGCGTCGTGGCACTTCTTTGGGCGGGTGGCACTCGTTGAAGCGAGTGCCGGGCGGCCAAACGAGTGCCGCGGCGCAGACTTCGGTGTCTCCGGTGCACGATAGTGAATCGCAGGCGTCCGAGACTGCCGCACGTGTCCCGGGCTCGCGAGGGCTCGTGGCACTTGTTTGGCCAGGTGGCACTTGTTCAGACGGGTGCCGGGTGGCTAAACGAGTGCCGCGGCGCAGGTCCGGTGCCTCCGCTGTGCGGCCGCCCATCGCAGACTTCCTGACCTGCCACCGATGTCCCTGCCTGCCGCACGTGTTCCAGCCCGCAGCCCAGTCGTGGCACTTGTTTAGGCAGGTGGCACTTGTTTAGACGGGTGCCGGGCGGCCAAACGAGTGCCGCGGCGCAGGTTCCCGGTGCCTCCGGGGTGCGGCACCCCTGCGGCGCCCGCTGTATGTGTCCGGGCCTGCAGCCTCCTCGCAGGACGCGTTCCGGCCTCGTGGACGGCTCGCGGCACTTGTTGAGGCGGGAGGCACTTGTTCAGACGGGTACCGGACGGCCAAACGAGTGCCGCGAAGCTAAACACGTGCCGCAGGCAGCTCCTCCGTGCCTCCGGTGTGCGGCACCACTGGCCCTCCGTTGCCGGCGTCCGGGCCTGCAGCCGACGTGCAGTCCGCGCCGCGGCCTCGCGGACGGCTCGCGGCACTTACTGAGGCAGGTGGCACTTGTTTAGACGGGTGCCGGGCGGGCAAACGAGTGCCGTGGCGCAGCTGCAGCGGCGCGTGCCATCTAGTCTTCGAGGGCGGTGCCCTGTTTCTCGGGCAGGCCGAAGGCACCCACGGCGGCCACCACGAAGAAGGCCGCGAACACCGCGAACAGGAGGCCGACGCCACCAGCATCGCGCAGCAGGGGAACTGCCAGCGGGGCCAGAATCGCGGCGATTCGTCCGATTGCGGCGGCCCATCCTGCTCCGGTGGCCCGAATACTGGTGGGATAGATCTCCGGCGTCACGGCGTAGAGGGCGCCCCACGCACCCAGGTTGAAGAAGGACAGCAGCATGCCCGCACCGATCACCTGGGTGGCGTCACCGGCGAGCCCGAACAGCACGGCCGACACCGCGGAACCGGCCAGGAAGACCGCGAGTGTGCGGCGACGACCCCAGCGCTCAATGAGCCAGGCCGATGCGGCGTAACCCGGCAGCTGCGCCACCGTAATGATGAGCGTGTACGCAAACGACCGCACCAGTGAGAATCCGGACGCCACCAGAATGGTGGGCAGCCAGATGAAAGCACCGTAATACGAGAAGTTGACGCAGAACCACACGAGCCACAGAGCCGCGGTGCGCCGTCGCAACCCGGGAGCCCAGAGCGCCGACACCCGTGGCTTCGCGGGAATCGGGCCAGCGGATGCGTCGCGCACGTCGCGCTCGTCGGCTGGCGTGATCGCGTCGGTCGCCGCGCCGCCGGTCGGAGCGCCGCCGGTGAAAGCGCCACTAGTCTCGGCGCTGCCGGTGGACGCACTTCCGGCGGATGCGCTGTCGGTAGACGCGCTGCCGGGGGAGCGGCTGACAGGGGACGCAGTGCCGGTCGGAGCGCCGCCGGTTGACGGGCTGCCGGTGGCAGGGCTGCGGGGCGACGCACTGTCAGCCGAGGCGTTACGGGCGGCCCCAGGCGCAGCCACCGCGGGCGCGGCGACCCCGGCCGAAGCCTCGAAGCGGCGCACCGTGGCCTCGGCTTCGACGTGACGTGCGCGAGACTCCAGAAACCGCACGGATTCCGGGAGCCCCAGGCGCACGACAACGGCATAGACCGCGGGAATGGCACCGATGAAAAGAGCCCAGCGCCAGCCATCTGCTGAGGACGGCACAACGAGGAAGCCGATGACGGCCGCGAGGGTCCACCCCACGGCCCAGAACGATTCGAGAATCACGATGATGCGACCGCGAATCCTGGGCGGCGCGAACTCACTCACGAGCGTCGATGCCACCGGGAGCTCGGCGCCGAGGCCGAGGCCCACGACGAAGCGCCACGCGATCAGCACGGCCACGCCACCCGAGAGAGCGGAGGCCCCGGTCGCCAGACCATAGACAAGCAGCGTGAGCGCGAACACCTGCCGGCGACCCACGCGGTCGGCGAGCAGGCCGCCCAAACCCGCGCCGATGGCCATGCCCACGAAACCGGCGGAGGCGATGAACGAGAGCTCGGTGCTCGTGGCCTGCCACTGCACCGCTAGTTGCGCGAGGACGAAGGAGATGAGGCCCACGTCCATGGCGTCGAGCGCCCAACCGACGCCGGACCCGACGAGCAGTTTGCGGTGCTCGCGGGTGAACGGCAGGGCGTCAAGCCGCTCGGAACGAGAGCGGGCCGGCGCGCGGGTAGTCACAGAGTGCCCGGTGTGGCCATGCGCGTGAGGGTGCAGCGCAATGATGCAGAACGTTCCATCGCAACTTCTTCTTCCCTAGCAACGGGTCAGGCGGCTCTTGTGAGACGCCAGAGTGAGGTGACCTCGGCGGCGCGTGCGGCATGCAGCGGGTCGGTGGCATCCAGTGCACGCGGATGCGTCGGGCGAGTGTCGAGGCGAGCAACGACGGCGAGACCCGCGTCCTCGATCAGGTCGAGCAGCGTCGATCGTGAGCGCAGTCCCAGGCGCTCGGCGATATCGGAGAGGATGAGCCAGCCCTCCCCGGCGGGTTCCAGGTGATCGGCCAGTCCGGCCAGGAAACCGCGCAGCATGCGACTGTCCGGGTCATACACGGCGAAGTCGGTAGACGTTGATGCGGGGGCGGGGATCCACGGTGGGTTGCAGACAATGAGTTCTGCCCGGCCGTCGGGAAAGAGGTCTGCCTCGACCACGTCGACGGTGGAGGAGAACCCGAGTGCCGTTATATTCTCACGAGCGCATCTGAGGGCGCGAGGGTCTTGATCTGTCGCGGTCACGTGGGACATGCCGCGCTTGGCCAGGACGGCGGCGAGCACACCCGTTCCGGTTCCAATGTCGAAGGCGATCCCGGTGCCGGGCAGCGGAGCGGATGCCACCAGATCGAGATATTCGCCGCGGATCGGGGAAAATACCCCGTAGTGCGGGTGAATGCGAGCGCCGAGTGCGGCGATCTCCACGCCCTTGATGCGCCATTCGTGGGCGCCAATGATGCCCATCACCTCACGCAGAGACACCACGGAGACCGGAGCTTTCGGGCCATAGACCTCGAGCAGAGCCTGGCGCACGCTGGGCGCGCGGCGCAGCGGAATGCGCAGGTCGGTGTCGAGCGGAACGAGCAGCAGCCCCAGCAGGTGCGCTCGGCGCAGTGCCTCGGTGCGGTGGCGGCGGAAGGCGGCGTTCAGGTCGCGGTCTCGCATCCGCTGCCCACGTTCGACCCGACGCGCGAGTGCGGTCAGCAGCTGGCGGGCGTTGTGAAAGTCCCCGCGCCACAACATTCCGGTGCCCGACGAGGCGAGACGGTAGGCGGCATCGGCGGTGAGCGTGTCGTCGGCAATGACCACGCGGGTGGGCGGCGGCCAACCGCTGTCGGAGCGCCACAGCGCGGAGTGCGCGGCGCCGTTCTCCTCCCACTGAATGCGGGGAGCGGTGGTGGCTGCGTGTGTGGTGCTGGGCATTGCGGTGGCTCCCGGGGTCGAACGACCCGAGCGGTCGTCTGTTCTGAATTATCCCACCCGCACGCGTCGGCGAGGGCAGCAGCTAGTCTTCGGCGTGAATTGCCGCGTCTTCGCGTTGCAGACGGCGGCCGTGTGCCAACACAACGGCACCGCGGCGCACAAAAGACATGCCGTCAAGGGACGGGTGATCGCGCCAGATGACCGCGCCGGAGGCGATGTAGGCAATCAACAACGACCCCACCAGGGTGAGGCCTCCCCATGCGGTTGGTATCAGCAGAACGACCGCTATCACGAGCGCCACGACGCTGGGGAAATGCAGCCAGGGGCGCCACCGTCGCATTGATCCGACCGCCATTCCCATGCCACAGACCGCCCCGACCGCAACGGCCACAATCACAGCCAGCATGTCAGTCCTCTTCTTTGTGGCGTGTGCCGTGAGCAGCGCAGCCGGTTCCCTTCGACTCTAGTCGGGTGGCCAGCGCGCAGTGGGGGTAACGCTGCGGGGATCTTTGTACAAAACTATGGAATCCCGAATGGCCAGTCGCTATGGTGACAGTCAGGCGTGAAGGTGCGGCGCTGAGCGCCCCCGGAACGATGCGTTCTGGCCAAGTGTCGAAGGACGAAGCAGATGTCGAAAACGCCGAATCATGTGATCGTGGCGGGCGCGGGAATCGTCGGGTTGTCGACCGCCTATGCCCTCAGCCAGCGCGGACAGCGGGTCACTGTGCTCGAGAAAGAATCTAACGTGGCCCAGCATCAGACGGGCAACAACTCCGGCGTGATTCATTCCGGACTGTATTACAAGCCCGGCAGTCTCAAGGCCGAACTCGGAACGGCCGGAGCGATCTCGATGAAGGCGTTCGCGCGCGAGAATGACGTGACCGTCACGACCTGCGGCAAGCTCGTGGTGGCGACCACCGCGGCGCAGATTCCGGCACTGCAGGAACTGTACCGTCGCGGTCAGGCCAATAACGTGCCCTGCCGGGTGATTAGCCCCGAGGAGGCGCGAGAATACGAGCCGCACGTCGCTGCCGTTGCGGCCCTGCGGGTGGACTCAACCGGCATCGTCGACTATGTGGGCGTGTGTGCTGCACTGCGTCGCCACATCGAGGCCAACGGCGGTCAGGTGCACCTGAACCAGCAGATTGTGGGGATCTCCTCCGACCGGGATGCCGTCACCGTCACCACGGAGCAGGATGAATTTCGGGCTGATCAGTTTGTGAACTGCGCCGGACTGTACAGCGATCGGGTGGCGCGTTTGGCGGGGCGCAAGCCGGAGGTGCGCATCATCCCTTTTCGGGGGGAGTACTTCGAACTGACGCCGGAGGCGTCGCACCTCGTGAAGGGCCTCATTTATCCGGTCCCCGATCCGGATCTCCCCTTCCTCGGGGTGCACTTCACGCGCATGTTCAACGGATCCGTGCATGCCGGCCCGAACGCTGTCTTTGCGCTGGCTCGCGAGGGGTATACCTGGCTCAACATCAACCCGCGCGACGTTCTGGAAAGCGCACAGTGGCCGGGACTATGGAAACTCGGGGGAAAGTTCTGGCGCACCGGGATTGCAGAGGTGCAGCGATCGTTCTCGCAGAAGCGGTTTCTCGCGAGTCTGCGTGAGTTGGTGCCGGAACTCGCCGACAACAGCCTGGTTCCCACCCATGCCGGCGTGCGCGCCCAGGCGATGCGACGAGATGGCAGTCTGGTGGATGACTTTTACTTTGAGAAGGCTCCCCGCCAAATTCACGTGCTCAACGCTCCCTCGCCGGCGGCCACGGCGGCGCTCGAAATTGGGGTGCGAATTGCTAACGAGCTGGCGGCGGCGTAGCCCCAGGCCGTCTCATCAGCCAACGGAGACCGCCGCAGACCCTGTGGCGGTGGCTCAGAACCCCTGCGCAGCCGATAACATTTACCGACAGGGATAGTGACGACGGAGGGTGGATGGTGTGGAGTTTGAGGCGATCTCCGGAATCATCAGTGAGATTCTCACCCTTGTGGGGCTGGCCGCCGGAATTCCGCTGCTCATCACCGGCCTTATCGTGCGTGCGGTCAGTCATCGCTGGGTGAAAGCGGATGGCGTGATCGCCGTGTCCAAAAACGGCTCGGTGATTCGATGGTTCGACGGCCAGGGCGATGTGCACGCGGGCCATCAGAACACCCACGAGTCCCAGGGGCTGCTGCCCGGGGACGACATTCCCGTGTGGTACCTGCCGCGCTCACCCGATCGCTGTCGCACCGACAACCCGAGTCACGACGGCCGCGCCCTGCGCCTCACCGGGCTGATCCTCATTCTGGTGGGCGTTGTAGCCGCTATCTTCGGCTTTGTGCTGATGTTTGTGTAGCTAGCCCCGCGCAGCCTGCACGATATCGGCAATGTGTCGGGGAGCGGTGTCGTCCTGCAGCGATGACACATCACCGAGCGGTCGACCGTCCACGATATCGCCGAGCAAACGCCGCATGATCTTGCCGGAACGGGTCTTCGGCAGGTCCGGGACCAGAAAGACATCGCGCGGCTTGGCGATGGCACCGATCTCGTGCGTGATGTGTGCCCGCAACAGCGGTGCCAGTTCGGCGCCGAGCTCAAGCCACGCTCGCACGCTCGCGGGGTCGGTGGGGGCCACCGCGGGAATGACGAACGCAGCGATCCCCTCACCGGTCGTCGGGTCTGACACGCCCACGACACCGGCCTCACCCACGGCCGGGTGGGCCACGAGTGCGGATTCGATCTCGATCGTCGACAGCCGGTGGCCGGAGACGTTGATCACGTCGTCCACCCGGCCGAGCAGCCAGATATCACCGTCGTCGTCGTACTTGGCACCATCTCCGGAGAAAAAGTAGCCCTGGGCAGCGAACCTGGCCCAGTACGAGTCCCGGTACCGCTCCGGGTTTCCCCATACCGTGCGCGCCAGGCCGGGCCACATGCCGTCGATCACCAGATAACCACCGGTGCCGAGCGCAACCTGCTCGCCCGCGTCGTCGACCACCAGGGTCTTGAGCCCCGGGATCGCTCGCAGTGCCGAGCCCGGTTTGAGCGTGCTCGCGCCGGGAAGCGGCGACATAATGGCCGCGCCCGTTTCGGACTGCCACCACGTGTCCACGATCGGTGTGTGTCCGGCCCCGAAATTCTCCCGGAACCACACCCACGCCTCCGGGTTGATGGCCTCCCCAACGGAGCCGAGCAAGCGGATGCTGCTGAGGTCGAACTCCGCCGGCAAACCGTTCGGGAACCACGTCATGAACGTGCGAATGAGGGTCGGGGCGGTGTAGTACGTGGTGACGCCGTAGCGCTCGATGATCTCCAGGTGCCGCCCGGGGTGCGGCGTGTTCGGCGTGCCCTCGTAAATGACCGAGGTGGTGCCGTTCGAGAGGGGGCCGTAGTGCACGTAGCTGTGCGCGGTGACCCAGGCCAGGTCGGCCGTGCACCAGTGCACGTCGGTGTCCTTGGCGTCAAAAACCGCCCAGTGGCTCCAGCTAGCGTGCACGAGGTACCCGCCACTGGTGTGCACGAGCCCCTTGGGCTTTCCGGTGGTTCCCGACGTGTAAATGATGAACAGGGGCGTCTCGGCGTCGAAGTATTCCGGTTTGTGAATATGTGACGCGGGGTCGACGACATCGTGCCACCAGACATCCCGTCCCGGTGTCCAGGGAATGTCGGGGGTGTCGTCGCCCGTGCGCCTCACCACGAGCATGTGTTCGATGGAGGGCACACCGGCCACGGCGTCGTCGGCCGCGGCCTTGACCGGAACGGCCTGACCTCGGCGGTATTGACCGTCGGTCGTCACGAGGAGCTTGGCGCCGGTGTCTTCCACGCGAAAGCGCAGGGCCTCGGCGGAGAAGCCACCGAAGACGAGGGAGTGGATGGCTCCGAGCCGCGCGATCGCGAGGGTGATGATGATCGTCTCGGGGATCACCGGAAGGTAGAGCACCACGCGGTCGCCCTGCACGATGCCGAGTGCGGTGAGGGCGTTCGCGGCCCGGTTGACCTCGCGTTCCAGCTCGGCGTAGGTGATCGTGCGCCGATCGCCGGGTTCCCCCTCGAAGTAGAACGCCACCTTGTCGCCGCGCCCGGCGGCCACATGGTGGTCCACGCAGTTCACGGCCACATTGAGCGTGCCACCGGCGAACCATTCCGCTTTGGGGATAGACAGCACGCCGTCGGCGTCGGGGACGGCCGGCTCCCAGGTGTGGGCGCTCGTCCACGGGGTGGCCCACTCCAGGCGGGCGGCCTGCTCGGTCCAGAAGGCGATCGGGTCGGCGGCCGCCCGGTCCCACCAGCTGGCGTCCACATTGGCCTGCGCCGCGAAAGCGGCGGGGGCCGGGTAGGTGCGGGTTTCGGTGAGGAGATTACGGATGGTGTGGCTGGTCTCGCTCATGTCGCTTCCGTTCCGAGCAGTCATGCCCACTTCGTCGTTGCCCACTTTTCGAAGACGCCCACGAGGGCATCCGTCAGCTTGCCGAGCACGGCCAGCGCAATGATCGCGAGCACGATCCGGTCAATGCGGCCATTGTTCTGCGAGTCGATGAGCAGAAACCCGAGACCCATCGACGAGGCGAGCAGCTCGGCGGCCACGAGAAAAAGCCAGGCCTGCGCGAGCGCGAGCCGCAGCCCGGATACAACGGCGGGGATCACGGCCGGGAGCTGCACGGTGAGGAACAGGCTGAGGCCGTTGTAGCCGAACGCCCGGCCCGCTTCCACCAGTTGACGATCCACGTGCCGCAGCGACGCGGCAACCGTGGTGTACACCGGGAAAAAGGCCCCGATGGCAATGAGCGTGATCTTAGAATCCTCCTGAATGCCCAGCCACAGCAGCAGTAGCGGAATCCAGGCCAGGGACGGAACGGCGCGGATGGCGCCGAGTGTGGGGGCAAAGAAGATTTCCGAAGCCCGGGACAGACCGACGAGGGCACCGAAAGTGAGGCCGAGCGCCGCCCCGATCAGAAAGCCAATCAGTACCCGCTGGGTCGAAATGGCCGCGTACTGACCGAGCAGCCCCCGTTCGGCGAGATCAACCCCGGCCTTCCACACCATCTCGGGGGACGGCAGCTGGGAGGTGCTGACAAGTCCCAGCGAGGTGCTGACCTGCCAGGCCGCGAGCAGCAAAACGGGCAAGATGATCCCGCCGAACACCCGGAACCACGGGCGCGCAGCGAGGGGTCGCCGCGCGCCCGACACGACCGACGGCGTGGCTACAGCCTGTGTCTGGGTCATGAGGGTCCTTTCCGTGTGCTGGGGAGTGCGCCGTTCGGGCCGCGATTATTTGACGATGGTGGGGTCGGCCTGGGTGGCAAACTCATCGTTGATAATGGTGTCCAGTGCGGCATCGACTAAGTCCTGGTCTGCCACGTCGAAGTTGGCCACGAACGTGGGACCAATCTTCGTCAGCACCGAGAGCTGAGCGTCACCGGGAACGTTGTCGACGTCCAGGTTGCTGCGCTCGGTGATGACCGTGGTGGCTACAGCGAGGTCGAGACCGGCAACCGTGGCCAGAATCTGCGCGGTTTCGTCGGGGTTGGCCAGGGCCCAGGCCCGCGCGTGCTCGTAGACGCTCACCACGGTCTGCGCCACATCGGGCTTCTCTGCAATAAAGGATTCGGTGGCGTTCAGGAAGCCGTAGCTGTTGAAGTCCACGTTGCGGTAGAGCAGCGTGGCCCCGGCCGCCTCGGCACCGGCCATGATGGGGTCAAGTCCGGCCCAGGCATCCACGGCACCGGTCTGCAGCGCAGCCCAGCCGTCGGCGTGCTGCAGGTTCTGCACTGTCACGTCGTCCTGGGTGAGTCCTTCGGCCTCCAGGGCCTGCAGGAGGAAGAAGTAGGGGTCGGTGCCCTTGGTGGCGGCGATCTGCTTGCCCTTGAGGTCGCCAACCGAGGTGATGGCCGAACCGGCCGGCACCACGAGAGCGGCCCACTCCGGCTGGGAGAAGATGTCGATGACCTGAATGGGCGACCCGTTTGAGCGGGCCAGGAGCGCGGCCGAACCGGCCGTTGAACCCACGTCGATGGCTCCGGCGCGCAGCGCATCGTTTGCTTTGTTCGATCCGGCCGACTGCACCCAGTTCACTGCCACACCCTGCGCGGAGAGGGCGTCTTCGAGCCAGCCCTTTTCCTTGATCACGAGCGAGAGCGGGTTGTAGGTGGCGAAGTCGATGTTGAGGGTTCCGCCCTCCGTGACCGTTGCCGTGGACTCGGCGGCGGCCGGGGCGGCAGGCTGGTTCTCGCCCGCCACGCATCCGCTCAGCAGAAGCGTGGCCGCGGTGGCGCCGGCAATAAGCGCCGCGCTAACGAAACGTCGTGAGGTCATGGGGTTCTCCTGGGCTGTGTGAAGGGGGCTGTGTGTACGTGAGGGATGGTGCTAACCGGAGCTGCTCGCGCAGCGGGTTAGTACTGAAAGAGGGGGATGGTGGTCGTGGCGGCGATTCCGCGCGCAACACCATGTCGGTTGATGCCGAGACCGGCCAGAAGTCGCCCGCGCAGCTCAGCGAGTTCGGCTGACCCACGGTCACGGGGACGCTTGCCGGGAACGGTCAGCTCCTGCACAATTGTGGCCCCGGTGCGTCCGCCCGCACTGTCATCCACGTCGTCATCGGCGCCCAGCAGAATGATGCGATCCGCGAGTTGCAGCGCTTCGTCAACGTCGTGGGTTACCAGCAGAATGGTGGTGGGTGCCGCGGCATGCACGTCGAGGAGGAGGTCCTGCATCTGCAGCCGGGTGAGGGCGTCGAGGGCGCCGAACGGTTCATCGAGCAGCAGAACGCCGGGGTTGCGGGCCAGGGCCCGAGCGAGCGAGGCCCGCTGCGCCATGCCGCCAGAAACCGCGCGCGGCCGGTGGCTGGCAAAGGCGGTGAGTCCCACCAGCTCCAGCAACTCCGCAACGCGGGCACGACCCACGGCTCGGCTGGTGCTACGCGGAAGGCCGAGGGCCACATTTGCGGCCAGTGTGCGCCACGGCAGCAGACGGGGTTCCTGAAAGCCGACAGCGCAGCGGGAATCGATTCCGGCAGAGACGGTGCCGTCGATCTGCACGCTGCCGGTGGTGACCGTGTCCAGGCCGCCGGCGATGCGCAGCAGAGTGGATTTGCCGCATCCGCTCGTGCCGAGAATGGCCAGAATCTCGCCCGGTCGCACCGTGAGTGACACGTCGCGCAGCACGGGGTGGCTGTGGGGTGCTCCGCGGCGCGGCAGCGTGGTGAAGGAACGACCCACGCCGGAGAATTCCACGGCGTACGCGGTGTTCGTGGCGGCGGCATCCGTTGTGTCGGCGCGCGCCACAGCCCGGGTGGGAGTGCCGCTGAGAAGAGCCATAGGGGCGACGTTAGCGAAACACGCCCACGCTCGCGCGGACAGTCGCAACCGAACGTAACAGTTCGCACTCCGAAAGCAGGCAAGACGTTGCATGATGGGTACATGAGTCGAACGGTTGTTGGAGCACGTGTGTTGATTACCGGTGCGGCCCGCGGGATGGGCCGGCTATATGCGGAGCGCGCGGTCGCGGAGGGGGCCAAGGCCGTGATCCTCTGGGACCGGGATGCGGCCGCCCTCGCAGCCACCGCGGCAGAGCTGGCCGGGGGTGCCCCGGCGGGCACCATCGTTGCGCCGTTCACGGTGGACATCGCAGACCTCGGTGCGATTGCCCAGACCGCACAGCGGGTGCGAACCGAAGTGGGTGACCCCGACATCGTGATCAACAACGCGGGAATTGTGCGCGGCAAGTTCTTCTGGGAGCACGATAACGGCGATGACATTCGTCCCACGATGAAGATCAACGCGTTGGCACCCATGTACATCGCGCGCGAGTTCCTGCCGCACATGATGACCAATGGCACGCGGGAGGCGCGCATTGTGAATATCGCGTCGGCTGCCGGCACGCTGTCCAACCCTCGCATGAGCGTGTACGCGGCGTCGAAGGCGGCGCTGATTGGCTGGAGCGACTCGCTGCGCCTCGAGCTCGCGCAGCAGGGCTTCGGCCAGGTGAAGGTGACCACGGTGTGCCCGAGCTACATCTCCACCGGCATGTTTGACGGTGCTCGCGGACCGCTGCTCACCCCACTGATGACCCCGGAGTACGTGGTGGAGCGGGTCTGGCGGGCGATGCTGGCCGGCAAGCCTATGCTCATGATGCCGTGGACCGTGAATCTGGCCCGCGCGCTGCGTGGCACCCTGCCTCTTCCGCTCTGGGACCGGGTGGCGGGCGGCTTCGGCGTGTACCGCTCCATGGACCAGTGGGTGGGTCGCGAGGTCCTCGCCCCCGATGCCGTTCAGCTCGACTAGAGGTTATTCCGGGCCAACCAGCTCACCAGCACACGCGTGAATTCCTCGGGATGCTCGAGGCTCGGCAGGTGGGCAACGCCACGAAACCTGCATCCGCTTGCCTCCGGCAGTACCTCCAGCAGGTACTCGTACTCGGCCAGCGCGGGCGTGAGATCGAATTCGCCCACGGTCACGAGGGCCGGAACGGTGATGTCCACCACCCGGTCGCTGGCGGGCGGATCCAGCGGCTGAGGCCGCGGGTGCTCGGTGAAGTGCTCGATGTTGTCGAGACTCATGGCATAGGCGGTGGCGAGAAAATGCGGATCGAGGTCGGCCTCCTGGCGCAGCGGGCCGACCGCCCAGAGCTGCACCTCGAGCCGGGAGATCTGCTCGGGATTGTTCGCGTTGAAGGCCTGGTCGAGGGAATCAAACAGGGCATCCTCGGCATCGGAGAGTTCCACCTCGGGGAATCCGCTCGGACCGGCGCCGATGGTGACGAGCCCGGCCACCCGATCGGGGTGTTCCACGGCCACGTCGAGGGCGACCAGGCCGCCACGGTCGCAGCCGATCAGGGTCGCACGCTCCACCCCCAGGTGATCAAGCAGAGCCACGGCATCCGCTCGAGCCGAGAATTTCACGTCGTCGACCGACGTTCGCCCAAAACCTCGAGCATCGAAGCGGATGACATAGTGGTGCGTTGCGAGGGCCGCCACCTGTGGGTCCCACATGCGCAGGTGTGCGATTCCGGCGTGCATCAGCAGCACGGCCGGGCCGGAGACGTGCCCGGCCGTTTCGTAGTAGAGCACTGCGCCGGGTACATCGAGGTGTGCCATGGTGCGAGCGTAGTGGGGCCGATCAGCTGCGGGCTAGCCCCCGCTCTGGTTCGGCGCGGGAAGACGGCGCGCCCCGGGCCGTAAGCTCGGGTAAATGGGCGGCGTGCTGGTGGGGTTCGGAATCATTGGATTCGTGATTCTGGTGGGGTACATCGTGGAGCGCTTCGGGATCGCGGGCCCCGGGTCCATCACGGTGCTCAACCGGATGGCATTCTTCGTGGCGACACCGGCGCTGCTGTTCACGGTGCTCTCGCACGCCGACGTGTCGGTGCTCTTCTCCACGTTTCTCGTGACCCTGGTGTGCTCGGTTGTGGTCGGGCTCGGTGTGTTTCTGGTGGTCACCCGACTCTTCTTTCGAGTTCCGGTGGCCGAAACGGTGCTCGGTGCAGCCTCGGCAACCTACGTGAATGCCAACAACATTGGGCTGCCCGTGGCCATTTATGTGCTCGGCAGCGCCACTTACATGGCCCCCGTTTTGCTGATCCAGCTGCTCGTGTTCGCGCCCATCGTGCTCGGAATTCTCGACGTATCCACAAGCGGCCGCTTATCGGTGGGGTCGATTCTCACGCAGCCGCTGCGCAACCCCATGATTATTGCGTCGGTGGCCGGCATCGTGGTGGCGATTGCGGGCATCCGCCTTCCGCCGCCGGTGCTCGCGCCCCTGGAACTCATTGGTGGCGCTGCGATTCCGATGGTGCTGATGTCGTTCGGCATGTCGCTCCACGGCCAGCGGCTGCTCAAACGGGGCACGGGACGCATGCAGGTGATCGTGGCCAGCATCATCAAGGTGGCCGTGATGCCGGTGATCGCCTATGTCGTGGGCCGGTTCGTTTTCCACCTCGACGCGGGCGAGCTTTTCGCCGCAGTTGCTATTTCGGCGCTCCCCACCGCACAGAACATCTACAACTTCTCGGCGCGCTACAACCGCGGCATTGTCGTGACGCGTGACACCGTGCTGCTCACGACGCTCGGGTCCATTCCCGCGCTGCTCGTGATCGCGGCGCTCCTCGCCTGATTCGCCTGATTCGCCTGATTGAAAGGACCAGCATGACCTCTGCACTCTTGGTACCTTCCCCCACGAGCCTTCCAGTGGCCGGTTCCCCCGAGCGGTTCTTTGTGCACCGGGTGTACTGCGTGGGGCGTAATTACGCCGATCACGCCCGCGAAATGGGGAACGATCCCGACCGCGAGCCGCCGTTCTTCTTCGCCAAACCCGCCGATGCGATCTTCGCCGTTGACGAGGGCGTGCCCGCGCGCCACGTGGCACCGCACGAGGTGCCCTACCCGCCGCAGACCCACAACCTGCACTTCGAGATGGAACTGGTCGTGGCGATCGGCCGCGGCGGCAGCGATATTGAGCCGCACGCAGCCCTGGACCACGTGTGGGGGTACGGCGCGGGCGTCGACCTCACCCGCCGTGACCTGCAGGACACCGCCAAATCCCTCCGTCGGCCCTGGGACCTGTCGAAAGGGTTCGATTTCTCCGCACCGTGCACACCGCTCGTGCCCGCGAGTGGTGGGGGCCACCCCGCATCCGCTCGAATCTGGTTAAACGTGGACGACGAACCGAAGCAGATGGGCGATCTCGCCGATCAGATCTGGGCCGTTCCCGACATCGTGGCCGCGCTGTCCCGCTCGGTGACGCTGCTCCCCGGCGACGTGATCTTCACGGGCACGCCCGCGGGCGTGGGTGCCTTGGTGCCCGGCAACGTGGTGACCGGCGGAATCGACGGCATCGGC
Source organism: Cryobacterium sp. CG_9.6 (assembly GCF_029893365.1). Lineage (NCBI taxonomy): Bacteria > Bacillati > Actinomycetota > Actinomycetes > Micrococcales > Microbacteriaceae > Cryobacterium > Cryobacterium sp. CG_9.6. The sequence continues at coordinate 53,466 of NZ_JARXUZ010000001.1, read as the reverse complement.
GAGCTTAGCTTTCGGGTCGTCTAGCCCGGCCGTTTCGGCGTGGTGGGCTTTTTCTGCCGCTGCAGCCAGGGTCGAAGCAGGCGGGTGATCCACGGCAGCATGACGTAGGTCATGAGCGGTGTGAGCGCGAGCGTGGTGAGGAGCACCCGCACGACAATATTCAGGTCGTTCCACCCCGGCACCAACGCGGGCACCAGAATCATGAAGGTGAGGTTGAGCGGGAAGAACCCGAGCCAGATGCTCACGGCCTGCTTCCACCGTGGTGGCGGAAGAATGGCGACGCCCGGCGTTGCCTCCTGCGGCGCGTCAAACCAGCCCTCAATGCCCGTGCGTTTGGTCTCTTCGCGGGCATCGAGCACCAGGTCGCGGCCCGCATGGAGCCACTCGGAACGGTCGATCGAGTTCTCCCACGCCTTCAGGGCCGCGGCGTTCGAGAACTTGTAGAGCATCTGCCAGTGCCCGGAATCCTCGCTAGCCCGCACCCAACCGCTCCCCAGAAACCCGGGGTACTGGTGGGCAAGGTCCATGCCTGCCTGCACCCAGCCGGTGGCCTCTTCGATGCGCCTTGGGTCGACCCAGCGCGAGATGGAGACGGTAACGGATGCCGACGATGGCGGAATGAGGCGAGGTGCGGGTGTCGACATGGTGTCCTTCGGCCGGCTCTAGAAGATCATGGGGCGGTCGTCGTCTTCGCCGTCAATATCGACGTCGACGACAACGGGAACGTGGTCGCTGGGCGCGTCACCCTTGCGCTCGTTGCGGTGGATGCTGGCATCGGTCACCCGGTCGGCGAAAGCCTCGGAGGCGAGGATGAAGTCGATGCGCAGTCCCTCGTTGCGCGGAAAGCGCAGCCGCTTGTAGTCCCAGAACGTGAAGCCCTCCGGCACCAGGGGGCGCACCACGTCGCGCAGCCCGGCGGCTTCGAAGGCCGAGAACGCCGCCCGCTCCGGCGCGGAGATGTGGGTTGATTCTCCGGGAATGAAGCTCGGGTCGCCCATGTCCTCGTCAAAGGGTGCCACATTCCAGTCGCCCATCATGGCGAGGGCCAGGTGCGGGTTGGCTGCCAGCTCGGCTACAGCATGCTTCTGCAGGGCGTCGAGCCAGGCCAGCTTGTAGTCGTAGTGCGGGTCACCCAGAGCGCGGCCGTTGGGCACATACAGGCTCCAGAGCCGCTGCTCGTTTACCGTGACGCCCATGGCACGGGCTTCGAGGGGTTGGTCCGGTCCGTCAGCACCCTTCAGGAAGCCGGGCATGCCGGGGAAGGAGGTGACGACATCCGTCATGGGGAGGCGACTGGCGAAGGCGACACCGTTCCACTGGTTGAGACCGTGGATGGCGAGCTCATAGCCGGCGTCTTCGAAGGGCTGCGTGGGAAACTGCTCCGGTTTGCACTTGATTTCCTGCATGGCAAGCACGTCGATGTCTTCGCGAACCATCCAGTCCACGGTGCGGTCGACTCTGGCACGGATGGAGTTAACGTTCCAGGTGGCAATGCGCATGCCTCCAGCCTATTCGCCCGTGGGGGTGAACCCGCCGGGTATCGGGTGACGAAGCCCCTAGGGTGACATTATGGTGAGGACCACCGATGCTCAGGAAGGTCATGATGACGGAGTTGCAGATTGGCTACGCGGCCATGTTGGAACAGTTCGCCCCCACGGAGGCTGTTGCCCTCTCGGCCTACGCCGAAGAGCACGGGTTCACCGGCGTCATGGCGGCCGACCATTTTCAACCCTGGGTTCCCCAGCAGGGAGAGAGTTCCTTCGTGTGGAGCGTGCTCGCCGCCATCGGTGAACGCACGAAGGGTGACCTGGGTCCCGGCGTCACCGCACCCACCTTTCGCTGGCACCCCGCCATGGTGGCTCAGGCTTCCGCGACGCTCGCCGCCATGTATCCGGGCCGCCACTGGCTCGGACTCGGATCGGGGGAAGCGCTCAACGAACACATCGTGGGTGCCTACTGGCCCGAAGCCCCCGAGCGCATCAACCGCATGTTTGAAGCCATCGAGATCATTTCGAAGCTCTTCACTGCGTCCCTCGCCGGCAAAGACGTGAAGCACTCGGGTCAGTTTTACAAGCTTGAGTCCACGCGGCTGTGGACAATGCCGGAGGTGGCCCCCGAGATTCTCGTGGCGACGGCCGGCCCGGTCACCGCCAAGCGCGCCGGCCGCCAAGCCGATGGCCTCATCACGGTGGGCGCCCCGCTCGAGAAGATTTCGATGCTGTTCGGCAAGTTCGACGACGGCGCCCGGGATGCGGGGAAGGACCCGTCCACGATGCCCAAGGTTCTGCAGCTGCACATGAGCTGGGCCGACACCGACGAAGAGGCCATGACGAACGCACTGCGGGAGTGGCCGAACGGTGGCATGAAGTTTCCGAAGGCCGACATCCGCTCTCCGTTTGAGTTTGAACAGATTGCCAAGCTCGTGCGCCCGGAGGACTTTGAGGGTCGCATGATCATCTCGGCCGACCCCGATGAGCACCGCAAGTACATTCAGAAGTTTGTTGACCTTGGGTTCGACCGCATTTACCTGCACAACGTGGGTCGGAACCAGCGTCAGTGGATCGACGTGTTCGGCGCGCAGGTGCTGCCGAAACTCGTTCGCTAGGTGCCGCCCGTGCCCTCGGCTGTGACCGCGGTGGACTCGCTGATGGTGTTCACCCTGCCCGGTTTTGGGGAGATCGTGGCCGGCGACAACCTCGGGGCGCTCATTCTCGAGGCGGCGCAGTCGCGGCTGGTTGACGGCGATATTCTGGCCGTGACCAGCAAGATTGTGTCGAAGGCGGAGGGCCGGCAGCGTGCGGCCACCGACCGGGAGCAGGCGATCACCGACGAGACCGTGCGGGTGGTGGCCACCCGGGCGCATCCGGGCGGCGTCACGCGCATTGTCGAAAACCGGCAGGGGCTGATCATGGCCGCCGCCGGAGTGGACACGAGCAATGCGCCCGACGGCATTGTGCTGCTCTTGCCCATCGACCCGGATGCCTCGGCGCGCGCCCTGTGTACCGCGCTGCGGGCGCGCACGGGGTTGCGCCTTGGCGTGATCATCACCGATACCGCCGGGCGCGCGTGGCGAGAGGGCCAGACCGACATTGCGATCGGCGCGGCCGGCCTCGCCGTGCTCGATGACCTGCGCGGCACAGCGGACACCTCGGGGCGACAGCTTGACGTGACGGTCGCGGCGGTTGCCGACGAGATTGCGGGCGCCGCAGACCTCATTAAGGGCAAGACCAGCGGAAATCCGGTTGCCGTCGTGCGCGGCCTCGGACATCTGGTGGGGGCGCTGACGCTTGCCGGGGCATCCGCTCTGCAGCGCCCGAGCGAGAACGACATGTTTCGGCTGGGCACGAACGAGGCCTATGCCGAGGGCTTCGCTGCCGGGCGTGCGGCGGCGCTGAGTGAGGACACCGCGGAGTGAACTGGATCGTTGTCGTTCCGGCCAAGGGGAATCCGGGCGGCAAGAGCCGGCTGGGGGCGCTCCCGGAGCGGGCCGCGCTCGCCGAGGCCTTTGCGCTCGACACCGTCTCGGTGCTGCTGGGGCTACCGGACGTGCTCGAGGTGTTCGTCGTCACCGGCGACACCGTGCTCGGGGCTGCTCTGGAGGATCTCGGGGCGGTCACCGTGCCCGAAGAGGTGGCGCCGAGCGGGCCGGCGGCGGACCCACTCAACGCGGCGATTAGACAGGGCTTCGCGGCTGCCCGCGCGGAGCATCCCGGCGTGCCCTGCGTGATCGTTACGGGCGACCTCCCCGCGCTGCGCCGCGAGGATTTCTTGGCCGCGCTGCATCTCGCGTCGACCCACGCGCTGTCGATGGTGCCCGACGCTGCCGGAACGGGCACAACCGCGCTCTTCGTGCATGCAGGCCTGCCGCCGGCGCTGCTGTTTGGCCCCGGGTCGCGGGCCGCACACGAGGTCGCGGGGTATGTGCCGCTGGCCGTGCCGGCGGACTCCACCCTGCGCCGTGACGTGGACACGTCCGACGACCTGGCGCTGGCGCTGCTGCTGGGACTCGGCCCGCATTCCCGCGCGGTTCTGCAGGCTGCGGCCGGAACCGCCGCGCAATAGTGGCCGCGGGCCGGTGCTGGCAGGCCGTTCTGGCGCGCCGGGCACTCGTTTGGTCGCCGGGCACCTGTTTGAACACGTGCCCGGCGACCAAACGAGTGCCGCGACGCGAATGAGTGCCGCGGGAGTGCCGCGGGGGCGCCGCAGCGGCTACGCGAGTGCGGCAGCGGCACCCACTCCGGCGGCAGCAGCGAGGGCGGCGGCCGCCATGGCCGCAGTTGTGGGCACGTCGTGCATCCACAGCGGAACGGCGAGGGAGCGGATGCCGGCGGCCGCCAGCTCGGGCAGCGCCGCGGCATCCGTTTCGTCAATGAGCCAGGCATCGAGCACGCCGCCAGCCGACCGGGCGCCGTAGTGCAGACCCACGGCGAGGGCCGAGGTCTGCACGCCAATGGTCTGCAGGCACGCGTCGGCCATGCCGCGCACGGCCGCGCCGCCGATGATGGGTGCCACGCCCACCACCCGTGCCGATGTGGCGCGCAGGGCGTCTCGGATGCCCGGTACGGCCAGAATCGTGCCCACCGAGACCACGGGGTTTGACGGCGGAAGAATCACCACGTCGGCGGTGGCAATGGCCTCGAGTACGCCGGGGGCAGCGACCGCATCGGCGAGGCCCCGCTGCACAAATTCCGTCACGGGAATACCGGCGCGATACCGAACCCACCATTCCTCAAAGTGCATAAGTTCGCCGGCGAGGTGTTCATCAGCGTCTGCGGCGAGGCGTACATGCGTTTCCACCGGCTGGTCGCTCATCGGCAGTAGGCGCACGCCGGGCTGCCAGCGCCGGCAGAGAAAATCCGTCGCTTCGCTCAGGGTTGAGCCGCTGCGCAGCAGATCGGTGCGCACGATGTGGGTCGCGAGGTCGAGGTCGCCAAGCGTGAACCACGACCAGCCGCGACCGTAGGCGGCAATCTCGGCGGACGTGCGGCGGCTTTCATCCTCGCGGCCCCACCCCTGCGCCTCACTGATGCCGCCACCGAGGGTGTACATCACGGTGTCGAGGTCGGGGCAGATGCGCAGCCCGTCGAGCCACATGTCGTCGCCGGTGTTCACGATCACGGTCACGGTGGCAAGCGGATGCGCCTTCGCGAGATGTGCAAGCAGCCCACGAGTGAAGCGGGCACCGCCTACACCTCCGGCCAGTACGGTGACATTTTTCATGAAGTTCCTCTCGTGTGGCTCACCCGATTCGGGTCAGCGCAGCCGGTGGGAACCAACCGCTGGTCTGGATCGAGCGTAACCCCGTGAGTAGCAGGCCGCGTGCGCACTAGGCCCAGCGCGCGGTGAGCACGGGGATGTCGGGCTCGTCGAGGTTGGCCGCTGCCACGAGGGCTGCGGCAACCGGTGCACTGTCGGCGGGCAACGCGCCGGCGGTCACCCGAATGAACGCCGGCCCGCCCTCGGCCGCCATGAACGGTGACCCGCCAGCGACCCGGATTCCCGATGCCGCCAGGCGCACGATGGCGTCGCGCTCATCCCGCACGGGCAGCCAGGCGTTGATGCCGTCCGCCTGCGGGACGACGAGACCCTGGCGGGCGAGTTCTTCGGTGAGGGCTCGCTGCCGAGCAAAATACCGGCGCCGGGCCTCGCTCACTTGAGTGATGCTGTCACTGTTGGTGAGCAGGTCATGCAGGATCGTCTGCAGCATGCGGCTGGTCCAGCCGGGCCCCAGCATGCGTCGCGCCACGATCGGATCGATGAGCTGCGCCGGGCCGCCGAGGGCCGCAATGCGCAGGTCGGGACCGTGGGACTTCGAGAAGCTGCGCACGTGCAGCACGCGGTCGGGCATCCACTGGCCGAGGCTCACGTCGGGGGCGATGCTGATGTCGCCGGAGTGGTCATCCTCAATCACCACGGGCGTGCTCGTGCTCGCGTGAAGCACCTGCGCCAACTCCCCGGCCCGAGCGGCGCTCATCGACGCACCGGTGGGGTTTTGCGCTCTCGGTTGCAGTAGGAGTGCGGCGGGACCTCGCCGGAGGGCAATGGCGAGGCTGGCTGGAACGATCCCCTCGGAGTCGATATCCACGGGCACGCGCTCGAGACCGAGCTGTTCCAGCAGATCAAAGAAGGGCGGAAACGTGGGGTTTTCGACAATCACCCGGTCGCCGAATCGGGTGATCTGGTCGAGGCTTCGCGAGATGGCGTCGAGGGCACCGTCGACCACCGTGACCGACTCCACCGGGTAGGGCCAGGAGCCGTGCAGCACGTCAAGCAGCTCGGGAATCACGGGCAGGTCCTGATAGCTCGGGGTCACCGCCCGCTGGGAGACCCGCGAGAGTGCGGGTCCGAGGGCGGGGAGCAGCTCTGGATCGGGTGTGCCGCGCGAGAGGTCGAGGCGCGAGGTGCCGAGCGGCCCGGCCAGGGTTTGGCTGCGCGCCGGGAGCCATTTGGGGGCGGCGTCGAGAACAAACGTGCCGCTGCGACCCCGCGAAACGATGAGGCCAGCGGCGGCCAGGGCTTTCCAGGCGTGGCTGATGGTTGCCGGGCTGACCCCGAGCTCGGTCGCGAGATCACGCACCGTGGGCAGCCGATCGGCCGGAGCGAGCCGTCCGGTGGCGATCAGCCGACCCACGGCCGCAGCAATCCCGGCGGGGGTGCGCTGTTCAATTTCTGCCACAAAGATGTGCATTTCCCTTGCCTCGCTGCGAATCGGCCGACAGGATGATTAACGCGTGTGTCACGTAAAGAAACACATTTGAAATGTTTACGTCAAATAATAACAAAGCTGGACAATGCAGTCCAGCGGGACCAATCACGACAGCTGACGATTCGACCGGGCTTCACCTCCGGTTGGATTCGCCCACCTGAAGCACAAGATCCTAGAGAACAGGCGAAACACCACTATGAGCGTTGACCAGAGAAATATCGTTCGCACGGCCATCACCCAGGCCACCTGGACCGGCGATGAAGAATCAATGATTCAGAAGCACGAAGACTTCGTGCGGACCGCTGCCGCAGACGGCGTGCAGGTGATCTGTTTTCAGGAGCTGTTTCACGGCCCCTACTTCGGCATCGTGCAGGACTCCAAGTATTACGACTACGCACAGCCGGTTCCGGGTCCGCTCGTGGAGCGCTTTCAGAAACTCGCTGCGGAATTCAGCATGGTGATTGTGCTGCCCATGTATGAGGAAGAACAGCCGGGTGTGCTCTACAACACCGCGGCCGTGATCGACGCCGACAGCACGTACCTCGGCAAGTATCGCAAGCACCACCTGCCCCACCTGCCGCAGTTCTGGGAAAAGTTCTACTTTCGCCCCGGCAACACCGATTACCCCGTCTTCGAGACCAAGTACGGCAAAATCGGTGTCTACATTTGCTACGACCGCCACTTTCCCGAGGGCTGGCGGGCACTCGGCCTGAACGGCGCCGAAATCGTGTTCAACCCCTCGGCTACCAAGCCCGGTCTGTCTAACCGGCTCTGGGAACTTGAGCAGCCCGCCGCGGCCGTGGCAAACCAGTACTACGTGGGCGCGAACAACCGCATTGGCAACGAAAGCGCCGAATTCGGTGACGAGGCCGTCACCTTCTACGGCAGCTCGTACTTCGTTGACCCTCAGGGAAACTACGTGGGAGACATCGCCTCCACCGGCACCGAAGAGATCGTCGTGCGCGACCTCGACCTGGGTGTGATTCGCGAGGTGCGCAACTCCTGGCAGTTCTACCGTGACCGTCGCCCCGACTCCTATGACGCCCTGGTCGCTCCCTAACCCGCCCGGCCCCATGACTGAAAGCGGATGCTGATGAAAACGTTGATCAAGAATGGAACCGTGGTCAATTCCACGGGCCGAGCCTTCGCCGATGTGTTGATCGACGGAGAAACCATCGCCGCGGTGCTGGCCCCTGGGTCCACCCTGCTGGGTTTCAGTGTGGAAACCAACGTGGATCGCGTCATTGACGCCCGCGGCAAATACGTGATTCCCGGTGGCATCGATGCGCACACGCACATGGAGATGCCGTTTGGCGGCACGCAGGCCAGCGACACCTTTGAAACCGGCACCCGGGCAGCGGCCTGGGGCGGCACCACGAGCATTGTGGATTTCGTGGTGCAGTACGCGGGGGAAAACGTACTCGAGCAGTATGCGAAATGGCAGCAGAAGGCATCCGGTGAGTGCGCCATTGACTACGGTTTTCATCAGATTCTCTCCGATGTGCAGGATGACTCGCTGACCGCGATGGACGAGCTCGTGAACGAGGGTGTCTCGAGCTTCAAGCTGTTCATGGCCTACAAGGGCGTGTTCCTCAGTGACGACGGGCAGATCGTCAAAGCCATGCAGCGGGCCGCCACCAACGGCAGCATGATCATGATGCATGCCGAAAATGGCAGCGTGATCGACCTGCTTGTTCAGCAGGCGATTGCCGCCGGAAACACCAGCCCGATCTATCACGGCCTCACCCGGCCGTGGCAGGCCGAGGAGGATGCCACGCACCGGGCGATCATGCTCGCGAACCTCACCGGTGCACCTCTCTATATTGTGCACGTCTCGGCCAAACAGGCCGTGGAGCAGATCGCTCAGGCACGAGACAACGGGCAAAATGTGTTTGGGGAAACCTGTCCGCAATACCTCTACCTCTCGCTCGAAGACAACCTGGGCGCTCCCGGTTTTGAGGGTGCCAAATGGGTGTGTTCCACGCCCCTGCGAGCCAAAGCCGAGGGGCACCAGCACCACATGTGGCAGAGTCTGCGCACGAACGATATTCAGATGGTCTCCACCGACCACTGCCCGTTCTGCATGAAAGGCCAGAAAGACATGGGCCTCACCGACTTCTCCAAGATCCCCAACGGAATCGGCTCGGTCGAACACCGCATGGATCTGCTCTATCAGGGTGTGGTCGACGGAAAAATCTCGCTCGAACGCTGGGTGGAGGTCTGTTCCACCACGCCGGCTCGAATGTTCGGAATGTATGGCACCAAGGGCGTCATTCAGCCCGGCGCTGACGGCGACATCGTGATCTACAACCCCAACGGACACACCTCGATTGGGTTGCCGGAAGCCGGACGCGACAAGACGCACCACATGAACATGGACTATTCCGCCTGGGAGGGCTACGAAATCGACGGTCACGTCGACACCGTTCTCTCCCGCGGCAAGGTCGTGATCGACCAGAACCAGTACCTCGGTACCAAGGGTGACGGCCGGTACATCAAACGCGGTCTCAGCCAGTACCTGATCTAGGGGAAACAATGGATTTCGGAGCAGTACTACAGACGAACCCGCCGTCGGCACGCACGGTGCAGTTGGCCAAGCTCGCCGAGGCCCACGGCTTCAGCCACGTGTGGACCTTCGACTCCCACCTGCTCTGGCAGGAGCCGTATGTGATCTACAGCCGCATCCTCGCGGAGACCAACCGGATTATTGTGGGGCCCATGGTCACCAATCCGGCCACCCGGGACTGGACCGTGACGGCCTCGACCTACGCCACCCTCAATGAGATGTACGGCAACCGCACCATCTGTGGCATCGGCCGCGGCGACTCGGCCGTGCGCACCACCAATGGGGCGCCGACGACGCTCAAGACTCTGCGCGAGTCGGTGCACGTGATCCGGGAACTGGCCAACTCACGGGCCGTTGAATACAACGGAGCCACCGTGCAGTTTCCGTGGAGCAACGGATCGAGCCTCGAGGTGTGGGTGGCCGCCTACGGTCCGCTGGCCCTCAAGCTCGCCGGCGAGGTGGGCGACGGTTTCATTCTGCAGATGGCCGACCTCGACGTGGCCGAGTGGATGATCACCAGCGTGCGCACGGCAGCATCCAACGCCGGGCGGGACCCGGCCTCGGTGAAGTTCTGTGTGGCCGCTCCCATGTATATCGGTGACGACTGGGCGCACATGCGCGACCAGTGCCGGTGGTTCGGTGGGATGGTGGGCAATCACGTGGCCGACATCGTGGCCAAGTACGGCACCGAGTCGACCGTGCCCAAGGCGCTCACCGACTACATTGCCGGTCGTGAAGGCTACGACTATAACCAGCACGGTCAGGCCGGTAACGAGCACACCACCTTCGTGCCCGATGAGATCGTCGACCGGTTCTGCCTGCTCGGGTCCGCGGCCGATCACATTGAGAAACTGCAGGCGCTGAAGGCCATCGGCGTGGACCAGTTTGCCGGCTACCTGCAGCACGACAACAAGGAAGAAACGCTGCGGATTTACGGCGAAACGATCATTCCGGCCATGGCTGAGCATATTGTGGCCACCAGCTAATCACCCACCACCCCACCACCAGCACCTCCTCTGGCGAAACGGATGCCCCGCATGACTCAGTTGTCGTCCGCACCTCGGGTGCGTCGTAGCCTGCCGACCGGCTGGCACGGCGCGGCGTTCGGGGTGCTGGGCGTCATCGCATTGGCCGTGGTCTGGGAGCTCTACAAGCTGCTCGGACCGGCCGACGGCGTGATCATCGGCACCCTCACCGTGCTGCCGCGCACGAGCGATCTTGCCATGCCGCACCTGGCCACCATGCTCACGCGCGTCATCGAACCGGTGACGGGGGCTGCCAGCGCGGTTCCCCTGTGGCAAGCGGTAGCGGAGGCGGCGCTGTTCACGCTCGGGATCGCATCCGTTGGCTGGCTCGTGGGAGTTGCGGTGGGTCTGGCGCTCGCCCTGCTCATGCAGCGCTTTCACCTCGCCCAATCGGCAATTCTGCCGTGGATTATTCTCAGCCAGACCGTGCCACTCATCGCCCTTGCCCCGCTGGTTCGTCGCTGGGGCGCGCAGATCGAGTTCGGGGCGTTCTCGTGGGAGAACTGGATGTCGGTGGCGCTGATTGCCAGTTATCTTGCCTTCTTCCCGGTGTCGATTGGTGCGCTGCGCGGTCTTGGCGCGCCGGACGCCAACCATGTGGACCTGATGCACTGCTACGCGGTGGGGTGGTGGAAGACCCTCTGGCGCTTGCGACTACCCGCGAGTGTGGGCTACCTGCTGCCGGCCCTGCGGCTCGCGGCGGTCAGCGCCGTGGTGGGGAGTGTCGTGGCCGAGGTGTCTATCGGTCTGCGCGGCGGCATTGGCCGCCTGATCGTGGAGTACGCCGGTTCGGCCAGCGGTGACCCCGGCAAGCCGTGGGCGCCCATCTTCGGGTCGATTCTGGTGGGTCTGGTCGCGGCCGGATTCGTCGGTGTGATCGGACTGTTTCTTCGTCGTTTTCGCAGGGGAGAGGCTTCCGCATGAGCAGTACAACAGCTTCGAATATGCCCGAGGCGAATATGCCCGAGGCCAGCACGCCGGCGCACGCCGTGGACGTTGTGGAAGTGAGCCGAATTTTTGCCGCACGCAAAGGGGTCGGGGTCACCGCCCTCGATACGGTGAGCCTCACCGTCGCTCCCGGAGAATTCGTGTCCCTCATCGGGCCCAGCGGATGCGGCAAGTCCACCCTGCTGCGCCTCATCGCCGACCTCGACACGCCCACCAGTGGCAGCATCCGAGTGTTCGGTAAGCCGGCCCGGCAGGCTCGCATCGACCAGGACTACGGCATCGCGTTTCAGCAGGCCGGACTGCTGCCGTGGCGCACGGTGGCGGGCAACATCGAACTCCCGCTCGAGTTGCACGGAGTGGGCAAGGCCGTGCGACGTGCCCGGGCGGCGGACCTGATCGAGCTGGTGGGCCTCGCTGATTTTGCCGGCCACTACCCGGATCAGCTGTCCGGGGGGATGCAGCAGCGGGTAGCCATTGCCCGCTCCCTCGCCGAAAGCCCCAGCCTGCTGCTGATGGATGAACCGTTCGGGGCTCTCGACGAGATGACCCGGGAGCGCATGCAAAACGAGCTCGTGCGCATCTGCGCCGAAACCCGGGCGGCCGTAGTGTTCGTGACGCACTCCATTCCCGAGGCCGTGTTTCTGTCCAACCGGGTGGTGGTGATGTCACCGCGACCCGGACGCATCCGCTCGGTGGTCACGGTGGGCCTCGGCGACATGAGCGGGCGCAGCGACGACCTGCGCGAAGACGAGAGCTTTTTTCACTCACTCAGCGAGGTGCGCGACCTGCTGCACGGCGACGACGCGACGGGTGCCTCCCAGGGGGCACGGGGGCTGGAGACCCGATGAGTAACGGTGTTCTGCGGGATGCCCCGCCTCGCCTCATGCAGACGATTCTCGCGCCGATCGTGTTCGGCGTGGTGGTGGTGGCGCTCTGGCAGGCTCTGGTGAGCGGGTTCGCGATCAAGGCCTTCATCCTGCCGGCACCGTTTGCCATCGGCGCGGAATTCGCCGCCAACCTGCAGAATGTGGCGAACGGCATGCTGGTGACGGGCCGAAACGCCCTGGTCGGATTGCTGTTGGGTTCCCTCGCGGGGATTCTGCTGGCGATTGTGTCGGCCCTGACCCGCGTCTTCGATCAGATGGCCGTGCCCGTGGTGGGTGCCCTCTCGGTGGTCCCGATCGTGGCCCTCGCGCCGGTGCTCTACACGATGTTCGGGGCCGGAGCCGAGACGGCTCGGCAGCTGGTGGCGGCGCTCGCCGTGTTCGTTCCGGTGTATTTCAACACCCTCAAAGGGCTGCGCCAGGTGCGGCCCGTGCACCGCGATCTCATGCGGGCGTACGCGGTGTCCAGTTGGCAGGCTACCCGGGCGGTGACGCTGCCCACCGCGCGTCCCTTCGTGTTCACCGGGTTACGCATCGCGTCCTCGCTCGCGGTGATCTCGGCCCTCATCGCCGAGTACTTCGGCGGGCCGGTAGGCGGCCTCGGCAAGTCGATCACCTCGGCGGCGGCGAGCAGTAACTACGGCCTGGCCTGGGCGTACGTGCTGGGCTCAATCATTCTCGGTCTGGTGTTCTTCTGCGTCACTCTCGGAGTCGAGAAGCTGTTCAGTCGGCGCCCCGGATAGATGTCCCGTCGGCCCTAGCCGACGGGCAGCACCACCTCATCCTCCTTTCTCTGCACCAGCAACCAAGAAGGCAACCATGAAACGTACAACTACCCGGCTCGGCACCTTCGGAGCAGTCGCCGCACTCGGCGTGCTGGTTCTCAGCGGATGCAGCACGGCCGGCAGCACCGACACGGCGACCGATGGCGCCGCGGGGGACCTCACCCCGATCACCCTGCAACTGCAGTGGGTAGCTCAGGCCCAGTTCGCGGGCTACTACGCGGCGGTGGACCAGGGCTACTACGAAGACGAGGGTCTGGACGTGACCATTGAAGAAGGTGGCCCCGATATCGTTCCGCAAGACGTGCTCGCGGCCGGCGACGTGGACTACGCCATCTCGTGGGTACCCAAGGTGCTCGGCTCGATCGAGCAGGGAGCAAACATCACCGACGTGGCGCAGATCTTCGAGCGCAGTGCCACCACGCAGATCTCGTTCAAGGACAAGGACATCACCACCGCCGCCGACCTCGCCGGTAAGAATGTGGGTAGTTGGGGCTACGGCAACGAGTGGGAGCTCTTCGCCGGAATGCAGCAGGCCGGGGTGGAGGTGGGCGATATTTCCCTCATCCAGCAGGCCTTTGACATGAACGCGTTCCTGTCTGGTGACATCGACGCGGCCCAGGCGATGACCTACAACGAGTACGCGCAGGTGCTCGAAACCGAAAACCCGGCCACCGGTGAGTTGTACCAGCCCGACGATCTGAACGTGATCGACTGGAACTCCGAGGGCACGGCGATGCTTCAGGATGCCATCTGGGCCAACACCGACAAGCTCGAAAGTGATTCCGACTACGCCGACAACACGGTGAAGTTCATCAAGGCCTCGATCCGCGGCTGGATCTATGCGGCGAACAACGCCGAATCGGCCGCCGGCATTGTCACTGCCGCCGGCTCGTCGCTCGGCCAGAGCCATCAGCTCTGGATGACGAACGAGGTCAGCAAGCTGATCTTCCCGTCGACCAACGGTGTGGGACTGATCGACGAGGCCGCGTGGGCAAACACGGTGGACATTGCCATGAACACAAAAAACGAGACCGGTGCCACAATCATCACGACGGACCCGCCGGAAACCGCGTATTCCAACACGTATGTGCAGCAGGCGCTTGATGAGTTGACCGCCGATGGCGTCGACGTGATGGGCACCGACTGGACTCCGCTCGATGTCACCCTGAATCCGGGCGGCAACTAGGCACCCGCCACCGAACGCAGAGTAACGGCCGGGTGGCGGCATCCGCTGCCCGGCCCTTCACCCCCCACACTTTTTGTAACCCAGGTCATCTCAACAGAAGGAAGCGATTTTTGTGAACGACATCATGGCAACCGGCACCGCGCAGGTCGGATTGAACGAGCGCACCACCGAGCTCGATCGCGCACACGTGTTCCACTCCTGGTCGGCACAGGCGGCGCTGAAGCCGCTCGTGATCGCGGGTGGCTTGGGTTGCCGGGTATGGGACCACGACGGGCGGAGCTACCTCGACTTCTCGAGTCAGTTGGTGAACCTGAATATTGGCCACCAGCATCCGGCGGTCGTTGCGGCCATCATCGAACAGGCTCAAATTCTGACGACGATTGCGCCGTCAACGGCCAACCTGGCCCGGGGCGAGGCGGCCCGGCGCATCACCGATCGCGCGCCCGAGGGGTTCAACAAGGTCTTCTTCACAAACGGGGGAGCGGATGCGATCGAAAACGCCATCCGAATGGCCCGCCTGCACACCGGTCGCGACAAGGTGCTGTCGCTTTACCGGTCGTATCACGGCAACACCGGGTCGGCCATCGCGGCCACCGGGGACTGGCGCCGCGTTCCGAACGAATACGCGCGCGGGCATGTGCACTTCTTCGGGCCGTTTCTCTACCGCAGCGAGTTCTGGGCCACGACCGAGCAGGAGGAGTGCGCTCGCGCACTGCACCACCTCGAGCGGGTTATTCAGGGCGAGGGTGCGGCGTCGATCGCCGCCGTGCTGCTGGAATCGGTGCCGGGAACAGCGGGCATCATGCTGCCGCCGCAGGGCTACCTGGCGGGCGTGCGCGCGCTCTGCGACATGTACGGCATCATGCTCATTCTCGACGAGGTGATGTGTGGTTTCGGGCGCACCGGCTACTGGTTTGCCTTCGAGGCCTATGACGTTGTCCCCGATCTCATCACCTTCGCGAAGGGCGTCAACTCCGGGTATGTACCCACCGGCGGCGTGATCATCTCCGACGAAATCGCGGCTGATTTTGACGAGAACGTGTTTCCCGGTGGACTGACGTACAGCGGGCATCCGCTGGCCATGGCATCGATCGTTGCCACCATGGACGCGATGGAAGACGAGGGCATTGTGGAGAACGCCGCCCGCATCGGCCGCGACGTGCTCGCGCCGGCGCTCGCCGCGTTGCAGGCGGCGCACCCGATCATTGGCGAGGTGCGGGGTTCGGGCGTGTTCTGGGCTCTGGAGCTCGTGGCCGACCTGGACACCCGCGAGCCCGTGGGCACCGCCGTGATGGCACGCATTAAGGCCGAGCTGCTGGCGCGCGGGCTGTTGCCCTTCATGATCGAGAACCGCATTCACGTGGTTCCGCCGTGCATCGTGACCGACGCCGAGGTTGCCGAAGCCGTGGCCATTTACGACGAGGTGCTGAGCCTCGACCTGCTCTAGAGGGCGACTGCCGGGCGTGGAGCGCGGCGGTCGGGTGCATTAATGCAGGCCGCACCTGCATAAATTGACTTTGACGTACCTGCTGCCCGCAGACCACACTCGTAATGGCTCGAGCGTCCGCCCAATCTGAGGCGGATGGTGCGGGGCCGGTCTCAAACTATTCATGTCGTGTCAACGAAGACACCGAGGGAGTTTTGCGTGACTACACCAAATGTGCGGGCAAGAAAAGTGAACGCGGCACCGGCAGGGCTGAGGAGAATTGCTGTTGCCTCCATGGCCGGTACGACGGTTGAGTGGTACGAGTTCTTTCTCTATGCGGCGGCGTCAACTCTGGTTTTCGGACCGCTGTTCTTTCCGAAGGCCGGTACCGAGCTGGACGGGATCATTGCCGCGTTCATCACCTACGCCGTCGGCTTCCTGGCCCGACCCATCGGCGGTCTGGTCTTCGGTCATTTCGGAGACAAGTTCGGTCGAAAGCGACTGCTTCAGCTGAGCCTGATCATGGTGGGCGCCTCGACGTTCCTGATGGGGTGTCTTCCGGTCTTCGACCAGATCGGCTATCTGGCACCGGCGCTTCTGGTTTTGCTGCGATTTGTGCAGGGCTTCGCGGTGGGTGGGGAATGGGGCGGCGCTGTACTGCTTGTCGCGGAACACAGCCCCGACAAATCCCGAGGTTTCTGGTCCAGTTGGCCACAGTCCGCCGTGCCGATGGGGAATCTGCTGGCGACCGGTGTGCTCTTCCTGCTCTCCTCGACCCTCTCCCAGGAGGCGTTCCTCGCCTGGGGTTGGCGCGTCGCCTTCTGGCTTTCGGTGATCATCGTTGCCATCGGGTATTACATCCGCACCAAGGTGAGCGACGCCCCGATCTTCCTCGCAGCACGCGAAGAGCGCGAGCAGGAGGAACGCGACGCTGTCGAGGCCGGGGATGTACAGGCAGCACCGGAGAAGACCTACGGAATGATCGAGGTTTTCCGCCACTATCCGCGCGCTGTCTTCACCGCGATGGGGCTTCGTTTCGCAGAGAACATTTTGTACTACATCGTGATTACGTTCTCCCTCACCTACCTCTCCGTTATCGTGAAGTTCGACACCTCGCGAATACTGCTGCTGCTTCTCTTGGCCAGCGCCATCGAATTCTGTGCCATGCCTCTGGTGGGCAAGCTGTCCGACCACTTCGGTCGTCGTCCCGTCTATCTCACGGGTGCGCTGCTGGGAGGGACCTGGGGCTTCTTCGCCTTCCCCATGATGGACACCGGAAATGACCTGATCATTCTGGCCGCGGTCACCATCGGTCTCCTCTTCCACGCCACAATGTATGCCGGACAACCGGCGATCATGTCGGAAATGTTCCCCACCAGAATGCGCTACTCCGGTGTGTCCCTCGGCTATCAGGTGACCTCCATCGTGGCCGGCTCACTGGCGCCCATCATCGCGACGAGCCTTCTGAACGCGTTCGGGTCATCCGTTCCTGTTGCGCTGTATCTGATGACCGCCTGCATCATCACCGCCATCGCGGTGCTGACGCTGAAGGAAACCCGGGGCAGCTCACTGCACGCGCTCGATGCAGAGGATGCCCGGCGCATGCAGGCTCAGCCCGCCATGGCGTCGAAATAAGCCGGTAGGGAGGAGGCGATGGGATGTTCTGAGATGTGCCCATCGCCTCGGTCGCCCGCATGACCTCGTCAGCTGGACAGCGTGGTCTGACGCTCCGCGACTTCCCGACGGAGGGCATCGATGACCGCTCGCACCAGCGCGGATCGCAGCGACTCCGGGCGAGCGATCGCCCAGATCGGAAGCTGGCGATGAAAGTCATTCGGCAGAACGGGAACAAACCCCGATTTGCCACTCACCATGAAGTTCGGCAGCAGACCGATGCCAGCGTCTCGGCGCACGGCCTCGGTTTGCGCGAAAATGCTGGTGGCTTGAAAGCTGGTTTCCGGCATCGGCAACTGCGAGGATCGGTGTCCCAGCTCGGCAACCAGAAGCGCCGATTCCACGTACGAGACGAAGCTGTGGTGCTTCAGATCCTCCAGGGTTGTGGGCATGCCCTTCGCCGCCAGATAGCCAGGACTGGCATAAAGGCGGAGGAAATAATTGGTGAGAAACACGGCCTGCGCTTTGTTGGCATCCGTCATTCCCACCACCACTTCCAGGTCCACGCCGGAGCGATTCTGGTTGACCTTGCGGGTGGCACTGAAGATCTCAACCGTGAGTTTCGGGTGGTCACGCTGCAGCCGCACCAGGGCGGGGGTGACAAACTCCGCACCAAACCCATCGGCCGTGCTGATCCGCACCTCGCCGGACAGCGGATCCTTGTCCTCGCTGATGGCCGTGGTCAAGGCCAGCAGTTTGTCCTCGATGGCTTCCGCCGCATTGACCGCGTGAGTCCCCAGCTCGGTGAGTTCCCAACCGCGGGGGGTGCGTTCCAACGTCTGCCCGCCGAGTTCCCGGTCCAGTGCGGTGATGCGGCGCGAGATGGTCGTGTGTGTCGTGCCGAGGGCATCCGCTACCGCATTAAAGCGCCCGAGCCGTGCCACTGTGAGCAGGATGAGCAGATCGTCCGGGCTCGGAAGCCGCTTGATGTCTACCACGACGCCTCATTTCAATGTGCATTCATGCACACTTTCTCTGCAGATTATCGTCTTGATTGCACTGTATCAGGATGTGAGACTGATCAACACGGAGTCACATGTGTGACCCCACCAAGCAAAGGAGCTTCTCAATGGCTGTAGTCGGATGGATCGGTTTAGGACACATGGGCGGCTACATGGCGGCCAATCTGGTCAAAGCGGGGCACGACGTGCGGGGTTTTGATCTCAACGCGGCAGCGGTGAGGGCGGGCGAAGAGGCGGGCGTTCGACCCGTCACCAGCATTGCGGAAGCCGTGGATGGCGCCGACGTTGTGTTCACGATGCTGCCCAAGGGCGAACATTCCCGGGCGGTGTACCTGGGTGATGACGGAGTCCTGGCCCATGCCAGCACCGACACCCTGCTGGTGGATTCCTCCACGATTGACATCGAGTCGGCGAGGACGCTGCATGATGCGGCCGCCAGCGCCGGCTTTCGGTTTGTGGATGCCCCGGTGTCGGGAGGAATGAGTGGCGCCAGCGCCGGAACCCTCACGTTCATGATCGGCGGGGAAGCCGGGGCTGTGGTGGAAGCCCGCCAGTATATTGAGCCGATGTCGAGCAATATCATCGCCACGGGCGGCGCCACGACCGGCCAGGCGGCAAAGATTTGCAACAACCTCATGCTCTTCATCAACCTGGCCGGCGCCGCAGAGGGTGCGGTACTGGCCGACCGGCTGGGCCTTGACAAGCAGGTGTTCTGGGACATCGCATCGGTCTCCTCCGGCGACAGTTGGGCACTGCGCACGTGGTACCCGGTGGCCGGAGTCGTGCCCACTGCGGCCTCTAACCAGGGCTTTGCTCCGACCTTCACCGCCGAATTGGCAAATAAGGACATCAACCTCGCCATCGCCGCCGCCAAGGCCACCGATACTCCCTTGGAGATCGGTGAGCATGTGCAGCAGCTGTTCCAGCGCGTGGTCGACTCCGGACAGGCGGGAAAGGACTGTTCCATGATCATCAAGCTCATTGATGGCAGCATGGAAACGATCAACTGAGATTTGCACGCCGGACCATCCTTTTTCGCCTCATTCACACGAAGGAATCGAACGATAATGACTGAATCCCCTAGGCTCTCCCACTACGTCAGCGGCAGCATCTTCAGCGGCACCTCAACCCGCACCTCTCCCGTCTACAATCCGGCGACCGGCCGTGTCACCAAGAACCTCATCCTCGCCACCGCGGCCGACCTCGACGCTGCCGTCGCGGTCGCCCAGGCGGCCTTCCCGGCGTGGCGCGACACGAGTCAGGCCAAACGCCAGACCATCATGTACAACTTTCGGGAGCTGCTCAACGCGCGCAAGGGTGAGCTGGCCGACATCCTCACCGCCGAGCACGGCAAGGTGACCTCCGACGCGCTGGGCGAGATCATTCGCGGCCTCGAGGTGGTGGAGTTTGCCCTCGGTATGCCGCACCTCTCCAAGGGCGACTATTCGGAGAATGTCTCCACCGGCGTCGACGTGTACACGCTGCGCCAGCCGCTCGGCGTGGTGGGCATCATCAGCCCGTTCAACTTTCCCGCCATGGTGCCGCTCTGGTACTTCCCCATCGCCATTGCGGCCGGAAACACCGTCATCCTCAAGCCCAGCGAGAAGGACCCGTCTGCCGCCAACTGGCTCGCCGAGCTGTTCACGGAAGCCGGACTCCCGGACGGCGTGTTCAACGTCGTGCACGGCGACAAGGTGGCCGTGGACGCTCTGCTCGTCAACCCCGACGTGCAGGCCATCTCCTTCGTGGGATCGACCCCGATCGCCCGGTACATTTACGAGACCGCGGCCAAGGCCGGCAAGCGCGTGCAGGCCCTCGGCGGGGCGAAGAACCACATGCTCGTGCTACCCGACGCCGACCTCGATCTCACAGCGGATGCCGCGGTGAACGCCGGGTTCGGATCCGCCGGCGAACGGTGCATGGCCATCAGCGTGATCGTCGCGGTCGAACCCGTGGCGGATGAGCTCATTGCCAAGATCGTGGAGCGGATGAAGGGCCTCAAGGTGGGCGATGGCACCCGCGGCTGCGACATGGGCCCGCTCATCACCGAGGTACACCGGGACAAGGTGGCCAGCTACATCGATGTGGCGGCGGCCGACGGGGCCACGGTGGTCGTTGACGGTCGCGGCATCGAGGTGGATGGCGCCGCCGACGGTTTCTGGCTCGGTCCCACCCTGTTCGATCACGTGAGTGTCGATTCGGCCGTGTACATCGACGAGATCTTCGGCCCGGTGCTGTCGATTGTTCGCGTGGACAGCTACACCGAGGGGCTGAACCTCATCAACGCGAGCCCGTACGGCAACGGAACGGCGATCTTCACCAACGACGGCGGGGCCGCACGCCGGTTCCAGAACGAGGTGCAGGTGGGGATGGTGGGTATCAACGTGCCGATCCCCGTGCCGGTGGCGTACCACTCGTTCGGTGGCTGGAAGAATTCACTCTTCGGTGACGCAAAGGCCTACGGCCCCGCGGGTATCAACTTCTTCACCCGCGAGAAGGCCGTCACCAGCCGGTGGTTGGACCCGAGCCACGGCGGAATCAACCTCGGTTTCCCGCAGAACCAGTAGACATCCGCTCTGGTGCGTGGCATCGTGGCGGCTCGTATCTGCGAGCCGCCACGATTGCGTCGGGCAACAGGCTCCTACTCGGCGCCCACGTAGGCGGCGAGGTGCTGGCCGGTGAGGGTGGTGCGGTCGGCCACCAGATTGGCCGGGGTGCCCTCGAACACGATCCTGCCGCCGTCGTGGCCGGCCCCCGGACCCAGGTCAATGATCCAGTCGGCGTGCGTCATCACCGCCTGATGGTGCTCCACCACAATGACCGACTTTCCGGAATCCACGAGCCCGTCGAGCAGACCGAGTAGCTGCTCCACATCGGCGAGGTGCAGTCCGGCCGTTGGCTCGTCGAGCACATAAATGTCACCCTTTTCCGCCATTTGCGTGGCGAGTTTCAGCCGCTGGCGCTCGCCGCCGGACAGCGTGGTGAGCGGCTGGCCGAGGCTCACGTAGCCAAGCCCCACGTCGGAGAGCCGCACCAGAATGGCGTGGGCGGCCGGCGTCCGGGCGTCGCCGGCACCGAAAAACTCCTTCGCCTCGTCCACCGACATGGCGAGCACCTCGCTGATGTCCCGGCCGCCGAGCGGGTATTCCAAAACGGATGCGTCGAATCGCTTCCCCTCGCACACCTCGCACGTGGTGGTTACGCTCGCCATCATGCCGAGGTCGGTGAAAATGACGCCGGCGCCATTGCAGTTGGGGCAGGCGCCCTCCGAGTTGGCACTGAACAGGGCCGGCTTCACGCCGTTCGCCTTGGCAAACGCGGCACGGATCGGGTCGAGAAGGCCGGTGTAGGTGGCGGGGTTGCTGCGCCGGGAGCCGCGCCCTGGTCAATTGACACGACGCCCGCGCCCGCCGGGATCGATCCGTGCACCAGAGAGCTCTTGCCGGACCCAGCAACACCGGTGATCACGACGAGTACGCCGAGGGGAATATCCACGTCGACGCCCTGCAGGTTGTGCTCCGTCGCGCCGCGGATTTCGAGTGCACCCGTGGGCGTGCGCACCGTTTTCTTGACGACGCGCTTGTCATCAAAGTGCTGGCCCGTGAGCGTTCCACTGGTGCGCAGGCCGGCGACGGTTCCTTCAAAGCAGATCTCGCCGCCGGCCGCGCCCGCGCGGGGGCCGAGGTCAACGATGTGATCGGCAATCACGATGGTCTCGGGTTTGTGTTCCACCACGAGCACGGTGTTGCCCTTGTCGCGGAGGTCCAGCAGGAGCTTGTTCATACGTTCGATGTCGTGCGGGTGCAGCCCGATGGTGGGCTCATCGAAAACGTACGTGACGTCGGTGAGGGACGACCCGAGGTGACGAATCATTTTGGTGCGCTGAGCCTCACCCCCCGACAGCGTGCCGGCCGGGCGGTCGAGGGACAGATAGCCGAGTCCGATCTCCATGAACGAGTCCAGGGTGGCTTTCAAGGCGACCAGTAGTGGTGCCACCAGCGGCTCATGTATCGTGCTCACCCAGTCGGCCAAGTCGCTGATCTGCATGGAGCAGGCCTCGGCGATGTTGATCCCGCCGACCCGGGATGACCGGGCGCCCGCGTTGAGGCGGGTGCCGGCGCACTCGGGGCAGGTCGCGAAGGTGACCGCGCGGTCGACGAAGGCGCGAATGTGCGGCTGCATGGCCTCGCGGTCCTTGGACAGGAACGACTTCTGCACCTTGGGGACGAGTCCCTCGTAGGTCATGTTGATGTCGCCCACCTTCACCTTGGTGGGCTCGTGATACAGAAAGTCGTTGAGCTCTTTCTTCGTGTAGTCGCGAATCGCCTTGTCGGGGTCCAGGAACCCGGACCCGGTGAAGATCCGCACGCCCCACCCGTCGGCGGTGTAGCCGGGAATCGTCATCGCGCCCTCGTTCAACGACTTGGCGGAGTCATAGAGCTGCGTGAGATCGATGTCGTTGATCGTGCCCATGCCCTCGCAGCGCGGACACATGCCGCCGGTGACGCTGAAGCTGCGGCGCTCCTTCACGGTGCGACCGCCCTTCTCGATCGTCACGGCACCGGCGCCGCTAATAGAAGGAACGTTGAACGCAAATGCCTGGGGTGAGCCGATGTGCGGATCGCCGAGTCGGCTGAAGACGATCCGCAGCATCGCGTTCACGTCGGTGGCCGTGCCCACGGTTGAACGCGAGTTGGCGCCCATCCGCTCCTGATCCACAATGATGGCTGTTGTCAGGCCATGCAAAACGTCAACCTCGGGGCGCGCGAGCGTGGGCATAAAACCCTGAAGAAAGGCGCTGTAGGTCTCGTTGATCATGCGCTGAGACTCGGCGGCGATCGTGCCGAACACGAGGGAACTCTTACCGGAGCCGGAGACGCCGGTGAACACCGTGAGGCGGCGCTTCGGAATCTCGACGCTCACGTCCTTGAGGTTGTTCACGCGTGCGCCCTGCACACGAATCAGGTCGTGGCTGTCGGCGGCATGCACCGCGGCATCCGCTGTCGAAACCGTGCTCATCGTGACTCCCTCTGGTGACCGGCGGCGGTGCTGGTTCGAGCGTGCTCGCGCACACTTCTGTCATTATTGCCGCATCACCCGTCGCGCGGGGATCTGGCCTGCCCGCGAGTTTCTGGCCTGCCCTCGTGTTGCGGCGTGCTGTTGGCCGGCCCGCCCTGTGGCCACGCCCTGCAGCTGGCCGCCGTGAGTTGTATTGAACTGCCGTCAGCCATCATGGTGCGATGGCGCGCGCATCGCCTCGTCACCGTGCTGCGGGGGCTAGTGCCGGGACGCGTGTTGAGACTGCACGCGTGTGGCCTGATCTCGCAGGGCATTGACCACCGTGCGCACGGCGAGGCGTTCGGCACGGTCGGGACGCATCAGCGCCACGATTTGCCGCTCGGCATCCACTCCCCGTAGGGGTTTGAGTACGAGGCGCCCCGGGCGGTCTGTGGCCGAGGTGTAGCGGGGGAGGAGCGCGATGCCCAGGCCCGCGGCGATGAACGATTCGATGAGCCGCAGGTCGGCAAAGCGCTGCGTCACCGAAATTCGTTCGCCGGACTGCTGCTCGATCTCGTGCAGAATGCGCTCAAACGGGTAGCCCTCCGGCACGCCGATCCACGTTTCGCCGGCCACGTCGCTCGCCGAGACGGATGCCCGTGCAGCCAGCCGGTGCTCCGCTGGCAGTCCCACGTCGAGCGGCTCGGTCATGAGTGGCACCACGGTGAGTCCGCGTCCACCCCAGGACGGCTGCCCGCGCATGGTGTGGGCGAGCACGATGTCGTACTCCGCGGTGAGGGCGGGAAAGTCGCTCAGCTCGGGGTCGCGATCGGTGCAGGTGACAACGAGGCCGGGCGTCTCGGCGAGGTCGGTGAGCGTGCCGGGGAGAAGCATCTGCCCGGCCGTGGGGAATGTGACCACGCTCACCTCGCCGGTGGCGGTGTTGCGGAACTCGTCCCAGATGGCGTTCGCTCGTTCGAGCGCCACGGCCACGTCGGTCGCGCTGCGGGCGAGTGCGCGGCCGGCCGAGGTGAGCACGAGGCCGCGGCCGCTGCGTTCGGTCAGGGGTAGCCCGGCCTCGCGTTCGAGTACCTTCAGCTGCTGCGAAACCGCAGACGGGGTTCGATGGGTGGCCCGCGCAACGGCCGTTATGGTGTGTCGCTCGGCCAATTCGCGGAGCAGTTCGAGCCGTTGTACGTCCATGTAGCCACGCTACACACTCTTGGCCAAATAATGCGATTGTGCTGCACGGTTCGAGGTGGTGAAATAAGAACGTCGATCACGAGCAATGGCGCCTCCGTCCTCTGACCAGCCACCTCTTTTCGAAAGGCACTTCCGTGTTCGCTCTGCTCATTCTCCTCGCTGTCATCTCTCTCTCCTCGATCGTTGCTCTCGTGGGCATTGTTGCCCGCGACGGCTACCACCGCGTCCCCGAGCGCGCGCTCGTCCGCATCTTCTAGGATCGCGTCTTCGGGCCCTGTGCCTTTCGGCCCACGAGCCAACGACATGCGGGTGGCCAGCTCTTTCGGTCGTGTCTGTCCCGGCTGGTGTTGCTAGTTCAGGAGATCCGGCCGCTCGCGGTCGCTCCACCGCGTGTTTCTGCGGGGCCTTCGTGTGTTTGCCAGCGGATCTCCTGAACTAGCAACCGCTGTCGGCTCTGGAACCCGCCGTTGATGCCGTGATTCTGCGGGACTGGCCGCGTCCCAGTCACTGTTTCTAGGCCGTTTTCCTGCTTTCGAACCGTGGTGTCGCTACTTCAGGAGATCCGGCCCCAGGCATCCGCTCCACCGCGTTTTTCTGCGGGACCCGGGTGTGTTTACACAGGAATCCCCTGAACTGGCGACCGGGTACCTCTTTACCCGGGGACCCTTATCGCCGCAGCCTCGTGGCTAGTTCAGGAGATTCAGCCGCTCGCGGCCGCCGAGCCCGGCGTCTCACTGAGTGTTGAGCGGTCGTTGCGACGGATCTCCTGAAGTAGCGACCGGGCGCCGGGTGAAGGTCGGGGTGTGCTGGGGTTGGAGGCCGTGGCCTGCAGTCCTGGGTGGCGGGACGTGGCTGTCGCTAGTTCAGGAGATTCAGCCGCTTGCGGCCGACGTGCCCTCTGTTTTCGGGAGTGCGGAGCGGTGGTTGCGACGGATCTCCTGAACTAGCAACCGGGTGATCGCAAGAGCGCACCGGGGTTTTAGCCCGATGCCCTAAAGTTGTCTCTGTGAAAGATACGCGGCAGAAACTCATCGATTTCATCGCGGCCGAGGCCGTTTTTCATGGGGAATTCGTTCTCACGAGCGGGAAAACAGCGACGTATTACGTTGACCTGCGCCGCGTGAGCCTCGATCACCGGGTGGCCCCGCTGATCGGGCAGGTCATGCTCGACCTCATCAAAGACATTCCCGACGTCTCTGCCGTCGGTGGCCTCACCATGGGCGCCGACCCGGTGGCTGCCGCTGTCTTGCACCAGGGAGCGGCCAGCGGTGCCAGCTACGACGCATTCGTCGTGCGCAAGGAGCCGAAGGATCACGGTCGTGGCCGTCAGGTCGAGGGCCCCGATCTCGCCGGAAAGCGCGTGATCGTTCTGGAAGACACCTCGACTACCGGCGGTTCACCACTCGCCGCCATTGAAGCGCTGCTCAAGGTGGGCGCGATCATTGCTGGCGTCGCCGTCGTTGTCGACCGCAACACCGGTGCCCGCGAGATCATCGAGGCCGCGGGTTACCCCTACTACGCCGCCATCTCCCTTGAGGATCTGGGGCTGAACTAGTGCCGAAGGACGACGATTCCAATCAGGGCATCGACTGGTTATCGTCGCAGTTCGAGGTCTCGCCGAACGACTCCGATGAAGAGCCTGAAGCGGAGTCAGCACCGGCTGTCAGCCACGCCGTCGGCGACCACACGGGGGGCGACCACGAGTCGGATGCCCCCGTGCCGGATGCGAGCGAACCTTCTGACCCCGGTCACACGAAATCAGGGTCAGAGCCCGCGGCTGTGGGTCGCGCGGCTGAGGCGCCCGCATCTGCCCTCACTCGTGTGGCCCCTCAAGGTTCTGAGCTGCCAGACTCCGAGCGGCCCGAGTCCTCTGAAGGTCCCGAGGCAGGCCAGCCAGGGATGGCTTTCGTTCCACCCCTGCCGGTGATACCAGCCGGACTCTCCGCACCCGAGGTGTCTGATTTGACTGCCCGACTCGATGAGCCCGTGGTGCCTGCTGTGCCCAATTTGGTTGACGTGCCCGATGTGCCTGTCGCTACCGACGTGCCTGACGTGCCCGACGTGCCTGTCGCAACCGAAGTGCCCGAGGTGCCTGACGTGCCCGATGTGCCCGACGTACCCGATGTGCCTGTCGCTACCGACGTGCCCGACGTGCCCGACGTGCCCGACGCGGCCGGACCGTCGACGGTATCGGCCAAACCTGTCACGCCGACCGCACCTTCCGCCACCTCCGTGCCTGCCGCCATCGCCGCGCCTATGGCGCCGGTCATACCTGTTCTCGCTGCTGCTCCTGCCTCAACCACCCCGCCTCACGTTGTTGGCCCACCCCCCATTTCGACTCCGCTTAACGCGCATCTCGCGCCAGTGAATCCCGTCGAGCTCGACCCGCCTCCCCTGCCGGAAACGCGAACGCGGTCTGAGGTGCCCATAAACGCGGAATCGTTGGTCCCGCAAAACCCGCGCGGCACGGAGGCTGACCTCGAACCGGAACCCTGGTGGATCACACCCGAACCGAGGAAAACTCCACAGGACTTTGCACTTGGCGCGGCGGGACCGCACGCATCCACTCTCGCGAGTGATGAGAGCGCCGACGTTCCTGAGCAGATGAATGATGGGAACGAGTCGTCGACGACATCCGTTGTGGAGGACCTACCCGCCACCACCGTGCTGCAGGCCGAAGCGACCATGACGAACACACCGACCGAACCCGCAGTTCCGAGTCGACATGCCGCGCCGAACGGACCCGCGCGCACTGCCACCCGCACGGTGATCTGGGTTGGCGCGGTTCTCCTGGCCATCATCATTCTTGTGGGGCTGTTTCTGCTGGGACAGAATCTCGCGAGCGCAGGCGCGCCGGTCCCCACGGCCACGGCCACCCCGACGCCGTCGGCCACCCCGACCCCAACACCCACGGTCAAGGTGACCGCTGCCCAGCCCGTTGGCGTGCATGCCTGGGACACCCTGTTCGGTGGCGAGTGCTTGGAACCCTTCGAGTCACCGTGGGCAGAGACCTTCACGGTCTCGGATTGTGCCGCGGCCCACGGCGCCCAGCTGGTGTACCGAGGCTCGTTCGGTGGTGACGCCACGACGGTGTTCCCCGGTGAAGCGGCCCTGGCCGCACAGATGAACCTGCTCTGCACCGCCCCCGGCGTACTCGACCTCGCCGCAGCCGGCGCCTATCCCGATCTGCAGATGCAGGGCAGCTACCCCGTGACTGACGAGCAATGGGCAGACCCCGCGCGCCACTACTACTGCTTCGTCAGCCGCTCCTCCGCGGAGCCGTTGACCGCGTCCATCGCCGGACCGGGCCCGGCTGCGTAGCCGCCACGCGGCATCCGCTGCTGCCTACGAGGTTCACGAGAAGCCATTTGTGGCCCCATGACAGTCGACCATGGGGCTGATGTTGGCTTCTCGCCACGGCGAGGGCTCGCGAGAGGTCAACCAAGGCCCCATGAGACCCTGTGATGGGGCTGATGTTGGTGGCTCGCGCTTTCGGGCTCGCGCGGAGGCCGTGATGGGGCAGAAGGTGGCTTTTCGCGCACCAGAAGCCAGTTTTGGCCTCATCGGAGCAGATGATGGGGCTGAAGTTGGAGGGTCGTGTAGCCGAAGGCGCAGCGCCGGGCGCGCATCGAAGCGGATGCCGCGGCTCCCTCACGCAATGCTGGCAGCCGTCTGTGAGCCCCCACAGACCCTCGCGGAAACGCATTTTGAGGTGATACTCTGTCATTTGCAAAGGGAGTAATCCACGAGCAGCGACTTCGTCAATACGAATGCATAGATGCGTTCCGGACCGCTGGCTCTCTCCGACAGATGTCGTTGAGGGTGGATGAGACTTTGAATATTTAGTCACCCTTAGACCCCGCGGAGTTTCCCTGTGAATGCGACCCCCCTCGTCTGGTTCATTACCATTGGCGTCACCATCGCCTTTTTCGTCTATGAGTTCTTCGCCCACGTGCGCAAGCCGCATGTGCCGAGCCTGGCCGAGTCTGCGCGCTGGTCGATCTTCTACATCAGCCTCGCGCTGCTCTTCGGCGTGGGTATCGGCATGATCTCGGGCTGGACTTTCGGCGGTGAGTATTTCGCCGGATATCTTACAGAGAAGGCGCTGTCGATCGACAACCTCTTCGTGTTCCTCATCCTGATGACCGGTTTTGCCGTGCCGAAGGAGTTCCAGCAGAAGGTGCTGATGATCGGCATCATCATCGCGATCATCCTGCGCGGAATCTTCATCGCGGTTGGCGCCAGCCTCATCGAGAACTTCTCCTGGATCTTCTACCTGTTCGGCGCGCTCCTGCTGCTGCTGGCGTATCGCCAGGCGTTCAACCACGAGGAGAGCGATCCCGCAAACGGGCGAGTCATCAAGTTCGTGCGTCGCATCTTCCCGGTCACCGAGGAGTATCACGCCGACAAGCTGTCCGTGAAGATCAACGGCAAGCGGTTCCTCACCCCAATGCTGCTCGCCATTGTGGCCATCGGCTTCGTTGACCTGGTGTTCGCCGTCGACTCGATTCCCGCAATCTACGGCCTCACCAACGAGGCGTATATCGTCTTCACCGCCAACGTCTTCGCACTGATGGGTCTGCGCCAGCTGTACTTCCTCATCGGCGGGCTCCTCCAGCGCCTCGTCTACCTTGCGCAGGGCCTCGCCGTCATTCTCGGGTTCATCGGTGTCAAACTGGTCTTCCACGCGCTGCACATCAACGAGCTCCCATTCATCAACGGTGGCGAGGGCGTGAAGTGGGCACCCGAGATCCCCATCTGGTTCTCGCTCCTCTTCATCGGCGCCACGGTTGCCGTGGCCACGGTCGCCAGCCTGCTCAAGACGCGCAACGATCCCAAAGCCCCGGTCGTCGAGGCCACCCACGCCGACGTGTCGAAGGACGCCTAACCGCCCTACAAACGGCAGCGTCACCCAGCGGATGTCGCGGTAGTAGGCCCCGAAACCGCCCCGGTTGTGCGCGGGGCTGGGCCGCAGCGGCCACCCTGAGGAGTCAGCGAGCGCTTGATGAGACGGGTGCCCACCGCCTCCGGGGAGCTTAGGGAGTGGTTCCGTCCAGAGCAGGCGCTGGTTCCGGAGCAGTGGAGGTTTCGGCCCCACTCGCTGCAGTGGCTAGGGAAGAAGCGTTCGCTGAAGCCGCGCCTCCGGGAGCAGCGTGCCCGACCGGTGCCGACGCATCCGCTGGAAACGGGCTGGGGAGAACGAGCTCGCCGCGGTCCGAGCGCACGGCCGCTATGCCGCCGAGAATCAGCAGGCCGCCGAGAAGTTGCAGCGGGGTGAGCTGCTCGCCGAGCAGCAGCCACGCGAACAGCGAGGCAAAAACCACTTCAAGCAGGCCCACGAACGACGCGAGACGGGAGCCCAGCACGCCGGTGGCGGTGATTCCGGTGCCGTAGGCGACGGCCGTGCTCACCACCACGAGCAGAACCAGCGGAACCCACCACGGAGCCGGCGAGCCGAACAGGGGGAGATCCTCGAACGTTGCGGTCAGGGCCAGCACACCGGTCAGACCGAGTAGCCCGAGAATGAGCCCGCCTACGAGGAGGCCGAAGGCTGCGAGAGCAATCGGCGGGAGGCCCTGGTCCGGACGCGCGGCAATGAAGAAGTAGGCCGCGCAGCCGATTGCGGCGAGAAAGGCGAAGAGGAGGCCGAGGGGGTCCACCGCCTGAATCGCCCCGGGACCGATCACCAGTACGAGGCCGCCCACGGCGAGAGCCGAGCCGAGGAACACGGCGGGGCGGGGCATCCGCTTCGACACGGCCCAGGCCACACCAACGAGAATGAGCGGCGCGAGAAATTCAATCAGCAGCGCGGTCGACACCGGAATGGTCGAGATGGCGGCGAAATAGGCGAGCTGGGTGAAGGCCACACCCACGACACCCATGCCGAGCACGCGCCAGCGCCCGATCCAGAGCACGCGCCAGCGCCCGCGCAACGCGACGAGGGCCAGCGGCAACAGAACGAGCCCGGCAGTGAAGGCCCGAACGGTCACGGCCGCAGCCGGCGACCATCCCGCCTCGAGCAGCGGTTTCACCAGCGCTCCGGACGTGCCGAACGACAGCGCCGAGAGCACGGCGACGACGAGGCCGCCCGGTATCGAGGTCAGCTTCATCGAAAGCCCTTCAGCCCGGTCGGTCATGGTCTAACGTGACTCATGACACTGACAGTAGGACCGAACCGATAAGGAGTCAACTTGCATTTTGCCCCTGACACCGAGGAGGCCCTCGAGTTCATGGTGGCCCTCGGCAACACCGACCCCGGCGCGTCTCGCAGCGGCCGGGATGAACTTGCCACGATCGCCGACCTTGCGGCTCTGCTGGCTCCGATTCCGTTTACCGGGCGCATCGACAGCGATGATGTCGAGCTCCAAGACGTGCGGCAGACCCGCACCCTGCTCCGCCGCGTGTGGACCCAGGACCGCGACGAGGCCGTGCTCGAGGTGAACCGCATGTTGCGCGCGGCCCAGGCGCTCCCGCAGCTCGCCCGCCACGACACCTCGGACTGGCACCTGCATGCCACGGTGCCCGAGGCGCCGCTCGGTGAGCGCATGCGCGTCGAGGCCGCTCTGGCACTGATCGACGTGATTCGCAGCAATGAAATGGGGCGCCTGCGCTTGTGTGAAGCGGATGACTGCACCGGCCTCGTGCTCGATCTCTCCCGCAATGGCTCGAAACGGTTTTGCAGCGTGCGCTGTGGTAACCGCATGAACATGATCGCCTTCCGCGAGCGACGGTCCGCCGACCACTGACGCCACCAGCCCAGAAAAGCCCCGGCTCAAAAGCCCACGAGCGAGCTACCCCACGTCGATCCATTCGTGACCGAGAGCCTCGAGAGTCGCTGCGCCGGCCGTGACCCCCGCCACAACCGCGGCGAGCCGCTCCGGGTCATCATCGGCAATACGCAGCACCGCCTCGCGGCCGTATTCCGTGCCCAGAACGAGCACGCCACGCTGGCGCAGCTCGGCCTCAATGCGTCCGGCATCCGCATGGGACAGCGCGAGAGCGAACAGTTCGCGGCGTTCGCGCGTCACCACGAGGCGACGCGTGTGGGCCTCGTCAATCGTGGTGAGAACGGCCTCCGAGTAGGCGCGCACCAGGCCACCGGCTCCGAGCAGGGTGCCACCAAAATAGCGGGTGACAACCGCCACCAGGTCGACGAACCCGCGCCCGTCCAGGGCTTCGAGCATGGGTCGGCCCGCGGTTCCGGATGGTTCACCATCGTCATTCGCGCGGCGCACCTGATCGGGAGTGCCGGTCGGTCCGAGAACGAACGCGGAACAGTGGTGGCGCGCGCTCGGGTGCGCCTTGCGGGCGTCGTGGATCGTCTCGCGCGCGGCATCCTCTGTCTCGACGCGCACGAGGTGACAGAGGAATCGGGAGTGTTTCACATCGATTTCCACGTCAACGCGGCTGCCGATACCGCCGCGCAAAGTGAGATCAGACATCTTCTCAGTCTCGCGCATTCCGTAGCCGCAGCCGTACCGCGTGTTCCGGCTCAGAGAGCGAACAACCGCTAGATCTCGTCGCTCTCGATCAGCTCGGTGGCGAGCAGCTCGTGCACACCCGACAGAATCTCGCTCGGACGGAACGGGTAACGAGCAATCTCCGCCTCGTCGCTGATGCCCGTCATCACCAAAATCGTGTGCAGTCCCGCCTCGATGCCGGCCACGATGTCGGTGTCCATGCGGTCACCGATCATGGCCGTGTTCTCGGAGTGCGCACCAATCTTGTTCATGGCGGAACGGAACATCATCGGGTTGGGCTTGCCCACCACATAGGGTTCGCGTCCGGTGGCCTTGGTGATGAGCGCCGCGATGGCACCCGTCGCCGGCATGGGGCCGTCGGCGCTCGGGCCGGTCGCATCCGGGTTGGTGGCGATAAAACGTGCCCCGCCCAGAATCAGGCGAATCGCCTTGGTGATGGCATCGAACGAGTAGTTCCGCGTCTCACCCACCACCACGAAGTCGGGGGTGGTTTCGGTCATCGTGAAGCCGGCCTCGTGCAGGGCGGTGGTGAGCCCCATTTCGCCAATGACGAAGGCGGTGCCTCCGGCAATCTGCGCTTTGAGAAAGTCCGCGGTCGCCAGAGCCGAAGTCCAGATTCGGTCCTCCGGAACGTTGAGACCGGATGCCCGTAGTCGCGCACTCAGGTCACGCGGCGTGTAAATCGAATTGTTCGTCAGAACCAGAAAGGGCGTTCCGGTGTCGGTCCACTGCTGCAGTAGGGCGGCGGCACCCGGAAGGGCGGCGTTCTCGTGAACGAGAACACCATCCATGTCGGTGAGCCAGCATTCGATCTCTTCACGGCGGGCCATGTGGCGCTCCTGTCGTCGGGGCTTTTAGCCTAGTGGGGCTCTGTGGCATTGTTGGTTACCCAGATCGCATCCCCCGCGAGGGGGGTCACCTGCCGGGTCTGACCGTCGGAGAATTTCAGGGTCAGTGGCTCGAGAACGGTGACGTGCACGCCGGGGCCGATGCCGTCGGCGGCGAGTTCGCGCAGCACGGCGGAATCTCGATCGCTCACGCGCAGGATCGTGCCGGTGTGTCCGTCCGCCGCCTCGGCGAGCAGAATGGCCTGCTCCCGCGGCGACGAGCCATCCGCCAGCGGAATCGGGTCGCCGTGCGGATCCCGTGTGGGGTAACCGAGCCGGGTGTTGATCGCCTCGAGCAGTCGGTCGGAGAGTGAGTGCTCAAGAATCTCGGCCTCCTCGTGTACCTCGTCCCACGTGTAGCCCATCTCGCGCACGAGCCAGGTTTCAATCACCCGGTGCCGTCGCACGACGGCGGTGGCACGCAACACGCCGGCATCCGTCAGCGTCAGCGGGCCATAGGGAACGTGGGCGATCAAACCGGCCGAGGCGAGCTTCTTCACCATTTCCGTGACGGATGACGGTGCCACACCCAGTCGAGTGGCGAGCGCCTTGGGGGTGATGGGTTCGCTCTGCCACTCGGTGTGGGCGTAGATGGTTTTGAGGTAATCCTCGGAGGCCGGCGTGGTGTGCTTCATGACTGTCTCAGGGTACCCGGCGTGCCTCAGGCGCCGGTAAACACGAGCACGAGCAGCACCACGTTGAGCGCCACGAGGGCGAGTGAGCAGAGCGCCCCGGCCGCGGTCGTGAACCAGCGATTGGCGAAGGTGCCGAGACGACCGCGCTGAGCGGTGAGCCACACGAGCGGAATGAGGGCGAAGGGAATGCCAAAGGAGAGCACTACCTGGCTCAGCACCAGGGCCTCCGTGGGGTCAAACCCCACGCCCAGGATCACGAGGGCGGGAATGAGGGTGATGAGGCGGCGCAGCAGCAGCGGAATGCGCACGTGGATCAGGCCGGCCATGATCTCGGCACCCGCATAGGCGCCCACCGAGGTTGAGGCGAGGCCGGACGCGAGCAGCCCGATCGCGAAGGCCGTGGCGACGGCCGCGCCCAGCGAGGACTCGATCGCCGCATACGCGCCCTGCAGGGTGTCGGTGCCGTCCACGCCCTGCAGAGCGGATGCTGCCAGCAGCAGAATCGCAAGGTTCACGGTGCCGGCAATCGCCATGGCAATGGTCACGTCCCATTTGGTGGCCCACAGCAAACGGCGGGTGGCGGTGGTGCCCTGCCATTCCGGGAAGCGATCCCGGGCGAGCGAGGAGTGCGCGTAGATGGCGTGCGGCATGATCGTGGCACCGAGAATGGAGGCGGCCAGGAGCACCGAGTTGGCGCCGTCGAAACGCGGCACCAGGCCGCCGAGCACCTGGCCGGCGTCGGGCGGTGACAGCACAACGCCCACGGTGAAGCCCACGGTGATGATGAGCATCAGCGCCACGATCACGCGTTCGAACACCTTGGGGCCGCGTTTGGTGTGCACCGTGAGTACGACCATGGAAATGGTGCCGGTGATGATGCCGCCCACGAGGAGCGGAAGGTCAAAGAGTAGATAGAGGGCAACGGCGCCGCCGATGATCTCGGCCAGGTCGGTGGCCATCGCCACAAGTTCCGCCTGAATCCAGTAGAGACGGCGGGCGAGTGGGCGTTTCATGCGCACGCCGAGAATCTCGGGCAGACTCTGGCCGGTGACGATGCCGAGCTTCGCGGACAGGTACTGAATCAGCCACGCCATCACGTTGCCGGCCACAACAACCCACACGAGCAGGTAGCCATAGCGGGCGCCGGCCGTCATGTTGCTCGCCACGTTGCCCGGATCAAGGTAGGCGACACCGGCAACCAGTGCCGGACCGAGCAGCCAGAGCAGTCGCGAGGAGGCCACGGTTGTGGGCGTCAGTGCCCGTTCGCGCCTGGGCGCCTCAATTTTCGACATACCGAAACCTTAGCGAATATTTCGGGCACCCGAAAGAGCGACGAACGCGGCGTGCGATAAAGTGAAGCAGTGAGCACGCCAGCAGAAAACCCCTCCCATGAGCTTTCGACCTATGGTGTCGGACCGTGGCAGGGGGAGTGGCCCACCGATGCTCGGTACGACCCTGAGCTGCTGGAACGCGGCGACACCAGAAATGTGATCGACCGGTACCGCTACTGGCTCATGGCGGCGATCGTGGCCGACCTCGATGAGCACCGGCATCCGTTTCATGTGGCCATTGAGAACTGGCAGCACGACATGAATATTGGCTCGATTGTGCGCAGCGCCAATGCGTTCGCCGCCGACACCGTTCACATTATTGGCCGGAAGCGCTGGAACAAGCGTGGCGCCATGGTGACCGACCGATATCAGCACGTGATGCATCACCCGGATGTGGCGACCTTTGTGGAGTGGGCGAGCGGCGAGAGCCTGCCGATCATCGCTATTGACAACGTGCCGGGTTCCGTCATTATCGAGACCTATTCGTTTCCGGAGCGCTGCGTGCTGTTGTTCGGTCAGGAAGGACCGGGGCTCTCGGATGCCGCCGTGGCCTCCGCCGACGCGATTGTGGAGATCAGTCAGTTCGGCTCCACCCGGTCGCTCAACGCGTCGGCGGCCGCCGCGGTCACGATGCACAACTGGGTACTGCAACACCACTTCTGATTGTCGCCCGTACGCACTAGCGTGGTGTCATGACTGCGATCACTGACGATCTGCCCGCCCGCCTCCTGCATGAAGAACATGAGGGATGGCAGGCCATAATTGCTGGTCAGGGTGCTGATTATTTTCAGCGCACCATGACCCAAGACGCTCTCCTGGTGGTGCCGGGTGGAGTGATCTCGCGCAACGAACTGTCTGGTGGCTTCGCACTGCTGGACTGCGACGGGTACCAGTTGCACGAACCGGCCGTGATTCGTCTCGGCAACCATGGCGGGATCGTCGTATCCCGAGCTGTGGTGCGCCGCGGCGAGGAGACCACCCAGTTCTTTGTCTCCACCACCTATGTCTTCCACGACGGCGGCTGGTGCATTGCCGCGCAGCAGCGCACACCCACCGTGCCCGCCATCGTGGGAGCCGGCACCTGACACCGCGCGTACGGACACGGTGAGACGGGCCCGAGCGGTTATTGCAGCGCGCCACGATAGTATCGAGTGTGACCGGCGATAATTTGCTCGACCAGCCCGCGACCCTTCTTCCTGTGGAAGCGGAGGTGCTCGCCTCGCTTAATCGAACCCCTAAGGCAGATATTGCCGCTGTGGCATGGGCGCATCCCACCTCCTCTCTGGCCTGGGCCGAGCTCGCCGATGCGGCGCACGCCCAAGGGCGCACGCTCGAGTCGTATGCCTTCGCCCGCGTGGGGTACCACCGCGGCCTCGACGCCCTGCGTCGAGCCGGGTGGAAGGGCCACGGCCCGGTGCCGTGGAGCCACGAACCCAACCGTGGGGTGCTTCGCGCCCTTTTCGCCCTGCGCCGGGCGTCCGCAGAAATTGGCGAAAACGACGAGGTCACGCGCCTGACATCATTTCTGATGGATGCCGACCACACCGCCATCTCGCGCATTGAGGCAGCACAGTCCGCTCCGGTCAATCCCGGGTCTGATCCTGCGCCGCCCACAGAAGCTTTTGTTATTCGAGGAGAGAACTAAATATGCCAGCGATCGTTCTGATCGGAGCCCAGTGGGGCGATGAGGGCAAGGGTAAGGCCACAGACCTGCTCGGAAGCCGCGTCGACTATGTCGTCAAGTTCAACGGCGGCAACAACGCCGGGCACACCGTTGTGGTTGGTGACGAGAAGTACGCCCTGCACCTGCTGCCCTCCGGCATCCTGAGCCCCGGGGTCACCCCGGTCATCGCCAACGGCGTTGTTGTGGACATTGAGGTGCTCTTCGAAGAGCTCGATGCCCTCAGCGAGCGTGGCGTTGACGTCTCCCGCCTCAAGGTGAGCGCCAACGCGCACCTCATCACCCAGTACCACCGCACACTCGACAAGGTGACCGAGCGTTTTCTCGGTAAGCGCCAGATCGGCACTACCGGCCGCGGAATCGGCCCGGCGTACGCCGACAAGATCAACCGCGTGGGCATTCGCGTGCAGGACCTCTTCGATGAGAACATTTTGCGCCAAAAGGTTGAGGGTGCTCTCGGCCAGAAGAACCACCTCCTCGTGAAGGTGTACAACCGTCGCGCCATCGAGGTGGACGAGATTGTGGCGGAGCTGCTCGCCTACGCCGAGCGTCTGCGTCCCATGGTCGCCGACACCGCACTGCTGCTGCACCAGGCGCTCGAGGCCGGCAAGACCGTGCTGTTCGAGGGTGGCCAGGCCACGATGCTCGACGTCGACCACGGCACGTACCCGTTCGTCACGTCGTCGAACGCCACGTCGGGCGGTGCCGTGACCGGTTCCGGTGTTGCGCCCAACCGCATCGATCGCATCATCGCCGTGGTCAAGGCCTACACGACTCGCGTCGGGTCTGGCCCGTTCCCCACCGAACTCTTCGACGACTCGGGGGAGTTCCTGCGCGCGAAGGGCTTCGAGTTCGGCACCACCACGGGCCGTCCACGCCGCACCGGCTGGTACGACGCCCCGGTGGCGCGCTACACGGCGCGCATCAACGGCGTCACCGACTTTGTGCTCACTAAGCTCGACGTGCTCACCGGCCTCGCCACTATCCCGGTGTGTGTCGCCTACTCCGTTGACGGTGTTCGCGTCGACGAGGTGCCCGTGTCGCAGTCCGACTTTCACCACGCAACTCCCATCTACGAGGAGTTCGCGGGCTGGACCGAAGACATCACCGGTGTGCGCACCTTTGCCGACCTGCCGCAGGCCGCTCAGGACTATGTGCTCAAGCTCGAATCCATCAGCGGTGCTCGCATCTCGGCCATCGGTGTGGGGCCCGACCGCGAAGCGATTGTGGTGCGTCACGACCTGATCGACTAGGTCTGAGCGCGGGCACCACCACCCCGGTGGCCCGGTTGTGATCGGTTGACGGCCAAAGAATGCCGGTATGCCGGGGTGTAGGCTCGGCTCGAATCTGTTTTTGGGCCTGGCTTTGGGCTGTCGGGGATCGACCGTCCACTCAGGAAAGCCATGTCTGCCACCGCCCGTACCATCGCCGACTCCTCCACTGGAGTCGAGCCGCACACCGATCTGATTCGCGAGGCTCTCGACCGGGTTGAAGCCGGCGAGGCCGTGAGCGCAATCGATGCCGAGACGCTGCTGAGCGCTCGCGACCAGGAGTTGGACCGGCTGCTGCGCATCGCCGGCAGGGTTCGCGATCGCGGCCTCGAGGTGGCGGGTCGCTCGGGCGTGATCACCTACTCACGCAAGGTTTTTGTTCCGCTGACCCGCCTCTGCCAAGACCGATGCCACTACTGCACCTTTGTGCAGACGCCCGGCCAGTTGCTGAAGTCCGGTGAAACGCCCTACCTGTCGCCGGAGGAAATCCTCAATGTCGCTCGGGACGGCGCGGCCCTCGGCTGCAAGGAGGTTCTCTTCACGCTGGGAGATCGTCCCGAGAACCGGTGGCCCGTTGCCCGCGAGTGGCTCGACAGCCACGGCTATGAGTCGACGCTCGAGTACATGCGCCACATGGCGATCCTCATCCTGGAGGAGACCGGGCTTCTGGCTCACCTCAACCCCGGCGTCATGACGTGGGCGGAAATGCAGCGGCTCAAGCCCGTGGCACCTTCAATGGGCATGATGCTCGAGACCACCGCCACGAGGCTCTGGTCCGAGAAGGGCGGCCCGCACTACGGGTCTCCCGACAAGGACCCGGCGGTGCGACTGCGGGTTCTCGAGGACGCCGGCCGTTCGAATATCCCCTTCACCACCGGGGTCCTGCTGGGCATCGGGGAGAACAATGCTGAACGAGTGGATGCGATGTTCGCCATTCGTGACTCGTCCGACCGCCATGGGCACATTCAGGAAGTCATTGTGCAGAACTTCCGTGCCAAGCCGGCGACGGCCATGATGCGCGCGAACGACCTGGCCACTCAGGAGTATGTGGCGGCCGTGGCGGTCACCCGGCTGGTGCTGGGTGCCGGATCGCGCATCCAGGCCCCACCGAATCTGACCGACGCGGCGGAGCTCTCCCTGCTGATCCGTGCGGGTATCGACGATTGGGGCGGAGTGAGTCCGCTCACCCCGGATCACGTCAACCCGGAACGGCCCTGGCCGCAGATCGACGAGCTTGCCCGCCTGACCGCCGAGAGCGGCTTCGAACTGCGCGAGCGCCTCACCGCTCACCCGCACTACATTCGTGCGGGGGAGCCGTGGATTGACCCCCGGGTGGCGCCGCACCTGCTCGCCCTGGCAGATCCGCACACGGGGATGGCCCGGGAGGATGCCCCGCTCGTCGGGCGCCCGTGGACGGCGGAACTTCCCGTGCCCGGTCGGTCGCCCCGTGGTGAAGGGTCGGTCGCCGTTGTCCTCCGGGCGGCCGAGACGACTCCCACCGGCCTGAGCGATGACGACTACGTCACCCTGCTCGGCGCCACGGGAGCCGACCTGACGGTGCTCACCGCCATCGCCGACGCCCTGCGCCAGGACACGGTCGGTGACGCGGTGAC
Source organism: Cryobacterium sp. CG_9.6 (assembly GCF_029893365.1). Lineage (NCBI taxonomy): Bacteria > Bacillati > Actinomycetota > Actinomycetes > Micrococcales > Microbacteriaceae > Cryobacterium > Cryobacterium sp. CG_9.6. Next base: position 14,204 of record NZ_JARXUZ010000001.1, on the reverse strand, counting down.
GTATGTGGTGAATCGAAACGTCGACTCGTCACTGTTCCCGGCCCGGCTCTCGGCGGAAACGCTGGACGAACTCGTGGATGAGGCCACCCTGCTGGGTGCCACGGAGCTCTGCATTCAGGGCGCAATCGACCCGGCACTGCCCGGGGCAACCTACCTCGACCTGGTGCGCAGAATCAGCACCCGCAATCCGAACCTGCACCTGCACGCCCTCCGGCCCGTGGAGATCCTCGATGGGGCCTCGCGCTGTGGGCTCGCCCCGGCCGAATTTCTGCACGCGCTCCGGGAGGCCGGCCTGGGTTCCGTTCCGGGCACCGGTGCGTGGATCCTGGATGACGGCATCCGTCACACGCTTTCGGGCGGGAAAGACCTCACGGTGGCCGTCTGGACGAGCCTGATCACGGCCGCGCATCGCACCGGACTGCGGTCAACGGCAACCATGGTCTACGGCCACATCGAGTCGCCCAGCCAGCAGGTAGCGCATCTTCGAGCGCTGATCCGGATTCAGAACGAGACGAATGGGTTCACCGAGTTCATTCCCATGCCGTTCGTGCCGGCCGGCTTTCCCGCGGCGCTCGGAGCGATCGGGGGGTCCGGTCCCACGATTGACCAAACCCGAGCACTGCATGCGGTGGCCCGGCTGATGCTCAGCGGAAGCATTGACCACATCCAGGCCGCCTGGCCCAAGCTGGGTATTCGGGCCAGCCAGCAGGTTCTCCAGGGGGGAGCGGATGACCTGGGCGGGGTTCTTCTCGACGGCACGCTCTCTCCCGGTGCGGGTCAGGAAGCCGGCCTGGTGCTGGCTGTGCGGCAGATGGAGAGGTCCGCGGCCGAGATCGGCCGGTCAACACGGCAACGCACCACCCTGTACGGCAGCGTGTGAGGGTGGCACACCCGGGTGACCAGGACGACGTGCCGCACGACATGCTTCACGGCGCGGATGTCGACGTTGTCATTCTGGGGGCGGGCTTTGGTGGGGTGGGCCTCGGCATCCAGTTGGCCCGCCGGGGATTCGATAACTTTCTTGTTCTGGAACGCGCCGCAGATATTGGTGGAACGTGGCGGGACAACACCTACCCCGGGGTCGCCTGCGACATCCCCTCTCACCTGTACTCCTTCTCGTTTCGGCAGAAACCCGATTGGACCCACGTGTTTCCCGCCGGGGCGGAGATCCTGGAATATTTGCAAGAGTGCGTGCGCGATGAGGGCCTGCTCCCACACCTGCGGTTGAGCACCGAGGTTCTGGAAGCACGCTGGATCGAGGCCGAGGAGCGGTGGCTCATCACAACAACGCGCGGAGTCTGCACCGCTCGCGTGCTCGTGTCGGCCGCCGGACGACTCTCGGACGCACAAATGCCGGCACTAGACGGGCTGGACACGTTCTCGGGCGACGTCTTTCACTCGAGCCGGTGGGATCACTCAGTGAGCCTCGCGGGAGCGCGCGTGGGCATTGTGGGTACCGGTGCCTCCGCCATCCAGATCGTTCCGTCCGTCGCGAAGGTGGCGGCCGAGATGGTGGTGTTTCAGCGCAGCGCCGCCTGGGTGGTGCCGCGGCCCGACCGTTCCTACTCACCCGCCGAGCGGTACGTGTTTCGGAGCGACCCCGACGTGCTCGACGAATCCCGATCCGCGATCTTCTCCCAGGCGGAAGAAGCCTTCGAGGAGCGCCTGGGGATCCCGGAAAAGATCAATGCGCTCCGCGCCCGCGCGCTCCTCAACCTGGCGGAGGGAATTGCCGACCCCGAGCTGCGCGCACGACTGACACCGGAGTACGAAATCGGCTGCAAGCGCGTGTTGCTCTCAAACGAGTACTACCCCGCACTGTCGAGCAGCCATGTGACGGTCGAAAGCTCGGCGCTGTCCGCCGTGGCGGGCTCCACGGCCAGCGCTGCCAGCGGCAACGCTTACGACCTTGATGTCATCGTCTTCGCCACCGGCTTTCACACCACGAGGCCGCCCTTCGCCGACCGCATCGTGGGACGATCGGGCGTCACACTCTCCACGCACTGGTCGAACGGTATGACGTCCTTTGCCTCCACGGTTGTTCACGGCTACCCCAACCTCTTCATCATCGACGGACCCAATGCCAGCCTCGGGCACAATTCAGCGATTTACATGATCGAGACGCAGATCGATTACATCCTGGGGGCGCTCGACTTTCGGGCGGCGAACGGTGACGCGGTGCTGGAGGTGACGCACGCAGCGGAACAGGGCTACACGCAGCTGATCGATGCGATGAGCCAGCCCACCGTGTGGCTGCGGGGCGCCTGCACGAGTTGGTACGTGGATGACCGAAGCCAACGACTCACCCTGTTGTGGCCGGGCACGGCGCGCGCGTTCCGGGAGAGGAACGGCACGTTCCAGCCCGCGGCCTTTCACATCGCCGCGAACGCTCACTAAGGGTTTGCCGTCGCCCATTGCATTGCCCGCAGTAACTGGCACAATGATGTCGTGACCGCCCGACGTCCGCCCTCCGCCACCCTTCGGGGTCGTTTTGTGCAGCTGCAACCGCTCGGTGGTGAAGCCCTCCCCGACCTCCACCGAGCCATCGCGAAGCGGGTCGTTTTCGAGTCCGGTTATGGCGGTGGCCTGGCGGCTTTACGAACGGATGTCGATGGTTTCGTCATCTGGGCACGCGACTATTTTCAGTGGGAGAGCCTGCCGTACGTGGTGAGGCTACTCGGCGGGCTGAACGACGGTGATGCCGTGGGCACCATTACGCTGGGCGACTTTGATCTCGAAAACGAGAGCGCCCAGCTGGGCTGGACCGCGTACGACCCGCGCGTCTGGGGCACCGGCGTGAACACCGAGTGCACACTTCTGCTGCTCACCGAGGCCTTCCGCAACGACTTCGGTCGCATCACCATTCAAGCCGATGCCATCAATACCCGGTCGAGAGCAACCATCGAGGCCGTTGGTGCCACGTTTGAGGGTGTGCTGCGTCGTCATGAGGTGCGCACCGACGGCAGCTGGCGGGACACCGCCATGTACTCGATCCTCATCGACGAATGGCCCGCGGTGCGCGCCCGCCTCCAGGCCAAGGTAGACGCAATCCCCGCCCGCTCCATCACCTACCGAAACGTCCCCCGCTAGCCCCCGCCCCGCGCCGCGCCCCGCGCCCCCGCCCCGCGCTCGCGCCCCGCGCCGCGCCCCCATCTCGCTGGTCGAGCAGGCGCCGTCTACGGCGCGGTCGAGACCTCGTGACCCGATCTCGCCCCGCGCCCCGCGCCGTGCCCCCATTTCGCTGGTCGAGCAGGCGCCGTCTACGGCGCGGTCGAGACCTCGTGACCCGATCTCACGAGCTGTCCTCACCCCAATATCTTGTGAAACAGCAGGTGGTCCTGCCACGTACCGGCGATCTTCAAAAACTCCTTCGCCATGCCGAACTGCTCAAACCCGACCCCGCGCAGCACGTGCTGCGACCCCACGTTATGCAGCAGCGTGCTGGCCTCGATCCGGTGCAGGCCCAGGGTTCGATCCGCCTGTCGCACAATGTGCGCGAGGGCAGCGGATGCCAGACCGCGCCCGGTGCACTCCGCATCGATAAAGTACCCCACGCTGGCACTCTGCAGCGGACCGCGCACGATTCGGGACAGCGTCATGCGGCCCACAATGCGGCCATCTTCCAGGAGCACCAGGGGCAGACCCGTTCCCATGGCAAGTTCCTCACGTTGCACGGCGACCATGGCCTGCTGCACGCTGAGGGTGAAGAACGAGTCCAGCCGGGCCGGATCCCACGGAGCAAGGTGAGCGCGATTGCGCGTGTAAGCGTCGAGCAGAGCGGGGGCGTCTCCACCGCGGAGCGTTCGGAGCGTCACGGTGGGGGACAGCTGAACAGAATCGGACATCTCTCGATGCTAACGGCCTCACCGCCCCGGGTGAGGTGTTGGTGGGGTCCGTCGCTACCCGCTGCAGTGTGGAACAGCCCCCGCGGCGCGCGATAGTCTCGTGACGTGAGCCCAACGACGTCGTCCCGCAACACCCTCGTGGGCCTGCAGTTCCTCGGAATGGGCCTCATCTGGGGAGCCAGTTTTCTCTTCATGAAGATTGCCCTTCAGGAGGTCACCTTCGGCCAAGTGGCCTGGTCGCGGCTTGTCCTCGGCGGCCTCACCCTTGGCCTCATCGTGCTGGCCCGACGCCCGCGCGTGAACGGTGGCCCGGTGCTGCCTCGTGAGCCCCTGGTCTGGGTGCACTTCTTCGTCATCGCGATCAGCGGATGCGTCGTGCCACACCTCCTCTTCGCCTGGGCTGAGCAGTATGTCTCGTCGAGCCTCGCGAGCATCTACAACGCGGTGACACCCATCATGACCGCGTTGATGGCCACCTACGCGTTTCGGGTGGAGCGTCTCGTGCGCGGCCAGGTGGTGGGGGTTCTGGTGGGCATCTTCGGGGTCGTCATTATCATCGGGCCCTGGCAGTACTCGGCGCTCACCGGGGATCTCTGGGGCCAGTTCGCCTGCCTCGGTGCTGGCGTCTGTTACGGCTTCACCTTCGGGTACACCCGCAGGTTTCTCAGCGGGCGTCCCATCGCGGGGAGTACGTTCGCGTTCCTGAATATCGGCCTTGCCGGCGCGATCATGCTGGTGCTCACGCCCGTGGTCGCCTGGAATCCGGTGCAGCTGAGCTGGCCCATCGTGGCGAGCCTGCTCACCCTCGGCGCCCTCGGTACGGGCCTCGCCTACATTTGGAATATCAACGTGCTGCGGGCCTGGGGTCCCACGAACGCCTCGATGGTCACGTACGTCACGCCCGTCGTGGGTGTGGTGCTTGGAGTGCTCGTGCTGGCCGAAACGTTCTCCTGGCACGAACCCGCCGGTGCCGTGCTCGTTCTTGTCGGCATCCTCCTCACCCAGAAGCGGCTGCGGCTCGGTCTCCCCGCGCGCCGCGTAACCTCGGCAGTCGCCGATCCGTTGCCCTGAATGCACCCGCGGCCCGCGCCCGGGCAGGGGTGATCGACACCGATGCATTATCGTCAAAGCATGGCTGTAAACGAGGAACTCCCCGCCGACGCGGGACAAGATGCAATTGACCAGCTGCACAGCATTCGCGAAAGCATCGACAATATCGATGCCGCGCTCATTCATCTGCTGGCTGAGCGGTTCAAATTCACTCAGCAGGTGGGGCGACTGAAGGCTGCCCATGGCCTGCCGCCCGCCGACCCGGGGCGTGAACTGCAGCAGATTGATCGGCTGCGTAATCTGGCCCTCGAGGCCCACCTCGACCCCGCTTTTGCGGAGAAGTTCCTCAACTTCGTGATCGCCGAGGTCATTCACCACCACGTGCAGATCGCCGGCGGCACGGCAGCTCCCGCCGCGTCATGAGCTGGAACCCGCGTGCGTTGCCCAGCCAGGCGGGCAAGACCTTCGTGGTCACCGGCGCCAACGCGGGCCTCGGCTACTTCACGAGTGAGCAGCTGGCGAGCACGGGCGCCCACGTGGTGCTGGCGTGCCGAAACGAAACGCGAGCCCAAGCGGCGCTTGCGGCCATTCGGTCGCGCGTGCCCGGGGCATCCGTTTCGAGGATGCTCCTCGACGTGTCTGACCTGGTGTCGGTGCGCACGGCCGCCGAGTCGCTGCGCGCCCTGCCGCGCCTGGACGGGCTTATTCTGAACGCCGGAATCGTGCACCCTTCGGCCGACCGGCTCGTGAGCCTCGACGGCAACGAGCTCATTTTTGCCACCAACTTTCTGGGGCACTTTGCGCTCGCGGCGGGCACGCTGTCGGCCCTTCGGCGCACTCCCGGCAGCCGAGTGGTGTCGCTCGGGTCCATGATCTCGCGGCTCATGGATTCCTCGCTCGACGACCTGCAGCTCGCCACGACCTACAACGGGTGGAAGGCTTACGCGCAGTCCAAGATCGCCATGCAGGTGTTCGGTTTTGAGCTCGACCGCCGGCTGCGTGCCGCCGGTGCCGGAACCGTGCAGTCGCTCGTGGCGCACCCGGGTTATTCCATCTCCGGCCTCACCCCCACCGTGCCGGGCATTAACGAGATCACACCGGCCAAGCGCGTAATCGACGGCGTGCAACGGCTTGTGGGTGCCCAGGGTAAGCAGCAGGGCGCGTGGTCTACCGTGCGTGCGGCCATCGACCCGGATGCCCATGGCGGCGACTACTTCGGCCCACGTTTTCTCACCCGCGGTGCACCCACGCGCCAGCCGGCCACCCGCACGTCGCGTGACCGCGGTGTGGCAGCAAAGCTGTGGGAGCGGGCCGAGACTCTGATCGAGGAGCCCTTCCTCTAAACCCGGTGCCGGGGGCTGGACGAGTCGGCTGCACTGTGCTTTTATGGTTCGCGTGGTGGTGAACGTGCCAGCCGAGGTAGCCACGGAACTCATGCAGTTGGGTGCCGCTGTTGACGCTGTCATTCCCGCTAAACGTGCCGATAATCTGCTCGTGGGCAGCTGGAATCTCAGGGCGTTCTCTGGGCTTTCACCCACCTGGGCGGCGACATCCGCTACGAAACCGCAGCGTGACTGGCGGGCCGTGGCGAGCATCGCCCAGATTCTGGCGCACTTCGACGTGGTGGCGGTGCAGGAGGTTCGCCGAAACGTGTCGGCCCTCCGATTTCTCATGACCATGCTCGGTGCGCACTGGCGTGTCCTCACCTCGGACGTGACCGAGGGGAACAAGGGCAATGGGGAGCGGCTGACGTTTCTCTACGACACCACCCGCGTGCAGCCGTCCGGTCTGGTGGGCGAGATCGTGCTGCCCGCGGCGGTGCGGGTGCGCACGGCACTGCAGTTCGCCCGCTCACCCTACGCGGCGAGTTTCACCCGCGACGGTGTGGAATTCATTCTCACCACCGTGCACATCGTGTGGGCCAGTGCGAGCGAGCGCATCCCCGAAATTCGGGCTTTTGCCGAGTGGATGCGCGCCTGGGCCGACCGCAAGAACGACTGGAACACGAACCTGCTGGTGCTCGGCGATTTCAACATTGACCGGTACGGCAACCCGCTGTACGACGCGTTCATCGAGACGGGCCTCTTTCCTCCGCCCGAGCTCAATAAGCTTCCCCGCACCATCTTTGACGATGAAACTGCGCCGCACTTCTACGACCAGATCGCCTGGTTCACCACCAACACCAACCCGGTGCAGTCGCTGTTGCGCGGCATGACGTACACCGGCCGCGGGGGGTCGTTCAACTTTCCGCTGCACGTCTACCCCGGGTTGGAACGCGAGACGCTGTCGTGGCGCATCTCCGATCACTACCCGCTCTGGGTCGAGTTCGCGCTGGCGAGCTGAACCGTCGGCCCGGCTAGAAGTCGATGCCGCTCGCCTGGCCGGCGAATTGCCGGGCGCCGTCGAGAAGCCGCGGGATTCCCTCGGCGAGAGACGGGCCGAATGAGGTGTCATCCGGACGTTCACCGTTCAGCCAGCGCGTGTAAATCGCCTCGCAGAAGATGGATGCCTTCCAGAGGGCCAGGGTCTGATACCAGTTGAGGGCGCTGAGATCGAGCGGCATCTGCTCCTGGTAGCGGGCCACGAGCTCGTCGCGGCTCCAGTAGCCCGGTTGCCGGGTGACCCGGGTGCGTTCGAGCGGCGTCGGCGTGCTGCCCGGTTCGGAATAGGTGGCGGTGAGGTAACCAAGGTCAGCCAACGGGTCACCCACCGTGGCCATTTCCCAATCGAGAACGGCGAGCACCCGTGCGGGCGCGTCTGCAGCAAACAGAAGGTTGCCGGTGCGGTAGTCGCCGTGGATCACGCTGGCGGTCTGGCTCAGCGGAATGTTGGCGCCGAGCCAGCGCCCGATCCGGGCCACATCGGGAAGGTCCCTCGTGGTGTTCACGCTCCACAGGCCGCCGAAGCGTTCCACCTGGCGGCGCAGGTACCCGTCGGGTCGGCCGAAGGTGGCGAGGCCGCCTTCGGCCACGGGTACCCGGTGCAACTGCACGAGGGTATCCACGACGGCCGCGCTCGTGCTCGCGCGCTGTTCCGGTGAGCTCAGCAGAGTGGGTACCTCGTCGGCGACCGTGATTCCGCTGAGGAAGTTCATGACATAGAAGGGAACCCCGAGCACGGACTCGTCGGTGCACACCGCGAGGATCTCCGGCACGGGTACGCCTTCCGCCGATACGAGCTGTTGAATGCGCGCTTCTCGAACCATGTCGTGGGTTGATTTGGGTAGCGGGGGCCGCGGCCCGCGGCGCAACACGAACACATCCTCCCCTCGCTCGATGCGGTACGTGACATTCGACTGCCCATCCCCGATTCGTGCAAAGCGGAGCGGACCCGCACCGAGTTTCTGCTCGTCCAAGAATTCCTCGACGGCGTCAAGAACCAGCAGGGGAGGGGAGGCGAGGCCCGCGGCATCCGCTCTGCTTCGCACAACCTCGAAGCCGTCTGCATCGGTCAGCATCAGAACTCATCTCCCACGTCGGCGAGGTAGGGCTCTCCAGCGGCCACGGCCGCAGCGCGTCGGGCGGATGCTCGGCGGGAGATTGCCCACTTGTGAGTCTCGTTGGAGCCGTCGTAGATACGGAACGCGCGTACCTCGTTGAGGTAGGAGGCGAGGGGCAGCGCATCGGAGACGCCGTCGCCTCCGCAGAGCTGCACGCACCGGTCGATCACGCGGTTGACGGCTTCAGAGACGTAGACCTTGGCGACCGACGACAGGGCCGAACCGGCCTTCGCATCCGTGGCCAGAAGCTGGGCAGCCTTGGTAATGATGGCGTCGGAGGTTTCGATGTCGATCACGCACTGGGCGATGAGTTCCTGGGCGAGGCCGAGGTCTTTCATGGGTGACCCGAAGATTTCGCGGCGTTCGATGCGGTCGAGCGCGATGTCGAGGGACCGGCGGGCGAGGCCGAGCCAGCGCATGCAGTGCGTGAGTCGGGCGGGTCCCAGACGCACCTGGGCGTAGGTGAAGCCCTTGCCGACCTCTCCGAGCACCGCCGAATCCGGCACGATGGCCTCGTCGAAGTGCACGTGCGGGTGCCCCCCGTCGATGGCCCGGTCCATGGTGTGAATAAGCGTTCCGAGGCGCACGCCGGGATTCGACATGTCGACAAGAAGCATGGTGGCGCCGGCCGGAGCCTCGCCGGTGGCCTCGGTGCGGGTCATCACGATGCAGAAATCGGCGAGCAGCGCGCCGCTCGTGAACCGTTTGTGGCCGGTGATGGACCAGCCGCCGTCGACCTTGGTGGCGGTCGTGCGCAGGGCGGCCGGGTCGGAGCCTGCTCCCGGGTGCGGTTCGGTCATGCCGAAGCAGGATCGCGTGTCGCCGAGTGCGAGCGGAACGAGGTAGCGCTCCTTCTGCTCGTCGGTGCCGATGAGGGCGAGCATGTGCATGTTTCCTTCGTCGGGGGCCATGCAGTTGAGCACGCTGGGGCCGATCGGGGAGTAGCCAGCCTCCTGAAAAACCACCGACCAGTGCTCAATGGGCAGGCCCTGGCCGCCGTACTGTGTCGACACGTGGGGAGCGAAAATGCCGGCCTCCTTGGCGGCCGTCTGCAAGCGGATGCGCGTGGCCGCCGTGAGCGTGTCACCCGGGTGGGGCTCGGCGGGGATGACGGTCGTGCGGATGAACTCCCGGGTGCGCAGCCGCAGCGCTTCACGGTGCTCGGGGGAGAGGTTCACGGGGGACGTAGTCATGAGGGTGAGTCCTTTCGAGCGATGACTGAGGTTTAGGCGACGCCGCCGGCGGCGAGCAGGCCGCCGTCGAGGTTGAGCACTTGGCCGGAGATCCAGGCGGCATCGTCGGAGGCGAGGAAGGCCACCGCTGCGGCCACGTCTCCGGGCTCGCCGAGACGACCAAGCGGGTATTGCGCGGCAACCTCGGCCTCCTTGCCCTCGTACAGGGCCTTTGCGAACTGTGTTTTCACGATGGCGGGCGCCACCGCGTTCACGCGGACGCTCGGTCCCATTTCGGCGGCGAGTGTTCGGGTGAGGTGTGCGATGGCGGCTTTCGTCACGCCATAGAAGCCGATGCCGGGCGAAGCGGTCTCGCCCGTGACGGATGACATGTTGATCACGGAGCCGCCACGGCCCGAGAAATCGAGAACGGGGTGATGCACGGCATCCTGAATCCAGGCGAGCGTACCGAACAGATTCACCTCGGTGATTTTGCGGGCGGCATCCAGATCAAGGTCGAGCAGAGGGCCGTAGACGGGATTGATGCCCACGTTGTTCACCAGAATGTCGAGCTGGCCGAAGTGCCGCGCCACGGTATCGAGCACCTGCGCCCGGTGCTCGGGGTCGTGGGACTTACCGGCCACCGCGATCACGCTTTCTGGTGGAAACGAGGCGAGTGCCGCCTCGAGCGGCTCGAGGCTCCGCGCCGTGATGCAGACGCGGGCCCCCTCCGACACGAGTCGGTGTGCAATGGCCAGCCCGATTCCGCGGCTCGCACCGGTGACGAGGGCGGTTCTGCCCTCCAAGCGGCGGCAATTCTGGTCTGTCATGAGTGTCCTCTGCCGCGCAGCGCCGCGCGGCGAATCTTTCCGGTGTGGGTTTTGGGCAGGTCGTCGATGATGTGAATTGATCTCGGGTATTTGTAGGCGGCCAGCCCATCCGTGGAGAAGTCACTACCGAGCGATCGCTCGGTAGCCTTAGTCTTGGGGAACGGATGTTGTGTGTCAAGAATTTATCCACAATCGGTTTTCTCGAGAAAGCGAGTCCCTGTGACAAAGATGACCGTCTCGACCGACGGGGCCGGCCCGGCGCGCGCCTGGCGGAACTATGCGGAAGAAACCCTTCCGCCCATGCTGCAGACGGCGGCGGATTGCTTCGTCGAGCACGGTTATCACGGCACGAAAATTCGCGCCGTGGCTGCCCGGGTGGGGCTATCGGTGCCCGGCCTCTACCACCACTACCCGTCGAAACACGCTCTGCTCGTGTCGATCGCGCGATTTGCCATGCAGGACCTGCTGGAGCGGTGCGAGAGCGCTCTGGCCGAAGCCGGCCCAGCCGTTGAGGACCGGTTTCGACTGTTGATTGAGTGTCTGGTGCTGTTCCACGCGCACCGCAGCGACCTTGCGTTCATCGCTGCGAGTGAGATTCGCAGCCTGGAGGGGGATGCGCGCACCGCACACATTGCCGCGCGAGATCGGCAGCAGCGCATGGTGGATGAGATCATCGACGCCGGAGTGGCGGAGGGCGTTTTCGGCACCCAGTATCCGCACGAGGCCAGCCTCGCCATCGTCACGATGTGTACGGGCGTCGCGCAGTGGTATCGGCTCGACGGGGCGCTCACGCCCGAAGACCTCGCCGTGCGCTACGACGCCATCGCCCGCCACGCCCTGGCGTAGCGGCGGGGCGAGTGGGGTCGAGATCGCTACTTTCCCCGTTTCTGCTGGTTGTCGACCAAAACGACCACGGTACGGGCGGGCACGGTGACCGTGCCGGTGATGCGGTCCCAGGTCGTGGTCTTGACCACAGCATCCGTTCCGGTCGCCTGAGTGGGGCTGAGTGTGTACTCCATGCCAGCCAGGTCCGCCAGCCGAATAGTCTGGGGCTCTGGACTCGCGTTGAACACTGTCAGGAGTCCATCGAGCGTGCGGTCAACGTCGGCGCCCACGGTGTCGTCGATGCGCATCACAATGACTCCGGGAACCGCGGTGGGCCCACTAGCTGGGAATGACAGCTTCTGTGTGATCAGTTTCGCGTCGCCGAGTCGGAAGAGCTCGGTCGACTGCTTGAGCCGGAGCAGATCCTGCGCCTGATCTGACGCGGCCGCGATGTCGGCCGGGGTCGGCACGAGCGCGGGGTTCTCCAGCAGCGGCCGCTGGATGTCCCACTTCTCCTCATTTGCCGCTGCAGACGGAAGACCTACCCCGAAGTTATTTGTCTGCCCGGCCCAATCGATGCGGTTGAACCAGTCGCCCGAGTTGTAGCTGTCCCGATCGAGGGACTTGGACCGCAGCAGGTCGGTGCCGGCGTGCCAGAGTGACGGTGCCTGCGAGAGGGTCGCGGTTGCCAGTGACAGGGTGTTCATGCGCACCCGATCGGTCATCGCGGAGTCGGCTGGCATCTTGAGCGCGAGCAGATCGAACAGCGTCTCGTTGTCATGGGCATCGACGTAGTTGATCACCTCGTCGGGCTGGTCGGCATAGCCGGCCGGGGAACCGTTGTAGTCGAGCTGATCACCGCGTTTCACCGTGCCGTCAGAGGTGACGAAACTGTAGGCGCGCAGGTTCGCGGCCAGACCGAGCCGCACGAGGTCGCTTGCCTGTCCCAGTTGGGTCAGCGCCTGCTCGGGCGTGCCGTTGATGGGCGCCCCGTTGGGATCGGTGCCGAGTCCGGTGCCGAAGCCCTGCTGCTGCACGGTGCCGCCATCGACGGGGCTGCCGCCATGAACGGCGTCGCGCAACCGGTCGTTGAACGTGCCGATACCCGTTCCGCCGAGCTGGCCTTGGCTCGCCTGCTCAAACAGGGCGTTGTTCGCCACTTCGCCGAAGTTCCAGCCTTCTCCGTACAGGTATATTGCTTTCCCGTCGATGCCATCTTTCCGTGTGGTGAGCATGTCGAGGGCCTGACGCACGTTCAGGAGGTTCTCCTTCGAGTGGTGGCCCATCAAATCGAACCGGAAACCGTCGACACGATACTCCTTTGCCCAGAGCACGACCGAGTCGACCATCAGTCGATCGGCCATCCGATGTTCGGTGGCCACGTTCTGGCAACAGGTGGAGGTCTCGACGGCGCCGAGCGAGTTGAGCCGGTGGTAGTACCCGGGCACGACCTTGTCGAGTACCGACTTGGACGCCTGGCCGCTCGCCGCAGTGTGGTTGTAGACCTCATCGAGGACGACCTGAAGGCCGTCGCCGTGCAGGGCACCAACCATGCTGCGGAACTCGGCTACTCTGGCCCCGCCACGCGGATTCACCGCATACGAGCCCTCGGGCGCCTGAAAATGCAGCGGGTCATACCCCCAGTTGAAACCGTCGGCATCGGCTGTCGCCTGCACGCAGGCCTGTTGCTCGGTCGACGCCGGTCCGAAGGACTGCAGATCGCAGGCCGGAACGGCCTGCGTGCTGCGGTCTTCTTCGATGGTGGCGATGTCAAAGGTCGGCAGGAGGTGCACGGTGTTGAGGCCAGCAGCTGCGAGCTGGGCGAGGTGTCGGGTACCGGCGCTGTCCACATCAAACGCGCCATAGGTTCCGCGGAGCGGCTCCGCCACGGTCTCGTCGGAGATGGAGAAATCGCGTACGTGCAGTTCGTAAATTGACCGGTCGACGGGATTGTCGATCGTGGGAGCATCGGTTCGTTCCCATTTCTTCGGCCGGAACTCCTTGCTTGCCAGATCGACGAACACTGAACGGGTCGAGTTTGTGGTGAGGGCCACAGAGTATGGATCCGTGATCTGATTCACCTCGATCTTCCCGGTGGTCGGCGCGAATACCGTGACCTCGAAGACGAAGGAGGCGTTCGCCCAGTCCTTGACACCTGTCGCCGTCCATGTCCCGTCCGCCTGACGTTTCAGGGGGACCCGCTCGGGTTCGGCCGCGTCGCCGGCGGTCCAGGCCAGGAGGTCGACCTGTTGCGCTGTCGGGGCCCAGACGGCGACGGTTGGCCGCTTCTTCAACCAGGTGACGCCAAGCGGACGAGCGGCGGCGGCATCCGCGTAGAGGTCATCGAGCACGCCGGGCAGTTGCACCCCGGTGAGCGCGCTCAGCGTCCCGTCGGCGCCGGCCTGGCTGACCTGTAGCTGCGTGGTGAGCAGCCGCTCAACCTCTGCCCGGTCCGTGCCGACCGGGCGCAGAACCACGAAGTTCGCGAGCGCAGGGAACGCCTCTTTTTGCGCGTCGGTGAGCCCCGCGCTGTCGTAGGCGAGTGTCACGGTGTCACCGCCGGTCACGGCGCCGTCGGTGAGGGTCAGCGTCGCGTCGGACGAGGTATGGAGTGCGTAGACGAGATCGGCTGGATCGGCGTTCACCGGCAGCAGCTCGCGCGGCCAGGCTAGCGTCGTTTCGCTCAACCAGTGAGCGCGCTCCTGACCGGTGCCGCCGAGCGGTGGGTCTGCTGAAACGACGGTGAGCAGATGACTGGCCAGGTTGTAGCTCAATATGGTCTGCTTACCTTCCGTGGCGCTGAAACCGATGTTCGCTCCGTTCGGCACACCGTCAGCGCCGTAATTCTCTGTCCAGCTCAGGTTGTGTGCGACCTTGGCTTCGTAACTGCCGGTGGGTAGGGTGTCCGTGCTCCAAGTGAGGATTCCGTCACCATCGATGTCCTGCAGCCAGGTGGCGAGGCAGTCGGGTTTCCAGTCGCCGG